>JAIUOO010000001.1 GCA_020161695.1 Pseudomonadota bacterium | reverse complement strand
AGTGCGAGGAGCGGTCCACCGTGAACTCGCCGTTGCGCACGCGCTCGGCAAGCCGTTCGGCGAAGACGGCGGCGGCCTCCTCGCCATAGGTGGCGACCATTTCGACGAAGGAGGCGAACAGGGCGGCCTGGGCGATGCAGTCGGTATCCAGCCCGTCGAGGCGCGCCTCGGCGAAGGCCTCGGACACGTAGCCCATGGCCGCATGGCGCTGGTCTTCGGCCTCCACGGAACGGGCGGCAGCAGCGGGTAGGAAATGCATCATCGCGTCCACGTCGGGCCTGTTCGTCGGCCTTGTCCCATCTCGGAAACCCTACCACGGGCAGGGGGTGGGTCGCGCCAATTCTGACCGGAAGGTTAACGTCGGTGAATAAATCCGCGGCGTTCCAGAAATGACACTGTGGGGCCAGCGCCTTAGTTGACGTAGCGGCCGGTAATGTCGACCACGATGCGGTGGCCTTCGTCGATATAGCGCCGGGTCGCGAGGCGCGCCGCGTCGGTGCAGGTGCGGTGCGTCTGCTCGAATCCGGCATAACCGCGGTTGAAGCTCTGGGTCAGGCGCTCGCGTCGCTCGCCGCCGGCCGCTTCGGCATCCAGCAGCGCCTGCATCTCGCGCCGCCAGGCGCCAGTCTCGGGCGCCCGGCAGAGCGTCCTGAGGTAGTGGAGCGCACCCATGATCTCGGCGAGGCGCATGAGCTGCGGCTCGTAGGGTGCCTGAAGCACCGCCGCCGGTGGCGGCGGGGCGGCTGCCGGCGTCGCCGGACGCGTCGCCTGCGCCAGGGCAGGCGCGGGCAGGAGCGCGATCAGGAGGGCGGCAAGGAGCCTTGGCATGAGCGAGATATGAGCGAGGCCGCGAAGCCGCGCAACCGGAACCGCCGGAGACGGTTGATGGCCTCGCCTATCCGCCCGCCGCCGCGAAGGCGGCGCGCACCACCTCGCCGAGCCCGTCCGTGGTCGGCAGGGCGGCAAGCTCGTCCGGCGTGACCCATCTGACGTCTGCGGCTTCCGGTCCCGTCACGCCTTCGCCGGCCACCCAGCGTGCGGCGAAGGTGACGACGACGAAATGGCGCTCGACGCGCCCCTGAACGTCGCGGGCGATGATGTCGCGATGGCCGCAGATCGCCAGCGGCGCGGCGACGACGCTGACCTCCTCCATCAGTTCGCGCGCCGCCGCCTCGGCCAGCGTCTCGCCGACCTCAACGAGGCCGCCCGGCAGGCTGTAGAGGCCGGCGCCCGGCGCGTTGGCACGCTGCGCCACGAGGATGCGGCCGTCGCGAATGACCGCGGTCGAGGCGGCGAGGATGGGGCGGGCGGGGTAGGAGCGGTCCGACATGGCCGTCCGGATCAGCGCGTCATCAGCGCGTCGATCGCATCCTGCGCCGAGGCCGGTTCCAGAACGTCCTCGTCCTGTTCGATCACGGCGTTCATCAGGCCGGCGGCGCGGGCGGCGAGGTGCTTCAGCCGGTCGGCCGCCTCCTCGGCGATGAAGCCGGCGACGGCGGTCGGCCCCTGGTCGGTGAGCTGGCCGATCGTGTCGGCCATGATCTGGTTCATCTCCTCCACCACCGCGAGGAAGCGGCGGCGCGAGATGACGGGCGCCTGCGCGAAGGCCTCCAGCACCAGCTCCTTGTCGCGGTAGCTGGAGCGGATGAAATGCTCCTCGTAGGTCGCGGGCTGCCAGCCGAGCACGTCCTCGATGCAGTCCGGCATGGACGGCACCAGTTCCAGAAGCATGATGACTTCGTTGAAATGGTTCAGATAGTCGGTGGCGAGCTTGGTCTCCGGGTGGATGTTGGCCGCGCGCAGGCGCTCGGGCGTCAGCACGGGAGGTGCATCCTGGAGAAGGTCGTCGAGCATTGAGATAAGGCAGCCCCGGAATCTGCCACAATGAGGCATGGCCGCGGTGAAGGAAGGCTTAAGCGCCGGTAATCCGGGCGGTGCTTCTGACGCTGGGTAAGGGAGATTGGCCGCATGTGCGGGCGGTTCGCAGTCAAGATGATTCCCGAGGTCATGCAGCAGGCCTTCGGCTACGACGAGCGCCCGAATTTCCCGCCGCGCTACAACATCGCGCCGACCCAGCCGGTGCCCGTCGTCACCATCGATCAGGGCAGGCGGCGCTTCGTGCTAATGCGCTGGGGCTTCATCCCGGGCTGGGTGAAGGACCCCAGGGACTTCCCGCTGGTCTTCAACATCCGCTCGGAGGGCGCGCGCGAGAAGCCCTCGTTCCGCGCCGCCTTCCTGCGCCGCCGGGCGCTGATGCCGGCCGATGCCTTCTACGAATGGCAGCGCGCGGGAAAGGCATCGACGCCCTATATGGCGCGCCGTCCCGACGGCGGCCCCTTCGCCTTTCCGGCCCTGTGGGAGACGTGGATGTCGCCCGACGGCTCCGAGATCGACACGGCCGCGCTGATCACTGCGCCTGCCGAAGGGCCGATGGCGGCCATCCACCACCGCACGCCGGTCATTCTCGACCCCGCCAACTGGAACGAATGGCTCGACCCCGCGACCAGCACCGAGCGCGCCGAGGCGCTGCTGTCGCCGCCGATCCAGACGGAGCTCGAACTCGTCCGCATCGGCCCGGCCGTCAACAAGGTGTCCAACGACGGGCCCGAGGTTCAGGCGCCGGCCGGCGCGGCGGAGGTCGTGAAGCCGGCACCGGCGAAGCCGAAGCGGCCGGCCGCCAGGGCGGCGGGCGGCGATGGCGGGCAGGGCAGTCTGTTCTAGCCCCCTACAGCACCTTGCCGGGGTTCATGATCCCCTTCGGGTCCAGCACGCCCTTCACCGCGCGCATGATCTCCATGGCCACCGGATCCTTCACGCCGGGCAAGAGGTCGCGCTTCATCCGGCCGATGCCGTGCTCCGCCGAGATCGAGCCGCCGAATTTGCCGACGATGTCGTGGACAATGGTCTGCACCTTGTCCCAGTGGTCGAGGAACGCCGCCTTTTCCATGCCGATGGGCTGGCTGACGTTGAAGTGGATGTTGCCGTCGCCGAGATGGCCGAAGGGCACCGGGCGGCAGCCGTCGAGATAGGCTTCGCAGGCGGCCACGGCCTCGGCGATGAAGGCGGGCACGGCCGCGACCGGCACCGAGACGTCGTGCTTGATCGAGCCGCCCTCGAGCTTCTGTACCTCGCTCATGCCCTCGCGCAGCCGCCAGAACGCGTTGCGCTGGTCGATCGTGTCGGCGAGCGCGGCGTCGGTGACGATGCCCTCGTCGAAGCCGCTCGCGAGAATCTCCTCCAGCGTCTCGCGCAGGCCGGCGGCGGAGGCGCTCGACAGTTCCATCAGCACATACCAGGGCGAGGGTGCGCTTAAGGGGTCGCGGGCGCCCGCCAGATGCTTCAGCACGAAGCCGAACAGGTTTCGCGGCATCAGCTCGAAGCCGGTCACGGAGGGGCCGGCCTTTTCCTGCGCGCGGCCGAGCAGCGTCAGCGCCGCCTCGGGCGAGGGCACCGCCACCCACGCGGCCTCGATCGAGCGTGGCGCGGGGAACAGCTTCAGCACGGCCGCCGTGATGACGCCGAGCGTGCCTTCCGCGCCCATGAACAGGTGCTTCAGGTCGTAGCCGGTATTGTCCTTCTTCAGCGTGCGCAGGCCGTGCCAGACGCGCCCGTCCGCCAGAACCACTTCGAGGCCGAGCACGAGGTCGCGCGCCATGCCATAGGCCACCGCCTGCGTGCCGCCGGCATTGGTCGAGAGATTGCCGCCGATGGTGCAGGAGCCCTTGGAGCCGATATTGAGCGGGAACAGGCGGTTCGCCTCGGTTGCCGCGTCCTGCGCCTGCTGCAGCGTCACGCCGGCATCGACCGTCATCGTGTTGCCGGCGGGATCGACGGTGCGGATCCGGTTCATGCGGTTCAGCGACAGGACGATCTCAGCGCCGGTCTCGTGAGGGACGTGGCCGCCGACGAGGCCGGTGGCGCCGCCCTGCGGCACGACCGGCGTGCCGGTCTCGCTGGCCAGCGCCATCACCGCCGCGACTTCCTCGGTCGAGCCGGGCCGGACCACCAGCGAGGTGCGGCCGTGATAGAGGCTGCGGTCGTCGCGCAGGTAGGGCGCCTGGTCGTCGGGATCGGTGATGGCGTAGCGCTCGCCGACGATCGCGGCGAAGCGCCGGATCAGGTCGGCCGGCATGGGCGGGGCGAGAGCGGCGGCGGGCTTCGGCAGAGGCATGGCGGACGGGCGTTCCTCGGATTTTCGCCTATTCAGCCGCGACAGCGCGCAGCGTCAACCGGCAAGGCCGGATGGCTGCGGTGATTCCCGCCGCGCCGATTTCGTGCAGGCGGGCCGTGCCGGCCCTTTCGCCGGCGCGGCTTCGGCCTTATCTTGTGCCCTGGAGCTGCGACGTACGTCAGGACACATTTTCCCCGGGGCCTTATCGATCTCATGGGAGCTGTTCCTGCCCTTGTCCGTGGACTTGGGCACACGGCGCCCACCTACTTAGGTAGGTTCCCGGGATCGCTTGTCCGACGGCGGAGCGGCTCCGCTTCCCAATTGGCGCGGGCTCTGGCAGTGAAGCAGTCGCCATGACCGCTTCCCGCAAGGCCGCCCTCCGCGACGCCGCGCTCGCCCGCCGCGACGCCCTCGACCCCGGCTTCCGCATCGAGGCCGCGCTCGCCATTGCCGAAGCCTTTCCGCTCGACCGCATTCCCGTGGCGGGCAAGATCGTCTCCGGCTTCCTGCCCATTCAGTCCGAGATCGACACCCGCCCGCTCATGGACCGGCTGCGCGTCGCCGGCGCGCGCCTCGCTCTGCCGGCTTTCCCGGATCGCAAGGGGCCGATGGTGTTCCGTGAACTCGTACGCGGCGCCGACCTCGTGCCCATGGGCTTCGGCACGTTCGGACCGGGGCCGGAGGCGGCCGAGGTCGATCCCGACATCCTCCTGACCCCGCTCGCCGCCTTCGACGCGGCCGGCAACCGCATTGGCTACGGCAAGGGCCACTACGATTTCGCGTTGGCGCGGCTCGACCGCGTCGCCCCCCGCATCGCCGTGGGCATCGCCTTTTCGTGCCAGGAGGTTGACGCCGTGCCGCACGAGCCCCATGACCGAAAGCTCGATTTCCTTCTCACCGAGACCGGGTTCAGGGCTTTCTGATGCGTCTCCTTTTCCTTGGCGATGTCGTCGGCAAGTCCGGCCGGGTCGCGGTCACCGAACGGCTTCCGGGCCTCGTCTCCGACCTGAAGCTCGATTGCGTCGTCATCAACGGCGAGAACGCGGCCCATGGCTTCGGCATCACCGAGGCCATCTACCAGGACCTGCTGGACGCCGGCTGCGACTGCGTCACCCTCGGCAACCATTCGTGGGACCAGCGCGAGGCGCTCGTCTTCATCGACCGCGCGCCGAGGCTGGTGCGCCCCGCCAACTACCCGCCGGGCACGCCCGGCCGCGGCGCGGCGCTGATCGAGGCGAAGAACGGCGCGCAGGTGCTGGTGATCAACGTCATGGGCCGCCTGTTCATGGACCCGCTGGACGACCCCTTCGTCGCCGTCGAGCGCGAGATCGAGGCGGCCCCCCTCGGCCGCGTGGCGGACGCCATCGTCGTCGACGTCCATGCCGAGGCGACCTCCGAGAAGAACGCCTTCGGCCACATTTTCGACGGCCGCGTCTCGCTGGTGGTCGGCACCCACACGCATATCCCGACCTCCGACCATCGCGTGCTGAGCGGAGGCACCGCCTACCAGACCGATATCGGCATGTGCGGCGACTACGACAGCGTCATCGGCATGGACAAGACCGAGCCGCTGCGCCGCATGCGCGAGAAGACGCCCGGCGGCAAGCTGGAGCCGGCAGGCGGCGAGGGCACGCTGTCCGGCATCGTCGTCGAGATCGGCGCGAACGGCCTCGCGACCTCGGCGAAGGCGCTCAGGGTCGGCGGCGTGCTGGAGCAGACGCCCTAGCCTCTCCAGACTGGCTTCTGCTCACCCGTCATGCCCGGCCTTGTGCCGGGCATCCACGTCTTGAGCGCGATCTATGAAGAAATTCGTGGATGGCCGGGACAGGCCCGGCCATGACGTAAGGGGCTACGTTTGCTCAAGGGAGCTTGCCGCTCCGATCAAGCCCCTGTAATCCCGCGCCATGTCGCACAACACTTTCGGCCACCTGTTCCGCGTCACCACCTTCGGCGAGAGCCACGGGGTGGCGCTCGGCTGCGTGGTCGATGGCTGCCCGCCGCGTATTCCCCTGACCGCCGAGGACATCCAGGCCGATCTCGACCGCCGCAAGCCCGGCACCTCGCGCTTCACCACCCAGCGCCGCGAGCCGGACGAGGTGAAGATCCTCTCCGGCGTCATGACCAATGACGAGGGCGTGCAGGTGACGACGGGCACGCCCATCGCGCTCCTGATCGAGAACACCGACCAGCGGTCGAAGGATTATTCCGACATCAAGGACAAGTTCCGCCCCGGCCATGCCGATTTCACCTACGAGGCGAAATACGGCATCCGCGACTATCGTGGCGGCGGCCGGGCCTCGGCGCGCGAGACGGCGGCGCGGGTCGCCGCCGGCGCCATCGCCCGCAAGGTCGTGCCGGGCCTCACCGTGCGCGGCGCGCTGGTCCAGATGGGGCCGCATGCCATCGACAGCGACAGGTGGGACTGGGACGAGATCGGCAACAACCCGTTCTTCTGCCCGGACGCCGACAAGGCGAAGTTCTTCGAGACCTATCTGGACGGCATCCGCAAGTCCGGCTCGTCCATCGGCGCGGTGCTGGAAGTGGTGGCGGAAGGCGTGCCCGCCGGCCTCGGCGCGCCGATCTATGCCAAGCTCGATGCCGAGATCGCCGCGGCGCTGATGGGCATCAATGCGGTGAAGGGCGTCGAGATCGGCTCCGGCTTCGGCGCGGCGGCGCTCACCGGCGAAGAGAACGCCGACGAAATCCGCATGGGCAATGACGGCAAGCCGCTGTTCCTGTCGAACCATGCCGGCGGCATTCTCGGCGGCATTTCCACGGGCCAGCCCGTGGTCGCGCGCTTCGCGGTGAAGCCGACCTCATCGATCCTCACCCCCCGGCTGACCATCGACAAGAAGGGCGGCGAGACGGACATCCTGACCAAGGGTCGCCACGACCCCTGCGTCGGCATCCGCGCCGTGCCGGTCGGCGAAGCCATGGTCGCCTGCGTGATCGCCGACCACTATCTGCGCAACCGCGGCCAGAACGGTTGAAGTAGCACTCCCTTCTGTCATGACCGGGCTTGTCCCGGTCATCCACGCCTTGAACGCGACCGGTGGCAGGAAGGCGTGGATGCCCGCCACAAGGGCGGGCATGACGAATAGTGCGAGCGGATGTTCATCTCTGCCGAAATGCAGATCAGCGTCTGCAGAATTTCAGTTTGACTGAAATTCTCGCCGCGCCCATCTTCCCGGCATGAAGCTCGACATCTGGCTCGCCCGCGCCGGCATCACCCGCGTCGCCTTTGCCAAGAGCCTCGGCGTCTCGCCGGGCACGATCACGGCGCTGTGCAACGGCGAGGCGCCGTGGATGTCGCGCGAGACGGCCGAGCGCATTGCCGACCTGACCGGTGGCGCCGTCACCCCCAACGATTTCATCGGCCTCAAGGGGCCGCGCGACGAGGAGAGAGCCATGCTGGAAGCGACCGAACGCGTGAAGGCCGCCCTCGACGCCTTCGCCAAGGGCCAGATCGTGGTCGTGACCGACGACGACGACCGCGAGAACGAGGGCGACCTCATCGTCGCCGCCTCGCTCTGCACGCCGGAGCAGATGGCGTTCATCGTGCGCCACACCTCCGGCATCGTCTGCACGCCGCTGACCATCGGCGAGGCGCAGCGCCTCAGGCTCGACCCCATGGTGTCGTCCAACGACAGTCCGCACGGCACGGCCTTCACCGTCTCGGTGGACTATCGCCACGGCACGACCACCGGCATCTCGGCCGATGACCGCACGGCGACCGTGCGGGCGCTCGCCAACCCGAATGTCGGCGCCGTCGATTTCGTCCGCCCCGGCCACATCTTCCCGCTGATCGCCAAGGACGGCGGCGTGCTCATGCGCTCCGGCCATACGGAAGCGGCCGTCGACCTCTGCAAGCTCGCGGGACTGCCGCCCATCGGCGTCATCTGCGAACTGGTCAACGACGACGGCACGGTGACGCGCGGGCCGCAGGTGACCGCCTTCGCCGAGAAGCACGGCCTCGTCATGGTCTCGGTCGCCGACCTCATCAAATACCGGCAGTCGCGCGACAAGCTGGTCGAGCGGGCCGGCGAGTTCCCCATCGAGACGCCCTATGGCCCGGCGCGCGGCATCGCCTATCGCACGCCCTATGATCGCGTGGAGCATCTCGCCGTCGTCTTCGGCGAGATCGAGGAAGGCCGCACGACGCTCGTCCGCCTGCATCGCGAGACGGTGCTGCGCGATGTCTTCGGCAAGCACCGCGTCAATGACTGCGCCATGCAGAAGCTGGCCGAGAAGGGCGGCGTGCTGATCTATCTGCGCGACGGCACGGCCGGCGTGCCCGCCCAGTCGCTGGCGGCGACCGCGCCGGGTCCGGACCTGCACGAGAGCCACGGCTCCGCCAAGATGCGTGACGACCAGTGGCGCGAGATCGGCCTCGGCGCTCAGATCCTGCGCGACCTCGGCGCGACCCAGATCCGCCTGCTCGCCTCCAAGACCCGTCACTATGTCGGTCTCGGCGGCTTTGGCATCGAGATCAAGGCGACGGAGATGCTGGAGGTCTGACGGCTTTCAGCCCTTCAGCGGCCCGTAGGTCGCGCCCGTCGGCGGCGCGATGCTGTCCGGCACGAAGAAGTCGGGCGCCAGCGCCTGCGAGGGGTCCATCCGGTAGCGGTCGAAATCGGTGACGCCCTCGCCGCTCAGGAAGGTGTCGTCGATCAGGAAGTTCCCGGTGAAGCTCGACGGCTTCGAGAAGACGGCGTGCGCGGCGTCCGCGAGGATCTCCGGCGACCGGCTCATCGCCATCAGATTGTCGCCGCCGAGCAGGTTGCGGATGGCCGAGGTCGCGATGGTCGTGCGCGGCCACAGCGCGTTGACGCCGACCGCGCCCTTCAATTCGCCCGACAGACCCAGAACCACGAGGCTCATGCCGAACTTCGCCATGGAATAGCCGGTGGTGCCGGCGAACCATTTGACGTTCATGTCGAGCGGCGGCGACAGCGCCAGGATATGCGGATTGCGGCCGGCGGCGGCACTCGCCCTGAGGTGCGGTATGGCGCATTTCGAGGTCAGGTAGGTGCCGCGCGCATTGACCTGGTGCATCAGGTCGAAGCGCTTCATGTCGAGTTTCTCGACGGGCGCGAGATTGATCGCCGAGGCGTTGTTGACGACGATGTCGATGCCGCCGAACTTCGCCGCCGTCTTGGCTACGGCATCCGCGACGCTCTCCTCCTCGCGCACGTCGACCACCAGCGGCAGCGCCTTGCCGCCGGCCGCCTCGATCTCCTCCGCCGCCGAATAGATCGTGCCGGGCAGCTTCGGATGCGCCGTCTCGGTCTTTGCCGCGACGACGATGTTGGCGCCGTCACGGGCGGCGCGCAGCGCGATGGCGAGGCCGATGCCGCGCGAGGCACCGGTGATGAACAGCGTCTTGCCGTTGAGGCTCATGGCGGTCTCCTCCCGTTCGAACTGGGACAATGCCATGCGCGGAGACGCAGCGTCTTGCGGGAAACCGCTATTTCCGCGTCATGAAGGCCATGAAGGCGGCCTTCGCCTCGTCGCCCTTCAGCAGCTCGGCGAACAGCGCGCCTTCCTCGTCCATGCGGGCGCGGACCTCGTCCGAACCCTTGCGCAGCAGCCGGCGCGTATGGGCGAGCGCGATGGGCGGCTTGGCGGCGAGCTTCGCCGCGGCGGCCAGCGCCTTCGCCTCCAGCTCCTCCGGCGCCACCACCTGATTGACGAGGCCGATCTCCGCGGCCTCCTTCGCGCCGAACGGCTCGGCCAGCATGATGTATTCGGTCGCCTTCTTGATGCCGGCGAGGCGCGGGAAGATCAGCGATGACGCCGCCTCCGGCACCAGCCCGAGATCGACGAAGGGCATGCGGAACAGTGCGTTCGGGCTCGCATAGGCGAGATCCATATGCAGCATCATGGTGGTGCCGACCCCGATGGCGAGGCCGTCGACCGCGGCGATCATCGGCACCTCGACGGTCCCCAGCGCCTTGATGAAATCGCCGGCCGGCGAGGTCTTGGCCCCGCCCGCGGAGCGCTGAACGAAATCGGCGATGTCGTTGCCCGAGGTGAACACGCCCGGCCCGCCCGCGAAGACCACCGCGCGGGTGCCCTCCGCGCCTGCGTTCTCGATGACGCCGCGCATCGTGTCGTACATGGCGCCGGTCAGCGCGTTCTTCTTGTCGAGCCTCGTCATGCGGACGAGGACGACGCCGTTATCCTGGCGGGTAATGCTGACGTGATCGGTCATGACGGCCTTCAGCTCGCGAGCGGGATGTCGAGATCGGTAATGCTGGCGCCGCCGGAGACGACGCTTTCGGCAAGGCCGGAAGCGGCGGTGGCGAGGTTCTCGGCGAAGAAGCGGGCAAGGCCGGTCGCCTCGGCGCGGACGACGTCCGGGCCGCCGGCGCGCGTCGCAAGCGCCTTCTCGGCCAGCGACGTGCCGCCGAGGGCGAGGCCGAACAGGCGCGCGTAAGGGCTCGCGCCCGCCAGAGCATCCGCCTGATCGGATTTCAGCGCGGCGAGCAGGTGCTTGGTTGCCCGCTCCAGCGCGTCGACGGCCTCGGCGAGGCGCGGCGCGGTCAGCCCGAAATCGGCGGCGTTGGTGCCGGCGACATCGGCGATGACCCGGCGCATCCGGGCGATCTCGGCATCGACCAGCGCGCCTCCCTCGAGGCCGATCTTGCGGGTGACGAGGTCGATGGCCTGGATGCCGTTGGTGCCCTCGTAGATCGCGTAGATGCGTGCGTCGCGCATGTGCTGGGCGGCGCCCGTCTCCTCGACGAAGCCCATGCCGCCATGGACCTGCACGCCGATCGACGCGACCTCGTTGCCGATATCGGTCGAGAAGGCCTTGGCCACCGGCGTCAGCAGCGAGGCGCGAGCATTGCTCGCCTTCCGCTCCTCCTCGGTCTTGCCGAGATGGGCCCGGTCGATCTCCGAGGCGAGGCGGTAGCAGATGGCGCGGGCGGCGCGGGTATAGGCGCGCATCGTGCCGATCATGCGCCTGACATCCGGGTGCAGCGCGATCGGGCCCATGCCCTCGCCGGCATAGCCGGGCGCGCGGCCCTGCCGGCGTTCGCTCGCATAGGCGATCGCCTGCTGCGTCGCCCGCTCGGCGATGGAGACGCCCTGCAACGCCACCGCGAGGCGGGCATTGTTCATCATCGTGAACATGGCCATCAGGCCACGGTTTTCCTCGCCGACCAACCAGCCGATGGCGCCGCCCTTGTCGCCATAGACCATGGTGCAGGTGGGCGAGGCGTGGACGCCGAGCTTGTGTTCGATGGAGTGGCAGCGGACGTCGTTGCGTTCGCCGATGGAGCCATCCTCGCCGACGAGGAACTTCGGCACGATGAACAGCGAGATGCCCTTGGTGCCGGCCGGGGCGTCGGGCAGGCGCGCGAGAACGAGATGGATGATGTTCTCGGTGAGATCATGCTCGCCATAGGTGATGAAGATCTTCGAGCCGGTGATGCGATAGGTGCCGTCGCCGGCGGGCACTGCCTTCGTTCGCATGCCCGCGAGGTCCGAGCCGGCGGAGGGCTCGGTCAGGTTCATGGTGCCGGTCCACTCGCCGGAGACCATCTTCGGCAGGTACTTGGCCTTGAGCGCGTCGGAGGCGTGGGCGGTGATCGCCTCGATGGCGCCCTGCGTCAGCAGGGGCCCGAGCCCGAAGGCGCCGGAGGCGGCGTTCCACATCTCAAGACAGGCGGAATTGATGATGCAGGGCAGGGCCTGCCCGCCATAGTCGGCATCGGCCATCAGCCCGTTCCAGCCGGCGGCGGCCCAGTCCGTGTAGGTCTCCTTCCAGCCCGGCGGCATGGTCACCTGCCCGTCCTTGAACGGGGTGCCGTGCTTGTCGCCGAGCGTGTTGAGCGGCGCGATGCGCTCGCCCGCGAACTTGCCGGCTTCCTCGAGGATCGCCTCGATATCGGCCAGCGTCAGGTCGCCATAGAGGCCCTCCGCTATGGCCTGGTCGAGGCCGGCGGCCTGTTTCAGCGTGGCGATCATGTCGGCGACGGGCGCGCGATAGGTCATGGCAATTCTCCGGTCGGCCGATCTTTAGGTCCGCCGCGCGGGACCGGCAAGGACGCCGGACGGATGACGGGAGAGGCGCGGCCATGGTAAGCGCCGGGCCATGTCCGCGTCCCGAACCCGTCTTCTGCCCGCCGATGCCGCCGGTATCGCCGAGGCTGGCCGTCTGATCCGCGATGGCCGGCTCGTCGCCCTGCCGACCGAGACCGTCTATGGGCTCGGCGCGGACGCGACCGACGGGCGCGCCGTCGCCGCCATCTACGAGGCCAAGGGCCGGCCGAGCTTCAATCCGCTCATCGCCCATGTCGGCGAGCCCGCCGAGGCGCTGAAGCTCGGTGTCTTCGACCGCCACGCGCAGGCGCTGGCCGACGCCTTCTGGCCGGGGCCGCTGACGCTGGTCGTGCCCATGGCGGAGGGGGCCGGCATTTCCGACCTCGCCCGCGCCGGGCTCGACACGGTTGGCCTGCGCGTGCCGAGCCATCCGGTCGCGCGCGCCTTGCTCAACGCGGCGGGTCGCCCCGTCGCCGCGCCTTCGGCCAACCGCTCGGGCCACGTCAGCCCGACGACGGCCGCCCATGTGCTGGCCGATCTCGACGGCCGCATCGACGCGGTGCTCGATGCTGGCCCGACCGAGGTCGGCGTTGAATCGACCATCGTCGCCTGCCTCGCTGACGCGCCGGTCCTGCTCCGGCCGGGCGGCGTGCCGCGCGAAGCCATCGAGGCCGTGATCGGCCGTCCGCTCGCCGCGCCCGCCGGGGAGGCGACCATCGCGCCGGGCATGCTGGCCTCGCACTACGCGCCGAACGCCGCCATCCGCCTCGATGCCCGCGACGTGTCGCCGGGAGAGGCGCTGCTGGCCTTCGGTCCGGACGCGCTGCCGGGCGCCGGCCGCATCCTCAACCTGTCGCCCTCCGGCGACCTCGCCGAAGCCGCGGCCAATCTCTTCGGGCATCTGCGCGCGCTGGATGCCTCCGGCGCGTCCGGCATCGCGGTCATGCGGATTCCGCGCGAGGGACTGGGCGAGGCGATCCGCGACCGGCTGGCGCGGGCGGCCGCGCCGCGCACCTAGCGGGTGAAGGTCGCCACCAGTTCTACATGCGCCGACCATTTGAACTGGTCGACCGGCGTCACCGTGCCGAGCTTCCAGCCGGCGGCGACGAGGATCGATGCATCGCGGGCGAATGTACCGGGATTGCAGGAAACCGCGACGATGCGGCCGATATCGGCCTTGGCAAGCTGGGCGACCTGCGCCTCGGCACCCGCGCGCGGCGGATCGAAGACCACGGCATCGAGGCCCTTCAGATCCCTGGTCAGATAGGGGCGGCGGAACAGGTCGCGCGCCTCGGCGCGGATCGGCTTCAGCCCCGAGGCATTGCGCGTGGCGGCGGCGAGCGCGGCAACCGCCTGCGCGTCGGCATCAGCCGCCAGCACCTTCGCCCGCCGGGCGAGGCGCAGCGCGAAGGGGCCGATGCCGCAGAACAGGTCCGCCACCGATTTCGCCTTGCCGACGGCGTCCAGCACGAGGCCGGCGAGCGTGGCTTCGCCGGCATCCGTCGCCTGCAGGAACGCACCGGGCGGCAGGGGCACGCGCATGCCGTCGACGGAAACGGTCGGCGGCTCGCGCTGCATGACGAGGTCGCCATGGTTGGTCAGCCGCACGAGGCGTGCCGCGTTGCCGGCCGCGATCAGCGCGAGGCGCTCCGTCTCGGCCAGCCGGCCCGCGCCGCGCAGTTCCATGTCGAGGCCCTGCGCCGTTGCTGTGATCTGGATGTCCAGCGGCTTGGCGATCCCCTCGAGCGCCGCTGCTATGGTCCGCGCGGCCGGCAGGGCTCCGTCCAGCGACGGCGCCAGCAGCGGGCAGGCGTCGATGGCGATGATCGCGTGGCTGCGCGCCGCCGCGAAGCCGACCTTGAGGTGCCGGCCGTCGCCGCGCCGCGCATGAAGCGTGACGCGCCGGCGCCCCTCGCCATGGGCATCGATGGCCGGCGCGATCTCGGGCGCGAGGCCGTGCTGGCGCAGGGCCGCAGCGACGATGTCGCGCTTCCAGTCGAGATAGGGGGCGCTGGCCCAGTGCTGGAGCGCGCAGCCGCCGCAGGTGCCGAAATGCGGGCAGGGCGGTTCGACCCGGTCGGGGCTCGGCGTGACGATGCGCGCGGGCGCGGCGCGCTCGGCATCGCCCGCCACCTCAACCACCTCGCCGGGCAACGAATAGGGCACGAAGCGCCCGTCCGAGACGCCGTCGCCGCGATGGCCGACATGGGAAATGGTCAGGCGCTCTGTCATGGCCGCCACCCGTGCATGAGGAACTCCCGGTTGCCGTCGCCGCCGGCGATCGGGCTGTCGATCATGCCGCCGACGCGCCAGCCGAGCCGCTCTGCCTCCAGGCGGATGCCGGCGACCGCCGCGTCGCGCGCGGCATCGTCGGTGACAATGCCGTTCTTGCCGACATGGGCGCGGCCCACCTCGAACTGCGGCTTGATCAGCGCGATCAGCTCCGCGTCGGGGGCGAGCAGGGCCGAGACGGCCGGCAGGACCAGCTTCAGCGAGATGAAGCTGACGTCGACGACGCCGAGGTCCGGCGTCGCGGGCAGCGCATCCGGCGCCAGCTTGCGGATGTCGGTGCCTTCCATCAGCGTCACGTTGTTGTCGCCGCGCAGCGAGGCATGGAACTGGTCGCGGCCGGTATCGACGGCGATCACCATTTTCGCGCCTTCGGTCAGCAGCACATGGGTGAAGCCGCCGGTGGACGAACCGACATCGAGGCACACCCGGTCCATCGGCCGCACCTTGAAGACTTCAAGCGCCTTCGCCAGCTTCATGCCGCCCCGCGACACCCAGGGATGCGGCGCCTCGGCAACGATCTCCGCCGTCGCATCGACATCCTCGGAGGCCTTGCGCACCGGCTTGCCGGCGGCAACCACCAGTCCGGCGGCAATCGCCGCCTGAGCCTTGGCCCTACTGTCGAAGAAGCCGCGCTCGACCAGCAGCAGGTCGGCGCGGAGCCGGCGGCCGCTCACGCCCTGAGCGCGCCGGGAACAGCGGCCGGCACGACCTCGCGCCCGAGCGCCTCGAAGACCTTGGCGACGATGCCCTTCGCGTCGAGGCCGGCGCGGGCATACATGGTCTCGGGCTTGTCGTGGTCGAGATATGCGTCCGGCAGCACCATGGAGCGCACGCGGCATTTGCCGTCCATCAGGCCCCGGTCGGCCAGCGCATGCAGGACGAACGAGCCGAAGCCGCCGACGGAGCCTTCCTCGATGGTCACCAGCACCTCGTGCTCGCGGGCGAGCCGGGTGACGAGGTCGATATCGAGCGGCTTGGCGAAACGGGCGTCAGCCACGGTCGTCGAGAGGCCGAGCGCGCCAAGCTCCTCGGCCGCCTTCAGCGCCTCCGACAGCCGCGTGCCCAGCGACAGCAGCGCGATGCGTGTGCCTTCCCTGACGATGCGGCCGCGGCCGATCTCCAGCGGCACGCCCTCGGCGGGCATGTCGACGCCGACGCCCTCGCCGCGCGGATAGCGGAAGGCGATGGGGCCTTCGTCATAGGCGGCGGCGGTCGCGATCATGTGGACGAGTTCCGCCTCGTCGGCGGCGGCCATGACGGTCATGCCCGGCAGGCAGCCGAGATAGGCGACGTCGAAGGAGCCGGCATGGGTCGCGCCATCGGCGCCGACGAGGCCGGCGCGGTCGATGGGGAAGCGCACGGGAAGGCCCTGGATCGCCACGTCGTGGACGACCTGGTCGTAGGCGCGCTGCAGGAAGGTCGAATAGATCGCGCAGAACGGCTTGTAGCCCTCGGTCGCAAGGCCGGCGGCGAAGGTCACGGCATGCTGCTCGGCGATGCCGACATCGAAGGTGCGGGCCGGAAAGGCCTTCTCGAACAGGTCGATGCCGGTGCCTGAGGGCATGGCGGCGGTGATCGCGACGATCTTGTCGTCCTTCGCCGCTTCCCTGATCAGGCTTTCACCGAACACCTTGGTGTAGCTCGGCGCATTGGCCTTGGCCTTGACCTGCGCGCCGGTGACGACGTCGAAGCGCGCGACGGCGTGCAGCTTGTCCGGCGTTTCCTCGGCGGGGGCATAGCCCTTGCCCTTTTGCGTCACGACATGGACGAGGATCGGGCCGAAATCGGCGTCGCGGACATTCTTCAGGACCGGCAGCAGGTGGTCGAGATTGTGCCCGTCGATCGGGCCGACATAGTAGAAGCCGAGCTCCTCGAACAGCGTGCCGCCGGTGACGAAGCCGCGCGCGTGCTCGACGGCGCGGGTCACCGTGCGGTCGATGGTCCGGCCAAGGCTCTTGGTCAGCTGCTTTCCGATGTCGCGCAGCTTGAGATAGGTCTTGCCCGAGGCGAGCCGCGCCAGATAGGCCGACATGGCGCCCACCGGCGGGGCGATCGACATGTCGTTGTCGTTGAGGATGACGATGAGCCGCTCATGGCGCGCGCCGGCATTGTTCATCGCCTCGTAGGCCATGCCGGCCGACATCGCGCCGTCGCCGATCACCGCGATCACGTGGTTCTTGCCGCCCGACAGGTCGCGGGCCACGGCCATGCCGAGCCCGGCCGAGATCGAGGTCGAGGAATGGGCCGCGCCGAACGGGTCGAACTCGCTCTCGGAACGCTTGGTGAAGCCGGACAGGCCGCCGCCCTGACGCAGCGTGCGGATGCGGTCGCGCCTGTCGGTCAGGATCTTGTGCGGGTAGGCCTGATGGCCGACATCCCAGATGATCCGGTCGGCCGGCGTGTCGAAGACGTAATGCAGAGCGGTCGTCAGTTCGACGACGCCGAGGCCTGCGCCGAGATGGCCGCCGGTCACCGAAACCGCCGCGATGGTCTCCGCGCGCAGCTCGTCCGCAACCTGCCGGATCTGTGATTCCGGCAGTTTTCGCAGGTCCGATGGGATGCGGATCGTATCGAGAAGAGGCGTTGCTGGGCGGTCTGTCACTCGTGTCACCGGCTGCGGTGCGGCACGCTTCGGATGCTGTCGCGGAGCGTCGAGGGGTACACCACGGAGCTAGGGATCGCAATGCAGCAGGGGCAGGGCGGCTTATTGGCGCAGGCTGGGCGGCGGTCAGGCCGAGCGCGGCGTCTGGTTCCACGGCATCCGCGCGAGGATCAGCGCCATGCCGCAGAAGCCGGTCGTTCCGGCAACGATCAGGCCGGCGCCGGCAAAGGCCGACAGGGCATAGAAGCCCGGATGGACCAGCGATCCGAGCCCGACACCGGCCAGAACGACCGTGCCGGCGCCGATCAGCACCTGCCGGTCGAGCGGCATGACGTTGCGGCCGGAGCCCTCCACCGCGCCGCCGGCCTGCCGCCATGCGGTGAGCCCGCCGCTCAGCGAATGGACCGGCATGCTTGTCCGCTCCGCCACCTTGGCGCAGCTCATGTCGCTGCGCCGGCCGGATGCGCAGACGAGCACCACCTTGCGCCGGCCGGGCTCGGCCAGATCGATGTCGCCGAGCCGGGACATCGGCACCGACAGGGAGCCCGGAATATGGCCGCCGGCGAATTCGGCTGGCTCGCGGACATCGATCACCAGCGCCTCGTCGGCGGCGATCCACTGCGACAGGGCGGTGGCGGAGACGGTGTTGGCGGTCATGGCGTGGCTCCTTGGGTCTGGGGGGCGCAATAGGCCTCGTAGAGGCTGCGCATGAGGGTGAGCACCAGCGGGTGCGCGATGCGGTAATGGATGACCTGGGCCTCGCGCCGGGTCGCCACCAGCCCGTCGGCCCGAAGGCGCGCGAGATGCTGCGACAGGGCCGATTGCGACAGGCCGACGAGGCGCATCAGCGCCGTCACCGACTTCTCGCCCGAGGCGAGATGGCACAGCACCATGAGCCGTTTGGCATTGGCGAGATTGGCCAGAAGGGCTGCGGCCTCGCCGGCCTTCGCCTCCATCGTGGTCAGGTCCATCGGCGGAATGGTCGTGGGGGATGCGTCCATCGTGGCTTGAATATATCAGCGAGTTATTATATTAGCAACATCTAATTCAAAAGGAGCCGCAATGTCCAAATCCTATCCCGACATCACCCGTTCCCTTTCCGCCGGCCTGCGCGAACTGCGCAAGGAGGCCGGCGAGACCATGTCCGGCTTCTCGTCGATGACGCAGGCCGCGATGAAGGAGGGCGCGCTGTCGAAGAAGACGAAGGAGCTGATCGCCCTGTCGCTCGGCGTCGCGGCGCGCTGCGACGGCTGCCTTGGCTATCATGCCGAAGCGCTGGTGAAGCTCGGCGCAAGCCGGCAGGAGGTTGCCGAGGCGCTCGGCGTGGCGATCCAGATGGGCGGCGGGCCTTCGCTCATGTATGCGGCCGACGCCTTCACGGCCTTCACCCAGTTCGAGGCGAAGGCCCTGGCGCCGGCCTGACACCGCGCTGCCTGATCAGGCGGTGGCGTGGGCGCAGTTGCCGAACATGCCGGAAACCCTATCAGGCAGCGTTACGCTGGTCAAGGAAAATAATCACTCAGGAAGCGGGATAAAATCCTCTTCGTCGCCCGGCACGATGTCGAAGCGCCGCTGCTTCCAGTCCTCCTTGGCCTGTTCCAGCCGCTCCTTGGAGGAGGAGACGAAGTTCCACCAGATGTGGCGGGGGCCGTCCATGGTCGCCCCGCCGCACAGGATGATGCGGGCCGGCGTCACGGCCGAGAGCGTGATGCGGTCGCCCGGGCGCAGAACCAGAAGCTGGCCCTCGCGGAAGATATCGCCCTGCAGGTCGATCTCGCCGGAGACGACGTAGATGCAGCGTTCGTCGGTGTCGGCATCGACGGGCAGCTTCGCGCCGGCCTCCAGCACGACGTCGCCGTAGATCGTCTCCCAGTTCTGCGTGGTCGGCGAGGTCTCGCCGTAGAGCGTGCCCATGACGACGCGGATCGTCTTGCCCTCGCCCCGGATCACCGGCAGCGCCTTCTCGTCGACATGGTCGAAGTCGGGCGCGACCTCCTCATGGGACTTCGGCAGCGCCACCCAGCTCTGGATGCCGTGGAGCTTGTGGCCTTTGGCTTTCAAGGCCGGATCGGTGCGCTCGGAATGGACGATGCCGCGCCCGGCGGTCATCAGGTTCACGTCGCCCGGTCGCACCGGAACATAGGTGCCGAGCGAGTCGCGATGCTGGATCTCGCCCTCGAACAGGTAAGTGACCGTCGACAGGCCGATATGGGGGTGCGGGCGCACGTCGATGCCGCCGCCGTCCTTGAACTCGGCCGGACCCATATGGTCGAAGAAGATGAAGGGGCCGACCATGCGCCGCTTGGCGAAGGGCAGGGCGCGCCGGACGGTGAAGCCGCCGAGGTCGTGCGTGCGCGGCACGATCAGCATGTCGATGGCGTCGCAGGCGAGCTTGTCGCCGAGGGCCGGATCGGGAGAGGGAGAGAAGGACATGGGGCGCTCCTCGCTTCGCATCGGAATGATGCTGGGAGGCTAGCGCGGGCAGGCGCCGATGGCGACCCGCATCGGGGCCAACCGAACTTGCGTGGGTGCAAGGCGACGGTGGTGCGATCCCCATCCGTCATGGCCGGGCTTGTCCCGGCCATCCACGACTTGAACACGACACCCACGGGAAGTCGTGGATGCCCGCCACAAGGGCGGGCATGACGAAACCTGCGGCGATGGCTTGGATCAGACGTTCTTCGTCGCGCCGCCGTCGACGCGGATCTTCGATCCCGTGATGTAGCCGGCCTGGTTCGAGCAGAGGAACGCGGCGGTGGCGCCGAACTCGTCGGCCGTGCCGAGACGGCCGGCCGGGATCGTCGCGATCGAGGCGGTCTGGATTTCCTCCATCGACTTGCCCGAGCGCTTGGAATTGGCCTCGTCCAGTTCCTTGATGCGGTCGGTCGCGATGCGGCCCGGCAGGATCATGTTGACGGTGACGTTGTCCTTCGCGACCTCGGTCGACAGCGTCTTGGACCAGCCGACGATGGTCGAGCGCAGCGCGTTGGACAGCGCGAGGTTCGGGATCGGGTTCTCGACGCCCGACGAGGCGACGGTGAGGATGCGGCCCCATTTGCGGGCACGCATGCCCGGCAGCACCTTCGCGGTGATCTGGAACACCGGCTCCACCATCACCTTGAACAGCTTGCCCCACTCGTCGGCGGCAACCTCGGTCGCGGGCTTGGCGGGCGGGCCGCCGGTATTGTTCACGAGAATGTCGATCTGGCCGAGGGTCTTCTCGGCAAGCGCGACGATCTCGTCGACGGCGCCCGGCGCGCCGAGATCGGCGGCGATGCCGTAGGCCTTGCCCTTGCCGCGGGCCGTGATCGCCTCGGCATTGGCCTTGATGCGGTCGGCGGTGCGGCCGACCAGCATGACGGTCGCGCCTTCGGCGGCCAGCGCCTCCGCGATGCCGAGGCCAAGGCCCCGGCTCGATGCCAGCACGAGCGCCTTCTTGTCGGAAAGGCCAAAGTCCATGATGTCCTCCTGAATTCGGGCGCCGAGACAAGCCCGAAGCGCCTGCCAAGGCAAGAGGACGGTTCGCGCGGCAGATCAGCGCGAGCGCGACATCGCGAGCCAGATGCCGCCGCCGATCAGGAAGCCGCCGCTGATCCGCGACATCAGGCGAATGCCGGCCTGCGAGACGGTGTGCCCCGTCCGCGCCGCCGCCACCGCATAGGCGCTGTCGGAGACCGCCGCGATGACCAGGGCGGTAACGCCCATGATGGCGATCTGGAAGCCGTAGGGCCGCGTGGGGTCGATGAACTGGGGGAAGAAGGCACCGAAGAAGACGAGGGTCTTCGGGTTCGACAGGGCGACGACCAGCCCCTGAAGAAAGAAGCCGCCGCGTGGCGCGCTCGTCCGGCCGATGCCATCCGCGCCCTTGCCCGACGCGCGGATCATCTTCCAGCCGAGCCAGATCAGATAGGCGGCGCCGGCGAGGCGCAGCCACTCGAACCACTGCCCCATCGTGGCGACTGCGGCGCTGAGACCGAACCCGACCACGGCGATCATGACGACGAGGCCGGCCTGCGTGCCGGCGACGTTGAGCAGGCCCGCCCGCGCACCGTGCGTCAGCCCGTTGGCGATGATCAGCGTGACGCTCGGGCCGGGCACGAGCACGATCAGCAGGGTGGCGAGGAGATAGGCCGAGTAGAGTTCGAGCGACATGGAATGCTCCGGGGGAAGCCGACCACGGCTCCGAACCCCCCGAGCTTCGTCCCGGATCGTGGCGGCGGTCAATCCGGCGCGGCGCGTTGGCTGACGTGCACGTGAAGTGCCTGCGCCCCCGCGCCGTGTTACCGGCGAACGATGGGTTTTCGAGACTGGGACAGGCAATGACCGGGCCGACGCGCAGGAGATTGCTGGAACTGGCGGGCGCGGCCTCGATGGCCGCCGCGGCGGCAGCCGGTGCGCGCGCCGAGGGCGTTTCGCCCGGCCCGCGCAGCGAGCCGGCGGGCGTGCCCTTCGCCCACCGCACGCCGCTCCGCATCGGCGCGGTGTCGCTGGTCGTGCAGGACCTCGAACGCATGACCGCCTACTACCGCGATGTGCTCGGCCTCGCCGTGATCGGCCGCGACGGTGCGCAGGTGCGGCTCGGGGCCGCCGGCACCACCCTGCTCGTGCTCGACCACAAGCCGTCCGCCCCCTTCGAGCTGCCGGGCTCTGCCGGCCTTTTCCACACCGCCTTCCTGATGCCGACCCGCCGCGATCTCGCCCGCTGGCTGGTCCATGCCGCGTCCAGCCGGGTCCGCCTCACCGGCTTCTCGGACCACAGCGTCAGCGAGGCCATCTATCTCGACGATCCCGAAGGCAATGGCATCGAGGTCTACGCCGACCGGGCGCCCGAGCAATGGCGCTGGGAGGCGGGCTCGGTGATCATGAGCACCGACCAGCTCGACATCGAAGACCTCGTGTCGCTGACCAACATCCGGGTCAACGACTATGCCGGCGCGCCGGAAGGCCTGCGCATCGGCCATGTTCATCTGCGCGTCGGCGATCTCGCGCCGGCCGCCGCCTTCTACGGCGCGGCTGGGATGGCGCCGACGCGCCAGCGCAGCGGCGCGGCCTTCATGTCCTCCGGCCGCTACCACCACCATCTCGGCCTGAACGTCTGGCAGAGCCGGGGCGCGGGCCAGCGCGACGCCAATGCCACCGGCCTCGGCTGGTTTTCGCTGGAGGCCGAGAATGCCGACATGCTGGCGGCGCAGGAGCGCCGGCTGCGCGAGGCGGGTGTCACCGTGACGGCCATGGCCGGCGGCGTCGAGGCTGCCGATCCGTGGGGAACGGCGGTCCGGCTCGTGACGCGCTGACGGCTTCCGCGCTCAGTTCCGCTCCCAGCGCTCGCGCCAGATGCGTTCGCCGATCAGGCAGTCCGTCCGCTCGCTCTGCGCGGGCACGACCATGGGCATGTCCGGCATCGGCCACAGCGGCACGATGCCGGCGACCTCGAGGATCAGCTTGCGCCGCGTCGCGGGCACGAATTCCTCCGGCGTCTTGATCGGGATGACGAACGATCCGGGACCGCCGACGACGCAGTCCTGATAATAGGCGTCGAGATTGGCGACATCGGCATAGCGGTTGTTCGGCCGGAACAGCATGATCGGCAGCCCGTTGATGACGATGCCCTTGGCGAGCGCGGCGTCGCGGGCCGGCTCCACCAGCATGCCGTTATTGTTCGAGCCGTCGCCGGAAATGTCGATGACGCGCCGCTGCGAGCGCAGTCCCGAGCTTTCCAGCAGGCTGACGCTGGCGTTGATCGCGCCCGAGATCGAGGTCCGGAAGGCGCGGCGGTAGGGTTTGGCGCGCAACTCGTCGACGAAGGCCTGCGCGCTCTCCGGCCCGTCGATGATGCGCCAACCGATCACCACCTGCTGCTCGTGCGCGCCGGCCCATTCGACATAGCTGACCGCGATCTTGCCGATCAGGCCGCGCCGGATCGCGTCCATCACGTCCGGGGAGACCATGGCCTGCAGGTAGCCTTCGCGCTGCAGCCTCTGTTCCTCGGGGTCCATCGAATAGGAGATGTCGACGGCGAGGACGAGCTGGAGGTCGACCTCCGTCGCCGCCTGCCGCGTCTGCGGTGTCACCGTGCCGGCGGTAGCAAGCGTCAATGCGGCTGCCAGGACCAATGCACGGATCATGGGAATCCCCGAGTGATCTGCCGATTTTCACGATGCTGACATAGGCCCCGCCGGGCGGAAACCGGATTCCGCATTGCCGCAGGCCGGTTGCTGCAGCGCGCGCGATCACGTTCGCGTGCGCGGGCGCCATGCGTCACTCGGCCGCGCGACGCGGTTGCGCCGGGCCTTCGATGCGTTATTTCATGGGGATCGTGGAAACGCCGAGCCCCCAAAGGGCCGCGAGGGTGCAGCAAAGGACATCTCCAGGTGACGACGCTGCTTCTCTCGCATCCCCAGTGCCTCGAGCATCAGACGCCCTTCGGCCATCCCGAGCGCGCCGACCGGCTGCGCATGATCACCCATGTGCTGGAGCACGAGCGCTTTTCCGATCTCGCCCGCGACGAGGCGCCGCTTGCCGAGGTCGGCCAGCTCGTCCGTGTCCATCCGCCCGAATTCGTCGAGCGCCTGCAGAACGCGACGCCCTTCGTCGGCCTCGTTCATGTCGATGGCGACACGACGCTCTCGCCGGGCTCCTTCGATGCCGCGCTGCGCTCGGCGGGCGGGGCGGTCTTCGCGGTCGACGAGGTGATGAAGGGCAAGGCGTCCAACGCCTTCGTGGCGACGCGCCCGCCCGGCCACCATGCCGAGACGGCGACCGCGATGGGCTTCTGCCTGTTCAACAATGTCGCGGTGGCCGCGCGCCATGCCCAGGCCGTGCATGGCGCGGAGCGCGTCGCGATCATGGATTTCGACGTGCATCACGGCAACGGCACGCAGGACATCTTCTGGTCCGACCCGAGCGTCATGTATCTCTCGACCCACGAAATGCCGCTTTATCCCGGCACCGGCGCGCTGAACGAGACGGGCGCCTACAACCAGATCGTCAATGCGCCGCTGCGGGCGGGCGACGGCTCCGACCCGTTCCGCGAGGCCTTCGAGGTCGCGATCCTGCCGCGGCTGCGGGCCTTCAAGCCTGATCTCGTGCTGATCTCGGCCGGCTTCGACGCCCACGAGCGCGATCCGCTCGCCAATCTCAATCTGACCGAGGCCGATTTCGCCTGGGCGACCAAGAAGCTGATGGAAGCCGCCGACGAGATGGCCGGCGGCCGCATCGTCTCGCTCCTGGAGGGCGGCTACGACCTCGAAGGCCTCGGCCGTTCCGTCGGCGCCCATGTCATGGCATTGATGCGGGGATAGCGAACCGATTCCCCGGAGCCCGACATGGCCGACAAGGCTGGAGCCGACAAGCACGCGGACGTCGCCGCCATGCCCTTCGAAAAGGCGCTTGGCGAGCTGGAATCGATCGTCCAGAAGCTCGAGGGCGGCAATGTGCCGCTGGAGGACTCCATCGCCATCTACGAGCGGGGCGAGGCGCTGAAGAAGCGCTGCGAGGCGCTGCTGCGCGACGCCGAGGCGCGCGTGCAGAAGATCACGCTGGCGGCCGACGGTACTCCGGCAGGGGCGACGCCCCTCGATCCGCAGTAGCGGGCAGCCGCGGTCCCTGCGAAACGGGCATCATCCCGAACGGCCGGAAACGAGTGAGCAATTGTTGTGCACACCCCCCTTTCCGGGCAATGCATCTCCTGTAATGTGCGCGCTTCCGGCAGGCCCCCGACGGACCAACACGTCTCGGCCGCCAAGCACCCCCGGGAGAGGGACAGGACATGACCACGAAGCGTTTGCTTCTTTCGGCGGGCCTCGCGCTTGCCATCGGCGCCGGCATTGCCGGCTGGAACACCGCCGCGACGGCGCAGGCGCCCCAGGGTCAGACCCTGCGCTACGCTTTCCAGGGCAACCTGAACACGCTCGACCCCTATAGCCTCAACGAGACGACGACGCTGGCGCTGCAGGGCAACGCCTACGAGGGCCTGACCCGCCGCGACAAGGACCTGTCGATCATCCCCGGCCTCGCCGAGCGCTGGGAGACCCTCGACAACGGCCTGACCTGGCGCTTCCACCTGCGCCGCGGCATCAAGTTCCACGGCGGCGAGGACTTCACCGCGGAGGACGTGGTGTTCTCGGCGACGCGCGTGCGCGCGGCGACGTCGGACCTGCGCTCGCGCATCGATGCGGATGTCGAGGTGGTCGCGGTCGATTCCCACACCGTCGACTTCAAGCTCAAGCGCCCCAATCCCATCCTGCATTACGAATGGGATACTTGGTACATCATGTCGAAGAAGTGGGCTGAGGCGAACAGCGCCGTCCAGCCGACCGCCGCTTCCGCGACGACGCCGGGCTTCGCCACGCTGAATGCCAACGGCACCGGTCCGTTCCGGATCACCCAGCACCAGGTGGGTGTGCGCACTGTCTACCAGCGCAATCCGGCCTGGTGGGGCAAGGTCGAGCACAATCTGGCGGAGATCATCTTCACGCCGATCACCTCGGCGCCGACCCGCGTCGCGGCTCTGCTCTCCGGCGAGGTCGACGTCATCGATCCGGTGCCGCTGCAGGACGTCGCGCGCATCAACGCCAGCGCCAATGCCCGCGTCATGGAAGGTCCCGAGCTGCGCACCATCTTCCTGCAGCTCGACCAGCGCCGCGACGAACTCGTCGGCTCGTCGGTGAAGGGCAAGAACCCCTTCAAGGACGTCCGCGTGCGCCGCGCCTTCTACCATGCCATCGACATCGAGGCGATCCGCCGGCAGGTGATGCGTGGCGCAGCGACCCCGACGGCGCTGCTCATTTCGCCGCTGATGTACCCGGAGGGCGGCCAGGTGCAGCGCCTGCCCTTCGATCTCGCCGCCGCCAACCGGCTGCTGGACGAGGCCGGCTACCCGCGCCAGGGCGGCCCGACCGGCACGCGCTTCGAGGTCACCTTCGACTGCCCGAACGACCGCTACGTCAATGACGGCGCGATCTGCCAGGCGGTGACCGCGATGCTTGCCCGCGTCGGCGTCAAGATCAATCCGCTGTTCGTGCCGCGCGCCCAGTACTTCGCCAAGGTGCTGGCCACCGGCGGGTTCAACACCTCGTTCTACCTGCTCGGCTGGACGCCCGGCTCGTTCGACTCGTGGAACGTGCTGCACAACCTGGTCCGCTGCCGCGACGATCAGGCGACCGGCGGCCGGGGCGCGTTCAACCTCGGCGGCTACTGCAACCAGCAGGTCGACGCGCTGACCGACCAGATCCTGGTCGAGCCGGACGTCGCCAAGCGCAACCAGCTGATCGCCCAGGCCTACCGGATCATCACCGACGAGGCCAGCCACATTCCCCTGCACCAGCAGGCGCTGGCCTGGGGCGTGTCCAAGAAGGTCGAGCTGGTCCAGCGCGCTGACAACCAGTTCCTGTTCCACTGGGTCGTCAAGCAGCCCTGATGCCGCGGCCGGGCCCGTGCCCGGCCTGCCAGTCTTCCAGGGGAGCGGCTCCGGCCGCTCCCCGCCTGTTTAGAGGGCCGCGATGCTCGCCTTCATCCTGCGTCGGATCATCCAGGCCATCGGCGTTCTGCTGACGGTCTCGCTGATCGCCTTCTCGCTGTTCCGCTTCGTCGGCGATCCCGTCAACCAGATGGTCGGCCAGGACACGACGCCCGAGCAGCGCGCCGAGATCCGCCAGCAGCTCGGCCTCAACGACCCCGTCGTCGTCCAGTTCGCCCGCTTCGTGGGCCGGGCCGCGCGCTTCGATTTCGGCATCAGCTACCAGAACAAGCAGAGCGTCGCGAAGCTGATCGCCGAGCGCTTTCCCGCCACCATGGAACTGGCTTTCGTCTCGGCGCTGTTCGCGCTGCTCGCCGGCATTCCGATGGGCGTCTATTCGGGCCTCAGGCCCCATTCCTGGCTGACAAAGCTGTTCCAGACCGTCTCGCTGCTCGGCATTTCGCTGCCGACCTTCCTGATCGGCATCATCCTGATCTTCGTCTTCCCGGTGTCGCTGGGCCTCCTGAAATCGTTCGGCCGGCAGGGCGTCGTCGACCTCGGCTGGTGGACCACCGGCTTCCTGACCCGCGAGGGCTGGGCCTCGCTGATCCTGCCCTCGATCACGCTCGGCCTGTTCCAGATGACGCTGATCATGCGCCTCGTGCGTTCGGAGATGATGGAGGTGCTGCGCACCGACTACATCAAGTTCGCGCGCGCCCGCGGGCTCACCAACCGGGCCGTCCATTTCGGCCATGCCCTGAAGAACACGATGATCCCGGTCATCACCATCACCGGTCTGCAGATCGGCTCGATCATCGCCTTCGCCATCATCACCGAGACGGTGTTCCAGTGGCCCGGCATGGGGCTGATGTTCCTGCAGGCCGTGCAGAGCGTCGACATCCCCATCATGGCCGCCTACCTGTTGCTGGTCGCGACCCTGTTCGTCGCCATCAACCTGATCGTCGATCTCCTCTATGTCGCCGTCGATCCGCGTATCCGGATCGCCGGGCGGCCGGCTTGAGGGGCTGAACATGGCCATGAGCGAACCCGCACCGCATGCCGAAGCCCGGGCCTCGGCCTTCCGGCGCTTCTTCGATTCGGACCTCTGGTTCTCCTTCACCCGCTCCTGGGTGACCATGCTGGCGGCCCTTGTCGCGCTGGTCCTCGTGCTCGCCGCCATTCTGGCGCCGCTGATCGCCACCAACGACCCGTTCGATCCCGCGACGCTCAGCCTGCTCGACGGGTCGAAGCCGCCGGCCTGGGCCGCCGAGGGCGAATGGCGCTTCCCGCTCGGCACCGACCAGCAGGGCCGCTGCGTCTATTCGTCGATCCTCTACGGCCTGCGCATCTCGATCATCGTCGGCTTCCTCGGCGTGCTGCTGGCGGCGACCATCGGTATCACCCTCGGGCTGATCGCCGGCTATTTCGGCGGCACGGCGGACAGCATCATCATGCGCATCGCCGACGTGCAGCTGACCTTCCCGGCCATCCTCATCGCCCTGCTCATCGACGGCACCACGCGCGCCCTGTTCGGCAACCAGCGCTCCGAGACCACGATCTTCTGGGTGCTGGTCATCTCGATCGGCCTGTCCTTCTGGGTTCAGTATGCCCGCACGGTGCGCGGCTCGACGCTGGTCGAGCGCAACAAGGAATATGTCCAGGCGGCCCGGCTGATCGGCCTGTCGCGGCCGACCATCCTGTTCCGCCACGTCCTGCCGAACGTCACCGGCCCGGTTCTCGTCATCGCGACGATCAACCTGGCGCTCGCCATCATCACCGAGGCGACGCTGTCCTTCCTCGGCGTCGGCCTGCCGCCGACCCAGCCCTCGCTCGGCACGCTGATCCAGATCGGCAACGAGTTCCTGTTCTCGGGCGAATGGTGGGTGGTGATCTTCCCCGGCGCGGTGCTGGCCGGGCTCGTCCTGTCGGTGAACCTGCTCGGCGACTGGCTGAGGGACGCGCTGAATCCGCGGCTCCGATAGGTCGCCGGAGCGCCGTCCCGCAGGGCGCGCGGGCGGCCCATTGCCAGCGGTTCTATTTCAGGTCGTAGGATGCATTGCGCCCAACTTGTGGTTTTATGTCTGAGATTGCAGTATTCTGAAAGCGTTAACCTTGAATCGTTACGCCTTGGCACGACACCTCCAACCCAGGATGGACCCGTGGCTTGGCTCCGCAACATCAGCATCGGCCCGAAGCTTCTGACCGCGGTCGGCTTCTTGATTGTCGTAGCAGGTTTGGTCGCCGCTGCCGGTCTTTCTGGAGTATCGCTGGCACTCGGCAGCGGCCGTAGCGTCCAGCATGCCAGCGAGATGCTGCAGCATGCCGGGCGCGGGACTGCCAATCTCTTGTCCTATGCCCGCGCCGTCGAGTTCATTCCGCTGGACCTGCCTGCCGATCAGCGCCGCCGCTTCCAGGATCAGGCTGCAGATGAAAGCCGCCGCTTCGAGCAGCGCCTGAAGGAGATCGCGAATAACGATCGTCGCGACCAGTTCGCAGCGCAACTTGCGTCCATTAGGGCCAATCTGGAGGCCTATCGCAAGCAGCACGACCAGGTACTGGCGGTCGCCAATGCCGGCGACCTGGAGAAATCAGGCCGCATCGCCTTCGAGGCCACCAGCCTTGTCGCGAGCATGCGCACGACGATCAGTGCGATCGAAGATGTGATCCAAAAGAACTTCGTCGATGAATCTGCGGCGATGGAGGCTGCGGGCACCAAGGCGTTCTGGATCGTCGGCCTTGTCGGCTCGATCGGCGCGGTTCTCGGTCTCGCATTCGCCGCCTGGCTGGTCATCTGGGGGGTCGTTCGTCCGCTGGTCGCGATGACGGGAGCCATGATGGCGGTGGCCGAGGGCGATCTCGACATCGACGTGCCGGCTGCCGGCCAGCGCGATGAATTGGGCAAACTCGCCAACGCGCTCGAGATATTCAAGCAGTCGGCTCGCGACAACCGCGCGCTGCGCGCCGAACAGGAGGCCGAAAAGGCGCGCACCGAGGCCGCCCAGCGGGCGATGATGCATCAGGTGGCCAATGAGTTCGAGGCCGCGGTTGGCGGCATCGTGTCCGCCGTGTCCGCTTCCGCGGAGCAACTCTCGATGGCGGCCAATGGGTTGTCCGCGTCCGCCGAGGAGGCGTCCAGCCAGACTTCGGCTATTGCCGCCGCATCTGAGCAGAGCTCGGGCAACATCCAGACTGTAGCTGCGGCTGCCGAGGAAATGGCTGCGTCGGTGCGGGAGATCGGTAGCCGGGTGGCGCGTTCCGCGACCATGGCAAACGAGGCGGTTACGACCGCCGACGGCACGGCGACCGGGATCCAGGAACTGGCCGGCAAGGTCAATGCCATTGGCGCCATCGTCGAGCTGATCAGCGGCGTCGCAGCGCAGACCAACCTCCTCGCGCTGAACGCGACCATTGAAGCCGCGCGCGCCGGCGAGGCTGGAAAGGGTTTCGCGGTTGTCGCGGCCGAGGTGAAAGGGCTCGCCGACCAGACCGCCAAGGCGACCACCGAAATCGCGCGTCAGATAAGTGCGATCCAGGACGCGACGACCGGATCGGTCAGCGCTATCACCGACATCGCCGGCAGCATCCGCGACATCAACCATGTCGCCGCAGAAATCGCCGCCGCCGTAGAGGAGCAGACGGCCGCCACCGGTGAGATTGCCCGCAACGTGCAGCAGGCCTATGTCGGCGCCAACGAGGTAGCGGGCAACATCGTCGGCGTGTCGGAGGTCATCACCACGACCGGCAACTCCGCGAGCGAGTTCCTGCAAGCTGCAAGAGCGCTTTCCGAGCAGGCCGGCACGCTGCGCCGCGAAGTCGCGGGCTTCCTCGGGAATATCCGCGCGGCCTGACCCGTCGGCGGCGGCGCCGACGGCATCCCCCTTAACGCACGGCGCTCAAATCGCTATACGACCGCTCCTCGGAGCATGAGATGAGCGAGACCGACACCAAGCCCGCGCCGAAGGCCGTCTACGTCAAGTCCTACGGCTGCCAGATGAACGTCTATGACAGCCAGCGCATGGCCGACGTCATGGGCGCCGAGGGCTATCGCGAGGTTGCAACCCCCGAGGAGGCCGACCTCATCCTCCTGAACACCTGCCACATCCGCGAGCGCGCCGCCGAGAAGGTCTATTCTGAGCTCGGCCGGATGCGCGTCCTCAAGGACGAAGCGAAGGCGCAGGGCCGGCAGGTTCTCGTCGGCGTCGCCGGCTGCGTCGCGCAGGCCGAGGGCGAGGAGATCGTCAAGCGGGCCAAGGTCGTGGACCTCGTCGTCGGCCCGCAGAGCTATCACCGCCTGCCGGACCTTATCGCCCGCGCCAAGGCGCGGCCCGGCGTCGTGGACACGGAGTTTCCCGTCGAGGACAAGTTCAAGGCCCTGCCGGCTGCGTCCGAAGCCAAGACGCGCTCGCGCGGGCTCACCGCCTTCGTCACCGTGCAGGAGGGCTGCGACAAGTTCTGCACCTTCTGCGTCGTGCCCTATACGCGCGGCGCCGAGGTGTCCCGGCCGGTGGCGCAGGTCATTGCCGAAGCCGCGAAGCTCGCCGAGGCCGGCGTGCGCGAGATCACGCTGCTCGGCCAGAACGTCAACGCCTATCACGGCACTGGCCCGGACGGCGTCGAGTGGACGCTGGCGAAGCTGCTCTACCGCCTTGCCGAAATCCCCGGCGTCGCGCGCCTGCGCTACACCACCAGCCACCCGCGCGAGATGACCGACGACCTGATCGAGGCGCATCGCGATCTGGATACGCTGATGCCCTACCTGCATCTGCCCGTGCAGTCTGGCTCGACGGCGGTGCTGAAGCGGATGAACCGCAAGCATACGCGCGACGACTATTTCCGCCTCGTCGACCGCATCAGGCAGGCGCGGCCGGACATCGCCCTGTCCTCGGATTTCATCGTCGGCTTCCCCGGCGAGACCGACGCCGATTTCGCCGACACCATGGACCTCGTGCGCCGGGTCGGCTTCGCCTCGGCCTACACGTTCTCCTATTCGCAGCGTCCGGGCACGCCGGGCGCCGAGATGGACGGCCAGCTTGCGGAACCCCTGAAGACGGCGCGGCTCCACGAACTGCAGGCGCTGATCACCGCGCAGCAGCGCGCGTTCCAGGAGAGCCTCGTGGGGCGCGTCGTCGATGTCCTGTTCGAGAAGGCCGGCCGCAAGCCCGGCCAGATGGTCGGGCGATCGCCCTATCTGTCGCCGGTGCAGGTCATCGGACCGTCGTCTCTCGCCGGCACCATCGTCCCTGTCCGAATCACCGGAGCCAAGACAAACTCCCTTGACGGCGATCTTGTCGGTGCCGATGGCGATCGGCGCGCGAGCGACCATATGATGACAGTGCATGCGGCAGAGTGAGTTCCTCCGGCACCTCATGAACGAAGGACGGCGCGTTTGAAAAATCCCACAGGGGGCGGCTTCGGGCCGGACAGCGGGCGCAACATCCCTTGGCTTGCGACGCACGATGACACGGCCGAGGCCGAGATCACGCTCTCCTTCGACGACAACCGCCTCGCCAGCCGATTGTTCGGTCAATACGATCAGAATCTCGCTTTCATCGAGAAGCGGCTCGGCATCCAGGCCGCGGCGCGCGGCAATCTCGTCAATCTCGTCGGCCCGGCCGAGCGCTGCGAGCAGGCCAAGACCGTGCTCGAAAATCTCTATGCGCGGCTGAAGACCGGCCACGACATCAATCTCGGCGATGTCGACGGCGCGATCCGCATGACGACCTCTCAAGGGTCGCTGTTCGAGGCCGACGGCGCTCCGCGCATCGGCCACGAGGAGATCGTCACGCGCAAGCGCACCGTGCGTGCCCGGACCCCGGCTCAGGATGCCTACATTCGAGCTTTGAAGCGCAACGAGCTCGTTTTCGGCATCGGCCCGGCTGGCACCGGCAAGACCTGGCTGGCGGTGGCGCAGGCCGTCGCCCTGCTCGACAAGGGCATGGTCGACCGGTTGATCCTGACGCGTCCGGCTGTCGAGGCCGGCGAGCGGCTCGGCTTCCTTCCCGGTGACATGAAGGAAAAGGTCGATCCGTATCTGCGGCCGATCTACGACGCGCTCTACGACCTGATGGATGCCCCGCGAGTCGAGCGCGGCATCCAGTCGGGCATGATCGAGATCGCGCCGCTGGCCTTCATGCGCGGCCGCACCCTGACCAATGCGGTGGTGATCCTCGACGAGGCGCAGAACACGACATCCATGCAGATGAAGATGTTCCTGACCCGTCTCGGCGAGAATTCGCGCATGATCATCACCGGCGATCCGAGCCAGGTCGACCTGCCCTCGGGCATGAAATCGGGCCTCGCCGAGGCGCTGGATCTCCTGGAGAATGTCGAGGGCCTCGCCCAGTGCTACTTCTCCGAGGATGACGTGGTGCGCCACGAGCTGGTCGGCCGCATCGTCAAGGCCTACGAGGCCGCGACCCGCGCCGGCGAGCATGCCGCACCCCACAAGCCGAGGCGCATGCGCGAGGGATGAGCGAACGCCAGGACGAGGACGAGGCGATCCAGACGGACATCGCCGTCCTCACCGATCTCTGGGACGGCCTTGCCGAGGCCGAGCATGTGGTGCGCACCGCTGTCCGCGCCGCGGCGGCGCATGTCGCGGGCCGCGTTCCGGCGGATGCTGAGCTCTCCGTCGCGCTGGCGGATGACGCGACGGTCAGGAACCTCAACCGCGACTATCGGGCCAAGGACAAGCCGACCAACGTGCTGTCCTTTCCAGCCCCTCATGGGCCGCTGCTGGGCGATGTCGTGATCGCCTACGAGACCCTGCAAAGGGAGGCGGTGGAGGAGGGCGTCGCGCCGCGCGACCACCTTGTCCTCTTGACGGTCCATGGCTTGTTGCATCTTTTGGGCTATGATCACCTGACCGAACCGGAGGCGCTGGAGATGGAATCCATCGAAACCGCCATTCTGGCCGGCCTTGGAATCAAGGACCCACACGCCGCCGGGCGGATGATGCCCGAAGGACCCGATGCCCGACCCTAGCGACAGTCGATACCGAAGCACCGCGGCCGAGGCCGCTTCCCAACCAGAAGCCGCTCCGGAGGCCGCCAGAACGCCTGCCGAGCGGAATGGTGAGCGCCAGGAGCGCTGGATCGATCGGCTGCGCACCCGCCTGGGCCTGAAGTCCAGCGCCTCCGTGCGGCAAAATCTCGAGGACGTGCTCGAGGACAATACCCCAGCCTCCGACGGCTTCTCGCCGGAAGAGCGCTCGATGCTCCGCAACATTCTGGACCTGCGCGAAAGCCGGGTCGTCGACCTCGCCCAGCCGCGCGCCGACATCAACGCGGTGCAGAAGGACATCACTCTCGCCGCCCTCATGCAGACCTTCGAGGATGCCGGCCACACCCGGCTGGTGGTCTATGACGACGCGCTCGACGATCCCGTCGGCATGGTCCACATCAAGGACCTGGTGAAGCACCTTTTCACCGAGGCCAAGAAGGCGACGAAGAAGAAGCGCAGCCGCGCCAAGGCGGATGCCAGGGCGGCCGAAGCGAAGCCTGCCGAGGAGATCGCAGCGCCGAGGCGCGAGACCGCGCGGGCGACCGGCGACCTCGACCTCGGAGCGGTCGATCTTGGCGTCGCGCTGGCCTCGACCCGTCTGATCCGCCCGATCCTGTTCGTGCCCCCCTCCATGCCCGCCATCGACCTTCTGGCCCGCATGCAGGCGACACGCATCCAGCTTGCGCTCGTCGTCGACGAATACGGTGGCACGGACGGCCTGATCGCCATGGAGGACATCGTCGAGAGCATCGTCGGCGACATCGAGGACGAGCACGACGTCGACGATGGCCGCACCATCGCGGCGACCGCTGACGGTGCCTTCGTCGCCGATGCGCGCGCGACGCTCGACGAGGTGCGCGAGGCGCTCGGCGCGGAATTCGATCCCGGCGAGCAGGTCGCCGACGAGGTCGATACGCTTGGCGGCTATCTCACGGTTCTGGCCGGCCATGTGCCCGTGCGCGGCGAATTGCTGGCCGGTCCCGGCGAGTTCGAGTTCGAGGTGATCGACGCCGATCCGCGCCGCGTGAAGCGGGTCAAGATCACGCGCGGCAGGGGCCTCGTCGACAAGCCGGCGCGCGGCCGGCGCAAGGACGAGGAGGAGCAGGCGGCGGCTGCCGCGGCGGCCTCGACCCCGGTCTCTTCGCCCATGCCGTTGCCGTCCCTGCCCGATTCGCTTCCGGCACCGGCAAGCCAGGAGCGGCAGGGGCCCGCCGCGCCGGAGCCGACCTCTCCCGATATCCGCAAGGCCAGCTGAGCGCCGCCGCGCTTGACCGCGCGGGGGAGGTGGCCGACACGGGAACCATGAGCGACCGCGACACCGAATCGTCCGCTGCCGGGCGGAGCCGCCGCCCGTGACGGTGCAGTCGCTCGCCCGTGCGGTCATTCTTGCCTGGGGCTGGCGGCGGACGGTGCTGGCCTTCGGCGCGGGCGCGATCGGCGCGCTGGCCATGCCGCCCTTCGGCGTGCTGCCGATCCTCGCGATCAGCTTCCCGATTCTCGTCTGGCTGCTCGACGGCGCCTCGGCGGCCGGTGGCGGCTGGCGCACGATCCTCGCCGCGGCGCGCACCGGCTGGTGGTTCGGCTTCGGCTACCATCTGGCCGGGCTCTGGTGGGTAGGCTCTGCCTTTCTCGTCGAGGCCGACCGTTTCGCCTGGCTTCTTCCCGCCGCGGTAACGCTGCTGCCTGCGGGGCTGGCGCTGTTCACCGCCTTCGGCGCGGTGGTCGCGCGGTTGTTCTGGCGGCCGGGCGGCCGGCGTGTCCTCGCGCTGGCATTCGGCCTGACGCTCGCCGAATTCCTGCGTGGAACGGTGCTGACCGGGTTTCCGTGGAACCTCTACGGCTATGCACTGACGCAATATGCCTGGCTCGCGCAGGGGGCCGCCTATGTGGGCGTCTATGGTCTGACGCTCGTCGCCATCGTCGTTTTCGCCAGCCCGTGCGTGCTGGGCGACGACGCCGAGGAGACGCCGCGCCGGGTCGCGATCCCCATCGGCGCGGCGCTTGCCCTGATGTGCCTCGCCCTGTTCGGCGGCTGGCGCGTTTCGACCGCCCAGATCGCCAGCGTTCCCGGCGTGAAGCTCCGCATCGTCCAGCCGGACATTCCGCAGGACCAGCGCTTCCGCCCCGAGGCGCGCGACGAGATTCTCGCGCGCTACGCCGCGCTGTCGGACAAGGCCGCATCGCCGGAACGGTCGGGAATCCGGGACGTGACCCATGTCATCTGGCCGGAATCCGCCTTTCCCTTCTTCCTGATCTGGGACCGCGAGGCGCTGGCGAAGATCGCCGACCTCGTGCCGCCCGGTGTCACGCTGATCACCGGCGCGGCGCGGCCCGACGAGCCGCTGCCCGGGCGGCGGGAGCCGCGCGTCTTCAACTCCGCCTATGTGATCGACCATCAGGGCGCGATCACCGCGACCTACGACAAGGTTCATCTGGTTCCCTTCGGCGAATACCTGCCGTTCCAGGACCGGCTGGAGGACCTCGGCCTCGAGGCGCTGACGCGCCAGCGCGGCGGCTTCTCCGCGGGCGACAGGCGGCGGACGATTGCCATTCCCGGTGCTCCGCCGGTGGGCATGCTGATCTGTTACGAGGCGATCTTTCCCGGCGCCGTGACCTCTGCGGAGCGCCGCCCGCAATGGCTGCTGAACGTCACCAACGACGCCTGGTTCGGCTTCACGCCCGGCCCCTACCAGCACTTGCATCAGACCGCGGTGCGCGCGATCGAGGAAGGTCTGCCGGTGGTCCGCGCGGCCAATAACGGCGTCTCGGCGGTGATCGATCCGCTTGGCCGCACGGTCCGGTCGCTGCCGCTCGGCGCCCGCGATGCGCTGGATGCGGACCTGCCGGCTGCCCTGCCGGCGACCGTTTTCGCCCGTGCCGGGCACGTGCCGCTGTTCGTCGCGCTGTTCGGTCTTTTCCTCGCCTTGATCAGAAGGTCGCGCCCGCGACCTCCGATTGCATGAAGCGCGACGAACGCCCATGGGGTTTACTTGTAACAATCTGGACAATTCGCCATAAGCAGGAAAGCTCCTTGGACTTCACCGCATTTGGTGGCAAGTGACCCAGAGGGTAAGGCGGCCGCATGGGGGGATGCGGTGGCCTCGCGGCATGGGCTGAGGAGGCATGGAGAGTTTGATGGTCAAGAAGGCGCCGAACCCCATCGACAAGCATGTCGGCAGCCGCGTGCGCATGCGACGCATGATGCTGGGCATGAGCCAGGAGAAGCTGGGTGAACGCCTCGGCCTGACCTTCCAGCAGGTTCAGAAATACGAGAAGGGCACCAACCGCATCGGCGCGAGCCGCCTGCAGCAGATCGGCACGATTCTCTCCGTGCCGGTGTCCTTCTTCTTCGATGGTGCGCCGACCGGCGAGCCGCTGCCCGAGGGCGGGTTCGCCGAAGCGAGCGGCGCCTCCTACGTTGCCGATTTCCTGTCCACCAGCGAGGGGCTGTCGCTGAATCAGGCCTTCATCCGCATCAAGGATGCCAAGGTTCGGCGCAAGATCGTCGATCTCGTCAACGCGGTGGCCGGCTCGGAAGACGAGCCCACCTGAGACGCCTGCCGGCGGCGATCCAGCCGAAAAGCGACCTTTCGGCAGCATCCGCGTTCTTTTCTGCGAACGAACCGGCCTTTTTGCCATATTCAGGCTTGACCGCCGCCACGGCTGTTGCGAGAACCTCGCCCGCTCTGGCGTCGGACGACCATGCCGTCCCTTGGCGACCGCGCGTCCTCCTCGGGCGGGCGGCTGTTCAATTCCGGTTCATGGCGCCACCGATAACGACGGCGCCTCGCTCCCGCGATCCCCGCGGCTTGCTTTCTGGAGGACTTTCGTGTCCCGCAGTTCCTATCTCTTCACGTCGGAATCCGTGTCCGAGGGCCATCCGGACAAGGTCTGCGATCGCATCTCCGACGAGATCGTCGACCTGATCTTCAAGGAAGCCGCCAAGACCGGTCTCGACGCAGCGAATGTGCGCATTGCCGCCGAGACGCTGGCGACCACCAACCGCGTCGTGATCGCCGGTGAAGTCCGCGTTCCCGATACGCTCCTGAAGAAGGACAAGGACGGCAAGGCGATCAAGGATGCCCACGGCAATCCGGTCGTGAACCCCTCCAAGTTCAAGTCGGTGGCCCGCAAGGCGATCAAGGCGATCGGCTACGAGCAGGACGGCTTCCACTGGAAGAAGGCCAAGATCGACGTCCTCCTGCATCCGCAGTCGGCGGACATCGCGCAGGGCGTCGACGAGGCCGGCAACAAGGATGTCGGCGCGGGCGACCAGGGCATCATGTTCGGCTATGCCTGCCGCGAGACCCCGGAGCTGATGCCGGCGCCGATCTATTACGCCCACAAGATCCTCGAGAACCTGACCAAGTACCGCAAGGCGGGCGAGAAGGGCTGCGAGAAGCTCGGCCCGGACGCCAAGAGCCAGGTCACCATCCGCTACGAGGACGGCAAGCCGGCCGCGGTCACGCAGATCGTGCTGTCGACCCAGCATCTCGACGGCAAGCTGACCTCCAAGGACGTGCAGAAGATCGTCGAGCCGGTGATCCGCGAGACGCTCAACGGCCTCGAGATCGCCAAGGACTGCAAGTGGTGGATCAACCCCACCGGCAAGTTCGTCATCGGCGGCCCGGACGGTGACGCCGGCCTGACCGGCCGCAAGATCATCGTCGACACCTATGGCGGCGCGGCTCCGCACGGGGGCGGCGCGTTCTCCGGCAAGGATCCGACCAAGGTCGACCGCTCGGCAGCCTATGCCGCGCGCTACCTCGCCAAGAACGTCGTCGCGGCCAAGCTCGCCGACCGCTGCACCATCCAGCTCGCCTACGCCATCGGCGTCGCCAAGCCGCTGTCGATCTATGTCGACCTGCACGGCACGGCCAAGGCCGGCGTCGACGAGGCGAAGGTGGAAAAGGCGCTGGCCGAGGTCATGGACCTCTCGCCGCGCGGCATCCGCGAGCATCTCGGCCTGAACAAGGCGATCTACGCCAAGACCTCGGCCTACGGCCATTTCGGCCGCAAGGCTGGCCGCGACGGCAGCTTCTCCTGGGAGAAGACCGACCTCGTCGCCAAGCTGAAGGAAGCTGTCGCCGGCTGAGGCGACGCTCCCGAACGCGTTCTCGAAGGGGGCCGTACGGCCCCCTTCGTCATATCTGGACTTGCGATGACCGACGACAAGCGACTGGCGGGGCACGGCTCCTTCTTCGGGCGGCGCAAGGGCAAGGGCCTGCGCCAGCATCAGGCCGACCTGTTCGAAACCCTGCTGCCGCGCCTGCGGGTCGATCCCGCCGCACCCTGCGAACTTGCCGGCCTCTTCGCCCGGCCGGTCGAAGGCTACGTGCTGGAGATCGGCTTCGGCGGCGGCGAGCATCTGGTGCGCGAGGCGACCGCCCACCCGCATCTCGGCTTCGTCGGTGTCGAACCCTTCATCAACGGCATGGCCAAGATGCTCGCCGAGATCGAGCGCAAGGAGATCGGCAACGTCCGCCTGCATACGGAAGATGCCGGCCTGCTGCTGCCCTGGTTCCCGGATGCCTCGCTCGACATCGTCTATCTGCTCTATCCCGACCCCTGGCCGAAGACGCGTCACAACAAGCGCCGCTTCGTCTCCGACCAGACGGTTGCCGAATTCGCCCGTGTGCTGAAACCGGGCGGCGAGTTCCGCTTCGCCACCGATATCGAGCATTACGCCGCCTGGACGCTGGAGCGGCTGCTGCGTGCGCCGGCCTTCACCTTCGCGGCCACGAAGGCTGCCGACTGGACGACGCCATGGCCGAACTGGGAATCGACCCGCTACGAGGCCAAAGCCCTGCGCGAGGGGCGCAAGCCGTGCTACCTGACGTTCCGGCGGGCGTGAGACCAGACGGCTTCCTGTCCGTCATGCCCGGGCCTGGCCCGGGTATCCACGATTGATTTCGCCTGTCTCTCAAATCCATGTCGTGGATGGCCGGGACAGGCCCGGCCATGACGTTTGGATGCGACCCACCGCGACTCTCGCCCTTGCCTGCATTGTCCTCGCCGGCCTGTCGCTCATGGCGGGGCCCGTGTGGCTGCCGCCAGTAGCAGTTCTGAAGGGCCTTGCCGGCGGCGACAGCACGGCCGGCATCATCGTCCACGATATCCGCCTGCCACGCACCATTCTGGCGCTGATGATCGGCGCGACGCTCGGCCTTGCCGGCGCTGCGCTTCAGGGCCTCGTCCGCAACCCGCTGGCCGAGCCGACCCTGTTCGGCGCGCCGGCCGCCGCCGCTTTCGCCTCGGCGGCCATGCTGGCTTTCGGCGGCGCTTCCGTCCTGTCGCTCTGGATGCCGGCGGCGGGCATGGCGGGGGCCTTCGTCTCCGTCGCCGCGCTGTTCCTGGTGGCCGGCAACCGGGCGGGCGTCACGGTGCTGTTGCTCGCGGGCCTCGCGCTCAACAGCCTGTTCGGCGCGGCCACCGCGCTGGTTCTCAACCTCGCCCCGAACCCCTTCGCCGCACTGGAGATCGCCTTCTGGCTGCTGGGATCGCTGGAGGATCGCTCCTTCGTCCATGTCGCCCTTGCCGGACCCTTCATGGCCGCTGGCGCCGCGCTGCTGGTCTCGCAGGCGCGTACCTATCGCGCCCTGACGCTCGGCGAGGAGGTGGCGGCGAGCCTCGGCGCCAATGTCGCCCGCGCGCGGCTCGTGGTGGCGGTGGGCCTTGCGCTCGGCGTCGGCGCGGCGGTGTCCGTTACTGGCGCCATCGGTTTTGTCGGGCTCGTCGCGCCGCATCTGGTGCGCCGCGCGGCAGGCTCCGATCCCGCGCGCATCCTGCTTCCGGCGGCGCTTGCCGGCGCGGCTCTGCTGACCGCCGCCGATATCGCCGCCCGGCTGATTCCGGCAACCACCGAAATCAAGACCGGCGTCGTCACCGCGCTGGTCGGCGTGCCCTTCTTCCTCTGGCGAATCCTCCGCCAGCGCCGGGCGGAGGAAGAGGCATGACCCGGCTCGTGCTCGACCGCGTCAGCGCGGACCTCGGCGGCCGCAGGGTCGTCGACGGCGTGTCGCTGGACATGCCTGCCGGCGGCCTCACGGTGGTCGTCGGGCCGAACGGCGCCGGCAAGACCAGCCTTATGCGCGCCGTGGCCGGCCTCCTGCGCCATGACGGCAGGATCAGCCTCGACGGCTCTGACGTCGGCGGCATGTCGGCCGGCGAGCGCGCGCGCCGCATCGCCTACCTGCCGCAGAGGGCCGAGTTCGCCTGGGCGCTGCCGGTGCGCGATGCCGTCGGCCTCGGCCGCCTGCCGCACGGCGATCCCTTTGGCCGCCTTTCAACCGCAGACCGCGAGGCGGTCGATGCCGCGATGGAACGCCTCGACCTGACCGGCTTTGCGAACCGCCCGGTCACCGAGCTCTCCGGCGGCGAACGCGCCCGCGTCATGCTCGCGCGCGCGCTGGCGACCGGCGCGCCGCTGCTTGTGCTCGACGAGCCGACCGCCGCCCTCGACGTCGCGCATCAGTTCGAGGTCATGGACCTGATGCGCGCGCTGGCCGCGGAGGGTCGCTCCGTCGTCGCCGTGCTGCACGACCTGACCATGGCGGCGCGCTTCGCCGACCGCATTCTGGTGCTCGACAGGGGCAGGGCGGCGGCTTTCGGTCCCCCGGACGAGACGCTGACCGAGGCGCGCCTTGCGGAGACATTCGGGCTCGCCTGCGCCTTCATCGACATGGACGGCCGCCGCGTGCCGGTTCCGGCGGGGCGAATGCGGCGCTAGGCCGAGGCAGGCAAGATTGGCCACCGCAAGGCTGCGCTGCCGCACCGGCGCTCGACAGCGGCGCGCCGCCGCCGATAGCCTCCGGGCTCCCAGCATCAGGAGCCCGCCATGGCCGTCATCGACCGCATCGCTTCCTACCACGACGAGATGACCGCATGGCGCCGCGACTTCCATGCCCATCCCGAGATCGGCTTCGAGGAGGTGCGCACGTCGGGCATCGTCGCCGAGAAGCTGGAATCCTGGGGCATCGAAGTGCATCGCGGCTTCGGCAAGACCGGCCTGATGGGCGTCATCCATGGCCGTCCCGGCAACCGCAAGATCGGCCTGCGCGCCGACATGGACGCGCTGCCCATGCCGGAACTCAACGACTTCGCCCACAAGAGCACCTACGAGAACCGCATGCATGCCTGCGGCCATGACGGCCACACGACCATGCTGCTCGGCGCCGCCCGCTATCTCGCCGAAACCCGCAACTTCTCGGGCACGGTGCACCTCATCTTCCAGCCCGCGGAGGAGGGGCTGACCGGCGCCGCCGAGATGCTGCGCGACGGCCTGTTCGAGAAATTCCCCTGCGATCAGGTCTACGGCATCCACAATGCCTGGAACCTGCCGCTCGGCACGGCCGCCATCCGCCCCGGCACCGTACTGGCGGCGGTGGACTATTTCACCATCACGCTGAAGGGCCGCTCTAGCCACGCCGCGCAGCCGCATATGGGCCTCGATCCGCTGCCCTGCGCCGTGCAGATCTACACGGCGCTGCAGAACCTCGTCAGCCGTCGCATGGACCCGCACGAGACGGTGGTGCTCTCCATCGGCAAGTTCCTCGCAGGCACCTCGCAGATCGTCATCCCGGAGATCGTCACCATTTCCGGCACGATCCGCACGCTGAAGCCCTCGACCCGCAAGGCGATGGACGAATTGTTCCACCAGACCGTCAACGGGCTCTGCGCCGCCCACGGCGTTGAGCTCTCCCTTGACTACAAGCGCTCCTACCCGCCGACCATCAACACGGTGGAGGAGGCCTCTGCCTTCGAGCAGGCGGCCCGTGACGTCGTCGGCGACGATCTCATCAAGACCGACTTGCCCTCGCTGACCGCCGGCGAGGACTTCGCCTACTATCTGGAGAAGGCGCCCGGCGCTTTCATGCTGCTGGGTCAGACGACCGACAAGCATGGCGCCGTGCCGGTCCATAACGGCCACTACGACTTCAACGACGACCTGCTGCCGATCGGCGCGAGCTGCTTCGCGCGGCTGGTGGAGCAGCAATTGTCGGGGGCATAGCATCAGTCGAACCCTCTCCCCATGGGAGAGGGTTTTCCGGCCCTACCTGAAATGCTTCGACAGTTTCAGGCCCTGCGCCTGATAGTTGGAGCCGACCTCGCCATAGAGGCTGCGCGGCCGTTCGGTCATGCGCTCATAGACCAGCCGGGCGACGATCTGCCCATGTTCGAGGATGAACGGCACCTCGCGCGAGCGCACTTCCAGCACCGCGCGCGCGCCACGCCCGCCGGCCGCCGCATGGCCGAAGCCGGGATCGAAGAAGCCTGCGTAATGCGCTCGGAATTCGCCGACCAGCGGGTCGAAGGGCAGCATCTCCGCCGCATAGTCCGGCGGCACCACCACGGCTTCCTTGGAGGCGAGGATGTAGAACTCGTCGGGGTCGAGGATCATCTCGCCCTTGCCGCGCTCCTGGATCGGCTCCCAGAAGTCGAGCACGTCGTTGGCGGCTTTCCGGTCCACGTCGATGACGCTGGAATGGCGCTTGGCGCGATAGCCCAGCAGGCCGCCCCAGGCCTCGCCCATCAGGTCGATGGAGACGGCGATGCCGACCGGGCCGACCACCGGCGCGCCGGTGTCGACGAGGCGTTCGCTCTCCTGCAGTGCATTGATCTCGTCCAGCGCCAGCTCCGCCCGGCCGCGCCGGAAGCGGATCTGCGACAGGCGTGATCCCGTCCTGACCAGCACCGGGAAGGTCTGCGGTGAAATTTCGAGATAGAGCGGCCCCTCATAGTCGGCCGGGATCGTGTCGAAGGCCTGCGCCCGGTCGAGGATGACGCGGGTGAAGACGTCGAGCCGCCCTGTCGAGCTCTTCGGGTTGGCGGTCGCGGAAATGCCGTCGCGCAGCGCCAGCCCCTCGAGCAGTTCGACCAGATAGACGCAGCCTGTTTCCAGCACGGCTCCGCGCGAAAGATCGATCTCGTGGAGCGCGAGCGATTGCAGGCGGTCAGCGACCGTCGTGTTCGGACCGGGAAGGAAGCTCGCGCGGATGCGGTAGGCGCGGTAGCCGAGGCGCAGGTCGAGAGAGGCGGGCTGCACCTGATCGGCGTCGAGCGCCCGCGCGATGCGGATGGCGCCGCGCGCCACCAGTTCCTCGATCGCCTGAGCCGGCAGAATGCCCTGAGTCATGTCCTCGACCATCCCGGCGAACTCCCGACGAACAAAACGTTCGTCAAAACGAACAAAACACTTGACGCGTTCTCTCGGCAATCCTACCAAGCTGACCACGACGTGGAGATTTGGCCGGCCGGCTTGCGATCCACGCTAAACATCTCGCTAAAAGGCCGGGCGCACGGGATCAACCCGGCCTCGGCTTTTGCCAGGTCGGGTTTTGTTTTTTCCGGGGACAAGTGCCCCGCAGCGCGCCTGAGGTTCGCCATGAAGAAGCCGTTCGACCCCACCCGTGCACGGCCCGCGACCCGTCTCGTTCACGGCGGCACGCTGCGTTCCGAGTTCGGCGAGACCTCCGAGGCGCTGTTCCTGACGCAGGGCCACGTCTACGAGACGGCGGAACAGGCCGAGGCGCGCTTCAAGAACACCGATCCCGGCTTCATCTACGCCCGCTTCTCGAACCCGACCGTGCAGATGTTCGAGGACCGCATGGCGCTGCTGGAAGGGGCGGAGGCCGCCAAGGCGACCGCCACCGGCATGGCCGCCGTGAATGCCGCGCTGTTCGGCCAGCTCTCTGCCGGCGACCATGTCGTGGCGGCCAAGGCGCTGTTCGGCTCGAACCGCTACATCATCGAGAACCTGCTGCCGCGCTTCGGCGTGGAATCGACGCTGATCGACGGCGCGGACCTCGCCCAGTGGCAGGCCGCCGTGCGCCCCAACACCAAGGTCTTCTTCCTCGAAAGCCCGACCAACCCGACGCTCGAGGTCTATGACATCGCGGCCATCTGCCAGATCGCCAGGAAGACCGGCATCAAGGTGACGGTCGACAACGTCTTCGCGACGCCGCTGCTGCAGAGCCCGCTGGAGCTTGGCGCCGACTGCGTGGTCTATTCGACCACCAAGCACATCGACGGGCAGGGTCGCTGCCTTGGCGGCGCCATCCTCGGCTCCAAGCAGTTCATCCAGGACTACATCTACCAGTACCTGCGCCAGACCGGCCCGGCCATGAGCCCGTTCACCGCCTGGGTGGCGCTGAAGGCGCTGGAGACGCTGCAGGTCCGCGTCGAGCGGCAGACCCAGAACGCCGCGAAAGTCGCCGATGCGCTGGCCGAGCTGCCGGGCATCACCAAGGTGCTCTATCCCGGCCGCAAGGATCACCCGCAATACGAACTGGCGCAGCGCCAGATGCGCGGCGGCTCGACGCTGATCGCCTTCGAGGTCGAGGGCGGCAAGGCCGGCGCGTTCCGCGTCGCCAATGCGCTGAACATCATCCGCATCTCCAACAATCTCGGCGATGCCAAGAGCCTGATCACCCATCCGCCGACCACCACGCATGATCGCTTCACGCCCGAGGAGAAGCTCGAAATGGGCATTACCGACGGCCTGCTGCGCCTGTCGGTCGGCCTGGAGGACCCGGATGACCTGATCGAGGACCTCGCTCAGGCGCTCAAGACGCTGGAATGGCCGGCGGACGCGAAGATCGTCAGGCTCTGAGGCACGGTTGCCCCTACCGTCATGCCCGGCCTTGTGCCGGGCATCCACGACTTGAGCGCCAGTGACCTAGAAAAGTCGTGGATGGCCGGGCCAAGCCCGGCCATGACGATGTTGCGCTGTCGTGCGACCCCAACAGCGGTCTTGCCCCTTGGGCCTGCCGATGCCAAACACCGGCCATGTCGCTGCTCTCGCTCGCCTCCCGTCTCGCCCGGCCGCTGCTTCTCGCGACCGATGCCGAAACCGGCCACCAACTCGCCATCGCGGCGCTGAAGGCGCTGCCGATCCCGCGTTGCGCCGATGACGACCGCCGGCTCGGCGTCTCGGCTTTCGGCCTGACCTTCCCGAACCCGGTCGGCCTCGCGGCGGGCTTCGACAAGCATGCCGAGGTGCCGGACGCCGCCCTGCGTCTCGGCTTCGGCTTCGTCGAGGTCGGCGGCGTCACGCCGAAGCCGCAGGCCGGCAATCCGAAGCCGCGCGTCTTCCGCCTCGTGCCCGACGAGGCCGTGATCAATCGCTACGGCCTCAACTCGGACGGCGTCGATGTCGTCGCGCGCCGTCTTGCCGGCCGCGCCGGGCGCAGCGGCGTGGTCGGCGTCAATATCGGGCCGAACAAGGACACCGCCGACCGCATCGCAGATTACGGCCTGCTGGTCGAGAAACTGGCGCCCCACGTTTCCTATCTGTCGATCAACGTGTCGTCGCCGAACACGCCGGGCCTGCGCGATCTCCAGCAGGCGGGCTTCCTCGACGAGGTGCTGGCGCGCTGCATCGAGGCGCGCGACAAGGCGGCTCCCGGCCGGCCCATCCTCGTCAAGATCGCGCCGGACCTCTCTCTCGACGGCCTCGACGACATGGTGCGGGTCAGCCGCAAGCGCGGCGTCGACGGCATGATCGTGTCGAACACCACCATCGCCCGGCCGGACACGCTGATCGATCAGGCGACGGCGAAAGAGACGGGCGGCCTCTCCGGCGCGCCGCTGTTCGACCGCTCGACGCAGATGCTGGCCGAAGCTTTTCGGCGGGTCGAGGGCCAGTTCCCGCTGGTCGGCGTCGGCGGCATCGCCTCGGCCGAGGACGCCTATGCCAAGATCGCCGCGGGCGCGACGCTGGTGCAGCTCTATTCCGCCATGGTGTTCAAGGGTTTCGGCCTCGTCGGGGACATCAAGGCCGGGCTGCTCGCGCGCCTGCGTCGCGACGGGCGGACATCGATTACGGACGTGATCGGCACGCAGAACGCCGACTGGAAACTCGGCTGATCTAGCTTCGGAACGTCGCCCGCATCAGGCCGGGCAGCACAGCCGCCTGATAGAGCCCGCGCACCGCCTGCAGGATCAGGAAGGCGATCCACAGCCCGTCATTGCCGTAGCCCTTCAAGAGCCACCACGCCGCGATGAAGGTCGCGAAGGCCGCGACCATGCAGTTGCGCATCGCGGCCGACCATGTCGCGCCGATGAACACGCCGTCGAACAGGAAGGCCATGACCCCGGTGAAGGGCGTCAGCGCCGCATAGGGCAGGTAGCGCCGCGCCTCCGCGCGCACAGCCTCCGATGTCGAAATCAGGTCGATGGCCCCGCCGCCGAAGCCGAAGAAGACCAGCGAGGCCGCCGTGCCGAAGGCGATGGCCCAGATGCCCGACAGCAGGACGGCCCGGCGGAACGAGGCCTCGTGGCGCGCGCCCACCGCTTGGCCCCCGAGCTGTTCGGCCGAGGTGGCGAAGCCGTCGAGGAAGAAGGCGACGACGCCGACGAGGTTCATCAGGATGGCATTGGCCGCGAGCACCGTGTCGCCGCCGACCGCGCCCTGCCGCGTGAAGAAGGCGAAGGAGCCGACCAGCGCCGCCGTGCGGATCATGATGTCGCGGTTGATCGCGATGGTGCGGATGATCTTCGTCCGGTCGAGCACTGTCTGCCACGACACGGCGAAGCGCCCGCCGAGCAGTTTCAGCACGACGACGAAGCCGGCAAGCGCGCCGCCGATCTCGGCGATGGCATTGGCCGCCGCCGCGCCGGCCACGCCATAGCCGAAGCGGCTGACCAGCAGCACGGTCAGCGCCATGTTGGCGACGTTGATGACGATCTGCAGGACGAGGCCGGTGACGGTACGCGCCTGTCCGATCAGCCAGCCGAGAATGGCGTAGTTGACGAAGGTCGCGGGCGCCGACCAGAGCCGCAGCGAGACATAGGTGTCGGCCGCTGCGCTCACTTCGGGCGAGGGGCCCATGAGGGTCAGCATGCCGGTCACGATCGGCCGCTGGAGTGCGATCATCGCAAGGCCGATGGCGAAGCCCAGCAGCAGGGCGCGGGCGATGACGGCGCGCCGCTCGGTCTCGTCGCGCGCGCCCAGCGCCTGCGCGGTCAGTCCGATCGTGCCCATGCGCAGGAACACGAAGGCCCAGAAGATGACGTCGATGATGACAGCGCCGAGCGCCACGGCGGCGAGCAGGGTGGCATCGCCCTGCCGGCCGATAGCGGTGGCGCTGACGATGCCGAGCAATGGCGTCGTCACATGCGCGAAGATCATCGGCACCGCGATGCCGAGCACGCGGGCGTGGGAAACGACGGGCGGGGCGACGGAGGGAAGGGCGGTCACCCCGCCCTTCTAGCCAGCGCTACCGGGAAATCCAGAGGCAGCCGGGCAGGGGAGGCATGGTTTGGCGGTCTGTGCTGGAGGGCTCGGATCAATGCGCCGCCCGCGTCGCCTTAGCCCTTCTCCCCTTGCGGGAGAAGGGCTAAGGCGACAGGCGCCGGATGAGGGGGGTGGGCATTGCTCCCCTCACCCGTCCGCTGGCGCGGGCACCCTCTCCCGCAAGGGGAGAGGGTTCACGGGAGCCTATCCTTGCTGAAAAAGGGCGCGGCCATGCTGTTGAGGCGCAGCCCCCTCCATCACCCCGCGTGCCCGGCCTCCCAGCCGAGCATGGCCTGCTTGCGCGTCAGGCCCCAGTGATAGCCGGTCAGCGCGCCGGAGCGGCCGAGCACCCGGTGGCAGGGCACCACGAAGGAGATCGGGTTCTTGCCCACCGCCGCGCCCACCGCACGGGCGGCTGTCGGCCGGCCGATATGGTTGGCGATGGTCGAGTAGGTCGTCGCCTTGCCCATCGGGATTCGCAGCAGCGTCTCCCAGACGCGCACCTCGAAATCGGTGCCGATCAGACAGACGCGCAGCGGTCGCTCGCCGGCCCAGGCCTTGGGGTCGAAGATGCGCTGCGCCATCGGGCCGGTCACCGACACGTCCTCCACGAAGGCCGCCTTCGGCCAGCGGCCCTTCATGTCGGCGAGCGCCGAGGGCTCGCCGCCGGCGTCGCAGAAGCCGAGGCCGGCAAGGCCCCGATCCGTCGCCACCACGATGGCCTGCCCGAAAGGCGAGGGATGGAAGCCGTAGCGCATGGTCAGCCCCTCGCCGCCGGTCTTGAACTCGCCGGGCGACATGGCCTCGTGGGTGACGAACAGGTCGTGCAGCCGTCCCGGCCCGGAATAGCCGACCTCGTAGGCGGTATCGAGCACGGTCGCCTCGTCGCGCAGCAGGGCGCGGGCGGCGTCGAGCGTGATCGCCTGCAGGAAGTCCTTCGGCGTCAGTCCGGCCCAGCGGCGGAACAGGTGGTGCAGGTGGCCGGGGGAGAGGCCGACATGCTCGGCCATCTCCTCGACCGTCGGCTGGCGGCGCCAGTGATCGGTGATGAAGGCGAGCGTACGCCGGACGATCTCGTAATCGTCGGCGGCCTCGGCGAGGCGGATGGGCATGCCATGCTTTTCGAGCTGGATGACGTTGAGCATGGGACTGGCTCCTGGTCTCTTGAACGTGAGCCGAATGTGGCGCGTCGCATGCGCGCCAGCCACCCGATTCCTGTGGCCCGGTCGAGAAATCGAGGGCTATGCCTCAACCGGCCTTCGGAAAGGTGACGACCTCGATCTTGTTGCGGTCGAGGTCGAGGACGAAAGCGCCGAAATAGGTGGTCATGGCCGCCTGCCGCGGACCCGGTGCGCCGCTATCCTCGCCGCCCTGCGCCAGCGCCGCCGCGTGGAAGGCCGAAACCGCCGCCTCGTCGCGGGCCCTGAGGCAGATATGCGCGCCCGGATCGCCGGGCGTTGCCCGATATCCCTCGCGCAGGTTGATCCAGAATTCGGGATAGGCCTTGCCATAGCCGACGCTTCGCTCGCGCGTGACGAGCCGCGTCAGGCCTATCGGCGCGAAGGCCGCGTCGTAGAACGCCGCCGCGCGCGTGAGATCGCCGACCGCGACGGAGACATGGTCGATCATCGCTGCGCCTCCCATATGTGCTGAACTCCGGTCATGATAGGTCCGGCGAGGACGGTTGCGAAACGTCGTGTCGATGAGGCAGAGGGGCATATGAAGGTCATCATCTTCGGCGCGACCGGCATGATCGGGCAGGGCGTGCTCGCCGAATGCCTCAAGGACGACGGCATCACGGAAGTGCTCGCGGTGCTGCGGTCGGCCACGGGGCGGCAGCATGCGAAGCTGCGCGAACTGATCCATCGCGACTTCTTCGACTATTCCGCCATCGAAGCCGATCTTGCCGGCTACGAAGCCTGCTTCTTCTGCCTCGGCGTGACCTCGGTCGGCATGAAGGAGGAGGACTATCGCCGCCTGACCTACGACCTGACCGTGGCCGCCGCGTCCACGCTTGCCCGGCTCAATCCGCAGATGACCTTCGTGTTCGTCTCGGGTCGCAACGCCGACAGCACCGAGAAGGGTTCGGTCATGTGGGCCCGGGTGAAGGGGGCCGCCGAGAACGTCGTCCTGGCCCTGCCGTTCAAGGGCTATGTCTTCCGCCCCGTGGCCATCCAGCCGGCGCCGGGCATCACCTCGAAGACCGGCTGGTATCGCGCGATGTATGCGACGATGGGCGTGCTGCTGCCGCTGATGAAGCGGCTCGCGCCCGGTCTTGTCACGACCAGCGAGCAGTTCGGCCGCGCCATGATCCGCGTGGCCCGCCACGGCGCACCGAAACGCGTGCTGGAATCCGCCGACATCAACGCGCTCTGAGTCAAGGCTCGGTTCTATTCGCGGATGTCGCCGACGCGGCCGCCGCTGATCCGCACGAGCGCATCGAAATCCGTCCGGAACACCGTGTCGGGCGCACCGGCTGCCGCCCAGATCGGCCCGACCTCGGCGAGGTCGCGGTCCACGATGACGATGGGCGCGATGAGGTGCCCGACCGGCGCGACGCCGCCGATAGCGAAGCCGGTCGTCGCGCGCACCCAGCCGGCATCTGGCCTTGCCACCTCGCCGCCGACGAGGGCGGCGACCTTGGCCGCATCGACCCGGTTGGCGCCCGAGGCGACGACGAGGACCGGCGTCTCTCCTGTCTTCAACACTATGGATTTTGCGATCTGCGCGACGGCGCAGCCGACCGCAGTCGCGGCATCCGCGGCCGTGCGCGTTCCCGCCGGAAAGGTGGTGAGGTTGTCGTCATGGCCTGCCGCGCGCAACGCTTCCCTGACCCGCTCGACCGATCCGGCCATCCTCGTCTCCTGATCCTGTCCGCTGTCTCAGTCGAACCGCGTGCGGGTCGGTCCGCGCCGGGCTTCAGCCAGCGCGATGCGCAACGCCCTGCCGAAGCCCTCCCGCTCGACCGGCGGCAGGAAGGTCGCGATGTCGAGCTTGCGGCGACCCTCGTCGAGGGTGAGGGACAGAACCTGCCCGTCATCCTCGTCCACCACCTGCGTCACCCGCGTCCAGGCCGGGTTGAACCGCCATTCGCGCGACCGCCCGTGGAACGTCACCTTGCGGATGCGGATTTCAGTCGGCGTGACGATCACCTCCTCGTAGGCGCGGGCGTGCAGGTAGTTGGCGCGGAAGGCGAGGAAGATGATCAGCACGTCCAGCCCGAGGAAGGGCACGACCGGCCAGGCGCCGATGGCGGCGAACATCACCGCGGCGATCAGGTTGAGCACGCCGACGGCGGCCATCACCGCGATGAAGCCGGGCCAACCGAGCGAGCGGTGCGGCGTCAGGATCGCCGCGAAGAGCGGACGGCTCTCGGCCTCGGATGCGTCTGCAACTGTCGGGTTGCCGGGGGTCATGACGTCGCATTATACGACCTGAATGCCGCCCGCGACCACCGCCAAGCCGCCGAAGCCGAAATCCGTGCGCAAGCGGCCGGGCAAGGCGCTCGCCAATGCCGCTGCCGCCAAGGCCGCGGCGAAACGGCGCAAGCGCGACGGCCTCACGCCACAGGAGGTGGAGGCGATCTTCTTCCGCTTCCATCAGGTCGATCCCGAACCCAAGGGCGAGCTTGAAAGCGTCAACGCCTATACGCTGCTCGTTGCGGTGGCCCTGTCGGCGCAGGCGACGGACGTAGGCGTCAACAAGGCGACGCGGCCGCTGTTCAAGGTGGCCGATACGCCGGCGAAGATGCTCGCCCTCGGCGAGGAGGGGCTGATCGGCCACATCAGGACGATCGGCCTCTATCGCAACAAGGCGAAGAACGTCATCGCCCTGTCCCAGCGCCTGATCGACGCCTACGGCGGCGAGGTGCCGGCCGACCGCGAGGCGCTGGAAACGCTGCCGGGCGTCGGCCGCAAGACCGCCAACGTGGTCCTGAACATCGCCTTCGGCGTGCCGACCATCGCGGTCGACACCCACCTTTTCCGCGTCGCCAACCGCACGGGCCTGGCGCCTGGCAAGACGCCGCTGGCGGTGGAGCTGGGGCTGGAGAAAGTCGTCCCGGACCCCTATCGCCTGCACGCGCACCACTGGCTCATCCTGCATGGCCGTTACGTCTGCAAGGCGGCCAAGCCCCTCTGCCAGCGCTGCATCATCCGCGACATCTGCCGTTTCGAGGACAAGACGGCGGCGTGACAGCGGCCATGCGTCGCGCCCGCCTTTCCCCGGGCGCGCATTTGCGTAAGATCGCCGCCGAAATCGCGATGACCCCGCCATCTGGCCAAGCGGAGAGTGGGGCAGGGAGGACGATAATGACCGCCAAGACCAGCTTTTCCCGCCGTGCCGTCATGGCCGGCGCCGCCGCTACCCTCGCCGCACCGGGCATCGCGCACGCGCAGGCGCGCACGCTGAAGATCGGCTCGCTCCTGCCGCGCTCCGGCTTCTTCGCGCAGGCCGGTCAGAGCATGCATCGCGGCGTGCTGGCGGCGCCCGACCTGCTCAAGGAACTCGGCTACAATGTCGAGATCGTCCATATCGACACCGAGTCGAATGCCGACGTCGCCCGCACGCAGGCCGAGCGTGCCATCAATGACGGCTGCCATGTGCTGACCGGCGCCTTCGATTCCGGCCATACGCTCGCCATCGCGCAGGTCACCGAGCAGCGGCAGATTCCGTTCGTGGTCAATGTCGCCGCCGCCCCGCAGATAACCGAGCAGGGCTACAAGTACCTCGTCCGCAACTTCCAGACCGGCGGCCAGCTCGTCACCAACGGCCTGCGCCTGATCAAGGACGTGATGGACGCCAAGGGCATCAAGTTCGAGAAGGCCGTGTTCCTGCACGCCAACGACACGTTCGGCACCGCCCAGCGCAACGCCATGGACGCCATCTGGCCGCGCGTGAACCTGCCGATCGATCTCGCCGAGAAGATCGCCTACGACCCGCGCGCGCAGGACCTCTCGGTCGAGGTGACCAAGATCCGCGCGCTCAACCCCGACCTCGTCATGTGCGTCACCCGCGCTTCCGACGCCATCAAGATGGTGCGCGACATGGTGCGCCAGCGCTTCCAGCCTAAGGCGATCATCTCGCCCGGCTCGCCCGGCTTCTATGACGAGGAGTTCTATCAGGCGCTCGGCCCGCTGGCCGATTTCGTCATGTTCGGCCTGCCCTGGGCCAATCCGAAGTCCAACATGACCCAGGCCTTCGAGAAGAGCTTCGCCAAGGCCAACCCGAACAACCGCTTCGCGGTGGACAGCTTCAACGCGGGCTTCGCCTTCGAGGGCATGCTGATCGCAGCCGACGCCTTCAAGCGCGCCGGCACCACGGCCGGCCCGCAGCTCATGGAGGCGGTGCGCGCCACCAATCTTCCCGAGCACATCATGATCGGCGGCCCGATCACCTTCGACGCCAAGGGCCAGAACCCCAATATCGGTTCGGCCCTGGTGCAGAACCTGAAGCGCATCCCGACCGTCGTCCTGCCGAAGGACGTGGCGCTCGCCGAGCCGGTCCTGCCGCTGCCGGCCTGGCAGGGGCGGAGCTGAGCGCGTTTGAGAAAACGGCGCCGGGCCGATGTCTGATCGGCCCGGCTCCTTCATGACAAGCCGGGTCATGGCTGCGACGCCGTGACCGGCAGCTGCGCTGCGCGCCGGGTTGCCGAACCTGCCCGGTCGCGCTAACTCCCGAGCGATCCCCCTCTTTCCCGCGAAGCTTGGAATGCTCTGGTCGCTTTATGGCAACGTGCTCGTCCAGGGCGTCCTGACCGGCCTCGTCTATGGCCTGATGGCGCTCGGCCTCTCGGTGATCTTCGGCGTGGTGCGGGTGGTCAATTTCGCGCATGGCGAGTTCGCCGTGGTCGCCATGTATGCGGCCTTCGTGCTGTTCCGCTCGTTCGGCCTCGACCCTTTCCTCTCGATGCTGCCGATCGCCGCGGCCTTCTTCGTCATCGGCTACGGACTCCAGCGCACGCTGATCAACCCCTTCGTCTCGCGCCCCGAACACGAGCAGTTCATCCTGCTGGTGGGCCTCGCCATCATCATGGTCAACGGCACGCTGATGATCTTCGGGCCGGATGCCCGCAGCGCGAACCTGCCCTATTCGTTCGACAGCTGGGAGATCGGGCCGATCATTCTCGACAAGGTGCGTGTCTATGCGGCCATCGCCGCGCTTGCGGTGGCGGCGCTGCTGTTCGCCTTCTTCCGCTTCACGTCGACCGGCGTCGCCATCCGCGCCTGCGCCGACAATCTCGTCGGCGCGGCCGTGGTCGGGCTGAACGTCAAGCAGCTCTACGCGCTGACCTTCGGCCTTGGCCTCGCCTGCGTCGGTGCCGCCGGCGCGCTGATGGTGACGCTGACCGACGCGACGCCGATGATCGCGCCGGCCTTCACGCTGCTCGCCTTCACCATCGTCATCATCGGCGGCATGGGCTCGATGGCGGGTGCCATCGTCGGCGGCCTGCTGATCGGCATCGCCGAGGCCATGGCCTCGGTCGTCATCGCTCCGTCGATGAAGACCATGGTCTCCTTCGGCCTGCTGGTTCTCGTGCTGGCGCTGCGCCCGCAGGGCCTGCTGGGCAGGCGGGCGTGAGGTCGGCGCCATGAACCCCTTCACCCTCCTCGCCCGGCTTGTCGATGAAGCGCCCCGCCGCGCTCTCGTTCTGCTGGCCGTCCTAGTCGCTGTCCTGCTGGTCGCGCCTGTCGCGCTCGACCGCTACCTGCTTTCCGTCTTCTTCCTGATCTTCTGGTTCGCCACGGTCGGGCAGGCCTGGAACGTCATGATGGGGCTCTGCGGCCAGCTCTCGCTCGGTCATGCGCTCTATGTCGGCCTCGGCGGCTATGTCGGCGCGGTCCTGTGGGTGAAGTTCGGGATATCGCCGGCCATCGCGATCGTGCCTGCGGTTCTCGTCGCCATGGCTTTCGGTGCGGCTATCGGCTGGCTCGGCTTCCGTTTCGGCATCGAGGGCGTCTATTTCGCGCTGCTCACCATCGCCTTCGCGGAGGTCACGCGCATCGGCTTCGACAACTGGAGCTATGTCGGCGGCGCCGCCGGCTTCTTCATTCCGGTTACGGCGGGCGGTGGTTCGGCCATCAATCTGCGCGGCGGGCCGCTGCTATTCTACTACGTGGCGCTTGCCCTGATGGTGGCGGCCTTCGTCATCTGCGCGGCGCTGCGCCGCTCGCGCCTCGGCCATGCCTGGCTCGCGGTGCGCGAGGACCCCGAAGCCGCCCGCGCGCTTGGCATCAATGTGTTCCGCGCCAAGATGGCGGCGGTGATCGTCTCCTCGGCGATGACGGCGGTCGCCGGCGTCGTCTATGCCTTCTACCAGAGCAACCTGTTCCCCAGTCAGAGCTTCGACATCGCGCGGTCCATCGAGATGATCCTCGCGCCGATCATCGGCGGCCTCGGCACGCTGTTCGGGCCGATCCTCGGCGCATTCATCCTCACCCCGCTCGGCCAGACGCTGATCGCGCTCGTCGAGAAGATTGCGGGACGCGCCATTCCCGGCGTCAACCTCGTCTTCTACGGCGCGGCGCTGATGGTGATGATCTGGTTCGCGCCGAACGGCATCTGGCCCTGGCTCAAGAAGAAACTCGGCATTCCGGAGGAGCGCTCGTGACGACGCTTCTCGACGTCAGGGGCGCGACTAAGCGCTTTCGCGGCCTCACCGCCGTGGACAATGTCTCGCTGTCGGTTTCCGAGGGCGAGATCTTCGCGGTGATCGGGCCGAACGGCGCCGGCAAGACCACGCTGTTCAACCTGATCGCAGGGGTCATGAAGCCCGATGCCGGCAGCATCACCTTTGACGGCGCGCCGTCGGCGGGCGTGCCACCCCACGAGCTCTGCCGCCGCGGCCTTGCCCGCACCTTCCAGATCGTCCGGCCGTTCCCGGAGCTGACGGTGATGGAGAACGCCACCATCGGCGCGATGATGCGGGCGGCGGACATGGACGCCGCGCGCGCCCACGCGGGCGAGGTGCTGCGCCGTCTCGACCTCTGGGACCGGCGCGACGCCAGGGCGAAGTCGCTGACCCTTCCCGACCGCAAGCGGCTGGAATGCGCGCGCGCGCTCGCGACCGAGCCACGCCTCCTCCTTCTCGACGAGGTCATGGCTGGCCTCAGGCCGACCGAGGTGGACCGCATCGTCGCCATCCTCAAGGACATCAACCGCGAGGGCGTGACCATCCTGCTCATCGAGCATGTCATGCGCGCCACCATGGCGCTCGCCGGCCGCATCCACGTTCTCCATCACGGCGCGACCATCGCCGAGGGCACGCCCGACGAGGTGACGCGCCACCCGAAGGTGCTGGAGAGCTATCTCGGGGCGGAGGCGCTGTAACATGCTGCTCGTCCACGACATCGACGTGTTCCACGGCGACGCGCAGGCCCTCGACAAGGTGTCGCTCGAGGTTCCGGAGCGCTGCATCGTCGCGATTGTCGGCGCCAACGGCGCGGGCAAGACGTCACTGATCCGCACCATCGCGGGCATGCACAGGCCGGCGTCCGGCACGATCCGCTTCAAGGACCGCGACATCACGGGCCTGCCGAGCCATGAGGTCTGCGATCTCGGCATCGGGCAGGTCGCCGAGGGCCGGCAGGTCTTCCCGACGCTCACTGTCGCCGAGAACCTCGCCATGGGCGCGATGATCCAGCGCGCCCGCGGGCATCGCGCGCGCAACCTCGAGCGCGTTTATGCGATGTTTCCGCGCCTTCTCGAACGCGCTTCGCAGGCGGCCGGCACACTCTCCGGCGGCGAGCAGCAGATGCTCGCCATCGGCCGCTGCCTGATGGGCGAGCCGGAGCTTGTCATGTTCGACGAGCCCTCGCTCGGTCTTGCTCCGGCCGTCGTGCAGGACGTGCTGCGCACCATCCGCGATCTCGCCGAGGGCGGGCTGACCTGCGTCCTCGTCGAGCAGAACGTGGCGGTATCGCTGAGGCTCGCGAGCCGCGGCTACGTGCTGGAGAACGGCCGCATGACGCTGTCCGGCACCGGCGAGGAACTGCTCGCCGACGACCGTGTCAGGAAAGCCTATCTCGGGATGTGAGGCCTTACGCCGCGCCGGCCACCGCCGCCCGCGTCTTGGCCATCACGTAGTCCTCGACCGCCTTCTCGTCGGCCGGCAGATGCGCCATGCGCTCAGGGGCCTCCATCAGGTCGCCGAGCCAGGCGGGCAGGCCGGGACGCGTGCCGCAGGCGGCTTCCACCGCATCCGGGAATTTCGCGGGATGGGCGGTCGACAGCACCACCGTGGGCACGGCAGGATCGGACGCGACCTTGCGCGCGGCGACCATGCCGACCGCGGTGTGCGGGTCGAGCAGGTAACCTGCCTTGTCCAGCGTCTGGCGGATCATGCCGGAAACCTCGGCCTCGTCGGCTCGACTTGCCGCGAACTCCGCGCGAATCGACCCCAGCGCATCGTTGGCGATGGTGAAGCTCTTCGACTGGGCAAGGCCCGCCATCAGCCGGCGCACGGTGCCTGCGTCCCGGCCGTGGGCGTCGAACAGCAGCCGCTCGAAATTGGACGAGACCTGGATGTCCATGGACGGCGACGAGGTGGCAACGACGCCCGTCACCTCGTAGCGGCCGGTGCGGATCGTGCGTTCCAAGATGTCGTTGACGTTGGTCGCGACCACCAGTTCGGAGATCGGCAGGCCCATGCGCTTGGCGACATAGCCGGCGAAGACATCGCCGAAATTGCCCGTGGGCACGACATAGCGCGCGGCCCGGTGCGGCGCGCCGAGGGCGGCGCCGGCAGCGAAGTAATAGACGACCTGCGCGACGATGCGCGCCCAGTTGATCGAGTTGACGCCGGAAAGGCGCACGCGGTCGCGGAAGGCGTGGTTGTTGAACAGCGCCTTCACGATGGCCTGGCAGTCGTCGAACGTGCCGTCGATGGCGATGGCGTGGACGTTCGGCGCGTCCACCGTCGTCATCATGCGGCGCTGGACATCGGAGACACGCCCGTCCGGGAACAGGATCACCACGTCGACCTGGTCGAGCCCGCGAAAGGCCTCGATGGCCGCGCCGCCGGTGTCGCCCGAGGTCGCGCCGACGATGGTGGCGCGCTGGCCGCGGGCCTTCAGCACATGGTCCATCAGCCGGCCGAGGAGCTGCATGGCGCAGTCCTTGAAGGCGAGCGTCGGCCCGTGGAACAGCTCCAGCACCCATTCGGAGGCCGACAGCTGGACGAGCGGCGTCACGGCGGGGTGGCGGAAGCTCGCATAGGCCTCGTCGATCATCCGCGACAGGTCGCTTGCGGCGATGCTGTCCGCGACGAAGGGCGCCAGCACGCGCCGCGCCACCTCCTGATAGGGCTGGCCGGACAGGGCCGCGATAGCCTCCGGAGACATGGCCGGCCACGTCTCCGGCACATAGAGGCCGCCGTCGCGCGCAAGGCCGGCGAGCAGGGCATCGGGGAAGTTCAGGACCGGAGCCTCGCCCCGGGTCGAAACATAGCGCATGCGGGCCTCCATCGGGCCGGTCGGTCGTCGCGCGGGATTAGGCCGGCGCGCCTGGCAAGGCAAGTCCGCCGGGGCATGCTGGACGCGCGGTCATCATCCTGTCACACCGCCGCAGCAGGAAGCAGCCATGACCATTCGCGCCATTCTCCTCGACAAGGACGGCACCTTCGTCGATTTCGACCGCACCTGGGGCCCGGCCGCCTTCCGCGTGATGGAACGCATGGCGAAGGGCCAGCGCCCGGGCATCGAGCGCTTGATGGCCGTGTCGCATTTCGACGAGGCCGCCATGCGCTTCATGCCGACCTCGCCGCTGGTCGCGGGCTCCGCCGCCGATTACGGCCCGCTCTGGGCCGAGGCACTGGGGCTGCCGTTCTCGGCTGCCGTCACCGATGAGATGGAGTTCCTGTTCGTCGAGGAAGGTCTCGCGGGGTTGACCCCGATCGGCGATCCCGCCGGCGCCATCGGCGCGCTCAAGGCGCGGGGCCTGACGCTGGGCGTCGTCACCAACGATTCCGAGAAGGGCGCGCGCCATCAGACCGCGCGGCTCGGCATCGACCACCACTTCGACTACATCGTCGGCTGGGATTCAGGCCATGGCCGCAAGCCCGCTCCCGGCCAGATCACCGCCTTCCTCGACGCCTTCGGCATGCATCCGCAGGAGGTCGCGATGATCGGCGACAGCCTTCACGACATGCATGCGGCGCGCGCGGCTGGCGTGGTCGCGGTCGGCGTGACATCCGGGCCGCTGGTGCCGGACGATTTCCACCTGCATGCGGATGTCGTGCTGCCCTCCTTCATGGAGCTCGGCGGCTGGCTGGACGGTCTCGCCGGCGCGGCTCAGCCGAGCCCCTTGGCGAAGGCCTCGCCGTCCCTCACGCCCAGCTCATAGGCCGCGCGGATCGCAGCGCCGTCCGTCACGGCGAAGCGGCTGGTCAGGATCGGCACCGAGGGGCGCACCACGGTCCGATTCTCGACCCCGGGCATGGCGGGGCCCGCCCGCGTCGTCAGCACCAGCGTGCGCCCGCCGCGAGCCTCGATCTCGGCGATCTTGTCCACCGGCGGATTGTCGACCAGCCCGCCATCGAGGGCAGGGCGGCCGTTGACCTCGCCCACCGGCATGAAGGGCGGCACGGCGGCCGTGCCCATCAGCGCCGCGACGAGGTCCGCGGGGCCGGCGACCTCATGGGTCGACACCCAGCTCGGGAACAGCCCGACATGCCGTCCCGCGCGCGAATGGGCGGCGCCCAGCCAGACCTTCTCGATCTGGTAGGCGCCGATGGCGGCATAGGCCGCGACCAGCGAGGGCATGAAGCGCGGCGGGTGCGTCAGCTGGATCAGCACTTCGGGCGCGGCCTTCAGCGCCGCCAGCTCCAGTTCGCCGAAGATCTCGGTCAGCAGGTCGCGGTAGAGGCCGGCAACGACGAAGGGCGAGCGACCTTTCAGCACCTGCCGCCAGTCCATTTCCTCGTCGATGGTGGCGCAGGCATCGATGACGATGCGGCGGACGCGGTCGCCTTCGCCGATCAGCGAGAAACAGGCCTGGAAGGCGCCGGCCGAGACGCCGACGACCAGGCCGGGCCGCTGCGGGCGGACGGCATTCAGCGCGTCCCAGAAGCCGCCCTGCCAGTAGCAGCGGTTGCCGCCTCCCGCAAAGGCGACGGCGTCGAAGGAATGCGTCGTCATGTCAGCAATCTAGGGGGAGGGCGAGGCTGCCGTCGAGTGCCCGCGCATGGCCGTGAATTGGACGTCGCGATGGGGTTGCGCACCGCCGAAGCCGCCGCTATACACGCGGCCTGTTCGCGAGGCGGAGTGTAGCGCAGTCTGGTAGCGCACCACGTTCGGGACGTGGGGGTCGCAGGTTCAAATCCTGCCACTCCGACCAGCGCACCTTCGGATTTGCGCAGGTTGGGAGCCTCGGCGAACAGATTTCACCATGCAGCATCGAAGATTGCGCCGCCGCCGGGCGTCGCTCCGGCTGCGTGATCTGCGCCTGTTTCGTGAGTTTCGCGCCCTGAAGCGTCAGCTCAGGCCGTCGCCAGCCTGCGAATGCCGGGGTTCGCCGGCGGCGGTGCCACCTTGTACTCGCCGCACCAGTCGCTGCGCGAGACGGCCGGCCATGTTGCCGTGCCGTCGGCACGCGCGACCGGCGGATGCGCGCGGCAGACGCCGCCCACGCGCGGCTCGAAGAAGTTCTTGCAGTTCCCGCACATCTCGGCCATCGAACCGCCCCTTGGGAAGTGATCCGGACCAGACTGACGCCTGTGGCTTACCGCGCGGTTTCCGAGCGGCGGCGCTGTCGAGGGAATTGGCTGCTTCGTTAGCGGATGGTTTCCACTGCGGCTGCAGCCTCGGAGCAACGCACCTTCGTCGTGCAGCGGGGCAACGTGACCAGAATACCACAAGCCAAGACAATCACATTAATTGATGTGGCGAGTTGTTGCCGCCGGTAGATTTTTGTTCTTCCTTCCACATCAACGGTCTTGGTTTGGGGGATGACATGCGCAGGTTCCTTTTCGGCATTTCCATGGCGTTGGTGTCCACGGGTTCGGCCTTTGCGGCCGATCCGGCCATGCCGACCTTGAGTGCACCCGCCTATACATGGACCGGGTTCTATGCCGGTCCCTCGTTCGGCCTCGTCGCGGGCCAGAGCCGGCAGACCTATGGCGGCGACAGGGCTGGCGTGCCTGACGCGTTCTTCCCGGTCGGCGCCGATATGACCGGCAGGTACCATTTCACGGGTCCGATCTTCGGCGGCCAGCTCGGCTACAACTACCAGATGAACCAGGTCGTCCTCGGCGTCGAGCTCGATGCCTCGGGGGTCTTCGCCAAGGGCATGGCCGGTCCGAACGCGGCCGCCATCGTCGCCGGTTCCAACCCGCTTCGGCGCTTTCACACGGATCAGCGCTGGCTGGCGACCGCCAGGCTCCGCCTCGGTTTTGCGGCTGACCGGTGGCTGCTTTATGTGACGGGCGGCCTTGCCGCTGCGGGCTTCTCCGTGAACAACGAGGCGTTGCTCGTTCTCGCCGCCGCCAACCGCGCGCCTGCCAGGGCGACCCGCATTGGCTGGACCGTCGGCGCCGGCGCCGAATATGCGCTGGGCGGCAACTGGTCGATGAAGGGCGAGGTTCTCTACGCCGATTTCGGGCGCTTCTTCTACTCGGACTCGCCCGCCGCCAACGGCTGCGTCCAGTGCTACAGCATGAACGTCCAGTCGTCGGAGTGGATCGTGCGGGTGGGCTTCAACTACCGCTTCGGGGCGACGGCCGTCCGGTAACGGGTCATCGCTCACCTATTCGGCAAGCAAGGCATCGAGGCCGGGCGGCGAGCCCGGCCTTGTCGTGTCAGCGCGCCGATCTCCTGACCGTCATCGCGCTATCGCAGGGTTTCCATCAGGCCCGCGAGCAGGCGCGCGCGCGGGAGGATCGACGACACCAGCCCGTGTTCGTCGAGCGTATGGGCACCCGCGCCGTCTATACCCAGCCCGTCCAGCGTCGGCACGCCGAGCGCGGCGGTGAAGTTGCCGTCCGAGCCGCCGCCGGTCATCGGGCAGTCTTGCAGGTCGAAGCCTATCGAACGCGCGACGGCCTGCGCCCGCTCCAGCATGTCCACGATCATGGTCGTCTTCGGATAGGCGGGACGGTTGATGTCGCCCTCCACCCGCACGGTAACGTCGGGATCGACCGGTTTCAGGCCGAGGATGCGGTCGACCATCTCCTTGCCGACGGCCGGATCCGGCACGCGCAGGTCGATCTCCGCCGTGCACGTCTCGGGCGTGACATTGGCGGCCGAGCCGCCCTTGACCAGACCGACCGTCGTGGTGATGCCGCGCGCATAGTCGGTCATGCCTTCGACGGCGAGGATCTGGTGGGCCATCTCGCGGATCGCGCTGCGGCCGTCCTGGTGGCGCGCGCCGGCATGGGCCGGCCTGCCGTGGGTGACCAGATGGAAGCGGCCGACGCCCTTGCGGGCGGTGACGATCCTGCCGCCGTCGCGGGCAGGTTCGGTGACCAGCACATAGGCCGCCTTGCGCGCCTCCTCCTCGATCGCCGCGCGCGAGGTGGGGCTGCCGACCTCTTCGTCCGGCGTGAACAGGAAGGTGACCGGCCGGGCCGGCGTGACGCCGGCCCTGATCAGTGCGCGATAGCCGGCGACGGCCAGATAGGCGCCGCCCTTCATGTCGTAGAGACCGGGCCCGAACAGCTTGTCGCCATCACGCCGGAACGGCAGGCGGCCGGTCAGCGTGCCCTTGGGGTGGACGGTGTCCATGTGGGTGAGGACGAGGATCGGCTTCTCGTTCGACGGCTCCGCGGTCGAAACCTTGAGGATGCCGGCATAGCCGTCCACGCCGGGCCGCCGGTCGAAGGTGACGGGCAGGCCCTCGAAGTCCTTCTCGACCTCGTCCAGCACCGCTTCGATGCCGGAGGCGTCGTAGGTCGGGCTCTCGATGGTCACCCAGCGGCGGATGCCCTCGATCACCTCGTCCTCGTGCAGGGGAATGGTGGCTGCCTTCAGGCTCATGATGTCCTATCGCTCCCGCTGGACGCGCCGCGCGGCCGTCCGCATCTCGTCCAGCGCGGCGATGACCCGCCGCGCATTGACGCCGAAATCCTGGGCCCCGTAGCGCGCCGCCGAGCGCATGTCGATGCGGGACCTGCCATTCACATGGCGAATGCGGATCACGATATCGTCCCTGAGGCCGAGGATCAGCGACCGGGTGACCATCTCGAAGCGGCCGTCGCGGCCGGGGCCGCGATAGTCGGCCTGGTCGAGGATGCGCCAGCGCTGGCTGTCGATCAGTTCGGTGACGATGTCGTTGACGTCGCTGGCCGGCAGATCGACCTCGATCGCCCTGATCTCGGGATAGAGCCGCCGCTGGACTGGCGCGAGCGCGGCCGGGTAGCGCAGGGGATTGGCGCCGGCCGGCCGGACGGCCGCGACGACCTCGAAGGCCGGCGGGTCCATCGGATCCGTGGTGATGTCGGTGATGGCCGGCAGCGTCCAGCCGATGGCGGTGAGCGTCGCCGGATAGGCGGAGACCGCGAGGCCGGCGAGCACGGCGAGGGCGGCGAAGCGCGCACCGCGATAGCCGGTGAACCAGATCGTCGTGCCGGCGGCGAGGGCCATGGCCATTCCGAGGGCCACGACGCCGAGGCCGATGGTCAGGGCGGTGACGGCCTGCGCGCCGTCGAGCCAGTCGGAACGCGCCGCAAGCACGGCCACCGCCGCGCAGGCGCAGCCGGCGAGCACCACGCGCAGGCTCCAGACCGCGAGGCGCGAGGTCGGCTCGACGAGGGCGCGGCGGGAAAGGCTCATGAAGGCGCTGGAACCGGCATTGTCGCGTGCGAACCGCCCGGCGGCGATCCTATTCCGTTTTCTGGCAGATCGCCCGGAGGGCTGTCCATTGTTCCGGCGTCAGCGCCGGTGCTGAACGTGCCCGTCCCCGGGCCATCTCCAGAATGGCGCGCTCCCGTTCGGCATTGGCAGGGTGGCTGGTGATCCACGACAGCGCGCCGGGAGCGCCGGCCCCGAGCGAGGTGAAGAAGCCTGCGAGGCCTTCCGGGTTGCCGCCGGCCTTGAGCATGAGATCGACGCCGAAGGCATCGGCCTGCCGCTCCGCATCGCGCGAGAAGGCGCTCTGGATCAGCGCGCGCGAGGCAAGAACGACGGCCGTGCCGCCGGCGAAGTCGCCGAACACCGTACCGAGCAGGAAGCCGAGCCCGCCCGACTGGATCGCCGACTGCAGGCCGTGGCGATAGCGCACATGGCCAATCTCGTGGCCGAGCACGCCGGCCACCTCGTCCGGCCCGCGGGCGCGCTGGATGAGACCGTTCATGACATAGACGTAGCCGCCGGGCAGGGCGAAGGCGTTGACCATGCGGTGGTCGAGGACCACCACCCGCAGCGGCACGTGCAGGCCGGCGGCGCGCTCGTAGCGCCCGGCGAGATCGGCGAGCGCCGCGACGCCTTCCGGGTTGGTGCAGGTCTTGAGCGGCGTCGCACCGCCGAACTGCTGACGGATCTGCGGGTCCATGGCGGCACCGAGGCGCTCCTCCATGCCGGCGGGCACCAGCGGCGCGACGCGGCCCGCGATCGCCGGCAGGCCGATATAGGCAAGACCGACCAGCGACGCGGCCGCGGCAATGGCCCAGAGCACGACGTTGCGCCGTTCCCGCCGTGCCGCCATGCCCTGCGTCAGGGTCAGCGGCGCGCGGGCCGCGAGATCGGCGGCGAAACGCTGGTCGGCAATTTCGAGCCGCGGCTCGGCGGCCGAACCGGGCTCCGGCGTGCGGGTGATGGCGAGGCCCTCGCCGGCAAAGCCTTCGATCCGCCGGATGGCGGCATAGGGCCAGGTCGTTGCCAGCCGCCCGTCGGGCGTGAAGATCGCAAGACCCTCCGGGTGGAGGGAAATCTCCACGGCCTGCCGCCGGCTGACGAGCCCGTCATAATAGACCGCTGCCGTGCCCGGCATGGTCAGAAGCCCAGCACGTCGACGGCGTCACCCAGGCTGTCGCCCATGGCCGATGCGTCGACATTGTTGGCGCGCACATTGTCGAGCGCGGCGAGGTTCAGCACCGAGACCGACCGCGCCTGCGCCCGGTAGAGCCTGAGCGTGATCAGGATCTGCTTGGCGACCCAGAAGCCGCCGAAGACGAAGAGATAGGCGAGGGCGATGGTGACGAGGCCGACGACGCCGCTGGCGGGCGAGGCGAAGTCGTTCGCCCCGCCGTAGAACATGGCCGCGATCAGGCCGCCGAACAGGAGCCCGACGATCAGCGAGATGACGAGGCCGATCCCGATGAGGCCAAGCGCGCCGAGGACATAGACCCGGTAGGCGGCGCCGATCCTGAAATCGGAGGCGAGCGCCGCACCGCCCAGCCTGATGCCCTCCATCCGCCAGCGGAAGACGACGGCCTGAAAGGCCGGGAAGAGCAGGATGGGGATCAGCAGTGCCGTGAAGACCGCGCCCATCAGCATGTAGATGGCGACCGCGAGGCGGCCGGCGGGCTCGATATTGCCGGCGGCCACCGTCGTCCCGAACTCGCGCCACACCTCGTAGGGGATGGTGGCGATGGTCGAGCCGATCATCAGCAGCGGCAGGCCGAAGCCGAGCGCCCAGATCAGGATGCCGCGCCGGAACAGCGTGCCGGCGGTGCCGACGAACGCTCCCTGCGCGTCGCCGTACCAGGTGTCGCGCATCTTGATGCGTTCGAGGACAGCCGCGACCCAGGGATAGGCGAGGCCGAGCGACAGGATGACGAGGATCCACAGGCCGAAGGCCTTGGCGGCATAGGTCCAGGCGGAGCCGACCATGCGCAGGCGCAGGCCCCGGAACGACGTGCGCGTCAGCCGGTAGCGACGGCCCGCATAGGCCGCATACTGGCTGAGGAACAGGAAGATGATCGTCACAGACGAGGAGACGATGATCTCGGCCGATGGCAGGCCGAGCACGACGAAGAAGCCGGCGGCCTGGATCGGCACGATGATGGCGAGCGCGACGAGGAAGCCCTTGAACAGCTCGATGCCGCGGCCGGTATAGGCGACCTCCTCCGGCCCGACGCGCGTATGGCTCCAGTAGAACCGCCGCATGTCCGTGATGAACCAGAAGCGGTAGATGCCGAGGGTGACGATCTGCAGCAGCATGCCCTTCACGAGCAGGCCGAGAAGCTGGCCGCCCGCGCCGGTGAAACCGACCCGCACATTGCCGCCTGCTGGCGGCGAGGCGCCGAGCGCGGACGCGATCGGCGGAACGCTTGCGCGTGCGGCCTGTTCCGCCGCGGCCACCGCCGCCGCCGTCGAGCGCATACCCCACGGCCCCACCGCACCGGAACCGGGCTGGGTCGCATCCGTCATGAAAGCCTCCGACCGACTCGCAACTGGCGAGTTTATCCGCAGCCTTGATGCCGTGCCATCGTTGCCGCCGTGCGACGGCTCTGTCGCCGCACGGTTGCGTCGGCGCGAAGCCGTCAGCCCGGGAAGCGGTAGGCCTTGAACTGATCGCGCAGCGCGGTCTTCTGGATCTTGCCCGTGGCCGTGTGCGGGATCTCGTCGACCAGCACCACGTCGTCAGGCATCCACCACTTCGCGATCTTGCCGTCCATATAGGCCAGCACGCCGTCGCGGGCCGGCTGCCGGCCCGGCTTCGGCACCACCACCAGAAGCGGACGCTCATCCCATTTCGGATGGGCGATGCCGATCACCGCGGCCTCGGCGACGTCGGGATGGCCGACCGCGAGGTTCTCCAGGTCGATCGAGGAAATCCACTCGCCGCCGGACTTGATGACGTCCTTGGAGCGGTCGACGATGCGCATGTAGCCGTTGGGATCGATGCTCGCGACGTCGCCGGTGTCGAAGAAGCCGTTGTCGTCGAGGATGTTGCCGCCTTCGCCCTTGAAATAGGCGCCGGCGACCGCGGGCCCCCGGACCATCAGCCGGCCGAAGGCCTTGCCGTCGCGGGCGAGCTCCGTGCCCTCGTCATCGATGATCTTCATCTCGACGCTGAAGGGCGGATGGCCCGTCGTCTCCTTGATGTCGAGCCAAGCGTCGCCGGTCAGGTTCGCGACCTCGGGCTTCAGCGAGCAGATCGTTCCGAGCGGGCTCATCTCGGTCATGCCCCAGGCATGCAGCACCTCGACGCCATAGACGTCGCGGAACTTCTCGGTGACGGCGCGCGGGCAGGCCGAACCGCCGATGACCGTCTTGCCGAGATGAGGCAGCTTCAGGCCGTTCTGCTCCAGATATTGCAGCAGCATCAGCCAGACGGTCGGCACCGCGGCGGACAGCGTAACCTTGTAGGTGTCGAGCAGTTCGTAGATGGAAGCGCCGTCCATCTTCGGGCCGGGCATGACCATGGTCGTTCCGGCCATCGGCGCGGTGAAGGCCAGCGACCAGCCATTGGCATGGAACATCGGCACCACCGGCATGATCACGTCCTTGGACGCCATGCCGAACATGTCGGGGCCGTTGACCGTCAGCGAGTGGATGACGTTCGAGCGGTGCGAATAGACCACGCCCTTCGGATTGCCGGTGGTCCCGGACGTGTAGCACATGCCGGCGGCGGTGTTCTCGTCGAACGAGCCCCAGGCGAAGTCGTCGTCCACCTCGTCGAGCCAGGTCTCGTAGGCGACCGCATTCTTCAGGCTTGTCTGAGGCATGTTCGCCGCATCGGTGAGCACGACGTAGCGTTCGACCAGCGGCAGCTTGTCCTGCAGCTTCTCCATCAGCGGCACGAAGGTCAGGTCGACCATCATCATGCGGTCTTCCGCATGGTTGGCGATCCAGGCGATCTGCTCGGGGAACAGGCGCGGGTTCAGCGTGTGATAGACCGCGCCGAGCCCGGTGATGCCGTACCAGGCCTCGAGATGACGCCAGGTGTTCCAGGCCACCGTGCCGACCCGGTCCCCGAGCCTGATGCCGTCCTTCTCAAGGCGCTTGGCGACGCGCAGGGCGTTGCGCCGGATCGCCGAATAGGTCGTCTCGACGATCGGCCCCTCGACGGAGCGCGAAATGACCTTGCGGTTGCCGTGGTAGAGGCCCGCGTGGTCGATGACCTTCGGGATCAGCAGCGGCCAGTCCTGCATCAGACCAAGCATGGCGTTCCTCCGGATGTACGTTTTTCCGGGCGCGCGCTCGCGAGCCCTTGTCGGGCCGCAAGCTAGACGAGGGGGGCGCCATGCGTCCACTGGCGCGCACCTGCGCCGTTCGGCGGAAGGCCGCGCCACCGCTCCGACGACGCAGTTGATGGTTGCGGGGCGGCCGTTGAACCTTGCCGGGCACATCGCTATGGTCCGCCGCGCGTCGCCCTCGGGCGAACGGTTGGGTCGTCGTCTAACGGTAGGACTCGGGTTTTTGGTACCCGCTATCTAGGTTCGAATCCTAGCGACCCAGCCAGCATCTACCGCGCGCAGATCCTGAAATCGTCGCCCTGCCAGCAGGCGCCATCGCGCGCCGAGCGGCGCGCCGTGCCCCAGCGCGAATTGATGCCGTCGCGTGTGAGGCCGCGGACCTCGGCGAGGCCGGGCTCGATCACCGACAGCGTGACGACCGACATGCCCGGAAACAGGCTGCCGCCGTCGCGCGCGGACAGCGAGAACGAGCCGTCACGGCCCTCGGCCTGGAAGTCGCAGGTCCGGTCGAGCACCACCCGGCCGGCCTGCTCGATGCGGCAGCCGGCGTCCCGGGCAAGCGCCGGCGCGGCGGCGGCGACGAGCATGAGGGCGGCGAGAAGCGGGCGGCGCATGGCATTCTCCGGGGCAATGTCGGGTGCGACCGCCATCGGTCGCCGGCCGCTGTGCATCCCTTGCCGCGCGAAGATTTCGAAATGATTGCGCGGCGGCGCGGCAACGCGCCATCACCCACCCGCTTGAGGCTGGCGGCGCGGCCTGCGTCCGCGCTCAGGCGGCGGCGTGTCGCGCGGTCTTCTGCCAGTAGTCGACGATGGAACTGATCATCGATCGATAGCCGTCCAGCGACGCCGGCTTGCGGAACATAGCGTTGGCGCCGATCTCGTAGGCCTGATCAACGGACTGCCTGGAATTGTCGCCGGAAATGACGATGACCGGAATGTGCCGCGTCAGTTCGTCCTTGCGCAGCACCTTGAGGAAATCGAAGCCGTTCATCGCGCCGAGCTTGAGGTCGAGGATGATGATGTCGGGATCCTCGGCAAGCACCGGGTTGTCGCCGTCCTCGCTCTCGAAGTGCAGCCGCGCGAGCGCCTCCTCCGCCGAGGAGAACGTCTCGAAACTGCAGCCTTCGATCTGCTCCTGGAAGAACTGCACCATGAAGCCGATGTCATGCAGTTCATCGTCGATGATCATGAGGCGCGTCAATTGCCGCATGGTCCGTCTCCGGATCGCAGGGATGGAATGCTGTGACTGTTCATGAGCGGCGGCTTCAGCCCTGCCGCCGTTACCAGACTACGGCGCATGGCGATTGTAGGCAATGGGGGGAAAAGACTGCAAATCTGGACATCTGCGGCATCCGAACAACTCGCGCGGAGGCATTCCGTGCTTGCTACGCGGGTTCCCTTGCAGGGAACTTGGTGATGGCGCCGAGTTGTGCTACGAGTTGTCTGAAGTTGGGGCAAAACCACAAGAACCCCAAACGCCAGGGGAGCGCGCGAATGGGCAGGCTCGATCCCGATCTCTCCGCCGACGGCATCTATGCAGGCGCCGACCTCAGCGCCATGCGCAAGGCATTCGACGCGGCCTGTCTCCAGCTTGGCGATCTTGCCGAGAACCGGCGCGTGCGCCACGCGGTCGCGCTGGTGGTGACCCAGCATTACGAGCTCGGCCTGCGCCAGCGAGCCCGTCTCGTGGCCGCGGCATTCGAAACCGGCCGCATCGTCGGGCGCGACGTGCCCAAGCGCTCGCTGACCTTCTTCGGCTGAAGGCCTCACCAGATCAACGCTGGTCCAATGCCGTTCGCGGCGCCCACCGGTGGCCAGCACGGCCATGGCCGGCAGCCCGCCCGCAGGCGGGCGGCGGCGCGCCGGCTGTGCCGAAACCTGCATCGGGAACCCCTGGCTGCCCTGCGCCGCTGGAGATGGAGCCGGCATGGGCGAGCGCACGATAGGAACTGCTGGGTGCTTGTCTTCTCATTTCGTGCACGCGGCGCCCGCTCACCTGTGAATTTTTGCGACGCAGTCCCGCCAGCCGCATCGCTCCCGTCCCGGCCATTGCCAAGCGGCGCGGATTTATCTTCACTGGAATTACTGCCGGGAGTTGAAGGAGCGTCGCCGTGTCCTGTCTCGCCACGAGGGTCCACCGGACCCTGCCGGTCCTGTCGATGCTTGCCGCAGCCCTCGTTCTTGCCGGCTGCGCCTCGACGCCGGCGCCCGTCGCACAGCCGCAGAGGCCGCAGATCCGGCCGGCCGCCTATCCCGTATCCGCGCTGGTCGGCTCCTGGGGCATCGCCAGCTATCGCGAGGACCGCGACCGGCCGCGCACCGAAACCATGGCCCGCCAGCACTGCCGCACGCCCTATGTCATCACGCCCGGCCCGACCGACGGCATCATGATGCACGTCGCCGACGACCCGAAGGCCTATGAGCTCACATTGAAGGGCGGCGCGGACGGCAAGACCTATCTCGGCTTCGAGACGCCGCCACCCCATGCGCAGGACCGCGAGATCCTGTCGCTCACCGAGAACGTCATCGTCATGCGCTTCATCGCGCCGGACGTCCACGCCCGCTACGGCACCTTCGTCTATGTGCGCTGCCCCGGCGGCGCACAGGCGGCGGCGCCGCGCCGGACCTGAAGCTTCGAGGGAACAGCATGAACCGATCGTCCTTCATCCGGCGGCTGTCGCTGGTCGCCGCGGCAGGTTTCGCGAGCCTCTTCGCCACGAGTGCGGCGCTAGCGCAGGCCGCGCCACCCGCTGCCATGCGCGAGACGATGGCAATCGGCGACGAGCCCGGCCGCGTCTCCACCGAGGAAGTCATCATCCGCGAGGGCGCTTTTGCCCGGCAGCTCGTCTTCTTCCGCTCCACCGAACCGGTTGGCACGCTGGTCATCCACACCTCCGAACGCTTCCTCTATCTCGTGCTCGGCAACAACCGGGCGCTGCGCTACGGCATCGGCGTCGGCCGCGAAGGGTTCACCTGGTCCGGCCTCGTGCGCGTGTCGCGCAAGGCGGAATGGCCGGACTGGACGCCGCCGCCGGAGATGATCGAGCGCCAGCCCTACCTGCCGCGCTTCATGGCCGGCGGTCCCGGCAATCCGATGGGCTCGCGCGCGCTCTATCTCGGTTCGACCATCTACCGCATCCACGGCACCAATCAGCCCGAGACGATCGGACATGCGGTGTCGTCCGGCTGCTTCCGCCTCGCCAATGGCGACGTCATCGACCTCTATTCGCGCGTTCAGACCGGCACCAAGGTCGTCATCCGCCACGCCGCCACGCTTTGAGCCGCCGCCGCGAGCCAACCCTCCGGAGACTTCGCCCATGCCGAATGCCCTGAGAGCCGGGTTCCTCGCCATTGCCGCCATCCTTGGCCTTGGCCCGCTTGCCGCCGGCGCGCAGACGCTCGCCGCCGTCAAGGCGCGCGGCACGCTGAATTGCGGGGTCAGCCAGGGGTTGGCGGGGTTTTCCGACCGCAATGCCCAGGGCGCCTGGGCCGGCTTCGACGTCGATTTCTGCAAGGCCGTTGCGGCGGCCGTGCTGGGCGATCCGACCAAGGTCGCCTACGTCCCGCTCTCGGCGACCGAGCGTTTCGAGGCGCTGCGGGCAGGCCGCATCGACGTGCTCTCGCGCAATTCGACCTGGACGCTGGAGCGCGAGGTGGCGCTCGGCCTGATGTTCGCGGGGATCACCTTCCACGACGGGCAGGGCTTCATGGTGCTGCGCCGCCCGAACGTCACCTCGGCGCTGGAACTCGACGGCGTCACGGTCTGTGTTCAGGCCGGCACGACCAGCGCGGACAACGTCGCCGACTACTTCCGCGCCAATTCGATGAAGCTGCAACTCGTTACCCTGCCGACCGCCGCGGACGTGGTGCAGGCACTCGACGGCGGCCGCTGCGACGCCATGACCACCGATCAGTCCGGCCTCTATGCCGAGCGCCTGAAGCTGGCGCGCCCCGGCGAGGCAGTGATCCTGCCGGACGTCATCTCCAAGGAGCCGCTCGGTCCGGTGACGCGCGCCGACGACCTGCAATGGTTCAACGTGGTGAAATGGGTCAATTTCGCGCTGGTCAACGCCGAGGAGCTCGGCATTTCCGCCAGTACGGCCGATGAGGCCATGCGCTCGGCCAAACCCGACGTGCGGCGCTTCGTCGGGGCCGAGGGCGACCTCGGCGTCAAGCTCGGGCTGGACGCCGCCTTCGCCATCCGGGCGGTGAGGGCGGTCGGCAACTATGCCGAGGTCTACGAACGCAATGTCGGCGCCCGTTCCCGCCTTGGCATTCCCCGCGGCCTGAACCAGCTCTGGTCGATGGGCGGCATCCTCTATGCGCCGCCCATGCGTTGAGCCTCGCGAAACGCCGTTTCAGCGGATGAAGCGGCGTTGTGCCTCTGTGGGCGCTTTGCTAGCCTCTCGTGGAACCTGCCGCCGACAGGCGGGACGATGATATCGGGAGGCCCATGTCCGCGATTTTCGCCGGTCTGAAGGTCATCGACTGCGCGAGCTTCATCGCCGCGCCCGGGGCCGCCACCGTGCTCGCCGATTTCGGTGCCGATGTCCTGAAGGTGGAGCCGATCGGCGGCGACACGTTCCGCAACCTCTGGCAGACGCAGGGCCAGCCCCGCGCCGTCGAGAACTATCCGTGGCTGCAGGCGAACCGCTCGCGCCGTGGGCTGGCGCTGAAGCTCGGTACGCCCGACGGCAATGCCGTGCTGCGTCGCCTCGTCGAGGGCGCCGATGTCTTCATCACCAACACGCCGCTTCCGGCCCGCCGCCGGCTCGGCATCGACTACGAGGCTCTGGCGCCGCTGAACGAGCGGCTGATCTATGCCTCGTTCACCGCCTATGGCGAGACCGGGCGCGAGGCCGACAAGCCGGGCTTCGACAGCCTCGCATGGTGGGCGCGCTCGGGGCTCATGGACCAGGTGAAGGGCGATGCCAGCCTGCCACCCGGCCGCTCGGTGCCGGGCATGGGCGACTATCCCTCGGCGATGGCGTTCTACGGCGCCATCGTGACGGCGCTCTACCGCCGGGAGCGAACCGGCAAGGGCGGGCATGTCTCCTCGCACCTGATGGTCAACGGGCTGTGGTCGAATGCCTATCTGGCGCAGGCCAAGCTGTGCGGCGCCGACATCCCCAGGCGCGTGCCGCGCGAACAGTCGCCCAATCCGCTGATGTGCCACTATCGCACGCGCGACGACCGCTGGCTGATCGTCTCCCTGCTGAATGGCGATGAGCAGTGGCCCGTCTTCGCGGAGAGGCTGGGCCTTGGCTCGCTCAAGGCGGATGCGCGGTTCGCCACCGGCGCGTCGCGGGCGGAGAATGCGCCGGAACTGATCGCCATCATCGACGATATCGTAGCCGGCCGCACGCTGGACGAATGGCGCGGCATCCTCGATGGCCACGGCCTCACCTTCGGCTTCGTTGCGAACCTCGACGATATGCTGACCGATCCGCAGGTGGCGGCGACCGACACGCTCGTGCGCTTCGAGAACGAGGAGCTGATGACGGTCAACAGCCCGATCTTTGTCGACGGCGAGACGAAGCGCCGGCCGGGCAGGGCGCCCGGCATCGGCGAGCATTCGGATCAGGTGCTTGCAGAGCTCGGCTTCAGCCGCGAGGCGGTGGCCGAGATGCGCGCCAAGGGCATCGTGGCCGGCTAGGAACCGGAACAGGCGATCCGCCAGCCTTGCTCATGGCGGCATGTGGTCCATGTCGATCATCTCGAACTGGAGGCCGATGGCGCGCCTGAGGAAGGCCATTCTCCCGCCCTGCACGTAGGTCCAGTAGGCGGCGACCGCGAAGCTGTCGGGATCGATGCCGTAGACGATGTCGTTGACGTGCAAGGTGCTGGAGAAGGCGTCCCGGCGCGGATATTGCGCCAGAACCCGCGTCCTGAGGTCGGCGTCCATCAGTTCGATCTGCACCGCGTAGGCCAGGGCTTCGTGCCACGCCCGGGGCAGCTTCCGGTGGTCCGCTCCGAGCAGCTGATAGATGATCGCGTGGACGATCTCGTGCTTCAGGATGGACAGGGCGAGCTGCCGGTCCCACGGCAGGTTCCAGGGCCGTCGGCGATGCGCCCAGACCGAGGTCGATCGGGTCATCCAGATCTCCCGGCGGGCAACGTGGTAGAAGCCGCTGGCGAGGCGCGGCTCGCCGTTCGCCGGCGAAGCCGCCTCGTCGCCGTCCCGCTCGATGGCGACGGACGGCTGGAACCGGATCGTCACGCGCAGGTCGATGACAAGGCCGCCATCGGCGAAATGGCCGATGACCTCGCCGACGGCCTCGCAGGCGTCGTCGTGCTCGTCGGGGCTGCCGAGAATGGTGATGCCGTCACGGCCGCAATCGGCAAGCGCGGTGGCTGGCGTGGTGGCGATCGCGAGCAGGACGATGATCGCCAGCTGCATGGCGTGCAACTGCGCCTGATGGGCGTGATGATGCGCCATCGCCAGCACCTCCATCGGTGAACCGGCCAGACGGTGTGGGAGCAGGGGTGGTCGGGAAAACGGCGCGGACGCTAGTGACGCCGCGGACGGTTGTCGCCGTCCGTTTGCATGTTGACGCCGGCGACCAGGAGCGGCGCCGGCGATGCGCGCCGCGTCAGCGGGCCAGGACCACGGCCGCCTCGCGGGTGGTCGCCACGGCCTGCGAGACCTGCGTGACCGAGGCCGAAATGCCCGAGATGTTCTCGGAGATTTCGCCGACCGCACGGGCCGCCTGCTGCATGTTCTCCGACATGTCGCGCGTCACCGCGCTCTGTTCCTCGACCGAAGCGGCGGTGGCGACCACGTTGTCGCGCATGATCTCGATGGAGGCGCGGATGGAATCAAGCGCCCTGACCACGTCGGACGAGATCGACTGCACCCCGTTGATCTCCATGCTGATCTGCTCGGTGGCCTTGGCCGCCTGATTGGCGAGATTCTTCACCTCCTGCGCCACGACCGCGAAACCGCGGCCAGCCTCGCCGGCACGCGCCGACTCGATGGTGGCGTTGAGCGCCAGCAGGTTGATCTGCCCGGCAATGGTGTTGATGAGGCCGACAATGCCGCCCATGGCGGCGGCGGCATCCGACAGCTTCTGCGAGAAGCTGCCGGCCGCATTCGTCTGCTCCAGCGCGCTGTCGGTCGCGCTCTGCGACTTGGCCATCATCTGCGAGATTTCGGCGACCGACGCGGCGAGTTCCTCCGAGGCGGCGGCCATTGTCTGCACGCTGTCGCGCGTCGCATCGGCTGCGGACAGCGCATTGTTCGATTCCTGCGACGAGCGTCCGACCGCCTGGTCGATTTCGCCGAAGTTCCGGTCGATCATCGTGCGCAGCGTCGCGAGCAGGTTCATCTGCTCGGTAATGTCGGTGGCGAACTTGACCACCTTGGTCGGCCGGCCCGAGGCATCGAGGATCGGATTGTAGGAGGCCTGAATCCAGATTTCGCGCCCGCCCTTGCCGATCCGCTTGTACTGCGCCGCCTGGTATTCGCCGCGCTTCAGGGCAGCCCAGAACGCCGCATAGGCTGCGCTTGCCTTGAGCGCCGGCTCGCAGAACATCGAATGGTGCTGGCCCTTGATCTCGGCCAGCGAATAGCCGACCGCACCGAGGAAATTGTCGTTGGCGTTCAGAATGATGCCGTCGAGCGTGAACTCGATCACCGCCTGTGCCTTGCCAATGGCCGCGATCTGCCCGGCGCGGTCAGCTTCGGTTGCCTTCTGCGCCGAGATGTCGGTCGCGAATTTCACGACCCTGTACGGCTTGCCGGAACGGTCGAGCAGCGGGTTGTAGGAGGCCTCGATCCAGATTTCCCGTCCGTCCTTGCCGACGCGCCGGAACTGCGCGGCCTCGAACTGCCCCGTCCGCAGCCTTTGCCAGAAGGCGCGATAGTCGTCGCTGTCCCGGTAGGCGGGCTCGACGAACATGGAATGGTGCCGCCCCTTGATCTCCGCCAGCGAATAGCCGACCGCGCCAAGAAAGTTGGAATTGGCATTGAGAATGATCCCGTCGAGATCAAACTCGATGATCGCCTGGACGCGGTCGAGCGCGGCGAGCTTGGCGGTGGCGTCGTCTGAAGATTTGGCGAACATGCGGAGCATCTGGCGTGCCTCAATTTCTTCGGGCTGCAGGACGTCTCAAAGTCGAAATCACAGGATTCCGTGCATGCGTGGTCTCGACAAAGCCTGATCTTTGATTGGTTAAGAGGCGATTAAGAGAGAAAACAAATCATAGATTTTGCATGTCTTTTTTGGGCATATTGAATAGTTGATGGAATGATTTTATTTTATGACATGTTACCAAGAGTTATGGTAGTCTAAGGTGCGTATGTCGTTTCCGTTTTGATATAAGTATGCGCGACGGTTCCGCAGAATTGGTTCGGATTTTTTGTCACAAGAAATAGATATTGTGGAAAAATGTGGCAATTGTTATTTAGGCTGTATCATATTTGAGTTTTGACCTGTTGCGCGCCCAGGTTGATTTCGGCGCAAGCAGGGACGCCGCCCCCCGTCGCCGACTACGGAGGGTCACGGTAACGGCCTTGTGAAGCGGACTGCGTGCTATCGTCGCCACGTAAACTCTCGCGATTCGGCGAGGCTGGGCATGGGGAATGGCTTGAACGCCCCGCCACGGGAACGCTCGCTGACGCTCTACCTTGCCGCCTTCGCTGCGGCACTTGCCGTTCCGCTCCTGGTCGTCGCGGGCCTTTTCGCCTGGAGCTTCACGGCCGGCGAGCGAGCCCGGCTGGAAGAGATCGCGGCCGGTCGCAACGACGAGATCATCAAACAGATCGACCGGCTGCTGACCACGCGCCTGGCCATTCTGGAGGCCCTGGCGACGTCGCCGGCCATCGATGCCGCCGATTTCGACCGGTTCGACGTGCAGGCGCGGTCACTCGCCGGCATGGGCATCGAGATCAGGCTGCGGCGGCTAGACGGGCAGCTCGTCGTCGATACCGGCGTTCCGAAGGGGCAGGCGCTGCCACAATGGCCGATGCTCGCGCCGATGAACGAGGCGATCGCATCGGGCCAGCCGGTGTTCAGCGATCTGTTCGTGAGCCGCGGCAATGGCCGTTTCGCCGTATCGATCTTCGTGCCGGTGCTGCGTGACGGCACGTCCAGGTACCTGATCAGCACGATCTTCGATCCGTCGGTCTTCTCGCGGGCAATGGTCGATCGCGGCATCACCGCGCCTTACTTCTCCTCCCTTGCGGACCGCGCCGGCCTCATCATCGCGCGCTCCGAACGCCACGAAGAGACGCTCGGGAGGCCGCTTCCGGGCTTTGCGCGCGCGGTTGGGGAGAGCGGCCACTGGACGGGGGTCAATCCGCAGGGAGTGCGGGTCTCCGCCTTCTATCGGCGTTCGCAGGTGTCCGGCTGGCTGATGACCGTCGGCGTCGATCAGGCAGTGCTCAACGCTTCGCTGACGCGCTCGCTGATCTGGCTCTTCGGCATAGCAGGAGCGCTGCTGGTGGCGTCCGTCGGGCTCGCGACGCTGATCCTGCGACGCCTGACCAGTGCGACGGCGGCGATGACCGAGGCTGCGGGCGCGCTCGCGCGCGGCCAGCTCACGGTGGCGCCGCGGACCGGCATCCAGGAGATCAACCAGGCCGGCGACGCCTTCGCGCAGGCCTCCATCAAGCTGCACGTGCAGGCAACCGCGCTCGCGCGCGCCAACCGTGAGCTCGAGCAGCGTGTCGAGCAGCGCACCGAGGAGCTGCGCGAGAGCGAGGAGCGCTATCGGCTCCTCGCCGAAAACGCCTCGGACCTGATCATCCTGCGCAACGTCGCGGGCAAGATCTTCTACGCCTCGCCGTCGTCGCTGAAACTGCTGGGCTTCACCCCGGCGGAAATGCTCGAGGTGACGCCCTCGACCATGGTCCATCCGGACGACTGGGTGCGGGTCGATGCGATCAACCGCGCCATCGGGGAGGGCGACGAACTCGGCTATTCCATCCATCGGCTGCGCCACAAGGCGGGCCACTGGGTCTGGATCCAGGCCGCCTACAGCCGGCTGAGCGGCGTCGGTCCGGACCAGCCGAACATCATGGTCATCGTGCGCGACGACACCGAGCGCCAGCAGCACGAGATGCGCCTCAATCAGTCCAACGAGGCGCTGCGCCAGTTCTCGGCGATTGTCTCGCACGATCTGCAGGCCCCGTTGCGCCACATCAACATGTTCTCCGACATGCTGAAGCTGAAGGTCGAACAGAGCGATGCCGAGGCGGCCGGCTATGCCACCCACATCATGGCCAGCGTCGAGCGCATGCAGCGCCTGATCCGGAGCCTGATCGCCTATACCCAGGTCGCCTATGCCACCGTGCGCGCCGACGAGGTGCCGCTGAAGAGGGTGGTGGATGACGCCATGGCGCTGGTCGCGGCGGATCTGCGCGACAGCGGCGGCGAGGTGAAGGTCTCGAGGTTGCCGGTCGTGACGGGGGACGCGGACCTGCTCTGCCGGCTGTTCCAGAATCTGCTCGCCAATGCGTTGAAATACCGCAGCGACGCCGCCCCCGTTATCCACATCCGCGCACGTCCCGCGGGGCAGTTCTGGGAGCTGTTCGTCGAGGACAACGGCATCGGCATCGACCCCCAGTATCGCGACCGGATATTCGAGATATTCCGCAGGCTTCACAAGGACGAGAGCCGCTATTCCGGCATGGGTCTCGGGCTCGCGCTTGGCAAGCGCATCGTCGAGAGCCACGGCGGAGAAATCTGGCTCGACACGGACTACTCGCCGGGCGCGTGCTTCCGGTTTACACTCCCCCGCGCAAAAGGACCGCACGCTTGATCGCCCCATGAGCCGGGAGGCCGGGAACGATGACCAAGACCAGACGGTGCATGCTGATCGTCGACGATGATCCGAACGAGGCGCTGTTCCTCCGCAACGCCTTCAGCGGGCGGGCCGGCTGGCTCGACATACGCCACGCGGGCAGCGGCGAGGCGGCGCTCGACGAGATCGCGCGCGACATTCCCGATCTCGTCCTTCTCGACATCAACATGCCCGGAATGGACGGCTACGACGTGCTCGACCGCATCCGGGGCGGCAAGACGACCCAGGGCCTGCCGACGCTGATGTTCTCGTCGTCGGAGCGCGAGGACGACATCGAGCGGTCCTACCGCGCTCATGCCAATGCCTACGTGGTCAAGCCGCGATCCTCGGACGGCTATCGCCAACTCGCCGAGAACATCGAGCGGTTCTGGTACGAGACCGCGCGGGTCTGACGGTATGGTTCGTCAGTCGTAGCGCAGCTCGGTCGCCTTGCCGCGGAACACCCAGTAGGCCAGCACCGAATAGGCGATGATCACCGGCAGGACGAAACAGGCGCCGGCGAAGATGATCATCAGGCTTTCCGGCGCGGAGGCTGCCTGCCAGATGGTCAGGCGGTCCGGCACCACATAGGGGTAGAACGAATAGGCGAGCCCGGTGAAGCCGAGCACGTTGAGCAGCACCGCGCCGACGAAGGGCACGAAATCGAGGCTGTGATCGGCGCGCGGCATGCGCTGCAGCATCATCCAGACGCCGACGATGATGGCGCCGCTCATCAAGGGGATGGGCGCGAGCGCGATGATCTCGGGGAACGAGAACCATTTGGCGAAGATCCGCTGCGAGGCGAGCGGCGTCGCGATCGACACGGCCGCCATGCCGAGGACGACCGCGCCGAGCGTCAGCCGCGCCCAGCGCACGGCCTTCACGTGAAGATCCTTCTCGGTCTTCATCACCAGCCAGCACGCGCCGATGAAGGCATAGGCCGCGGCGAGGCACAGCGCCGTCAGCACGGCGAAGGCATGGGCGGTGAGGCCGCCCGCGAAGCCGTTGATGTAGAGCCCGAGCATGTAGCCCTGCGACAGCGCCGCGACCAGCGAACCCGCGAAGAAGGCGCGGTCCCACCACGGCTTGAACGGCGCTCCGGCCTTGGCGCGGAACTCGAAGGCGACGCCGCGCACGATCAGCGCGATGAGCAGGAAGGCGACCGGCCCGTAGAGCGTCGAGAGGATGACGCCATGCGCCGTCGGGAAGCCGACCAGCAGCAGCCCGACTGCCATGACCAGCCAGGTTTCGTTGGCATCCCAGAACGGCCCGATGGAGGCGATCATCCGGTCCTTTTCCTCCGGTGTCGCCCGTGGCAGGAGGATGCCGACCCCGAGATCGTAGCCGTCGAGGATGACGTAGAGCAGGATCGACACGCCCATCAGGACGGCGAAGGCGACGGGCAGCCAGACGGCCTGGTCCATGGTTTCCTCCTCACGCTTTCGCGGCGTCGGCCGGCAGGCCCTCGTGGACGAAGGGAATCTGGTCCTTGTCCTTGACGGTGGTGCCGGGGATGCGCGCCTTGCGGGCGAGATAGAACAGCACGCTGACATAGGCCGCGAGCAGGAAGGCGTAGGTTGCCAGATAGGCCGCCAGTGTCGCCGCGATCATCGGCGCGGGAACGGCCGAGACCGCATCCGCCGTGCGCAGGACACCGGAGACGAGCCAGGGCTGGCGGCCGATCTCGGTCACGTACCAGCCGGCCAGCGTCGCGACCCACCCGGCGAAGGTCATGGCGACCAGAACGCGGTTGACCAGCGGGACCGGTTCGCCGCGCCGCCAGATCTGGAACGACGCAAACCACGACACGGCGAGCATGAGCAGGCCGATGCCGACCATGATGCGGAAGGCGAAGAAGACCGGCTTCACCGGCGGATGGTTGCCGCGGAAATCATTGAGGCCCGGCACCACCGCGTTCGGCGAATGGCCGAGGATGAGGCTCGCGCCATAGGGGATCGCGATCTCGTAGTGGTTGTCGCGCGCCTGCTCGTCCGGCCAGGCGAACAGGACCAGCGGCACCGCCGGTCGCGTCTCCCAGTTGGCTTCCATGGCGGCGACCTTCTGCGGCTGGTGCTTCAGCGTGTTGAGGCCGTGCTGGTCGCCGACGAAGATCTGGATCGGGATGAGGATGGCGGCAAGCACCACGCCGGTCGTCAGGGCGGCCTTCACCGCCGGCCGCTCGTCGCCCTTCAGCCGCTGATAGGCGGACAGCCCGGCGATCAGGAAGGCGACGGTCAGCCCCGAGGCGAGCACCATGTGCGTCAGCCGGTAGGGCATCGAGGGGTTGAAGACGATCTGCCACCAGTCGACCGCATGGGCGACGCCGTCGCGCATCTCGTGGCCGACCGGCGTCTGCATCCACGAATTGAGGGCGAGAATCCAGAAGGCCGAGAGCGCCGTGCCGAACGCGACCAGAACGGTCGCCAGCGTGTGCAGCCAGCCCGGCACGCGCCGGAAGCCGAACAGCATGATGCCGAGGAAGCCTGCCTCCAGGAAGAAGGCCGTGAGGATCTCATAGGCCAGCAGCGGGCCTGCGATATTGCCGACCTTCTCCATGTAGCCCGGCCAGTTTGTGCCGAACTGGAAGCTCATGGTGATGCCGGAGACGACGCCGAGCGCGAAGGTGAGGGCGAAGACCTTCACGTAGAGCCGGTAGGCCTCCATCCACTTCTCGTCGCCCGAGCGCGCATAGCGGATCTTGAAGTAGATCAGCACCCACGACAGCGCGATCGAGATCGTCGGGAAGAGAATGTGAAAGGAGATGTTCGCGCCGAACTGGATACGGGCGAGCAGGGTGGGGTCGAGGTCCGACATCATCAAGCCTCCGGCTTGGCGGTTCTGGTCTCGGTCTTCTTCGCGCGCCCTCCGGGCATGACGAAGAGCCTATCCTTCATTTCCAGCACTTTCACGACCTTTGTGCCGAGCGTCAGAAGCTGGACGAGCCTTTCGGTTTCCAGCCGCTGCATGTCGGCGTACCAGCCGGTCAGGAGCTCGATGAGCTCGTGCATGTCGCGCATGCGCGCCTGCGCGTGGCGCTCCTCGTCGGAAGCGGGCGCCTGCATCAGCAGTTCGCGGAGCATGGTGAGGGTGGGGTCGATCTCGCGCTTCTTGCGCTCCTCGACCAGGGTGCGGACGATGGCCCAGACGTCCTCGGGCGTGGTGAAGAAGTCGCGCCGGTCGCCGGGCACATGCTTCAGCCGCACGAGGTTCCAGGCCTGCAGTTCCTTCAGGCCCATCGAGACGTTGGAGCGCGAGACGCCGAGCCGCTCGACGAGATCGTCCGCGCAAAGCGGCCGGTCCGATGCGAACAGCACGGCGTAAATCTGTCCGACAGTGCGGTTGATGCCCCAGCGAGATCCCATCTCGCCGAAATGGAGCACGAAAGCCTGGACCAGCGGGGGGAGGGTCATCGGCGCATTCCGAATTTTCAGTCAAAACTGAAAATAAAGAAATTCGAGCTGCAGCACATGCGACAGTTTGTCAGGGCAGGGCTGCGCCCGCCGGAACTGCCGGGGATCGGGGCGGCTGAGCACCCCGTGTCGGACAATCCTCTCTCGACATCGCGCTATGTTCCAATAGATATAGCGCGTGCCCCCTGCCAGTGCCTTTGGGAGTTTCCGATGATCCGCACGCTATCCCGCCTTGCCGCCGCGGCGGCCCTTCTCGTCCTTGCGGCCGCGCCGCAACCCGCCGTCGCGCAGGACCGTGGCGTGGTCGTGTTCGCGGCCGCCAGCCTCCAGACCGCGCTCAATGCGATCGGCGCGGAATGGCGCAAGGAGACAGGCAAGCAGGTGACATTCTCCTACGCCGCGTCGTCGGCGCTTGCCCGCCAGATCGAGCAGGGCGCGCCGGCCGACCTCTTTGCCTCGGCGGATCTCGAATGGATGAACTGGGTGCAGCAGCGCAACCTGATCAAGGTCGAGACACGTTCGACGCTGCTCGCCAATTCGCTGGTGCTGATCGCTGCTCCCGACGTCCAGTCCAACCTGGCGATCGCGCCGAATTTCCCGCTGGCCGCCGCCATCGGCGATTCGCGCCTCGCCACCGGCGATCCCCGCGCTGTCCCTGTCGGCCGCTATGCACAGGCGGCCCTCACCCATCTCGGCGTGTGGGACAGCGTCCAGCCGAAGATCGCCGGCGCCGACAACGTGCGTGCCGCGCTTGCCCTCGTCGCCCGCGGCGAGGCCCGCTACGGCATCGTCTATGCGACCGATGCGAAGACCGAGCCTCGTGTGAAAGTGGTCGGCACGTTCCCAGCCGGCAGCCATCCGCCGGTCGAATATCCCTTCGCCCTGACCGCCTCGGCGCGCCATGCCGACGCCGCAGCCTTTCTCGCCTACTTGCGTTCTCCGGCCGCAACCCGGATTTTCGAGGCGGAAGGCTTCACGGTTCGGCGGTAGGCATTCTTGACGTTCGCGAAATCTGCAAGTGGAAGCGCTCGCTCCACCTCTCCCCGACGGGGAGAGGTCGACCATAGGTCGGGAGAGGGGGCAGAGTCTTCGGGGCAGGGGTTCATCCCTCTCTCCCGGCGCGTTCCGCGCCGACCTCCCCCCGCCGGGGGGAGGTGGTTCGGAGCCCGTCCGGGCGAGGTGATGCGGCCGGCATTCGTGCATATGGCGCCGCCATGATCTCCTTCGACTGCCGGCTAGAGCGGCCGGACTTCACATTCGATGCCGCCTTCGGGGCGGGCGCGGGCGTCACCGCGCTGTTCGGGCCGTCCGGCTCCGGCAAGTCGACGGCCATCCGCCTGATCGCCGGGCTGGAAGCGCCGACCCGCGGGCGCATCGTCGTCAACGGCGAGACGCTGCTCGACACGGAGGCCGGCATCGCGGTGAAGCCGCACGCGCGGCGTATCGGCCTGGTGTTTCAGGACGCGCTGCTTTTCCCGCATCTGTCGGTGCGCCAGAACCTCACCTATGGACGCTGGTTCACGCCGCGCGCCGAGCGGCGGATCGACCTCGACACGGTGGTCGAGGTCCTCGGCATCGGCCATCTTCTCACACGGCGGCCCGCCACCCTGTCCGGCGGCGAGCGACAGCGCGTCGCCATCGGTCGAGCGCTGCTGACTTCGCCGCGTCTCCTGCTGATGGACGAGCCGCTCGCCTCGCTCGACACCGCCCGCAAGCTGGAGGTTCTGCCCTTCATCGAGCGGTTGCGCGACGAATTCGCCATTCCGATCATCTATGTCAGCCATGCTGTGGACGAGGTGGCGCGGCTCGCCGCGCATGTGGTGCGGCTCGACCAGGGCCGTGTAACCGCCGCCGGATCGCCCTCCGCAGTGCTGACACCGACGACGGTCGCGGCCTCCGCGGACCGCTTTGCCGCTGTGTCATTCATCACCGGAACGGCGCCGCGCATCCTGCCGCAGTTCGGCGTGACCGCGCTCCGGCATCCGGCCGGCGAGATCGTCGTCCCCGGCATCGTCGAGGGCGATGGCCCGGTGCGCGTCGCCATCCGCGCCACGGATGTGACGCTGGCGGTCGGCCGGCCCGGCCAGATCAGCGTCAGGACGCTGCTGTCCGGCCGCATCGTCGCCATGGACCGGGGCGAGGGGCCTCTGGCGCTCGCGACCGTCGAACTCGCCGGCGGCGAGCGGCTGGTCGCCTATCTCACGCGCCTCGCGGTGGACGATCTCGGCCTCGACGTCGGCGATGATGTCACGGCGCTGGTGAAGACGGCCGCCGTGGACGAGCGCGGCGTGCCGGGGCTGAAGGTGGTGGGGTCATGAGACGGGACGGGGCGTTCCCCGCGCGGGCGGCGCTGGTTCTCGTCGCCCTGTCGCTCGCCGGCTGCGCGAGCGTCGGCGCGCCGTCCTGCCCGCCCGGCGGCCGCGAACGGGTGGTGGCCGATCTGATGTTCGGCCGGAACATTGGCGGCGCGCCCGGTGTCTCGGAGCGCAGCTTCGCGCGCTTCGTCGATGCGGAGGTCACGCCGCGCTTTCCCGATGGGCTGACGATCTTCGATACGCGCGGACAGTACCGCTCGGCGAACGGCGCGCTGATCCGCGAGCCCGGCAAGGTCATCACCATCGTGCTCGCAGACGAGGCGCGCGACCTGCCGCGTCTGGCGGAAGTGGCGGAGGCCTACAAGCGCCGCTTCCGGCAGGAATCGGTCGGTGTGATCACCCGCCGCGCCTGCGTGGCCTTCTAGGAGCGTTTTCGAGCCAAGTGGGTACCGGTTCGCGTGAAGAAAACGCCCCAGAACAAGACCTGGAGCGATTTCCGCGTAGCGAAGAAATACGGAAATCGCTCTAGGACCGCTCGCGCAGTTCCTTCTCGAGGGGGCCGAGTTCCTCGCGGACGACATCGCCCATCCGCGCTTCGATGCGCCGGTAGGCCGCGACGAGGTCATGCCCGAACGCGGTGAGCTTGGCGCCGCCGCCATGGGCGCCGCCGGCGGAGGCCGTGACGGCGGGCGTGCGGAACAGGGCGTTGACGGCATCGACCAGCAGCCAGGCGCGACGATAGGACATGCCGAGTTCGCGGCCGGCGGCCGAGATCGATCCGGTGCGGCCGATCGCCTCCAGCAGGTCGATCTTGCCGGGACCGAGCCTCGCCTCGTCACCGAAGAGGATGCGGATGCGCGGGATCGCGCCGGCAAGGCCGGAGGCTTCGGCGGGCGCTTGATCGGCGGGCGCGGGCAGGCGCGAAGGCAAGGGCGTTTCCTCTGCGGGGCGAACGGGTGAGGCGTTGATGGTGAGCCTAGCGGCGCAAGGTCGCACGGTCCAATCGGTTCGCGACCGATTGACTTGAACGGTATCGGGACGCTAGCTCTCGCCCATGGACGTCTTCCGCAGCGATCGATGGTCGGCCGCGCGCAACCTGATGGTTGGCGTGCTGGTCTATCTCGTCGCGGCGACGGGCCTGCTCGGTGCGGTCACGCGAACGGCCCAGGGCTTCGACGCGACCGGGGCCATCGTGCTCTGCACCACGGACGGGTTCGCGACGGTCGGCAACGACTCGCAGCCCGCGAAGCCTCCCCAGGTTTCGCAGCACTGCATGCTCTGCAACGTCACCGGCGGGATCGACGTGCCGATGCCGGCCTCGGCCGGTACGCCTGTCGAGCCCCCCGTTGCCGCCCGCGCGCCGGGACGCAGCTATGCGCCGATCCTGCCGTCCTACGCCTTTGCCGGCTGGCTCGGCACGAGGTCGCCGAGAGCGCCCCCCTTCGCCGCCTGATCCGAGACTGAACCTGCGCAAGGTCTGACGACCGTGCGCCTCTCGCCATCATGCGCCGAAATCCAATCCCATGCTCACCCATTCCCTGTTGCGGGTCCGCGCCGGACTCGTTCTGTCCGCCGGCATCGTTGCCGCGCCAATCGCCGCCAGCGCCCAGACGACCGAACTGCCGACCATCACGATTGACGGGCCGCGCGCGGCGCGCGGCTCGCTGACCTCCCCCGACATCCAAACCCAGCGCGAACAGGTGAACCGGACAGCGGGTGCCGTCTCGCATATCGATGCCGAAGCCTACGCCAATAGCTATGCGGCCAACCTGCGCGACGTACTGCAGGAAACGCCGGGCCTTCTGGTGCAGAACCGCTACAGCCAGGAAATCCGCCTTTCGATCCGAGGCTCGGGGCTCGCCCGCTCGTTCCATACACGCGGCATCGAAATCCTGCAGGACGGCATCCCCACCAACCTCGCTGATGGCTCCGGCGATTTCTACCAGATCGACCCATCGGCACTCCGGGCCATCGAGGTGTTCCGTGGCGGCAATGCACTGCCTTTCGGCTCCTCGACGCTGGGCGGCGCGGTCAATTTCGTCACGCCGACAGGCCACACGGCCGTTGCGCCCAACGTCTTCCGCGTTGACGCCGGTTCCTTCGGCACCGTGCGCGCCTATGGCTCGGTGTCGCGCGTCATGGGCGACTGGGACTTCAGCGCTTCGGGCACGCTGACCCATTCCGACGGGTGGCGGCAGCACGAGACGCAGAATCTCGGCCATTTCAACGCCAATGTCGGCCGTCGCCTGTCCGAGCGCGTCGAGACGCGCTTCTATTTCGGCGCCTACTACACCGACGTGAAACTGCCGGGTTCGGTCACCTACGGGCAGGCCATGACCAATCCGCGTGCGGCCAGCGCCGGCGCGCTCACGGGCGATCAGGCCCGCAACACCTATGTCCAGCGCTTCGCCAACGTCACGAGCATCGCCTTCGATTTCGGCAAGCTCGACATCACCACATGGGCGATCCACAAGCACCTCAACCACCCGATCTTCCAGGTGCTCGATCAGGACGGCTGGACCTACGGCATCTCTCCGCGCTTCACGGGGTCGTTCAACCTCGGCGGGTTCCGCAACGACGTCGTGATCGGCGCGCGCATCTTCGCCGGCAGCAATGCCGTCCAGCAGTTCGTCAATACCGGCAATGCCGTTCGCGGTGCGATGACCGTCAACGGCCGGCAGAACGCCGCGAACTACGAGGCCTGGTTCGAGAACCGCTTCTTCGTCCTGCCGCAGATCGCTCTGACCGCCGGCGCGAAGGCCTATATCGCCGAGCGGCGCTACAATGGCGGACTGAACCTCAACACGGTTCCGGTCAATGTCGACCGGGGCGTCACCTATTCCGGCGTCAATCCCCGCGTCGGCATTCTCTGGGAGCCGCTGCGCGACGTGCAGGTCTTCGCCAACGTCACGCGCTCCTCCGACGTGCCGGATTTCTCCGACCTGATGCAGACGACGGCTGCGACGTCAGCCTTCGTGCCGCTGAAGGCCCAGACCGGCACGACCTTCGAGATCGGCACGCGCGGGCGGCACGACCGCTTCACGTGGGAGGTCACGGCCTTCCGCTCGGACCTGCGCAACCAGATGCTGCAGTTCAGCACCGGCCCCGGCATTCCCGCCTCGACCTTCAATGCCCCGCGTACGCAGCTCCAGGGCCTGGAATTCGCCGGCGGCGTCGATCTGGCGCGTGACCTCACCGGCAACAACGACAAGCTGACATTGCGGCAGGTCTGGACCTGGTCGGATTTCCGCTTCGCCAATGACCCCGTCTACGGCAACAACACGCTGCCGCTGGTGCCGCGCCACGTCCTGCGCACGGCGCTGAGCTACCAGCATCCGCTGTTCACGGTCACGCCGGCCGTGGACATCGTGCCGGAGGGTGCTTTCGTCGATTACCGCAACACGTTCCGCGTGCCCGGCTACTGGCTGCTCGGCGTGACCGCGAGCGCGAAACTGCCGAACGGCGGCGAGCTCTTCGTCGATCTCCGCAACATACTCGACAAGCGCACCATCTCGGATTTCGGTCCGGTCGTGCTCTACAATCCGGCGACCACGGCGACCTTCTATCCCGGCACCGGGCGCAGCATCTATGGCGGCGTCCGCGTGAAGTTTTGATGTTATAGTGTATCATTGCGCCGGGCCGCCCTGGCCCGGCGCCCTGGCAATCCGGACGAACGGACCGATGCTCCTCGACGGCATCCGAACAGAGACAGCAGGCCCGTTGCCGGATGGCGACGCGGCTCTGCGCGCCCTGTTCGCGTTTCGGCCGGGGCAGGGGGATGCCGTCGTCGCTACCGCGCCCGAAATCGTGGTTCAGGCCGCGATCGATCATGCGGGCGGGCCGGAATTCGGGGTCGTGCCGCAGGCATCGCCGCTGGTTGTCCTGCCGCGCGGGCGCGTCCTCGCACCAGCGGCGGCCGTGATGTCCACCTTCCTGCACGGGGCGCTTCTGGCGGCCTTTGTCGCCTTCACGGCGCCCGTGCTGCCGCAGACCGAACTGCCGGCGGTCGAGGTCGAACTGGTGGAGCCGGAAGCCTCGCCGCCGCCCGCTGCGGCCGCGCCGGAAACGCCTTCGGTCGAAGCATCCGCCGCCCAGCCGGATGTCCAGATCGATCCGCCGCCCACGGCCGAGATGCCGTTGCCGCCGGAACTCGTGCCGCCCGAACCGCTCGTGGCGGAAGCTCCTCCCGTGGAGCCTCCGGCGGAGCAGCAGGTCGCGGCCCTTGCGCCTGCGCAGGTGGTCATCGATCCGCCGCCCGACATCGATGTGGCTTTGCCCGCCGAACTGACCCCGCCTGCACGTCCGCAGATGGAAACGCCGCCGCCCGTCGCGGCGCAACCGCCGCGGCAGGTCCGGCGATCCGAGCCGCCGCCCCAGCGCCGCCCGCCGCCACCCCGGCGCGAAGCCGAGCGGCAGGAGCCGAGGCCGCAGCCGCCGCGCCGGCAGGCGCCTGCGCCACCGTCCGCCGCATCGGAGGGGCGGGGCGTCATGGCGAGCCAGACGCAGCGCACGGCCACGCCGCCGCCGAGCTACCTCGCCCGCGTCACAGCGCAGCTTCATCGCGCCAAGTTGCCGGGCAACGGCGAGCGCGGCGTCGCCATCGTGCGCTTCGCCATTACCCGCGCCGGTGCTGCTACCGGCATCGGGCTGGTGCGCTCCTCCGGCAACGGCGCGCTCGACCAGGCCGCCACGGCGCTGGTGCGTCGCGCCTCTCCCTTTCCGCCGCTGCCGGCCGAATTCGGCCCGGCGGCCATGCCGCTTACCGTTCCCATTTCCTTTCGTTGAAACGAGGCCTCGTCATGAACCTCCCCCGCATCGTCATCGCACTGGCCGCAACGCCGCTTCTGGCCTCCGCCGCCTTCGCCCACGTCACGCTGGAGAACCGCGAGGCGACGGCCGGCCGCAGCTACAAGGCGGTGCTGACCGTGCCGCACGGTTGCGGCTCCTCGCCCACCACCGGCATTCGCGTAACCATTCCCGAGGGCGTGTTTTCGGTGAAGCCGCAGCCGAAGCCCGGCTGGCAGCTTGCGACCGTCAGCGGCGCCTATGCGCGCGGCTACCAGAGCCACGGCCGGGAACTGCGCGAGGGCGTCAAGGAAATCGCCTGGACCGGCGGCTCGCTGCCCGACGATCACTATGACGAGTTCGTCTTCGTCGCGCAGGTCGATGCGTCCCTGGCTGGCGCAGGCCAGGTGCACTTCCCGGTGGTGCAGACCTGCGCCAGCGGCGAGGCGCGCTGGGACGAGGTGCGTGAGGCCGACAGCACGGCGCGGCTGGAGCGGCCGGCTCCGGCATTGCGCATCCTCGCCGCTTCCGGCGAGCGGCCGGCGCAAGGCGCGGGCCACGGCGCCGCGGCCTCTGTCACGAAAGGCGACATCGTCGTCGCCCAGCCCTGGTCGCGGGCGACGCCCGGCGGCGCGCGCGTCGCCGGCGGCTACCTCACCGTGACCAACCGTGGCGCCCAGCCCGACCGGCTGACCGGCGGCAGCGCCGAATTCGCGGAGCGCGTCGAGGTCCATGAAATGGCGACGGTGAACGGCGTCATGACCATGCGCGGCCTGGGCAGCGGCCTCGAGATCCCGCCCGGCCAGACGGTGGAACTGAAGCCGGGCGGCTATCACCTGATGTTCGTCGGGCTGCGCCGGCAACTGACGGAGGGCCAGACCGTCAAGGTGACGCTGACCTTCGAGCGCGCCGGCACTGTCGAGCTGAACTTCCGCATCGGCTCGATCGGCGGGCGCGCTGCGCCCGGCGGCGGCGACCACAGCCACCACTGAGGCCGCCATGTTGCGCGCAGTCCGCATTGCCGCATGGGCGGGCATCGCCGTCCTGCTCTTCTTGTCGGTGGCGCTGGGCATCGGCTGGTGGCGCGTCGACGGCCCGACCGTGGCGCAGGAGGTCTCTTCCACGCCGCGCGCCCTGCCGCAGATCGGCGGGCCGTTCAGCCTGGTCGACCACCGCGGCAGGCGGGTATCCGAGAAGGACTTCGTCGGCCGTCCCATGCTGGTCTTCTTCGGCTTCACCCATTGCCCGGACGTCTGCCCGACCGCGTTGTTCGAGATGACCACGCGGCTCGCGGCACTCGGGGAGGAGGGCGCGAAGTTGCAGGCACTGTTCGTCACCGTCGACCCCGAACGCGACACGGCGGCGCAGATGGCGCTCTATCTCGGGTCGTTCGACCCGCGCATCGTCGGGCTGACCGGCAGCCGCGCCGAGGTCGAGGCGGCCTCCGCCGCCTATCGCGTGATCGCCCGGCGCGTGCCGCTGGAGGACGGCGGCTACACGATGGACCATACGGCCTCGGTGTTCATGGTGGACTCGGGCGGACGCTTCGCCGGCACGATCGATCACCACGAGGACAACGAGGCGGCGCTCGCCAAGATGCGGCGCCTCGCCGGTAGCTGAAAGATGACAGCAGCCTCGCGAGAGCGCCGGCGTGTCCCGTTGCGCGGACAGCGCGAGGCCACCATGTCACCGCAGCGGATCTGGACCCCGAGAGCGGAGAAGCGAGCCGATGGCGGCAGGCAGGATGACTGAATCCACCGTGGTCCTTGCTGATCGGCGGCGACCGCGCGCCGCTCCCCACCTAATGCCGGGCGATTTCGAGCCCTATCTGGCGCGCTGGAAGCTGACGCCCGACGGAGAGCCGTTCCAGACCCATTCCAGCCGGCTCCTGCCGGTGCGCCATGACGGTGACGCCGCGATGCTGAAGATCGCCATTGCGCCGCAGGAACAGCGGGCCTGCCGCCTGATGGTCTGGTGGGACGGCGATGGCGCGGCGCGGGTGCTGGCCCATGACGACGGCGTATTGGTCATGGAGCGCCTTGCAGGTCCCCGCTCGCTCAACGCGATGGCGCGCGGCGGAGATGCCGGCGACGACGAGGCGACCCGCATCCTCTGCGGCGCGCTGGCGCGGCTGCATGCGCCACGCGGCAAGCAGCCGCACATGCTGGTGCCGGTCGAGCAGTGGCTGGCCGATCTCTGGCCGGCGGCCGAGAGCCGCGGCGGCATCCTCGCGCGCGCTGCCGAGGTGGCTCGCCGGCTGCTGGCCACGCCGCAGGACGTTGCGGTGCTTCACGGCGACCTGCACCACGACAATGTCCTTGACGGAGGCGCGCGCGGCTGGCTCGCCATCGATCCCCACGCCCTCATTGGCGAGCGCGGCTTCGATTACGCCAATATCTTCTGCAATCCCGAAGAGACCGATGTCCCGGTCACGACCGGACGCCTTGCGCGACGGGTGGGCATGGTCGCCGAAGCCGGTGGGCTCGACCGCAGACGGCTGCTGATGTGGATCATGACCTATGCCGGCCTCTCCGCCGCCTGGTATTTCCAGGATCGTGACGGGGCAGGGGCGGCGTTGCCGCTCGCCGTCGCTGAAGCGGCATCCGCCGAGCTCGACAGAGCTTGACCTGGATCATCCTCCGGCAGCGGCAACTTGAAGGCGCGAGGCTGCGGGTCTAGACCCGCTGGCATGACCGCAAACGCCCCGCGCCCCGATCCCTCGCCGCTGCCGCCCGATCTCGAGGCCCGCAAGGAAGCGTCGCGCCTCTGGTTCGAGGCGCTGCGCGACGACATCTGCGCGCGCCTCGAGGCGCTGGAGGATGCCCTTCCGCCCGGTCTGCCGGGCTATGACCAGCCGGCGGGCCGGTTCGTCCGCAAGCCGTGGAAGCGCACCGACCATTCCGGCGTCGCGGGTGGCGGTGGCGTGATGAGCATGATGGCCGGCCGCGTCTTCGAGAAGGTCGGCGTCCATTGCTCGACGGTGCACGGCGAGTTCGCGCCCGAGTTCCGCGCGCAGATTCCTGGCGCCTCCGACGACCCGCGCTTCTTCGCCACGGGCATCTCGCTGATCGCCCATCCGGTGAACCCCAACGTCCCTGCCGTTCACATGAACACCCGGATGGTGGTGACGACGCGCGCCTGGTTCGGCGGCGGCGCGGACCTGACCCCGGTGCTCGACCGGCGCAGGACGCAGGACGATGCCGATACCGTCGCCTTCCATGCGGCCATGCAGGCGGCCTGCGACCGGCACCGCGTCGCCGACCATGCCCGCTACAAGGCCTGGTGCGACTACTACTTCTTCCTCAAGCACCGCAACGAGCCGCGCGGCGTCGGCGGCATCTTCTTCGACTATCTGGATTCCGGCAGCCGCGACGAGGATTTTGCCTTTACCCAGGATGTCGGGCGCGCCTTCGCCATCGTCTATCCCGATCTCGTGCGCCGCAATTTCGGCGACGCCTGGAGCGAGGCGGATCGCGAGGAGCAATTGGTGCGCCGCGGCCGCTATGTCGAGTTCAACCTGCTCTACGACCGCGGCACGGTGTTCGGGCTGAAGACCGGCGGCAATGTCGAGAGCATCCTGTCCTCCATGCCGCCCGTGGTGAAGTGGCCGTGACCCGCGAAGACCCGGCGCTTGCTGTCGCTAATTTAACACGTTAATTGTATGGACGTGCCGCTCCTGCGGCGGTGACCGGCGGAGGATCGGATGACGCGCCTGAAGACGGGGGGCGAAGCCATCGTCTCCGGCCTGATCGCCAACGGCGTCGATACCGTGTTCGGCCTGCCGGGCGCGCAGATGTATCCGCTGTTCGACGCCCTCGCGCAGAACGCCGACAGCATCCGCACGGTGGGCGCGCGGCACGAGCAGGCCTGCGGCTACATGGCTTTCGGCTACGGCCGCTCCACGGGCAGGGTCGGCGTCTATTCGGTCGTGCCGGGCCCGGGGCTCCTGAACACGACGGCGGCGCTCGCCACAGGCTGGGGCTGCAACACCCCGATGGTCTGCCTGACGGGCCAGATTCCCTCCGCCTTCATCGGCAAGCGGCGCGGCCATCTGCACGAGATCGCCGACCAGCTCGGCACGCTGAGAAGCCTCGTCAAATGGGCCGAGCGGATCGAGCGGCCCGCCGATGCCCCGGCCCTCGTCGCGGAGGCCTTCCGGCAGGCGCAGTCCGGCCGCCCCGGTCCCGTGGCGCTGGAAATGGCCTGGGATGCGATGGCCGCTTCCGAGGAGGTGCCGGCGGCGGCGGCGGCGATTCTTGAGCCCGGACCGAAGCCCGATGCGACGGCCATTGCCGAGGCGGCCCGCCTGATCCGCGCCGCGAAATGCCCGATCATCATGACCGGCTCCGGCGCGCAGCATGCGAGCGCCGAGATCACCCGGCTCGCGGAGCTGACCGGCGCGCCGGTAGCGGCCTTCCGCGGCGGTCGGGGCGTCACCGACGAGGCGGGGCCCTGGGGGCTGTCCTCCTACGCCGCATTCCGGCTCTACGAGCAGTGCGACCTCGTCATCGGCATCGGCACACGCCTGGAAATGCCGACCATGCGCTGGGCCAACATGATGGCGGTGATGACCCGTCTCGACGGCGGCCGGAAGCTCATCCGCATCGATATCGATCCGCAGGAAACGACCCGTCTGGAGGCTGATGCGTCCATCGTGGCGGATAGCGCCGAGGGTGTCGCGGCGCTGGTCGCGGCGCTCGCCGACCACAGGGCGCCCGACAACCGCGCCGCCATCGAGCGGGCGCGGGCTGAAGCCGCCGAGGCCATCCGCGTGGTGCAGCCCGAGGTGGATTATCTCGATGTCATCCGCGATGTGTTGCCACCCGACGGCCTGCTGGTCGAGGAGCTCTGCCAGGCCGGCTTCGCCAGCTATTTCGGCTATCCGGTGCACCGCCCCCGTACTTATGTCTCGACCGGCTTCCAGGGAACGCTCGGCTTCGGTTTCCAGACGGCGCTGGGCGTCAAGGTCGCCCATCCTGACAAGCCGGTCGTCTCGATCACCGGCGACGGCGGCTTCCTGTTCGGCGTGCAGGAACTGGCGACCGCCGTGCAGTATGGCATCGGCCTTGTGACCGTGGTGTTCAACAACGAGGCCTACGGCAATGTCCGCCGCGACCAGGAGCAGCGCTACGGCAACCGGCTGATCGGCGCGGACCTCGTCAACCCGAACTTCCCAGCATTGGCGAAGTCCTTCGGGCTCGATGGCGCGAGCGTATCCTCGCCGGAGGAACTCAGGGCTGTGCTGGCCAGCGCGATCGCCAGGGGTGCGCCGGCCCTGATCGAGGTGAAGGTGGCGCGTGGATCGGAGGCCGCGCCCTGGCCGTTCATCCATCCGGTGAAGGCCTATTGAGAGCCGGCGCGTCGCATTGCCGAACTGAGAAGGACGCACTTCAATTCTGCCGGCAAGACCGGGTGTGGCTTGCTGGGGGCGATCGGGTCGCACCGTCTCGATGAGCTAAAAATACCCATAATAGGAAAAAATACATTGACACTGTGACGCGCCGTTGATAGGTTGGCTGGTTCATGCAGTGATTGGACATTGGCGATGACCGAGGGGGAACTGGCATGGATCGCAGGACGTTGATTGCCGGCACGGCGCTCGCGCCTTTCGCCACGCGGGCCTCGCGCGCCCAGTCCGGCCCGCTGCGCTTCGTCTTTCCCTTCGCCGCCGGCGGAGCTGGTGACGGCCTGACGCGCATCGTCGCCGACGAAGTCAGCCGTGCGCTGAACGAGACGGCCATCGTCGAGGCGCGCCCCGGCGCGGGCGGCCAGATCGGCACGCAGGCGGTGATCAACGCGGCCCCGGACGGCCGCACGCTGCTGCTGACGCCGGTCGCGCCGATCATCATCCATCCCATCGTCTTCCCGCAGCTGCCCTACGATCCGTTCAAGGACCTCGCGCCGATCAGCCTCGTCACGACCTTCGACTTCGCGCTGGCGGTCAATCCGGATACGCCGGTGAAGACGCTGGCCGAACTGGTGCCGTGGATGAAGGCCGACCCGCGCCGCGCCACCTACGGCTCGCCGGGCGTCGGCAACCTGCCGCATTTCTTCGGCGCGCTGATGGGCGAGCGCATCGGTGTTCCGATGCAGCACGCGCCCTATCGCGGCTCGGCCCCGGCACTGACCGATCTCGTCGCCGGGCAGGTGCCGATGGTGATGACCACTACCTCCGACGTCACCGAACTCGCCAAGGCGGGCCGCATCCGCGTGCTGGCGGTCTCGGGCCGCGAGCGCTCGCCGTTCCTGCCCGACGTGCCGACATTCACCGAGGCGGGCGTGCCGATCGTCGGCGGCGCCTGGTATGCGCTCTACACCAAGGCCGGCGCGCCGGCCGAGATGATCGGCAAGGTCAGCCGGGCGGTGATGGCGGCGATGCGAAACCCGGCCGTGAAGGCGAAGGTGCTCGGCCTCTCCATGGTGCCGACGGGATCGACGCCCGAGGAGCTCGCCACCATCCAGAAGGCCGATCACGAGGCCTGGACGCCGGCCGTGCGCGCCTCCGGTTTCAAGCCCAGCTGAAGGCGCCCGACACATGCCGCATGCCGACCGGAACGTCCTCTTCATCATGTGCGACCAGCTGAGGTTCGACTACCTCGGCTGCTACGGGCACCCCACCCTCAAGACGCCGAACATCGATGCGCTCGCGGCGCGCGGCGTGCGCTTCACCCGCGCCTATGTCCAGTCGCCGGTCTGCGGCCCCTCGCGCATGAGCACCTATACCGGCCGCTACATGCGCTCCCACGGCTCCAACTGGAACAACATGCCGCTGCGCATCGGCGAGCCGACGCTCGGCCAGCATCTCAAGGGCCTCGGCGTGCGCAACGTGCTCGTCGGCAAGACCCACATGACGGCCGATGACGAGGGCATGGAGCGGCTTGGCATCCCCAGGGGCTCGGTGATCGGCGTCGAGGCGGCGCAATGCGGCTTCGAGCCCTATGAGCGCGACGACGGCCTGCACCCGCTCAGGCCCGGCGGCCCGCGTCCGGCCTATGACGCCTATCTCGAGGAGCAGGGCTTCCCCGCGCGCAATCCGTGGGAGGATCGCGCCAATTCGGGCGTCGGGCACGATGGCGAGAAGCAGAACGGCTGGCTCCTTGCCCATGCCGACAAGGAGGCCAATGTCCCGGAGGAGCATTCCGAGACGCCCTACATGACCCGCCGGGCCATGGATTTCATCCGCGAAGCCAAGGACGACGGCCGGCCGTGGTGTCTGCACCTCTCCTACATCAAGCCGCACTGGCCCTATATCGCGCCGGCTCCCTACCACGACATGTATTCGGAAGCGGACGTGCAGCCGGCGATCCGCTCGCACAGTGAGCGGCAGAACCCGCACCCGGTCTATGGCGCCTTCATGGACATGCGCGTCTCCCGCAACTTCTCGCGCGAGGATGTCCGCCGCCGCGTCATCCCGGCCTATATGGGCCTGATCAAGCAGATCGACGACCAGCTTGGGCACCTGTTCAAGTTCCTCGACGACGAGGGCCTGACGGACAAGACCATGATCGTCTTCACCTCCGACCACGGCGACTATCTCGGCGACCACTGGCTCGGCGAGAAGGACCTGTTCCACGAGGTCTCCGTGAAGGTGCCGCTGATCGTGGTCGATCCGTCGAAGGAGGCCGACGCGACGCGGGGCACCGCCTCGGACGCCCTCGTCGAGGCCATCGACCTCGCGCCGACCTTCATCGAGCATTTCGGCGGTGCCGTGCCGCGCCACATCGTCGAGGGGCGCTCGCTCAAAGCCCTCCTCGCCGGCGAGAAGCCGCTCGACTGGCGCGAGGTCGCGATCTCCGAATACGACTATTCCATGCTCGATTCCCGCCGCTCGCTCGGCCGCAAGCCCGACGAGTGCCGGCTGTTCATGGTCTTCGACGGCCGGTTCAAATATGTCCACGCGCCGGGCTTCCGCCCGATGCTGTGGGACCTCGAAACCGATCCGAACGAGTATCGCGACCTCGGCGACGACCCCGATTTCGAGGCCGAACGGCTGCGCATGAAGGAGCATCTGCTCCGCTGGGCGCTGACCGACCACAACCGCATCACCTTCTCGGACGCGCAGATCGAGACCTACGGTCCGGCCCGGCAGCTCAAGGGCGGCATACTCATCGGCTACTGGGACGAGGAGGAAGTGGCCAAGGCGAAGAAGACCTACGGCATCGAGTGAGGAACCGACCGCAATCGTGCGGATGGCGCGGCCGGCGCCTTTGCGCGAATGTTACCTGATCAAGCCGCGCGCGGGCCCGCACCGGAAGCCCGGCGCGCCGCGACGGGAGGCCGGCATGGCCCGTTCTTTTTCTCCACCGATCGACCGCAACGCCTTCGTCGCCGAGGCGGTGACGCCGCAAGTCTCGCGCCGCGGCTTCCTCGGCGGGGCCTGCGCCTGCTGCGTGGCCTTCGCCGGCGGCTTCGCCAGCGTCAGGCCGCTGCTGGCCCAGGCCCCCGGCGTACCACCGGCACCGGCTCGCCCGATCCACGCGGCGCTCGACAAGGCGGCTGCCGCGATCGAACAGAAGATGATCGCCTGGCGGCGCGACATCCACGCCAATCCGGAACTCGGCAATCGCGAGACGCGCACCGCGGCGCTCGTGGCCGACCACCTGCGCCGGCTCGGTTACGAGGTGAAGGAGAAGGTCGCGGTCACCGGAGTTGTGGCGTTGATGAAGGGTGGCGGCGGCGACGGGCCGGTCGTCGCACTGCGCGCCGACATGGACGCGCTGCCGGTGACCGAGCAGGTTGACCTGTCCTTCGCCTCGAAGGCGAGGGCGCAATGGGGCGGCGAGGAGGTCGGCGTCATGCACGCCTGCGGCCATGACTGCCACGTGGCGATCCTGATGGCTGCCGCCGAGGTGCTGGCGGGCATGCGGGCGGAACTGAAGGGCGCCATCAAGCTGATCTTCCAGCCCGCCGAGGAGGGCCTGCCCGAGGGCGAGCGCGGCGGGGCCCGGGTGATGGTGGAGGAAGGCGCGCTGGCCGATCCGAAGCCGGACGTCGTTTTCGGCCTGCATGTGTCGAGCGCCATGCCGGCGGGCCTCATCGGCTATCGACCGGGCCCGACGATGGCGAGTTCGGATTCGTTCAGGATCATCGTGCGCGGACGCCAGACCCACGGCGCAATCCCCTGGGGCGGGGTCGACCCGATCGTCATCGGCTCGACCATCGTCTCGACGCTGCAGACGATCATCAGCCGCGAGTCCAACATCGTGTCGGACCCGGCGGTGCTGACGGTCGGCGTGTTCCGGGGCGGCGTCAGGCGCAACATCGTGCCGGATACGGCCGAGATGGAAGGCACTCTGCGGACCTACAATCCCGAGCAACGCACCACCATCATGCGGCGCGCGAAGGAGATCGTGGAGGGCACCGCTCAGGCGATGAACGGCAAGGCCGAAATCCATTGGAGCGAGACAAACTATCCGGTTCTGGTCAACAACCCGCAGCTGGCGCGCAGCCTCGCGCCGGTGCTCGCCCGCGTCACCGACGGCCGGGCGATCCAGATCGACCGGGTCAGCGCCAGCGAGGACTTCTCGTTCTTCGCCAACCAGGTGCCCGGCTTCTTCTTCTTCGTCGGCGTGTCGCCGCCAGGCAGCGCGCCGGGGTCGCAGCCGCCGAACCACTCGCCGCGCTTCCGGGTGGAGGAGGCGGGCCTTGCGACCGGCCTGCGCGCCATGCTGCATCTGGTCGCCGACCAGACGAAATCCGGCACCTGACGGCGGCGCGCCGGAGGCGGGCTGCTACCGGCCTTGCCAAACCGGATGTCCGCAGGCTCCATGGGTTGCCGAAGCCGACCCTTGGGGGTGCTACAGACGTGAGCCACGATCTCGCCCCGCATCCGCTGAGGCGCCAGGTGCTGGACGAACTGCACGCGCGGCCTTTCCAACTGGTCGATGCGCCGCGCCGTGTCCTGCATCACGCCTTCTCGACCGCCGAGCGGCCGGCCGCTGACGAGCGGGCCGCGCTCGCCCGCTGGTGCGAGGCCACGGGCGCAACGCGCCCCGAGGATGGCGCGAACTTTCATCGGGCGGCGTTCCCGACATCGCACCTGCGGTGGGAGCGCCACAGCGAGTTCTCGACCTATGGATGGGACGTGCCGGCGCCGGGCGGCGAGCCGTTTCACTGGCCGTTGCCGGAACCCACGCCGGTCGGGGTCTCCATCGAGGCGCCGGGGCCGCTGCTGGTGGCGATCGACCTTGCGCTGGTCAGAGCCGCCGATCTGCCGCCGGGCTGGCACGACCTGTTCGATCCCGCTTCGCTGTGCATCTCGGCGGTGAAGGACGAGACGGCTCTGATCGCCACGGATTTCCGCCAGGACGCCCGCGGCTTCACCCGCATCCTTGTCGTTGACCGTGGCCTCGCGCCGGCGGCGGCGGGAGCGCTGATCCAGCGCCTGCTGGAAGTGGAGACCTACCGCTGCTTCGCCCTGCTGGGCCTGCCGGAGGCGCAGCGGATGGCGCCGGTCATCGGCCGCATCGAGCGGGAACTGGTGGCTGTCGCGCAGCGCATGAAGACGGCGTCCGGCCTTGAAAGCAACGCGGCGCTTCTCGACACGCTCGTGGCGCAGGCGGCGGAACTGGAGGCCGAGGCGGCGCTTTCCAGTTTCCGCTTCGGCGCCACCCGCGCCTATGAGGCGCTGGTGCGCTCGCGGCTCGCGGTCATCGGCGAGGTTCCCTTCGAGGCGCACTCGACCTGGGTCGCCTTCCTCGACCGTCGCTTCGCGCCGGCGATGCGGACCTGCCAGACCATGGCCGACCGGCAGGCCGAGCTGTCGCAGAAGCTCACCCGTGCCGCCAATCTGCTTCGCACCCGTGTCGACATCGCGCTCGAGGAGCAGAACCGCACGCTGCTCCAGACCATGTCGGACCGGGCGCGCCTGCAGCTCCGGCTGCAGCAGACGGTGGAGGGGCTCTCCATCGCGGCGGTGTCCTATTATGTCCTCGGCCTGCTCGGCTACCTGTTCAAGGGCGGCAAGGACGCCGGAGTCCTGCCGTTCGAGCCGACCGTCGCGACCGCCGCGGTGCTGCCCTTCGTGGTGATCGCCATGGCGATGGTGGTTCGCCGCATCCGTCGCTCCCACGGCGAGCATTGAAGGCGCATGGGGGCGATCCGGGCGGCGCGGTTCCACGCCCGGTTGCGATCCGCTAGCCTGACGGCGCATCCGGAGATTTCGCCATGGACTATGTGAAGCTTGGCCGCACCGGCCTCGACGTCTCGCGCCTCTGTCTCGGCTGCATGACCTATGGCGCGCCCGACAAGGGCACCCATCCCTGGTCCGTGGGCGAGGCGGAGAGCCGGCCGTTCATCAAGCGCGCTCTCGATCTCGGTTTCAATTTCTTCGACACGGCCAATGTCTATTCCGTCGGCTCCAGCGAGGAGATCGTCGGCAGGGCGCTGAAGGACATGGCGAAGCGCGACGACATCGTCATCGCGACCAAGGTGTTCAATCGCATGCGCCCGGGCCCGAACGGCATGGGCCTGTCGCGTAAGACGATCATGACCGAGATCGACGATTCGCTGCGCCGCCTCGGGACCGACTATGTCGACCTCTACCAGATCCACCGCTTCGACCATGCGACCCCCATCGAGGAGACGCTGGAGGCGCTCCACGACGTCGTGAAGGCCGGCAAGGCCCGCTATATCGGCGCGTCGTCGATGCACGCCTGGCAGTTCATGAAGATGCTGAAGACGTCGGAGGCCAATGGCTGGACGCGCTTCGTCTCCATGCAGAACTACGTCAACCTGCTCTACCGCGAGGAGGAGCGCGAGATGCTGCCGCTCTGCCGCGAGGAGGGCATAGGCGTCATCCCGTGGAGCCCGCTGGCGCGCGGCCGCCTGACCCGCGACTGGGACGAGACGAGCGCCCGCGCGGAGACCGACGAATTCGGCAAGACGCTCTATGCCCGAACGGGCGATGCCGACCGCAAGGTGGTCGAGGCGGTGGCGAAGGTGGCGAAGGCGAGGGGCGTTCCGCAGGCTCAAGTTGCGCTGGCATGGGTGCTGGCGAAACCGGTCATCTCCGCGCCGATCGTCGGGGCCACCAGGATGGGGCATCTCGACGATGCCGTGGCGGCGCTCTCGGTGAAGCTGACGGCGGAGGAGATAGCCGAACTCGAGGCGCCCTATGTCCCGCACGCGGTGACGGGGTTCAGGTGAGCGGCCGGGAGTGGGACGCTTACCTTCGCTCGTGGCGGTCCGTGCGACCTCCACAGCATTGCCGACCACATCGAAGGGGGCTCACTCGTCTATAGGCCAGCGCGGCATCCGTCCCCTTCTAGGTTTGTTCGCTTCGTCGCGCGATAGGTAGGGGATGCCTAGGCGAAGCGCCATGGCCCGCACCTGATCGTACGGGACGCCCTTCTTTATCTGGGCCATTCCCTTGTTGTTGTGATGGCGGCGCTTCTTGACGCCGTCAGGATGGCGAGCCGGATCAAACCGCACGGTTTCCCTCCCTATGCTTGCCGAATAGCATAGCATGGGATGTGGCGTGCCGAGCGGTGTTCAAGATTGCCGGACTTGATGTTGAGGCGCCACGCCGACAGGGGAGCATGCACGGCTAGTCGCTCACTTCAGCGGCGAGAACCGCGTCGGCCTGAGAAACCGCACGTGCTGGGTCTCCACGAGGCCCTTCACCATGCCGAGATAGATCTGCCAGCGCGGGTCCGCCATCATCCGGTCGCGGCGCGCGAGACGGTCGTCGAGGCTGTCGTAGGACCACCACGCGACGACGTGGTTCAGCTCCGCCGTCTCTGACGTGAAATAGCCGTGGAACGTGCCGAGCATCTCCTTCTGGATGGCCAGCCCGTGCTCCTCGTAGAGCCCGACGAACTCGGCGAGATGGCCGGCCTTGATGCGGTAGTCGCGTTCCTCGACGATCATGTCTCAACCCTTGGGATTGTGGCTCGGATCGGCCCAGCCGAACACGGTCCGCTTCTCGATCGCCTCGACATCCGCGGGGCGCGGGAACGGTTCGGGTGCGGGCTCGCCGGGTTTGCGTTCGCGCCCGATGGCCGCGAAGAAATCCTCCAGTCCGCCCGGCATCAGGAACCACACGAAGCTCATCGGCTCCGGTCCCGGATTGACGAAGCCGTGCTTGCGGTCGCGGCCGATGAACACCGTCGAGCCCGGTTCCATCGGCTGGTCCATGCCGTCGATTCGCGCGAAGCCGCGGCCGGAGGTGACGTGGATCACCTCCTCGTGCCGGTCATGCGTGTGCTCGCGGATATGGCAGCCGGGGGCCACCGTCTGGGTGCCCATGGCGAAGCGGTTCTCCGACTTCACAGTGCCGGGGTTGAGGATGCAGCGCACGAAGCCGTTGGCCGGCACCGGCTGCCAGTAGGAGGCGCTGTCCTCGGGACCGATGACCTTCACCTCGGCCTGGTTCTCAACCGTCATGGCCTAGATCTCCTGCGCGTCCAGACGCCGGTAGAGCGGCAGGGCAAAGGGCGCGATGCGGCGGATCAGCGGCTGCAGCGGCTGCGGCGTCGGCTCGGAGAACGGCAGGCCGAGCTCGCCTTCCGGTGTCCCCTGCGTGATCTTAGCCAGCTCCCGCCCGAGCGAGACGGAAAGCGCGACCGCCCGGCCGTTGCAGCCTGCCCAGGCATAGCCGTTCGGGCCGAGCCGGTGGAAGCGCGGGAAGCCGGCCACCTGCGGCTTCAGCAGGCTGTCGGGCGTCATGCCGACATAGCCGGACCAGACGAAGTCGAACTCGATATCGCCCAGCTGGGGCCAGAGCTTCTTCAGACGGGCGGCGAGCTGCGGGCGCAGGTTGTCGCCGTCGCGCCCCGGCACCATGGCCGCGCCGCCGGTGACGAGGCGGTTGCGGGCGTCCCAGCGGGCGAAGTAGAGCTCGCGATGGGTATCCGACATTGCCTGCCGGTCGGGGATGATCGTCTTGGCGATGTTGTCGCTGATCGGGCGCGTCGCCATCTGCCACGACATGACCGGGATCACCTCGCGTGCGATGTCGCGGTTCAGCGTGTCGCTGAATTCGCCGGTATAGGCATTGGTGGCCAGCACCAGGGCCCTCGCCGTTACCGAGCCCTTGTCGGTGCGGACCACCCAGTTGTCGCCCACGCGCGCATAGGACTGCACCGGCGAGCGCGAGCGGATGACGGCGCCGAGACGCACCGCCACATGCGCGAGCCCGCGCGCGAGCGCGAGCGGGTTGATATGTCCACCGGTCGGGTTCCAGAAGCCGCCGAACCAGGCCTCCGAGCCGAGCATCTTCGTGGTGGCGGCGCGGTCGAGCAATTCGACCGGCGCGCCGATCGCCGACCATTCGCGCACGCGCTTTTCCGCGATCTTGAACCGGCCGGGCGAATGGACCGGCTGCACCCAGCCGGCCTGCTCGGCCTCCGCCGGAATGTCGTATTTCCGCACGGTCTCGAAGAGATACTGCGCGCTGTCGCGCAGCACCGTGTTGAACCGCTCGCCCGCTTCACCGTGGCGGGCCGTCATCCCCGATGGATCGTGGCCGGCGAGCGTCGGGATCACCTGTCCGTTATTGCGTCCGGACGCGCCCCAGCCGGGCTCGACCGCCTCGACCACGGTCACGCCCACGCCCATCTCGCGCAGGTGGATGGCGGTGGAGAGGCCCGTGAAGCCCGCGCCGATGACCACGACGTCAGCCGTCTCGTCGCCGGTGACAGGCTGCAGCACGGGGCCGGGCGGCGCTGTCGCGGCCCAGAGCGAGGGCGGCCAGGGTGCGGACGATGTCTGTGTCATGGAGACTTTCCCGGTGGATGTGTCATGATCCGGTTCGGCGCCCATGAAAGCGGGGCTGCGCGAGGGCGGCAAGCCGCGTTCGCGCAGAGGTCGCACGGCGGTTTTCGTGGGCATTCTCATTTCACTGCGTCAGCCCGGCATATGAGATAAAATATTCTGTTTGTATTGCCGAGCGTAGAATGTATATTCTTTTTGTCCTATATTTTCTTCGGTCTGTTGGAAGTTTCGTCTCCGGCGAGCTATGAATGCAGTGCAGCGGCCCCACGGCGGAAATGCCGGTCTGGGCGCGTTGCGTTGGGCGGCGGCATGGGCTGAACTCAGTGCTGCTGGTTCGTGAAGGGTAGGGGCGTTACATGCCGCTGAAGCATATTCTGGGCGTCGACCACGTGGTGGTCACGGTGCGTGATCTTGATGCGGCTGCGAAAGCCTGGGGCCGTATCGGCTTCACCATGTCGCCGCGCGGCACGCATTCGCCGCTGCTCGGCACCGGCAACTACACGACCATGTTCGGCGACGACTATCTCGAGCTGCTCGGCGTCCTGACCGAGACCGACCAGAACAAGCCGACGCGCGATTTCCTCGCCAGGCGCGAGGGCATCGAGCGCACCGCCTTCACCACGGATGACGCCGCCGCCGGCGCCGCCGAGCTCAAGGCGCGCGGCCTCGAGCCGCTCGGCCCCGTTCATTTCGGCCGCCCGGTCGACCTGCCGAACGGCTCGACGGGCGAGGCCAGGTTCAATGTGTTCCGCTGGCCGCTCGACCAGAATCCCGGCGGCATGCGCATCTTCGCCTGCCAGCACCTGACCCGCGAAACGGTGTGGATCCCGGAAATCCAGAAACACGCCAACGAAGCGAAGCGCATCGTCCGCATCGAGGTGCTCTCCGCCGATCCGAAGGCTTCCGCGCAGAAGATGGCCGGACTGATCGACGAGCCGGCGGTTCAGACGCCGGACGGCTGGCGCGTGCCCTCGGGCGGCAAGCGCGCCGACTTCCTGTTCTACGATCAGGCGCAGTTCGAGACGGCATATCCGGCCGCCGTCCGTGACGGCGCGGCTTCGGAAGGCGCTGTCGCGCTGGTGCTCGGCACGGCCGATCTTGCCAAGGCCAAGGCTGCTTCCGGCGGCGTCGCCCACGGCGAGGAGCAGGTCAGCGTGCCCGCGAAGGTCGTCAACGGCGTCATCGTGAGCTTCGTGCCCAATTGACGGGCGCGTCCACTTTTCAAGCATCCGCATGATTGACGGGGATTTCCCCGTTCCCCATCGTACATTCCAAGCCCATTCGCCAGGAGGCCCTGCCATGGACTTCACCCGCCGCGCCGCGCTCATGACTTCGGCGGCGATCGCCGCAAACGTCGTCGATCCGTTCCGCGCCTTCGCCCAGCAGGCGCCGCGCAAGGGCGGCGTCTTCGTGGTCCACTACGGCGCCGAACAGCGCCAGCTCAATCCGAGCCTCCAGGCCTCGACCGGCGTCTACATCATCGGCGGCAAGATCCAGGAGGCGCTGGTCGATCTGGACGCCGCCGGCAACCCGGTCGGCGTGCTGGCGACGAGCTGGGAGGCGACGCCGGACGGCAAAACCATCACTTTCAAGCTGCGCCAGGGCGTGACCTGGCACGACGGCAAGCCCTTCACCTCGGCGGACGTGCAGTTCACCGCCATGGAGATGTGGAAGAAGATCCTCAATTACGGCTCGACGCTGCAGCTGTTCCTGACCGCCGTCGACACGCCCGATCCGCACACCGCGATCTTCCGCTACGAGCGGCCCATGCCGCTGAACCTGTTGCTGCGCGCGCTGCCCGATCTCGGCTACATCTCGCCGCGCCACCTCTATGAAGGCAAGGGCGACATCCGCCAGAACCCGGTCAACCTCGCGCCCGTCGGCACCGGCCCGTTCAAGTTCGTCAGCTACGAGCGCGGCCAGCACGTCATCGCCGAGCGTCACGACGGCTACTGGCGCGGACCGGCCAATCTCGACCGCATCGTCTGGCGCGTCATCACCGATCGCGCCGCCGCTGCCGCGCAGATGGAGGCCGGCCAGCTGCACTATTCGCCGTTCTCGGGCCTGACCATTTCCGACATGGCTCGCCTCGGCAAGGATCCGCGCTTCGTCGTCTCGACCAAGGGCAACGAGGGCAACGCCCGCACCAACACGCTGGAATTCAACTTCCGACGCAAGGAACTGGCCGACATCAAGGTTCGCCAGGCGCTCGCCCACGCGATCAACGTGCCGTTCTTCATCGAGAACTTCCTCGGCGACTTCGCCAAGATCGGCACCGGCCCGATCCCGTCGGTCTCGACGGATTTCTATCCGGGCGCCAACACGCCGCAGTACCCCTACGACAAGGCCAAGGCGATCAAGCTGCTCGACGAGGCGGGCCTGCGCCCCGGCGCCGGCGGCACGCGCCTGACGCTGCGTCTCCTGCCGGCGCCGTGGGGCGAGGACATCTCGCTGTGGTCCACCTTCATCCAGCAGTCGCTGGGCGAGGTCGGCGTCAGGGTCGAGATCGTCCGCAACGACGGCGGCGGCTTCCTGAAGTCGGTCTATGCCGACCACGCCTTCGACCTGGCGACGGGCTGGCACCAGTACCGCAACGATCCCGCGGTCTCGACCACGGTCTGGTATCGGTCGGGACAGCCGGTCGGCGCGCCCTGGACCAACCAGTGGGGCGTCGCCGACGCGACCCTCGACAAGATCATCGACGACGCCGCGACCGAGGTCGACGCGGCCAAGCGCAAGGCGCTCTACGGCGATTTCGTCAAGCGCGCCAACGGCGAACTGATGATCTGGATGCCGATCGAGCAGATCTTCGTCACGGTCATCACCGCCAAGGCCCGCAACCACTCGAACACGCCGCGCTGGGGCTCCACCTCCTGGCACGATCTTTGGTTGGCCGAGTGACGGCACGAATGTCACGGGCGGCCTGAAGCCATGCATATCCTGAGACTTGCGGGGCGGCGACTGGCCGCCTCGATCCCGACGCTGATCCTGATCCTGGTCGGCGTCTTCCTGCTGCTCCAGCTCGCGCCCGGCGACACGGTGGACGCGATGATGGCGCAGATGGGCGGCGGCGACGCCCGCACCGCAGAGGATTTGCGCCGCTTCTACGGCCTCGACCTCTCGGTGACCGCCCAGCTTGGCAATTATCTCTGGCGGCTCATCCGCTTCGACCTCGGCTTCTCGGCCATCTACGGCAAGCCCGTGGCGCAGGTCATCGCCGAGCGCCTGCCGGCGACCATCCTCCTGATGACCGCGTCGCTGTCCTTTGCCTTCTTCTTCGGCATCGTCTTCGGCGTCATCGCGGCGCGCGGCGTCAATCGCTGGCCCGACACGCTGATCTCGACGCTCGGCCTGATCTTCTACGCGACGCCGTCATTCTGGTTCGGGCTGATGGCGATCGTCGTCTTCTCGATCTACCTGCAATGGCTGCCGGCCGGCGGCCTCAGCGACATCACGCAGGTCAAGGAAGGCATCTGGCTGGTGCTGGACACGGCGCGGCACCTCGTCCTGCCGACCCTGACGCTGGGCCTGATCTTCCTGGCCATCTACCTGCGCATCATGCGCGCTTCCATGCTGGAGGTGCTGACGCTCGACTTCGTCCGCACCGCACGCGCCAAGGGCCTGGACGAGACGCGCGTCGTCGTCCGGCACGTGCTCCGCAACGCGCTGTTGCCGATGGTCACGCTGATCGGCCTTCAGGCCGGCACCATGCTCGGCGGCTCGGTGGTGGTGGAGAGCGTCTTCTCGCTGCCGGGGCTCGGGCGGCTCGCCTATGAGAGCGTCGTCCAGCGCGACCTGAACACCTTGCTCGGCATCATCTTCGTCTCGGCGCTGCTCGTGATCGCCGTCAATTTCGTCGTCGATCTCGTCTATGCGCGGCTCGACCCACGCATCAAGACGGAGGGCTGAGCGGTGGCTTTCGTTCGCGCCTATTTCCGTTCGCCGCCGGCCGTCATCGGCCTGTTCCTGTTGCTCTGCGTCATCGCCATGGCGGTCAGCGCGGGCTGGTTCTTCCCGCGCGATCCGCTGGCGCTGGCCGGCCGGCCGCTGGTCTGGCCCTTCGCCAATCCGCGCTTTCCCCTCGGCACCGACAATTCCGGCCGCGACATCGCCGCGCAGATCTTCTACGGCGCGCGCATCTCGCTGCTGATCGGCGGCGTGGCGACGGTCATCGCCGTGATCATCGGCATCGTGATCGGCGCGGTCTCCGGCTATTACGGCGGCTGGGTCGACAATGTGCTGATGCGCATCACCGAGGCGTTCCAGACGCTGCCGAACTTCCTGCTGCTGCTGGTTCTCGTCGCGGTGTTCGGCTCCAACATCACGACGGTGATCATCGCCATCGGCATCGTGTCCTGGCCGGCGCCAGCCCGCCTGACGCGCGCCGAATTCCTGTCGCTGCGCAACCGCGAGTTCGTGCAGGCCGGCCGGACCCTCGGCCTCAAGGACATGAAGCTGATCTTCGGCGAAATCCTGCCCAATGCCCTGCCGCCGGTCATCGTCTATGCGAGCGTGGTCATGGCCGTGTCGATCCTGCTCGAAAGCGCGCTCGCCTTCCTGCGTCTGTCCGATCCGAACGTCGCCTCCTGGGGCAACCTGATCGGCCTCGGCCGCGACGTGCTGCGCGTGCAGTGGTACGTCTCGGCCATTCCCGGCATCGCCATCCTCGTCACCGTGCTCGCCGTCTCGCTGGTGGGCCAGGGCCTCAACGACGCCCTCAACCCGAGGCTCAAGGGCCGATGACCGACGCATCCCCCGCCGTCCTGACGCTCGATGCCCTGAGCGTCCGCCTGCCGGCGGGCGCCGACCGCCCGCACGCCATGAAGGACGTGTCGCTGGCGATCTCGTCGAACGAGATTCTCTGCGTCGTCGGCGAATCCGGCTCCGGCAAGTCGATGACCGCCAATGCCATCATGCGGCTTCTGCCGGGCGGCGTGGAGATCGACGGCGGCAAGGTGCTGTTCGACGGGCGCGACCTGACGCAGCTCACCGAAGCCGAGATGCGCGACGTGCGCGGCGCCGGCATCGCGATGATCTTCCAGGAACCGATGACGGCGCTCAATCCGCTGCGCACCATCGGCGACCAGATCGGCGAGATGTTCGCCATCCACACGAAGCTCAAGGGCGCGGCGATCACCGAGCGGGTTCTCTCGCTTCTGGAGGAAGTCCGCATCCCGGACCCCAAGCTCGCCGCGCGGGCCTATCCGCACGAGCTCTCCGGCGGCCAGCGCCAGCGCGCCATGATCGCCATGGCGCTCGCCCTCGATCCGAAAGTGCTGATCGCCGACGAGCCGACGACCGCGCTCGATGTGACGACGCAGGCGCAGATCCTCGCCCTCATCCGCGATCTTCAGGCGCGCAAGGGCACGGCGGTCCTGTTCATCACCCACGATTTCGGCGTCGTCGCCGAGATTGCAGACCGCGTCGCGGTGATGCAGCACGGCCTCGTGGTCGAGCAGGGGCCTGCCGCGCAGATCCTCGACGATCCGCAGCACCCCTATACGAAGCAGCTCATCGCCGCCGTGCCGCCGCTGAAGGCGCCGCCGCCGCGGCCCCTGTCGGGCGAGACGATCCTCGCCGTCGAGCATGTGTCGAAGACCTTCCGCACCGGCGGCTTCCTCGGCCGCGGCGTCCGCGTCACCCATGCGGTGAAGGACGTGACCCTGTCGCTGCCCAAGGGCGGCACCATCGGCATCGTCGGTGAATCCGGCTCGGGCAAGTCGACGCTGGCGCGCTGCATCGTGCGCCTGATCGATCCCGATACCGGCGTGATCAACCTCAACGGCCGCGATCTCGCCAAGCTCTCGCGCGAGGAGATGCGGCGCGCGACCCGGCATATCCAGATGGTCTTCCAGGACCCCTTCGCCTCGCTCAATCCGCGCCGCAAGGCCGGCGAACTGGTGGCGCAGGGCCCCATCGTCCATGGCATGGATCGCGCCGAGGCGCTGGCCAAGGCCAAGGAGCTCTTCTCGCTGGTCGGGCTCGATCCGGCGGCGACCGACCGCTATCCGCACGAATTCTCCGGCGGCCAGCGCCAGCGCATCGGCCTCGCGCGCGCGCTCGCGCTGCAGCCGGAAGTGCTGGTGGCGGACGAAGCGGTTTCCGCCCTCGACGTCTCGGTTCAGGCGCAGGTGCTGCGGCTGCTCGCGGAACTGCGCCAGCGGCTGGGCCTCTCCATCGTCTTCATCACCCACGACCTCAGGGTGGCCGCGCAGGTCTGCGACCTCGTCGCGGTGATGAAGAACGGCGAGGTGGTCGAGGCCGGCCCCATCGGCAAGGTCTTCGGCGATCCGCAGCACCCGTATACGCAGGCGCTGCTCGCCTCGATCCCCGGCCGCGAATTCGGCGTCAAGCGCGAGGCCGTCTCCGTCTAGGACTGCTGACGCGCGGCACGATTTGGCGCTATACCTGTTTCGATATAGCGCCAATCGGGACCGCCGCATGTTCTCGCTGACCCCTGAGGAATGGACCGCCGTCGAGCTGTCGCTGCGGATCGCGTCGTGGGCGACCGTCTGCGCGCTGCCGTTCGGTCTCGCCATCGCCTGGCTGCTGGCCCGCAAGGAATTCTGGGGCAAGGCGATCCTCGACGGCATCGTTCACCTGCCGCTGGTGCTGCCGCCCGTCGTCACCGGCTACATGCTGCTCGTCGTCATGGGGCGGCGCGGCCCGGTCGGCGCCTTCCTCGCCGAGCATTTCGGCATCGTTTTCTCGTTCCGCTGGACCGGCGCGGCGCTGGCCTGCGCGGTGATGGGCTTTCCGCTGCTGGTGCGCGCCATCCGGCTGTCCATCGAGGCGTCCGACGTGAAGCTGGAGCGGGCCGCCGCGACGCTCGGCGCCAATCCTCTTGCAGTGTTCTTCACCGTCACCCTGCCGCTGGCGCTGCCGGGCATCCTCGCCGGCATGGTGCTCTGCTTCGCCAAGGCGCTGGGCGAGTTCGGCGCGACGATTACGTTCGTCTCGAACATTCCCGGCGAGACGCAGACCATTTCGGCGGCGATCTACACCTACACGCAGGCCCCCGGCGGCGACGAGGCAGCGATGCGCCTGACCGTCATCGCCATCGTCATCGCCCTCGTCGCGCTGGTTGCCTCGGAATGGTTCGCCAGGCGCGCGGGCGCGCGCATACAGGGTGCCTGAAAGGCTGCCTTGCGCCGATGGCGGCCTGGGGTGACTGTTCATCCTGCGGTGCCCTGCTAAGGTCCGCGCCCCTGTTGCAACGCGGTCGGGCCGCCCATGGTCGATATCGCCACCCGTGTCTACAACCACACCTGGAAGCTCGACCCGATCATCCGGTCGCTGCTGGATTCGGACTACTACAAGTTCGCCATGCAGCAGCTGATCCGGCGCTTCCACCCGGATGTGACCGCGACCTTCGCCCTGAACAACCGCACCAGGACCGTGCGCCTCGCCGACGTCATCGACGAACGCGAGCTGCGCGAGCAACTGGACCATGCGCGCGGGCTGCGCTTCACGCCGAAGGAACTGATCTGGCTCGCCGGCAACACGTTCTACGGCCGCGAGCGCATTTTCACGCCTGACTACCTCGCCTTCCTCAAGGATTTCCGGCTGCCGGACTACGAACTGACCCGGCGGGACGGCCAATACGAGCTGACCTTCGCGGGGCGGTGGGCCGAGACCACGATGTGGGAAGTGCAGTCCCTCGCCATCATCAACGAGCTGCGCGCGCGCGCGACCATGCGCGACCTCTCCAAGCTCGAGCTCGACATCCTCTATGCCAATGCCAAGGCCAAGGCCTGGGAGAAGATCAAGCGGCTGCGCCGACTCAAGGACGAGGTCGGCACGCTGAAGATCTCCGACTTCGGCACGCGCCGCCGCCACGGCTTCCTCTGGCAGCAATGGATGATGGAGGCGATGACCGATGCTCTCGGCGCCGACGTCTTCACCGGCACGTCCAACATGAAGCTCGCCATGGACCTCGGCATCGAGGCCATCGGCACCAATGCCCACGAACTGCCGATGGTCTATGCCGCGCTGGCGAAGACCGACGAGGATCTCCTGAAGGCGCCCTATCGCGTTCTGGAGGACTGGGCGCGCATCTACGACCAGAACATGCGGATCATCCTGCCGGACTGTTTCGGCACCGCGCATTTCCTCGCCCACGCCCCGGACTGGGTGGCCGACTGGACCGGCGCGCGGCCGGATTCCAAGGAGCCGATCGAGGGCGGCGAGGAACTGATCCAGTGGTGGCGCGAGAAGGGGCGCGACCCCACGAAGAAGCTGGTCATCCTCTCCGACGGCATGGATATCGATTCCATCGAGGAGACGGCCCGCCACTTCAAGGACCGCGTGCGCATCGGCTACGGCTGGGGCACCAATCTCACCAACGACTTCAAGGGTTGCGTGCCGAACGGCGATGCCGACGCGCTGGCGCCGATCTCCGTCGTCTGCAAGGTGATCGAGGCGAATGGCCGCCCGGCGGTGAAGCTCTCCGACAATCCGCTGAAGGCGACCGGCCCGAAGGGCGAGATCGAGCGCTATCGCCGCGTCTTCGGCACGGTGGGCATGAAGCAGCACGCCGTGCTGGTGTGACCGCCGCTTCCGCGCAGAGAGACTTCAAGATGCATGATCTGACGGGCAAGGTCGCCTTCATCTCCGGCGCGGGATCGGTGGGCGAGGGCTGGGGCAACGGCAAGGCGACCGCGGTGCTGCTGGCGCGCCAGGGCGCAACGATCTACGGCACCGACATCGACAGGGCGGCGGCCGAGGAGACCAGGCGGCTGATCGAGGCCGAAGGCGGCACCTGTTTCGCGACGAATGTCGACATGACCAGAGCGGCCGATGTCGAGGCGGCGGTGGCCGACTGCCTCGCGCGCTTCGGACGTATCGACATCCTCGTCAACAATGTCGGTGGCTCCGCGCCCGGCGACCCCGTGTCGATGACCGAGGAGGTCTGGGACTTTCAGCTCGACCTGAACCTCAAGACCGCCTTCCTCGCCTGCAAATATGTCATTCCCGCCATGGAGCGGCAGGGCGGCGGCGCCATCGTCAACCTGTCCTCGATCGCCGGCGTGCGCGTGCTGGCCGGCCGGCCGCATGTCGCCTACACGACGACCAAGCTCGGCATTCTCGGCTTCTCGCGGTCGATCGGGGTGACCTATGCGAAGCAGCACATCCGCTGCAACACGGTGATCCCCGGCCTCATGCACACGCCGCTGGTGGAGCACCGGCTGGCGAAGACGGTGGCTGGCGGCGACGCGGAAGCGCTCATCGCGGCACGCAACGCGCAGGTGCCGACCGGCAAGATGGGCGACGCCTGGGACGTCGCGCAGGCGGTGCTGTTCCTCGTCTCCGACGAGGCGCGCTATGTCACGGCCGCCGAAATCGCGGTGGATGGCGGGTTGTCGGCGATCAGCCGCTGAGCGGTCTCCGTCTCAATACATCATGTATTATCGCTGCTATGATGGCGCCGAAGGAGGCCGCCATGAACGTGATGGTCACCCCGCAGGCTGACGAGCCGACCCGGCGGATGTTCACCGTCGAGGACGCCTTCCGCATGGTCGAAACCGGGATCATCGGGCCGGACGAGAAGCTCGAACTGATCGAGGGGGAGTTCGTCCAGGTGAACTCGAAGAACAATTTCCATCAGAATGTGCAGAACCGGCTTACCAAGGCTTTGGTAGGCATGGTGCCGGACGATCTCGCTGTCGGCATCGAACCGACGCTGACGCTCGACGATTTCACCTATGTCGAGCCGGATATCGTCATCTACCGTTACAGCGAGGCGCCGCGGCTCACCGCCGAGCGTGCCATGTTGGTGATCGAAATCGCTGATTCCAGTCTCGGATTCGATCTCGGCGTGAAGGCGGGCCTGATGGCCCGGGCCGGCGTCGAAGACTACTGGGTGGTCAATGCGCAGGCGCTGGAAGTCACGGTTCATCGGGAGCCGCGTTCCGATGGCTATGGCAGCATCCGCCGGCTCTCGAAGAATGACATTCTGAAGCCGAACCATCCCGACATCTCGATGGTCGCCGTCCGCCTTGCCGATATCGCCTGAGCGGCCCTACTCCGCCGCCTGCTTCTCGAAACTGCCGCGCGCGTGGCGCTTCGGCTTCGCTGCCACCTTCAGCGCCTCGAAATCGGCGCGGTCCTTCACGGCATTGCGCAGCGCCTGATCCTTGCCGGGCAGGTATTGCGGCGGCTGGTGGATGTCGATGCCGTACCAGGCCGCGGCCTTCAGCATGAAGGACGGATCGGCGAGGTGCGGGCGGCCCAGCGCGACGAGGTCGGCGCGGCCGGCTGCGAGGATCGTGTTCATCTGGTCGGCCGAGGTGATATTGCCGACACACATGGTTTTCACGTCCGCTTCGTTGCGGATCGCGTCCGAAAAAGGCGTCTGGAACATGCGACCATAGACCGGCCGGCACTTCGGCGAGGTCTGGCCGGTCGAGACGTCGATCAGGTCGACGCCGGCTTCCGCGAAGGCACGGGCGATGACGATGGAATCGGCCTCGGTGATGCCGCCCTCGGCCCAGTCGGTCGCGGAGATGCGCACCGACATCGGCTTCTCCGCCGGCCATGCCGCACGCATGGCCTCGAACACCCGCAGCGGGAATTTCAGCCGGTTTTCCACGGTGCCGCCATAGCCGTCCGTCCGCCTGTTCGTGAGCGGCGAAAGGAAGCTCGCGAGCAGGTAGCCGTGGGCACAGTGCAGTTCCAGCATGTCGAAGCCGCAGCAGGTGCCGCGTTCGGTCGCGGCAACGAACTCGCCGACGATACCGGCCATGCCGGTCTCGTCGAGTTCGGCCGGCACCTGGCTGTCGGGGTAGTAGGGGATGGGCGAGGCCGACACGATGGGCCATGCGCCGTCGGACAGCGGCCGGTCCATGCCGTCCCACATGAGTTTCGAGGCGCCCTTGCGGCCGGCATGGCCGAGCTGGAGGCAGACCTTCGCCGTCGAATTGGCATGGGCGAAATCGACGATGCGGGTCCATGCCGCTTCCTGCTCGTCGGTCCAGAGGCCCGCGCAGCCGGGCGTGATCCGCGCGTCGGGCGCGATGCAGACCATCTCGGTATAGACGAGGCCGGCGCCGCCGATGGCGCGCGCGCCGTAGTGCACTGTGTGCCAGTCGGTCGGCATGCCCTCGACAGCCGAATACATGCACATGGGCGAGACGACGGCGCGGTTTTCGATCGTCATGCCGCGCAGCCTCAGCGGCTGGAACAGCGGCGGGCGCGGCTTTTCGAGATCGGCGCCCGGCGCGCCCTCCGCGAACATGCGGTCGGCGGTGGCGATGAAGTCCGGCGCGCGCAGCTTCAGGTTCTCGTAGGTGATGGCCTTGGAGCGGGTCATCAGGCCGAAGGCGAACTGACGCGGGTCCATGTCCCAGAAGCGGTCGACATGCTCGAACCAGACGAGCGAGACATCGGCGGCGTGCTGGGTGCGCTCCACCTCCTCGCGCCGGTCGGTCTCGTAGGACGCCAGCGCCTCCTTCACGGCGCCCTTCGCCCGGAACGCGTCGAACAGCGCGATGGCGTCCTCCATGGCGAGCTTGGTGCCCGCGCCGATGGAGAAATGCGCCGTGCCCTTGGCATCGCCGATCAGGACGACATTGTCCTTCACCCAGCGCTTCGAGCGGATCATCGGGAATTGGCGCCAAAGCGAGCGATTGGTGATCAGCGGATGGCCGGCGAGTTCCTCCGCGAAAATGCCTTCGAGGAAACGGGCGGAAGCCTCCTCGTCCATCGCATCCAGGCCGGCGCGGGCGAAGGTCTCCGGATCGGTCTCGATCACCCAGGTCGAACGGCCCGGTTCGTACTGGTAGGTATGGGCGATGAAGATGCCGTGCGGCGTCTCGCGGAAGAAGAAGGTGAAGGCGTCGAGCTCGCGGGTCGAGCCGAGCCAGGTGAACTTGTTGGGGCGCAGGTCCACTTCCGGCGCGAAATGCCCGCGGTTCGCCTCGCGGATGCGCGAATTGATGCCGTCCGCCGCGACGATCAGGTCGTAGCCGGCGAAAGCGGCGAGGTCCGGCTCCACCTCGGCCTGGAATTTCAGCCCGACGCCGAGGGCCTTCGCGCGGTTCTGCAGCAGGATCAGCAATTGCTGGCGCGAGCAGCCGCAGAAGCCGTTGCCGCCGATCCGGTGCACGGTGTCCTTGAAGCGAACCTCGATGTCGTCCCAATAGGCGAAATGGTCGGTGATCGCCCGGTAGCTCTCGGCGTCGTAGCGCTCGAAAATGTCGAGCGTCGCGTCGGAGAACACGACGCCGAAGCCGAACGTGTCGTCGGGGCGGTTGCGCTCGAAGACGGTGATGTCAGCCGCCGGCCGCCATTTCTTCATCAGGATGGCGAAATAGAGCCCGCCGGGCCCGCCGCCGATCACCGCGATGCGCATGGCCTGATCCTCGCCTCGGTCGCCGGAAAATAGTTTAGGCTTAAAATAATTGCCGGCAAGCACGGCGAAGCCTCTTGCCCGAAAATATTTGAAGCCTAAAACATTCCGTCAGGAGGCTGCGATGCCGACCCGACCCGACGCTGCCGGATCATCCGCCCACCTGCCGCTTGCCGGCAAGCGCGCCCTCGTCACCGGCGGCGGGCGCGGCATCGGCCGTGCCATCGCGCGCGGCTTGAGCGGGCAGGGCGCCCATGTCACGGTGCTCGGCCGTAGCCAGACGCCGCTGCGCGAGGCCGTCGAGGCGGGCGATGCGAGCGCCCACGTGGTCGCAGATGTGACCGACCCGGAAGCGCTGCACGCCGCGCTCACCTTTGCCGGCCCGCTCGATATCCTCGTCAACAATGCCGGACATGCCGAAACCGCGCCCGTGAAGCGCATGGACCGCGCGCTGTTCGAGCGGATGATCGCGCTGAACCTGACCTCCGTCTTCGACGGCATCCGCCTCGCGCTGCCGGGCATGGTCGAGCGCGGGCAGGGCCGCATCGTCTCGGTCGCCTCGACCGCCGGCCTCACCGGCTACCCCTATGTCTCCGCCTATTGCGCGGCGAAACACGGGGTTGTTGGTCTGACGCGCGCGCTGGCCAGGGAGGTCGCGACCTCCGGCGTCACCATCAACTGCGTGTGCCCCGGCTTCACCGAGACCGACCTCGTCGCCGGCTCCATCGATACCATCGTGGCGAAGACCGGCCGCACGCCCGAGGCCGCGCTGGCCGACCTGACGAAGACCATGCCCATCGGCCGCCTCGTGAAGCCGGAGGAGGTGGCCGCCGCCGTCCTCTGGCTCGTTTCGGATGCCGCCGCCGCCGTGACCGGCATCGCCCTGCCGGTGGCGGGCGGAGAGATTTGAAGGACAGGATGATGCAGGCTCCGACCCACCGCATTCCCCATCGTCAGAAGCTGTCGGACTGGCAGTCGACCCACTTCCTCTGGGAGGTCAGGGATAAGGTCGCGACCATCACGCTGAACCGGCCTGACCGGAAGAATCCGCTGACCTTCGAGAGCTATGCCGAGCTCGGCGACCTGTTCCGGGCGCTGGCCTTCGACACGTCCATCAAGACCATCGTCGTCACCGGCGCCGGCGGCAATTTCTGCGCCGGCGGCGACGTCTTCGAGATCATCGAGCCGCTGACCGGCCGCGACATGCCGGGGCTGCTGCAGTTCACGCGCATGACCGGCGAACTGGTCAAGGCGATGCGCGCCTGCCCGCAGCCGATCATCTCCGCCATCGACGGCATCTGCGTCGGTGCGGGCGCCATCATCGCCATGGCCTCGGACCTGCGCGTCGGCACGCCCAAGGCCAAGGTCGCCTTCCTGTTCAACAAGGTCGGCCTTGCCGGCTGCGACATGGGCGCCTGCGCGATCCTGCCGCGGATCATCGGGCAGGGCAGGGCGTCCGAGCTGCTCTACACCGGCCGGATGATGGGCGGCGAGGAGGGTCACGCCTGGGGCTTCTTCAACCGCCTCGCGACCCCCGAAACCGTGCTCGCCGAGGCAACCGCGCTGGCCGAGGAGATCTCGGCGGGTCCGACCTTCGCCAACGGCATCACCAAGCGCATGCTGCACATGGAATGGACCATGTCGGTGGACGAGGCCATTGAGGCCGAGGCCATGGCGCAGGCCATCTGCATGGACACGAAGGACTTCCGCCGCGCTTTCGAGGCCTTCGCGGCGAAGACCAAGCCGGTCTTCGAGGGCGACTGACATGCTCCCCGCCGACCTCCTCGCCCTTCCCTTTTTCGAGGATCGCCACCGCGACTACGCGGCGCGGCTTGCCGAATGGGCCGCGCGCGAAGTGCCGCCGCTTGTCGACCATCATGACGTGGATGGCTCCTGCCGACGCCTGGTCAAGGCCATGGGCGAGGCCGGTTGGCTGCGCGCCTGCGTGCCCGGCGATCAGGGTGGTCTCACCGAAAACCTCGACGTGCGCACGCTCTGCATCACGCGCGCGACGCTCGGCTATGTCGAGGGGCTCGCCGATTTCGCCTTTGCCATGCAGGGGCTCGGCACAGGCGTCATCTCGCTGTTCGGCACGGAGGCCCAGAGGGCGGCCGCTTGCCCGTCGGTTCGCGACGGCAGGTCCATCGCCGCCTTCGCCCTGTCGGAGCCGGATGCCGGCTCGGATGTCGCGGCGCTCTCGACGACCGCCACGAGGGTCGCCGGCGGCTGGCAGCTCGACGGCACCAAGACCTGGATCTCCAACGGCGGCATCGCCGACCGCTATGTCGTCTTCGCCCGCACCGGCGAGGCGCCGGGCGCGCGCGGCATATCCGCCTTCATCGTCACACCGGACATGCCGGGCTTCTCCATCGCCGAGCGGATCGACGTCATCGCGCCGCACCCGCTGGCAACGCTGAAATTCGACGGGTGCCAGCTGCCGGAGGACGCGCTGATCGGCAAGGCGGGCGGCGGCTTCGCCATGGCCATGGCCAATCTTGACGTGTTCCGCCCGACGGTTGCCGCCGCGGCTCTCGGCATGGGCTATCGCGCGCTCGACGAGGCGACCCGCCGCGCCAGGGGCCGCCACATGTTCGGCGCACCGCTGGCCGATCTTCAGCTGACGCAGGCTTCGCTCGCCGACAGCGTCGCCGAACTCGAAGCATCCGCGCTGCTGGTGTTCCGCGCCGCCTGGGCGAAGGACCAGGGCAAGCCGCGCATCACCAAAGAGGCGGCCATCGCCAAGATGGTCGCGACAGAAAATGCCCAGAAGGTCATCGACCGGGCGATCCAGGTCTTCGGCGGCCTCGGCGTCAAGAAGGGCGAGAAGGTGGAGGAACTGTACCGGGAGATCAGGGCGCTGCGCATCTACGAGGGCGCGACCGAGGTCCAGAAGGTCGTCATCGCGAGGGCGCATCTTGGTGAAGCCGAAGCGGCGGCGAAGGCTGCCGGCTAGGAGGAACGATGGCCGCCTCAGCCCATGTCGATACGTTCGCGGCGCGCGGTCTCCCCGCGACGGAGGCGCTGCCTCTCTTCCTGTTCGAGCGGCCGGAACTGCACTATCCCGAACGCCTCAACTGCGTGACCGAATTTGTCGATCGCCATGTCGCCGAGGGGCGGGGCGGCCGGATCGCCGTCATCGCGCCTGACGGCACGCGCTGGACCTATGCCGACCTCGCCCGCGAGATCGACCGCGTCGCCAATGTGCTGGTGAACGATCTCGGCCTCGTCGCGGGCAATCGCGTTCTGCTGCGCGCGCCCAACAACCCGATGATGGTCGCGGCCTATCTGGCGGTGATCAAGGCAGGCGGCATCGTAGTCGCCACCATGCCGCTCCTGCGGGCAAAGGAGCTCGGCCAGATCGTCGACAAGGCCGAGGTCGCGCTGGCGCTGTGCGACGATCGCCTGATCGACGAATTGCAGAAGACGGCGGGCGGTTCGACTTTTCTGAAGCGCATCGTGCCCTTCAGCGAGCTCAAGGGCATGGCGGCCGCGGCCCGCGACACGTTCGCCGCCGTCGATACGGCGCGCGACGATGTCTGCCTGTTCGGCTTCACGTCGGGCACGACCGGCCAGCCGAAATGCACCATGCATTTCCACCGCGACCTGCTCGCCATCTGCGACGCCTATTCGCGCAACGTGCTGAAGCCGACCGCGGATGACCGCTTCATCGGGTCGCCGCCGCTCGCCTTCACCTTCGGCCTCGGCGGGCTCGCGCTGTTCCCGTTCCGCGTCGGCGCCTCCACCGTTCTTCTGGAGAAAGCGCCGCCGGGCGACCTCCTGCCCGCCATCGCCGAATACCGGCCGACCATCTGCTTCACCGCGCCGACCGCCTACCGCGCCATGATCGCGAGCCTGAAGGAGCACGACTGGCGGAGCTTGAGGAAATGCGTCTCGGCCGGCGAGGCTTTGCCCAAGGCGACCTTCGATGCCTGGAAGGAGGCGACGGGCCTGGACCTGATGGACGGCATCGGCGCGACCGAAATGCTGCACATCTTCATCGCCGCGCCGGAGGGCAAGATCAGGCCGGGCGCGACCGGCCTTCCCGTGCCGGGCTACGAAGCGAAGGTCGTCGGCCTCGCGGGCGAGGATTTGCCTCCCGGCACGCCCGGCCGCCTCGCCGTGCGCGGGCCGACCGGCTGCCGCTACCTCGCCGACGAGCGGCAGGCAAAATATGTCGAGAACGGCTGGAACATCACCGGCGACACCTACATGGCCGATGCCGACGGCTATTTCTGGTATCAGGCGCGCAACGACGACATGATCGTCTCGGCCGGCTACAACATCGCCGGTCCCGAGGTCGAGGCGGCGCTGCTGGCGCACCCGGCGGTGGCGGAGGCTGGCGTCGTCGGCCAGCCATGCCCCGAGCGCGGCATGATCGTGAAGGCCTATGTCGTGGTGAAGCCCGACGTGACGGTGACCCCGGCACTCGCCGTCGAGCTGCAGATCTTCGTCAAGAACGAGATCGCCCCGTACAAATATCCTCGCGAGATCGCCTTCGTGGACCGGTTGCCGCGCACCGAGACCGGCAAGCTGCAACGCTTCGCGCTCCGCGAGGAAGCCGTGCGCGAGGCCGTCGCGCGCGATGCCGCCAAGGCTGCCGAATGACCGCGGCGGAGTGAACGAGATGAGCAAGCCCGTGAAACCCGTGATCCCCATGCCGCTCGCCGACGAGGACGAGCGCCCCGTCAGCCTCAACCCCGAGGGTTGGCTGAAGCCTGTCGGCTATGCCAACGGCATGAGCGCGAAGGGGCGCATCGTCGTCACGGGCGGCGTCGTCGGCTGGGACCTGATGGGCAAGTTTCCCGAGGACTTCGCGGGGCAGGCGCTTCAGTGCTTCAGCAACATCAAGGCGATCATCGAGGCGGGCGGCGCCAGCGTGTCGCACATCGTGCGGCTGACCTGGTACGTGACCGATGTCGAGGAGTATCTCGCCAACCTCAAGCCGCTCGGGAAGGCCTACAGGGCGATCTTCGGCCAGCACTATCCGGCCATGGCCGTGGTGCAGGTGGTGCGGCTGGTGGAGAAGGCCGCGAAGATCGAGATCGAGGCGACGGCCGTCGTGGCGGAGTAGGACGCCCGCCGCGGCTTGACGGGTACTCAGCCTGTCACCCCCGGCGAGCCGCGAAGCGGCGAGGGAAGGGGGTCCAGGTGCTTTTATTCAAGAGGCATGGTCCCAAAGCCGTGCGCCGACTTTTTCAAGAAAAGTCTGGATCCCTTCCCCTCGCTTCGCTCGGCCGGGGATGACGCGTCGCGGCAAGCCGGGTCAGGACGAAGACGGTGGCCGCGTCGTCAGGCCGTTCCTGTCATTCAGTCGTGGATGCGGATCACCGCCTCGATCTCCACGGTGATGCCCATGGGCAGCGAGCCCATGCCGACCGCCGAGCGGGCGTGCCGTCCGCGCTCGCCGAGCACCGCCACGACGAGGTCGGAGAAGCCGTTGATGACGCGCGGATGGTCGCCGAAATCCGGCGTGCCGTTGACCATGCCCAGCACTTTCAGGAATTCGACCTTGGAGAGATCGCCGCCGGCCGCTGCCTTCGCGGAGGCCAGAAGCTGGAGGCCGACGAGCTTGGCGTGCTCATAGGCGGTCTCAACCGTGACATTGCCGCCGACCTTGCCGGTATGCAGCGTGCCGTCGGCCTTCCTCGGCCCCTGTCCCGCGAGATAGGCGATATTGCCGTCGCGCTTGAACGGCACGTAATTGCCGGCAGGCGTCGGCGTCGCCGGCAGGATCAGGCCCATCTGGGCAAGCTTGTCTTCAGGGCTCATCGGACTGTCTCTCCGGCATGCGGGGCAGGGACTGTGGCCGGCCGCGGCCTCGTCTGGCAAGGCCGGGATCGGCGCGCGTCCCGGCGGCGGATCAGCGCAGCTTGCCGCGGGCCGCGACGGGAAGAATGCCGATGATCTCGTCGCCGCGCACCATCACCACCTCGTCGACCATGTTGACGACGACGCAGACATGGTTCGGCACGATGCGCACGACATCGCCGACCTTCGGCCGCTCGTTGCATCTGGCGAGGTCGAGGAAGCCGTGTTCCTCGGCGAATTTCGCGATCCGCGCTTCCGGGTGCTCGAGGATGAGGCCGAAACCGTCGAGCCCGCCGCCGGGATCGGAGGTCAGCGTCTTGGAACCGGCATCGAGGATGCCGCGGTCGGCGCCCGCCCGGCTGACCACGGTCGAGTAGACGGAGAGGGCGCAGTCGTCGAGCGTTGCCACGCCCGCCTCGACCTGCATGCGGTCGTTGTAGATGTAGGTGCCCGGGCGGTGCTCGGTCGCGCCCTTCAGCCGGCCGAGATTTTTCAGGTTCGGCGAGCCGCCGGTGGAGATGATCTCGGCCTCCAGCCCTTCCAGCCTGATGCCGGCCAGCGCCGTGTCGAGGAACTTCTGTGCCTCCGGCCAGCCGTCCTCGGTCGGGTACATCATGAAGCCCTTGAAGGCGAGGCCGGGTGAGGCGGCGATCAGCTTGGCGAGTTCGATCGCCTCGCCCGGCGTCTCGACGCCCGCGCGCTTGCGCCCGGTGTCGCATTCGATGACGACGCCGAGCGGCCGGCCGGCAATGCCCGCGGCCTTGGGCAGATCGCCGATCACGGTGGCATTGTCGGCCGCGACGGTCACGGTCGTCGACTCGAGCAGCCGGCCGAGCCTCGCCATCTTCTCCTCGCCGAGGAGGTTGTAGCTGATCAGGATGTCGTCGATGCCTGCCGCCGCCATCACCTCGGCCTCGCCGATCTTCTGGCAGGTGATGCCCTTCGCGCCGGCCGCGACCTGCAGCTTCGCGAGTTCCGGGCTCTTGTGGGTCTTGATGTGCGGCCGGTTGGCGAGGCCCGCCTTGTCGCACTGGGCCTGCACGCGGGCGATATTGGCCTCGACCCGGTCCATGTCGATGACCACGGCGGGCGTGCCGTATTCGCGGGCGATCGTCTCGGCGAGCGGCGTCGTCATGTCATGCCCCGTTCAAACGTGCAGGTAGCGGTCCTTCAGGTCGGGGCTGGCGACGAAATCCGCGCCGGTCCCTTCCCAGACGATCCGGCCCTTTTCCAGGATCAGGTGCCGGTCCGCCAGTTTGACCAGAGCATCGACGTTCTTGTCGATGACCAGGATCGATTGGCCGTCCTGCTTGAGGCGCTGGAGGCAGGCCCAGATTTCGGCGCGGATGACGGGGGCGAGGCCTTCCGTCGCCTCGTCCAGCACCAGCAGCTTCGGATTGGTCATCAGCGCGCGGCCAATGGCCAGCATCTGCTGTTCGCCGCCCGACAGCTGGTTGCCCATGTTGCGGCGGCGTTCCTTCAGGCGCGGGAAGAACGCATAGACGCGCTCAAGCGTCCAGGCACTGTCGCCGTGCCCGCGATTGGCGGCGGTGGCGACGAGGTTTTCCTCGACGTCGAGGTTCGGGAATATCTGCCGGCCTTCGGGGACGAGGCCGAGCCCCGCCTGCGCGATCCTGAACGGCGGGCGTCCCGCGAGCGCGATGCCGCCGACGTCGATGGTCCCTGCTGCCGGCTTCAGGAGGCCGAAGACCGACTTGACCGTGGTCGTCTTGCCCATGCCGTTGCGGCCGAGCAGGGTCACGACCTCGCCCCTGGCGATGCTGAACGAAACGCCGAACAGCACCTGCACGTCGCCGTAGCCGGCTTCGAGGTTCGAGACGGTCAGCATAGGGAGGCACCGCGTTTCCGCTGCTTCCCGTCACCCCCGGCGAGCCCGAAGGGCGAGGGAAGGGGGACCAGCAATGGACGGGCGATTCCGTGGGGGATGGCGCTCTGCAACTCCTGGGTCCCCTTCCCCTCGCTGCGCTCGGCCGGGGATGACGGGCGGAGGAACCTGATCATTCCGCCGCCTCCACGCGGGGCGCCGAGGCGCGCGCGACGCTCGCCTTGGTGCGCGCCAGCAGGCTCATCAGCACCTCGCGCTCGCCGGGTTCGAGGTCGCCCAGCAGTTCGCGCACCCAGGCGCCGTGCTCGCGCGCCATGCGGACGAAATCCTCGTGGCCCTTCTCGGTCATGGCGATGCGTTGCACACGCCCGTCCTTCTCGTCGCGGCGGCGCTCGACATAGCCCTGCTCGGCGATGCGGGCGACGAGGCCGGTGACATTGCCGTTGGTCACCATCATGCGCCGCGATATTTCGCCGAGCGTCATGCCCTCGGGCGATTTGTCGAGCTGTGCCAGCAGGTCGAAGCGCGGCAGGGTGATCTGGAAGCGGTCGGCGAGCCGCCGCCTGATCTCACGCTCGATCATGGTGGTGCAGGTGAGCAGCCGCAGCCACAGGCGCAGTTCCGGCCGGGCATCGCGGGGCTGGTGGGCGAGGCGGGTCTCCGCGTCCAGTGTCTCGGGCAGGTCGGGATCGCTCATGCGAATTCCTCCTCGCCCAGATAGGCCTCGCGGACGGCGGGATCGGCGCGCACCTGGTCCGGCGTGCCCGAAGCGATGACGCGGCCGTAGACCAGCACGGAAATGCGGTCGGCGAGGCGGAACACAGCGTGCATGTCGTGCTCCACCAGCACCATGGGATAGCGCCCCTTGAGCGCCATGAGCACGTCGACCATGCGCTCGGTCTCTTCGCGGCCCATGCCGGCCATCGGTTCGTCGAGCAGCAGCAGCCTGGGCTCCGCCACCAGCGCCATGGCGATTTCGAGCTGGCGCTTCTCGCCGTGGGACAGGCTGGCCGCACCCGACCGCGCGCGGTCGGCGAGCCCCACCTGCGCGAGCGCGGTCATGGCCCGGTCGTTGAGCCGTCGCTCCGTGGCGGCCGGGCGGAAGAAGCTGAACGAGGACCCGTCATGGGCCTGCGCGGCGGTCGCGACATTCTCCACGACCGAGAAGCCCGGCAGCACCTGCGTGATCTGGAACGAACGGGTCAGGCCGGCCAGCGCCCGCCGATGCACCGGCCAGCGGGTGATGTCCTGGCCCGCGAAAGTCACCGTGCCTGCGTCGAGCGGCACCTCGCCGGTGATCTCGCCGATCAGCGTGGTCTTGCCGGCGCCGTTCGGGCCGATGACCGCATGGATTTCGCCCGGCGCGATGTCCAGCGTTACGCCATCCGTGACCTTCAGAGCGCCGAAGCTCTTGGCGAGGCCGTTGAGCGAGAGGATGGGCGAGCTCATCAGCGGCCTCCCCGGTCGATGAGCCTGACGATGCCGCCCCGCGCGAAGATCGCGACCAGCACGACGAGCGGTCCGAAGATCGCCTTCCAGTGCTGCGTCAGCTCGGCCAGCCATTCCTCGATCAGCGTGATGCCGATGGCGCCGATGATCGCGCCGTGCAGCGTGCCCATTCCGCCGGCCACCACCATGGCGATGAACTCGCCGGAGCGCTGCCACGTCATGTAGGCGGGCGCGACGAACAGGCCGAGATTGGCGAACAGCGCACCCGCCAGCGCGCAGATCGCGCCGGAAATGACATAGGCCGCGAGGCGGTAGCGGAACGGGTCGAAGCCGAGCGCACGCATCCGCCGCTCGTTCTCCTTGGCGCCCCTGAGCACGCGGCCGAAGCGCGAGGCGACGATGGCCTTCAGCAGGAGATAACAGCCGAGCAGCGTGCCGAGCACGACGAAATAGAAGGTTGCCTCGTTGGCGAGGATGCGCGTGCCGAACAGTTCCGAGCGGTGGAACATCCTGAGGCCGTCGTCGCCGCCATAGGCCGAGAGGCTGGTGGCCGTGAAGAAGGCCATCTGCCCGAAGGCCAGCGTGATCATGATGAAATAGACGCCGCGGGTCTTCAGCGAGATCGCGCCCGTGACGAGGGCGAAGGTGGCTCCGACGAGGATCGCGACGGGGAAGGCGATGCCCGCCTCGACGATGCCGTGCTCGAACAGGATCGCCACCGCATAGGCGCCGAGCCCGAGGAAGGCGGCATGGCCGAACGAGACCATCGCGCCGTAGCCGAGGATCAGGTCGAGGGAGAGCGCCGCAATGCCCATGATCATGGCGCGCGAGACAAGGCCGAGCACGAAGCGCTCCGGCCAGATCAGCGGCACGACGGCGAGCGCCAGGAAGACGAGGGCCGGCAGCCACCAGCGCCGCCAGAGGGGCGGGGATGCGGTGGGTGCGGCGAGGGCGGTGTCGGCCATGGTTCAGCCCTTGGCCGGGAACAGGCCGGTCGGCCGGAAGAACAGCACGGCGGCCATCAGGATGTAGATCGACATGGAGGCGATGGCCGGCCCGATGGTGCGCGCGTCGGACGGCGAGAGGCCGGTCATGCGCAGGAGGTCGACGGAGAAGGAGCGCAGCAGCGTGTCGACCAGACCGACCAGCAGCGCGCCGATGAAGGCGCCGCGGATAGAGCCGATGCCGCCGATGACGATGACGACGAAGGCGAGGATCAGGAGGTTGTCGCCCATGCCGGGCTCGACCGAGAAGACCGGCGCGGCCATGCTGCCGGCAAAGCCCGCGAGCATGGCGCCGAAGCCGAAGACGATCATGAACAGGCGGCGGATGTCGACGCCGAGCGCCGAGACCATTGGCGCATTGGTCGCGCCCGCGCGGATCAGCATGCCGACCTTGGTCTTGGCGACGACCAGATAGAGGCCGAGCGCGACCGCGAGGCCGGAGAAGATGATCGCCAGTCGCCAGACCGGGTAGAGCACGCCGTCGGCGATGCGGATGGAGCCGGACAGCGCGGCCGGGATCGGCACCTGCAGGGGAGCCGCGCCCCAGACGATCTTCACGCCCTCGTTGAGGAACAGGATCAGGCCGAAGGTCGCCAGCACCTGGTCCAGATGGTCGCGGTCATAGAGGTGGCGCATCACCACGACTTCGAGCAGCAGGCCGAAGGCCAGCGCCGTGGCGAGCGCGAGGACGAGGCCGATGACGAAGCTGCCGGTCCAGGCGACGAACATGGCGGCGAGATAGGCGCCCAGCATGTACTGCACGCCGTGGGCGAGGTTGATGAAGTCCATGACGCCGAAGACCAGCGTCAGCCCCGCCGCGATCAGGAACAGCAGGATGCCGAGCTGCAGCCCGTTCAGCGTCTGGATGATGAGCAGCGTGGAGGACATCGGGGGCCGATCGGAAACCCTCTCCCCTCGTGGGAGAGGGTGGCGCCGCAAGGCGCCGGGTGAGGGCAGGCGGGTCAATGACAGCCCGCAGAACAGAAGGCTTGCGAGGGTGACGGCTTGCGCCCGTCACCCGGCAGCTGCCGCTGCCACCCTCTCCCCTCGGGAGAGGGTGGGTTGTGCCGTCACCACCGCATCGGGCACTGGGCGGCGTAGACGTCGGTGTAGTTCTCGAAGATGCGCTCCACGATCTCGGTCTGGAACTTGCCGTCCGCACGCTTGGCGGCGCGCACGGTGTAGAAGTCCTGGATCGGATAGTGGTTGTTGGCGAAGCGGAAGCGGCCACGCAGCGAGGTGAAGTCGGCCTTGCGGAGCGCCGTGCGCACGGCGGCGCGGTCGGACAGGTTGCCGTTGGTGGCGCGCACCGCGCTGTCGATCAGCATGGCGGCGTCATAGGCCTGCATGGCGTAGGAGCCGGGCACCGAGCCGAAGGCCGCCTCGTAGTCCGCGACAAACTTCTTGTTCTGCGGATTGTCCATGTTCGGCGCCCAGGTCATGCCGGCGATCATGCCGATGGCGGCGTCCTGCTGGGCCGGCAGGGTGGATTCGTCCACCGTGAAGGCCGAGAGGAAGGGCACGCGCTGGGTGAGGCCCGCCTGCCCGTACTGGCGCACGAGGTTCACGCCCATGCCGCCCGGCATGAAGGTGAACAGGCCGTCCGAGCCGGAGGAGCCGATGCGGGCGAGCTCGGCGGCGAAGTCGAGATGGTTCAGCGGCACATAGACCTCGTCGGCGATCTCGCCGCGGAAATGCCGCTTGAAGCCGGCCATGGCGTCGCGCCCGGCCTGATAGTTCGGGGTCAGCAGGAACACCTTCTTCATGGCGCGGCGCTGGGCATAGGCGCCGAGAACCTCGTGAACCTGGTCGTTCTGGTAGGAGGTGACGAAGAAGTTCTCATGGCAGCCGCGACCGGCGAAGCTCGACGGGCCGGCATTGGCGCTGATCAGGAAGGCGCGCTGCGAATTGACCACCGGAGCGTGGATCGCCTGGAGGATGTTCGAGAAGATCGGGCCGACGACGAAATCGACGCGGTCACGGTCGAGGAGGGCCTGAACGCGCTGAACCGCGACATCGGGCTTCAGTTCGTCGTCCACGACGATGACCTGCACCTCGCGGCCGCCCATCCGGCCGCCGAGCTGGCGCACCGCGAGCTGGAGGCCGTCGCGCGCCTGCTGACCCAGCACGGCAGCAGGGCCGGATAGGGTCTGGATCACGCCGATGCGGATCGGCTCCTGCGCATGGGCTGCGGCCATGCCGAACAGGCCGGCGGCGCCGAGCGCCAGTGTTGCAAGGATACGCTTCATCGAAAACCTCCCACCCCGAGGATGCCTCAGGTCCAAAGCCGCTCCCGGGCTTGTCCGTGGTCGCGGCCGATGCCAAGGCATTATCGTTGCGGAATCGCCGTGAACAAGCCCGCCCGCGCAAAATATTTTAAGTGTAAAATAATTCGGCAGGAGACCTGAATGTTGCTTACCGATCATGCAGACGGCAAGCCCCGTTGCTGGTGGCCCGGCCATGATCCCCTGTATGTCGCCTATCACGACACCGACTGGGGCGTGCCGGAGCGCGACGACCGCGCGCTGTTCGAGAAACTGATCCTCGACGGCTTCCAGGCGGGCCTGTCGTGGATCACCATCCTGAGGAAACGCGAGCATTTCCGGCAGGTCTTCGACGGCTTCCGGCCGGAGGTCATCGCCGGCTACGGGCCGGACAAGGTCGAGGCGCTGATGGCCGATCCCGGCATCATCCGCAACCGCGCCAAGATCGTCGGCACCGTGAAGTCCGCGGGCATCTACTGTGACATGATGGCGAGGGGGCAGGGCTTCTCGGACTACCTGTGGGGCTATGTCGATGGCCGGCCCCTGCAGCCGAACTTCAGGGATCGCTCCGAAGTGCCGACCGAGACCGAGGTCGCGCAGGCGATATCGAAGGACCTGAAGAAGCGCGGCTTCACCTTCGTCGGGCCGACCATCGTCTATGCGTTCATGCAGGCGGTGGGCATGACCAACGACCACATGACCGGCTGCTTCCGGCACGAGGAGGTGAAGGCGCTCGGATAAGACCGCGCGCATTCATCACGTCATGCCCGGCCTTGTGCCGGGCATCCACGACTTCCTGTCTACGACGGTGTTCAAGTCGTGGATGGCCGGGACGAGCCCGGCCATGGCGAGGCTGGAGAGGTCGAGTCGCGAATTCGCTCCTCTCACTCCCCCTGCGTGCAGACCCGCGCGATCTCGCCGACCCGCGTCCGCTCCGGCGTACTCATCTGGCCGGAGAGTGCCTGCTGCCACAGCCCGTCGCGCCGCAGGCCGTCGGCCGTGCACTGGCAGGCATCCTGGCAGTCGTCGGCTGCCTTGCCGTTGCTGACGCAGGTGCGCATGCAGGCCTCGACGAAGGGCCGCGTTTCGGCATCCGCCCGGGTTGGCGGCAGCGCAGCGGTCGGCCTCATCCAGACGAAGGCGCTGATCAGCGCGATCAGGACCGGCTGGTGGATCAGGTAGATCGGCAGGCTGCGGCGCCCCATCCATGTCAGGATCGGCCAGGGCCGCGTATCGGCGCGAAAGGCCGCGATGCGGTTCGCCCATCCCTGCTTCACGGCGATGCGGGCAAGCGCCACGCCGAGCAGCACGAAGCCGAACCACGGCAGGACCGGATAATAGTCTGCGGTGTCGACGGGCAACTGGCTGAGGCCGGTCCAGAGCAGCCAGCGCTGGTCCAGCGCCGGAAGCGCGACCAGCAGCGGCAGCGCGAAGCACAGGCCGGCGGCGGCCAGCGTCAGGACCGGCGGCAGGGCCAGGAACTGCAGCGCGATGACGCTGCCGACAGCGATCAGGTGCAGGATGCCGAAGAAGACGAAGAAGTCCGGCATCCACAGCCAGGTGCCGAGCGTCACCAGCGCCGCGCCGCCCGCGACCAGCGCCAGCCGCCGCAGGAAGTCCGGCCAGTCAAGACCCTGACGGGTGGCCAGCACGAGACTGACGCCAACCAGCGTCAGGAACGAGCCGCCGATGGCGCCGGCAAACAGCCGCCAGCCCGGACTGTTGGCGACATCCGTGGCGATCACCCGGAAGGTCGAGAGGTCGTAGGCGGCGTGGAAGATCACCATGGCGACGATGGCGATGCCGCGCGCCACGTCGATCGCCGCGATCCGCGGCGGGGGCGCGTTCGGGGCCGGACGCTCGAAGGCGGCTGGTGTCATGTCTCGTCCTCGCTGGCCGGGGCCGGGAATGCCTAGCCCGCAGGGCTGCTGCCGTCCACCGGCAGCGGCGCCGCAATCGCCCCCTTGCCGGCGCCGGACGAACCGGTCACAACGCGGCCCATGCCACCAAGGTTGCCTTCGGCCCGCCGGGCCGCGAAGTCCGCCAGCCCGCGCGCCTGGCAGCGCATGCTGTCGGGCCGCCGCCTCGACCTGCTCGATCCCTCGCCGCTGGACGTCGAGATCGAGGACATCGCGCACGGGCTCGCGCGCGTGGCGCGCTGGAACGGCCAGACCACCGGCCCGCACATCTTCTCGGTCGCCCAGCACAGCGTGCTGGTCGAGGACATAGCGGTCAGGATCGAGCCGGGCCTCGCACCGCGCTGGCGCCTCGCGGTGCTGCTGCACGACGCGCCGGAATATGTCGTCGGCGACATGATCTCGCCGTTCAAGGCGGTGATCGGCGGCGACTACAAGGCCGTGGAGGCGCGGCTCATGGCGGCCATCCACATCCGTTTCGGCCTGCCGCCGGAACCGCCGGCGGAGGTCGCCGCGCTGACCAAGCGGGCCGACAGGGTCGCCGCCTTCCTGGAGGCGACGCAGCTCGCCGGCTTCTCCGTGGACGAGGCGACTACCATATTCGGATCGCCTGCCGGCATATTCGGTGGCGCGAAAGGCGTGCCGCCGCAGCTGTCGCCTCTTGACGCGGAGGCCGCCAAGGCGGCTTTTCTGGAACGCATCTCAGCCCTCGGCGGCTGACATTCGCGCCGTCACCGAATCGGTGTTGATTCGGTGCCGCCAACCACCTCCGAGGAACCACCGTGGAAGTTCACGTCTGCTCGCTGTCGCGTCTTGCCTCCACCGTCGAGGCGACCGGCGCGCGCCATGTCGTGACCCTGATCAACCAGAATACGATCGTGCCGCGGCCGGTGTCGGTCGCGGAGGCCGATCACCTGTTCCTCGGCATGAACGACATCGTCGCGCCGATGGATGGATACGTTGCTCCGGGAGCCGCCCATGTCGAGAAGCTGCTCGGCTTCGTCGATGGCTGGTGGCGCGACCATGGGCGCGAGAGCCCCATCGTCATCCACTGCTGGGCCGGCATCAGCCGCTCGACGGCGGCCGCCTTCATCACCGCCTGCATGGTCAATCCGGGTGACGACGAGGCGCTGATCGCCAATGAACTGCGGCGCCTGAGCCCCAGCGCGACGCCGAACATCCGCCTCGTGGCGCTCGCCGACGACATGCTCCGCCGCGACGGCCGCATGGTCGCGGCCATCGAAGCCATCGGTCGCGGCCGGGACGCCTTCGAGGGCGATCCGTTCAGCCTCAGGCTCGTGCGCTGAAACGTCGCCCCGGCGCGCGGCATCGCCGCGAAACGTTTGTCAGGCTCTTGAGACGGCGAAACTGCCGTATGTTGCGGCTCTGAACGCACGAATCGGTAATCCGGAGTCGCTGAACCATGGATTTCGTCGTCGGCATCCTCTTTGCGCTGGCTTTGGTGCTGGCCTTTCCGGTGCTGGCGGTGATCGCCTTCGTCCGGTCCGGTGAATTGCGGCGCCAGCTGGCCGATGCCGATATTCGCCTGAAGCAGGTGGAGACCGAGCTGGCACTGATGAAGGCCGCGGGAATCCGGGAGGCGGGCGCGCCGATGCCGCCGCTGGCTGCCGACCTCACGCCGCCCGAGGCTGTCGTCGAGCCGGCTCCCGTGATCGAACCGCTGCCGGGCGCCGAGCCTGTTCCGCCCGTCGAGACGGAAGTCGGGGCAGGCGAACCCGTTCCTGCCCGGCGCACGGTGCCTGCCTTCACCAGCAGCGAGCCGCTGCCCGCCGTCGATCCCGTCACCGAGCCGCCTGCGCCGGCCCAGCCGGCTGCTGCCACCGGGCTCGGAGGCCTCGAGGAAACCATCGGTTCGCGCTGGGCTGTCTGGGTCGGCGCGCTGGCGCTCGGCCTCGGCGGCATCTTCTTGGTCCGCTACTCGATCGAGCAGGGCCTCGTCGGCCCCGGCATGCGCATCGCGCTCGGCTTCCTGTTCTCGCTGGCGCTGCTGGCGGGCGGCGAATGGCTGCGCCGCACCGACAAGGGTCTGCCGACGCTGCCCGTCGCCGACATCCCCTCGGCGCTGACCGGCGCGGGCGCGGTCGCCGCCTTCGGCACGGTCTATGCGGCCCATGCCCTCTACGAGTTCATCGGCCCGGCCGTCACCTTCGTGCTCCTCGGCGCGGTCGGCCTCGGCACGCTGGTGCTCGCCGGCCTGCACGGGCCGCTGCTCGGCGGCATCGGCCTGATCGCCGCCTTCGCCGCGCCGTTCCTCGTCGCCTCGCAGAACCCGAACCCTTACGTCTTCCCGGTCTATGCGGCGGTCATCACCGCCGCCTGCTTCACGCTGTCCTGGATCAGGAACTGGCCCTGGCTGACCATCGCCGCGACGGTGACTTCCGTCCTGCTAGGCGCGCTTGTCATGGTCGCGGGCAGCGGCGGCGCGCTGCCGACCCTCGTGCAGGTGCTGGCCGGCCTTGCCACGGCCGCCGTCTTCATCGTGCCGGGCATCCGCTTCGCGCCGGATCGCGAGCACGGCATCGAACCGCTCGCGACCGCCGTTCTGGTCTGCTTCGCCGCCCTTGGCATGCTCGCCGTGATGGAGGGCCGGCAGGAGACCGCCGCCGTCGTGCTGTTCGGCCTCTTTGCGGCCGGCGTCATGGCGCTCTGCTGGCGGACCCCGAGCATCGTTCTCGCGGTGCCGGCGACGGGCACCTTCACGCTGCTCGTGCTGCTCTCGTGGGTCGCCGGCGTCCGGCCGTCAGCCGGCATGGCCGACCTGCTCGGCGTGCCGCCCGACTTCCCCGTCGAACTGTCGCGCATCGTCTGGGCCGGGGCGGCCTTCGCGCTGATGTTCGGCATCGGCCCGGCGATCATCGGCATCTGGCGCCGCCAGCCGGAAGCGCGCACCGTGCTCGTTCTGGCCGCGACCTCGATCGCGATGCCGCTCGCGATCCTCGCCATCGTCTATGGCAAGGTCGAGGGCTTCGTCATCTCCCCGCGCTTCGCGGCGCTGGCCATGGTGCTGGCGGCGAGCTTCGGCGCGGCGACAGAGGCCGCTCACCGCCTGCGCTCGGGCTACCGGCCGGGATTGGCCGGTGCCTCCGCGATCTATGCCATCGGCGCGCTCGCGGCGCTCGCCTTCGCGCTCACGCTGCTGCTGGAGCGCGCCTGGCTGACGCTGGCGCTGGCTGCGCTCGTCGCCGGCATCGCCTGGGTCTACACGTTTCGGCCGCTGCCGCAGCTGCGCTGGGTCGCTGCCCTTGCCGGCATCGGCGTTCTGGGGCGGGTCCTCTGGGACCCCGGCATCAACGGCGCAGATATCGGCCAGACCATCGTCTTCAACTGGCTGCTGCCCGGCTACGGATTGCCGGCGCTGTCGACCGCCGCCGCAGCGTTCCTGCTGCGCCGCCGGCGCGGCGAGGACGCGCCCGTGCAGGTTCTCGAAGCCCTCGCCATGGTCTTCTCGGCGCTGCTGGTGATCGTCCAGGTGCGCCATGCCTTCGGCTCCCACGGCTTCCGCCTGCTCAGCGCGCGGATGAGCTTCGCCGAGGCCGCGACCCACACGGTGACGATGCTCGCCTTCGGCCTCGGCCTGTCGCGCATCGCGGCGATCCGCACCTCCGGCTTCTGGCAGAACGCGACGCTGATCGTCCGCTATCTGTCCTGGGCCTGGATCGTGCTGGTCATGGGCGTGGTGATGAACCCGTGGGTGTCGGGCGCCCAGGTCGGCCCGCATCCCATCTTCAACTGGGCGCTGCTCGGCTACGGCTTCGGCGCTGTCCTGGCCGTTGCCTCGGCCATGTTCGAGCGCGCGGCGGGCCGGCGCACCGAGGGGCGGATCATGGGCCTGATCGGCACGGGCATGCTGTTCAACTACCTGAACATCACGGTCTCGATGCTGTTCTCCGGCGAGGTCGGCTTCTACGACGTCTCGAACGCCGAGCTCTACGCCTACTCGGCCCTCTGGCTGGCGGTTGGCCTCGCGCTGCTCGGCGCGGGCGCATGGCTCGGCAGCAGGACACTGCGCCTGACCTCAGCGGCGCTGGTCGCGCTCGCGGTGCTGAAGGTGTTCCTGATCGACATGGCGGGCCTGACCGGGCTCTGGCGTGCCCTGTCCTTCATCGGCCTCGGCCTCGTGCTGCTGCTCGTCGGGCGCATCTACCAGCGGGTGCTGGGCATCGCGCAGGTGCGCGCCGCCGCGCCGCCGCCGGGCGACCCGGCATGAGGCTCTAGAGGTCGGCGACGCCGGCCTTGCCCCCCTCGGTGCCGAAGGCGATGGACTTGCCGTCAGCCCGCCAGGCCAGCGCCGTGACGGCATCGCCGTCCGGCTCGCGCATCAGGATTTCGGCGCCGTCCTCGATCCGCGCCAGCAGGATCAGGCCATCGGCGAAGCCGACCGCGCAGATGCCGGCGACCGGGTGCCCGGCGACCTGCGTCACCTTCACGCCCGCCTTCGCGCCCGGCGCGATCATGGTCGGGTTTGCACCCATCGGGCCGTTCTTGCCGGTGAACGGCCAGAGAATGGCCTCGGCCGCGCCGGAGGTCGCCAGAAACTTGCCGCCGGTCGTCCACGACACCGACCGCACCTTGCCGGGATAGCCGGACATCCGCATGTGCTGGTTGTCCTCCAGCCGCCAGCCGTGGAGCTGCGGCTCCTGCATCGTGGTGACGACGAAGCGCTGGTCATGGCTGACCGAGATGCCGAGATGCGAGCCCTTCCACTCAAGCGAGGCCGGCTTGCCATCCGTATTCGGATACCAGAGCGTCGCGCCGTTATAGTGCGCGATGGCGAGACGGAAGCCCTTGGGGAAGAAGGCGAGGCCGCCCGCGGCCGATGGCAGCGCCAGCGTCTTCGGCTCGCCCTTTCCCTGGCTCGCGAACACCTTGCGCCCGGCGCTCCAGGCCTGTGCGCCGTTCGGGCCGAGCGCGACATGGTCGACCCAGGTCCCGCCCGTGTCGTGAACGGTCGCTGCGCCGCCCTTGGGCGTGAAGCTGACGACACGGCCGTCGTCGCCTGACGTCAGGAGCATGTCGCCGTTCGAGGCGGTGTCGAGAATGCCGCCATCGTGCAGGGTCACGCGCGCGTCATTGCCGTCCGCGACGATGATCTCGCCGGAGACGAGGATCAGGATCGGCACGGACTTGAGGAAATGGGCCGAGAGAACCTGCTCGCCGGCGTCGAGATGGCGGATGCGGTCGCGGACCGAGGGGCGGGATGCGGTCGTCATGGCGCCTTGCTATCGCAAGCCTTGTCCAAAGGCGAGGGCAGGTCGCATGGCCGGCAATCACCTTCCCCTTTGACATCCGGGCGGCTCTCGTTCATGCCAGCGCCCGCTTTGCGAGGAGACGAGCATTTGGCCAGCGGAACCCCGACACAGGTAGCCCCGACTCTCGGCTTTGACGCGATCCAGGATCTGGCGCGCGCCATTCCGTTCAAGCCGCGCCTGTCACGCTTCATCTTCCTGCGCCACGGCGAGACCGAGGGCAACCGCAAGGGCGTCTATCAGTTTCCGGAGACGCCGCTGAACCCCGCCGGCGAGGCGCAGGCGGCGGAAGCCGCCGCCGTCCTGGCGCTCGCCTCCATCAGCCGCGTCGTGGCGAGCCCGATGATGCGGGCCTGGCGCACCGCCGCCGTCGTCACCGATGGCCGCGACATCACGCCCGAGCCGGATGGCGGCCTGCAGGAGCGCCTCTATGTCGGCCTGTTCGGCACGCCCGTCGGCACGCTCGACTGGCGCGTCGATCCGCCGGCCTGCGAGACGCTGCAGACCTTCGTCCACCGGACCGGCCATAGCCTCGCGCGCTGGCTGTCGCGCGAAGACGACCCGGACGGCGACCTGCTGCTGGTCTCCCATGGCGGCGTGCTGCTGGTACTGGCGGCGCTGACCGGCGTCGACGTCCACACGGAGCTGCGCCGCAACGCGACGCCGATCCTGTTCACCCATACCAGCGGCGGCTGGGAGGCCACCGCGGCAGGGTGAGGGCTCAGCCAAACTCTCGCTTCACCGCTACCGTATGCTCGCCCAGCGCGGGCACGGGGCCGAACTGCGGGATGGCGCCGTCGTGCAGCGCGCCGGGCGTCAGCAGACGCTTGCGGCCGGCGGGCGTGTCGACCTCCATATAGCGGTTCTGCGGATGCACCTTCAGGTCGTCGAGCGACGACACGCGGCCATAGGCGACCTTCGCCTTTTCCAGCTTCTCGATGATCGCCTCGCGCGGCTCGCGCGCGAAGACCCCGAGGATGATCGCGTCGAGGGCGGCGCGGTTCGCGACCCGCTTCACATTGGCGTCGAAGCGGACATCCCTAACAACTGCAGCGTCGCCCAGCACGTTCTCGCAGAGCGAAGCCCATTCGCGCTCGTTCTGGATCGAGAACAGCACAGCCTTGCCGTCGGCGCAGGGATAGGCGCCGTAGGGCGCGATCGTCGGGTGGTTGAGGCCGGAGCGCGGCGGATAGATGCCGCCATAGGCATATTGCAGGTAGGGAACGTTCATCCAGTCAGCGAGCGCATGGAACAGCGAGACCGCGATGTGCCGGCCCTCGCCGGTGATCGAGCGGCCGATCAGCGCCTGCAGGATGGCCTGGAAGGCGGTCATGCCGGCGGCGATGTCGCAGACCGAGACGCCGACGCGGGCGCGGCTGTCGCCCTCGCCGGTGATTTCGGACAGGCCCGACTCCGCCTGCACGAGGAGATCGTAGGCCTTCAGGTGCTGCCAGGGGCCTTCCTCGCCATAGCCGGAGATCGAGCAGGTGATGAGGCGCGGATGCTTGCGGCGAAGGTCTTCGGGATCGAAGCCGATGCGCTTCAGGGCGCCGGGCGCGAGGTTCTGGATGAACACGTCGGCCTTGGCCACCATGGCCGCGAGCAGGGCCTGGTCGCCGGCATCCTTGAGGTCGAGGACGACCGATTCCTTGCCGCGGTTCAGCCAGACGAAATAGGCGCTCTCGCCATCCACGGCATTGTCGTAGCGGCGGGCGAAGTCACCCTCCTCGCGCTCGATCTTGATGACGCGCGCGCCCGCATCGGCGAGGCGCGAGGCGGCATAGGGCGCGGCGACCGCCTGTTCGACGGAGACGACCAGCAGGCCGGAAAGGTCGGTTTGCGAGGACATGCGTGCGGCTCCGGCCTGCGGCGAGGGTTTCAGGTCAGTCGCTTCTCCATAAAGATGCTGTGCGGGCTTGGTCCATAGGGCGGGAAGGGTCCGCAGGGCTGATAGCCGCCGGCGGTATAGAGCGCGAGGGCGGCCACGCTGCGCGGCCCGGTCTCCAGCCGAAGCAGGGACAGGCGTGCACCCCGCGCTTCCGTTTCGATGGCCGCCAGCAGGGCTGCTCCCAGCTTCAGGCCCCGGGCCTCGGACGCGACGAACATGCGCTTGATCTCACCGGCAGGGGCGGCAACCAGCAGCGCGACGCAGCCGACCGCGATGCCGTCCCGCCGCGCGACGAGGAAGCGGACGTCGGGCGCGGCGAGGCGGGCGATATCGACGGGATGCCGCCCCTCCGCCGGATAGAGCGATGCCGAGAAGGCGTCGGAGGCGGCGACGAGCTGTTCGATCTCCGCCTGGAGCGGCGTTTCGGCGCCAATGACGACGCTCTCGACCATCACCTTTGCCCGTCGCGCTTGGAAATCTGGTCCTGCGTCAGCCCGCCCATGCGCGGATGCGGACGGCCGCCCGTGGTCATGGCCAGAGCGAACAGGATTTCGTCGGGCTTCGGGGAGTCCTGCACCATCAGCGTGACGCCGTCGAAGTGCGAGCGGACATAAGCCGCTGTCCGGTGATGGGTCGGCACGTCGAGGATCGCTCCCATCGGCCCGACCTTGGTCATCGAGGGCACGATGGCCAGCGCCTCGCCGAGCAGTTCGCGCATGGCGTAGCCGCCCGGCACATGCCAGAGCGCGCCGTGCTCCAGTTCGCCTGCCGCGCCGATGATGGAGCCCTTGCCATAGGCTTCGATGGCGCCGGCATCGCCGCCCAGCGCTTTGAGCAGCTTGGTGGAACATTCCAGGCCCAGCGGCTTCAACTCGTCCATGAACGGCTGGATATCCTCGACATAGCGGCCAGCGAAGGGGTTCTTCAGGATCGCGGCCACCCAGCCCTTGAGGATCGGCTTCGCCAGCTTCGGCCCGCCGTCGTGGCGGACTTCCTCGACGCCGACGACGATCTTCCTCACATCGATGGTCATGGTTTCATCTCCCTGAGACTTCTGAATTGTCCGAGCGTCACCATCTCGCCCTTGAGGGCGAGGGCGGCGTCGCGAATGAGGCCACGCCGGCGGAACTGTTCGGCGCGGGCGCGCCCGGCCTCCAGCGCTTCGGCGATCCTCGCGGGCGTTAGCGGCCCGACGCCGGTCGTCACCATGAGGTCGCCGAGGTCGCTGTCGGGATCGAGATCGCGCGCGGCGCGGCGTGTGACGGCGGGATCGTCGACGTCGACGGCATTGGCGACCAGCGTCGCGGCGACATCGGCCGAGGCTGCGTCGCGGGCGAGGATCGTCACCGAATCCGCGATGCCGAGCGAGAAGGAGCGGCCCTGCGCGCCCGACGTGGCGATGCCGCCGATGCCGTCCGTGTCGCGCAGGGTGATGCGGCCGTTGAGCGCCGGAATGGCGCCGCGCGAGAAATCCGCCGCCACGGCGACCTCCATGGTCTCGCCCTCGGTGAGGTGGATCGCGATGTCGCCGCCATCGTTGACGAAGGCGCGGTCCAGCGGGGCCGCCTCGACCATCGTCTCCATGAGCTCGTCGGCGACCGCGCCGGCGACCGCCGCCATGGGCGTGACGAAGATGCCGGCATGGGGCCGGCAAGCATTGACCATGCGTCGCGCCACGGACGTCTCGACGTGCGGGCGCTCGCTCATCGGCCTGCGCAACTCCGCGAGCTCGCCGGCGAGTTCCGGGAGGATGCCGCCGAACCGCGCGATGGCCGCCTCATAGGCCTCGCGGACCGCGCTGGCGGCGCCCCAGGCGCGCAGCACCACGTCGATCGGGCCGTGCTGGAGATGCAGCCGGTCGCCGTCGAGGCGCTGCACGACGGGCGCGTCCCACATGGCTCACCCGATCCTGCCGAGCAGGTCGAGAAGCTGCGCCGCCTCGTCGGCGGACAGCGGATCGAGCGTCCGCCGGGTCACTTCCGGGCCGAGCGACTTCATCGCCTCCACGGTGGCGTGGCCGCTCTCGGTCAAGGTCAGCAGGACCAGGCGGGCATCGTTCGGGTCGACCGACGGCGAGACCAGCCCGCGTTTCGACAGGCGGCCGGCGACGCCGAACATGGTGGCGGGGTCGATGCCGACCATGCGCCCCAGCTGGTTCTGCGAGGTCGGCCCGAGATCGTGCAGCTTGGCGAGCGCGGCATATTGCACCGGCGTCACGTCCATGCCGTCCATGACCTGTTCGAAAATGGCGCTGGCGCGCTGGTGGGCGCGCCGGATCAGGAAGCCGATCTGGTCCTCGAGGACATAGGCCCTGCCGGTCAGGTCGCCGGCCGGCTGCTTCGCGCGCTTCGCCGTCATGCACGCTTCTCCGGGAAGGGCCAGGGATTGCCGCCGTGCCAGCCGTCGATGCGCGCCTGCGGGGCGACATCGCGCAGGATGTCGTCGATGGCGACGACATCCTCCATGTGGCCGCCGAGCCGCTCGTAAAGCGCGCGAGGCAGGGTGAACTCGATCGGCGCGACGAGGGCGGGGGTCGGCACGTAGCCGAACGCGTTCTTCGGCAGGCGCATCACGTCCGCCATCACGGTGATGCCGCCGCCGGGCCAGAGATAGACCGGCGCGCCGCCCATGGTGACGCGCGTCTCGCCCTTCGCCACGGAGCGCGTCAGCAGGACCGGGTTTTCGGTGACGCCGGCCCTGAGCGAACCGCCCGCGCCAGCCATGAACAGCACGGTGCAGAGCGAGGGCTCGCAATTCTCGCCGATCCGGTCCACCACCTTCATCACGGCATCGGGGATCGGCGCTGGCTGCGGCACGAGGTTCTCGTCGAGCACGCAGTAGAGGAAATGCTCGCCGGTGGTGGAGGTCATCAGCAGCCGCAGGCCCGGCCATGCGGTTTCAGGGTCGATCTTCTGGATGATCGACAGCGGGTCCTCGATGTCCGTGCCGCCCCAGCCGATCCCGGGATTGGCGACCTGGAAATAGCGGCCGGGCGTCGACTTGCGCCCGCGCACGCGGATGCCGGCCTGGCGCATGTCCAGCACGCGGCCTGCCTGATGCTCGGTGAGGACGCCCGTGATGTGGTCGTCCACCACGATCACCTCGTCGACATGGCCGAGCCACTGCTTGGCGAAGATGCCGACGGTGGCCGAGCCGCAGCCGACGCGCATGCGCTGCTCCGGCTTGCCGTCCACGATGGGCGCGGCATCGGCCTGCACGATGACCTCGTGGCCGCCGTCGATAGTCATCGTCACCGGCTCGCCCGCGCAGAGCTTGAGCATGGTGTCGCAGGTGACGTTGCCTTCCTTCTTGGAGCCGCCGGTGAGGTGGCGCACGCCGCCAACGGAGAGCATTTGGCTGCCGTATTCGGCGGTCGTCACATGGCCGACCTGCTCGCCGCTGACGCGGATGGGCGCGGCCTCGGGCCCGAGGTGCCGGTCGGTGTCGATCTTCACCTTCACGCCGCAATAGCTGAAGATGCCCTCGGTCACGACGGTGACCGTGTCGACGCCCTCATGGACCGCCGAGACGATGAAGGGCGCCGGCTTGTAATCGGGATAGGTGGTGCCGGCGCCGATGGCGGTGACGAAGGTGCGCGAGGGGTCGAGCATCTGCCCGTCCCAGTCGTTGCGGCCGAACTCGACCAGCCTGCCGCCGTCCTCGACGGTCTTCGCCAGCAGCACGACGGGGTCGGTGCGCACCAGCTGGCCGTTCTCGTTGGCATAGCGCGAGCAGGCACCCGCGCGGCCGGGCCGGATGCGGCAGAGCACGGGGCAGGCATCGCAGCGCAGGATGCCGTCGCCCTCGTCCGCGCCGAATTTCTTCGAACGGGCCTCGATGGAGAGGTGGTCAGTGGCGGTCATGGCGACCTCCGCGCGGGTTTCACCCTCCCCTGGAGGGGGAGGGTCGGCGCTCCGCAGGAGCGCCGGGGTGGGGTGATGGCGAGGGCGGGGAGAGGGTCACCCCACCCTGATCTCGCGATGCTCGATCGACCCTCCCCCTCCAGGGGAGGGTCGGTGCGGAGCTTCGTGCCTTGCAGACAGGGATGGACCGAGCTCATTCCGCGGCCTCCTTTGCCTGCATCCCTTTGGCCTGCATCGCTTCCCAGAGCTTGTGCGGCAGCACGGGCACCTCGGTCATGCGCACGCCGACGGCGTGGCGGATCGCGCCGAGAATGGCCGGCGCGGTCGCGACCAGCGCCGGTTCGCCGACGCCCTTGGCGCCGAACGGTCCTTCCGGCTCGGTATCCTCGATCAGGTGGATGGCGATCTCCGGCATGTCGCCGGCTGTGGGGATCAGATAATCGTGCAGGTTCTCGGTGCGGCCGGGGAGATATTCCTCCATCAGCGCGAGGCCGAGGCCCTGCGCGATGCCGCCGTGGATCTGACCTTCGGTCAGCGTCGGGTTGATGGCGCGGCCGACATCGTGGGCGGCGACGATGCGCTTCACCCTGATCGTGCCGAGCAGCCGGTCGATCTCCACTTCCGCCACCTGCGCAGCAAAGCCGTAGGTGGCGTAGGGGATGCCCTGGCCCTTGGCGTCGAGCACGGTCGTCGGTGGGTCGTACTGGCCCTCGCCCGCGAGCACGATGCCCTGATCGTCGGCGACGAGGGCTGCAAGGTCGATGGTCCGGCTGGCGTCGCCGTCGATGACGGAAAGCGTCGCGCCGTCGAGCTTCAGTTTCGCCTGCGGTCCGGCATTGGCGAGCGCGAGGATCTTGGCGCGCAGGTCCATGCCGGCGAGCTTCGAGGCATTGCCCGAGACGAAGGTCTGGCGCGACGCCGAGGTCTTGCCGGCGTCGTAGGTGCGGTCGGTGTCGCCGACGACGAAATCGAACTGTGTTGTCGGCAGCCCCAGCGCATCCGCCGCGATTTGCAGCAGCACAGTCGACGAGCCCTGCCCAATATCGACCGCGCCGTTGAGGAAGGTGAGGCGCCCGTCGCGGGTCAGCGTGATCCGCATGCGCGAGGGGTTCGACATGGAGGTATTGCCGCAGCCGTACCACATGCAGGCGACGCCGACGCCGCGGACGATGCGGCCGCCCTTGGCGTTATGTGCGTCGGCGGCAGCCACCATCGCGTCGTAGTCCGCCTTCACCGCGTCGAGGCATTGCGGCAGGCCGGCGGAAGCGTGGAGAATCTGGCCTGTCGGCGTTGCGTCGCCATGGTCGATGGCGTTGATCCGGCGGATGGCCCAGCGGTCGATGTTCAGGCTCTCCGCGAGGTCGTCGATCAGCGTCTCGCCGGCAATCGCCGCCTGCGGCACGCCGAAGCCCCGGAAGGCGCCGGCGGGCACCTCGTTGGTGTGCACCGCGCGGGTCTTGTTGAGCACATGCGGCACCTTGTAGGGGCCGGTCGCATGAACCGGCACGCGGTTAGCGACTGTCGGCCCCCACGAGGCATAGGCGCCGGTGTTGAAGTCGCCGGTCATCTCATAGGCGGTGAAGCGGCCTTCCGCGTCCGCCGACATCCTCGCGTGGATTTTCGAGGGGTGGCGCTTGGTGGTGGAGGCCATGCTTTCGGTGCGCGAATAGACGATGCGCACCGGCCTTTTCAGGAGCCACGCGGCCGCCGCGATCAGCGGCTGCACCGAGACGTCGAGCTTGCCGCCGAAACCGCCGCCGCAGGCGGTCGGCACGATGCGGACCTGAGCCATCGGCACGCCGACGACGCGCGCGACCTCCTCCTGATCCATGACGGCGGCCTGCGTGCAGGCGGTGACCTCAACGCGATCGCCGATCCTCACCGCATAGCCCGCCTCGGGCTCGATATAGGCGTGCTCGACGAAGCCGGTGCGGAAGCGCCCTTCCGCCGTCGCGGCACCCAACAGATGACCCTCGGCGACGTCGCCGCATTCGAGATAGCCGCGCGTCAGCACATTGTCGGGAATGTTCGGATGGAGCGGCGGTGCGCCGGGTGCAAGGCCAGCCTCGACGCCGATCAGCGGCGTGTCGATCACCCATTGGATCGGCAGGTCGGCATCGCGCACGCCTTCGACCGCCTCGCGCGTGCCGACGAGCGCCAGCACGGCTTCGCCGCGATAGCGCACGAAGCCGGGGGCCAGCACCGGCTGGTCCTTGATGGTCGGGAAGATGCCGAAGGAGTTCTCGCCGGGAATGTCCTTGGCGGCGAGGATGGCTTCCAGCCCCGGATGCGCAGCCCTGAAGGCGTCGAGGTCGCCGAGTGTGAAGCGGGCCTTGGCATGGGGAGAACGCACGGCCCGCAGCCACAGCGCGTCGGCAGGAGCGAAATCCGCGCCGAACCGGTCGGTGCCCTGAACCTTGGGAAGGCCATCGGCGCGGGCGATCCGCGTGCCCACCGCGCAGCCCGCCTCGGCGACAGGCGCGAAGGCATTGGCACCCCGCGCCACATCTTGAATGGCCTCGATGATCTTCACATAGCCCGTGCAGCGGCAGAGCACGCCGCCAATGCCATCCTCGATATCCTGCTTGGTCGGCGCGGCGTTGCGGCTCAGGAGGTCGGTGGCCGCCATGATCATGCCCGGCGTGCAGATGCCGCACTGGGCCGCGCCATGGGCGAGGAAAGCCGCGCGCAGCCTGTCGACCAGCGGATGGGCGGCCTCGATGGTGGTGACCGCGCGGCCCTCGGCCTGCGCGGTCGAAACGAGGCAGGCGCAGGCCTGTTCGCCGTCGATCAGCACGGTGCAGGCGCCGCAATCGCCCGCGTCGCAGCCGATCTTGGTGCCGGTCAGCCCAAGGCCTTCCCGCAGCGTATCGGCGAGGCTGGCGAAGGGCCGGGCTGCCACCTGATGGCCGGTGCCGTTGACGGTCAGAGTCAGTGTTGCGAGCGACGGGCGGTCAAGCATCAGGCGGCCCTCCGGGCGTCGGTCGCGGCGAGGTCGGACAGCGCGTCGCGCACCAGCGCTTCCGCCGCCGCAAGGCGGTAGGCGGCCGTGGCGCGCACGTCGTCGATGGGCTGGAGGTCCCCGAGATGGGCTGCGGTGACCACGCTGGATGCTTCCTCCAGCGGCACGCCGACGAGTTCCGCTTCCAGCGTGCCGAGCCGCTGCGCCACCGCCGAGCAGGCGCCGACCGCGATGCGGGCCGTGCTGATCCGGCCTGCCGCATCCGTGGCGACGACGACGGAGACCATGGCGATGGAGATGACGAGATATTTCCGCGCACCGAGCTTGAGGAAGGTCGAGCGCGCTCCGTCGAGCTTAGGCACGAGGATCGCCGTGACGATCTCGTCGGCCTTGAGAGCGGTCTGCCGGTAGCCGGTCGCGAAGGCGGCGTAGGGCAGGGTGCGCGTGCCGGCGCGGCTGACGAGTTCCACCTGCGCATCCAGTGCCATCAGGTTCGGGATGCCGTCGCCGGCCGGCGAAGCCGTGACGATGTTGCCGGCCAACGTGCCGAGATTCTGCACCTGCACGCCGCCGACGTCGCACGCGGCCTGGGCGTAGCCGTCGAACAGCGCGGGAAGCTCGGCGCGGGCAAGCTCCGTCCAGGTCGTCAGCGCGCCGAGCCGCCAGCGATCCGTCTCCTCGGTGATGCCCTTGAGGCCGGGCACGGCGGAGATGTCGAGCACGTCCTTGTGCGTCGGGTCGCCCCAGGCGCGTCTTGCGGTGCGCACGGGATAGACGTCGGTGCCGCCCGCGAGGACGGTCACATCGTGGCTCGCGCGGATCTCGAGCGCCTCGGCGAGCGTCGTGGGGCGGAAGTAGCGCATCACCCCCTCCGGCCCCAGAGCGCTTCGGCTTCGGCCGCCGTGTAGTAGCCGCGCGCCACGTCGCGGGCGATGTCGGCCGCATCGCGCTTCGCCGGGTCGCCGTAGCCGCCGCCACCGGGGGTCATGACCTCGACCCGGTCGCCGGCGCGGATGCGAAGCCCCTGATCCTTGGACAGATGTTCGGGGATCGTCGTCTCGGCCCCGCGGTGGATCTTCACGATGTTCGGTGCGCCATCCTTGCCGCCGAGCACGCCCGGCGGACCGAACCGGCCGTGATCCATGACGAAGGAAGCGCGTGCCTCGCCGCGCAGCAGTTCCACCTCGTAATGGACGCCGAAGCCGCCGCGCGCCTTGCCGGCGCCGCCCGAACCCTCGCGCAAGGCGAAGCGGCGGAACAGCACGGGATAATACTGCTCCATCACCTCCACCGGCGCCGTCTTGGAGATGCCGATGGTCGAGCAACCGTTGGTCAGGCCGTCATGGCCGGCATTGCCGCCGTAGCCGCCACCGGTGATCTGATACATGACGTAGCCGGCCTTCTTGACGGGGTCGAAGCCGCCAAGCGCGAAATTGCCGGAGGTTCCGGCGGGCGCCGCCGTCACCTTGTCGGGGATCGCCTGGACGAGCGCGAGGAACACGGCCTCCGCGATGCGCTGGGAGACCTCCGCCGCGCAGCCGGAAACGGGGCGGGGATATTGCGCGTCGAGGAAGGTGCCTTCGGGTTTCAGGATCGTCAGCGGCTCGAAGGCGCCCGAGTTGATCGGCACGTCCGGGAAGATGTGCTTCACGCCGAGATAGACCGACGAGCAGGTGGTGGCGAAGACCGAGTTCATCGGCCCCTGGCAGGGCGGGGATGACTCGGAAAAGTCGAACTGCATGGTCTCGCCGGTCTTGGTGACGGTGAGGGCGATCCTGAGCGGCTCGTTCACCACGCCGTCGGAATCGACGAAGCTCTCGGCCTTGTAGATGCCGTCGGGGATGGCGCGAATCTCCGCGCGCATGCGCTCGGCCGAGCGGGCGCGGATCTGGGCGATGGCCGCATCCAGCGTCGCCGCGCCATATTTCGCGACGAGATCCATCAGCCGGGTTTCGCCCACGAGAAGGGCTGCCGCCTGCGCCTTGATGTCGCCGATGCGCTGGTCAGCGATGCGGATGTTGGAGGAGATGATCGCGAAAATCTCCGCGTCCATCTCGCCGCGCTTGAACAGCTTCACCGGCGGCAGCCGCAGGCCCTCCTGCTCGACCTCGGTCGCGTGAGCCGAGAAGCCGCCGGGCACCATGCCGCCGATATCCGGCCAGTGGCCGGTGTTCTGCAGCCAGCAGAACAGCTGGCCGTCGACGAAGACAGGCTTGGCGAAGCGCACGTCCATCAGATGCGTGCCGCCGAGATAGGGGTCGTTGACGATGTAGATGTCGCCCGGTTCCGGCTTGCCGGCGCGGCCCTCGCCGATCAGGCGGATGATGTGGCCGGTCGAGTGCTGCATCGTGCCGACGAAGACCGGCAGGCCGAACTCGCCCTGGGAAATCAGCGCGCCGGTGTCGCGGTCGTAGATGCCGTCGGCGCGGTCGTCGGCTTCGGCGATGACCGGCGAGAAGGCCGAGCGCGAGAAGGCGATGTCCATCTCGTTGCAGACCTGCTGGAGGCCTGCCTGGATGACGGCCAGCGTCAGCGCGTCGAGGGCTTTGGTTTCGGGCGGCGGGGAATGGAGGTTCATGACGCAGTCTCCGCAAGGAGCGCGGAAACCCTCTCCCCTTGTGGGAGAGGGTGGCGCCGGCAGGCGCCGGGTGAGGGGGAAAAGGTGCCGGCGGCCAAACCCCTCACCCGCCCGCTGACGCGGGCACCCTCTCCCACAAGGGGAGAGGGAAGGGCGGTGCAGGCATGAAGGGCTTTGCTCATACCTTCACCCTCAGGTTGCCGATGGCATCGACGGTCGCGGTCGCGCCCGGCTCGATGACGGTCGTGGCGTCGATCTGCTGGATCACGGCGGGGCCGGTGACGGAGGCGCCGATGGGCAGCGCGTCCCGGGCATAGACCTTCGCAGGCCACCAGCGACCGTCGGCATGGACCTGCCGCTCGCCCATGACCGCCTCGGCGGCACTCGCCTTGCGGTCGGCGCTGGCCAGCAGCGAGGACAGCGGGAAGGCGCGGCGGCGGCCGATGACGGAGGTGACAAGATTGACCAGCACGGCGCGGATTTCTGGCAAACGCACCTGGAAGCGGTGGAAATAGGCTTTCTCGAAGGCGGCCTGAATGTCCTCGCGCGTCACGTCCGGCGAGGCGAGCGGCACGCGGATGAGATGGGTCTGGCCGCGGAACTGCATGTCCGCGCCGTGGATCACCACCGTCTCCTCGATCTCGGCCTTCTCCTCCTCGACCACGGCAAGCGCGCTGTCGCGCTGGGCGGTCATCAGGCGTTTCACCTCGTCCATGTCGACCTGGTCGAGCGGCTTGTTGACCGTGTTGACGCGGTCCTGCCGGAGGTCGGCGACGAGGCATCCCAGCGCGTTGGTGAGACCTGGCCGCGCCGGTACCAGCACTTCGGGAATGCCGAGCTCGCGGGCGAGGGCCACCGCATGCAGCGGGCCGGCCCCGCCGAAGGCGAACAGCACGAAGTCGCGGGGGTCGTAGCCGCGCGACAGCGACACCATGCGGATGGCGCCGGACATGTGGACATTGCCGAGGCGGATGACCGCCGCCGCCACCTCCTCGACGCTCATGCCGAGGGGCGTGGCGAGATCGCCCTCGAAGATCGCGCGGATGTCGTCCAGCGAGACCTTGGATTGCACGGCCGTCAGCCGGTCGGGATCGAGCCGGCCGAGGATCAGGTTGGCGTCGGTGATGGTCGGCCGCGTGCCGCCGCGCCCGTAACAGATCGGCCCCGGCTCGGAGCCCGCCGAATGCGGTCCGACCTGCAGCATCCCCGCCGTGTTGACCGAGGCGATGGAGCCACCGCCCGCGCCCACCGTCCGCACGTCGACCATCGGCAGGTGGATCGGCAGGCCGTAGTCGATGGTCAGTTCCGCCGAGACCTCCGGCACGCCGCCATGGATCAGCGCGACGTCGGTCGAGGTGCCGCCCATGTCGTAGGTGATGGCGTTGGTCAGTCCCGACTGGCTGAGCGTCGCGGCAGCCGCCATGACGCCCGATGCCGGGCCGGACATGACCGTCTTCGCCGCTTCGCGCGCCACCAGCGTCGCCGGCACGGTGCCGCCATTGCCGTTCATCACGAGCAGGTCGCGGCGGAAGCCCTTGGCGGAGAGGTCGCCCTGAAGGTGCTGCACGTAGCGGTCGAGGATCGGCTGAACGGCCGCGTTCACGCTCGCCGTCGTGCCGCGCTCGTATTCGCGGTACTCCGAGAGCAGTTCGTGGCCGAGGGTGACATAGGCGTTCGGCCAGACGCTTCTGACGATCTCGCCGGCGCGGATTTCGTGGGCGGCATTGGCGTAGGAGTGGAGGAAGTGGATGACCACGGCCTCGCAGCCTGCCGCCACCAGCGCCTCGGCCTCGCGCTTCACGGCCGCTTCGTCGAGGGGGGTGACGACGTCGCCTTGCGCGTTCATGCGCTCGGCCACTTCGCGGCGACAGGGCCGCTCGATCAGCGGCTCGAACGTACCGGTCATTCCGTACGCGCGGGGGCGCGTGCGGCGGCCGAGCTCGAGAATGTCCCTGAAGCCCTCCGTCGTGATCAGGCCGACCTTGGCGACCTTGCGCTCCAGCACGGCGTTTGTGGTCGCCGTCGTGCCGTGGATGATGAGATCGAGGTCCGCAGGGCTCGCGCCGGCCGCCTCGATCGCCTTGACCACGCCCACGGCCTGATTGGCGATGCTGGTCGGCACCTTGGCGAGCTTCACGGCGACGCCCGTGCCGTCCTGCTCGGTCAGGAGCAGGTCGGTGAAGGTTCCACCCACATCGATGCCGGCAACACGCCTCACATCATTCTCCTAAATCGTTCGTCTACGAACGGTGTGGACATGGCCCGCCGTTCGGTCTGCTTCACCCTCCCCTGGAGGGGGAGGGTCGGCGCCATCAGGCGCCGGGGTGGGGTGAGGACGACACGAGGCGACACCCCACCCCGTCCTCGCTTCGCTCGTCCGACCCTCCCCCTCCAGGGGAGGGTGAAGGCGGCGCCTCCGCCCGGTGACTCACACGCTCAAATAGGCTTCGCGGATCTCGTCATTGGCTTCGAGGTCCTGCGTCGTCCCCTCGTAGCGGATCGTGCCCTTCTCGATGACATAGGCGCGGTCCGACACGGCGGAGGCGAAATAGAGGTTCTGCTCGGAAAGCAGCACGGCGATGCCCTCGGCCTTCATGGCGAGCACGGCATCGGCCATCTGCTCGACGATGACGGGGGCGAGGCCCTCGGAGGGCTCGTCCAGCAGCACGGCGTGGGGATTGCCCATCAGCGTGCGGGCGATGGTCAGCATCTGCTGCTCGCCGCCGGACATGGCGGAGGCCCTGCGGCCCTTCATCTCGGCGAGGTTCGGGAAGATCGCGAAGAGCCGCTCCAGCGACCAGGGTTCCTTGCCAGCGCCGGCAGCGGCCTTCCGGCCGACTTCGAGGTTCTCGTAAACGGTCAGGTCGGTGAAGATGCGCCGCTCTTCCGGCACATAGCCCAGGCCGAGCCGGGCGATGCGATAGGACGGCCAGCCGGTGACGTCGCGGCCCTCGAATGTGACGGAGCCGCCATTCGCCGGCACGAGGCCCATGATCGCCTTGAGCGTCGTGGACTTGCCCGCGCCGTTGCGGCCCATCAGGGCGACGACCTCGCCGGCTTTCAGCGCGACGTCGACGCCGAACAGCACCTGCGCGTGGCCATAGGCAGCCTTCAGGCCGGCGGTTTCCAGGATGGTCGTGGAGGACGGCGCGCGCATCAGGCAGCCCCCGCCGTCTGCCGGCGCGCCTTGAGGGCCGCCTGCACACCGGTCTCGCCGAGATAGACCTGCTTCACCCGCTGGTTCGAGCGCACCTCGTCCGGCGTACCGGCCGCAATGATCTCGCCGCGCACCAGCACGAGGATGCGGTCGGCATGGCCGAAGACAGAGTCCATGTCGTGCTCGGTGAACAGCACGCCGATGCCGCGCTCCTTGGCGATGTCGGCGGTGAGCTGCATCAGCGCGGCGCGCTCCTTCGGCGCCATGCCGGCGGTGGGTTCGTCCATCAGCAGCAGCTTCGGCTCCGAGGCGAGCGCGACGGCGAGTTCCACGCGCTTGACGTCGCCATAGGCGAGTTCGCTCACCGGCCGGTCCGCCATGTCGGCCATGCCGACGCGGGCGAGGATGGCGATGGCGGCCTCGCGGTGCAGCGTCCGCGCCATCGGCACGACCGCGCGGGTCTCGCCGTGATGGGAGATCAGCGCCATCTGGACGTTTTCGGCGACGCTCATGGATACGAAGGTCTGCGCGATCTGGAAGGTGCGGCCGACGCCCTTGCGCCAGATGTCGCGTGGCGGCCGTCCGGTGATGTCCTCGCCGGCGAGCGTGATGGTGCCGGAATCGGGCTTCAACTGGCCGCCGACCATGTTGAACGTGGTCGACTTGCCTGCGCCGTTCGGGCCGATGATGGCGAGCATCTCGCCGGCTGCCAGCGTGAACGCCACGTCCTTGCCGGCGACGACGCCGCCGAAACGCTTCTGGAGATTGTCGACAACGAGGAGAGGGGTGCTCATGCCGCCTCCTTCGCCAGGACCGGCGCCTTGGCACCAGCCGCGGCGGACCTGTCGCCGAACCGCTCGCGGAAGGTATCGACGGCCCCGACGATGCCACGCGGGAACAGCAGGACGATCAGGATGATCGAGGACCCCAGGAAGAAGCGCCAGAAGTCGGTCAGCGGCATGAAGAAGTCCTTCACCGAGTGGAAGGCCGCAGCTCCCACCAGCGCGCCCATCACGGTCTGGATGCCGCCGGTGAGGATCATCATCAGGAAGTCGATCGACATGCCGATCGAGATCATGGTCGGGTCGATGGAGCCCTTCGAAAAGGCGTAGAGCCCGCCCGCAAGCCCCGCCGCGGCACCCGCGACGGTGAAGGCGAGCCAGCGGTGGGTGCGCACGTCGATGCCGATGGCATCGGCCCGGTTCGCCGAGTCGCGCGCGGCGCGCAGCGTGTAGCCGAAGGGTGCGTAGATGAGATGGCGCAGCGCCACGATGGCAAGGATCGAGAACACCGCCACCACGTAGAAATAGACCTCGCGGGCCGAGGCCCAGCGCGACGGCCAGACGCCGACCACGCCATTGTCGCCGCCGGTCACTTCCACCCACTGGAAGCAGATCGCATAGGTGATCTGGGCGAAGGCCAGCGTCAGCATGGCGAGGTAGATGCCGGACAGCCGCACGACGAAATAGCCGAACAGAGCGGCCGCGAGCCCGCCCGCGATGGGAGCTGCGACCAGCGCAGCCTCCATCGGCAGTTTCAGCGGGCCGGTGGCGAGGAGGCCGGCGGCATAGGCGCCGACGCCGAAATAGGCGGCATGGCCGAAGGAGACGATGCCGCCATTGCCGATCAGCAGGTTCAGCGAGAACGCGGCGAGGGCGAAGACCATGATCTCGATGCCGACCTTCACCTTGTAGGCATCGCCGATGAAGGGGATGGCCAGAACCAGCACGGCGGCGGCCGCCCAGAACAGCTTCTCGACCCCGCCGAAGCGCTTCAGGTTGAGGATGCCCTCCGGCAGGATCGCGCGGCCCGCGGCGACGTCCGGCTTGCCCATCAGGCCCCAGGGCTTGACCACCAGCACCACGGCCATCAGCAGGAAGACCAGAACCAGCGTGATCTTGGGGAAGATCAGGATGCCGAAGGCCTGCAGGAGGCCGATGATCAGCGCGGCGATGAAGGCGCCGGGCACCGAGCCCATGCCGCCGATGACCGTGACGACGAAGGCTTCGGTGATGATCGACAGGTCCATGCCGGTATTGGCCGCGACGCGCGGCACCTGCAGCGCGCCGCCGAGCCCCGCGAGGAAGGCGCCGAGGAACAGCGTGCCGGTGAACAGCATGGCCTGGTTGACGCCGAGCGCGCCGACCATTTCGCGGTCCTGCGTCGCGGCGCGGATCAGCACGCCGAAGCGGGTCTTGTGCATGATCAGTATCAGCGCGCCGAGCACGGCGGGGCCGACGAAGATCAGGAACATCTCGTAGGCCGGGAAGCGCTGGCCGAAGATCTCGATGCCGTGGCGCAGGCCCGGCGCGCGCGGGCCGGTAATGTCGACGGGACCCCAGACCTTCAGCACCACGTCCTGCACGATCAGCACGACGCCGAAGGTCGCGAGCAGCTGGAACAGTTCCGGCACCTTGTAGATGCGCCGGAGCAGCAGGACTTCCATCAGCACGCCGAGGACGCCGACCACGGCGGCGGAGGCGACGACGCCGACGAAGAACAGCGTCGGCGAGCGGTCGAACTCGAACAGCCAGGGCAGGATCGTCACCGCCATATAGGCGCCGAGCATGTAGAACGAGCCGTGGGCGAAATTCACGATCCGCGTGACGCCGAAGACGATGGTCAGGCCCGACGCGATCACGAACAGCGCGGAGGCGCTGGCGAGGCCGGACAGGGCCTGGATGACGAGGAAGGAGAGGTCCATCAGCGTGCTCTGGGCCTGTTCCGATAAGGTCGCGCCGGGTGCGCCTGGTTGTCTGCGAACCCTCTCCCCTTGCGGGAGAGGGTGCCCGCGTCAGCGGGCGGGTGAGGGGTTGCCGGAACGCGATCCCGGCAAGCCCGATCGAAGGCAGCCGACTCCGGGCCGGGGCGCACTCGACACCCCTCACCCGGCGCCTGCCGGCGCCACCCTCTCCCGCAAGGGGAGAGGGTTCCTGCCCTATTGCTCAGGCCTTGCGCGCGGCGCGCACCTCGGCCTCGGGGAACATCACGTCCTTGCCGTCGACATAGCGCCAGTTCTTCATGGTCGGCAGCTTGCCGTTGAGCGTCGTCTCGCCGACCCAGGCGCCGAGCGTCGACTGCTGGTCGATGCCGCGCATGGTGACCGGGCCGCAGATCGTCTCGGTCGTCAGGTCCTTGAACGCCGCGATCATCGCGTCCGTCTCGGTCGACTTCGCCTTGTTCAGCATGTCGCGGATCATGAAGGGTACGACATAGCCGAGCACGGTGCCGAGCCGCGGCGTATCGTTGAACTTCGCCTTGTAGGCGGTGACGAAGGCCTGATGGTTGTGCGCCGTCACCTGCTCCGGCGGGTAGCCGGTGGTGATCCAGCCGTCCGGCGTCTCGTCGCCCAGCGGCAGGAGATATTCCGGCTCGCCCGACAGCAGGCTGACGACGGTGCGCCGCTCGAACAGGCCGCGCGTATTGCCCTCGCGCACGAAGGCGGTGAGATCGGCGCCGAACAGCACGTTGAAGATGCCGTCCGGCCGCGACTGCGCCAGCGCGCCAACGGTGGCGCCGGCATCGACGCGGCCGAGCGCCGGGAACTGCTCTGCGACGACCTCGAAGCCCTGCACCGCCTCGCCCATCAGGCGCTTGAAGGCGGCGGCGGCCGACTGGCCGTACTCGTAGTTCGGCGCGACGATGGCCCAGCGCTTGATGCCCTTGGCCTTGGAGGCCTCGACCAGCATCTTGGTCTGCATGTAGGTGCCGGGGCGCACGCGGAACGTATAGGGATTGCCACTCGCCATGGTGAGCGCATCGGTCAGCGGCTCGGTGGCGAGATAAAGCACCTTGCGCTGGTTGGCGAAGTCGGCGAGCGCGAGGCCGACATTCGACAGGAAGGCGCCGGCGATGAAGCTGACGCGCTCGCGGGTGATCAGCTCCTCGGCGACGCGCACGGCGTCGCCCGGGGTCGAGCCGTCGTCGCGGAACACGATCTCCAGCGGCCGGTTGCCCATGCCGGCGATGCCGCCGGCGGCGTTGATCTGCTCCATCGCCAGCTGCATGCCGTTGCGATAGGGCACCGCGAAGGCCGCCATCCGGCTGTAGGAATTAAGTTCGCCGATGCGGATCGGCGCGCCCTGCGCCGAGACGCCGCCCGCGGTAAGCGCGGCGCCGGTGGCGGCGAGGCCCCCAACGACAGTGCGACGCGACAGATTGAGCTTCGCCATTGAAGGACTCTCCCCTGAGAACGCTGCGGCAGGAGCCGCATTCCACCTCTACCGAGACTTCCGTTGTAATTTTTGTTCGGAAGATCATTCGTAAACGAACGATACCGCGTCCCGGCGGGCTGGCAAGAGTCTTTTTTGGAATTCATGCGAACTAGGAGACGATGGTTCTCCGCAGCCTCCCGTCGCCCGTCAAAAGACGATCTTCCGCAAGAGCTTAGGAGAAGGTCGGGCGGATCCCGCCGACTGTGATTCCATTCCAGTTCTTCATCGTCGGCCTGACGAAGCGGCGGAATTTGGCAGCCTCTGCCTCGTCCATGGGCAGCAGTTTCGCGATCAGCGCGGCCATCATCACCTCGCTGGCGCGCGAGGCCCCGTCGGCGCATTTGAGCGCGATGCCGAGACCCTGCTCGGGCAGCGCCGCGCAGAACACGCCCTCGGCTCCGGTCTTCACGAAGGCGCGGGCGCCGAGCAGCAGCATCACATCGGTGCAGAAGCGGCCGGAACCCGCCACCATGAAGGGCTCTGCGGCGCAGGCGGCGCGCAGCCGCGCGAAGGCCTTCGCCCGCTCGGGGCCGACGCCGTGACCGGTCGCGAGCTTCGCGAAACCGTGCGCGAGCTTCGCCAGCGGAACCGCGTAGGTCGGAATCGAGCAGCCATCCGTGCCGATGGCTGTATCCCGGTCGAGCCGGTGCCCCGTCACCTCGCCGACCGCCTCTGCGACGAAACGCTGCACGCTGTGGCCGATGCCGACATAGCCCTTCGGATCGATGTCCTGCGCGCAGGCGACGCACAGGAAGCCGGCATGCTTGCCGGAGCAGTTGTTGTGAAGGGCGGACGGCTTGCCGCCGGACCGTGCCAGCGCGTGGGTAGCGGCCGCGCCGGAGGGCCAGTGCGCGCCGCATTCGAGCGCGGTCTCGTCCAGCCCCGCTTTGGCCAGCATGCCGGCCGACGTCTCGGCGTGGCGCGGCTCGCCGCCATGGGAGGAGCAGGCGAGCGCCAGTTCCTTGTTCCCGAATCCGTAGCGGTCGGCGGCGCCGCTCTCGATGAGCGGCAGGGCCTGCAGCGCCTTGATCGCCGAGCGCGGATAGATGGAGCGGTCGATATCGCCGAGCGAGAAGACGACGCGCCCGTCGGCGTCGCAGACGACGGCCGCGCCGCGGTGGACGCATTCGACGGCATCGCCGCGGACGACTTCGACAAGGACGGGATCGGCGAGCGACATGGCGGGCTCCGGGATTGCCCGCTTAGACCATGTCCCCGCGGCGCGAGGAAGCCTTACTCGGCCGCCTGCGCGCCCGGCTGGATCTGGCCCTGCGGCGCGTCCATGCGCGCATTCATGTTGGCGACCATCTTCTTGACGATGGTCGAGGCGGTCTTCTCGAACAGGAACGGCAGGAAGGCGTGGACGAAGGCCGCGAAGGCGCAGAAGGCGAAGGTGCCGGCATAGCGGAGCGCCGCGCCCATATGCTCGAAATAGCTCTCGTTGACCGAACGGGGGTGGGCCATGAAGGCGTCGCGGGCGCGGTCGAGCATGAAGGCATCTCCCAGGGAACAAGCGTTGGGACATGATGTCTTGGATTCGATGGGATGATGTCCCAATCGTGAGGCCATCTTCTGGATGTGCGTGGAAAATGTCCGGTAATATGCTACATTCATGGGATGTCTTCATCATCCCTGTCTCTTGATTCGACCGACAAGACCCTGCTGCGGCTCGTGCAGGAGGATGCCTCGCTGTCCATCGAACAACTCGCCGAGCGGGTGAATCTGTCGCGCAACGCCTGCTGGCGCCGGCTGAAGCGGCTGGAGGACGAGGGCGTGATCCGCGCCCGCGTCGCGCTCGCCGATCCCGTCAAGCTGAACCTCGAACTGACGGTGTTCATCGCGGTCCGCACCGCGCGCCACGAGGCCGACTGGGCCGAACGCTTCCACAAGGCCGTGCAGGATATTCCCGAACTGCTCGGCGTCTATCGGACGGCCGGCGAGATCGACTACATCCTCCACGCCCGCGTACCGAACGTCGCGGCCTATGACCGCCTCTACAAGAAGCTTACCGCCCGCATCGAGATGCAGGATGTCTCGGCGAGCTTCGTCATGGAGGAGATCAAGGAAGTGACGGTGCTGCCGCTGGATTTCGTGTGACGGCTCAAGCCGGCCGGAACTCGGCGGAGAGCGTCGGCGCGCCGTCGGTCAGGACGAGGCCCTTGGTCACGAGGTCCTCGAGATGGGCGAAGACGGAGAGGCCCGCGGCGCCCTTCAGCCGCGGATCGATCCCCTCGTAGATCGCCGTCACGATGTCGGGAATCTGGCGGTCGCCGAGCCCGATGCGCCGGAGGATCGCGGCCTCGCGCAGCCTGCGGTGATGGGCCAGCGCCCGCATGAACTTGGCGGGCTCGCGCACCGGGCCGCCATGACCCGGCCAGAAGATCGTCTCGGACCGCGCGCGCAGCTTGTCGAGCGAGGCCATGTAGTCGCCCATCGAGCCGTCCGGCGGCGCGACGATGGAGGTCGACCAGGCCATGACGTGGTCGCCGGAGAGCAGGGTGTTCTCCTCGGCCAGCGCGAAGGCCATGTGGTTGGCGGTGTGGCCCGGCGTGAACACGGCCTCCACGGTCCAGCCCGTCCCCGACACCACCTCGCCGTCCCTCAGCGCCACGTCCGGCACGAAGTCGCGGTCACCCGAGGCGTCGAGCGCGTTGGTCTCGCCGAGATTGAGCGCCCGCGCCGCACGGTGCGGCCCCTCGGCATAGACCGGAGCGCCGGTGGCGGCCTTGATCGCCGGGGTCGCGGGCGAATGGTCGCGGTGGGTGTGCGTGACGAGGATCGCCTCGACCGTCTCGCCCTTTACCGCCTCCAGGACCGCCGCGATATGGGCGGCATTGTCGGGGCCGGGATCGACGATGGCGACCCGGCCGGTGCCGATGATGTAGGTGACCGTGCCCTTGAACGTGAACGGCCCGGGATTGTCGCAGAGCACCCGGCGGATCAGCGGCGAGAGCTGTTCGGGACGGCCGGGAACGGCCGCGTCCTCGCGCTCGAAGGGGATGTCGTCTGCCATTCTGCCTCTGCCGAAACGATGAGGGCGGCCGGCTTGCGGAAGGCCCCGCGGCTCGGCTAAGCCGGACCCAAGCGAACACGCCGGACGGCTGCTTGCAAGCTGCCGCAACGGCATAGCTCCGAAGGAACAATGACATGACCCACGCGACCCTCGGCGCGCGCGCCGGCGCGACTGTGAACGCGACTCTCGCCGCCGCTCTCTGGCCCACCCGCTCCGCCGGCCTCCTGCGCCCGGCGATCCTCGCCGCCGTGGGCGTCTGCCTGATCACCCTCGGGGCCAAGGCTTCAGTGCCGTTCTGGCCGGTGCCTCTGACGCTTCAGACGCTGGCGGTTTCCGTCGTTGCCGCCGCCTACGGCCTGCGCCTCGGCGTCGCGACCGTCGGCCTCTACCTGCTGACCGGTCTTCTCGGCGCACCGGTCTTCGCCGGCATGAGCGTCGGCGTCGCTCCCTTCATGGGGCCGACCGGCGGCTTCCTGATCGGCTTCCTCGCCATGGCCGCGATCATCGGCGCCGCTGCCGACCGCGGCTGGGACAAGGCCTGGCCGAAGATCCTCGCCGCCATGGCCGTCGCCAACCTCTTCGTTTTCGTCCCGGGCCTGCTCTGGCTCGGCACTTTCACCGGCTATGGCGCGAAGCTGCTGGCGGCGGGCCTCTGGCCCTTCGCGCTCGGCACGCTGGTCAAGACCGCGCTCGGTGCTGCGATCATGCCCTTCGCCTGGAGCCTTGTGAGCCGCTTCAGGGCCTGATCGGCCGAAGGGCATAGGCCTTCCGGGCGCGCTCGATCTGGTCGAGCTTCGCCTGGAACAGGCTCCAGTCGTCGCGCTCGGCGATGGAGGCCCACAGCCCTTCGACGTCCTCGATCAGCAAAGTCGCGGGGCCGTCGCCTTGGAAATAGGCGGCGGCCTCGTCATTTGCCGGGACCGGTTCGTGGGCGGCAAGCCCCGCTGCCAGCCGGTCGAAGGCCTCGCCCTGATAGAGCGAGCCTTGAGGCCCGGCCATGGCGAAGGCCTTGCGTGCCGGGCCGCCATGCCAGTCGAACATCGTCCGCTCGAACAGGGCCTGAGACTTCAGCAAGAACTGGAAGAAGGCCGCGGCAAGCTCGTCGTCTTGCGTCTCGCCCGCCTGTTTGACGCCGAGCCGCCCGCAGATCGCCCGCCTGAGGCCCTCATGGAAGGCCGGCGCATAGGCCCGCAGCGCATCTTCCAGCGGCGCGACAGGCGCGACCAGCGTCAGGCATTCGGCGAAACGCTCGAGGTTCCAGGCGATGGCGCCGGGCTGGCGGCCGAAGGCATAGAGCCCGGTCTGGTCGAAATAGGCCGCGGTGAAGCCGGGGTCGTAGCGCGGCAGGAAGCGCCATGGCCCGTAGTCGAAGCTCTCGCCGGTGATCACGCAATTGTCGGTGTTCAGCACACCGTGGACGAAGCCGGCGGCCATCCACTCGGCGACCATCGCGCCCGAGGCGCGTGCGACGACCTCCAGAACGGCGGGGGCTTCCTTGGCGACATCGCCATCTCGGGCCGCCTGCGGGTGGTAATGCCTAACGCAATGGGCGACGAGCCGGGCGATCCGTGCCTGATCATTCTCCGCCAGCAGACGCTGGAACGTACCGAACCGGACATGGCTGTGCGACAGGCGCACCAGCACGGAGGACCGCGTCGGCGAGGGCTCGTCGTTACGCTGGAGCGCTTCTCCGGTCTCGATCAGCGAAAAGCTCTTGGAGGTATAGACGCCGAAGGCCTCCAGCAGCGCGGTGGCGAGAACCTCGCGCACGCCACCCTTGAGCGTCAGCCGGCCGTCGCCGAAGCGCGAATAGGGCGTCTTGCCCGATCCCTTGGTGCCGAAGTCGAGCAGGCGGCCGTGATCGTCCAGGACTTGAGCGAACAGGAAGCCGCGCCCGTCGCCGATCTCCGGGTTGTAGGAGCGGAACTGATGGCCGTGGTAGCGCAGCGCAAGGGGCTCGGGCAGGTTGTCCGGCAGCGGCTGGAAGCGGCCGAAATGGCCGGTCCATTCGTCGTCCGACAGGCCGCCCAGGCCCACAGCCTCGGCCCAGCGCTGGTTGCGATAGCGCAGGATGTGTTGCGGGAAACGGGCGGCCGCCACCGGATCGTAGAAGCCGGGGCCGAGTTCCGTATGCGCCGTCGAAGGGCGGTAGGTCATGGCCATTGCCCCGAACGTCCGGTCACGCGACCGCCTTCGCGGCGGCGAGGTCCTTCACCACATCCGCCAGCATCTCGTAGGAGCGCACGCGCTTGGCGTGGTCGAAAATGGCGCTTGCGACCATCACCTCGTCCACCTGCGTATTGGCGATGAAGTGCTGAAGGCCGCGCTTCACCGTCTCCGGCGACCCCACGAAGGAATAGTGCAGCATGCGCGAGGCCTGCGCCTTCTCCATCGGGCTCCAGAAGGTCTCGATGTCGTCGATGGGGGCAGGCAGGAGGCCGCGCGCGCCGCGGAAGATGCCGGCCGCGCGCTGCTGGGCCGATGTGAACAGATGGCGTGCCTCCTCGTCGGTCTGCGCGAGGAAGACGTTGCAGCCAGCCATGGCATAACTCTCGGATATCTGCTTCGAGGCCTCGAACTTGGCGCGATAGACCGCCAGCGCCTGCATCAGAGCATCCGGCGCGAAATGCGAGGCGAAGGCATAGGGCAGCCCCAGCATTGCCGCGAGTTGTGCCCCGAACGTCGACGAGCCGAGGATCCAGAGCGGCACCTCGGTTCCGGCGCCCGGCACCGCCTGGATCGCCTGGCCCGGCTGGACCGGGGCCAGAAACGCCTGAAGCTCCAGCACGTCCTGCGGGAAGTTGTCGGCCTCCATCGGGTCGATGCGCAGCGCCCGCATGGTCCGCTGGTCGGTGCCCGGCGCGCGGCCGAGACCGAGGTCGATGCGGCCGGGGAAGAGGCTCTCCAGCGTGCCGAACTGCTCGGCGATCACCATCGGCGCGTGGTTGGGCAGCATGATGCCGCCGGCGCCGACGCGGATGCGGCTGGTCGCCGCCGCCACCTGCCCGATGACGACCGAGGTCGCGGCGCTGGCGATGCCGGTCATGTTGTGGTGTTCAGCGAGCCAGTAGCGGGTGAAGCCGAGCCTGTCGGCATGTCTGGCGAGGTCGATCGTGTTGCGCAGGGCGTCGCCCGGCGTCGAGCCTTCCGGCACGGGGGCGAGGTCGAGGATCGAGAATGCTGTCATCGGGGCATCCGGGGTCAAGAGCCGGTGGTCGGGTGGCTTAAGATAGGTCGCCTTCGGCCGATGGGCATAGCTCGCCCGGCGGATCAGCCCTGCTCCGGCGTGCCGAGCTGGCCCGGAGCATTTTCAAGCGAAGTGGGCACCGGTTCGCGCCAAGAAAATGCGGCAACTGGAAACGAAAACAGAATCCATTGGTCAGATGAGATTCTGCGTGAGCGCTTCGTGGACCACGTCGGCCTTGTGCCTGAGGTGCTCGCGCATCAGGGCGGACAGGGCCGCGCCGTCGCGTGCGCGGAGCGCCGTCATCATCCGCTCGTGGTCCTCCACGGCCTCGGCCCATCGCTCCGGCGTCTTGCGCGCGACGAAGCGCACGGCGTGGATGCGGACCATCAGGCTCTGGTAGAGCGCGGCCAGCGTCGCATTGCCGGCGATGCGGAAGATCTCCTCGTGGATCGCCCGGTTCAGCCGCGAATAGGGCACCCATTCGCCGCGCTGCCAGTGCCCCACCATCTCGGCATGCATGGTTTCGAGCCGCGCGAGGTCGCTCTCCGTCAGCCTGGTGCAGGCAAGTTCCCCGGCCAGCGCCTCCAGCATGCCCATGATCGGAAAGAGCTCCTCCACCGCCTCGGGCGCGATGCGGGCGACTTTCGCTCCGCGATTGGGCGTGAGCTCGACCAGCCCTTCCGCGGCCAGAACCTTCAGCGATTCGCGTAGGGGCGTGCGCGAGACGCCGAACAGCGCGCAGAGGTCCGGCTCGGAGATCTTGTCGCCCGCCTTCAGCGTGCCCTCGACGATCATGTCGCGCAGGCGGCCGGTCAGCTCCGTTGCAAGAGAGCGGCGGGCGATGAGCGGGTGCTCGTTCATCTCACGCGGCCTTGGCCGCCTCCTTCTTCGTGTCCGCCAGATAGGCCATGGCCGCCGTCACGCCGCCCGCCCTGTGCGGCACGCCGGCGAGGCCGAGGCCCATCTCGACACCCGCGAGGGTGCCGACCAGCGTCAGGTCGTTGATGTCGCCAAGATGGCCGATGCGGAACACCTTCTTCGCCACCTTCGACAGGCCCGTTCCCAGCGACATGTCGAAAGCGTCGAGGATGATGCCGCGCAGCCTGTCGGCATCGTGGCCCTCGGGCATGACCACGGCGGTCAGCACCGGCGAATAGTGGCGGGGATTGGTGCAAAGGTTCTCGAGGCCCCAGGCGGCCACCGCCCGGCGCGTCGCCTCGCCGTGGCGGGTGTGGCGGGCGAAGACGTTGTCGAGGCCTTCCTCGTGCAGCATCTTGATGGCTTCATCGAGCCCGTAGAGCAGGTTGGTCGCGGGCGTGTAGGGGAAGTAGCCGGACTTGCCCGACGCGATCATCTCGTCCCAGCCCCAGAAGCTCTTGGGCAGTTTCGCTGCCTTCGAGGCCGCCAGCGCCTTGTCCGAAACCGCGTTGAACGAAAGGCCGGGCGGCAGCATCAGGCCCTTCTGCGAGCCCGCCACCGTGACGTCGACGCCCCATTCGTCATGGCGGTAGTCGGCGGAGGCGAGCGACGAGATCGTGTCGACCATCAGCAGGGCAGGGTGGCCGGCGGCATCGATGGCCTTGCGGACCTCGTCGATCCGCGAGGTCGCGCCCGTCGACGTCTCGTTGTGGACGACGCAGACCGCCTTGAACGCGTGCCCCTTGTCCTCGCGCAGGGCCGCCTCGATGGCGGCGGGATCGGCGCCCGCGCGCCAGTCGGAGGCGAGGAATACCGCTTCGACGCCGAGCTTGCCGGCCATGGTCTTCCACAGCGTCGCAAAATGGCCGGTCTCGACCATCAGCACCTTGTCGCCGGGGGAGAGCGTGTTGGCGAGCGCCGCCTCCCAAGCGCCGGTGCCCGAGGCCGGGTAGATCACGACGTGCCCTTGGGTCTTGAAGATCGAGCGCATGCCGTCGAGGACGCGCAGGCCGAGCTTGCCGAAATCGGGGCCGCGATGGTCGATGGTCTGCATCGCGATAGCGCGCAGGATGCGCTCCGGCACGGGCGAGGGGCCGGGGATCTGCAGGAAGTGCCGGCCGGCGGTGCGGGGGGCGTTGGCGGTCATGAGCTATCTCCGGCAAGGCATCTCTTGTCAAAATGAATAATGAATGCAAAATTCAAGTCAAGTAGGCTGACTGCTTTCGAGGCTCGCTATCGAGCGCCTCCAAGGACGCGCCTCGGTGCAGGGCGACGATCATGAATGACATGAGCAACATTCCGGACACCCCGCTCAAGCGCCGCCTCGCGAGTGAGGTGAAGGGCGACATCCTGTTCGATGCCTTCGCGCGCGGGCGCTATGCCACCGACGCCTCGATCTACCAGATCATGCCCATCGGCGTGGTCGTGCCTGACACGATGGACGATGCGATCAAGGCCGTGGCTCTGGCCCGCGAGGAAGGCGTCACTGTCCTGCCGCGTGGCGGCGGCACGTCGCAATGCGGGCAGACCGTCAACACCTCGCTGGTGGTCGACTGCTCGAAGCGTCTCAACCGCATCCTCGACCTTGATGTCGCCGGCCGCACTGTCCGAGTCGAGCCCGGCATCGTCCTCGACGACCTCAACCGCCAGCTCAAGAAGCACGGGCTCTGGTTCCCCGTGGACGTTTCCACGGCATCGCGCGCCACCATCGGCGGCATGACCGCCAACAATTCCTGCGGTGGTCGCTCGCTGCGCTACGGCACCATGCGAAACAACGTCATCCAGGTGGAGGCGGCGCTCGCGGACGGCAGCCGCCGCTGGTTCGGCGAGGTGGCCCGCGCCGATGCCCTTCGCAACGACGCGGACCTCATCACCCGCGACCTCCTCACCCTCGGCGAACGCGAGGCGGCGGAGGTCGAGGCGCGGTTCCCGAAGGTCCAGCGCCGGGTCGGCGGCTACAATCTCGACGCGCTCGTGCCGAACGGTCCCGCCAACAACATGGCGCATATCCTCGTGGGCTCTGAGGGCACGCTCGCCTTCACCACGGCGGTGGACCTGAAGCTCTGGCCGCTGATCGGGCCCAAGGTCTTCGGCGTCTGCCATTTCGGCGCATTCCATCAGGCCATGGATGCCGCGCAACATCTGGTCACGCTGAAGCCCATCGCGGTCGAACTCGTGGACCGCACGATGATCGGCCTTGCCCGCGACATCGCCATGTTCCGCCCGACCATCGAACGCGTGGTGAAGGGCGATCCCGACGCGCTGCTGGTGGTGGAATTCGCGGAGGAGACGGAAGCTGAAAACCTGAAGAAGCTGAAGGACCTCGAAGCCCTGATGGGCGATCTCGGGTTTTCGTGGAGCGGAGAGGGTCGGCATTTCGGTGGCGTCGTGCCGGTGGTCGAGCCGGCCTGGCAGGCGGCGGTCACAGAGATGCGCTCGTCCGGCCTCAACATCATGATGTCGATGAAGGAAGCGGGAAAGCCGGTCTCCTTCGTCGAGGACTGCGCGGTGCCGCTGAATGACCTCGCCGCCTATACGGCGAGCCTGACCGATATCTTCCGTGCCCATGGTACCGAAGGCACCTGGTACGCGCATGCCTCGGTCGGGTGTCTGCATGTCCGCCCGGTGCTCAACATGAAGCTGGACGTGGACGCCAAGCGCATGCGCTCCATGGCGGAGCAGGCTTTCGCGCTGGTGCGCCAGTACAAGGGCTCGCATTCCGGCGAGCACGGCGACGGCATCGTCCGGTCCGAGTTTCATGGCGAGATGTTCGGGGAGCGCCTCGTGCGCGCGTTCGAGGAGGTCAAGGACCGCTTCGACCCCGAAGGCCTGTTCAACCCCGGCAAGATCGTGCGCGCCCCGAGGATGGATGACCGGACGCTGTTCCGCTATCCGCCGGGTTATGAGGGCGTCGAGATCAAACCGGCGCTCGACTGGTCCGACTATCCCGGCGCGTCCCGGGGTTTTCTCGGCGCGATCGAGATGTGCAACAACAACGGCACCTGCCGGAAGCTCGACGGCGGCGCCATGTGCCCGAGCTACCGGGTGACGCGCGATGAGCAGCATGTCACCCGCGGGCGGGCCAACACGCTGCGCCTCGCCATGACCGGACAGCTCGGCCCGGATGCGCTGACGTCAGACGCCATGGCCGAAAGCCTCTCCCTCTGCGTCTCCTGCAAGGCCTGCAAGCGCGAATGCCCGACCGGCGTCGACATGGCGCGCATGAAGATCGAGGTGACCGCGCAGCGCGTGCAGCGCTTCGGCGTCGACCTCCACAGCCGCCTCGTCGCCCATCTGCCGCGTTATGCCGGCCTTGCGGCAAAGGTGCCCTGGCTGATGAACCTGCGCGACCGCGCGCCCGGCCTGGCGGCGCTCTCCGAAAGGCTGGCGCGCTTCTCGGCGCGGCGTTCGCTGCCGAAATGGCGCTCGGACGTCTTCGCACCCCCCGCTGTGGAGGGGCCGGAGGGCGGCCGCGAGGTCGTGCTCTTCGCCGACACGTTCAATCGCGCCTTCGAGCGGGAGACGCTGGAGGATGCCGTCCGCGTGCTCGTCGCGGCCGGCTGCCGCGTGAATCACGTCCGCGCGCGCGACGGCAGCCGCCGGGGCCTCTGCTGCGGGCGCACCTACCTCTCCACCGGCATGATCGCCGAGGCGCGCAAGGAGGCCGAGCGCTCGGTCGCGGCCCTGCACCCCTTCGCGGCGCGGGGCGTGCCGATCATCGGGCTGGAGCCGTCCTGCCTGTTCTCGTTTCGCGACGAGATACCCGCGCTGCTCCGGACGCCCGAGGCGGGTGCGGTCGGCAGGGCCGCCGTCCTGTTCGAGGAATTCGTTGCCGCCGAGGCCAGGGCGGGTCGCCTGTCGCTGCCGCTCGGCGAGATGAAAGCGAAGGCGGTGCTGCACGGCCATTGCCATCAGAAGGCCTTCGGCGCGATGGGAGCGGTGGAGGGCACGCTGCGCCTCGTTCCCGGGCTGGAGGTGCAGACGGTGGAGAGTTCGTGCTGCGGCATGGCCGGTGCCTTCGGCTATCACGCCGACACCATCGACACCTCGCTCGCCATGGCGGAGCTTTCGCTGCTGCCGGCCGTCCGCAAGGCGCCGGACGATGCCATCATCGTCGCCGACGGCACTTCCTGCCGCCACCAGATCGCCGATGGCGCGGGGCGCGAGGCGGTCCATGTGGCGCGTGTGCTGGCCATGAGCCTCGAGGCGGCCACCCGATAGAAAAAGGCCCGCCGGACGAGGCGGGCCTTCATTGGCGACAGCAACGGCGCGTCCCGTCACTCCAGCTTGATGTTGGCGTCGGTCACCACCTTGCGCCAGCGCTGCACCTCGGAGGAGACGAAGCGGCCGAAGGCCTCGCCCTCCACCGTCGGGATGTCCGAGCCGTTGCGCGCCCAGGCCTCGCGGATGTTCTGCAGGCCGAGCGCCTGGCGGATTTCCTGCCGCATGCGATCGACGATCGGCTGCGGCGTGCCCTTGATCGCGAAGACGGCATACCAGGTCGACACCTCGAAATTCTGGAGGCCGGCCTCGCCCGTCGTCGGCACGTTGGGGATGGCTGGATTGCGCTGCGGCGCCGCCAGCGCGATGCCGTGAATCTGGCCGCCCTGGATCTGCGGGGCCGAGGTGCCGAGCCCGTCGAACACCATGTCCACCTGCGCGGCGACGAGGTCGGCCATGGCCGGCCCCGCACCGCGATAGGGAACGTGGCGGATCTGCGTACCGGTGAGCAGCTTGAACAGCTCGGCCGAGAGGTGATGGGTCGTGCCGATGCCGGCTGAACCGTAGACGAGGCCGTCCGGCTTGGACTTGGCGAGCGCGATCAGCTCCGTGAGCGTGCGCGCAGGGATGCGGCGCGGGTTGACCACGATGATCTGCGGCGGCTGGGCGATGATCGCGACCGGGATGAAATCGGTCTCGATATTGTAGTCGAGCCGCGGATAGAGCGACGGCGCGATGGTGTGATGCGCCGCGCCGACGAAGAAATAGTAGCCGTCGGGCGTCTGGCGCGAGGCGACCAGCGCTCCGGCCGTGCCGCCGGCACCGGCGCGGTTCTCGATGACGATGCCCTGGCCGAGGCGCTTTTCCAGCTCGGCGGCAAGCGGCCTTGCGAAGGCGTCGGTGCCGCCGCCGGCCGCGAAGGGCACCATGAAGGTGATCGGCCGCTGCGGCCAGTTCTGGGCGTCGGCGGGCGCGCCGGACAGCAGCATGGACAATGCGGCCGCACCGGCCGCGATGAATGAGCGCATTGGGGTTCCCCGGATCGTGTCCTCGACGCGGCCTTGTTGGCATCTGCCGCTGCTGGTCCGGCTTGCTGTGCCGGTTGCAGGGAGACTAGCGCGTCGATCCGGGGTTTCAAGGCGTGGCCCGGCAAGGCCGGCGTGCGGCCCGGCCGGGCGGCTCGCGGCCGCTGTCAGGTGCCGACGCGCAGCGGCGCGTTGAGCTTGCGCAGCGCGGCGATCACCGACAGCGCGGTGATGCGGCCGGTCTTGGGGTTCTCGGACGGGATGTTCTCGATGGCGAGCGTCAGCTTGGCCGAGTCGGCATCCACCTCGATCGAGTGGCAGTTGCGGGTCACTCCCGGATCCGCCCAGATGTCGATGGTCGTACGGTCGGGGCCGATGCCGGCGAGCGACAGCGCGGCCGCGACGTTGACATTGGCGGGGAAGCCCCTGGCCGCCTCGCGCGCCGTGCCGGAGAAGATCAGCGTCGGTTCGGTGATCTTGTCCATGTCGAGGCCCTTCTCGGCGAGATAGGGCGCGCCGACGAGACCCCGCGGCGGCTTGCGGGTGGTCATCCGCACCGAATTGATCGTGCCTTCTGCGGCGGCGGTCACCGCGTCGAGACCGAGCAGCGCGCCGGTCGGCACGATGATCTGGCCGCCATGGGCCTTGGCGAGCTCGAGGATCTGCGGGCGCGGCAGCAGCGCGCCGCAGGACAGCACCATCACCTTCTTGCCGGCCTTGAGCATCGGCGCGCAGATCTCCTCGATGATCGCCGCCGGGGCGCATTCCACCGCGAGATCGGCATGGTCGGGGAAGGCGTCGAGCGCCACGACCGGCGCGCCGATCCCGGCTTCATCGAGCCAGGCGCGCGCTTTGGCCGCATCGCGCGCGGCGACGCAGGCAAGCGTGGTTCCGGGGATCGATCCGGCGGCAATGCGCGTGGCGAGCGCCTTGCCGATGGCGCCGAGGCCGGCAATTGCGATGCGGGTGGTGGTCATGCGGAACTCCATGGCAGGGAGCCGAGTTCTAGCGCCGATCCGCCGCGCCGCCACCCCTTGCCTTCATGGCGGCCATGCCGTTACGACTGTCCGCCTAAAGCGTCGCTAAATCACAATATCGCATTGAAATCAGCGTTCGAGATGAAGTCAGGGGATCAGTTTTGATGTCATTCACCCGTCGCACGATGGCTGCGTTCGCAGCCGCAGCCTTCTCCGTCCTCGCGCCCGCGGCCGCTTCCGCGCAGGCCTGGCCGACCCGTCCCGTGACCATGATCATCCCCTTCGCCGCCGGCGGCCCGACCGATGTGCTCGGCCGCATCATGGCCGAACGGATGTCGCAGATTCTCGGTCAGCAGGTGGTGGTGGAGAATGTCGGCGGCGCCGGCGGCATGACCGGCACGGCCCGTGTCTCGCGCGGCGCGGCTGACGGCTACAGCTTCGTGCTCGGCACCGTCGGCACCCATGCTGTGAACCAGACGCTTTACAAGGAGCCGCTCTACAACGCCGCCACCGACTTCGCGCCGGTGACGCTGATCGCCGAGGTGCCGCTGATCCTGATCACCCGCAAGGACTTCCCGGCGACCAATCTCCAGGAATTCATCGCCTATGTGAAGGCGAACCAGGCGAAGCTGCAGTTCGCCTCGGCCGGCGCCGGCTCGGCGGTGCATCTCGGCTGCCTCTACCTCAATTCGGTGATCGGCACGAACGACGTGACCCATGTGCCCTATCGCGGCTCGGCTCCCGCGATTCAGGATGTGATCGGCGGCCGCGTCGACTACATGTGCGAAATCTCCTCGACCGCCATGCCGCATATCCAGGGCAATGCCGTGAAGGCGCTGGCGACCCTGACCGCCGCCCGCTCGACGGTCTTCCCCAACCTGCAGACGGCGCAGGAACAGGGCCTGCAGGGCTTCGAGGCCTATACCTGGAACGCGTTCTTCTTCCACAAGGACACGCCGCCCGCCATCGTCGAGCGTCTGCGCGCCGCCACCGTCGAGGCGATGGACGATCCCGCCGTCAAGCAGCGGCTCGAAGGGCTCGGCGCCATCATGGCGACGCCCGACCGCCGTGGCCCCGCCTATCTCGCCAATCTCGTCCGCAGCGAGATCGCCAAATGGGCAGGTCCGATCCGCGCGAGCGGCGTCAGCCAGTAAGCCTCGGACAGGTTTCTGAAGTCGGGAAGGCGGGCGGCCAGTGGGTCAGCCCGCCTTTTTCATGGCCGCGAGCACGGCGTCTCGCCGCGGCAGCGGGGCCACCGCGCCATAGCCGGTCGTGGAAAATGCTGCGGCGGCGCAGGCATAGCGGCCGGCGCGGAACGGGTCGCCCGTCTTCAGCCATTCCGCGAGAAAGGCGCCGTCGAAACAGTCGCCGGCACCCGTCGCATCGACGGCCGCCACCGTGATCGAGGGCACGACGCGCCGCTCGTCCGGCGTCGCGATCAGGGCGCCCTCCTTGCCAAGCGTCAGCGCGACGATCCTCGATCCGCCTTCGAGGTAGAAGTCGGCAATGGCGTCCGGCGTGTCGCGACCGGTGAGCTGGCGGGCGTCGTCGAGACCGGGCAGGGCGATGTCGGCCTCGCGCATCGCGGCATTGGTGACGTCGCGCGCCTGCTCGATCGGCCACAGCCGGAGACGCAGGTTGGTGTCGTAGGAGACCGTGACGCCGGCCGCCTTCGCGGCCCGGATCGCGGCAAGCACGGCATCGCTCGCATTGGGCGAGATCGCTTGCGAGATCCCCGAGACGTGCAGCACCTTCGCCTGCCTGATCGCGTCGAGCGGCACGTCCTCCGGCCGCACAAGAGCTGCGGCCGAGCCGGCGCGGCGGTAGCTGAACTCATGGCCGTCCGGGCCATGGGTGACGAAATAGAGCCCGGTCTGCCGGCCCTCGACCATCCGCATCGCGGAGGTGTCGATGCCCTCCGCCTGCCAGAGCCTGAAGAAATCGCGGCCGAACGTGTCGTCGCCGACTGCCCCGATCACCCCGACGCTGGCGCCGGAACGGGCGGCGGCAATCGCGCAGTTCGACGTGTCGCCGCCGAAGCCGAACAGGTAGCTCGGCTCGCCCGGCCGGGTCTGGTTGAACTCGCCGAGCGGTTCGCCGAAGCAGAGGATGTCAGGGGGCATGGCCGAGCTTCGAATGGCGGGGCTGAAGAGCGGGCGGACCTGCCAACGGGAGGGCAACTCCGCCCGGGAGAATAGGGGCGCCGGCGCGCCGCGCAAGTTGCCGGTATCAAGTCACCGGTGCGGTCATTCTTGCTTTACCACGCGACACATTCCCCAAAATTGGATTGTATTTTTTACTGCCCGCTTAACTGATCCGCACCGGCTCGGCGTCTAGGCTCCTCGTCATTGCAGCGCTACCCAATGAGGACTTCAATGTCTCTGCTCGCTCGCTTCGTGAAGGACACTTCCGGCGCCACCGCCATCGAGTACGGCCTGATCGCTGCCGGCATCGCCGCCGTCGTGATCGTCGCGGTCAATACGATGGGGTCGAACACGCTGTCGGCCTTCAACAAGGTGAATACCAACTTCAAGAAGTGAGGTTGGGCAGGACGCTCGAGGGCGCAGGAGCGCCCTCGCAGCAGTTCGGCATCGACATTTTCAAGCGAAATTATTCTCTCCGCATTGCTCCGTTTGATGGAATGAACCTCTGCCTTGCCCCGGGATGCCGCATAGCTCCTCCCAAAATCGGCGACGCGCAGAATTCCCTTCTCATTCGCCGCTTTTCGCGTGCTATCTCTTGTCATAGTCCCGCAATGCAGTATCATTCGTGTACGAATGAACTTCAGCGCAGCGCATTCCTTCCCCTGAGGGTCGCAATGTCCAACCTGAACACCGAGCGCGTTCTCGAGGTCCACCACTACACGGACCGTCTGTTTTCCTTCAAGACGACCCGAGACCCCTCGTTCCGCTTCGTCAACGGCCAGTTCACGATGATCGGCATGGAGGTCGAGGGTCGTCCGCTCCTGCGCGCCTACTCCATGGTCTCGTCGAACTACGAGGAGAACCTCGAGTTCTTCTCGATCAAGGTCCAGAACGGCCCGCTGACCTCGCGCCTGCAGAACATCAAGGTCGGCGATTCCGTCCTCGTCGGCCGCAAGCCCGTCGGCACGCTGGTCCAGGATGCGCTGGTGCCCGGCAAGACGCTCTATCTCTGCGGCACCGGCACCGGCCTCGCGCCGTTCATGAGCGTCGTCAAGGACCCGGACGTCTATGACCGCTTCGACACCGTGGTGCTGATCCACGGCACCCGCTTCATCAACGAGCAGGCCTATGGCGACTTCATCTCCGAAGCGCTGCCGAACGACGAACTGATCGGCGAACTGGTCCGGAGCAAGCTGAAATACTATCCGACCGTGACCCGCGAGCCCTATATCCACAACGGCCGCATCACCAGCCTGCTCGCCTCGGGCAAGCTGCAGGCGGACCTTGGTCTCTCCCCGCTCGACAAGGACAACGACCGCGTCATGATCTGCGGTTCGCCGGCCTTCCTGAAGGACATGGTGGAGATGCTGGAGGAGCACGGCTTCGAGGAAGGCGCGATCTCCAAGCCCGGCCATTTCGTCGTCGAGAAGGCCTTCGTCGAGAAGTGAAGCCGCGGGGCATGAACGGCCCCGCCTGAACCTTTCCGCTCCGAACCGCGACCCACGGGACGTGCCGCATTGCGGCGTCCCGTCGAACCGCGTCCGGAGCCATGAGCGCCCTGAACGAACCCGCAATCGCCGAAGGCCCGGCACCGAAGGCTGTCGCCGGCGGCCTGTTCCTGGCGCTGGTGGCGATCGGCGCTCTCGGCGGGGCGCTGCTCGGCGCCCTGCTGGGCGGTTCGACCGCGGCCATGCTCGCGGATGGCCTCGATCTCGGGCAGGTCAGGGACCGCACGTCCTTCGTCGTCACCGCTGCGCTGATCGGCGCGCCCACCGGCCTTGCCGCCGCGCTGTGGCCGATCCTGCGCGCCCGTCGGCCGAGGCGCACCGGCTTGCACGCGTCGCTGGCCGTTGCCGCATGGGCCGGCCTCTGCGGCTTTGCCTTTCACGCCTTCGCCTTCTCGGCCACGACGCCGCCGCCGCCGATGACGCCGCTCCTGCTGGTCGAGGTCCGGGTTTCATCCGGAACCGGCGCGCCGCTCGGCGAGGACGGCACGGCCCTGTCGATCCACTCGCGCGCCGAGGGCCGGGACGTCGCGGGCATGAAACTCTCCAAGGATGCCGACGGGCGCGACGTGGTGCGCGGCAGCTTCCCGATATCGAGCCTGATGCCGGTCGACTGGGTGCGCCTCCAGCGTCGCGGCAAGCCGGAAATCCGCTTCAGTCTGAACCTGCCGTCGGACCCGCCATCCACCGCCGATTTCACCCAGTGGCTCGCCGCCGACCGGGCCGTCCCGGGCGCGGAGGACGGATGGGGCGAGACGGTCGAGATGCGCTTCCGCATCGACCGGCGCGTGTTGCGCTGAGGGACTGCCCGGTGCTGCGCAGACTAGTGACGAGAAACGTTCCGATGTAGCACGGTACCGCGTTCCCGGATGATGCGCGGGGTGCGCGTCGAAAAGTCGATGACCATTTCGATGGATGATGCGCCCGTCGAACTGATCCTTCGCTCTGCGCTGTGAGCTGTCCAGTCGACAACCGCGTTGATCGTGCACTGGTTCGGGAAATCCGTGCACGTGACATGTGTCTGTGCCGGGCGAACGGAGTACGACCGGCTCGGCCAGCGCAGGATGAAACTCATGTTCTCGTCGACGATCTGCTGCCGCGTTCTGGCGTTCCCGAAATAGGTGACGACATCCGAATAGGTGCGGTTGATATAGGCCGATACAGCATAGGAATCCTGATTGAACGATTGGTAATGCCGATTCAGGAAGACCACCACCGTGTCGCGCAGACTTGCGGTTGCCGGAGGCGGCGGCTGGGTGGGAGATGGTTGTCGGGCAACTGGCGGGGCGCTCGGCGCCGCTGCCAGTTCAAATCGACGAATGTCGATCCCGAGTTGGTTGGCCAGGTCGAAGGTCAGCCAGGCCATCGATTCCGGCCGCGCCGCTGTGATGAAGATGACAGCATTGGACGACAATCCGAGTTGATTGAGATAGGAGCCGACCAGCGCGTTGCCCGATGATGCAATGTTGCGCTCGCGGTCGGAGGCAGCATGAAAGCCGATCATCGCGCGCGGCGCCATGGTCCGGGGCGTTCCTGCCAGCCAGACCAGCGCGCAGCCCGAGGCGCAAATGACATTGTCGCCGACAATCGTCTCGAAGCCTTTGAGGCGGATCGCTCGGCCAATCTCGAGGGCTGCGTGAAGGTTTCCGCCTTCGCTGTTCAGGATGACGATTGCCCTGCTTATCCCAAGTACCGCATCGACAAATCGCTTCTCGTCGCCAAACTCGAACGCGCCGCTGACAGCGATGATCGCGGGCATGTTCTCGCGGGGTGGCACGACGGTGATTTCGGCCGCATTCGCTGTCGCAGGAAGAGCAAGGGCGACAAGTACAGCCAGACGGCTGGTAGTGTTCCCGCGCCGTGGCATCGGCAGATCAGGGGCCCTGAGAAATAACATCAACAGGCGCAGCATGGACTTCATGTCGCGCCAAATCACCCCAATGATTGAGCTAAGGCCGGCCAACATAAGCACTTCCCCCCGAAAGCGGAGGGTAGATCAGCAGCCAGAGGTTGAATAGATCTGGTGGCGGGAGCGTGGGGCGCGACCGACGCGTGCTGCGCTAGAGCGCAATCACGAAACCTGGGAACCGGCTGTCGGGAAGGTCATGCCCGGGAGACCGCTGAACGTCAGTCCCGCCTGAGTCCGAACCGCGCGGCCGCCGCCTTCAGGTCGAGTTCGTCCCACGCGCGGTGCTCGCCGCGCGCATAGGCGGCGGCGTTCTCGGCGTAGATCCAGGCGTTGAAGCGGTTGGCGTCGCCCGAATTGCGCGTCGCCTTCACCACGCCCGGCACGCCGGCGACGATCGAGTTCGGCGGTACGGTGGTGTTTTCCTTCAGGAACGACCCGCCGGCGATGATCGAGTTCTCGCCGATGACGCAGCCATCCATGATGGTTGCGCCGATGCCGACCAGCACGTTGTCGCCGAGCGTGCAGCCGTGCAGCGTGACTCGATGGGTGATCGAGCAGTCGGCGCCGACGGTGACGCCCGTGCCGTTGCCGATATGGATCATCGCGAAATCCTGCACATTGCTGCGCGGGCCGATGACGACCTCGTAGACTTCGGCGCGGATGACGGCGTTCGGCCAGACGGACGCCCCCGCCGCCAGGCTCACCCGGCCGTAGATCTGCGCGGTGGGATGGACGAAGGCGTCGGCGTCGATGGCGACCAGCGGGCCGGTGCGGACCGCGTCGGAACCCTTGAGCATGGCATGTCCTCGCCCGCGTCGGACGCGCGGTCGCCCGGGACCATGGCGGAGCAGGGCTCCGCCATCAATGGGGAGGGGTCAGTCCTTTCGGCCGAGGGAGACCGGCGTCAGCCAGTCCACGCCGAACGTCGCAGCGACATCCGCGTCGAAGGTCGCGTCCGGCGACAGCGGCGGCGCCAGTGTTTCGGGCAGGGTCTGGTCCTCGGGTTTCACGGCCGGCTGCCTTCGGTCTGGGGTGTCCGGATCGAGCCGGTGGCGCGCGGGCCGGCCTGCTCGACGAGATGGAAGACGATGGTGCGCATGGCCGCCGCGTTCTCGTCCTCCGGCAGCGCGCGCAGATGCGGGTAGAGCGCGCGGAACGAGGTCACGAGCAGGCCGATCAGGGCCGGCGAGGCATGGGGAATGTCGTCGGCGGCATAGGCCGCATAGGCGGTGCGCCCGGCGAGGGCGGCGACCTGCGCCAGGACGCGCTCCTCGATCTCGCCGGCGTTGCGCTGCTGCTCCTGCGCGAAGGCGGCGCAGGCTTCGAGCGCGGCCTGCGCTTCGGCCCGCATGTCGGCATCCGCCACCATGGCGTCGGCCTTGAAGCGATCGAGATGCGAGGGGGCGCAGGTTTCCTGCGCCGCGACGGGGGCGGCGAGCAGGAACGCGGCGAGAAGGGCGGGAACGAGCGCGCGCATGGCGGTTCCGATCAGGGCTGACCCGGTGCGGAACCGTGGACCGATCCGGTTAACCAGTGGTTAACGGCGGGGTGACAGCGTCGCGAAGGCAATTTAAGCTCAGTGAGCAAATCACATGGGCCCCACATGCGTCGCAACCATCGCGCAACACGCAGCAACCCGCCGCAATGGGCCGGCGGTGAGCATTGCGCGACCATTTCCCCATCAGACAGGGGAGAGCGACATGACCCACACGACCTTCGCGACCGAAGCCACCAACGGCATCGACGCCTTCACGGCGCGTCTCGGCACCCTGGTTCAGTACGCGACCGGAGCGGTGGTTGCGCTCGGCGCGGTGGCCGGCATTGCGCGCTTCATGGATACCGGTTTGCCGGCCTGCGATGGCGCCCGTGTGGACCGCACGCTGAAGGTCATCGCCCGTGCCAATGGCGGAGGTTCGGTCTCGGCCCATCGCGAGGTCGGCCGCACGGATCGCGAGACGGGCTGCGCCGCGACGGTGACGGCCGCCGACGGCACGCGGCGCGAGATCGCCTACCGCATCTTCCGCAACGAGGCCGGCCGCGTGCGCGTCAGCGCCGTCTGGGCGGGCCAGTGACTGACTTTTCATTCGGAGGGGACCCGACATGACCGACGCAGCCACGACCACGTCTGACCAGCCGGTGAAGCCGAAGAGCCGCATCTGGGGCTACATCACCGCCGGCTCGTCCTTCATCATCGCGGCCATCGCGCTGATCAGGATCTTCGACACCAGCCTGCCGGGCTGCGCCAGCTCCACCGCGAACACGACGATCCAGTCGATCCTGCGCGAGAAGAACGTCACCGGCGCGACGCTGAGCGACAAGCGCGAACTGTCGAAGGACGACAGCGAGATCCGCTGCGCGGCCCGCATGTCGACGCCGGACGGTGCGCGCTTCGACATGAGCTACCGCGTGTTCCGCGGCACCGACGGCAAGACCATGGTCGCCGCCGAGTGGCGTCGGCTCTGACGTGACGCAGGCCCCGAACGGGGTTAGCGCACCCGGTTGCCGGAAACGCTGAGCTGGGCATGCCGGCCGACGCCCTCGCGGGCCATGTCGCCGGTGACGGCCCGAGTCCATTCCATGCCGACGACCGCGCCGACCCGCGCGCCCTGCACGAGATTGTCGGCGATCAGTGCCTGGCCGGCGCCGGGCGCCACCGAGACGGCGATACCGACCGGCGCGCCCTTGATGACGTTGGCGGTCACCGAGACGTCGCGCAGGTACTGACCCCAGCCGAGCTGGATGCCGGCGGTCGGCGCGCCCTCGATGACGTTCGAGGCGATGGCGGCATCTGCCTCCGCCGAGATGCCGATGCCGGCGACATCGTTTGGATCCGTGCCGGCGGGGCGCCTGTTCACGAGGTTGCGGATGATGTTGCCGTGGATGTTGGCGAGCCGTCCGCCATGGTTGAAGTTCGTCGCGACGATGCCGAGGGCAGCGCCGTCGATGATGTTGCTGGCGATGACCGCGCCCTCGAAGCCGAACTCGACATAGACCGCGACCTCGCCCAGCGACGAGCAGTTGTTGCCGGTGATCGCGACATTGGCCGCACCGTTGGCGCGCACCGCCGAGAAAGCCGCGCCACGGATGCGGTTGCCGGAGACGGTGACGTTGCCGGCGCGGAACACGTTCACGGCATTGCCGTTCTGGCCGGAGCCGCCGTCGCGCGCGCCGATCTCCTCGATGCGGTTGCCCTCGACGATGGTGCCGTCGTCGCCGGCAATCGTGCGCCAGACGAGGATGCCGTTATTGGCGGCAGAACGGATGGTGTTCTGGCTGATGGTCAGGCCGCGGCTGTCGAGTGCGACGATGGCAGCCTTGGCGACGCCCGAGATCGTGTTGCCGCGGGCGAGGCCCTCGATGCCTTCCAGCACGATGCCGTGGTGGCTCGAGCCGGCGATCTCGCAGTCCTCGACGCGCACGCCCCGGCCATGCTCCAGCACGATCAGGCCGCGCCGGTCCGGCAGGGCCTTGCCAGCGCCCTCGATGACGAGGCCGGACAGCGTCACCATGTCGGCGCGCTGGGCGAAGAGGCAGGCCGTCCCGCCCTGGAACACGAGGCGCGTGGCGCCGCGCACGCCGACGATCTGGGCATTGGCCGGCAGCCGGATCTCGCCGACCTTGTAGGCGCCGGGCGCGAGGCGCAGCGGCATGCGCGAACCGGCGGCGGTCTCCACCGCGCGCTGGAAATTGCGGGTCTGGTCCTCCGCGGCGCCGGGCTTCAGGCCGAACGACTGGCCGTCGAGCTGGGACGCGCGGGCGGACGCGGGCAGGGCCAGCGTCGCGGCTGCGGCGAACAGGAAGGAACGGCGGGCGAGCATGGATGCCTCCGGTGGTTGCGGAGGCGTGCGCAAGGGTCATGCCGCTGCGGGATGTGCCGGAATGGGATGTCGTGACGCATTGAATGGCGCATCATCTGATGCGATATTTGATGCAGAAGGCAGGAGGTTGCCATGCGCACCACCGTGACGCTCGACGACGAACTGGTCGAGAAGGCGATGAAATATACCGGAATCGAGGAACGGTCGGAATTGCTTCGTCACGCTCTCAAGACCCTTGTCGAACTGGAGGCCTCGCGACGCCTGGCGCGTCTCGGAGGCAGCGAGCCGGATATCCGGCCTGTCCCCCGGCGGCGTTCGGCCGCTGCATGATCCTGGTCGACAGTTCGATCTGGATTGACCATCTGCGTGCGACCGACGCGCGGCTTTCCGCCTTGCTCGTTCGCAAGGAGGCTGTGGTTCATCCGTTCGTTCTGGGGGAACTGCTGTTGGGGATGGGCGCAAACCGGCCGGCATTGATGGAGACGTTTGGCGACCTGCCGCAAGCGAAGGTTGCGACCCGCGACGAGGTGCTTGTCCTCATCGACCGCCATCGCCTTTATGGTCGTGGCATCGGCTATGTCGATGCCCACCTCATCGCATCGGCGCTGCTGATGATCGAAGCGAGAGTCTGGAGTCGCGACCGCCGGCTCATGACGATTGCCGGCGAGCTTGGGATCGCCGCCCCCGTCGGCTGAAGGATCGATCAACACGCCATGCGCATCGCCGTCATCGCCGACATTCACGGCAACGTTCTCGCCCTCGACGCGGTGCTGGCCGATATCGCCGCCGCCGGCATCGGACGCATCGTCAATCTCGGCGACGTGGTCTCCGGCCCGCTCTGGCCGCGCGAAACCGCCGAGCGGCTGGTCCCGCTGAACCTGCCGACCGTGCGGGGCAATCACGACCGCTGGGTCGCGACGACGCCGCGTGCGGAACAATATCCCTCCGACGCCTTCGCCCATGACGAACTGACGGACGCGCAGCGCCGATGGCTGGGCGGACTGCCGATGGCGCTGGACCTTGAGGTCGAGGGTCTGGCGATCCGCTGCTTCCACGCGACACCCGGCGACGACAACACCTACCTGATGCACCGAGCTGGCGAGGGCGTGATGGTTCCGGAGGCGGCGGGCACGGTGGCGGCGCGGCTGGACGACATCGGCCGGGTCGGCCTCGTCCTTTGCGGTCACACCCATCAGGCGCGCGTCCTGGCGCTGCCCGGCGGGGCGCTGGTGCTCAATCCCGGCAGTATCGGCCAGCCAGCCTATTCCGATCCGACGCCGCCGCGCCCGCATGTTTCGGAAGCCGGCTCGCCCCATGCGCGCTATGCCGTCGTGACGATTGCGGCCGGGCAGGTCGCCTCGGTCGAGCTGAAGGCCATCGCCTATGACTGGCGTGCGGCTGCAGCGCGCGCAGACGACCTCGGCCGGGCCGACTGGGCCCGTGCGCTCGCCACCGGCTTCATGGCGTGAGGGCTGTCAGCGGCCGGTGATGGCCCGGGCGGCCATGACGGCGACGCGGTCGAGGTCCGCCTGTGTCGGCAGCCGGCCGAGTGGGCGGGGCAGCCCCGGCCGCATCTGGTGCCCCGGCGCGCGGGGCAGCGGCACGTGAACGAACAGGGCGCGTCGCACCAGCCGCTTCGCGACGGCATCCAGCGCCAGCCAGTAGGAGAAATTGCAGAGATATTCGCCGGCGGTCGGCGAGGGGCGGGCATTGAGCCCGGCGCGGCGGAGGCGCGCCGCGAGCGGCCCGCAGCGGAAGGCGGTCGCGACGCGCCACAGGCCACCCTCGGCGATCTCCGGCGAGGCATGGAAGGCGCCGGACGCGTCCTTCGTACGCCGCGTCGTGACGTTGTGGGCGTGCATCTCGACGCGGACATGACCGGCCCGGCCGGCAAGGCCAAACAGCAGCACCGCATCGGGCCGGTGCTTTGCGATCAGCGCGGGCAGGTCGCGGGTGACCTCGGCATAGACCGTGTTGAAGACGTGGCCGACGATCCTGACGCCGGGCAGGCGCAGGCGCTGCACCGCTTTCACCATGGCCGGCGTCGGGTTGCGCTCCCAGCCGGGAAAGGGTCCGAAGCCGGTGACCAGAAGGGTCGTCATTTCAGCCAGCTGCCGAGCCGCCTGACCGCTTCCTCCATGTCCGCCGTCGAACCGGCGAAGGAGAAGCGGATGGCGTGCATGCCGCCATAGGGGTCGAAATCCGGACCCGGTGTCGCCGCGATGCCGGTTTCGGCCAGCATGCGGCGGGCGAAGTCGAGGCTGTCATTCGTGTATTTGGCGACATCGGCGTAGACGTAGAATGCGCCGTCCACCGGCAGCAGCCGGTCGAGCCCGGCCTTCGGCAGTCCGTCCAGCAGCACACGCCGGTTGGCCGCATATCCAGCCTTGATCGCCTCCAGTTCGGCCGTTGCGTCGAACGAGGCAAGCGCTGCGACCTGTGACAGCTGCGGGGCGGAGATGAACAGGTTCTGCGCGAGGCACTCGACAGAGCGGGCGAGGCTTTCGGGCACCACCATCCAGCCGATCCGCCAGCCGGTCATGCAGTAATATTTCGAGAAGGAGTTGATCACGACCACGTCGTCGCTCGTCTCCAGCGCGGTGTGGCAGGGCATCTCGTAGGAGAGGCCGTGATAGATCTCGTCCGAGATGAAGCGGATGCCGAGATCCTGCGCTGCCTCGATCAGCGCCTTCAGCGCCTCCGGCGTCATCATCGTGCCGGTGGGGTTGGCGGGACTGGCGATCAGGATGCCGTCGAGCTTCTTTTTCGCGTGTTCGGCGGCCAGCATGTCCGGCGTGACGGCATAGCGGGTCGCCGCCGTCGTCTCGATGAACACGACCTCGCAGCCAAGGGCTTCGAGGATGTTCTTGTAGGCGGGGTAGCCGGGGCTGGCGATGGCCACCCGCCCACCGGCCTCGAACAGGGCGAGGAAGGACAGGATGAAGGCCGAGGACGATCCCATCGTGACGGCGATGCGGCCGATCGGCACTTCGACGCCGTGCGTCTCGGCATAGTGGCGGGCGATGCGCTGGCGCAGGTCCGGTATGCCGAGCGCCAGCGTATAGCCGATCTGCCCGTCCATCAGGGCCTTCGCCGCCGCCTGCCGGATGCTCGCCGGGGTCGGCGCGGCGGGCTGCCCGACTTCCATGTGGATGACGCTCCGGCCTTCCGCCTCGGCCCTGGCCGCGGCGGTCATCACGTCCATCACCAGAAACGGCGCGACCGAGCCTCGCCGGGTCGGCTGGAGCGGCTGGCGGGCCAGAATCCGGCGGGCAGCGGCTTCTCTCGACATGGCGGCATCCTCGGGCGTGTCGAATGGGCGGTCATGGTTTCGCCCCCTTGGGTCGCCAAGAGGGGCGCCTCAGGGGGCTGCGACAGCGCCTATCACAGAGGCGCCGGGCGGTCACCGTTCTCGCCTGAACGTGATTCCGGCGCGCGTTGACCTCGCAGCAGGCCGTCCGTAGGTTCCGCGAACGATGACGTTTGATGCCCTTCCGCGCCGCGTGGCCGCGACCGCCCTTGCCGGGCTGATCGCGCTGACCGGGCTTGCGCAGACGGGCACGGCGCAGGCGCAGGCCCCGCGCGGCCTGCCGATCATCCGCGACACCGAGATCGAGAACCTGCTGCGCGACTATGCCCGGCCGCTGTTCCGCGCCGCCGGCGTCGGCGGCAGCCAGACCAATGTCATCATCGTCAACGACCGGGGCTTCAACGCCTTCGTCGCCAATGGCCGGCGCATGTTCATCAATGCCGGCGCGATTCTCGATTCGCGCACGCCGAACGAACTGATCGGCGTCATGGCGCACGAGACCGGCCATATCGCCGGCGGGCATCTGGCAAGACTGCGCGAGGCGGTCGAGCGCGCCCAGATCATCGCCGCGCTCGGCATGATCGTCGGCGCGGCGGGCGTCGCCGCCGGCGCCACGATGGGCCGCGGGGCGGCGGGTGTCGGCGAGGCGGCTCCCGGCGTGCTGATGGCCGGTCCGCATGTCGCTATGCGCTCGCTCCTGTCCTACCAGCGCGGCGAGGAAGCCGCGGCCGACCGCGCGGCGGTGAACTATCTCAACGCCACGGGGCAGTCGGCCAAGGGCATGGTCGAGACCTTCCGACGCCTTCAGAACGAGAGCATGCTCGCAGCCCGGCGCGCCGATCCCTACACGATCAGCCACCCCATTCCCGCTGACCGCGTCGCGATCATCGAGCCGCTGGCCAAGGCGAGCCCGCACTACAACGCCGTCGATCCGCCCGACCGGGTGATGCGCCACAATCTCGCGCGCGCCAAGCTGGCCGGCTTCCTCGACCGGCAGGAATCGATCAGCCGCCGCTTCCCGCCGGGCGACAATTCGCTGCCCGCCCGCTATGCCCGCGCGATCCAGATGTTCCGTTTCGGCGACCGCAACCGCGCCTCCGCCATGGCGGACGAACTGATCCGCGCCCAGCCGGGCAACCCCTATTTCCACGAGATCAAGGGACAGATCCTGCTGGAGACCGGCCAGCCGGCGGCGGCCATCCCCGCGCTGCGCCGCGCCGTGTCGCTGGCGCCCAATGCTGGCCTCATCCGGATCATGCTCGGCCATGCGCTGGTCGCGACCGGCAATCCCGCCCAGCTCGACGAGGCCGTGCGCGAACTGCGCCTCGCCCTCCAGCGCGAGCCGGAGGCCGCCGACGGCTATCGCCAGCTCGCCATCGCCTACGGCCGCAAGAATGACCGGGGCCAGGCGGACCTTTCCGCCGCGCAGGCCGCGCTCCACGACGGCGATTTGAATACGGCGCGCGGGCTCGCCCGCCGCGCGCAAGGCTCGCTGCCGAGCGGCTCGCCGGGATGGCTGCGCGCCGAGGACATCGTCAATCAGCGCCCGCAGCGCAACTGAAGCGGGCTGAACACCAGGATACCCCCATGCTGACCCGCATGATCGCCGCGACCCTTGCTGCCTTTCTGGCTTTCGCCGCCCCCGCGGCGGCGCAGTCATCCGCGGCTCCGCCGACGGCGGAGGAACGCCAGCGCATCGAGACCATCGTCCGCGAATACCTGCTCCGGAACCCGGAAATCCTGCAGGAGGCGCTGGTCGAGCTGGAAAAGCGGCAGGCGCAGGCGGAGGACCGGGCGCGGGCGGAAGCCTTCAACGCCAACCGCGACGCGCTCTACCGCTCGCCCAATCAGGTCGTGCTCGGCAATCCCAACGGCGACGTCACGCTGGTCGAGTTCTTCGATTACAATTGCGGCTTCTGCAAGCGCGCGCTGCCCGACACGGTCGAGCTGCTGCGCGCCGACCCGCGCATCCGTCTCGTGCTGAAGGATTTCCCCGTCCTTGGCCCGGGCTCGGTCGAGGCCGCGCAGGTGGCCGTGGCGCTGAAGATGCAGGTGCAGGGCGCCAAATATTACGAATTCCACCAGAAGCTGCTGGGCGGGCGCGGCCAGGCGACCGGCGCGCGCGCGCTCGAGGTCGCGCGCGAGATCGGCGCCGACATGGACCGCCTCCAGCGTGACATCCAGTCGCCGCAGGTGCGCGCGACGCTCGCCGAGAACGCCCGCCTCGCCGAACTGCTGCGCATCAACGGCACGCCGACCTATGTCGTCGGCGACGAGGTGGTGGTCGGCGCGGTCGGGCTCGACCGGCTGCGCGAGAACATCATCCGGGCAAGGGCCAGCTGCGCCCGCCAGCCGAACATGTGCTGACGGAAGGAATTATTGCCGTTGTAGGATTTTGATCCTTGACAGCGTAACGCTGGTCCGGTAGGTTTCAGGCATGTTCGACAACTGCGCCCAAGGGCGGACCAGCCGGAACTCTTGACGTCATGCCCGGCCTGTCCCGGGCATCCACGAATTCCCTTCGACGGCCGCGTTCAAGTCGTGGATGGCCGGGACAAACCCGGCCATGACGATGCGTGGCGTACGGTGAATGAACAGCGAGCCGACGAACCACAGCCGGGACAGGCCCGGCCATGGAGCCGGGCGGCGTATGGGCTTCGGGAAGCCCGTTCCGCCTACTCCCTCATCTCGTAGCGATAGGCCTTCGACACGACCTGCCAGCCGTCGTTCAGCTTCAGGAGCACCAGATAGTCGGTGAAGAAGCGCGGCGGCAGGGCGCATTTCACCTTCACGAACACGGTGGATTCGTCCGAACGGTCGACCGTCATGACGAAGTCGTGGCGCGCCTGGCCCTGCGACTTGGCCGAGGGCCGCTTGCGCACCCGCTCCAGCCAGTCGTCGCGGGTGAGGACATGGAACTCGCCCTTTTCCTGCCAGCGCAGGTCGGCGGTCGGGTGGAAGGCGGCGGCCAGCTTGTCGGCATCGCTCTCGTAGAGGCCGTCGAGATAGAGATTGATCACCGCCTCGACGGTGGAGCGGTCGTGGGTGACGGGGCGCGGGGCCTCCCGGACTGCGACTTGAGACATGGCGATCCTCCGATGGTTATGATTGGCGGCCAGCAAATCACAATCGGCCCGCCGGCGGAACCGCAGGCCCGGCATGTGCCGCTTGCGGGGCGCATGGTGCATCGCCATAGTGCGCGCGATCAGGCCCGGCGCGACCGTCGGCGGCCGTATTTGTCGGGAGAATTTCATGATCGAGGACCTCATCAACCGCGTCGCATCGGCGGCCGGCATCGATTCCGGCCTCGCCTCCAAGGCGGTCGGCATGATCCTCGGCTTCCTGCAGAAGGAAGGCCCGCAGGAGCAGGTGCAGCAGATGCTGGCCGCGCTGCCGGGCTCCGAGCAGTTGATCGCGCAGGCTTCGAGCGGCGAGAGCGGCGGCCTGATGGGCATGGTCGGCGGCCTGATGGGCGGCGGCATCATGGGCCTCGGCGCCAACCTGATGGGCGCGGGCCTCGACATGGGCCAGATCTCCACGGTCGGCCGCGAGCTGATGGCCTTCGGCCGCGAGCAGGCGGGCGAGGACGTGATGGGCCAGATCGTCGCCGGCACGCCGGGACTGTCCCAGTTCGTCTGATCGGCCATTGACAGGCATGCGGCTGCCGCACGAACACGCCGCTCCTTCGCAGGAGCACCGGCGTGTTCTGATCCTTTAGGTCGCATGCCGGCCTCGGAAAACCGGATTCCACTTTTCCGCGGCATGCTCTAAGGCAGCGCCATGGCACAGACTGCGACACGCGAGCGGCCCCGAAGCGGGCCGCTCGGCCGTTTCCTGAGGGCCGGCCGCCCGGCGGTCATGGGCATCCTCAACGTCACGCCCGATTCCTTCTCCGACGGCGGGCGGTTCTTCGATCCGGCGACTGCGATCCGCCATGCCGAGGCGATGGCGGCCGAGGGCGCCGACATTCTCGACATCGGCGCGGAATCGACCCGGCCCTATGGCGGGCAGAAGCCGGTGACGGCGCAGGACGAGATCGCGCGCCTCGCTCCGGTCCTGCCGGAGGTGGTGAAGCTCGGCCTGCCAGTCTCCATCGACACGATCAAGGCCGACGTCGCGCGCTGGGCGCTGGACCAGGGCGCCGCGATCCTCAACGACGTCTGGGGCCTTCAGAAGGACGCCGCGATGGCGCCGCTGGCCGCCGAATATGGCGTGCCGGTCATCGTCATGCACAATCGCGAGGCGGCGGACCCTTCCATCGACATCATGGCGGACGTGCTGGCCTTCCTTGGCCGGTCCGTGACCATCGCGGAACAGGCCGGCATTGCCCGCGACCGGATCGCGGTCGATCCCGGCATCGGCTTCGGCAAGACGCCGGAACAGAGCATCGAGACGCTCGGCAAGCTCGACCGGCTGAAGGCGCTCGGCCTGCCGGTGCTGGTCGGCGCGTCGCGCAAGCGCTTCATCGACACGGTGTCGCCCTCGACGACCGACGAGCGCATCGGCGGCTCGCTGGCGGCGCATGTCGTCGCCGCCGAGGCCGGCGCCGCGATCATCCGGGCGCATGACGTCGCCGAAACGGTTCAGGCCATGAAGGTCTGGGCAGCCATCAGGGCCCGGGGGGGCGCATCTTGACCGACCGCATCTTCCTCAAGGGCCTGCTGGTCCATGCCCATCACGGCCTGCTTTCCCACGAGAGCGAGGTCGGCCAGCGCTTCGTCATCGATCTCGACATGGCGGTGGACCTCAGCCGCGCCGCCGCCAGCGATCATCTCGCCGATACGGTGTCCTATGCCGATGTCGCCGCCGTCACCGTCTCGACCTTCAAGGCGCGCAACTTCAACCTGCTGGAAGCGGCGGCCGGGGCGATAGCGGAAGCCATCCTGGCGGCCTTCCCGCTGATCTCGGCCGTCACCGTGACGGTCCACAAGCCGCATGCGCCCATCGCGGCGATCTTCGACGATGTCGGCGTGGTGCTGACCCGCCGGCGCGGAGCCTGAGCGGTGCCGCAGGCGCTGATCGGCCTCGGCGGCAATGTCGGCGACGTGCGCGCGACGCTGGCGAAGGCCGTTGCGGCCTTCTGCGACGGCGAGGCGGTGCGGCTTCTGGCGCGTTCGTCGGACTATGAAACGCCGCCCTGGGGCGTCACCGACCAGCCGCCCTTCGTCAATCTGGCGCTCAGGGTGCAAACGGAGCTTGCCCCCCGCGACCTCCTGAAGCGCGCCCTCGGCGTCGAGGCCGGCCTCGGCCGCGACCGTGCCACGGGGCGGCGCTGGGGGCCGCGCCCGGTCGATATCGACATCCTCGCCTATGACGACATCCGGCTGGACGAACCGGACCTGCACATTCCGCATCCGCGCATGACCGAGCGCGCCTTCGTGCTGGTGCCGCTGGCCGAAATCGCGCCGGACTGGGTGCTGGAGGGCCGCACCATCGCGGAATGGGTGGGGGATATCGATGCGGCCGGGGTGAGACGGCTGGTCGACTGAACTGCCTCGAGAGTTTTCGACCTTGTCGCGTCATGCCCGGCCTTGTGCCGGACATCCACGACTTCCTTTGGGCGTCGTGTTCAAGGCGTGGATGGCCGGGACAAGCCCGGCCATGACGGCGGAGGAGCGCCATTTCAAGCGGCCTCGAAACGGGCCTGTGGGCCGATCCGCCCAAAGGACGCCTTTCGATCGCCGCGCTCCCGTGGCATCGAAGCTGCATGACGACATCCATGACCACCACCGTCGAGGCCCTGCCTCTGGCTTCCGAGTTTCCGCCCGCGACCGAGGCGCAGTGGCGCACGGCCGTCGATGCCGTGCTGAAGGGCAAGCCTTTCGACAAGGTGCTGGTGAACCGGACCGCCGACGGCATCGCCATCCAGCCGCTCTATCCGCGCAAGGCGGGCGCAGCCCCGCTCGCCGGCCGGGCGCCGGGCGCGCCGTGGACCGTCAGCCAGCGGGCCGACCATCCCGACCCGGCGGCAGCCAATACGCAGGCGCTGGAAGACCTTGATGGCGGCGCCTCCGGCCTCGCCGTGGTGACGCGCGGCGCCATCGGCGACCGGCGCGGCGATGCGCTGGTCATCGACGGCCTCGCCGACCTCGACGCGCTGCTCGCCGGCGTGATGCTCGATCTCATTCCCGTCCGCATCGATGCGGGCACCTCGGCCGGCCATGTCGCCGCGATGATGGCCGCGAAGGTGGAGCGCGACGGGCTCGACCCGAAGGCGCTGACCGTGGCCTTCGGCATCGACCCCATCGGCGCCTTCGCCCGCCGTGGCACGCTGGAAAGCTGGGACGGCGCGGCGGCGAAGGCTGCCGACGCGGTGCTCGGGCTGCGCCAGCGCGGCATCGGCGGCACGCAGCTCGCCGCCGATGGCCGCGTGATCCACGATGCCGGCGGGTCCGAGGCGCAGGAACTCGCCTATGTGCTGGGCGTCGCGGTCCAGTACTGGCGGATGCTGGAAGCCGCCGGCCTGCCGCTGGACGAGGCGCGGCGGGCGCTCTCCGTGGTTCTGGCGGTCGATGCCGACCAGTTCCTCGGCACGGCCAAGATGCGCGCTGTCAGGCGGCTCTGGGCGCGGCTCGAACAGGCCTGCGGCCTCGAACCCGCCCATCTCGACCTGCACGCCGAGACGGCATGGCGCATGACGACCAAGGTCGATCCCGCCGTGAACTGGCTGCGCACCACCACGGCCGTCTTCGCGGCCGGCGTCGGCGGGGCCGATCATGTCGTGGTCGAGCCTTGGACGGCGGCCATCGGCCTGCCGGACGCCTTCGCCCGGCGTGTCGCGCGCAATACCCAGCTTGTCCTGATCGAGGAATCGAACCTCCACCGCGTCGCCGACCCGGCGGCCGGCGCGGGCGGCATCGAGACGCTGACCGACGAACTCTGCCAGCGGGCATGGGGCCTGTTCCAGGACTGGGAGAAGGCCGGCGGCATCGTCGCGGCGCTCTCGGCGGGTCTGGTCCAGGCCGCCGTCGCGAAGGTGCGCGCCGAGCGTGCGGTTGCCATCGCGAAGCGTCGCGAGCCGCTGACCGGCGCCTCGGAGTTCCCGAACGTCCATGAGACGGTGCCGGAGGTGCTGCATCCGCCAAAGCGCGAGACGCAGCGCGGCGCCGCGCCGGTCGATCTGCCGCCGGCGGGCAAGGGCGGGCGTTTCGACGCGCAGGTGAAGGCCTTCGCGGCAGGTGCGATCCGCTCCAGCCTGTCGCGCCTGAAGAGCGACACGATCTTCGTCCATCCGCTGCCGCCGGTGCGTCTCGCCGAGCCCTTCGAGGCCCTGCGCGCGGACCTCGACGCGGTCGCCGCGAAGACCGGCTCGCGTCCGAAAGTGTTCCTCGCCGTCATCGGGCCTGTCGCGGCCTTCACCGCGCGGGCGACCTTCGCGCGCAACCTGTTCGAGGCCGGCGGCTTCGATGCGCCGATCCCCGAGCCCTTCGCGGATGCTGCCAGTCTTGTCGCGGCGTTCAGGGCGAGCGGGGCCGCAATCGCCTGCCTCTGCTCGTCCGACGAACTCTATGCGGCCGAGGCCGTTGATGTGGCGGAGGCGCTGACATCGGCCGGCGCGAAGCAGCTCTGGCTTGCCGGCCGCCCCGGCGACCTCGAAGAGGCGCTGAAGGCAGCCGGAGTGGGCGGTTTCGTCCATGCCGGCGGCGATGTGGTAGAATTCCTGAAGGCCGCCCGCGCGGCTCTGGATGCGTGAGGAGACAGCGATGACCCGCATCCCCGACTTCACGACTGTTGCCTTCGCCGATGCCGCTGCGGCCGCGTCCGGTGGCGACACCTGGATGACGCCCGAGGAAATCGCCGTCCGGCCGGTTCATGCCGAGAGCGATCTCGCGGGCATCGACTTCCTTGACACCTATCCGGGCATCAAGCCGTTCCTGCGCGGTCCGTACCCCACCATGTACGTGAACCAGCCCTGGACGATCCGGCAATATGCCGGGTTCTCGACGGCCGAGGATTCCAACGCCTTCTACCGGCGCAATCTCGCCGCCGGCCAGAAGGGCCTGTCGGTGGCCTTCGATCTCGCGACCCATCGCGGCTATGACAGCGACCATCCGCGCGTCGCCGGCGATGTCGGCATGGCCGGCGTCGCGATCGATTCCATCTACGACATGCGCACGCTGTTCTCCGGCATTCCGCTGGACCAGATGAGCGTGTCCATGACCATGAACGGCGCGGTGCTGCCGATCCTCGCGCTCTACATCGCGGCGGCGGAAGAGCAGGGCGTGCCGCAGGCCAAGCTTTCCGGGACCATCCAGAACGACATCCTCAAGGAGTTCATGGTCCGCAACACCTACATCTACCCGCCCAAGCCCTCGATGCGGATCATCTCTGACATCTTCGCCCATACGGCGAGGGAGATGCCGAAATACAATTCGATCTCGATCTCCGGCTATCACATGCAGGAGGCGGGAGCGACGCAGGATCTCGAACTCGCCTATACGCTCGCCGACGGCGTCGAATATGTCCGCGCCGGCATCGCGGCGGGCATGACGGTGGACCAGTTCGCGCCGCGCCTGTCGTTCTTCTGGGCCATCGGCATGAACTTCTTCATGGAGGTGGCGAAGCTGCGTGCGGCGCGCCTCCTCTGGGCGAAGCTGCTGAAGCCCTTCGAGCCGAAGAGCGACAAGTCGCTGCCGCTGCGCACCCATTCGCAGACCTCCGGCTGGTCGCTGACGGCGCAGGACGTTTTCAACAATGTCGTGCGCACGCAGATCGAGGCGATGGCGGCGACGCAGGGCCACACCCAGTCGCTGCACACCAACGCCCTCGACGAGGCGCTGGCCCTGCCGACCGACTTCTCCGCGCGCATCGCCCGCAACACCCAGCTGTTCCTGCAGCAGGAGAGCGGCACGACCCGCATCATCGACCCCTGGGGCGGCTCGCTCTATGTCGAGCGGCTCACCGCCGATCTCGCGGCCAAGGCCTGGGAGCACATCCAGGAGGTGGAGGCGCTCGGCGGCATGGCGAAGGCCATCGATGCCGGCATCCCGAAGCTGCGCATCGAGGAGGCCGCCGCCAAGACGCAGGCGCGCATCGATTCCCGCGTCCAGTCGGTGATCGGCGTCAACAAGTTCCGCCCCGACGGCGAGAAGCCGATCGACGTGCTGAAGGTCGACAATTCCGCCGTGCGCGCCAGCCAGATCGAGAAGCTCAAGCGACTGCGCGCCGAGCGCAACCCGGCCGAGGTGCAGGCCGCGCTGGACGCCCTGACGGCCGGCGCGCAGGGCAATGGCAACCTGCTGGCGCTCGCCATCGCCGCCGCCCGCGCCAAGGCGACCGTCGGCGAGATGTCGGACGCGATGGAGAAGGTGTTCGGCCGCCACAAGGCCGAGATCAAGGCCATTTCCGGCGTCTACAAGCGCGAGGTCGGCGCCATGAACGAGAATGTCTCGAAGGTCCAGCACATGGTGGAGGCCTTCGCCGAGAACGAGGGCCGCCGCCCGCGCATCCTCGTCGCCAAGGTCGGCCAGGACGGCCATGACCGCGGCCAGAAGGTCATCGCCTCGGCCTTTGCCGATCTCGGCTTCGACGTCGATATCGGTCCGCTGTTCGCGACGCCCGCCGAGGCCGCCAAGCAGGCCATCGAGAACGACGTCCACTGCGTCGGCGTCTCCTCGCTCGCCGCCGGCCACCTGACGCTGGTGCCGGAACTGAAGGCGGAACTGGCGAAGCAGGGCCGCGAGGACATCATGATCGTGGTCGGCGGCGTCATCCCGCCGCAGGATTTCGACGCCCTCTACGCGGCGGGGGCCTCGTCGATCTTCCCGCCGGGCACGCCGATCGCAGATGCCGCCATCGACCTGATGGACAAGCTCAACGCCAAGCTCGGCTACGTGCAGGCGGCGGAATAGGTCTCGTCAGTCGGCGAGGCCGAGAACGAAGGCGAGAGCCACGCTGACGCGCGCCATCTCGTCGGGGGCAAGCCGTCCGATCGTCTCGCCGATCCTGTCGCTGCGTACCGTGACCGGTTTGTCCGTCATCACCTGCGACCGGGCGCGCAGCCCGTTGGCTGCGCTCGCCTCGATCGTGATGCGGAAGTCCGGGGCATCCACGACGAGCGACGTCATCTGGCAGATCACGACCGAGCCATGCGCGGGCGGAAAGGCGTCGGTCTGCACGACGACCGCAGGGCGTGGCTTGCCGTAGTCCCCGGCAGCCGCGACCAGAACGACGTCACCGCGCCTCATGGTCGTCGCCGTCGAACTCGCCGACTGCTTCGATCCACGTCAGGGCCGACTGCTCGTCGGCTGCGTCGAGCCGGGCCACCTGAGCAGCAATGCGCTGGCGCACGGCGCGAATACGGGCGTCAGGCAGCGACAGGCGCACTTCGCGCAGGCCCTGCAGGCGCCTGCGGTCCCGCATTGCCTTCATCCGCTGGGCCGGGTTGGTCATGGGGCGCTCCGAACAAGCGGCCTGGATCGTAACGCGTTACGGGCGCCGGGGCAAATGCGATCCGCAATGCCGGCCTTCCTGCAAGCCCAGCGGAGGCGCGGATGGCATGCGTGGGACGCCTCACCAGCCGCCCACAATTCGCGCAATCGAAACGGTTGAAACATCGCGAATTCCAGTGCAGCCTTCTGTGATCACAGACAAGGACCGGATCAACCGGCCTGCTCGATCTCTGGGAGGATCATCGTGACCGAACTCACCCGTCGTCATCTCATGGCAGGCGCTGCGGGCGCGGGCCTTGCTTCGCAACTGTCCGCTCCGGCCATCGCGCAGGCATTCCCGGCGCGGCCGATCCAGCTCATCGTGCCGTGGGGCGCGGGCGGCGGCACCGACGCGACGGCGCGCATCGTCGGCATGTTGCTGGAGAAGGAATTCGGCCAGCCGGTCAACGTCGTGAACCGTACCGGCGGCTCGGGCGTCGTCGGCCATCAGGCCATCTCGGGCGGCGCTCCCGACGGCTACACGATCGGCATGATCACCGTCGAAATCACCATGATGCACTGGCAGGGGCTGACCCAGCTCAATCCGGACAGCTACACGCCCCTCGCGCTGATGAACGAAGATCCGCCCGGCGTGCAGGTGATCAACACCAGCCCCTATGCCGACCTGAAGGCGCTGGCCGCGGCGATCAAGGCCAATCCCGGCAAGCTGAAGGCTTCCGGCACGGGGCAGGGCGGCATCTGGCATCTCGCCCTCGTCGGCTGGCTCGGCGCCATGGGCCTGCCGGCCAATGCGGTGCCGTGGGTGCCGTCCAACGGCGCGGCGCCGGCCATGCAGGACCTCGCCGCCGGCGGCATCGACATCGTCACCTGCTCGGTGCCTGAGGCCAAGGCCATGCTGGATGCCGGCCGCGCCAAGTCGCTGGCGATCATGGCGGGCGAGCGCAATCCGCAATTCCCGAACGTGCCGACCCTCAAGGAAGCCATGGGCATCGATTATTCGGTCGGCGCCTGGCGCGGCATCGCCGCCCCGAAGAACCTGCCGGCGCCGATCGCCGAGCGCTACACGGCCGCGCTCAGGAAGATCAACGAGTCGAAGGAGTTCCGCGACTTCATGTCGGCGCGCGGCTTCGGCGTCAAATGGGCGGATGCCGGCGGCTTCGCCAAGTTCATGGCCGACGGCAACGCCGCCATGGGCGTCGCCATGAAGGCCGCAGGCCTCGCCAAATCGGCCTGACGCCGACCTGATCCGGTAGCCCGCGCCGGCAGGTGCGGGCCCCTCCCGCGCGAGGCATCATGAATATCCCCAACCCCATCATGGGCGGCGCCATCGCCGTCCTCGGGGCGGCCGCCGCCTATGGCGGCTCGCTCCTGCCCCCCGTTCCCGGCCAGCAGGTCGGGCCGAACGTCTTTCCCGTGCTGATCGGCCTCGGGCTGGTGGCCTGCGGCATCGCCATCGCCTGCGGCATCGGCTCGTCCTTCGAGCAGCCGGAGGAGGTGGTGGCGGCCGAGGACGGCAGCCATGCGCCGGCCGAGACCGCGCCGCCGCCGGTTCCCTATGGCGCGCTCAAGACGGCGGTGCCGCCGATCCTGCTGCTGTTCTACGCGCTGACGGTAGACAGCCTCGGCTTCATCCCGACCGCCGCCATCATGGTCGCGGTGACCTGTTTCGCCCTCGGCGGGACGGTGCGCGCGGCCATCGGGCTTGCGATCTTCGCACCGCCGGCCGTGCATCTCATCTTCGCCAAGCTGCTGCGGGTTCCGCTGCCGGCTGGCCTTCTGCCCATGCCCTGGTGAGCCGATGTCGACCTTCATCGAAGCCTGGCAGATGGTGCTGGCGCCGGACGTGCTGCTCGCCATCCTCCTGTCCGCCATCTACGGGCTCTGCGTCGGCTCCCTGCCGGGCCTGTCCGCCACCATGGCGACGGCCGTGCTCGTGCCGGTCACCTTCTACCTGTCGCCCATCGCGGCGATCGCCACGATCATCACCGCCTCGGCCATGGCGATCTTCTCCGGCGACATTCCCGGCTGCCTCCTGCGCATCCCCGGCACGCCCGCTTCCGCCGCCTATACGGACGAAGCCTATGCGATGACGCGCAAGGGCCAGCCGGAACTGGCGCTCGGCATCTGCCTGTGGTTCTCGGCGCTCGGCGGCGTCTTCGGCACGCTGTCGCTGATCATCATGGCGCCGCTGCTCGCCGAATTCGCGCTGTCCTTCTCGACCTACGAATATTTCTGGCTGGCCTTCCTCGGCCTGATGTGCGCGACGGTGGTTGCCCGCTCCTCGCCGATCAAGGCGCTGGCCGCCATGCTGCTCGGCCTGCTCATCGCCTGCGTCGGCATCGAGAACCCGGCCGGCACGCCGCGCTTCACCTTCGGCTTCACCGACCTGCTCGGCGGCATCGAGGTGATCCCCGCCCTCGTCGGCTGCTTCGCCGTCGCGGAGGTCATGCGCGCCATGTCGGTGCCCGAACCGCCGCAGCTCGCGCGGCGGAAGTTCGGCTCGATCCTCGCGGGCCAGTGGAAGCTGACCAAGGAATATCCCAAGCAGCAGACGCGCGGGAACATCGTCGGCATCATCATCGGCGTGCTGCCCGGTGCGGGCGCGGACATGGCGGCATGGGTGTCCTACGCCATGGCCAAGCGCTTCTCGAAGACGCCGGAGAAATTCGGCACGGGGCACCCGGAAGGCCTCATCGAGGCCGGCGCGTCGAACAATGCCTCGCTCGCCTCGGGCTGGGTGCCCTCGCTGCTGTTCGGCATTCCCGGCGACACGATCACCGCCATCGCCATCGGCGTGCTCTACATGAAGGGCCTCAATCCCGGCCCGACGCTCTTCACCGAGAAGGCGTCGAGCATGTACGCGCTCTACATCATCTTCATGCTGGGCAATATCATCATGATCCCGCTCGGCATCATCATGATCCGCCTCGCGACGCACATCCTGCGCGCCAAGCGCTACGCGATCATGCCGGTCATCGTGCTGCTCTGCGCGGTGGGATCCTTCGCCACCGGCAACAACCTGTTCCTGGTCGTCACCGTCGCCGCCTTCGGGGTCATCGGCTACATGATGGAGAAGAACGGCTTCCCGGTCGCCGCGCTCGTGCTGGGCATCGTCATGGGCAACATGGTGGAGACCCACTTCATCACGTCGCTGATCAAGTCGGACGGTTCGATCCTGCCGTTCTTCCAGCGGCCGGTCTCGGCCATCCTCGCCGCCATCACCATCGGCCTGCTGGTCTGGCCGCTGGCGGTGTGGCTGTGGCGGAAGCGGCCGCAGCAGGCGCCCGCGGCGGCCTGATCACTCCGGGGCGGCTGCCGCCGGTTGCGGCAGCGCCTCTGACGTCACCGCCCGGGCGCTGTCGGGCTGGCCGGCCATCGGCGACTGCTCGTGCGGCGGACGCAGTTCGGCGGGCAGGGCGGGGGCCTCCGCCGGGGCGCCGGGCAGCGAATCCTCGATCACCGGCGGCTGGCCGATCTTGCCGCCGATCAACCGGACGATCTCGGGCGCCTCGGCGAAGGTGCCGTGGCGGACGAGGTCGGTCCAGCCGCCCGACTGCATGGTGAAGACCCGCACGCCGAGCGTCGAGATGATCTCGCGATGCTGGGCGTTGCGCACGTCGAGCGAGCCGAGCCGCTGGCGGTCCCAGGCGACGGTGGAGGACGCCGCCAGCGCCCGGTCGTCGGCCTGCACGAACAGCGAGATGCGCGACGGGCGCGAGACGCGCGCCACCTGCTGGCGGAACACTTCCACGTCGAGATCGGGCGCGGCGAGGATCACCTCGCCGAGACGGCCGTCGAGTTCGCCCCGGCCGGCAATGGCAGCCTGCCTGAGACCCTCCATGGTCAGGAACGCGCCCATGGAATGGGCGATGACGTGGATGCGGCCGACGCCGGGCGTCCGGCCGAGATCGGTCAGGAGCTTTTCCAGCGCGTCGCGCGAGGCGGTGGCCACTTCCCGGTCGCCGGAATAGGCGAGGACGCGCCGGTAGCTCGGCCAGGTGAACAGGACGTGCGTGCCGCGAAAGCCGGCGTCGGAGGCCACCTGCACGAGGCGGAAGGCGGCCTCGTCATAGTCGGTGTTGAAGCCGTGGACATAGACCAGCACGTCGCGCCGGTCGGCCGGCTGCGATGCCACGGCCTCGGCGACCTGCTCGCGGAATGCCGCCTGCGGCAGCGCCGTCCGGTCGGTCAGCACGGCATGGCGGCGTGGATTCTCGCTGCCGATCTGTGGGCGCGGGATCGAGCCGGCGGCGCGGCCGGGCGGCATGGAGACGACCTGCCGGTAGAAGCGGGCGCGCTCCGCCGAGGGCGCGCCGAGCCGGTCGCCCTGGAAGGCCGGCCGCGTCGAGGCGACATAGACATTGACCACCTGCGGCGTGCCGGCGGGCGTGCCCAGCGAGGCGACGGAGCCGGTGATCCCCGACAGGCTCGGCCCGAGGCAGCCGCCGAGCGCCAGCGCGGCGACGCCCGTTGCAATCACGCGAACGGATCGGCGGAAGACGGCGACGGTGAGGGTCGACGGCTGGGGCATGGGTCTCGACGGGCGAATTTGGGAACGCCCGGCGAAAAGGCCCGGCGCGGGTTACCGAAAGATGAACGGCCGCGCCGATATCCGCCGGACCGTCCCTGCGGCGTAAAGTCGGGCCATGGCCAGAATGGGGCGGCAAGGCGGCTGGCTCGTGGGCCGGTGGCCCCGCCGAATCGCTCGCCTCGCGGCTGTGGCTTTGATACCACGCAGGGCATGCGCTCCCCTCCCGATCCCGACAGGCTGGCCGAGGCGATCCGCGCCGGCGACCGTTCCGTGCTGGCGCGGGCGATCACGCTGGTCGAATCCACCAAGCCCGAGCATCAGGCGGTGGCGCGCGCCCTCGTCCAGAAGCTGCTGCCGGAAACCGGCAAGGCCATCCGCATCGGCATTACCGGCGTTCCCGGCGCGGGCAAGTCCACCACCATCGACACGTTCGGCTCGAACCTGACGGCGGCCGGCCACCGGGTCGCGGTTCTGGCGGTCGATCCCTCGTCCTCGCGCACCGGTGGCTCGATCCTCGGCGACAAGACGCGCATGGCCCGCCTCGTCAACGATGACAGCGCCTATGTGCGGCCCTCGCCCTCGTCCGGCACGCTCGGCGGCGTCGCGGCCAAGACGCGCGAGACGATGCTGCTCTGCGAGGCGGCGGGCTTCGACGTGATCCTCGTCGAGACGGTCGGCGTCGGCCAGTCCGAGACGGCGGTCGCCGACATGACCGACCTGTTCCTGGTGCTGATGCTGCCCGGCGCCGGTGACGAGCTGCAGGGCATCAAGAAGGGCATTCTCGAACTCGCCGACATCATCGCGGTCAACAAGGCCGATGGCGACGGCGCGGTGCGCGCCAAGGCGGCTGTGGCCGAATATCGCGCGGCGCTGCACATCATGGCGCCGAAGTCTCTGGTCTGGTCGCCGCCGGTGCTGATGATCTCGGGGCTCGCCAATCAGGGGCTGGACAAACTCTGGGAACAGATCGGCGCCTTCCGCACCAAGACGGAGGCCTCCGGCGACTTCGCGGCGAAGCGCCGCGCGCAGGGCGTCAAATGGATGTGGACCATGCTGCAGGAGCGCGTCGCCGAGCGGCTGAAGCGCGATCCCGCGCTCAAGGCGCGCCTGCCGGCGCTAGAGGCGGACGTGGCGGCGGGCCGCGTCGCGCCGATGGTGGCGGTCGAGGAGATCGCGGGCGTGCTGGGGTTGTAGAATATCGCTCGCCATATCGGCGACCTATCATCCCTGGCGAGCCGCAACGCGGCGAGGGAAGGGGATCCAGAGGTTTGGCGAAACGCTGTGGCCAGCACATGCGGTGGCGTCTGGCGGAAACCGCGGATCGGCGCGCGTCGGGCAGGCCAAGGCAACTCATCGCTTCCCTTCTACAACCCTGGACCCCCTTTCCCCTCGCTGCGCTCGGCCGGGATGACAGGCAGATGCATGGCCACTCTCCGCTAACCCCTCTTTCCTCTTGGCCATTCGCCACTCACCATCCGCCCCCTCAACAGCTAGGGGAATACGACGTGGCGAAATCACCGATCTGGCAGTGGTCCGCAATCGAGACGGCCAAGGCGATCCGCAAGGGCAAGGTCTCGTCCGAGGAAGTGACCAGGGTCCATATCGACCGGATGAAGGCGGTGAATCCGAAGCTCAATGCCGTCGTGGTCGACCTGTCGAAGGACGCGATCAAGGCCGCGAAGGCCGCCGACAAGGCACTGGCCAAGGGCCAGGACGTCGGGCCGCTGCACGGCGTTCCCGTGACCATCAAGATCAACCTCGACGTCGAGGGCCAGGCGAACTCCAACGGCGTGGTCGCCTTCAAGGACAATATCGCCCCGGGTGATTCGCCGGTGACCGCGAACCTGAAGAAGGCCGGCGCGGTGATCGTCGGCCTCACCAACACGCCCGAATTCTCGATGCGCGCCTTCACCGACAACCCGCTGCACGGGCTGACGCTGAACCCCTGGGACGACGGCATCACCTGCGGCGGCTCGTCGGGCGGTGCGGGCTCGGCGGTGGCCGCCGGCATCGGCTGCATCGCCCACGGCAACGATATCGGCGGCTCGCTGCGCTGGCCGGCCTATTGCAACGGCGTCGCCACCATCAAGCCGACGCTCGGGCGCATCCCCGCCTTCAACCCGTCCATGCTGAAGGGCGAGGAGCGCGGCCTGATGGCGCAGTTCATGTCCTCGCAGGGACCGCTGGCGCGCTCCGTCGCCGACGTCCGGCTGGGCCTTGAGGTCATGTCCCAGCGCGACATGCGCGATCCCTGGTGGGTGCCCGCGCCGCTCAACGGCCCCAAGCTGAAGGGCCCGATCAAGGTCGCGGTCGCCAAGATCCCGAAGGACATGAAGGTGGACCGGCAGGTGATCTCGCTGGTCCGCAAGGCGGCCGATCATCTCGCCGATGCCGGCTATGACGTGCGCGAGGCCGAGGTGCCGGATCTCGACGGCACCTGGAAGCTCTGGTGCGACCTGATCATGACCGAGCTGCACGTGCTGCAGGAGAAGGTCATGCGCCAGACCGGCGGCAAGGACTTCGTGCAGACGGTCGAGGGCTTCCTGAAGATGGCGACCATGCTGGACGGCGAGGCCTACATGAAGGCGATCGCGCTGCGCTCGCGCGTGCTGCGCAACTGGCTGGCCTTCCTGGAGGATTATCCGGTCCTGCTGACGCCGCTCTCGGTCAATCCGACGCCGCCGACCAACGAGGACCTGAAGGGCGACGCACGCGTGAAGGAGCTGTTCTGGAACGACGTGCGCTTCATGTCGGTGATGAACCTGCTCGGCCTGCCCGCGGCGGTCGTGCCCGTCGGGCTGGTCAAGGGCAATCCGGTGGGCGTGCAGATCGTCGCCTCGCGCTATCGCGAGGATGTCTGTCTCGACGCCGCCGCCGCCATCGAGAAGAAGGCGGGCATCGTGGTGAAGGAATTGTGGGCGCGCGAATAGAGCATTTTCGAGCGAAGTGGATACCGGTTCGCGTGAAGAAAATGCGACTAAATAACAACCTGGAGCGGTTCGGCGATTTGAAGAAAAGCTGAACTGCTCTGGCGCCCGCGACGGTTCAGTCCTTCTTCGGCAGGCCGGGCTTCGGGCGCAGGTGGCGCCCGGAGAAGTCGACCCAGGCCAGAACCGAACCGAACGCGACGAAGACGAACAGGACGAGGGCGAGATAGAGGTCGGCGGTCATGGGCGGTCTCCCCGAGTATTCGCGCGGGAGACTGCCGCTGCGCGTGGCCCGCCGCCTTGATCGGCGTCAACTGCCCGCTCGGCTTTGCGGCGGCGCGCCGGGTTGCTACAACCTTGCACCGCAGCAGATCAGCGCAGGGACGGATCATGGCCGACGGCGACCTTCTCATCGGCAAGAGCACCAAGCAGGAATGGCTGGCGCTGAAATTCGGCAACCGCCACGGCCTGATCACCGGCGCCACCGGCACAGGCAAGACGGTGTCGCTGCAGGTTCTCGCCGAGGGCTTCTCGAATGCCGGCGTGCCGGTCTTCGCCGCCGACATCAAGGGTGACCTCTCCGGCGTCGCCGCCATGGGCGAGGAAAAGCCCTTCATCCTCGAACGCGCCAAGGCGGTCGACCTGCAATGGCAGCCCGACCAGTTTCCGGTGGTTTTCTGGGACCTGTTCGGCGAGCAGGGCCACCCGATCCGCGCCACCGTCTCCGAGATGGGGCCGCTGCTGCTGTCGCGCCTGATGGACCTGAACGAGACGCAGGAAGGCGTCATCAACATCCTGTTCCACTACGCCGACAAGAACGGCCTCGCGCTGCTCGACCTGAAGGACCTGCGCGCCATGCTGCAGGAACTCGGCTCGAACAAGGAACTGCAGAACGAGCTTCGCGCGGCCTACGGCAATGTCTCGCCGGCCTCGGTCGGCGCCATCCAGCGCCAGCTCCTGACGCTGGAGAATCAGGGCGGCTCCATGTTCTTCGGCGAGCCCGCGCTGGAGCTGAAGGACCTGATGAAGACCGACCGCGAAGGGCGCGGCACGATCAACCTGCTCGCCGCCGACAAGCTGATGGCGAGCCCGCAGCTCTATGCCACCTTCCTGCTCTGGCTGCTCTCGGAACTGTTCGAGGAACTGCCCGAGGTCGGCGATGTCGACAAGCCGAAGCTGGTCTTCTTCTTCGACGAGGCGCATCTCCTGTTCAAGGACGCGCCGAAGGCGCTGGTCGAGAAGATCGAGCAGGTCGTCCGGCTCATCCGCTCGAAGGGCGTCGGCGTCTATTTCGTCACGCAGAACCCGCTCGACGTGCCCGAGACCGTCCTCGCCCAGCTCGGCAACCGCGTGCAGCACGCGCTGCGCGCCTTCACGCCGCGCGACCAGCGCGCGGTCAAGGCGGCGGCCACCACCTTCCGCCAGAACCCGCAGCTCAACACCGAGGAGGTCATCACCCAGCTCGGCAAGGGCGAGGCGCTGGTCTCCACCCTCGAGGGCAATGGCGTGCCCTCGATGGTGCAGCGGACGCTGGTCTGCCCGCCCTTCGCCCGGATCGGCCCGGTGAGCGAGCAGGAGCGGCGGCAGATCCTCGCGAAGAGCCCGTTCAAGGGCAAATACGACGAGACGGTCGATTCGGAATCGGCCTACGAGATTCTCCAGAAGCGCGCGCAGGAGAAGGTTCAGGCGGAGCAGCAGAGCCAGCAGGCCGACAGCGGCGGCCTCGGCGGCCTGCTCGGCTCGATCCTCGGCGGCGGCGGACCGGCGCCGGGCGGCAAGGGGCGCGGCCGCACGACCATGACGACCACGGAAGTGATCATCCGCAATGCCGGCAGCTCGCTCGCCCGTTCCGTCGGTACCCAGATCGGACGCGCCATCATGCGCGGCGTGCTCGGCGGCTTTACCAGGCGGTGAGCAAAAAAGCGCCAAATCCGTTCAATTGAAGGGAAAATGGTAGAGGCTCCGAAACGCCCGGCAGGTATTGAGCCACCCCCGGGGCCTGTGGTCGTTCACCGGTAACGGGGTATATTGTATCCGTTCCGCGAATGCTGCATCGTGCGGTCCCGCAGGCATCGGGAATGAAGCATGGCGGGCGTTAAGCAGATACAGACGGCGCGGGTGGTCGTCCTGCGTCTGGATGGTGCTGAGGCCGAGGAGGCCGCTGCCGGCCTGAAGCGTCTCGGGCTGCCGCACGTCTTCGGCGTCACCAGCATTGCCGAACTGTCCCTGCATATCTCCGACAACAAGGTCGATGTGATCGTCCTCGCGGACAGGCATCTGCCGCCCGATCTCGCCGGCGAGGCGGAGGCGGTGGTCAGGCCGCCGGCCGAGGCGGTCAAGGCCGGCATTCCCTGCCTGCTGCTCCTGTCCAGCATGTCGCGGGCCGGCGCGCGGGCGGCGACCGCTGCGGGCTTTGCGGCCGTGATGGCCGCCGATTCCGGCCCCCGGCTGATCTATCGCCGGGTTGGCGCGCTGATGCAGCGCGTGCGCCGTCTCGGCCGCGCCAAGGCCGTGGAGCCGGCGGTCTGACCTGCCTGCGCCGGGCGGCTGACCGGCGCCCGCGCGGTTGCAAAGAGCGGAAGGATTGCTAGCGTCCAGCGCTCCAGCAATCGGATCAGCAGCCATGACCTCACCGCGCCCCGTCGAGCAGGTGCTCGCCGCCGTCGACAGCACTCTCGACCAGAGCCTCGAACGCCTGTTCGCGCTGCTGCGCATTCCCTCGGTCTCGACCGACAGCGCCTATGCCGCGCATTGCGTGGAGGCGGCGGACTGGCTGGTGAGGGACCTGCAGGGCCTCGGCTTCTCCGCCGAGGCGCGGGCGACCGGAGGTCATCCCGCCGTTGTCGCGAAGAGCGCCGGCGGGGCAGGGCCGCACGCGCTGTTCTACGGCCACTACGACGTCCAGCCGGTCGACCCGCTCAATCTGTGGGAGACGCCGCCTTTCGAGCCGCGTCTCGCCGTCGCCGAGGATGGCTCGAAGCGGATCGTCGCGCGCGGCGCCTGCGACGACAAGGGCCAGGTGATGACCTTCGTCGAGGCCTGCCGGGCCTGGAAGGCGGTCACCGGCTCGCTGCCCATCGGCATCACCATGCTGATCGAGGGCGAGGAGGAGAGCGGGTCGAAGCACCTGTTCGACTTCGTCAAGGCCAACAAGGCCGATCTCGCCGCCGACGTCGCGCTCGTCTGCGACACCGGCATGTGGGACAAGCAGACGCCGGCCATCACCACGGCCCTGCGCGGCATTGCCGTCGAGGAATTCAAGGTCGTCGCCGCCAATCGCGACCTGCATTCGGGCATGTATGGCGGCGCCGCCGCCAACCCGATCCACATGCTGGCGAGGGCCATCGCCTCGATCCACGGCGCCGACGGGCGTATCGCCATTCCCGGCTTCTATGACGGCGTCGAGGACCTGCCGCCGGACATCCTCGCCGACTGGAAGGCGCTGAATCTCACGGCCGAGGACTATCTCGGTCCCATCGGCCTGTCCCAGCCGATTGGCGAGAAGGGTCGGCTGCTGATCGAGATGATCTCCTCGCGCCCGACCTGCGACATCAACGGCATCTGGGGCGGCTATACCGGCGAGGGTTCCAAGACCGTCATCCCGTCGGAAGCCTGGGCCAAGGTGACCTTCCGCCTCGTCGGCAAGCAGGACCCGGCCAAGGTGCGCGAGGCGTTCCGCGCCCATATCCGCGCCCAGCTGCCGGTGGACTGCCGGGCCGAGTTCTTCGGCTCGCGCGGCAGCCCGGCCATCGCCCTGCCGTGGGACATGCCGGTGCTCGGCAAGGCGCGCGAGGCCCTCACCGCCGAATGGGGCCGCAAGGCCGTGACCATCGGTTCGGGCGGCTCGATCCCCATCGTCGGCGCATTCAAGGACGATCTCGGCCTCGACTCGCTGCTGGTCGGCTTCGGCCTCGAGGACGACCGCGTCCATTCGCCCAACGAGAAGTACGACCTGACCAGCTTCCACAAGGGCATCCGCTCCTGGGTGCGTATCCTCGACGCGATCGCGGCCTGACCTTCACCGCGGCGGCGGGTCTCCCGCCGCCGCGCTCCACGCGCGGATGCCGCGCGACTGGGCGGGCCCCTGCGCGGTCTCGTCCAGCCCATAGGCGCGGGCGAGGGCGCCCAGTGCCAGCTTGAGCACGACCTTGGCGGTGCGCAGCGGCCATTGCCGTTCGCGCTCGGCCTGTTCGAGCCCCTTCAGGAAGCCGCAGATGTCGAGCAGCAGCGAGGCGAAGTCCGGCCCGACGGCATCCGTCGCCCGGGCCAGCCGCCTGCGGGCCGCAACGACGATATCGGAATAGTCGGCCGGCACACCCGCGCCGCCACGCGCGACCGGGGCCGCCAGTTGTGCGCCCAGCCGCGGGGATAGCCCCGCCTGCGTGAAGTCGCGGCGGAACCGCTCGCCGGCATCCACCTCGGCGGCGGACAGGAACGGCCGTCCCGCGACATCGCGCCGGCTGGCGAGCCAGCGCAGCGGACTCTCGGACAGGTCGATCTCGACCGGGCCGTCCGCCGTCTCGATCCGCGCGCGCTCCTGATGGGCGCGGCGGAAGCGGTCGTTGTCATCGTCGGCCGCGGCGCGGGTCGCGTTCCGGCTCATGCGCGCACCTCGCCTGCGAGCACCGGGCGGACCAGCAGGAGGATGGCTTCGAGCCGCGAGACGCGCCGGTCGAAATCGGGATCGTCGCGGTCGTCCTCGACGCGGCGGAGCGCGTGCCGGATCGTGGCGCGGTCGCGCCCGAAGGCCAGCGACAGGCGGCTGAGGTCATGGCCAAGCGCGACATGGGCGAGATAGATCGCCAGCTGCCGCGCGCCCGCGACCTGGGCTTCGCCCCGGCGGTCGCCGCCGATATCCGCCAGTTCGACGCCGCTGTCCCAGGCGGCGAGGGCGATGGCGATGTCGATGGTTGCCGGGCGTTGGGGCGCGCAGGGCAGGCGGCTGGGTACGGGTGGCGACGGCAGCGGGCGCAGCAACATGAACGAGCCTCCTGAATGAGGACAATAATCCTCATATGCCGGACGCTCAATGAGGATAAGTTTTTATTCCTCTGAGTTGTCCCTATCGTGTCAGGAGGCCGAAAAGCCGAGCCGGCTCAAATGCTTCACTGCCCATTCCACAACCAGTGCGAGAAAATATATCGCAAAAGTTGTCCCCATCATTTCCTGCGAACCGATGCTCGGGGCCTCGTCGCAGGAGGCTCGTCATGGTTCGTCCGAAGGGTTCGCATTCCCGGCAGCCGCGCAAAGGCCGGCCGCTTCCGGGGCGCATCCGGTCCTGGCGCTCGGAGTCCGTCAGGACGCCCGGCGGCACCGACGGCCCGTCGGCGGAGGCCGAGCGCTGCTTTCCGACTGCCGGAAACGGGGAGGGGCCGCGCCTCGCACGCGCCCTCCGGCGCGAGCGTGTGCTCGGCGCGGGCGAGGGGGCGGGCTACGATCTGGCGAGGCATGCCGCCCTCGTGCGCGCTCTGGCGCGCCAGGCTCCGGGCAAGAACCAGCCGGGCAACACGCAACCGGACAAAGAAAAAGCGCCGCGCGAATGACCGCGCGGCGCCTCTTGTCTCGTGCCGGGATGGCAGGGCTCAGCGGCCCTTGCCCCGGCGGCGCTGCTGGCCGAGGCCCATCTGCTTGGCGAGCTGCGAGCGCGCGGCGGCGTAGTTCGGAGCCACCATCGGATAGTCGGCCGGCAGGCCCCACTTCTCGCGGTAGTCCTCCGGCGAGAGATTGTACTGGGTGCGCAGATGCCGCTTCAGCGACTTGAACTTCTTGCCGTCCTCCAGGCAGACGATGTAGTCGGGCGTGATCGACTTCTTGATCGGCACGACCGGCTTCAGCGGCTCGGCCGGAACTTCGACCTTGCCAGTCGTGACATTGAGCAGGGCGTTGTGGACGCTGTTGATCAGGCCCGGCAGATCATTGGCGGAAACCGAATTGTTGCTGACGTAAGCCGAGACAATATCGGCGGCGAGCTCGATATAGTTGTTGGCGTTCGACGAGTCGGCCATGGTCCGGAAATCCTCTGACAGGCGGCCTTCAGCAAAGGCCGCGACACTTGAGCGATCAGCTCGATTTGCTGAATTCAACAACGGTCCGAAGGGCATCACCCAGAGGCGGCGCGATTCGGGAGACCGTCTGTGCGAGGCAGATACTGCCGTTGAACTGGACTTGCAAGGCCATTCACAGCTGTTGAAAGTAAAAATCGTGCCGTCGGCCGAGATGTGGTGCGGGCCATTGTGCATTTTTCGTTTCACAGTTTCCGAAAACGTGCGGCTTGAAACGTTTTGCAACCGGTGTTCTCTGCGGGAGCCGCGACTTGTATGCCAGTTGCCGCCATTGCGCTGGCACGGGCATGCCCTTAACTGACGGGCTCCATGCGGCACTCTGACGAGGCCGTCTTGCGGCTTCCCCGTCCTGCCGTGGACTGGAAGCCCTTTCCTGATAGCGCCGGATAACTCTTCATGCGTCTCGATCCCGCCGCCGCAGTTCCGCCCGTCGCCGAGCGCCGCATCCACCAGACGGTGGTTCACGGCACCGAACTGTCCGACGAGTTCCACTGGATGCGGGCGGCGAACTGGCAGGAGGCGCTGCGCGACCCGGCCGTCCTGCCGGCCGACATCCGGGCGCATCTCCTCGCCGAGAACGCCTATTCCGATGCCGTTCTGGCGCCGGTCAAGCCGCTGATCGAGGCGATGGTCCGCGAGATGCGCGGCCGCATCAAGGAGGACGATGCCTCCGTGCCCTCGCCGGACGGGCCGTGGGAGTATTTCGAGAGCTATCGCGAGGGCGGCCAGCACCCGCTGGTCAGCCGCCGCCCGCGCGGTGGCGGCGCCGACCAGATCATGCTCGACGGCGACGCGCTGGCCGATGGCCGGCCGTTCTTCGATCTCGGTGGCGCGGCCCACAGTCCCGACCATCGGCTGCTGGCCTGGAGCCACGACGACAAGGGTTCGGAATTCTTCACGCTGAAAGTGCGCGATCTTTCGACCGGCGAGGATATGGCCGACGAACTCGCCGAGACCGGCGGCGACGCGGTCTGGTCGAGCGATGCCTCCCGCCTGTTCTACATCCGCCTCGACGACAACCATCGTCCGCTGAAGATCTTCCGTCATGTCCTCGGTACATCGCAGCAGGCCGATGCGCTGGTCTTCGAGGAACGCGACACGACCGTCTTCGTCGGCATGGGCGAGACGACCGCCGGCGGCCTCGCGATCATTTCGGGCGCGCAGAGCGATTCAACCGAGACCTGGGTGCTCGATCTCGAAGACGCGGCGGCAACACCGCGCCTGATCCTGCCGCGCATCGACGACGTGAAGTCCTATCCCGACTACCATCCGGACTGGCAGGGCCGGCCGACCCTGTTCATCCGCACCAATGACGAGGCCGAGGACTACCGCATCGTCGCGGCGCCTCTCGCCGATCCCGCCAGGGCCAACTGGATCGAGATCGTACCGCACCGGCCGGGCGTGCTGGTTCTCTCCGCGACCGTGCTGAGGGACTGGCTGATCCGCCTCGAACGCGAGAACGCCCTGCCGCGCATCGTCATCCGCAACCTGACGAGCGGCGAGGAACACGCCATCGCCTTCGACGAGGAGGCCTACTCGCTCGGCGTCATCGCGGGCTACGAGTTCGATACCGACACGCTGCGCTTCGTCTATTCCTCGATGACCACGCCGAACGAGACGTGGGACTACGACATGCGCGCCCGCACGCGCACGCTGAGGAAGCGCCAGGAAGTGCCCTCCGGCCACGATCCCGAAGCCTATGTCACCCGCCGCCTGATGGCGCCCGCGCCCGACGGCGAGACCGTGCCGGTGTCGCTGGTCTATGCGAAGGGAACGCCACTCGACGGCACCGCGCCGGTGCTGCTCTACGGCTACGGCTCCTATGGAGCCTCCATGCCGGCCTCGTTCTCGACCGCCCGGCTGTCGCTGGTCGATCGCGGCTTCATCTACGCCATCGCCCATGTCCGCGGCGGCATGGAGAAGGGCTATCGCTGGTATCGGACCGGCAAGCGCGAGCACAAGACGAACACCTTCACCGATTTCATCGCGGCGGCCGAGCACCTGATCGCCAGCGGCTTCACGGCGAAGGGCCGCATCGTCGCGCAGGGCGGCTCGGCCGGCGGCATGCTGATGGGCGCGGTCGCCAACATGCGGCCGGACCTGTTCGCCGGCATCCTCGCCGAGGTGCCGTTCGTCGATGTCATCAACACCATGCTCGACGACACCCTGCCGCTGACCCCGCCGGAATGGCGCGAATGGGGCAATCCGATCGAGGACGTCGAGGCATTCCGGCGCATGCTGGCCTATTCGCCCTACGACAATGTCAGGCCGCAGGCCTATCCGCCGATCCTCGCGCTCGGCGGCGTCTCCGACCCGCGTGTCACCTATTGGGAGCCGGCCAAGTGGGTGGCGAGGCTGCGCGCGGCGAAGACCGACGCCAATCCCGTGCTGCTGGTCACCAACATGGATGCCGGCCATGGCGGCGCGGCCGGCCGCTTCGACCGTCTTGCCGAGGTGGCGCGCTCCTACGCCTTCGCGGTGGCCGTGACGGACGCGGCGGAGAACGCGGCATAGAGGTCATCTGAAAATCGGGTGATCGCCACCCTCTGCGTCATGGCCGGGCCTGTCCCGGCCATCCACGACTTGAACGCGGTATCAAAGGCAATTCGTGGATACCCGCCACAAGGGCGGGCATGACGCGGAGAGGTCGAGGACTTTCCGAGCAGCGTATCAGTCGCCCCGCCGCCCGCCGATGCGCAGCGACAGGAGCACATGCGCGACGCCGACGAGACCGAGCGCGAGGGTCGCGACGCCGATGGCCGGCGTCCCGCCGACCGCCTTGGCGACGCCCGCCACCGCCGATCCGAAGGCGGCGCCGACATACATGCACGCGGCGTTCAGCGAGAGCAGGACCTGCGTGCGGGCCGGATCGAGCGCGACGAGCCGCGCCTGCTGCGACACGCCGATGGACCAGCCGAGCAGGCCCCACATGAACAGCAGGAAGCCGCCGAGCCAGGCGTCCCAGGCGAAGAAGCACAAAGCCGCCATGAACGGCAGCGGCCCGCTGGCGGCGAGCAGCAGCGTGCGCCCCGCGCCGATCCGGTCGACGAGGAAACCACCCAGCGCGTTGCCGGCGACCGAGCCGATGCCGTAGACGATCAGCAGCGTGCCGACGATGCCGGCCCCGCCGCCGGTCCGTTCCTCGATGATCGGCGCAAGGAACGTATAGGGGATCCAGGCGGCGCCCATCACCGTCAGCGTCACCGACACGGCCAGTGCCAGCCGCGGGTCGGCCATGGCGCGGAACAGGTCGCCGAGGGTGGCAGGCGCGACGGCAATGCGCGCGGGCACGCGCAGCGCGAGCGCGACCGCCATCAGGGCTCCCGCCGCGGCTATGCCGTGGAACAGCCAGGGCCAGCCGATGGTGAAGCCGATGGAACTGGCGGCGGGAATGCCGATGACCTGCGAGACGGTCAGTCCGGCATAGACGGTGGCCAGCGCCCGGCCGCGCATGGCGGGCGCGACGGTGGCCATGGCGACGCCGGCCGCCGTCGGCGAATAGATGCCGGCGCCGCAGGCGAGCACGATGCGGCCGGCATAGAGCAGGACGGGGGAGGTGGCGACCGCCGTCAGCAGCGCGCCGCAGACGAGCAGCACCATGCCGAGGACGAGCACGGTCCGGCGGTCGAAACGCCCGGGGAGCGAGGTGCCGAGCGGCGAGCCAATGGCATAGGCGAGCGCATAGGCGCTGACGATCCAGCCCGCGCCGACCGGCGTCAGCGCCAGGTCGCGCGTCATGGGCGAGATGACGCCGATGACGCTGAAGGCGCCGAAACCGACGATCAGCGTGCCGACGGAGAGCAGAACGAGAAGGGGCATGCCATGTCGCGGTTCGGGACGGGAGGCGCACCCTATACGAGCGGGCGCCCGCTCACGATCTTGTCGGTGGTCATAGCGGCTGCCTGTCCGCAACATGGCAGGACAGGCGGGAGGCGTCATGGCAGCGATGCGATGGACACGGCGGCTGATGGTCGGGCTGGGGCTGGCAGCCCCCTCGCTGGCTCTGGCCCAGCGGCGCGAGCCGGTCGATGTGGTTCTGGCTCTGGCGGCTGATGGCTCGGGCTCCATCGACGATGACGAACTGAGGCTCCAGCGCGAGGGCTATGCGGCGGCGCTCGCCGCGCCCGAGGTGCTCTCCGTCATCCGCAACGGCACGCATGGCGCGCTCGCCGTGATCTATACGGAATGGGGCGGGCCGCACTCGCAGCACGTCATTGCCGACTGGGCGGTGATCCGCGACGAGGCCAGCGCCCGCGCCTTTGGCGACAGGCTGATCCGCAGCCCGCGCGCCGCGCGGGGCTACAATTCGATTTCGGCGGCCATCGATTTCTGCGTGAACCTGATCGAGACCAGCGCCTATGCAGGCCTGCGGCGCGTCATCGACGTATCCGGCGACGGGCCGAATATCGGCGGCCGGGCCGTGGAGGCGGCGCGCGACGATGCCGTGGCGAAGGGCATCACGGTCAATGCGCTGGCCATCGTCAGGCCGGGGGGCAGCGTGCCGGCGCGGCTGGGACAGCCGCTGCCGGACTATTACCGCGACGCCGTGATCGGCGGTCCCGGCGCCTTCGTGGAGGTCGCGGACGAGAACCGGTCGTTCGCCGAGGCGGTCAGGCGCAAGATCGTGACGGAGATCGCGTGAGGGGATTGCTCAGCGTGGGGCGGTCCCGCGCAAACCGTCATGCCCGGCCTTGTGCCGGGCATGACGAGGGACCGTATGGGCCATGTCTGGCACTGCCTGTCGCGCCACAACGAAAAACCCCGGCTGTTAGGCCGGGGTTTCCGTAGGTTAGCAGGTCCGAACGCCTCAGGCGGTCGCCTTCTGGAACATCTCGTCGACGTATTCCCAGTTCACGAGATGCTCGACGAAAGCCTTCAGGTAGTCCGGGCGGCGGTTGCGGTAGTCGATGTAGTAGGAATGCTCCCACACGTCGCAGCCGAGGATCGGCGAGCCGCCATGCACCAGCGGGCTCTCGCCGTTCGGCGTCTTGGCGATGCCGACCTTGCCGTTCTTCACTTCGAGCCAGGCCCAGCCCGAGCCGAACTGGCCGACGCCCGCCGCGACGAAGTCTTCCTTCATCTTGTCCACCGAGCCGAACGAATCGACGATCGCCTTTTCGAGGCCGCCGGGGATCTTGCCGCCGCCATTGGGCTTCATCCACTTCCAGAAATGGATGTGGTTGTAGTGCTGGCCGGCATTGTTGAAGATGGCCGGGCTCTTGCCATAGGAACCCTTGACGATCTCTTCCAGGCTCTTGCCCTCGAATTCGGTGCCCTTGATGGCGTTGTTGCCGTTGTTCACATAGGCGAGGTGGTGCTTGTCGTGATGATACTCGAGCGTTTCCTTCGACATGTAGGGCTGCAGGGCATCGTGGGCGTAGGGAAGATCGTCGAGCTTGAAGGTCATGACCACTCTCCTGGTGCGACAGCCGGCGCTGTGGGGGCGCAGACCTGCCATTGCGGAACCAACACCGTCTCACATAGTCCGCCCGTTCCGACTGGGCAATTGCCCGGGCATCCCCGGGTGAGGTAGTTGCGAGAATCTGGCGGCTTGCCTTTGATAGGTCGCTTTTTGTCGGCTCTGACAAAGCCGGGAGCGGGCAAGAAGTCCCGCGGGGTGAAAGGACGTCCCATGGCCCTCATTCTTCAGGTTGTGGCCGCCGCGCTGACAGTGCTCGGCGCGGGGACGCTCTATTGGGGCACGACACCCAGCCTCCTCAGTCTCGGCAATACGGTCATGGTGGTCGGCGCGGTCATCGCCGCGGCCGGCATCGTCCTGTTCGGTCTGGCTGCCGTCTTGGGGCAGCTCGGCGTCCTGGCGGCGAAGCTGGACGACCTGCGCTGGGCCGTCGGCCATGCCCCTGCCGCCGAGCCGGCCGCGGCGCCTGCGGTCGCGCCGACCCCCGTGGCGGCTGCCGCTGAGCCGTCGGCCGATACCTCGCCGTTCTGGCGCGAGGGCCTGCCCGAGCAGCCGCCGACGGCCGACGTCGCGGCCGAGCCGCCGAGGGTCGAGACGGCCAGGGCAGAGCCCGCCAGAGCCGAAGCGCCCAAGATCGAAGCGCCCAGGATCGAACCGCCGAGAGCGGAGGTTTCGCCGGCCCCGTCGTCCCGCCCGGTCGTGACGCCGCCCTCGCGCGAGAGCTTCGGCCTGCGGCCGCTCGGCACCGCCGCCGCCATCGGCGGCGCGGCCGGTCTCGCGGCAGGCGTCGTCGCCGCATCGGCGGCGGGTGCGTCCCCCGTCGTGCCGGCCGCCGAGAAGGCGCCGCTGCCGCCGATCGAGCAGGCCGCCCGCGAGGAAGCGCCGGAGCTGGAACCTGTCGAGGTCGAGGCGGTGGAGCCCGTGCTGCTCGAGCCGATCGCGGTCGAGCCGGTCGCGGACGGCAAGCAGGACGACGAGGAAGCCGAGCCGGTGGCTGATGCGGCGACGGAAGCTCCGGACGTGCCGCATCTGGATGCTCTCGAAGAGCATCTCGCCCAGGCGCTCGAGGACCTGAAGGAAGAGGTGCGCGCCGCCGAGGCCGACATCGCCCCGCCTGCCGCCGACACCGGGGAAAAGGCCGCCGAGGAGCCAAAAGCCGCGCCGGATGCCCACGACCCCATGGCCTCGCTGGAAAAGCTGCTGCTCGGGGATGCGCCTGCCCGGACCCCCGCGCCTGCCCCCGCCGACGAGCGCGAGCCCGGCGGCTTCATGGCGCGGCTGCGCGACACATTCGCCCGCCCGCCCGCGCCGCCGGCCGAGGCGGCGCCCGAGCCGGTCGTGCCCGCCAAGGTTGAGGAGGCAGCGCCCGAGCCGGTGCCTGCGGCGCACGGGGAGCCCGAGCCCGTCGCCCATCGTGAGGTGGAACCCGAACCCGCCGAGCCGTCCTTCTCCATCGAGGATGAACTGGAGAAGGCGCTGAAGGCGTCGCTGGACGAGAAGCCGATCGGCGCGCCGGATATCGGCAGCGTCAGACCCGAACCGCCCGCCTATGCCTCGCCCGGCTCGCGGCAGGCGACCGAACCCATGCCGCCGCCCGCGCCCGAACTGCGCGTGACGCCCGAGCCCGCCCTGCGGCCCGCTCCGGAGGTGACGGTGGAGCGCGCCGAGCCGGCCGGCGGCCGCGAGGACGCCATGGCTTCGCTGGTCCGCGACTTCCCGGAGCTGAACGACCTTCTCGCGCCGAAGAAGAAGGCCGTCGACCCTGCGGATTCGCTGATCGAGGACCTCAAGGGCATCTTCGAGCCGCAGTCGGGTGCGTCAGCGCCGGCGCGTCAGGAACCGGTCGTCGTTCCGCCGGTGCCAGCCCCCGCCGCCCCGGCCCAGCCGGCGGCGCCGTTGCTGCGCGAGGGCGTGATCGCCAACATCCCGTTCCGTCTCTACGGCGACGGCACGATCGAAGCCGATCTCGAAGCGGGCACGACGCGCTTCACCTCGCTCAAGGAATTCCGCGCCCACGTCGGGGGCTGAGGGTGGCGATCGCGCGCCTCCGACCGCCGCCCGGCTGATCGGCGAATGCGCCCGCCGCCGCAGCTCCCAGGATGCGCTGGAACGTCGGGCATTCCATGTGGCTCGGCGCGCGGCACGCGGCGGCGTGCCGGAGGCCGTCGCGCATCGCGCTGAGCCGGCGGATCGTGCCATCGAGTTCGTCGGCCTTGGCGGCAAGCTGCGAACGGTCGATGCGCGGGCTCCCGTCGGATGCGAACATGGCGCCGATCTCATCGAGCGAGAACCCGGCCGCCCGGCCAAGCGCGATCAGCGCCAGATGTTGCAGCACGGCGGCGTCGAACAGCCGGCGCAATCCCCGCCGGCCCGTGGACGCGATCAGCCGCCGGTCTTCGTAGTATCGCAGCGTCGAGGCCGGCAGCCCCGAGCGCCGGGACACTTCGGCAATGTCGAGACTGGCGATGCGCGCACCCGTCATGGCTCTTGACCTCAAGTCGGCTTGAACTGGCAGAGTGCCGTCTCCCCGTCGCCGGGACAAGCCACAGGAGAAGGCCATGACCGCCAGCCAGCGGATTTCGGAAGAGCAGTCACAACTCTGGAACGGCCCGGCCGGTGCGGCCTGGGTCGAGGCGCAGGAAATGCTGGACACGATGTTCGCGCCGTTCGAACCCCTGCTGCTCGATGGGGTTCCCGGATCTGCCGGTGGCTCGCTTCTTGACGTCGGATGCGGAACCGGCGCGGTGACGCTTGCCACCGCGCGCCGCCGGGAAGGGGGCGCCTGTCTCGGCATCGACATATCCGCGCCGATGATCGCGACCGCCCGGGCGCGGGCGGCCCGCGAAGACCTGCCTGCCCGCTTCGTCACTGGCGATGCCCAGGAATACCCTCTGGAGCCGGCGGCTTTCGATGCGGTCGTCTCCCGTTTCGGCGTGATGTTCTTCGCCGACCCGGTGGCGGCCTTCGCCAACCTGCGTCGTTCGGCGCGTCCGGGAGCCGCGCTGCGCCTGGCGGTCTGGCGGAGCGCATCGGAGAACCCATTCATGACGACGGCCGAGCGGGCGGCGGCCCCGCTCCTGCCGGAACTGCCCGCGCGCCGCGCGGACGGCCCCGGCCAGTTCGCCTTCGCCGACCGGGACAAGGTCCAGGCGATCATCAGGGAGAGCGGCTGGACCGCCATTGCGATGGACCCGATCGATGTCCCCTGCGTGCTTCGGCAGGTCGATCTCGACCGCTACGTCAGCCGCCTCGGCCCGCTCGGGCTCGCACTGACCGCGCTGGCGCCCGAGCGCCGCGCGGCCGTCCTCGATCGGGTTCGCGTCGCGTTCGATCCCTTCATCCGGGATGGCGAGGCGCGATATGAAGCGGCCTGCTGGCTGGTCCAGGCTCGCGCCTAGCCAGGTCCGGCCTCACACCGGCGCGGAGGCCGCCGCATAGTCCATGTAGAGGCCCTGCGCCTTGCGCGCGAAGGGGCCGGGCTGCAGCGCCCGGTCGTCGATCCGCGTCACCGGCACGACCTTGGAGTAGTTGCCGGTCGAGAAGATCTCGTCGGCCGTTTCGAAATCGCCGTAGCGCAGGCTCTTCTCGACCACCTCGACGCCCGCCGCCTTGAGCAGGGCGATGGTCCGCAGGCGCGTGATGCCGGCGAGGAACGTGCCGTTCAGCGCCGGCGTGAAGACCACGCCGTCCTTGGCCATGAAGATGTTGGAGGAGGCCGTTTCCGCGACATTGCCGACCATGTCGAGCACGAGGCAGTTGTCGAAGCCGCGCGAGCGCGCCTCGCGCAGGGCGCGGGCATTGTTCGGGTAGAGGCAGCCGGCCTTGGCGTCGGTCGGTGCGTTTTCCGGCGTCGGCCGGCGAAATTTCGACAGGGTGACGGACATGCCGCCGCCATTGCCCATCGGCGCCTCGTAGAGGCAGAGCAGGAAGCGCGTGCTGTCCGGGTCCGGCAGGATGGCGCTGGGCCCGTCGGCTTCGCCCCAGTACATCGGCCGCACGTAGAGCGCGGTCTTTCCGTCGAACTTCCTCGCGCCTTCACGCGCGAGGCCGACGATCTCGTCGACGCCCATCGTCGCCTTCAGGCCGAGCGCGCCGGCCGAGCGGTTGAGCCGCGCCGCGTGCAGGTCCATGTCGGGCATGCGGCCGTCGAAGACCCGCGCGCCGTCGAAGACGTTGGAGCCCTGCCAGAAGGAATGGCTGCGCGGCCCGGTGAGGGGCGGATTGCCTTCCAGCCATTCGCCATCGAGATAGGTCCAGGTCTTCGACCAGGTGGGCATGAGTTTCTCCCGCATTGTTTGGCGGCAAATCTAGCGCCGCCGCGCCCGCAGTCATCATCAAATGTGCTGATCGGCAGCTTTAGACACAGCGATGGTTGCGCGGCTCCGGAACTGCGCGGAGACTGCGCGGGCGGGAGGAATCCATGGCCGCCAACACGTTCATGTTCGACGCCTACGGCACGCTGTTCGACGTCCATTCGGCGGTGCGCCAGGCGGGCGCCCCGCTTGGTGCGCTGGCCGAGCCGGTGTCGCAGCTCTGGCGCGCCAAGCAGCTCGAATATTCCTGGACCCTGACGCTGATGCAGGGCTTCGACGACTTCTGGGTGCTGACCCAGCGCGGCCTCGACCATGCGCTCGCCCGCCACAACGTCGCCGACCCAGCGCTGAGGACCGCGCTTCTCGATGCCTACCTCACCCTCGGCGCCTATCCCGACGTCGCCCCGGCTCTGGCCCGCCTCAAGGCGGCCGGCAAGACGACGGCGGTCTTCACCAACGGCACGAGGACGATGGTCGATGCCGCCATCGCCGCCGCCGGCATCGGCTCGCTGCTCGACCATGTGGTGACCGTCGAGGAGGCGCTTGCCTACAAGCCTTCGCCCGCCGTCTATCACCACGCCATGACGAAGGTGGGCGTCGGCGCGCCGCACGAGATCGTCTTCGTCTCGTCCAATCGCTGGGACATAGCGGGCGCCGCGAGCTTCGGCATGGTGCCGGTCTGGATCAACCGGACGGGGATGCCGAACGAATATCCGGGGCGGGATCCGGTTGCCGCGCTGCCGGATCTCGCCGGCCTCGCGACCGCCTTCCTTGGCGACTGAGGCCGGCCGTCAGGCGGCAAGCGCCCGCACGGCATCCTTGCGGATGCGGTCGATCATCGAGCGCACGCCGTTGGAGCGCTGCGGCGTCAGGTGTTGCTCGAAGCCGAAGGAGCGGAACAGCTCGAAGGCGTCGTGGTCGACGATCCAGCGCGCGCGCTGGCCGGAATAATAGGCGAGGGTGACCGCCACGAGGCCCTTGACGATATGTGCGTCGCTCTCGCCCTCGAAGCTGACGACGGCATCCGGGCCGGCGTCGCGGACATGGGTGACGAGCCAGACATTGCTGGCGCAGCCGCGCACGCGGTTGTCCTCGTTGCGCTGGTCCGGCCGCAGGGCGGGAAGCTGCTTGCCGAGTTCGATCACGTAGCGGTAGCGCTCTTCCCAGTCGTCGATCAGGGCGAAGGCGTCGGTGATCTCGTCGATGGACGGGACGGTGGTTTCGGTCATGAACCCGATATAGTCCGCGAACGCGCCGAAACAAAGCCGGGGCGGTCGGTATGTCGCGGTTTCAGGCCGGCCGGCGCGGCGGCAGCGGCGCGCGGCGCGGCGCGTTGCCGGCCGGAGCGGCAACACCGCCGAAGGGCGTGGCCAGGTCGGCCGGCGTCAGCGTGTCGCGGCTGGCCGAGCCTGTGGCGGGCGCGCGATGGTCCGCGGCAGGGGCGACGACCGCGCGGATGAGTTCGCGCTGGGCCGTCTCGCCGATGGCAGCGGCTCCGCGTACGCAGGCCTCGGCATTGGAGCGGCAGAGCGCGGCGGCGGCCTCGATCGCCGCGCCGGCAAGCGACTCGGCACCCGTCGTCTGGACGCTGCTGGCGGCCGTCTGCCCGGTCGCCGGAGGCGGCGAGTTGTCCGGGAGCAGCAGGAACACGAGGCCGAGCCAGAAGGCGGCCTTGAAGAGAAAGCGCATGACGCCGTTTCCGGTCTTGTCGAACCCTGTGCCGGGCAGTCTTGCCGCCTCGATGGGCGCTGCTCCGGTCGTGCCGATCATCCCCGCGAGGCCATGAACAGGGCCTTGGCGAACAAGGTGAATCCGCCGCAAACCCCGACGCATTTGAATTAAGGTTTACGCGAATTGTAACGACCGCCACGGCGCGGCCGGCGCCGGCCCGAACCCCGGCTAAGCCTTCGTTCACCATGCCGGGCAAAACGCCGCCGGGGCGCCGAACCGGCCCGCGAGCCTGATCCGACTTAGGGTTTCCTTCACGGCCGGGTGCGATCCTCTCGGCATTCAGAACGGCGTCGGCCGCGAATGGGGTGAGTGCGTTGCGTGAAAGCGCGTTGATCGGTTCGGTGAGATCGTACCTCGACGGCCTGGTCCACCCGGCCGCGACGGTCGACCCCGTCGTGTTCACGCGTCACCGCGCCTTCATCGCCACGCGCCTGATGCCCGGCCTGGTCGCCCTCTCCGCGCTGCCGCTCTACCTCGCCTTTCAGGGCGTGCCGGGGCCGCTTGAGGCGATCACCTTCGGCTGGCTGGTCCTGCCCATCGCCATCGCCTTCTACCTGTCGCGCACCGGGCGCTACGACAATGCCCACCTGTTCTCGGCGGCAGCCCTGACGGGCATCGTCGCGCTGGTCGCCGCGCTGTCAGGCGGCGTCACCTCCTTCGTCGTGGTCTGGTTCGCGCTGGTGCCGGCGGAGGCCGTGCTGTCGGGTTCGCGCAAGGTCGTGGCCGCTTCCGGCGCCATGGTCGTCGGCGCGGTGGGCGTCATCGGCTTCTTCGGCCTGTGGAACCTGCTGCCGGTCTCGCGCATCGGCACCGATGCGGTCGTGCTCGCCGCTTTCGTCTCTCTTGCCGCCGCGGTGATCTACGCGCTCGGGCTCGCGCTTTCGGCCGCCATGGTCAGCCGCGCCGGCGAGGAGGTCCATTCCATCGGCGAGCGGCGCTATCGCCTGCTGGCCGAGCACATGACCGACCTGATCACCCGCCATGCCCGCAACGGCGCGGTGACCTTCGCATCGCCCGCCGCCGACCGCATCGCCGGCGTGCCGCCCTTCGCGCTGCACGGGCAGGGCCTGTTCGACCGCGTCCATGTCGCCGACCGCCCGGCCTATCTCAATGCCGTATCGACCGCCTCGGCGCGCGGCGTCGAGGCTTCCGTCGAGTTCCGCCTGCGCCGCGAACAGGCCGAGGGCTCCGATCCCGCCTTCGTCTGGGTGGAAATGCGCTGCCGGCCGCTTGCCGGCCATGCCGGCGACGAACTGCAGGTCGTCTCGGTGCTGCGCGACGTCACCGACCGCAAGGCCAACGAGGCCGCCGTCGACGCTGCCCGCGAAGAGGCCGACCGCGCCAACGAGGCGCGCGGCCGGTTCCTCGCCAATGTCAGCCACGAACTGCGCACGCCGCTCAACGCCATCAACGGCTTCTCCGAGATGCTGATGCAGGAGGAGGCCATGCGCCTCGACCTCGCCCGGCGCCGGGAATATGCGACGCTCATCCGCGATTCCGGCGAGCATCTGCTGAACCTCGTCAATTCGATCCTCGACATGTCGAAGATCGAGAGCGGCCATTTCGAGATCACGCCCGAGCCCTTCGCCCTGCCGGAACTGGTCGCCCAGTGCACGCAGATGATGCAGCTCAAGGCCTCGGACGGCGGCATCGCGCTGGTGACGGATGCGGCGGCCGACCTGCCGGAGATCGTCGGCGACAAGCGCGCCTATCGGCAGATCCTGCTGAATCTCCTGTCGAACGCCATCAAGTTCTCCAAGGCCGGCGGCACGGTGACCGTCAGCCTGCGCCGTGACGGCTCGTGGCTCGGCCTGTCGGTCGCCGATACCGGCATCGGCATCGCGGCGAGCGACCTGCCGCGCCTCGGTTCGCCGTTCTTCCAGGCGCGCGCCTCCTATGACCGCCCCTACGAGGGCACCGGCCTCGGCCTCTCCGTGGTGAAGGGCCTCGCCGAGCTGCATGGCGGCCGCATCGAGATCACCTCGGCGGTCGGGCAGGGCACGCGCGTCACCGCGCGCATGCCGCTGGACTGCGAACAGCATCGCAATGTGGTGGAGCGCCTGCCGGTCGGCCGGCCGCTCCCGTCGCAAGGGACGGCGACGATGGTCCAGGAGGGACGGAAAATTGCGTGACGACGGTTATCACGACGATCGCCGCGCCCGCCGGGGCCGCGCTGCCGAGGACGATTTCGACCATGTCGACGAACAGGACGAGAAGCCCTCGTTCTGGCGCGGCCTGATCGGGCGCAATCTCGGCGACACCATCGCGGTGTCGCTGGCCGCGCTGATCGCCGTTGGCATCGGCGTCAACGCGCTGGTGCGCCAGAACGGCCCGCATCCCGCGCCGCTCTTCGCAACCGCCGTGATCCGACCGGCGGCCGCCGCCGTGCCGGTGCCGTCCGCACGGCCGGCCGATGTCCAGACCACCGCGACGGTGAGCCCGGCCGCTCCGGCGCTGGCCAGCGCGTCGAGCGCGCCGGCGCAGGCCCGGCCGCGCAACGAGGTGGTCACCGACATCCAGCGCGAACTGACCCGCCGCCGCATCTATGACGGCGCGATCGACGGCCTGACCGGGCCGAAGACCGATGCCGCGATCCGCAAATACGAGCAGCAGGCCGGCCTGCGCCAGACCGGCGAGGCGAGCGAGGCCGTGCTCGGCCACATGCGCCGCCCGGCGCAGCGCACGCCCGCCACCCAGCAGGCGGCCCCGGCGCGTCCGACCGAGCCGCAGACCATCGGCCAGTTGCTGGAGCGCGAGCAGCGCCCGCAGGCCGCCCGCCCGGCCCCGCCGGCCCGCCCCGCCGGCCCGCAATCGATCGGCGACCTGATCACGGCGGATACCCGGCCCGCGACCCAGCGCACGCGCTGAACCGTCGTGGCGCGGCTCACCTCCGAGTTCTGGGTCGCCGCCTTCATCCGGCGCGTCAATCTCGAGGGCGGCTTCGCGACCCTGCGCAAGCGCGGCGCGGCCGAGGCCGGCGCCATCGCGGTGACGGTCTCCCGTGCGAGCGACCGGCTGGTCGCGCTCTACCTGCAGGCGCCGCAGACGGCCTTCGGCGAGGAACGGCCGATGGACCGGCTGTTCGTGCCGGCATGGCCGGATGTCTTCGTCGAGGAAATGAAGGTCGGCGAGAAGCTCGCCCGCGAGCAGAAATTCGACCCCGATCTCTGGATTGTCGACATCGACGACCGCGACGGCCGCCCCTTCGTCGAGATCGCCGAGGCCTGAGGGCCTGCTTGAGGGGGTCTCGACCTCGTCGCGTCATGCCCGGCCTTGTTCCGGGTATCCACGAATTCCGTTTGATGCGGCGTTCAAGTCGTGGCCTGGTCGGGCCAGGCCCGATCATGACGAAGGAACCAGCCCTCTCGTGCCCGTTTAGCTGCCGATCGGCCGCCGGATGCCGCCGGGCTGCGCCACAGGGCGCGGCATCGAACGGCCGGCCGGGCTCGCGGCCTGCCGCGCGCCAACGCGGTCCGAACCGTCCTGCGCGAGGACCGGCGCATGGCGCGCCGCGCGGACCGGTGTCGGCAGGGCCTCCGCCGTGGCCTGCCAGGATTGCAGGATCGCCAGCGCCGCCTGTCGCGGCAGCGCGTCGTAGAGCGCGGTCAAATCATAGACGCGCGCGACCGAGGTGCCGACGGCCTCGTGGGCGAACAGCAGGATGCGGGTCGCGGCCTCGCGGCCGAGATCGAGCGCGCGGGCGACGACGATCAGCGTCTCGCCGCTCTCGTCGTCCGCGATGCGGCCGGCGGTGTCGGGCGCAAGGCCGAGCACGGCGGCGAGCGCCCCGGCAATGGCGCCGGTGCGGCGGGAGAGGGCGGCAAGCTCGATGGCGCGATGCGGGTCGGAGGGCGCCCGTGCGACGGCCAATGGCGGGCGCAGCGCCAGTTCGGCGATCAGCGTCTCGCGCTGGGCCGCCGTACCGCCGAGAAAGGCGCTGCCGAGATCGCGCGGCCCGTCGCCAATGGTACGGCGCATGGCGATCGGCTCGACCGGCACGCGCGCGGCGAGCGCCGCTCTGACGCGCGGATCGTCGAAATCCTCCAGCGCCACCAGCGCCGCAAGGCCGAGATCGGCGCGGCTCGCCACCGCAGCCGCCTTGTCGGCGTCGCCGGAACGCACGGCGAGGAACTGGTCATCGTCGGACAATGCCGGGCTGCCGGCGAGAACCGGACAGGCGACGGCGGGAATGTCGGTCGCGAGGCGGCGCGCGACGGCGGCCGGCGTCTGCGGATGAGGGGCGAGCTTGGCGGCGACGATGGCGCGTTCGCCGGCCTCGGCCCGGTCGAGGAGGTGCAGCACCAGTTCGCCGAACCGGGTGACCTCGGCGGCGCCATGATGCGGTTCAGTAACGAACTGGTCGACGACGACGCGCAGCAGGGTCGGCCGGACATCGACGCCGTTCGAGCGCGCGAGGCCGATCAGTCGCTGGACCTGCGGCAGGCGCGGAGGCTGGGGCGGACGGGGCGGCGACATGCGGAGGGCTGCAGGGTACTCGGGCGAAACTCCCTCAACATGGACGGATTTCGCTAACGTTCCGCTAACCAACGCCATCTGCTCGGGCACGGACGTGGCGGCCGCTGCCGCGGCGTCTTTCCGGCATTCCCGGGAACGATTCCGGCGCGCCTGTTCATCACGAGCAAGCCGAACAGGGAGAGGCGCCATGCCGGCCGACATTCCGAAGCCCGCCACGACGGCCCCGTGAGGATTCCGAAGAGGCACCTGCCGATCGACCACAACGTGGTCCTGCCGCCGCCGCGCCCGTCCGACGAACCGGAGCGATCCGGCCGGCGGGACTGGGAGAGCGCCCGTCGCGCGCCGCCACTGAAGGCCTCGAACAGCGTGTTCGTGCAGCTGGGGCAGGCGGAACGAGGCGGTCGATGAAAGCGCCGAGGCGCTCGCGCATCGCGGTGCTCCGGGTGGGGTTTGCCGGTGAGCACGCGTGGGCAACTCGCAGCGGCTGTCGCGGGTGCCGCAGCCACACGAAACCCTCCTTCAACAATCCCGGAACGCGCGCGTAACTTTCCGTTAACCAAAGGCGTTTCTAAATGAGCATGCGCGTCGGCGAATTGTCGCCGGGCATGGCCGCATCGGAGGGCAGGCGCAAAGGAGGGTTCGATGGGTTTGGTGCTTCGTTTCCCGCTCGAAAGACGCCGCGCTCTGCGGCAGGATTCGGGCGTCCCGGACATGATGGGGCAGATCCTCGTCCTGCCGGTGATCCGCATCGAGCGTCACGATCTCCCCCCGCCGCCGGTCCTGACCGTCGATCCGCCCCGCAAGGGCGGCCATGGACCGAAGCGCCGGCGCAGGAGCGCCTGACCTTCCCCAACGCCCAGGACCCGGGCTCACCAGTCGTCGATGCGGGCTGAAGCCCCGCCGAGAGGGTCCGTCCATGGCTTTTCCGCTCCCGCGCATCACGGCCGCCGGCCTGACGCGGCGCGGCCTGTTCGCCGGCTTCATGTTGATGCTCGCCGCCTGCGCCCCGCAGGGCGATCTCGGCCGTCCGGCCCCCAATGTCCTCAATGACGAGATCATGCCGTGGGCCGGCCGCCACGCGGCAAGGCTGCGCGAGGAGCCGGTCTCCGGCTATCCCTTCACCGATGCCGAGCGCGAGATGCGCCAGATGGGCTACGCGCTGATGATGCCGACCCATCCCTTCGACCGCTGGAACCAGTTCTGGGCCGAGCTGCGGCGCACGCGCATCGGCGACCCGGTCGCCACCGACCCCGACCCGCGCGGCTATTGCCGCACGCTGGCGCGCGAGGACTACCGCTCGTCCCGCACGCGCTTCATCCGCATGACCGATGACATGCGCGCCGACCGGCAGCGCATCCGGCCGTTCTGCGAGAAGGCGCGGCAGGTGATGGAGGCGGACCGGGTGCGCGAGGGCGCCATCCGCCACATCCCGACGCTGACGCCGGTGGAGATCCGCTCCGCCAACGACCGCATCGCCGAGAACCGCACCATCGTCTCCTGGGTGCGCCATGGCCTGCGCCAGCACGCCGACGCCTATCGCTGCGCGCTCAACACCCAGCTGGTCGCGACGCCGGAGCCCGATGCCGTGATGGCCGAGCGCGAGCTTGCCGGACTGGAGGCCGACATCCGCGACTTCGACCGGGTCTGCGCGGGCGGTTCGGGCCGCGGCTCCATCGGCGTGGAACAGGCCCCGCCGCGCTACTATCCGCGCGGTGCGCCGCCTGCCGACGAGCAGATCATCAGCAAGTAGAGCCGGTCGAGGCGCACCAGTGCCCCACGCGTCATGGCCGGGACAAGGCCGGGCATGACGGAAATGGTGGTGGCCCCTCACTCCGTCGTCGGCGGGTGTTCCGGCGTCAGGATTTCGCACAGGGCCTGGCTGGTGAGCTGCTCGCGCACCAGCGGGGCAAGGCTCGGCTGGACCGCGAGCGCCCGGATCAGCACGAAGCCCTCGGTGGTCGGCGAGACCATGATCAGGTTGTCGGCGGCGGTCTCGTCCTCGCCGGTGGCGAGCTCGCGGCGCTGGGCTGCGGTGACGACGAACAGGTCCATGGTGCGGCGGGTGGCGGCGCGGTCGTTGATGGCGCCGAAGGCGATGCCGGTCGAGGTGTAGAGCGAGATCGCGGTGTAGTGCGGCGTCACCGGCGCACGGACATGCAGCGCGCCGCCGGTCAGGTCGTAGCGGCACACGGCGGTCTCGAAGGCGGGGTCGGCGAGCGGCAGCGCCGCTTCCGTACCGCCGGCAAGCGTCGTCGCGCGGTTGAGGGCGGTGACCTCGGCGAGCCGGGCGCGGGCGTCGTCGGGGGCGAGGCGCGGCAGCGCGAAGACCGAGACGATGTGAACGGCAAGGCCGAGCAGCAGGCCGGCCACGATCCAGGGCACGGCCGACAGGATGCGGCCGATCCGCGTCTCGCCATAGGTGCTTCCGCCGGGGTTCCGCCATCGGATCATGGGCAGCTCACCCGCGTGATGGTCGGCAGCACCGTGCCGGACGAGATCGTCGTGGCGATGGGCGTGTCGTAGAGGCGCAGCACCAGCCGCAGCGTCGGAGCGCCGCCGGACGGCAGCCAGTTGCCGGCCCGCGCCTCGGGCGCCAGCAGGATGTCGAGCGGCCGGTCGCCATGCCGGACGATCTCGTAGCTGGTGAACACCTGCCGGACGCTCTCGTGCACCAGCGGCCGGAAGTCCGGCCCCGTGGCGGCGAGGGTCCAGTAACGCGCCGGCGGCATGGCGCCGGAGACGAGATAGGTGCAGCGGCCGTCGATGGCCGCGCCCTGGCTGTCGCTGTCGGCGAGCAGGGCGAGGCCGTCGGCGAGTGCGATGGGCAGCGTGCCGAGCCGGGCCGAGACCGCGCGGGCATAGGGATCGGCGTCGATGGTGCCGGCCTTGGGGCTCGCCAGCCACGGTCCGATCCGCAGGGTTCCCGCCCCGGTGCCGCGCCCGACCGATGCGGCGGTGAGGCCGAGGCCGGTGACCGCGCCGATGCCGAGCGCGAGGAGGATGCCGGAAAGGGCTCTCATGGCCTACTGGAACAGGGCACGGGGTGCTGCGGAGGAGACGGGTCCGGGCCGGGGCGTCGCGGCGTCGCGGAACAGTCCCTCGATACGGCCGAGCACCTCGACGGAACGGCGCGACAGCACCTGCGGCCGGTCGGGCACGCCGGCCATCGGGCCGGTTGCGCCGGCCGGCACGCTCGGCACCGGCTGCGGGCCGATGGTGAGGCCGAAGATCGGCCGCCGGTCGAGGCCGGCATGGGCGGCGGTCATGATCTGCGAGAAGGTCATGGCGGGCAGCGAGCCGCCGGTCATCCGGTTGGTTTCGGAATAGTCGTCGTTGCCGAACCAGACGCCGGTGACGAAATGGCTGGAATAGCCGACGAACAGCGCGTCGCGGTAGGAATTGGTCGTGCCGGTCTTGCCGCCGACCTGCACGCCCTGCACGGCGGCGCGGCGGCCGGTGCCGGATTCGACCACGCCGACCATGATGCCGTTCATGTCCGCCGCCACCTGCTGCGAAAACACGCGGCGGCGCTGCGGCAGGTCGCGGTCGGCGCGCCAGACGAGCTCGCCCGCAGAGTTGCGCATCTCGACCGCGGCATGCGGCTGAACGCCGAGCCCGCCGGAGGCGAAACTGGCATAGGCGGTGGTCAGCTCCACCAGCGTCACCTCCGCCGCGCCGATCGGCAGCGGGGCGGAATCGGTGAGCGGGCGGGTGATGCCCATGTCGCGGGCCGTGGCGATGATCTTCTGGCGGCCGACGCGGCTGTCGCCCCGGCCCATCTGCTGGGTCAGGATGACGGGAATCGAGTTGATCGAGCGGACCAGCGCCGAGGTGACCGTGGTCGAGCCCGAAAAGGAGCGGCCATAGTTCTGCGGGCACCAGTTGCCGAGGCAGATGGGGCGGTCGACCACGATGGAGCGGCCGTTGATCAGGCCCTCGCGCATGGCCGCGCCATAGACGATCGGCTTGAACGAGGAGCCCGGCTGGCGCATCGCCTCGGTCGCCCGGTTGAACTGGCTCGCGCCGTAGTCGCGCCCGCCGACGATGGCGCGCACCGTGCCGTCGACGTCCATCACCACGGAGGCGGCCTGGCTGGCGCCGTAATCGGTGCCGTACTGCCGGATGATGCCCTCGACCGAGAGTTCAGCCTGCCGCTGGATGGTGAGGTCGAGGCCGGTGCGGACCGTCAGCACCCGGTCGACGAGATTGGGGCTGGCCGCGACGAGGCGCTTCACGTCCTCGAAGGCGTAGTCGAGATAGTAGTTGGGGACGATCTCGTCCTTGCGGTCGACCGGCGTCGCCGGATTGCGCCGCGCGCCGAACACCTGGCCCTCGGTCATGAAGCCGGCCTCGACCAGGTTGTCGAGCACGGTATTGGCGCGGGCGCGGGCCGCCGGCAGGTTGGCATGCGGGGCGAAGCGCGTCGGCGCCTTGAACAGGCCGGCGAGCATGGCGGCCTCCGCCAGCGTCACGTCGCGCACCGACTTGCCGAAATAGTATTCCGACGCCGCCTCGGCCCCGAAGGCGCCGCCGCCCATATAGGCGCGGTCGAGATAGGTCTTGAGGATCTCGTTCTTGGAGGCGCGCGCCTCCAGCCACAGGGCGAGGAAGGCTTCCTTGATCTTGCGCTCGATGGAGCGCTCGTTGGTCAGGAACAGGTTCTTGGCGAGCTGCTGGGTGAGGGTGGAGCCGCCCTGCACGACGCCGCCGGCGCGGGCATTGGTCATGATGGCGCGGAACGTGCCGATCACGTCGATGCCGTAATGGTCGTAGAAGCGCCGGTCCTCGGTGGCGAGCACCGCCTTGATCATGTGGTCGGGAAATTCCTCCAGCGGCACGGAATCGTTGTGCCGGATGCCGCGCCGGCCGACCTCGTTGCCGTAGCGGTCCTGGAAGGTGACGGCGAGCTCGGAGCGCCGCCGCCAGTCGTCGGACGTCTCCTTGAAGGCGGGGATGGCGAGCATGAGCAGGACGACGAGGCCGCCTGTGCCGAGCGTCATGCCCTCCGAGCCGAATTCGGCGGCGACCCGCTTCCAGCCATAGACCTGGACGCGGTCGGACAGGTCCGCGAGCCGCTCCCAGCCACGACCGAAGGCTCCGGCGAGACGCCAGAGACCATCGTTGAGGCGGGCGTCGAGGTCGAGAAGGAAGCGCCGGATCGCGCCGCCCCGGCCGCCGCTGGGCTGGAAATCGCTCAAGCGGAACCCTTTCTGGGCAAGCTCTTGACGATCCGCTTACCATATCGGAGATCGGCCGGGTGAGCCAACGCCGCGCGCGGCGTTCCACGGTTCTCTGACAACAGGGTTACCGGCCTCGCGGACCATGCGGATGGCGCAACGGAGCAGACATCGCCGATGGCGGATGACGTGAAAGGGAAGGCGGCCGAAGCCGCGCCGTTCTGGCGGCGGAAGACGCTGGAGGCCATGACCGAGGCGGAGTGGGAGAGCCTCTGCGACGGCTGCGCGCGCTGCTGCCTGAACAAGCTCGAGGACGAGGATACCGGCGAGATCCACTTCACCTCCGTCGCCTGCACCCTGCTCGACGGCGACACCTGCCGGTGCAGCGACTATCCGAATCGGCAGGAGAAGGTCGCCGACTGCGTGCGCCTGACCCCGGAGGAGGCGCGCACGCTGCCCTGGTTGCCGCCGACCTGCGCCTACCGGCTCGTCGCCGAGGGGCACGACCTCTACTGGTGGCATCCGCTGGTGTCAGGCGATCCCGACACCGTGCATCAGGCCGGCGTCTCCGTTCGCGGCCGCATCACCGCCTGGGAGCACGACCTGAAGGAATTGCAGGAGCTGGAAGGGCACCTCGCGGACTGGCCGCGACAGGTGCCGGAGACGGCGCCGAAGGCGCGGCGGGGGCGGTAGCGCTACCGGATCGGCCGGCGAGGGCGCCTTCCGATCCCTGTGCAAAGCCGGCCAGCCATCACTTTACAGCGCGATTTCGGACGCCTATCGCCTTTCATGACGTCTTCGTGACGGTCTGGAGAGACCCCGCATGCTCGGCTGGTTCCGCAAGCTCCTTCCCCGGGAAGACAAGTTCTTCGACCTGTTCGAGGCCCATGCGGCGACATTGGTGGCGGGTGCCGAGGCCCTGAGGGGCCTGCTCGACGGCAGCCAGAGCGTCGCTGCGGGCAGCGCCGAGGTGCTGCGCCAGGAGAACCGCGCCGACGAGATCGCCGGCGAGGTCATGCAGGCCGTGGGGCGCACCTTCATCACGCCCTTCGACCGCGGCGACATCGAGGAACTGATCGGCTCGATGGACGATGCCATCGACCAGATGCAGAAGACCGTGAAGACCATCGCGCTGTTCGAGGTGCAGGACTTCGCGCCCTGCATGAAGGAACTCGGCTTCGTCATCGTCCAGACGTCCGAGCGCGTCGCAGACCTCCTGCCCATGCTGCGCGACATCAAGAAGCACGCGGTCAATATCGGCATGCTCTCCCGCGAGATCGGCGCGATGGAGGAGAAGTCCGACGAACTGCACGACCAGGGCCTGAAGGAGCTGTTCAGGGCCCACCGGACCTCCGACACCATGGCCTATATTGCCGGCGCGGAGATCTACGACCATCTCGAGAAGGTGGTCGACCGCTTCGAGGACGTCGCCAAGCGCGCCGGCCGCATCGTGCTCGAACACCTCTGACGCCGGGCGGCCCCAGTGGATTTCGCCACCTTCTCCTATGCCCTGATCTTCCTGATCGCCGTGGCGCTGCTGTTCGACTTCCTGAACGGCCTGCACGACGCCGCGAACTCCATCGCCACCATCGTCTCGACGCGGGTGCTGGCGCCGAAATGGGCGGTGTTCTGGGCAGCCTTCTTCAACTTCATCGCCTTCCTGTTCTTCGGCCTGCATGTCGCGCAGACCGTCGGCTCCGGCATCATCCTGCCGGCCATCGTCGACGACCGCGTGATCTTCGGCGCGCTGTCGGGCGCCATCGCCTGGAACGTCATCACCTGGATGGCGGGCATTCCCTCCTCGTCGTCCCATGCGCTGATCGGCGGGCTGGTCGGCGCGGCGCTGACCAAGGTCGGCTTTTCCGGCATCGTGTTCTGGGGCCTCGGCAAGACCTTCGTCGCGATCTTCCTGTCGCCGGCGGTGGGCTTCGCGCTGGCCCTGCTTCTGGTGCTGCTGGTGTCCTGGGCCTTCGTGCGGGTCGCCCCGATCAAGGTCGATTCCACCTTCCGCATCCTGCAATTCGTCTCGGCATCGCTCTATTCGCTCGGCCACGGCGCCAACGACGCCCAGAAGACCATGGGCATCATCGCGGTGCTGCTGTTCTCGCACGGCCATCTCGGCGGCAGCTTCTCGGTGCCGTTCTGGGTGGTCATCTCGTGCCAGGCGGCGATGGCGCTCGGCACGCTCTGCGGCGGCTGGCGCATCGTCCACACGATGGGCTCGAAGATCACCCGGCTGACGCCGCAGCAGGGCTTCTGCGCCGAGACCGGCGGGGCGATCACGCTGTTCATGGCGACCGGCTTCGGCGTGCCGGTGTCGACCACCCACACGATCACCGGCGCCATCGTCGGCGTCGGCGCGGCGCGGCGCGTCTCGGCGGTGCGCTGGGGCGTGGCGCGCGGCATCGTCTGGGCCTGGATCATCACCATGCCGATGGCCGGGCTGATGGCCTCGCTCGCCTATCTCGCCTCGGGCCTGTTCCTCACGGGGCGGTGAATCGCGCTTGGCGGTGCCGATAAAAATTCCTTTGACCGGAAAATATGCCTTGACAGCGTAACGCTGGTTCGGTAGGTTTCAGGCATGTTCAACAACTGCGCCCGGCGGGGGAAACCCCGGCCGGGCGTTTCGTTTCCTGACCCTCCGATCCGCCCTTTCCGATGATTTCGACGGAGGCCGCCTTGCCGACCGCCCGCAGCTCCGCCGCGCCCGAGACGGCCGGCGCAATGCCCGACCATGCCGCTTCGTCCCGCGCTTCAGCCGCCGCGCCCGAACGGGCCGCTCCCGCCGCGCCGGCCCGCGCGGCGAGGCCGGCATCCGCTGCGCGGGCCCCGGCGCCGCCGGCACCTGCCGAGACGCATGTCGGCAAGCCCTGTCCGGGGCTCGCCGACTGCCCCGAACGCCCGCGCCTCGTCCGCCGCCTCTACGACGCCGCCGAGCGCGAGATCGCACATGTCGAGGCGAGCCTCGGCGGGCCTTCCGCAACGGCGGCGCGCCGGCTGGGCGCGCTGGCCGCAACGCTCGACAAGCTCGCCGCCCTCGACCGCAAGGCGCTGACGGCCCGCGACCATGCCGGAGATGCCCATGCCGCCGCCGTCGCCGCGCCTGTGGACGCCGAAGCCTGGGCTGAAACGCTTGCGGCGCAGCTTGACCCGGGCAAGGCCCGAGACGCTGGCGGCGCTGGCTGAGGACGAGATCGCCCGGCTCCGGGCCTTCTGGCCGGCCTTCGCGCGGCGCGAGCAGATGCCGCCGCCCGGCCGCTGGCGCGTCTGGGCCTTTGTCGGCGGGCGCGGCGCGGGCAAGACCCGGGCGGGCGCCGAATGGGTCCACGGCGTGGTTCATGCCCGCGACGGCTTCGGCCCGAAGGCGGGCCGCATCGCCCTTGTCGGCGAGACGATCGATCAGGTGCGCGAGGTGATGGTGGAGGGCGTCTCCGGCCTCAGGGCCTGCGGCTTTCCGGCCGAGCGCCCGCGTTTCGAGCCCTCGCGTCGCCGGCTCATCTGGCCGAACGGCGCGGTGGCGCACGGCTTCTCCTCCGAAGACCCGGAGGCGCTGCGCGGGCCGCAATTCGACGCGGCCTGGGCGGACGAGACCGGCAAATGGGTTCAGGCGGAGGCGACGTGGGACATGCTGAGCTTTTCGCTGCGCCTTGGCGAGCACCCGCGCGTCATGGTGACGACGACGCCGCGCGCGACGCCGCTGATGCGCCGTCTGCTCGCCGACCCCGATACGGTGGTGACGCGCTCGGCGACATCGGCCAATGCCGCCAACCTCGCCCCCGGCGTGGTCAGGGCGCTGCTGGCCCGCTACGGCGGCACGCGGCTCGGGCGGCAGGAGCTGGACGGCGAACTGATCGACGACCGCGAGGGCGCGCTGTTCTCGAGGGAGGCGATCGAGGCGGCGCGTGTCGCTGCGGCTCCGGCGTTGAAGCGCATCGTCGTGGCGGTCGATCCGCCGGCCTCGCACCGCAGGGGCGCCGATGCCTGCGGCATCGTCGCGGCCGGCATCGACGGCGAGGGCGCCGTCTTCGTGCTGGCCGACGACAGCGTGCAGGGCTTCAAGCCGCATGAATGGGCGAACCGCGCCGCGTCGCTCTATCGGCGGCTCTCGGCGGATGCGCTGGTGGTGGAGGTCAACCAGGGCGGCGACATGGTGGCCGCCGTCATCGGCGAGGTCGCTCCCGACGTGCCGGTGACCTCGGTCCGCGCGGTGCGCTCCAAGCATCTCAGGGCCGAGCCGGTCGCCGCGCTCTACGCGCAGGGCCGGGTGAAACATGCCGGAACGTTTCCGGGGCTGGAGGACGAACTCGCCGATTTCGGCCCGGACGGCCTGTCGTCGGGCCGGAGCCCCGACCGGCTGGACGCGCTGGTCTGGGCGGTCACGCATCTGGCGCTCAAGCCGAAGGCGGAAGCGCGGGTGAGGGGGTTGTAGTCCCCGCGGGCTGCATCCGCCGGACATTCAAACACAGCGTGGACTTTCACTATGAACGAAGCGGCCTTTGACCGCCTCGCGGAGGAAATCCGCGCGGACATCGAACACGCGCGTGCGCTTGTCAGGCGGCACGTCGCATTCGTCAGAGAAATCCGAAGCGCGCGGCGCTTCCTGCTGGAGTGACGCTACAACCGGGTCCAGCCGCGGGTGCCGGAAGGCAACCCGGATGGCGGGCAGTGGACGAGCGACGCAGAGAGCATCACGGTTGCGCGGGCATATAGCTTTGGAACCTTGATCGCGGAAGTTCCCGTGCCGGGTGGGAGGCGATGCGTATACCGTTTTGACTTTGGGTCGATAGCAGTCCCTGGCCCCGTCAACTTTCGCTGTTCCCGCTTCATGCATTCGGCGGGTGCCGTTCATGGCACGCTTCTGAACGACAACTAAGGGGGTAGCTCCTGTGTCCTTCGTCAATGGATTGCCCGTCAACTTCACCATCTCGGAACAAGCCAAGGCGGAGTTCGAGACGATCCGCCAGCTCTACCTCGAGCACACGGATGATCCCCCCGCCGTGCTCATGGTCGGCTGGGGAACGACCTACTTCAACGCCGGCGGAACCGCCGACGGCGTGGTCGTCGGCTATTATGGCGAGTCCCAGCGGGCCGAGGCCGAGCGCGGCGTTGAGATGGTCTCGGGCGTCGAGCTCCTGTTCTTCATCACGCCGGAGAACCATTGGAGATTCGCCGGCAAGCTGCTCGACCACAGTCCTGCGCGCGGGTTCTTCCTGACCGAGCGAACCTGATCCGGTTCCTGTTCCTCCCTTCCCGCATCACGCGGCGGAGACCCCCATGTCCTTTCTCTCGACCCTCTTCGGCGCCCCCGAGCGCAAACGATCCCGCACGGCCGCGCTTGTGGCGCTGTCCGGCCCCGGCCGGGCGCTCTGGTCCTCGCCCGAGCCCAGGCGCTTTCATGCCGAGGCGCTGGCGAAAAACCCGGTCGCGGCGCGCGCCGTGGCGCGCATCGCCCAGGCCGTTGCCGAGATTCCGTTCCAGTTCACGGTGGACGGGGCCGATGCCTCGGCCCATCCGGCGGCGCTGCTGATCGAGCGGCCGAACGAGGTGCAGGACCGCAGCGCCCTGACCGAGCTCGCGGTGACGCACCTCCTCCTGACCGGCAACGCCTTCGTCGAGGCCGTGGCGCTGGAGGCAAGGGTGCGCGAGCTTCACGTCCTCAGGCCCGACCGCATGCGTCTCGTGCCCGGCGCGGGCGGCAGGCCGGGGGCCTACGACTACGAGGTGGACGGGCGGGCGGTGCGCTTCCCGCTGGATGGCGGGGAGGGACCGCCGCCGGTGCTGCATCTGACGCTGCCGCACCCCTTCGACGACCATTTCGGCCTCGCGCCATTGCAGGCGGCGGCCGCCGCCATCGACATCCACAATGCCGCGACGCAATGGACCAAGGCTCTGCTCGACAATGCCGCCCGGCCCTCCGGCGCGCTGGTCTATTCCGGCGGCGACGGCACGCTGTCGGAGGATCAGTACGAGCGGCTGAAGACGGAGCTCGAACAGGGCTTTTCCGGCAGCCGCAATGCCGGCCGGCCGCTGCTGCTGGAAGGCGGGCTCGACTGGAAGGCGCTGTCGCTGACGCCGCGCGACATGGATTTCATGGAGGCCAAGCACGGCGCCGCCCGTGAGATCGCGCTGGCCTTCGGGGTGCCGCCGATCGTGCTCGGCATTCCCGGCGATGCGACCTACGCCAATTACCAGGAGGCCAACCGCGCCTTCTGCCGCGACACGGCCCTGCCGCTGGCGCGCCGCGTGATGGGCGGGCTGATCGGCTGGCTGGCGCCCGGCGAGGGGCTCGTCGCGACGCCGGACGAGGACGCCATCGGCGCCCTTCATGCCGAGCGCGAGAGCCTGTGGCGGCGCGTCGAACGCGCCTCGTTCCTCACCGAGGGCGAGAAGCGCGAGGCGGTCGGCTATGCCCGCGAGAAGCCGGAGATCTGAGATGGCAGGATCTGACGTGAAGCACGAAGGGAGGCCGCCATGCTGCCGCAAGGGGCCGAACCGGTCGTCCGCGCCTTCGCGGAGCGGGCCGACATTGCCGCGCTGGCGCTGTTCATGTGGGCCGCGAGCGCGACGGGGCTGCTGGTCTGGACGCTGCGCGAACTGGCCGCCGCCAACCGCCGCTTCGACGCCTTCGTGCGCGAACTGACGCGCTTCAACGAGCGCGCCGGGCGGCGGGACTGAGCGGGTTCACGATCATGGCGAGGTTTCGTTCACCGTTCCGAAAGGAGAGGGCGGCCCGTTCATCGATATCGAGGACGTTCCGTGGCTGACTTCGGCACCGGACCGGAGCCTTGCCTCATGCTGCCCAGGGCCTTCTATCTGCTGATGCTGCCCGCCGGCCTCGTCGCCGTGGCGAAGCCCGAGGCCTATAGCGCACTGCTGGCCATGGCCCTGCCCGGCCAGGCGCAGGTCGCGGCCGTCGCCACGCCCGAGCCGCCGGCAGCCGCCAATCCGTTCGGGCCGAAGCGGCTGACCGCCGACCGCGACGGCCATGTCCGTGCCCGGGCGCGGGCCAACGGCCGTTCCTTCGACGTGCTGGTCGATACCGGCGCGACGGTGGTGGCGCTGACCTGGCGCACCGCGCTCGACCTCCATCTGGTGCGGCCGGGCGAGACCATGGATACCGCCATGCAGACGGCCAACGGCCGCGTCATGGGCAAGCGCGTCGTCATCCCCCGCCTCGAGGTGGAGGGGCTGACGGTCGCTTCCGTCGCGGCCGTCGTGCTCCCCGAAGGCGCGCTCGGCATCAACCTGCTCGGCATGAGCTACCTGTCGCGCCTGCGCCGCGTCGAACTCGCGCAGAACGCCCTGATCCTCGAACAGTAGGCGGCCCCTTCCGCGGGCCGCCTTCCGCGGAAGTTCAACCATGCCCGTCCGTCTCCTGACCGCGCTCCGGCGCGAACGCATCGCCATGCCCGCCGACGAGCCGATCCGCCGTTTCGTCGAGACGCTGGAAGCGCTGGAACAGCGCCGGCCACGCGGCGGCGGTGGCCGCGTGCGCGCCCTCGACCTCTTCGTCTCTCCCGCCGCCCTGAAACCCCGGAGCGAGCCCTGATGCCCGACCTGCCGACCGCCCGCCTCGATCCTCATACCGGCCTCTTCACCGGCTATGCCTCGCTGTTCGGCATTGCCGACACGCAGAACGACGTCGTCGAGCGCGGTGCCTTCCTCGGCTCGCTGGCGAAGCGGGGCGCGGCCGGCATCCGCATGCTCTGGCAGCACGACCCGGCCGAGCCCATCGGCACCTGGCTGTCGCTGTCGGAAGACCCGGTGGGCCTGCGCGTCACCGGCCGGCTCGTCACTCACACCCGGCGCGGCCGCGAGGCGCTGGACCTGATGGCGGCCGGCGCGGTGGACGGGCTGTCCATCGGCTTCAAGGCGCTGCGCGCGGCCGGCGGAAGGCGCGGGGCGACGCGGCGGCTCCTGGAGGTCGATCTCTGGGAGGTCTCGGTGGTGACCTTCCCGGCGCTGGCCGCAGCGAGGGTGACGCGGGTGGCGGCGTGACGTCATCGGCTGCTTGGCCCTGATCCCGGCCGCCGCACGGTACCCGGATGAACAACACCCGCCCCGCCCTCGCGCGGGGCCTTTTTGCGCCTCCCGCGCCGCCGGCTTCGACGAGCGGCACAGCGTGGCAACGCCGGACGGCGGCCTGCGGAGCTTCGAGACCGCGGGCCTGAGGCAGACGGTTCGCGACGAACTCGGCGAGGTGCTGAGCCGGTCGGAGTTCCGGCCGGACGGCGCCGTGCTGGAGCCGGCCTTCCTGCCCGCCGTGCCGCTGGTCGCACCAGTCGTCGGCAAGACACTCGAATTGGGAATGATCCTCTATGTCGCCCTGTCCGCCCGCAACGGCCCGGATGCTCAGGCGGTGGCGGCGTTCAACGCGAGGGAATACGCATCCGAAGGGCCAAGCAGCGAATGGACCTATGTCGGGCGTTTGAGCCCGGCCGAAGTGCAACAAGCTTGCCCCGGGTTTCCGAATGTTCAGAGCATTACGGACGCATCGGCGACACACGTCAGCCGCGAGGGCCTGTCGCCATCACAATATGGGACGAAGGTCCACACCGAGATCAGAGATCGAATTCTAGCAGGAGACGGAACCGCTCCATTTCTACATGGGTACTTCCTTCCCGAAAGGTCGTTCCTGAAAGAGGAAAGAGCGAGCCGGTATGGCGAATTGGGATCAGTGCGGATTGATGTTTTCGAGGAGGCAGACAGGTCTACTGTCTGCATCTACGATATCAAGACCGGTCGTGAAGACTTCTTTCCAGGCCGCATGCGAGAGCTCGCGGACAGAACCCGTATGCTATACGGTCCTGCCCGCTTCATCCTGACTGAGGTCCGCCCAACACGATGAAAGGTCCCGCTCGCATTCGAAAGGCGCTGACGCCTTACCTCGAACAGCGGCCCCATCTCGCGCTCGCGAAGTACTGGATCGTCATCAAGCCGCTCCATCACATCTATCGCGGCGTGACATTCGAGCGGCTGTTTTCTTCCGGGGAGTTCATCGCGAGCTGGTCCATATCGCCGATGTTCGACCGCACTCATGCTTTGGCCCTGACGAACGGAAAGATCGTGTATGCCGGCCACTCGGCACGGTTCTTTTTGAATGATCCCGCTTCTCTCGATGCCTTCTTCGCCGAGATCGACGAACACGTCGTGCCGATGCTGGAGCCCGTCCGCTCCATCGACGACTTCACTGCCTTCGTTGACGGACTAAGCATGCGTCCTCCAGTCGCCTATTTCCCGCGCCGCTATGTCAAGGTTCTTGCCGCCCTCGGGCGTTTCGATGAGGCACGCGAGATCAGCAAGGCGATCGCGGAAGGGCGCAACGGGTGGGCGCCGCCGGACCTCAAGGAAGCATGGGGACCGATCGTGACAGAGCTGCATCCACTTCTACAGGCGGACGACCGTGTGGGCGTCGCCGACCTTCTGCGCCGATGGGAAGCAGAAGTCGCGGCGAAGTATGGTCTGCTCGACATCTGGGAGCCGACACCGTTTCCGTTCGAGATCGCTTCGTGACGAGCCTGAGGGATCTCGCTGCTGCCGTCGCGTGATCCTGCTCGCCACGCGGAGAATCATCGGCGTCCGCGACGAGCCGGAAGCGCAGGACGAGTATGACGACTACGTGCCCGGCCTCCTCGGTCTTCTGAGAAAGGGCGTCGATGCGGATGTCATGGCCGAACATCTGCTGCGGATCGAGATCGAAGAGATGGGCCTTCCACCTGATGGCGCACGCGCCAGTCGCGCCGAGCTGAACCTGCGAGATATCGGGTTCTGACGGACCGAAGACCAAGCCATCGCTTGCCCAGCCCAGCCCAGCCCAGCCCAGCCCCGCCTCTGCGCGGGGCTTTTTTGCGCCTCGCGAGACGTCATGACCGACATATCGAGCATCCGCCGCGCGATCCTCGCGAGGGAGGTCGCCGCGCTGAAGGCCGAATGCCTCGCCTTAGACGCGGGGCTGCGTGCGGCGCGCCCGATCCGACCGGGGGCTCTGCCGGCGCTGGGGGTGACGACGCTTCTGCCGCCGAGGGCGAGTGGAGAACGATATCGCAAGGCGTTACGGCGGATGGCACGCGAACCGAGACGGTGGCCCGCGACGACGGCACGATCATCCGTTCGGAATACGCCGCCTCCCGCGCGGCCGGTTTCGACGAGCGCCACATCGTGGCGACGCCGGACGGCGGCCTGCGGAGCTTCGAGACCGAGGGCCTGAGGCAGACGGTTCGCGGCGAACTCGGCGAGGTGCTGAGCCGGTCGGAGTTCAGGCCGGACGGCGCGGTGCTGGAGCCGGCCTTCCTGCCCGCCGTGCCGCTGGTCGCGCCAGTCGTCGGCAAGACACTCGAATTGGGAATGATCCTCTATGTCGCCCTGTCCGCCCGCAACGGCCCGGATGCTCAGGCGGTGGCGGCGTTCACATCGCGCGAGTTCACGCCCGGAGCGGCGACGGAGCCGCAACTCGCCTTCGTCGGGCAACTCGCGCGGGATCAGGTCGAGCAGGCGTGCCCTCGGTTGCCAGAGGTGCAGGAGCGGACTGATATTGCAGCGGATGCCTTTGCAGGGGACCGCGCCAGGATGAGCCCGCAGCTATACGGAACGGCGGTTCATACGCATCTGAAGCATCAGATCGAAGGGTTGCTTGATCCGGATTTTCGAGCGGAGGTGTCGTTCCTCAAATCGCGGGCCGCCGAATACTATGGCCAGCGAGGATCGATACGTATCGATGTTCTCGAACGCTCGAAGGACGGCACAGTCTGCGTTTACGACATCAAAACGGGTGAGGCGGCACTGGGTTCAGGGCGTTCGTCTGAAATGGTTGACCGGGTCCGCCATCTGTTTCCGCGTTGGCGTCGCATGATCGTCACCGAGATCAGGCCGACGCGATGACGACGTCCGCCGAATTGAAACGTTATGTGGTGCCAATCCTGGAGCGCTTTTCCGAACTTGGGTTCACCGGGCGCTGGCTGGTTGTAAAGCCGCTGCAGCATGTCTTTCGTGGCATCCTGCTTGACGCCACGCTGCCCAGGGATGAATACCGTCCGCAATGGTTCGCCATCGAAATGTTCGGCAGCGTTCCAAGCCTGTCGCCGATGCACGGGTTCTTTCTGGGGCGGCGGGGGCATGGTCCGTTCTCGATCCTCGATCCGCGCAGCCTCGGTCGGCTTGCCGACGAAATCGAACGGGTCGCGCTGCCACGCCTCAGGCCGATCGCGAGCATCGGTGATTTCATCGGCCATGCCAATCTGACCGAGTTCAGCTTCCCGCCTGTCTCCGATTATCCGCTTCGCTATTCCGTTCTCGAAGCTGCGCGCGGCAATTTCAAGTCGGCCCGCGGCATTTGCGAGTGGCTGAAATCAGGCCGTTCCGGCTGGACCGGGCCGGGGCTCGAGGATGAGTATCGGCCGATCCTCGAAGATCTGTATCCGCTCCTGCGGGACGAGGATCGCGCAGGCCTTGCGCGGCTCCTGCACGCTTGGGAGGCGCGAAACATCGCGACGTACCGGCTCGAGAGAATGTGGGAGCCGACACCCTTTCCGTTCGAGGTGGCAGCTGGATGAACAGACGCGATCTCGCCGCGGCTGTGCGCGCGATCCTGCCCGCCGCCTGGGATCCCATCGGTATCCGCGACGAGCCTAAAGCGCAGGATGAATACGACGACTACGTGCCGGGCATCGTCCGTCTTCTCTGTGAGGGCGCGGGTGTCGATGCTCTCGCGGAGTACCTGCTCCGGATCGAAACCGGGCAGATGTGCCTTCCTCCTGATCAGGAACGCGCCCGTCGTGTCGCCGTGAAGCTGACGCAACTCTCGGCCTGACACGCCGTAGACCAACCCATCACATGCCAAGCCCCGCTTTTCGAGCGGGGCTTTTTCTTATGCCCTGTCCCCAACCGAAGGACCTGACCATGCACGAGACCAATCACGTGAATACCTCTCCCGAAACCAAGGCGGTTCTGCCGCACGAGGCGACCGTCACCCATGCCGAGGTGATGCGCATTTTCGAGGCCTTCAAGGAGGCCAACGACCAGCGCCTCTCCGACATCGAGCGCCGCTCGGCGGACGTGCTGGTCGACGACAAGGTCGCCCGCATCAACCGGGCGCTGGACGAGAAGATGGCGTCGCTCGACCGCGCGGCGCTGGCCGCCCGCCGGCCGAGCCTTGCCGTCGAGCGGCATGAGGCGCGGACCGCCTCGACCGAGCACAAGGCCGCCTTCGAGGCCTATATCCGCTCGGGCGAGACGGCAGGCCTCAAGGCGCTGGAGACGCGGGCCATCGAAACCCGGGCCATGTCGGTCGGCTCCGGCCCGGACGGCGGCTATCTCGCCCCGCCCGAGGTCGAGACGGCGGTGACGCAGCGGCTCGCCGCGATCTCGCCGATCCGCGCCATTGCCGGCGTGCGCCAGATCTCGGCGGGCACGTTCAAGCGGCCCTTCGCCAGGACCGGCCCGGCGACCGGCTGGGTCGGCGAGGCGGCGGCCCGTGCGCAGACCGGCTCGCCGGTGCTCGCCGAGCAGGTGTTTCCGGCGATGGAGCTCTACGCCATGCCGGCGGCGACGCAGACGCTGATCGACGATGCGGCGGTGGACCTCGAAAGCTGGATCGCCAGCGAGGTCGACACCGTCTTCGCCGAGCAGGAGGGCGCCGCCTTCGTCGCGGGCGACGGCGTCAACAAGCCGAAGGGCTTCCTCGCCGAGACGCAGGTGGCGAATGCCTCGTGGAACTGGGGCAGTATCGGCACGGTGATCACGGGCCATGCCTCGACCTTCCCGGCGAGCAATCCGGCCGACGTGCTGGTCGACCTCGTCTATGCGGCGCGGGCCGGCTTCCGCCAGAACGGCCGGTTCGTGATGAACCGCAAGACGCAGGCGACGGTCCGCAAGTTCAAGGATGCGTCCGGCGCCTATGTCTGGAACCCGCCGGCCCAGGCGGGCGGGGAGGCGAGCCTGTTCACCTTCCCCGTCACCGAGGCGGAGGACATGCCGGATATCGGCGCGGGCACGACGCCGGTCGCCTTCGGCGATTTCCGCCGCGGCTACCTGATCGTCGACCGGCTGGGGCTCCGGATTCTTCGCGATCCTTACTCCGCCAAGCCCTACGTGCTGTTCTACACGACCAAGCGGGTCGGCGGCGGGGTGGCCGACTACGACGCGATCAAGCTCTTGAAGGTGGCCGCGAGCTGACTGGGCACCGTCGTGCAGGCTGGTAGTCTCGCGGCTATCAGCCTGCCGGAGGCAGACATGCTCATCGGAACACGCATGCTGCACATCAAGGGTAAGGCCGGCACCGCCGAGGTGCCGGTCAGCCTGTTCATTCCCATCGAAGACGAACTAGGCTGGGGGTGCCGCTATGAAATCGGTTGGCCCCGAAAGACTCGCACCAGCACGGCCTGGGGCTTCGATGCCCAGCAGGCGGTTCATCTGGCGATGCAAAAGATCGCAAGCGAACTCTACGCCAGCGCGTATCACAAACGGGGTCTGCTCTCGTGGGGCGAAGGCGGCGGTTACGGCTTTCCGATCACCAGGAATGGCCGAGACCTCCTCGTCGGTTACGACAAGGAATTCGACGGCTGACGCCTCACGGCGCCGTGCCGCCGTCGATCCGCGCCCAGGGCGGCAGGCCCTGACGCTCGGGAGCGCGCGGCGGCGGCAGGGTCGCGACGCGGGGATTGGCGGGGGCGCGGCTCTCGCCGGTGGCGACCGCGCCGCGGATCCACGGGGCGATGGCGACCACCGGCATGGCGACGGTGAGCGAGCCGCAGCCGCGCGTCTCCGGCGGGCCGGAGACGAGGCTGACGACGCCGACGACCGAGCCGCCGGCGACGGCGGGTCCGCCGGAATCGCCCTGGCAGGCCGAAGGGCCGAAGCCGCGGGCGATCATCTGGGCATTGCCGAGGGCGGTGTAGCCGGACGGCGAGCGCTGGAGCACCGGCAGCGTCACCCGCCGGAGCTGGCCGGCGCTGCGCATGCTGTCGAGCTGCTGGCGGCCGAAGCCGGCAATGGTGACGCTGGTGCCGGGGGCGGGATCGCGCCCGCCGATGCGGGCCGGGCCGTAACCGGCCGGCGGCAGGTCGCGCATGGTGAGCACGGCGACATCGATCGGCGCGGTGCCGCCGCGCGGCCCCGGCACGCCGGGATGGCCTGAGGCGGCGACCACCGGGCTGAGCGCCACGATGCGCCCCGCACGGATGAAGGCGACGACGGCGAGCCTTGCGCCCGCCACGCAATGGGCGGCGGTCAGTACCGAGCGCCGGCCGATGATCGTGCCGGTGCAGCCATTGGCATCGCCCGTGACGATCAGGACCGAGGAGCGGGCGAGCGCATCGCCCGCGCCGACCGCACTGCCGCCGATGATGGCATGGGCGGGCGAGGCCGCCGTCAGGCCGCCCGCCAGCGCCGCCGCGAGAACGGGAGCCGAGAAACGATGCGTCATCGCGATCCTCCAAGGCCCTGGATCGTCTCTTCGATCCAGCGGCGGTGCGGGGAAACGGGAACCGTCCCCGTGAGATTGCCACAGCGGCCAGCGCCGCGCCCGGTCGTCCAGCTGACGACGCCGGCGACGGCGGGCCGCCCGGATTCGGAAGCAAAGACCGGACCGCCGGAATCGCCGGTGCAGGCGCCGAGCGCCGCGCCGGAGGGGCCAACGAGCCGGACCTGATAGGACGAAGGCCGGCCGGTGACGGTCAAGGCGGCGGATCGCAGCACCCCGGCGCTGCGGGCGTCGCCCTCGGCCGACGGCCCGAAGCCGACGAGGCGGATGGCCGCCCCCGCCTGCGGGATGCCGCCGCCCGACAGCGCGGTCGTCCGCCGGCCGTTGCCTATCGGGTTGGCGGTGCGCACCACCGCGAGATCGACCGCCGTGCGGCGGGCCTGCCAGTCCGCCCGGCGATAGGCCGGATGGACGCGCCGCTCGACGACCTCGTTGATGATCGGCTGGCGGCCGGGCCCGAAGACGAGAACGCCGAGGCGGCCGCCGTCCTCGACGCAATGGGCGGCGGTCAGCACCAGCCGTTCGCCGATCACCGCGCCCGAGCAGAAGCCGTTCTGTCCGGAAATCATCACGACATGGGCGCTGACCGGGTCACCGGCCGGCACTTCGGCGCCGCCGATCACAGCCAGCGCGGCCCCGGCCGGAAGAATGGTCGCGGCGAGCGCGGCGGAAATAGCTCGAAACACGTCGGCTCCCTGCGAGTCGGGGTGATCAGGGCCTTTGACCGGCCCCGGTGTCAATACGAAGGCGGCGCCCCGGCGGATGCACCGGGGGCTCGCTTCTGAACCAAAACGCCTGACGGCGCCACGCAATCCCAACACGGACGAGGCACCATGAGCCTGACACTGATCTCTCCGCCCGAGGCGGAACCCCTGCCGCTCGCCGACCTGAAGGCCTTCCTGAAGGTCGACGGGGCGGGCGAGGACGCGCTGATCGGCTCGATCGCGACCGCCGCCCGCGCTCATCTGGAGGCGCTGACCGCCAAGGCCTTCGTCACCCAGGGCTGGCGCATCCGGCGCGACGCCTGGGCCGCGCATGGCCGCATGACCTTTCCGATCGGCCCCGTCGCCAGCCTCGATGCCGTGACCGTCACCCGCGTCGCGGGCGAGGTCAGCCTGCCGCTCGACCTGTTCCGGCTCGACGGCGACGGCCTGCCGCCGCGCCTGTCCTGGACGCCGAGCGCCGTGCCCATGCCCGCGGTGCCGATGGCCGGCATCGCCATCGACGTGACCGCCGGCTATGGCGGCCCCGGAGACGTGCCCGCGCCCCTCGTGCAGGCGGTGCGGCTGCTCGCGGCGCACTGGTACGAGAACCGCACGCTGGTGACGGTCGGCCACGAGGTCGCGGTCATGCCGCGCACCGTCGAGGCGCTGATCGCTCCTTTCCTCGTCAGGAGGGTGGCATGACCATCGGCACGCTGCGTCACCGCCTGACGGTCGAGGCGCCGGTCGAGGCCGCGGACGGAGCCGGCGGCGTCGCCCGGACGTTCTCAGCGGTCGGCGAGATCTGGGGCCTGATCCAGCCCACGGGCGGCACGGAGGCTCGCGCCGAGGAGCGGCTGGTCCAGCGCCTCACGCACAGCATCGTCATCCGCCCCTTCGCCGGGCTGACCGCCGCCCACCGCCTGCGCAAGGGCGCGCGGGTCTTCGACATCCGCGCCATCCGCGAGGACACGCCCTCGCGCCTCTATGCCACCTGTCATTGCGAGGAGATCGCCCCGTGAAGCCGCTCGTCACCGTCGCCTTCGGCGGGCTCTCCGCCGACGCCCGCCTGCCGGGCTGGACCATGCCCTTCATCGTCCGCCTTGCGGACCGCTTCCGCGTCGAAGCCGCCAATGGCGGCGGCCCGGCCCTGCGGGTCGTGCGCGGTGACCGGCAGGTCGCCGTCGTCGATACCGGCGCGGACGCCTTCGCCCGCGAATTCGGCTCGCTCGACCGTCCGGCGACGCCGCGCCTCGGTCCGGCGGCAGCGCGCCTGCGTTCGGGAACCTGACCCATGACGGTCGCGACCCTGGCGCTCCGCCGGTCGCTGCATGACGTGCTCAACGGATATGCCCCGCTCGTCGCCGTGCTCGGCGGCGCGAAGGTCTATGACGAGCCGCCGCGCAGCGCCGCCTTTCCCTATGTCACGCTGGGCGAGGCCCAGACCAACGACTGGTCGACCGGTTCCTCGGCCGGCCACGAGCATGCCCTGACGCTGCATGTCTGGTCGCGGCAGGGCGGCCAGTCCGAGGCCCATGTCGTGGCTGGCGAACTGGTCGCCGCCCTGGAGACCGTGCCGCTGGATCCCGAGGGCCAGATCCTCGTCAATCTGCGCTTCGCCACCGCCGACATCCGCCGCGAGGCGGACGGCCGCACCTGGCACGGCGTCGTCCGCTTCCGCGCGGTGACCGAGCCGGTATGAAGACGGCAGTCGGCAACAGGCAGTCGGAATGAGCGCGCTCGACCTCTCCCCGGCGGGGAGAGATCGGCTGCGTCAGCAGCCGGGAGAGGGGGCAGAGGCCTCCCCGGTAACCGCTCTCCCCCTCTCCCGATCCTCGCCTTGCTCGGATCGACCTCGCCCCCTCGGGGAGAGGTGAAGCGGCGCGCCCTTCAAGCGGGATAGCCCGCTATCGATCACCCGATAACCCAACACCCGGAGAACCCAATGGCTGCCCAGAAAGGCAAGGACCTGCTCGTCAAGATCGCCGACGGCGCGGGCTTCGTCACGGTCGCGGGGCTGCGCTCGCGCCAGCTTCGCTTCAATGCCGAGACGGTCGATGTCACCCACGCCGAGAGCGCCGGACGCTGGCGCGAGCTGCTCGGCGGCACCGGCGTCAAGCGCGCCTCGGTGTCCGGTTCCGGCATCTTCCGGGACGAGGCCTCCGACGCCCTGATGCGGCAGGTCTTCTTCGACGGCGCGGTCCGCGACTTCCAGGTGATCGTGCCGGATTTCGGCACGGTGGCGGGCGCCTTCCAGGTGACCGCGCTGGAATTCGCCGGCAACCACAATGGCGAGGTGACCTACGACCTCGCGCTGGAAAGCGCCGGGGCGCTGACCTTCACCGCCGCTTGAAGCCGTTGAATCGGAATCGCCGTGTGAGCGCGAGCGCGCTTTTGAAGCGCCGCGCAAGCCACTGAGGCGACTCGCGAAAAGCCTTCGACCTGAATCAACCTCTTCGCTCCGGAGGAGCCGATGCCCAATGCCCGTCGCGGCGAAATCGAGGCCGAACTCGGCGGCCACCGCCGACGCCTCGTGCTGACTCTCGGCAGCCTCGCCGAGCTCGAAGCCCATTTCGAGGCCGGCGATCTCGTCGAACTCGCCGAGCGCTTCGGCACCGGCCGCCTGTCGGCCGCGGACCTCGCCGCCGTCATCGGCGCGGGGCTGCGCGGCGCCGGCGAGACGATCACCGACCGGGAGGCGGCGAGCCTCTCGGTGGAGGGCGGGGCGGCGTCCTACGCGAGGATCGTTTCCGACCTGTTAACCGCGACATTCGGCGCGGGCGCGGCCCCGGAGGCTGGGGACGCCGGCCCTTTCGTCTGAACGCCGGCGGGCCGCGCGCCGAGCCGCAACCCTTTCCCTGGGACGATGCCCTGCGCCTCGCGCTCGGCGTCATCGGCTGGCCGCCCGACGCGCTCTGGCGGGCGACGCCGCGCGAGCTCGCCGCCGCCCTCGAGGGCCGGTTCGGGCGCATCGGCGCGCCGGTGGACCGAACCGCGCTCGACCGCCTGATGGCGGCCTATCCCGATTGAGGTGACCCTATGACCCCTGTCGATACCCTGTCCGTCGCCGTGACGGCGGACACTTCCGCATTCCGCCGCGAGATCGCCGATGCCGACAAGCTGGCGAAGAGCTTCGGCGCGTCGATGACCCGCGCCTTCACCGGCGCGGTGCTGCGCGGGCAGGATCTCGGCGGCGTGCTGCGGACGCTTGCGATGCAGCTCTCCGCAATGGCGCTGAGAACCGCGATCCAGCCGGTGATGAGCGGCCTGACGAGTTCGATCGGCGACTGGCTGGCGGGCTTCAAGGGCCTCGGCCAGGGCGCGGAAAGCGATGTCGGCCTGCTGTCGGGAATGAGCCCCCAGGCCTTCGCCCGCGGCGGGGTGATCGCCGCGCCGGCCTATTTTCCGATGCCGGACGGCCGAACCGGCCTGATGGGCGAACGGGGCGCGGAGGCGATCATGCCGCTCGCCCGCACCGCCGACGGCCGCCTCGGCGTCGCCGCCGGCGGGGCAGGGCGCGCCGGTCCCGCCATCGTCATGAACGTCAATGCCACCGATGCCGCGAGCTTCCGCCGCTCGGAGGCGGAAGTGACCGCCATGCTCGCCCGCGCCGTGGCGCGCGGCCGTCGCGGATTGTGAGGACTTTGCCATGCCCGCCTTCCATGAGGTGACCTTCCCGCTGGACATCGCGCTCGGCGCGTCCGGCGGGCCGGAGCGGCGCACGGATGTCGTGCTGCTCGGCTCGGGGCGCGAGGAGCGCAATGCCCGCTGGGCCTATTCGCGCCGGCGCTACGACGCGGGCTACGGCGTCAAGAGCCTCGCCGGCCTGCAGGCCGTCATCGCCTTCTTCGAGGAGCGGCGCGGCCGGCTCCATGGTTTTCGTTTCCGCGACCGGCTGGATTGCTCCTCCGCCCAGCCCGGCGCGGCGCCGTCGCCCACCGATCAGCCGATCGGGACGGGCGACGGCGACACTGTCGCGTTCCCACTCGCCAAGAGCTACGGCGCGGGCGAAACGGCCTATCGGCGGCCGGTCGCGAAGCCGGTGGCGGGCTCGGTGAGGGTGGCTGTCGGCGGCGTCGAGACCGGAGATTTCACGGTCGATGCCGCGACCGGGATCGTGACGCTGGCCTCGGCGCCGGCCGTCGGAGCGCCAGTCGCGGCCGGTTTCCTGTTCGAGGTGCCCGTCAGGTTCGATACCGACCGGCTGGACGTGAACCTGACCTCCTTCGCAGCGGGCGAAATCCCGTCGATCCCGCTCATCGAGATCAGGGTGTGAGCCGATTGAACTCCATGTCACCTCCGGCGAGCCCGCAGGGCGAGGGAAGGGGGCCCAGGAGCCGACGAACCCAGGCTGAACAGTTGCTTCCCTTAACCCCTGGATCCCCTTCCCCTCGGCTGACGCCTCGGCCGGGGATGACGGTTGATGAAGCGGAGACCAACGACATGCGCGCCATTCCTCCCGCCCTCCAGGAGAAACTGGATACCGGCTGCACGACGCTCGCGACCTGCTGGGTCGTCCGGCGCGGCGACGGCGAAGTGCTCGGCTTCACCGACCATGACGAGGACATTCAACTCGGCGGCGTCACCTGTCGCGCCGCCAGCGGCTTCGACGGGGCTGCGGCCGCCGAGAAGCTGGGCTTCGCGGTCGGCGCGGGCGAGGTGGCCGGCGCGCTGGTCGATGACGCCATCGCCGAGGCCGATATCCGCGCCGGGCGCTTTGACGGCGCGCGGGTGGAGATCCACGTCGCGGACTGGTCCGAGCCCTCGCTCTCCGTGCTGCTGCGGGTCATGCGGCTCGGCGAAATCAGCCGCGACGGCGTCGCCTTCCGCGCGGAATTGCGGGCGCTGACCGACGCGCTCGACGAGGAACGCGGCCGGCTCTACACGCCGCGCTGTTCGGCCGACCTCGGCGACAGCCGTTGCGGGCTGAACCTTGCGACGCTCGGGCTGACGGCATCCGTGACCGTTGCGGCGGTCGGGCCTGACCATGTCACCTGTGCGGGGCTCGGCGCCTTCACGCCCGACCTGCTGGTCGGCGGCCGGCTGGTGGTGACGTCAGGGGCGGCAGAGGGCTTCGCGGTCGAGATCGCGGCGCAGGCTTCCGTTGCCGACGGCACGCGGCTGACGCTCTGGCAGCCGCCGCCCGAACCCATCGCAATCGGCGATACGGCGGCCGTCTCGGCCGGCTGCGACAAGCTTTTCGCGACCTGCCGCGACCGCTTCGCCAATGCGCTCAATTTCCGCGGCTTCCCGCACATGCCGGGTATCGACCGGATCGTCTCCGTGCCGGTGCCCGGCGAGGGCGACCACGACGGCTCGTCGCTGAACGGCTGAGCATTCGCCGGCCCTATCCAGAACGGACATCGCACCATGCCCACCCGCACCGCCATCGTCGCCGCGGCTCGCGGCTGGATCGGCACGCCCTACCGGCATCAGGCCTCGGTCCGCGGCATTGGCTGCGACTGTCTCGGCCTCGTGCGCGGGGTCTGGCGCGACCTGATCGGCCCGGAGCCGGTCTTCGTGCCGCCCTATACGCCCGACTGGGCCGAGGCCCATGGCCACGAGACGCTGGCGGACGCCGCGCGCGGTCACCTCGCCGAGATTTCGCCCGACGCGGCCGAAGCCGGCGACGTCGTGCTGTTCCGCTGGCGCGAGGGCTATCCGGCCAAGCACTGCGCGATCCTCTCCGGTCCCGCGACGCTGATCCACGCCCATGACGGCGCGGCGGTCGCCGAGGTCCATTTCGCGCCGTGGTGGCAGCGCCGCATCGCCTTCGCCTTCGCTTTTCCCGAAATCGTGCTGGAGCCCTGCTGATGGCCGCTCTCGTTCTTTCCTTCGCGGGCGCCGCCCTCGGCGGCACGCTCGGCGCGGCGGGCGCGGTCGCCGGCCGCCTCGTCGGCGCGGTCGCGGGCGCGATGATCGACCGGGCGCTGTTCGGCCCGCGCGCGCCGGAAGGGCCGCGGCTGAAGGACCTCGACGTCATGTCCTCGACCGAGGGCAGTCCCATTCCGCGCATCTACGGCCGGGTCAGGATCGCCGGCCAGGTGATCTGGGCGACCAAGCTGGAGGAACATGCCTCCGGCGGCGGCAAGGGCGCGGCGCGCCCGCGCACCTATAGCTACACCGCGAATTTCGCGGTCGGGCTGTGCGAGGGACCGATCGCGGCGGTCCGGCGCATCTGGGCCGACGGCAAGGAGCTCGACCAGCGCGGCCTCACCATCCGCGTCCATCGCGGCACGGAGGACCAGCCGGCCGATCCGCTGATCGTCGCCAAGGAAGGCGCAGGCCTGACGCCAGCCTATCGCGGCCTTGCCTATGTCGTGTTCGAGCGGCTGAACCTCGACGATTTCGGCAGCCGCATCCCGCAGCTGACCTTCGAGGTGATCCGGCCGGTCGGGGCGCTGGAAGAACAGGTCCGCGCCATGGTGGTTATCCCCGGCGCGACCGAGTTCGGCTACGAGCCCGGCGTCCATTCCCGCGAGTTCGGCTATGGCCGCTCGGCGCCGGAGACGCGCCATACGACGCTGGACGCTTCCGATTTCACCGCTTCCATCGACGAGTTGCAGGCGCTCTGCCCGAGGCTGGAATCCGTGTCGCTGGTGGTCGTCTGGTTCGGCGACGATCTCAGAGCCGGCCATTGCGCGATCCGCCCGAAGGTCGAGCGGCGCGACAAGGACGTCGCCGGGCTGACGTGGCTTTCGGCCGGCGAGACGCGCGCGACCGCGGCGCTGGTGTCGGAGGTCGGGGGGCAGCCGGCCTATGGCGGCTCGCCGTCGGACGCGACGGTCATCCGCGCCATCCGCGACCTCAAGGCGCGCGGGCTGAAGGTGACGCTGATCCCCTTCGTCGTGATGGACGTGCCGGCGGACAACGACCTGCCCGATCCGCATTCGGGCGCGGCCAGCCAGCCGGCCCATCCCTGGCGCGGGCGGATCACCTGCGACCCCGCGCCCGGCCGGCCGGGCTCGCCGCACGGCGCGGCGGGTGCGGCGGCGGAGGTCTCGGGCTTTCTCGGGAGCGCCGCGCGCTGGCAGTTCCTGCGTTTCGGCGAGGCGGTGATCTATCTCGGCGCGCCGGAATGGCGCTACCGCCGCTTCATCCTGCACATGGCCAATGTCGCGGCGGCGGCGGATGGCGTCGATGCCTTCGTCATCGGCTCGGAAATGGCCGGCCTGACGCGCCTGCGGTCGGCCGCCGGCCACCCCTTTGTCGAGGGGCTGGTGGCGCTCGCGGCGGATGTGAAGCTGGTCCTGCCGGCGGCGACGCTGACCTATGCCGCCGACTGGACGGAGTATGGCGGGCAGGCGGAAGGCGGCGACCTGCATTTCCCGCTCGATCCGCTCTGGGCGCACGAAGCCATCGGCGCGGTCGGCATCGACTGGTACGCGCCGCTCGACGACCGGCGCGACGGCATGCCGGGCTCGCCCTACGACGTCTCGGCGCTGCGTGCCGCGATCGGCGCGGGCGAGGCGCACGACTGGTACTACGCCTCCGACGCCGACCGGCTGGCGGGCATCCGCACGCCGATCACGGACGGGCTCGGCAAGCCGTGGGTATATCGCCAGAAGGACATCCGGAACTGGTGGTCGAATGCCCATGTGACGCGCGTGGCCGGCGTCGAGACCGCCGCGACGGCGTGGGTTCCGGGATCGAAGCCGATCTGGCTGACCGAGGCCGGCTTTCCTGCGGTCGATCGCGGCGCGAACCGCCCGTCGGTCTTTCCCGACGCCAAGTCGAGCGAGGCGGGCCTGCCGCCCTTCTCGAACGGCGGCCGGGACGACCTGATCCAGCGGCGTGCCCTGGAAGCCGTCGTCGCGCGCTTCGATCCCGAATTCGGCGCGACCGACGCGGACAATCCGCTTCTCGGCGCGGGCGGCCGCATGGTCGATCCCGCGCGCACCGCGCTCTGGGCCTGGGACGCGCGGCCCTGGCCGGCTTTCCCGCGTGCCGGCGAGGTGTGGAGCGACGGCGCCAACTGGGATACCGGCCACTGGCTGAACGGCCGGCTCGGCTCCGCGCCGGTCGGCGACCTGATGACGCGCCTTCTCGCGGACTGGGGCATCGCCGATGTCGATGCCTCCGCCGTCGAGGGTGTCGTGGACGGGCTGGTCATCGACCGTCCCATGTCGGCCCGCGACGCGCTTGAGCCGCTGGCGCGCGCCTTCGTCGTCGATATCCGCGAAAGCGGCGGCACGCTCGTCCTTGGTGGGGTGGCGGCTGCCGCTGTCGCTCTCGGCGAGGGCGACCTTGCCGACGAGGAGGGCCGCAGCCTCGTGGCGGTGACGCGCCGCGACAACGGCCAGCTGCCGGCGGAACTGTCGATCGCCTTTTCCGACACGGAGGCGGATTTCCGCGCTTCGGCCGTCACCTCGCGGCGCCTCGCGGGTGACAGTCGGCGCGTGTCGAGCCTCGCGCTCGCGACCGCCGCCGACCCCGCCGAGATGAGCGTGCGGGCCGAGAGCCTGCTGCACCGGCTCTGGTCGGAGCGCGAGCAGGCGGCTTTCGCCCTGCCGCCCTCGCGGCTGGCGCTGGAGCCGGGCGATCAGGTCGCTCTTGCAGCCGGTGGCCGGACCTTGCCGCTGCGCCTCGGCGCGCTGGAAGGCACGCTGATGCGGCGGGCCGAGGCGGAGACCTTTGCGCCGCCGATCCGGCCGGCACGCCCGCGGCCGGTCCATCGCGCCTATCGCGTGCCGCACGGCGACGGCCGCCCGGCGGTCGCGGTCCTTGACCTGCCGCCGCTGACCGAGGCCGAGCCGCCGGTCTTGCAGTACATCGCGGCCGCCTCCGACCCATGGCGCGGGCCCTACACGGTCTGGCGCGGCGGGGAGGGCAGCGGCGACGAAGCCGTCGGCGCGCTGGCGGCACCCTCGCTGATGGGCCGGACGCTCACCGCCATGCCCGACGGCCGGCCCTGGCTTTGGGATCGCGGTGAGGGCGTCGTGGTGGAACTCGTCCGCGGCGCGCTGGAGAGCCTGCCCGAGGCGCAGGTTCTCGGCGGCGGCAATTCCTTCGCGATCGAAGGCGCCGATGGCTGGGAGGTCGCACAGTTCCGCGATGCGATGTTGATCGCCGAGCGGACCTGGCGGTTGACGCATCTGCTGCGCGGACAGCGCGGCACGGAGCACCACACCGGTCCGGTCGCGGCCGGGGCGAGTGTCGTGTTCCTGTCGGGGCCGCTGGTGCCGCTCGGAACCGCGACGGACCTGATTGGTCGGCCATTCCGCTACCGCGTCGGATCGTCGGTGCTGCTGGCGGCCGATCCCGCCATGGCCGAGGTCGAGGCGACGGCGACCGCGACGGCGCTGTCGCCCTTCGCGCCTGTGCATCTGTCCGCCCGGCGCGAGGCCGGCGGCGTCCGGCTGAGCTGGGTCCGCCGCACGCGGCTCGGCGGCGACGGCTGGGAACTGGCGGACGTCCCGCTCGGCGAGGCGGCCGAGCGCTATCGGCTGGCGATTCTCTCGGCTGGCGGCGCCGAACTCCGCGTCGTCGAGACCGCAGCGGCCGGGCATCTCTACGCCGCTGCCGACGAGATCGCCGACTTCGGCGCTCCGCAGGCGGCGTTGCGGATCACCGTCGCGCAGATTTCCGCACTCATCGGGCCGGGCGTGCCCGCCGAGGCCGTGTTGGCGCTCTGAACCAGGAGGCGTCGGCCGGCATTCCAACCCACCATGTTCAACCGCAAGGAGACGGCAATGACCGATCTGAAACCCATTCTCCAGAGCCGCAGCGTGTGGTCGAGCCTCGTCGGCATCGTCTGCCTGACGGCCTCGGTCTTCGGCGTCGAGACGCGCCTGATCGACCAGGGCGCGCTGGCGGAGGCACTGCTGCAGGTCGCGACCGGCATCAGCTTCGTCGGCTCGATCATCTTCCGGGTGACGGCGACCAGCCAGCTCCGGCCCAAATGAAAGGCCATTCATCGCGGGTTCAGGCCGGCGGGCCTAGTCCGGCTGACGATCAACCCAGATCATCGGTGCCATGAGACCCGCGGCGACATTCGCGAAGGCCGGCGTGATCCTGTTCGGACTGGCGCTCTGCGCCGGTCCGGCGGCGGCGCAGGTCAATTGCCTCAACCCGGCCGACAGGCGGGCCGCCGTCGCCGGCGGCCAAGCCCTGCCGCTCGCCCAGGCCCAGCGCAATCTGAGGCCCGAGCAGCGCGGAGAGGTGATCAATGCGCGGCTGTGCCGCGCGGGCGGCAACCTGCTCTATCTGCTGACAGTCGTCGACCGGCGTGGCAAGGTCACCCGTGTGCGGATCGAGGCGAATACCGGACAGGTCGTCCAGGTTCGCTGAAGCCGCATCAACAGACCTTCGGGAGACATTGCGTGCGCCTGCTCGTCGTCGAGGACGATCCGGATCTCAACCGGCAGATCACCACCGCCCTGACCGATGCGGGCTACGTCGTCGACAAGGCGTTCGACGGCGAGGAGGGCTATTATCTCGGCGACAGCGAGCCCTATGACGCCGTCGTGCTCGATATCGGCCTGCCGAAGATGGACGGCATCTCGGTGCTGGAGCAGTGGCGGCGTTCGGGCCGCACCATGCCGGTGCTGATTCTCACCGCCCGCGACCGCTGGTCGGACAAGGTGCAGGGCTTCGATGCCGGCGCCGACGACTATGTCGCCAAGCCCTTCCACATGGAGGAAGTGCTGGCCCGCCTGCGCGCGCTGCTGCGTCGCGTCGCGGGACAGGCGACCAACGAGTTCACCTGCGGGCCGGTCAGGCTCGACGCTCGCGCCGGGCGCGTCACCGTCGACGGCAATCCGGTGAAGCTGACCTCGCACGAATACCGCCTGCTCGCCTATCTGATGCACCAGCAGGGCAAGGTTGTGTCGCGGACCGAACTGGTCGAGCACATCTACGATCAGGATTTCGACCGCGATTCCAACACGATCGAGGTCTTCATCGGCCGCCTGCGCAAGAAGCTCGGCGTCGAGGTGATCCAGACGGTGCGCGGGCTCGGCTACATCCTCCAGCCGCCCCAGGCCGCCTGATCCATGGCCGGCGCGACCCACGCGCCCTCGCTGGCGCGGCGCCTGATCCTTCTGGCGCTGGCCTTCGCCGTGGTGTTGCTGAGCATTACCGGCATCGTGCTGGCGGCGGTGAACCGGACGGCGGTGGAGCGGGCATTCGACCGCCGCCTCGGCGTCTACGTCAAGCTGCTGATCGCCGACATCGCCGGCGCGGTGGACGACCAGCAGATCGTCGTCGGCGCCAATCTCGGCGAGCCGCTGTTCGAACTGCCGCAATCCGGCTGGTACTGGCAGATCGTCCGCACCGATGCCGGGCGCAACGAGGTGCGCACCTCGCGCTCGCTGTTCGACGTCAGGCTTCCCGCGCTGGGCGCCGAGGCGCTCGCGGACGGGCCGACCCGCTCGCGCGAGGGCTATGTCACCGGTCCCAACAATGTCGCGCTGCGCGCCGTCGAGCGCACCATCGAGCTCGGCGAGGACGGCGACTTCCAGATCATGGTGGCAGGCCCGGCGGACGACATCGTCGGCGCCGTGCGCGAGTTCAACCTGACGCTGATCGCCGCGCTGGTGCTGCTGGCGGCGGGGATGGCGATCGCCGCCTTCCTGCAGGTGCGTGTCGGCCTTGCCCCGCTGCAACGTCTCGTCGGCGGCCTCCATTCGGTGCGGGCGGGGGAGAGCGAGCATCTGGAGGGCAATTTCCCCACCGAGATCGCGCCGCTCGCCCGCGAGGTCAACGCGCTGATCGACACCAACCGCGAGATCGTCGAGCGCTCGCGCACCCATGTCGGCAACCTCGCCCATGCGCTGAAGACCCCCATCTCGGTGATCCAGAACGAAGCCGCCGGCCGCGACGACCAGCTCGCCGTGAAGGTGGCCGAGCAGACGCGGATCATGCGCGATCAGGTCAATCACCACCTCGAAAGGGCGCGTGTCGCGGCCCGCGCGCGCGTCGCCTCGACGCTGGTGCCGGTCGGCGAGGTGGTCGAGGGGCTCGCCCGCACCATGGAGAAGATCCATCGCGGCCGCGGCCTGGAGGTCGATGCGCGGGTGCCGCCGGGCCTGATGTTCCGGGGCGAGCGCAACGACCTCGAGGAAATGGTCGGCAATCTCGTCGACAATGCCTGCAAATGGGCCGACGGGCGCGTTGCCATCGCGGTCGAGCGCGAGCCGGCCGAGTCAACGGCAGACCGCGTCTATTTCACCATCGTGATCGAGGACGACGGCCCCGGCCTCACCGCCGACGAGCGCGAGGCGGTCGGCCGGCGCGGCAAGCGGCTGGACGAGACCAAGCCCGGCTCGGGCCTCGGCCTGTCGATCGTCTCGGAGCTGGCCGGCCTCTATGGCGGCGGGCTGTCGCTGGGCGCGGCCGGGATCGGCGGCCTCCGGGCGAGCCTGCGGCTGCCGTCCGTCTGACCGGCGGCGCCGCCTTTTCGCCTCATTCGGCTGGACATTTCACGCCCGTCATCCCCGCCGGCATGCCGGCGCCCATTGAACGGACCTGTCCATGCGCTATCGCCTCGTTGCCGCCGCCGCCCTGATCGGTTTCACCGTCGCGGGATGCGAGACCCGCGAGCAGTCGGGAACCGCCATCGGCGCCGTCGCCGGCGGCCTGATCGGCTCGCAGTTCGGCGGTGGGCCGGGCGAGCGCCTGGCGGCCGGCCTTGCCGGCGCCGCCATCGGCGGCCTGATCGGCAATGCCATCGGCCGCGACCTCGACGAGCAGGACCGCCGCCGCGCCTATGCCGCCGAGCAGGTCGTGTGGGTCGAGGGCCGCCGCTCCGAATGGCGCTCCGAGAAGGCCTACGGCTATGTCGAGCCCGGCCGGACCTACTATCGCGGCGCCAATTACTGCCGCGAGTACACCCATACGATCTACATCAACGGTCGCCCGCAGACCGCGGTGGGCACGGCCTGCCGCAACCCGGACGGCAGCTGGTCGCCGGTCGGCTGAGCAAAAGCACCACTTTTTAACGGAGGGTGGATAGGCTCGGCGCTCCATGACCGAGGCTGCCGCCCAACGCCAGGACAGCGCTTCCGCCCGCTCGCCCGCGGAGCGGTTGCGCGCCTATCTGGCGGCCCTGCCCGAATCGGCCCGCAAGCTCCTGTCGACCGAGATCGAGCGCGCGCGCCAGCGCGGCGAGGCCATTCCGGGCGGCGACATGATCATCGCGGCGCTGCGGCCGGCGCCGCCGCCGGTCGCCCCGAAACCGCCGGAAACCGTGCCGCCGCAGGCAATCCGCGACGAGGTCGCGGCGCGGTTCGTGTTCCGCCCGGTCGAGCCGTTCCTGATCGACGAGCGGCTGGAGACCAAGGTTCGCGGCCGCATCGCCCGCCACTCGCTGACCGCCATCTGGACCTGGATCGCGCGCGACCTCCAGCCCGACGAGGCTGAGGCGCTGGAGGCGGCCTGCACCGCCGCCATCGCCGCCGGGGACGAGGCCGGGGCCGCCCAGCTCGCCGCCGATTTCGCCATACCGCTCTGCGCGGCGATCCGCGCGGAGCTCGAAGAGGTTTCCATCGACGAGGCGCAGCGCAAGCGGCTGGTCGCCCGCCTCGGCGACGAGCGTGCGCTTGACGACCTGACCGACGTTCTGGTGGTGCTCGGCAATGCGCCGGCCATCGCCGCCGCCATCGCCAAGGCGCCGACGACCATCCGCAACCTCGCCGATGACGGGCTGGCCAATGCGCGCGCCATGCTCGACCCGATGGCGAACACCCGCACCGATCTGCTTGCCTTCGCGCTGGTGCTGTTCCAGGGACGTCTGGTGCAGAAGGCCCATCTGGCACGCCTTGCGGTATCGGCGGCGGAGAGCGACGAACCCGCCAAGATAGCGGTCAATCCCTATCGCTACGCGGTCGATCTCGTTGTCGGCGAGATCGAGCGGTCGGCGTTCCGTGTGTCGCGCGCGCTGAAGGAAGGGCGCGGCGACAGGGTCACGGCCGCGCTGAAGGACCTGCACGATGCGGTCCGCTCGCTGCGCACCGACATGAGCCTTGCCGGCGACGGCCCGTGGCAGCGGCGCCTCGCGAAATTGCGGGCCGACCTCGCGCGCCTGCTGACCGCCGAGATAGAGGGTGTGCCCGGCGAGATGCGCCGGCTGCTGCGGCCGCGCCAGCGCGGCGACCAGCCCGCCGAGGCCATCTCCGAGGATGTGGTCGCCGATGTCGAGACGCGGCTCGACCTCCTGTCGGCTTGCCGCAGCTATGCCTCCGAGATCGCGCTGAACGAGATCACCCTGCGCATCTTCACGGAGATTCAGGGCTATCTGGACCCGACCCTGACGCAGTTGCTGGAGAATATCCGCAACGCGCCGGACGTCGACCGGGCGCTGAAGATCAGCCAGATCGAGGCCGCCGTGCGCTTCTCCGCGCGCATTTTCGGCGCGAGCTACGCCCAGCTCCTCCAGAAGGCCGCCGATGTTGCGATCAATGCCGGCAAGACGCCGGGCCGGCAGGGTTAGCGCGGGCTGATCTCCATCAAAGGCGCGTGCGCGCGACAATCTTCCCGTTGTCGCCCCCTGTCCGGTGGGCTATTTGGCACCATTCCAAACCGGAGCCGTCGCAGGACGGCAGGCTGACAGGGATTTCGCACCGGGCCATGGAAGGCTCCTTCGCCGTCTGGACCATGTTCGCGCTGATGACCGCCGCCGCCGTCATGGCGGTGCTTCTGCCGCTCGCCCGCGCCCGCACGGCGGATGGCGGCAGCGATCTCGCCGTCTATCGCGATCAGCTCGACGAGATCGGCCGCGACCGGGATGCCGGCGTGATCGGCGCGGCCGAGGCCGATGCGGCCCGGATCGAGGTGTCGCGGCGCATCATCGCCGCCGCCGAAAGAAGCGGCGCGACGGCGCTGGAGGGCGCTGGCGGACGCCGCCGCGTGGCCGCGCTGGCGGCGCTCGTCGCCGTGCCGCTGGTCGCCATCGTGGGCTACGGCCTGCGCGGTCAGCCCGGCTATCCCGGCCAGCCGCTCGCCGAGCGCCGCCAGCAGGCGCCGGGTCAGAACGACATCGCCACCCTCATCGCGCGCATCGAGGCGCATCTTGCCGCCAACCCGGAAGACGGGCGCGGCTGGGAGGTCGTGGCCCCCGTCTATCTTCGCCTCGGCCGCGCCGGCGAGGCTGTCCGCGCCCGCGCCAATGCCCTGCGCCTCCTTGGCGCGACCGCCGACCGCGAGGCCGATCTCGCCGAGGCGCAGGTTGCCGCCGGCGGCGGCGTGGTGACGGCGGAAGCCAAGGCGGGGCTGGAGCGCGCGATCGCGCTGTCGGCGGATCATCCCAAGGCCGGCTATCTCCTCGGGCTTTCGGCCGAACAGGACGGCCGCCCGGCCGAGGCGCGCGCCATCTGGTCGCGGCTGATCGAGATCGCGCCGCCCAATGCGCCATGGCTCGGGGTGTTGCGCAGCGAGGTCGCCCGGCTCGGTCCGGCGGATGCACCGCGACCGACCGCCTCGGACATTCGCGGCATGGTCGAGGGTCTCGCCGCGCGCCTTGAAGCGGACGGGACGGATTTCGACGGCTGGCTGCGGCTGGTGCGCTCCTATTCCGTTCTCGGCGAGGCCGACAAGGCGCGGGCCGCCGCGGCGAGCGTGCGCCAGCGCTTTGGGGCGGAAGCCGACAAGATCGGCCAGCTGGATGCGCTGATGCGCGAACTGGGGATGGGCGGCTGATGACCACGACCACCGGCCCGGTTCCCGCCCGTCGCGGCATGACGCGCAAGCAGCGCCGCCTGACGCTGATCGGCCTCGCGCTGGCGGTGCTCGGCGTCGCGGCCGGCCTCGTCCTCTATGCGCTGTCGGGCTCGATCACCCTGTTCCATTCGCCGACCGACATCGTCGAGAAGAACGTCCAGCCCGGCCAGCGCATCCGCCTCGGTGGCCTCGTCGAGACCGGCTCGATCCGGCGCGGCGAGAACATGCAGGTGAGCTTCGTCGTCACCGACGGGCGGACCAGCATCCCCGTCGCCTATCGCGGCGTTCTGCCGGACCTGTTCCGTGAGGGGCAGGGGGTCGTCACCGAGGGCGTTCTGGAGCCCGGCCGGCAATTCCGGGCCGACAGCGTGCTCGCGCGCCACGACGAAACCTACATGCCCAAGGAAGTTGCCGACGCGCTGAAGCAGCAGGGCCACTGGAAGCCGGGTGATCCGGCCCCGAACCCCAATGCGGCGCAGCCGGGAGCCTCGCGCTGATGTCGCCCGAAATCGGTCACTACGCCCTCGTTCTGGCGCTGGCGCTGGCGCTGTTCCAGTCGGTCGTGCCGGTCTGGGGCGCAAGGAAGCGCGACGCGGCGCTGATGGGTACGGCGGACGCCGTTGCGCTCGGCCAGTGCGCCTTCGTCGCCATCGCCTTCGCGGCGCTGACCCACGCCTATCTCGTCTCGGATTTCTCGGTCGAGAACGTCGTGCTCAACAGCCACTCGACCAAGCCGCTGATCTACAAGATCTCCGGCGTGTGGGGGAACCATGAGGGCTCGATGCTGCTCTGGGTGCTGATCCTCACCCTGTTCTCGGCGTTTGTCGCGCTGTTCGGCCGCAACCTGCCGCTGCCGCTGAAGGCCAACGTGCTGGCGGTGCAGGCGTGGATCACCGCGGCCTTCCTGCTGTTCATCCTGAAGACCTCGAACCCGTTCAACCGCATCAATCCCGCGCCGTTCGAGGGCCGCGACCTCAACCCGCTGCTGCAGGACCCCGGCCTCGCGATCCATCCGCCGCTGCTCTATCTCGGCTATGTCGGCTTCTCGATGTCCTTCGCCTTCGCCGTCGCGGCGCTGATCGAGGGGCGGATCGACGCCGCCTGGGCGCGCTGGGTCAGGCCCTGGGCGCTGACTGCCTGGATGTTCCTCACCGCCGGCATCTCCATGGGCTCGTTCTGGGCCTATTACGAGCTCGGCTGGGGCGGCTGGTGGTTCTGGGACCCGGTCGAGAACGCTTCCCTGATGCCCTGGCTCGCCGGCACGGCACTGCTGCACTCCGCCATCGTCATGGAGAAGCGCGAGGCGCTGAAGGTCTGGACGGTGCTGCTGGCGATCCTGACCTTCTCGCTGTCGCTGCTCGGCACCTTCCTCGTGCGCTCCGGCGTGCTGACCTCCGTCCACGCCTTCGCGGTCGATCCCGAGCGCGGCATCTTCATCCTCGCCATCCTCATCGCTTTCATCGGCGGCTCGCTGGCGCTCTATGCCTGGCGCGCGCCGATGCTCCGGCAGGGCGGCATTTTCGCGCCGGTGTCGCGCGAGGGGGCGCTGGTCCTCAACAACCTGTTCCTCACCGCCGCCTGCGCCGCCGTCTTCGTCGGCACGCTCTATCCGCTGGCGCTGGAGGCGCTGACGGGCGCGAAGATCTCGGTCGGGCCGCCCTTCTTCAACTGGACCTTCGGCCCGCTCATGGTGCCGCTGATGGTGGCCATGGTCTTCGGGCCGTTCCTCGCCTGGAAGCGCGGAGACCTTCTCGCCGCCGCCCAGCGGATGATGGCCGCCTTCGCCGCCGGCATCGCGGCGATGCTGCTGACCTTCGCGGTGACGCGCGGCGGGCCGGTTCTGGCGCCGGTGTTCATCGGCCTTGCCGCCTACATCATCGTCGGCTCGCTCGCCGAGGTGGCCGAGCGCGTCCAGCTGTTTCGCGCGCCGCTGGCGACGACGCTGCAGCGGGCGAGGGGGCTGCCGCGCTCCGCCTGGGGCACGGCGGTCGCCCATGCCGGCGTCGGCGTCATGCTGATCGGCATCGTCGGCGAGACCTGCTACCGGCAGGAACTGATCGTGCAGATGAAGCCGGGCGACACGGTCGAGGTCGCCGGCTATCAGGTGACGCTGACCGGCCTCGCGCCGGTTCAGGGGCCGAACTATCGCGATGTGGTCGCGCGGCTCGTGCTGCGCGAGGGCGGCGTCGATGCCGGGATCCTGGAGCCTGCCAAGCGCGTCTATACCGCGCGCAACATGCCGACCACCGAGGCGGCGCTGAAGACGCGCGGCTTTTCGCAGCTCTACGTTTCGCCGGGCGATGTCGAGACCAGCGGCTCCATCGCGCTCAGGTTCTTCTACAAGCCGATGGTGCTGCTGATCTGGATCGGCACGCTGGTCATGATGCTGGGTGGCCTCCTGTCGCTGTCCGACCGTCGCCTGAGGGTCGGCGCGCCGAAGCCGGCGGCCCGGCGCGCGCCCGCCGTGCAAGCCGCGGAGTGAGGCGATGCGCGCGCTGATCCTCGCTCTCTCGCTTCTCGCCGCCGCGCCGGCCCATGCCGTCCTGCCCGGCGAGCGGCTGGACGATCCGGCGCTGGAGACGCGCGCCCGCGCCCTGTCGCAGGATCTGCGCTGCATGGTCTGCCAGAACCAGTCGATCGACGATTCCGACGCGCCGCTCGCCCGCGACCTCCGCCTTCTGGTGCGCGAGCGGCTGAAGGCCGGCGACAGCGACCGGCAGGTCACCGACTTCCTCGTCGCGCGCTACGGCGAGTTCGTGCTGATGCGCCCGCGCCTCGGCTGGCACACGCTCGCGCTGTGGGGCGCGCCGGCCGTGTTCCTGATCGGCGGGGTCGGCTATCTCGCCTTCGCGCTGCGCCGCCGGCGGACGGGCGAGGCGACCCAGCCCGAGCCGCTCTCGGACGAGGAAAAGCGCAAGCTGGACGCGGCGCTGAACGGCTGAGCCCGGCAGGGGCCACCTTACGAAACTGTAACTTCCCCGACAGGGTGGCGTAATCCACGCTGCTCCATGGTCCGGTGCAAGCACGGCAGACCCCGTGCGCCCCTTTACCCATGGAGATCCCCCATGACGTCCCGTCTGCGCGCCGCCCTCCTCGGCACTGTCGCGATCCTCGCCGTCGGCGCCGGCGCCGTTGCCGTCCAGCCGACCCGCTCCCCCTTCATCGCCAGCGCCACGGCACAGGGCGTCCAGACCGCCCCGATGTCCTTCGCCGATGTCGTCGAGCGGGTGAAGCCCGCCGTCGTCTCGGTCCGCGTCACCCGTTCCGCCTCGTCCGAGCAGATGTCGTTCCGCGAGATGCCGGGCCGCGGCCAGGACGACGAGGAGGGCATGAACAACGGCCAGGACGGCCAGATGGAACAGTTCATGCGACGCTTCGGCGAGCAGTTCCGCAACGACCCGCGCTTCCGCGGCGATCCTCGCTTCGGTGGCCCGGGCATGCCGCGCGGGCCCCGCGCCGCCTCGCAGGGCTCCGGCTTCTTCATCTCGGCTGACGGCTACATCGTCACCAACAACCACGTCGTGCGCGGCGCGACCGAGGCTGACATCGTCATGGATGGCGGCCGCACGCTGAAGGCCCGCGTCGTCGGCACCGACGAGCGCACCGATCTCGCCTTGCTCAAGGCCGAGGGCAGCGACTTCCCGTTCGTGCGCTTCGCCGCCGCCGCCCCGCGCGTCGGCGACTGGGTACTGGCGGTCGGCAATCCGTTCGGCCTCGGTGGCACCGTGACCGCCGGCATCGTCTCGGCCCGTGGCCGCGACATCGGCTCCGGCCCCTATGACGACTTCCTGCAGATCGACGCGGCGGTGAACCGCGGCAATTCCGGTGGCCCGACCTTCAACGCCAATGGCGAGGTGATCGGCGTCAACACGGCGATCTACTCTCCCTCGGGTGGCAATATCGGTATTGCGTTCGCCATCCCCTCGGAAACCACGCAGAACGTCGTCGCCTCGCTGCGCGACAACGGCTCGGTCCAGCGCGGCTGGATCGGCATCCAGATCCAGCCGGTCACGCCGGAGATCGCCGAGAGCCTGCGCCTGCCGAAGCCGGAAGGCGCTCTCGTCGCCGGCGTCCAGCAGGGCAGCCCGGCCGCCAATGCCGACCTCAAGCCCTCCGACGTGGTGGTGGCGGTCGACGGCCAGCCGGTGCGCGATGCGCGTGACCTGACCCGCCGCATCGGCGCGGCCCGGCCGGGCGCCAATGTCCGCCTGACCGTGATGCGCGACGGCGCCGAGCGCACCGTCCAGCTGACCCTCGGCCAGCTTCCGGGCGAGACGAGCCGCGCGTCGCTTCAGGACGGCCGGCGCGATCGCCGCGGCGAGCTGAACCGCGACCAGGCCCCGGCGGCTCCCCGCCTCGGCATGTCGATCGAGCCGGCGGGCCGCGGCGAGGGCATGGTGGTGACCGAGGTCGATCCTTCGGGACCGGCCGCCCAGCGCGGCATCCGTCCGGGCGATGTCATCCTCGACGTTGCCGGCCGTTCGGTCGCCTCGCTGAGGGACGTGCGGGAGGCGCTTTCCGCCGCCCGCGCCGACGGCCGCCGCTCGGCGCTGATCCGGCTGCGGTCAGGCGAGGGCCAGCGCTTCGTCGCCATTCCCCTGAACCCCTCTTAAAAAAATCAGGCCGGCGTCGAACCTCTTCGGCGCCGGCAGCTACTCACGAGTGATCCTGGAATGGCATCCCCAGTCGCCCCCCGCCATCCTGGATCGTCTCGAGCGGGGCGGTCGGTTCTCCATGTCCGGCCGCCCCGTTTTTCTTCGCCCCGGCGTCACGCCCGTTCACTGGCGAAGCAATCGAGAGCCCGGCTAATATGGCCTCCATGCGCATCCTGATCATCGAGGACGACCGCGAGGCGGCGTCCTATCTCGTCAAGGCGTTCCGGGAGGCCGGCCACGTCGCGGATCATGCCGCCGACGGCGAGGACGGCCTCGCCATGGCGATGGACGGCCCCTACGACGTGCTGGTGGTCGACCGCATGCTGCCGAAGAAGGACGGGCTTTCCGTCATCGGCGAGCTTCGGGCCGCCGGCAAGGAGACGCCGACGCTGATCCTCTCCGCCCTCGGCCAGGTCGACGACCGCGTGAAGGGCCTGCGCGCCGGCGGCGACGACTACCTGCCCAAGCCCTATTCCTTCTCCGAACTGCTCGCCCGCGTCGAGGTTCTGGCGCGCCGCCGCACGGCGGGCGCTCCCGAGACCGTCTATCGCGTCGGCGATCTCGAACTGGACCGCCTGTCGCACCGGGTGCTGCGCGGCGCGGACGAGATCCTGCTGCAGCCGCGCGAGTTCCGCCTGCTCGAATATCTCATGAAGAATGCCGGGCAGGTGGTGACCCGCACCATGCTGCTGGAGCATGTCTGGGACTACCACTTCGATCCGCAGACCAACGTCATCGACGTCCACGTCTCGCGCCTGCGCTCCAAGATCGACAAGGGCTTCGACAAGCCGCTGATCCACACGATCCGGGGTGCGGGCTACACGGTGCGCGCGTGACCGCCGTGCTGCCGCGCGAGGCGGTGGCGGTGGCGAAGCCGGGGCGCATCGCGCGCCTCAGGACGCTGTTCTCGACCACCGCCTTCAAGATCATCGCGGCCTATCTCGCCATCTTCGTGATGTTCGCGGGCTTCGTCATCGGCTGGCTGGGCTTCGCGACCCAGCGGCTTCTGACCGACCAGCTCACCGAGACGATCACGGCGGAGGTAAGGGGCATCGCCGAACAATATTCCATCGGCGGCATCCGCCGGCTGGTCGAGGTCGTCGATGAGCGCGGCCGCCGCCCCGGTGCCTCGCTCTATCTGGTCGCGACCTTCGGCGGCGACGTGATCGGCGGCAATATCGGCGAACTGCCCCCCGGCACGCTTGGCCGCCCCGGCTGGATCGAGACGGACTACCGCCGCGCCGGCGAGGATGCCGGCGACCGCCCGCACCGGGCGCTGGCGCAGGTCTATGGCCTGCCCGGCGGCTTTCGCCTGCTGGTTGGCCGCGACCTCGAAGAGCGCGACCGGATGCGCGAGATCTTCGGCCGCGGTTTCCGCCTGTCGCTGCTGGTCGCGCTGATCCTCGGGCTGATCGGCGCCTATTTCGTCACCCGCCGCGTGCTGAAGCGCGTCGACGCCATGACCGAGATGTCCCGGCGGATCATGGCCGGCGACCTCGCGGGGCGACTGCCGATCGCCGGCACCCGCGACGAGCTCGACCGCCTCGCCGGCAGCGTCAACGAGATGCTGGGCCGCATCGAGGCGCTGATGGCCGGCATGAAGGAGGTCTCCGACAACATCGCCCACGACCTCAAGACGCCGCTGACGCGCCTTCGCAACCGCGCCGAGGAAGCGATGCGCAACGCGTCGAGCGACGAGGCCCACAAGGCGGCGCTCGGCAGCATCATCGAGGAATCCGACGGCCTCATCCGCACGTTCAACGCGCTCCTGATGATCGCGCGCGCCGAGGCGGGCAATCAGCGGGAGAACATGGCGCCGCTCGATCTCGCGGCCATCGCCCAGAGCGTCGCGGAGCTATACGAGCCGCTGGCCGAGGAAGTCGGCATGACCATCGCGGTCAACGCCGCGCCGGCCATGGTGACGGGCAACCGCGAACTGCTGGGGCAGGTGGTGGCGAACCTCGTCGACAACGCGCTGAAATATGGCCGGCCGGCGGAAGGTGGCGGGCGCGTCGCGCTGACCGTCGAGACCGATGGCGGCGAGGCGGTTCTCGCCATTGCCGACGAGGGGCCGGGCGTCGCCGAGGCCGACCGTGGCCGCGTGCTCGACCGCTTCGTCCGGCTGGAGGCGAGCCGCTCGCGCCCCGGTTCCGGCCTCGGTCTCAGCCTCGCGGCGGCGGTGGCGCGCCTTCACGGCGGCACTTTGACGCTTGGAGAAGCGCGATCCGGCGCACAGCCGGGTTTAAAGGTTGCGCTGCGTCTGCCACGATTGGCGCATGACGCCGCCGCACCGCCAGCCGCCTGACGCCCATTCCCCGTTCCTCGAGCGGCTTTCCGACGCGCCTGTCATGCCGAAAGGCGTCACGGCCGCAAAAATGCTCGCCGCCTATCTCGATAGCGTCGAGGACGAATCAGTCCGCAGCGAGCTTGCCGCCGCGACCAGGCCGGCAAAGGCGAAGGCGCTGGTGGCGGGCGTCCTCGCCCATTCGCCGTTTCTCTCAGGGATAGCGCGCAACGATCCCGGCCATCTGCTCGCCTGCCTCCGGGAGGCGCCCGAGGACCGCTTCGCGACCCTCAAGGCCGAGGCGGTCGCGCATTGCCGCAAGGCGCGCAGCGACGAGGGCGTCGGCCGCGTGCTGCGGCGCTTCCGCGCGGATGTGGCGCTGCTCGTCGCGCTCTGCGACATCGGCGGCCTCTGGCCGCTGGAAACGGTGACGCGCGCGCTGACCGAGACCGCCGATCTCGCCGTCGCCGAGGCCGTGGCGCATCTGATGCGCGACCTCGCCGATGCCGGCATCCTCCAGCCCGACGATCCGAAACATGCCGAGCGCGGCTCCGGCTACATCGTGCTGGCCATGGGCAAGCACGGCGCCTTCGAGCTGAACTATTCCTCGGACATCGACCTGATCGTCTTCTTCGACCCCGAGGTCGCGCCGACCAAGCCCGGCAAGGAGCCGCAGCCGGCCTATATCCGCCTGACCCAGCGGCTCGTGAAGATCCTGCAGGAGCGCACGGCCGACGGTTACGTGTTCCGCACCGACCTGCGCCTGCGCCCCGATCCGGGCGCTACGGCGGTCGCCATCTCCACCCCGGCGGCGCTGCACTATTACGAGACGATCGGCCAGACCTGGGAGCGCTCCGCCTTCATCAAGGCGCGCCCCTGCGCCGGCGACATCGTGGCGGGCGAGGCATTCCTGAAGGAGATGCAGCCGTTCATCTGGCGCAAATATCTCGACTATGCGGCGGTCGCCGACGTCCATGCGATGAAGCGCCAGATTCACGCCTTCCGTGGCCACGACGCGCTGGCGGTCGAAGGGCACAACATCAAGCTCGGCCGCGGCGGCATCCGCGAGATCGAGTTCTTCGTGCAGACCCAGCAGCTCATAGCGGGCGGCCGCAATCCGGCGCTGCGGGTGAGAGACACGATCACCGGGCTCGAGCGGCTGCGCGAGGCGGGCTGGGTCACGGTCGAGACGCGGGAAAGCCTCGAGCGGGCCTATCGGTTCCTGCGCCAGGTGGAGCACCGGTTGCAGATGGTCGCCGACGACCAGACCCATTCGCTGCCCGAGACGACGGAGGGCGTCGAGGCTATCGCCCGTTTCCTCGGCTACAAGGACCGCGCGGCCTTCGCGCTGGCGCTCACGGAGGAACTGCTGCCGGTCGAGGCGGCCTATGCCAAGCTGTTCGAGACCCTGCCGCCGCTCGCCGAGGTGAAGGGCACGCTGGACCTCGCCACCGACCCGCCGAAAGCCACCACGCTTGCCGCGCTGAAGGAACTCGGTTTTCAGGACCCGGCTGCGGCGGCCCTGACCGTGCTCGGCTGGCAGGCGCCGAAATCCGGCGGCCTCAGGGCCAAGGAAGCGCGCGACCGCGTCGCGGAACTGGCACCCGCCCTCATCGACGCCCTGTCGCGCACCGGTGACGCCGACCTCGGCCTCAGGGCCTTCGACCGCCTGCTGACGCGCCATTCGCAGCCGATCGAGCTGCTGGCGATCCTGCGCGCCCATCCCGACCTCCTCGAACTCATCATGCAGGTGCTGGGCTCGGCGCCGCGCCTGGCCGATCTGATGGGGCGGCGCGCCCATGTGCTCGACGCGCTGCTGGAGCCGGCCTTCTTCGGGGAACTGCCGGGCGATGCCGAACTCGCGCGGCGGCTGAACGAGACGCTGGCGCTGGCGGGTCATGCCGAGGAGGTGCTCGACCGCGCCCGCGTCTTCGGCCAGGAGCAGCTTTTCCTCACCGGCGTCCGGGTTCTTGCCGGCACGGTGTCGGCGGAGGCTGCCGGGCAGGCTTTCGCGCGGCTCGCCGAGCAGTTGATCGTCGCGCTGCACCGGACCGTCACCGAGGCGATGATATCGGCCCACGGCCGCATTCCCGGCATGCGCACCGCCGTCGTCGCCATGGGCAAGCTGGGCGGCCGCGAGATGACCGCCGGCTCCGACCTCGACCTGATCCTGCTCTACGACCACGATCCCAAGGAGAACGCCTCCGACGGCCCGCGGTCGCTCACCGGCGGCCACTATTTCGCGCGCCTGACCCAGCGCCTCGTCAGCGCGCTGTCCGCGCCGACCAGCGAAGGCATTCTCTACGACGTCGATCTTCGGCTGCGCCCCTCCGGCCGCTCCGGCCCGGTCGCGACCCATATCGACGGCTTCCGCAGCTATCAGCTGAAGGAAGCCTGGACCTGGGAGCACATGGCGCTGACCCGCGCCCGCGTGGTCGCGGCGACGCCTGGCTTCGGCCCCGAGGTCGAAAAGGCCATCCGGGCCGTGCTGACCGCCAAGCGCAGCGCCAAGACCACGCTCGGCGACATCATCGACATGCGTGTGGCCATCGCCGAGGACAAGGGCGACGAGACCCGCTGGGACCTGAAATATGCGCGCGGCGGACTGATCGACATCGAGTTCGTCGCGCAGGCGCTGCAACTCGTCCATGGCGCGCGGCACCCGGACATTCTCGACCCCAACACGGCCCGCGTGCTCGACAGGGCGGCGGCTGCCGGCCTGATCAAAGCGGCCGAGGCGGAGGTGCTGCGCGAGGCCTGCCGGTTCTACCAGCGCCTGACGCAGATCATCCGGCTCTGCCTCGTCGACGGCTTCGATCCGGCAACCGCCGCGCCGGGCCTGAAGCGGCTCCTGGCGCGCGCCGGCGAACTGCCGGATTTCGTGACGCTCGATGCCTATGTCGGCGAGACGCAGGTCAGGGTCCGCAAGGCGTTTCGCGCCATAGTCGGGGACATCTGAGGCCGCTCAGGCGGCCTGCGGAACCGGACCCGCGACGGGCAGGCGGACCACAACGGTAGTTCCGCGCCCCACGGTGGAGCGGATGCGCAGCGAGCCGCCATGCATCTCGGCCAGCGACTTGGCGATGGCGAGGCCGAGGCCCGAGCCCTTGTGGTTCTTCGAGAACTGGCTCTGCACCTGCTCGAAGGGCTTGCCGAGCTTGTCGATGGCCCGGCGCGGGATGCCGATGCCGGTATCCTCGATGGCGATGGCGATGACGCCGCGGGCCTTGCGCGCCCGGACCGAGATCATGCCGCCGCGCGGGGTGAACTTGACGGCGTTCGACAGGAGGTTGAGCGCGATCTGCTTCACCGCCCGGCGGTCCGCGACGAGAGCCATGTCCTGCGGCACCTCGGCCTCGATGATGATCGCCTTGTCCTCGGCCATCTTGGAGACCACGCGCATGGTCTCCTCCAGCGTGTCGTCGAGCTGGGTCGGGCGGGGGTCGAGCTTCAGGCGGCCGGCCTCGATGCGCGACATGTCGAGGATGTCGTCGATGACCGAGAGCAGGAAATGGCCGCTGTCATGGATGTCGCGGGCATATTCGCCGTATTTGGTCACGCCCAGCGGCCCGAAATGGCCGTCCTTGAGGATTTCCGAGAAGCCGATGATGGCGTTCAGCGGCGTGCGCAGTTCGTGGCTCATATTGGCGAGGAACTCGGACTTGGCGCGGCTGGCTTCCTCGGCCTGGGTCTTCTGCTCGGAATATTTCTCCGCGAGCTCGGCAAGCTGCTGGGTCTGCATTTCCAATGCATACTGGCTGCGCTGGAGGTCGGCGACGCTGGCGCGCAGGCGCTGCTCGCTGGCGGTGAGTTGGTTCTCGTGCCGCTTCAGGGCGGTGATGTCGGTGCCGACCGAGACGAAGCCGTCGCAATGGGTGCGCCGCTCCGAGATCTGGAACCAGCGGCCGTCGGCAAGCTGGACCTCGAGGTCGCGGGCGCCGTCGCGCGCGCCGTTGCCGAGCACGCGCCCGTCGACCACTTTCGCGCCGCCGCCGGCGGCAAGCGCTTCCTGGTAGCTCGCGCCGGGGCGGGCGACCTCCTCGGAGAGGCCGTTGAGCTCGCGGAACTTGGAATTGCAGACCACGATCCGGTCGCGGTCGTCGCAGACCACGAAGGCTTCGGACACGGTCTCGATGGCCTCGCGGATGCGATGGTCGGCAGCGGCGTTGCGGCGCGCCAGCTCAAGCTGTTCGGTGATGTCGACGACGATGCCGACGAAGCGGCGATAGGGAACGCCGGCGACGGCGAGGCCGCGACCGCGCGCCCTGAGCCAGACCCAGCGGCCCTCGGCATGGCGCATGCGGAACTGGAAGTCGACGGCGGCCTCCGGGTCGAGCCCGGTCATGGAGGCGATGCCGCCGAGATAGCTGTCCTCCGGGTGAAGCAGCGGCTGCAACTCGTCGATGGTGACGAGGCCCTCGCGGCCGGCCATGCCCAGCAGCTCGAACATCGAGGCCGACCAGAACATCTGCGCCGCGCCGATCTCCCAGTCCCACAGGCCGCAGCGTCCGCTCTCCAGCGCCGCGTCGATGGTGGCGCGGGCATTGTGGTTGACCATGTCGGCGATGGCGGCGCGCATGGTCTGGATGTGGAAGGCGATGCCGATGACCAGCAGCAGCAGGCCGGTGGTGGCGAACAGTGTGCTGGTGAGCAGCGTCGCGCGCCACCAGTTGGCGAGCGCGTCGTCGACGGTCTGGATGACGTAGAGCTTCGCCAGCGGCTGCGGCAGCGGCCTGACCGCCATCAGCGCCTGCGCGCCGGAGCCGAGCTGCACGTAGTCGGTGCCGATGGTGCCGGCGGGACGAACGAGGTGCGGGGCAACCGGCTTGCCCAGGAACTGCCGGCGGGCCGCGGCGGGCATGGCGGCAACCACGATGCCGGTGGCGTCGGTCGCCAGCATGATGCGGCCGGGATGGGCGCCGACGCGCGGGGCGCTGAGATCCAGCGCCATCTGGGCGGCGGTGGCGAGGTCGCCGTCGGTGAGCGTTACGCGGTAGTTGAGGTCGGCATCGACGGCCGAGGCGGCGGTTGCGATGTCGTTCTGGACGGCGGCGAGTGCGTCGATGCGGCTGTTGTAGATCTGAAGCGCGGCGCCTGCGCCCATGACCACCAGGAAGGCGACGATCAGGACCGGCACGAGGCGGCGCAGGATGGGCTCGTAGGGCGCCAGCCAGGACTCGATGGAAGCGTTGATGGGCTGCGCGAAACCGCGCGGCCCGTAGGCGTGAATCAGCGCATCCGCGCTGGGCGCCGAAATGCGCTCCATCGCCGGTTCCCCCGTCGAACTCTTGAATTTGATGTCCGGACGTTGGCCCCAGCCCCTCCGAATCACAGGCATAAGAATCGATTTGGCGCTGGGCTGTCTAGAGTCCGGGAATCACAGGATCGGAAATATTTGGTTAACACAGCTAGGAAGAAATGCCCTAATCCTCAGGCGAGCGAGCGCTGGGCAATGTCGCGAACATCCGTCGACAGCGTTTCGGCGGCGAGAACCCGGTCGAGCGCCGCCTTGGCATGGGCGCGGCGGCCCGGCTCCATGGCGCGCCAGCTCTTGAAGGTGGAGAGCAGCCTTGCCGCGACCTGCGGGTTGCGGCCGTCAACATCCAGCACGACGTCGACGAGGAAGCCGTAGCCGGTGCCGTCCGCGCGGTTGAACTGCGTCTGGTTGGCGGTGGCGAAGGAGCCGACGAGCGCGCGCAGGCGGTTCGGATTGGTCGCGGCGAAGCCGGGGCCGGCGAGGAGCCGCTTCACCCTGTCGAGGGTGCCAGGCTCGGGGATGGCAGCCTGCAGAGCCAGCCATTTGTCGAGGATCAGCGGATCGTCGCGATAGCGCTCGCGGAAGCTCTCGAGCGCGGCCTCGCGCCGCTCGCCGGGATGCTGGGCGAGCACCGCGAGCGCGGCGAGACGGTCGGTCATGTTGTCGGCAGCGGCGAAGCGCTGTTCGACGGCGGAGAGGCGGCCTTCGCCGCCCGCGGCGGCCCAGAGGTCGAGCGCGATATTGGCCAGCGCCCGGCGTCCGGCCGAGGCGGCGTCGGGGCTGTAGGGCGCGCTGGACGACAGGCTGTCGATGGTCCGTCCGAGATCCTCGCCGAGCGTCGTCGCGACGATGCGGCGCAGATGCACGCGCGCGGCATGGACGGAATCGGGATCGACCTCCGCGCCGATCTCGCGGGCGATGTCGGATTCCGAGGGCAAGGCGAGGACCTGTGCGGCGAAGGCGTGATCGGAGGTCGTCGCCAGTGTCGCCTTCAGCGCCGCGATCACGGGTTCGGCATCGTCGGGAGCGATGGTGCCGTCCGCACGGCCGGCCTTGACCAGCAGATCGGTCGCCAGCGTCTGCACCGCCTGCCAGCGGTTGTAGGGATCGCTGTCGTGGCGGGCGAGGAAGCCGAGATCGTCGGCGGAGAGATCGGTCCTCAGCGTCACCGGCGCGGAGAAGCCGCGATTGATGGAGAGGACCGGCCGCGTCGGGTGGCCGGTGAAGGTGAAGCTGTGGCGCGCCTCGGTCAGCGCCACCACGCCCGCGACGGTCCGTCCGTCCTCGGTGAGCAGGGGGCGATCCTCGCCGTTCGGCCCGATCAGGCCGATGGCGAGCGGGATGACCATGGGCCGCTTGTCGGTCTGGCCGGGCGTCGGCTTCAAAGTCTGCCGGGCCTCGACGGTGAACGTGCCGGCCTTCGCATCGTGCCTGGTGGAGACGGTCACTTCCGGCGTGCCCGACTGGCGATACCAGAGGAAGAACTGCGTGAGATCGCGGCCGCTCGCCTCGGCGAAACAGGCGATGAAGTCCTCGACGGTCGCGGCGTCGCCGTCGTGACGCGCGAGGTACAGGTCCATGCCCTTCCGGAACGCCTCCGGGCCGATGAGAACCTTCAGCGCGCGGATGACCTCCGCGCCCTTCTCATACACCGTCGCGGTGTAGAAGTTGTTGATCTCGCTATAGACTTCCGGCCGGACCGGGTGCGACAGCGGGCCGGCATCCTCGGGGAACTGGTGGCTCTTCAGGAGCCGCACGTCGGCAATGCGCTTCACCGCCCGCGAGCGCATGTCGGCCGAGAATTCCTGATCGCGGAAGACGGTCAGGCCCTCCTTCAGGCAGAGCTGGAACCAGTCGCGGCAGGTAATGCGGTTGCCGGTCCAGTTGTGGAAATATTCGTGGGCGATGATCGCCTCGATCGCCGCATAGTCCTGGTCGCTCGCCGTGTCGGGCAGGGCAAGGACGTATTTGTCGTTGAAGATGTTGAGGCCCTTGTTCTCCATGGCCCCCATGTTGAAGTCGCCGACCGCGACGATGTTGAACACGTCGAGGTCGTATTCGCAGCCGAAGGCTTCCTCGTCCCAGCGCATCGAGCGCTTCAGCGCGTCCATCGCATAGGCGCAGCGGTCCTCCTTGCCGTGCTCGACATAGATGCCGAGCGCGACCTTGCGGCCCGAACGCGTGACGAAGCTGTCGGCGACGTGGGCGAGCCTGCCGCCGACCAGCGCGAAGAGGTAGCTCGGCTTCGGGTGGGGATCGTGCCAGACGGCGAAATGCCGGCCGCCTGGGAGGTCGCCGGCTTCGACGAGGTTGCCGTTGCCGAGCAGGACCGGCGCGTCGGCCTTGTCGGCCTCGATGCGGGTCGTATAGACGGCCAGCACGTCCGGACGGTCGGGGAAATAGGTGATGCGGCGGAAGCCCTCGGCCTCGCACTGGGTGCACCACGTTCCCGACGAGCGATAGAGCCCCATCAGCTGGCTGTTGGCTTCGGGATTGACCCTGGTCTCGATCGTCAGCGTGAAGGCGCCGGACGGCGGGCGCGCGATGGTCAGCGTCCTGGCCGTCGCCACATAGGCGTCGGCGGGCAGGGGCTTGCCGTCGATGGCGAGCGCCACGAGGGTCAGGTCGTCGCCGTCGAAAACCAGCGGCGCGCCCGGTACGCCCGCCGGGTGGGATTCGACGGCAAGCCCGGCGACCACGCGCGTCGCGGTCGGGTGCAGCGACACATCGAGCCTGACGGTCTTCACGACATGGTCGGGGACGCGATAGTCGGCCAGCCGCACGGGGGTCGCCTCGTCGGTGCGCATGGTCTCGTCCTTCTGTCCGTCGTCGCGATTCGAGCGACGAAGCTATGGGCGCGCGCCGCCCGGTGAAAGGGGGCGGATCGGCTCGGCATGGCCGACCATCCGGATGACCTTCGGATGGGCCCTGCGGAAGCGGCGCTCGATCTGGTCGACGGCCTCGTGGACCTCGGCGATGCGGAGCGCGGGATTGGCGCGGCAGTGATAGGTGACGACGATCCCCTGGCCGGTCTCGCGGGCGCGGACGCTGTGGATGTCGGTGATCGGCCCGGTCCCGGCGGCGAGCCCCTTCAGGCTGTCGGCAAGCTCCGAGACGAGCGCGGCCTCGCCGTCCGAACCGGCGAGCATCTCGGCCTGCAGCGGCTCGATATGCGTCTCGACCTCGGCGTCGGCGCCGAGCTCGCCGCGGATCGCCTGTTCGAGCCGGCTGGCAATGTCGTGCGCCTCGCCGAGCGACAGGTCGCCATCGACCTCGAGGTCGAGCCCGACGCAGAGCTTCTCGCCGAGATGCTGCACGGTGACATGATGGACCGCGAGATTATGCCGGCGCGCGGTCAGGTGGACGCGCTCCATGACGGTTTCGTCGTCGAGGGCAACGGGATTGGCCGTGACGGTCGGCACGGTGCCGGCGAAGGCTCTCGCCGCAGCCTCGGTGATCGCCTCCTTGATCTCGAACACCCGTTCGAGCGGCAGGGTCCGGTTCACCGTGACGCCGATCTCCGCGAGCGTTTCCGGGCCGACCTCGCGCAGCCGGAGCTGATCCAGCGAAACCACGCCCGGCACTGCCTCAACAGCCTCGCGGATCGCCTCCGTCGCGCCCTTCGGCGCCCGGTCCATCAGCGTGTCAATGGTGCGGCGGCCGAGCTTCCAGCTCATCGCGCAGATCAGGATGGCGACGACGATGGCGGCAATCGCGTCGGCCTTGGGAAAGCCCAGCCAGACGAACAGCAGGCCGGCGAGCACCACGGCCGAGCTCGCCATGTCGGAAGCGAAATGCAGGGCGCCAGATTCCAGCGCGTGGCTGCCGGTCTCCCTGGCGATGCGGCCCATGATCCGCACGCGCCAGAAATCGATGGCGATGACGGCGATCATCAGGCCCGCCATGATCGGCGTCACCTGGACCGCATGGCCGCCGTCCCACAGCCGCCTCACGGCCTCGGTGATGACGATGCCGGAGACGAGGAAGAGGAAGGCGGTTTCCGCCAGCGCCGCGATGGATTCCACCTTGCCGTGGCCATATTGATGCTCTTCATCGGCGGGCTTGTCGGCGAGACGCACGGCATAGAAGGTGAGCAGGGTCGCGGCCGTGTCCACGATGCCGTGGGCGGCCTCCGCCAGAATGGCGATGGAGCCGCTGGCGAAGCCGACCGCCGCCTTGGCCAGCGTCAGGCCGACGGTGACGGCGATGGATGCGAGGGCTGCCTTTTGCTTGACCGATGCCATGGGACTGACTGACGCGATGAGCCGGACCGACGCGAGAGACCGCACCGGGTGCGGGGGCCGTGCCCGCCCGCACGGCGAGACCGTTACGGTGCCCGGCGGCACGGGTCAAATCGCGGCCCGCGCGATGCGCTTGCTCGCGGTCCTGCTGGCGGTTCTCGCCTGCATGACAATACCGGCGCGGGCGCAGGAGACGGAGACGCGCGCCCTCCAGGAGAATCTCACGAAGCTCGGCCTCTATTCCGGTCCCATCGACGGCGAGCAATCGGGCAAGCTGACCGAGGCCATAGCGGCCTATCTGCGGCAGGCCGGGTTCGACGACCCGCCCGAGCGGGCGTTCCGCCATTTCGGTGCGCTGGTGCGCGACGTCGACCTCGAAGTCCGCATCCGCGCGGGGCTTGCCCGCGTGTCGGACAGCCAGGCGATCGTGACGCGCTTCGGCACGCTCGGCATCCACACCTACCGGTCGGCTGATGCGCCAGCCGGTTTCATCGATGGCCGGCGCGTCAGCCGCGGCGGCGTCAGGGTCGATGCCGGCCTCGCGGCCTTCGCGGCGTGCTGTGAACCGAAGGTCGTTCAGGTCGGCGACGCCGATATCGTGGTGCTGCAGGGAACGCGGGAAACCGCCGGCTGCGAGGCCGGGCGGGTCTATGTCACGGTCGCGCGGGATCGGCTGGCCGTGACCGATCTGGAGGACAGTTGCACCACGCAGCCGAACTTCGTGGTGGAGAACGGCCGCCTCGTGGTCACCGCGCTCGCCCGCAATGGCCTGATCGACGCGCGCTGGTCGCTCGGGCCGGGCGAGCCGATGCGGTTCGAGCGGCTGGTCATCGCCGCGCCGTTGCAGCCGCTGGCCTGGTGGGTCGGCCGCCAGCCGAACGAGCGCATCGAGCGCGGCTATCGCTTCTTCCACTTCGCGGCGCTCTCGGATGCCTTGTCGGCCCTCCTGCCGGCCGAGGAGCTCGGCTGGACGCTCAAGATGACGCTGACGACGCCGGTCGAGCGGCGCGGCGATGTCCTGTTCGTCTCGGGCACCTACCGGCCCGACGAGCGGCTGGTCTCGGTGACCATCGACCTTGCGGCGCAGGCCGTGCACGCCTGCTCGTTCAACCGGGGCACCACGCGCCTCGCCTCGACGCTGCTCGGCGGTGTCTTTTCCGACCCGGCCGCCTCCTGTCCCGCCGACATCGAGCAGGCCATCGCCACATGGACGGCGCTCGGCGCGCTGCCGGGAACATCGACGGCGCGGGTGTTCGGCTTCGAGGGCACGTTCGGCGACGAAGCCGCCTGCAAGGCCGGCGGCGAGCGGGTGACGCGCATCACCGCGCGCAGCCTGCGGGTGGCCGGCGAGGCCGAACTCGCAATTGCGGGGGTCGGCCTGTCGGATGGCGACTATGTCGTGGAGACGGCAGGCCGTACGGTGCCGATCAAGCGTCTGGACGACGACCGCATCGACCTCGACGGCGAGGTCATGCGGCGCTGTCCGGGCGGCTGATCCTCAAGCGGTGCCGTCCATGACGCAGATCGACCTCGAAGCCGAGTACAACAACCGCGCCCGCGTGCCGGAGCATCCGGCCATCATCGCGGGCTGGGCGGGTGATGCGGCGGCTTTCCGGGCCGCACGCAGTGACGCGGCGCTCGACGAGGCCTACGGCACCGGCGAGCGGCACCGCTACGACTGGTTCCCGGCCGCGAGCCCGCGCGCCGGCGCGCCGGTCCTCCTGTTCATCCACGGCGGCTACTGGCAGGCGCTGGACAAGGGCTTCTTCAGTCACATGGCCGAAGGCGCCAACGCGCACGGGCTGGATGTCGCCGTGATGAGCTACGATCTCTGCCCGCAGGTCGCGCTTGGCGAGATTGTCGACCAGTCCATCGCCTGCGCGCGGGAACTCTACCGGCGGACCGGCCGAAAGGTGCTGCCCTTCGGCCATTCGGCCGGCGGGCATCTCGCGGCCTGCCTCGCGGGGGCGAACTGGCCCTGGATCGGCGAGGCGGCGTCGATCATCGCGGCGGCCATGCCGGTATCGGGCCTGTTTCACCTGGCGCCGCTCGTCCGCACCTCGATCAACAAGGCCCTCGGCATGGATGTCGGGCAGGCCTCGCGCGCCTCGCCGCTGGTCTGGTCGCCGCCGGAGGGGCTGAAGGTGACGGCGGTCGTGGGCGGCGAGGAATCGTCCGAGTATCACCGCCAGACCCGGGCACTCGTCGACGCCTGGCGGCCGATGGGCGTCGTGACGAAAGAGATCGTGGTGGCCGGGGCGAACCATTTCACGGTGATCGCGCCGTTTGCCGATCCGGCGTCCGAGCTGACGGCGGAACTGGTCCGGCTGGCCTATTGATCGACCGCAAAGCCGCCGGCAAGGCAAGCGTGCTTGCTTGGCGGACAGTGCATTCCGCGCGCGAGGATCATCATGCTCTGCCGCACCGCCGCCCTCGTTCTCGCGGTTGCCATGTTCGGCGCCGGCCCGGCTGCTGCCCAGAGCCAGCGTGTCCTTGTGCAGCGGGGCGAGGTGCTCGTGCGCCAGCACTGTGCCCTTTGCCATGCCGTTGGCAGGGATGATGCCAGCCGCTATCCCGGCGCGCCGCCGTTTCGCGAACTGAGCAAGCGCTATCCTGTCGATGTGCTCGAGGAGGCACTCGCGGAGGGGTTCACGTCCGGCCACCCGGCCATGCCGGAGTTCACGTTCTCGCCCGAGCGCGCGGCGGCCATCGTCGCCTATCTCATGTCGATCCAGACCGATCCGGGCGCGCGCCCGCAGCGCCGATAGGCCGGTCGGCCAAGGCGCCCCGGCGTCTGAACGACAAAGCCCGGCGCTGTGGCCGGGCTTTGCCTTATCTCGGTTGATCGGGGCGATCAGAAGAACGCCTGGATGCCCGTCTGCGCGCGGCCGAGGATCAGCGCGTGGACGTCGTGCGCGCCCTCATAGGTGTTGACCGTCTCGAGGTTCACCATGTGGCGGATGACGTGGTACTCGGCCGAGATGCCGTTGCCGCCATGCATGTCGCGGGCGAGGCGGGCGATGTCGAGCGCCTTGCCGCAATTGTTGCGCTTCATCAGCGAGATGGCCTGCGGGGCGAAGTTGTGGTCCTCCATCAGGCGGCCGAGGCGCAGCGCGCCGTGCAGGCCGAGGGTGATCTCGGTCTGCATGTCCGCGAGCTTCTTCTGGACCAGCTGGGTGGCCGCCAGCGGCTTGCCGAACTGCTTGCGGTCGAGCGTGTACTGGCGCGCGCGGTGCCAGCAGTCCTCGGCCGCGCCCATGGCGCCCCAGGCGATGCCGTAGCGGGCGCGGTTGAGACAGCCGAACGGACCTGACAGGCCCTTGGCGTTCGGCAGCATGTTCTCGGCCGGCACGAACACGTCGTCCAGCACGATCTCGCCGGTGATGGAGGCGCGGAGCGAAACCTTGCCTTCGATCTTCGGGGTCGAGAAGCCCTTCATGCCGCGCTCGACGACGAAGCCGCGAATGGCCTCGTCGGTCTTCGCCCAGACCACCGCCAGATCCGAGATCGGCGAGTTGGTGATCCACATCTTCGAGCCCTTGAGGATGTAGCCGCCATCGACCTTGGTCGCGCGGGTCTTCATGCCGGCCGGGTCGGAGCCGGCATCGGGCTCGGTCAGGCCGAAGCAGCCGACCCACTCGCCCGAGGCGAGCTTCGGCAGGTACTTCTTGCGCTGCTCCTCGGAGCCGTAGGCGTAGATCGGATACATGACCAGCGAGGACTGCACCGAGCAGGCCGAGCGGTAGCCGGAATCGACGCGCTCCACCTCGCGGGCGATGAGCCCGTAGGCGACGTAGCCGAGATCGGCGCCGCCATATTCTGCCGGCAGGGTCGAGCCGAGCAGGCCGAGCTCGCCCATCTCGCTCATGATCTCGCGGTCGAAGCGCTCCTCGAGGAAGGCCGAGGTGACGCGCGGCAGCAGCTTCTCCAGGCAATAGGTGCGGGCGGTCTCCTGCACCATGCGCTCTTCTTCGGTCAGCATGCCGTCGAGGTTCAGCGGGTCTTCCCAGTTGAACTCCTCGTTGTCCTTCACATAGCCGGTGGCGGGGTGGAGCTGGGCGACAGCCATGACAGGGTCCTCGGACGAAAGGGATCGGGGTGTCTTAGGCCAAAGGCTTGGGGTCGCCAAGCGCCCGAACGTCGGAGGATTGCTGTCATGCCGCAGCCGGCATCTGCTTCAGGCGCGCCAGCGGCGATGCGAGGGAGACCAGCGCCGAGGCGGCAAAGGCGGCCGCCACCATGACAACAGCCGCGTCCAGCCCGGCATATTGCCCGACGAGGCCGCCCGCCAGCGCCCCGATGGGCCGGACGCCGTAGATCGCCACCTGGATCGTCGCGGTGACGCGGCCCATCAGGGCCGGCGGCGTGACGATCTGGCGCACGGAGGTCTGCATGACCAGCCAGAGCATCGGGCCGAAACCGATGATGCCGAAGGCGAGGGCGGCCAGCACGATGCCGCCGAAGGAGGGGGCAAGGACCATCATGACGGCGCCGAGCGCCGAGGAAACCGGGCCGAACAGCAGGATCGCGCGTGGCTCGACCCGCGCGAAGATGGCGGGAGCGACGGCGGCGGCGAGGATCATGCCGAGGCCGTTGATGCCCTGCGCGAGGCCCGCGCCGGCGGCGTCCGTGCCGAGCCGCGTCAACGCGAAGGGGATGAAGACCGCGAGCAGAGCGACGAAGGCGAAGTTCCAGAACACGGCGCAGAGGCCAATGGCGCGCAAGAGCGGATCGGCGAGGACGAAGCGGGCCCCCTCGGCAATGGCCTTGAGGACCGGGGGCTTTGCGGCGGCTGGCGCGGCCTCGTCGTCGATCCGGATGGTCATGGCGCATGCGAGCGCCGCGAGCGCGAGCAGCGCGGCGAGCGGATAGCCGGCGAGCGGCGAGACGTGGGTCGCGAGCTGCCCGACGATGAAGGGGGCGGCCGCGCTGGCGCTGGCGCGGGCGAGCTCGATGCGGGCATTGGCGCGCGGCAGCACATCGGGCGTCACCAGTTTCGGGATGAGCCCGATCTGCACCAGCACGAAGGTCACGGTGCCTGCGGCGGCAAGGAAGGCGGCGATGGCGAGCAACGCGACGCTCGCCCAGACGGCCGCGATCATGGCCGAAGTGGCGGCAAGGAGGCTGATCGTCAGCGCCGCCTTGAGCACGCGCTTCTTCGGCATGCGGTCGACGATCACGCCGGCCGGCAGCGAGACGATGAGCCAGGCGGCGGTCTGCGCCGCGACCAGCGCGCCGACGAGGCCGGGACCGGCGCCGAGCGCGAGAACGGCGGTGATCGGCAGGGCTGCCAGCGCGATCTGGTCGGCGAACTGGACGAAACCCGCGGTCGCCAGCAGCCGGGTGAACGGGGAGGGGGCCGCTGCGGCCCCGGTTTCGGTGGTATCGGTCATGGTCAAGCCTCCAGGAGGCTTGGTGTCATGGCGTAGGCCGCCGCGACACCCGATCTCTCCACCCGTTTCCTGCGGTGGGCGACGAGGCTCCCTTTCACCCTCCCCTGGATGGGGAGGGTCGCGCCGCAAGGCGCGGGGTGGGGTGGTCTTGATGCTCTCGCTGCACGGTTCACCCCACCCCGATCTCACTTCGCTCGCTCGACCCTCCCCATCCAGGGGAGGGTGAAACTGCGCCTTCGCGTCATAGTCGAGTCTTCCGACGGGCTACCGGCTCACCCGATCAGTTCGAACCTGTTCACGTCCACCAGCCCCCGGTCGCTGATCTTCAGGTGCGGAATCACCGGCAGCGGCAGGAAGGCGACCTGCAGGAAGGGTTCGGCCAGCACGACGCCGAGAGCCTTCGCGGCATGGCGCAGCGCCTCCAGCGGGGCGATCAGCTCCTCATAGGGGCGGTCACTCATCAGGCCGGCAATGGGCAGCGGCAGTTCGGCGCGCACTTCCCCGCCTTCCACCACGACGAAACCGCCGCGGATCGCCACCAGCCGGTTCACCGCCACGGCCATGTCCTCGTCGCTCGCGCCGACGACGCAGATATTGTGGCTGTCATGGCCGATGGAGGAGGCGATGGCGCCGCGCTTCAGCCCGAAGCCATGGACGAAGCCGCGGCCGATATTGTCGTTGATGCCGTGCCGCGCCACGACCGCGACCTTTACCGCGTCCTTGTCGAAATCGCAGAGCATCTCGCCGCTGCGCACCGGCAGCTCCATTCGCAGATCCTCGGTGATGATCTTGCCGGGGATGACGCCGATGACCCGCGCGCCCGGCCCCGCAGCCGGCACCCGGAAGTCGGTCGCGCTCACGGTGCGCGCCTTCATGCTGTCGAGCCCGACCGGCGCGACCGGGGCCTTGCCGGCATAGGCATCGGGCCCGATCAGCACGCCGCCGGCGACCACGTCCGAGACGGCGCAGGCTTCGAGGTCGTCCAGCAGCAGGATGTCGGCCCGCTTGCCCGGCGCGATGATGCCACGGTCGGAGAGGCCGAAGGCCGTTGCGGCCGTCAGCGAGGCTGAGCGGTAGGCGGCGAGCGGCGGCACGCCGAGCCGGATCGCCGTGCGGATGATGAAGTCGAGATGGCCTTCCTCGGCGATGTCGAGCGGATTGCGGTCGTCGGTGCAGAAGGCGAGGAAGGGCGAGGTCGCGATGGAGAGAAGCGGCGCCAGGGCGTGCAGGTCCTTCGACACCGATCCCTCGCGGATCAGGATGGTCATGCCCTTCTGGATCTTCTCCAGCGCCTCGTCGATGGTCGTCGTCTCGTGGTCGGTCCGGATGCCGGCCGCGATATAGCCGTTGAGGTCGAGGCCGCGCAGCAGCGGCGCATGGCCGTCGATGTGCCGGTCGGAAAAGGCTTCGATCTTGGCGAGGCAGGCGGGATCGGCATGGACCACGCCGGGGAAGTTCATGAATTCCGCGAGGCCGATCACCTTGGGATGGTCGCGATAGGGGACGAGGTCCGCCGCCTCCAGCCGCGCGCCGGAGGTCTCCAGATGCGTCGCGGGGACGCAGGAGGACAATTGCACGCGCAGGTCCATCACCGTGCGGCTGGCGCCCTCCAGCATGTAGTCGAAGGCGGTGCGGCCCAGCACGTTGGCGATCTCGTGCGGGTCGCAGATCGCCGTGGTGACGCCGTGGCGGGCGACGCAGCGGTCGAACTCCATCGGCGTGACCAGCGAGGACTCGACGTGAAGATGCGTGTCGATGAAGCCCGGCACCGCGATGCGGCCGCGCCCCTCGATGATCCGCGCACCCTGATAGCCGCCATAGGCGCCGACGATGGTGTCGCCGCAGATGGCGATGTCGGTCGGCATTAGGTTGCCGGTGACGAGGTCGTAGAGCCGGACGTTGCGGATGACGAGATCGGCAGGCGCCGCACCGCGTCCCTGCGCGATGCGGCGGGCGAGGGTGGCGGCATCGGTCATGGCATTCACCTCGGCGCGCGTTCGAGAATGAGCGGTCGGCCGCCCTCCGCGGCCGTCTTGGCGAAGCCGGTCGGCGTCTGGACGAAGCTGAGGCTGTTGCCATCCAGCCCGTAGAGGACCAGTTTCAGCATCTCCATCCGCCAGGACACCAGCTTCAGGCGCGTGACCGCGCTCTGGCAGCCCTGCGCGACGACGCGCACCGCGTAGCTCTCCTGGCCGCCGGGGGGCGGGCGGTCGAGCAACTGAACCCGGCAGACGACCTCGCCGTCCGGCCGTTTCATCAGCCACGTTCCGAAGGCCTCGGGCGCCATGGGCAAGCGGGTGACATGGTCGGGCGCGCGCAGCAGCGCATAGCCCGGCGAGGGCTCCGGCGCGTCATACTGGCCGTCCTCCCGCTCGCGGAATTCCATGACGTTGCGCCGCCGCGCGTCGATCAGCTTCAGTCCGTCGACCGGGTTCCAGCCCGCGACATCGGCGAGGCGCGGCAGGCGCTGGGTACAGTCGGGACCAAGCGCCAGTGCGTAGCCGCCGGGAATGACCTCGGTCCGCAGCGTCACCCGGCAGCCGGGCCGGCCGTCCTGCGGAGCAATCAGCCACGAGCCCTGCATGGCCCGGAGGATCGCGGGGTCGATCCCCTGCGCGAAAGCGGGCGGGACTGTCAGGGCGAGGACGAGAAGGGCGAGGCGGAGCATGGCCGATTGTCCCATGCTCCGCCGGGCTTGTCAGGCCACCCGGGCAAACTCGAAGTTCCGCCCCGGCGCGGCCTCGAACAGCGAGCGCGTATAGGCGTGCTGCGGGTTGGTGAAGACGTCCACCGTCTTGCCGTGCTCGACCACCACGCCGTTCTGCATCACCGCGATCCGGTCGCAGATCTGCGCCGCGACGCGCAGGTCGTGGGTGATGAACAGCACCGCGAGGTCGAACTTCTTGCGGACATCGTCGAGCAGGTCCAGCACCTGGGCCTGGACCGACACGTCGAGCGCGGAAACCGCCTCGTCGGCGATCAGGATCTCCGGCTCCATGGCGAGCGCGCGGGCGATGCAGATGCGCTGGCGCTGGCCGCCCGAGAACTGGTGCGGGTAGCGGTCGAGCGCATCCGGCGACAGTCCGACGAGCTTCATCAGGTCGCGCGCCTTGGCGTGGGCGGCATCGGCGGAAACACCGAAATTCATCGGCCCTTCGACGATGGACGCCCCCACGGACCGGCGCGGATTGAGCGAGCGGTAGGGGTCCTGGAAGACGATCTGGCAATGCTTGCGATGCGGCCGGAGCTGGCGCTCCGACAATCGCGCGATGTCCATGTTGTCGACCACGATGCCGCCGGAGCTCGGCTCGATCAGCCGTGCGATGCAGCGCGCGACCGTCGACTTGCCCGAGCCGGACTCGCCGACGATGCCGAGCGTTTCGCCGCGCCGCACGCGGATATCGACGTCGGAAGCGGCGCGCACCTCGCGCTTCTTCTGAAAGAAGCCGCCGCCGCCATAGACCTTGCAGAGCTTGACCGTCTCCAGCGCGACCGGCCCGGTCTTCTCGTCCCGGACGGCGGGCGTCAGGGGCGGAACCGCGTTGATCAGCATCTTGGTATAGGGATGCTGCGGGTTCTTCAGCACTTCGTTGGCCGTGCCCGCCTCGACGACATGGCCCTTCTGCATCACCACGACCCGGTGGGCGATCTCGGCGACGACGCCGAAATCATGGGTGATGAACAGCACGCCCGTGCCGCGCCGCTCCTGCATCTCGGAGACGAGCTTGAGGATCTGCGCCTGAGTGGTCACGTCGAGCGCGGTGGTCGGCTCGTCGGCGATCAGCAGGGCGGGATCGAGCACCAGCGCCTGCGCGATCATGATGCGCTGGCGCTGTCCGCCCGAGAGCTGGTGCGGATAGGCGTCGAACATCTTCTCTGGGTCGGGGAGGCTCACGGAGTTCATCACCGCGAGCACCTTCTCCTTGCGCTCCGCCGCGCCGAGATCGGTGTGGATCTGCAGCACTTCGTCGATCTGCGCGCCGCAGGTGACGACCGGATTCAGGGCCGTCATCGGCTCCTGGAAGATCATCGACATGCGCGTGCCGCGCAGCGCCCGAAGGCGACTGGGCGTGGCCGTGAGGACGTTCTCGCCTTCGAGCAGGATCTCGCCGCCGGTCGCCTTGAGCTGGCCCTTGGGCAGCAGTCCCATGACCGAGTGGGCGGTCACCGACTTGCCCGAGCCCGACTCGCCGACGACGCAGACGATCTCGCCGGGGTTGACGTGGAACGAGACGTTCTCGACCGCATTGGCGCGGTCGCCGCCCTTGGGCAGGCCGACCGTCAGATTGCGGATTTCCAGGATCGGGCCGCTCATCCGCGCTTCTCCATTTTCGGATCGAGCGTGTCGCGCAGACCGTCGCCGAGCATGTTCACGGCAAGCACGGTGAGGGCGAGGAAGATGCCCGGGTAGAGGATGTTGTGAGGGAACACGCGGAAGAGCTGGCGCCCTTCGGCCATGATGTTCCCCCAGGTTGGGATTTCCGGCGGGATGCCGATGCCGAGGAACGACAGGATTGCCTCGACGAGGATGGCCGAGGCGCAGATGAAGGTGCCCTGCACGATCAGCGGCGCGACGGTGTTCGGCAGCACGTGGCGTATCAGCAGTTTCAGCGTGGGCGTGCCGGAGACGCGGGCGGCCTCGACATAGGGCTCCTCGCGCACCGAGAGCACGACGGCCCGGACGAGACGCACGACGCGCGGCACCTCCGGCACCACGATGGCGATGATGACGGATAGCAGGCCGGCCCTCGATAGCGAGACCACCGCGATGGCGAGCAGGATGGCGGGGATCGCCATCAACCCGTCCATGATCCGCATGATCACGCTGTCCAGCCAGCGGAAATAGCCCGCGAGCAGGCCGACCACGAGGCCGACGCCGATCGAGATGGCGGCAACGGCGACGCCGATGAAGATCGACACGCGAGCGCCATAGACGACGCGCGAGAACACGTCGCGGCCGAGCGTGTCGGTGCCCATCCAGTGCTTGACGGTGATGCGGGTGCCGTCATCGGCGCGCATGGAGCTTTCGGCCATGGGCAGGCGGTTGCGCGCCGCCGGATTGATCGCTGACGGATCGCTGGTGGCGATCAGGGGCGCGATCAGACCGATGAACACCATGACCAGCACGATGGCGAGGCCGGTGAGGACTGCGGGGTTGCGGAACAGCTTGCGCCAGACGGTCGGCTTCGCGGGGGCGGGCGTATCGGCCGCGTCGGCCAGCGGGGTTGTGGTGGCTGGGGCGGTCAATAGCGGATCCTCGGATCGAAGATCGTGTACGAAAGATCGACGAGCAGGTTGATCAGCACGTAGACGAAGGAGAAGCTCAGGATGATCGCCTGGATCACCGGGAAGTCGCGCGCCAGCACGGCGTCGACGGTGAGGCGGCCGAGGCCGGGAATGGAATAGACGCTCTCGGTGACGACGACGCCGCCGATGAGCAGCGCGATGCCGATGCCGACGACGGTGACGATGGGCACGGCGGCGTTCTTCAGCGCATGCTGGAACAGCACCTTGACCTCGGTCTGGCCCTTGGCGCGGGCGGTGCGGATATAGTCCTCCGAGAGGACTTCCAGCACGCTCGTGCGCGTCATGCGGGCGATCAGCGCCACATAGATCACGGACAGCGTGAAGGCGGGCAGGACGAGGCTGCGGAACCAGGGACCGAGCCCCCCCGAAATCCGCTGATAACCCTGCACCGGGAACCAGCCGAGCTTCACCGCGAAGATGTAGACGAGCAGATAGCCGACGACGAAGACCGGCACCGAGAAGCCGATGACGGAAAAGCCCATCACGAGGCGATCGACCCAGGTGCCCTGCCGGTAGGCGGCGACCACGCCGAGTGGGATCGCGATGATGACGGCGAGCACGATGGTCAGGACGGCCAGCGACAGCGTCGGCTCGATACGCTCGGAGATCAGCTCCCACACGGTCTTGCGGAAGAAGAAGCTCTCGCCGAGATCGCCGCGCAGGATGCTGCCGAGCCAGATGAAGAACTGCTGGAGCACCGGCTGCTCGAGGCCGAGCTTGGTGCGGATGTCGAGGATCTGCTGCGAGGTGGCGTTGTCGCCGGCGATGATCGCCGCGGGGTCGCCGGGCGTCAGGCGCAGCATCAGGAACACCATCACGGCGACGGTGAACAGGACGGGTACGGTCGCCGCTAGGCGTCTGAGAATATATGAAAGCATGATTGTATTGGCCTGAAGAGAACGAAATGGCGGCGGCCGTTGGACGACCGCCGCCTGTCGCGATGTCAGGCGCCGCGACCCTTCTCGATGTTCCAGAACACCGGGGCGGGCGTTGCCACCCAGCCCGAGATGTTGCTCCGGTGGGCGCCCGGCGAATACCACTGGCCCAGATGGATGTGGGTCGGGTTCTCGGCCACGCGCCGCTGGACGGCCTCGGCGATCTGCTTCTGCTCGGCCAGCGTGCCGGCCCGCGCGAAGCGGGCGCGCAGCGCCTCGATCTCGGGGTCGTTCGGCCAGCCGAAGGCTGCCTTGTCGCCGGATGCGTTGAAGAAGCCGGCCATGACCGGGTTGAGGATGTCCGCGGACACCCACGAGGTCAGCATGGCGCTCCAGCCACCCTGGGTCGGCGGGTCGCGCTTCACGCGGCGGGCGACCACCGTCTGCCAGTCCATGGACTGCATGTCGACGACGAAGCCGGCGCGCTCCAGCAGCGACTTGGCGACAGGCGCCAGGTTGGTCAGCACCTGAAGGTCGGTCGAGTGCAGCAGCACCACCGGCTCGCGGTTGTAACCGGCCTCCTGGAGGAGCTGGCGTGCCTTGGCGAAGTTGGACTCGAGCTTGTCCTCCATGCCGGCCATCGTCTCGAGCGGCGAACCGCAGACGAACATGGCCTTGCAGACCTTGTAGTATTCGGGATCGCCGATGGTCGCCTTCAGGAAGTCCTCCTGATTGAAGGCGTAGAGCGCCGCCTGGCGGATCTTCGGATTGTTGAACGGCGCGGTCGTGTGGTTGAACCGCATCGTGTACTGGTTGCCGAGCGGGTTCCAGTTGAACAGCTTGATGTTGTTGTCGGCCTTCAGCAGCGGCAGAAGATCGTGGCTGGGCGACTCGATGATGTCGATTTCGCCGGCGAGCAGGGCGTTGACCGCCTGCTGCTGGTCAGCGACCACGCGCCACTCGACCCGATCGACCTTGGCGACCTTGCCGCCGGCAAGCCCCGAGGCCGGCTCCGAACGCGGCTTGTAGCCCGCGAACTTGGTGTAGACGGCCTTGTCGCCCGGGCGCCACTCGTCGCGCTGGAACACGAACGGACCGGAGCCGACGAACTCGGAGATCTGGGTGTTCGGATCGGTCTCGGCGACGCGCTTCGGCATGATGAACGGCACGTTCGAGGACGGCTTGCCGAGCGCGAAGATGAGCAGGCCGGTCGGCTCCTTCAGCTTGATCTCGAAGGTCTTCGGATCCTTGGCGTCCATGCTGGCGACGAAGCCGAGCACGGTCTGGCCGAGCGGATCGCGCGCGCCCCAGCGGCGGATCGAGGGGATGACGTCCGCCGTCGTGACCGGCGTGTTGTCATGCCACATCAGGCCGTCGCGCAGCGTGAACGAATAGGTCAGCTTGTCGTCGCTGACGGTGAACTTGTCGACCATCTGCGGCTGCACGTCGCCCTTCGAGTCCAGCGCGAACAGGGTGTCGTAGATCATGTAGCCGTGGTTGCGGACGATGTAGGCGGTCGTCCAGATCGGATCGACGATGCGCAGGTCCGAGTGCATGACGACGCGCAGCGTATTGGCCGCGCCCTGGGCGGAGGCACCGGTGGTGCCAGCGAGCGCGCTTGCTGCGGCTGCGCCCGCTACCACCGAGCGGCGAGACAGTTTGACGGATTTCATGACGACTCTCCCCTGGAACTCCACGGCAGGATCTGACCCTGCCGGCAGAAGGCTGGATCAGAGAGGCCGCAGGATGCGGTGTCAATCCCGTTGCCTAGGCAGTGCCCGCGCAAAAAGCGCGCATGTCGGCAAATGCATAGCTCGCCCGGCTGGGACTATTCGTGTGACATTACGCGCCGCCGTGGGACACCGGAACCCGGGCAAAGGGACGCGCGGATTCAAAGGCGCGCATGGCGCGCAGCACCATCGCCTCCTGCCGGCGCCAGCCGATAATCTGGAGGCCGATCGGCAGCCCGTCTGCATCGAGGCCGCAGGGCACCGTGCCGGCCGGCTGCTGGGTGACGTTGAAGGGCGGCGTGAAGCGGCACCAGTCGGTCCACAGCGGTCCCCACTCGGAAACCCCGGCAAAGCCCGCCGGCGGCAGGTCGGCGCCGAGCGGAATGGCGCCGGTCGGCATGGTCGGCGTTATCAACAGGTCGTAAGTCTGATGGAACTCGGCCATCGCGACGACGGCCTTGGTGCGCCGGTAGAGCAGGGCGTCGATCAGGTCGGCGGCGGACGTTCCGGCGCCGGTCTCCGCGCAGGCGACAAGGCCGGGGTCCATGGCCGCGCGCTCGGCCGCGCCGAACGATTTCAGCGCCAGCGACGCGCCGGCGTTCCAGATGTCCCAGGCGATCGGCGAGGGATCCTCCATCGGCGGGTCGACCTCGTCGACGATGGCGCCCATGGCCGCGAAGGTCGCGGCGGCCGACGCCACCGCCTTCTCCACCGCCGGATCGATCTTCTCGACGAAGCCGAGGCGGGGCGAATAGGCGACGCGAAGGCGCCTGACGCCGTCGTCGATGCCGATATTGTAGTCGGGAGCCGGCGTGTTCCAGGCCATGGGATCGCGATGGTCGGGGCCGGACAGGATGGTGAGCAGCGCCGCGACCTCGCGCACGTCCCGGGCGATGGGGCCGAGATGGGCGAGTTCGCCCATGACCGAGATCGGATAGGCGGGAACGCGGCCATAGGTCGCCTTGATGCCGGGGACGCCGCAGAAGGCCGCGGGGATGCGGATCGAGCCCAGCCCGTCCGTGCCAAGGTGGAACCGCCCGATGCCGAGCGCCGCCAGGGCCGCCGCGCCGGACGACGAGCCGCCCGCCGTGCGCTCGCGGTTCCACGGATTGCGGGTATGGCCGGTGAGCGGCGAGGTCGACAGGCCGATCCAGCCGAATTCCGGCATGGTGGTGAGGCCGAGGATGACGAGTCCGGCTTCCTTGCAGCGCGCGGTCACCGGCGCGTCGTAGCCCATCGGGGATTTCGGCGTGACCGTCGAGCCCTTGAGGCTCGGCCAGCCCTCGACCGAAAGATTGTCCTTCACCGTCACGGTCACGCCGTCGAAGGGCCCGAGCGGCTCGCCCCTCATCCAGCGCGCTTCCGATTCGCGCGCCCAGGCGAGCGTGCGGGCACGGTCGATCAGCGCGAAGGCGTTGATCGCCGGCTGCGAGGCCTCCGCCCGATCGAGAGCATCTGTCGCGGCTTCCACCGGCGACAGCGTCTTGCGCCGGAAGGCGTGACCGAGCGCGAAGGCATCGAGCTCGGCAATGGCGGTGGTGGACAGCGACATGGCATTCTCCTGATGGCGCGCAGGCTGCCACGCTCCCGCCAGGAGGTTAAGGGGCCAGCGCGCGTGCCGCTCATGCGGCGCGTCGTCGCCGCCTGCGCCGTGCTGCCTTGATCTCGGCGATCCGCTCCGTGTCCTCGATCTGGAGGTAGCGGCCCCGCTCCATGATCTCGAGCGAATATTCCTCGTAGGTCAGCCCGAGCCGCTCGGCCTTGTCCAGGCGGAACCGCATCACGTCAGCCGAAACGGATTTCCACGCCGCCTTGTGCGCCCGCCGCCAGTGCAGGAAGCGGTGCGGATCGCCCTTGCCCCATGGCGGCCCGTCATAGTCGTCCAGCGGTGGGCCGCCATTGTGCCGCGCGGCAGGCGACGGCGACATGCCGTCGTCCTCGGAAGGCCATTGGCGCAGGCGATTCGATGGGCGCGTGGACATGGCGAGCCAGTGCTGAGCGTATGATGGATCAATATTCCATTATACGAGAAAATGGGCAAGCCTTGTGTCAATGCCCCCAGCGCAGCGCCAGCGGCTGAAGCTCGCGGGCGAGTTCCAAAAGGCCCTCGCGGGTGGCGGGGTGGATCGGGTCGAGCGGGTGGCGGACATGGTCCGAGCGGATGACCTTGCCTTCCATCATCACCGTCTTGGTGGCGCGCAGGCCGCACTGGCGGTTCTCGTAGTTGATGAGCGGCAGGATTTTCGCGTACTGCGCCGCCGCCTCGGACCGCCGGCCAGCCGCGTGGTGCTGCACCACCGGCTTGGTCAGGTCGGGGAGCAGCGCGCTCGACATGGTGCCGGTCGCCCCCGCATCGAGATCGGCCATCAGCGTGATCGATTCCTCGCCGTCCCACGGGCCGATGACGGCATTGCCGCCGGCGGCGATGAGGCCGCGCAGCTTGGCCGCCGTTCCCGGCGTCTCGATCTTGAAGTAGCAGACCTGTGGCACCGTCTCCGCCAGTCGCACCATGGCCGGCACGGATAGCGCGACGCCCGATAGCGGCGCGTCCTGCAGCATGATCGGAATGGGCGCGGCCTCGGCGACGCGCTGGAAATGCTCGACCATGCGCGTCTCGTCGGCGCGCAGAGTCGCACCGTGATAGGGCGGCATCAGCATCAGCATGGCGGCGCCCGCCCGCTGCGCCCGCGCGGCGCGTTCGGCGGCGATCCGCGTCGAGAAATGGCTGACCGTGACGATAACGGGCACGCGCCCGGCGACATGGGCGAGGCAGAGCTGCGTCAGCGTCTCGCGCTCCTCGTCGGTGAGCACGAACTGCTCGGAATAATTGGCCAGCACGCAGATGCCGTCGACGCCCTGGTCGATCATGCAGTCGAGAACGCGCTTCATCCCTTCGAGGTCGAGGTCGCCATTGTCGAGGAAGGGCGTCGGCGCCACGGGGAAGACGCCGGTATAGACGGGCAATGCCATGGATGTTCCTCCGGGATGTTCTTGGTCGTCCCGGAGCTTTCTATAGCGCGACCGTCGAATGCGACCAGCGGTCGCGGCTCAACGCTGCCCGGACGCTGCGTCGCGCCAGTGCCGGGCGAGATCCTCGCGGAAGGCCGGATCGGCGATGGCGATCATCCGCTCGGCACGCTGCGCCAGGGTAACGCCGCGCATGTCCGCCACGCCGTGCTCGGTGACGACGAGATCGACATCGCTGTGCGGCAGGGTCACGGCGGCGACGCGCGGCACAATGCGGCTGACCGTGCCGCCGGCAGCCGTCGAAGGCAGGGCGATGATCGCCCGGCCGCCCGGAGCCGCGCGTCCGCCGCGGGCGAAATCGACGAGGCCGCCGACGCCGCCGACGCAGACGCCGCCCGCCATCTCGGAATTCACCTGACCCGTGAGGTCGACCTCGATGGCCGAGTTGATCGCGTGGAAGCGGTCGATCCGCCTGAGCACGCCGTAATCGTGTGTGTGCGAGGTCGGCCGGACCTCGACGGCGGCATTGCCATCGGCGAAATCGTAGAGCCGGCGCGTGCCGATCAGCGTGTTCGCGACCGTGACGCCCTGATCGAAGGGCTTGAAGCGGTTGGTGACGACGCCCTTCCCGATCAGGTCGAGAACGCGGTCGGTCGCGACGCCCGAATGGATGCCGAGATCGCGGTGCTGGCCGAGCGCCGCCAGCGTCGCATCTGGAATGGCGCCGATGCCGATCTGAAGCGTGGCGCGGTCCGGGATCAGCGCGGCGAGATGGGCGCCGATCCGCTGGGCGACCTCATCGAGCCGGCTCGCCTGCGCCTCCACCGGCGGCTTTGCGGCGGCAACGAAGGCGCTGATTTCGATGCCGTCCGGCAGCGGCGAGCCAGCGGTCTCCGGCACATCCGGGTTGACCTCGGCGATGACCGTGCGCGCGTGGCGGGCGGCCTGCGCGACATAGTCGTTGGCAAGGCCGAGGCTGAGGCCGTTGCGGCCTTGGCGGAGCTGGATCAGCACGACATCGGCGGTGAGGGCCTTGCCGGCATAGGCCTCCGCCAGTGCGCTGTAGTGCATCGGCAGCACGTCGAGCCGGCCGGCCCGCGACAGCGCGACATTGGTGCCGGTCGCGCCATAGGCGCTGAGGCGAAGGTTCTCCGGCCCGTCCGGGCGGAACGTCCGGGAGAAGCCGGTGCCGAGAAAGACATCGACCGTCCCGATGGCCGGCGCGGCCTGAACCAGCGTCTCGGTGAGCGTCAGAGGCTCGGCGGTGCACTGGCCGACGACGATCCGGTCGCCGGGCCTGACATGGGCCGCGATGTCGAAGGTCTCGTGAGAAAGGATCGGGGTCACGCCTGCCTCGAAGGGGTTTCGGTGCGCCGAATACCTTCCCTGCCATGGAGCAGCGCACGCGGTGCAGGCTGATCGGAACGCCGTCAGGATCGCACGGGGCGTTCCGCGGCCGCAATCGCGGCGGGCCTCCGTCAAGCGGCCGAGACGGCGGCCGGCGCGCCCGGCAGCTAGCTGTTGCGCCGCTCGAGGAAGCCCTTCATCCGGTCGAGCGCCTTCAGGATGTTCTCGGAGGAGTTGGCATAGGAGAGCCGGATGTAGCCCTCGCCATGAACGCCGAAATCCGGACCGCCGATGGTGGCGACGCCGGCATCCTCCAGCAGCGCGGAAGCCAGCGGCTTCGCCTTCCAGCCGGTCTCCTTGATGTTCGGGAACGCATAGAAGGCGCCCTTCGGCACGATGCAGGAGACGCCCGGCAGCTTGTTGAGGCCATCGACCACCAGCTTCCGGCGCGCATCGAATTCGGCGACCATCCTGGCTACCGCATCCTGCGGGCCGGTGAGGGCCTCCAGCGCCGCGAACTGCGAGGGCGCGTTGACGCAGGAGAATGAGTTCACCGCCAGCTTGCGGGCATATTCGTAGAGCTTGCCCGGCCAGACCGAATAGCCGAGCCGCCAGCCGGTCATGGCGTAGGTCTTGGACCAGCCGTTGAGCATGATCGTGCGGTCGCGGATGGACGGGTAGGAGAGGAGGCAGACATGCTCCTCGCCGTCATAGACCATCTGGTCGTAGATCTCGTCGGACATGATCGCGACGTCGGGGAAGCGCTCCATGCCCTTCACCAGCTTGTCGATCTCGGCTTTCGGCGTGACGCCGCCCGTGGGGTTGGCCGGCGAATTGACGATGACGAGGCGGGTCTTCGGCGTGATCAGCGAGAGCAGTTCGTCGGCGGAGAAGGCGAAGCCGTTCTCCTCGCGGATCGGCACCGGGATCGGGGTCGCGCCCGTATATTCGATCATCGAGCGGTAGATGGGAAAGCCGGGATCGGGATAGAGGATTTCCGCGCCGGGCTCGCCGAACATCAGGATCGCCATGAACATGGTGACCTTGCCGCCCGGCACGATCATCACCTCCTCGGGCGAGACGCTCATCTTGAAGCGCCGGTCGAGGTCGGCGGCGACCGCCTCGCGCAGGGGCAGGATGCCGTTGGCCGGCGTGTAGCCGTGATGGCCGTCGCGGATCGCCTTGATCGCCGCTTCCGTGATGTTTTCCGGGGTCGAGAAGTCCGGCTGGCCGATGCCGAGATTGATGACGTCCTTGCCCGCCCGCATGAGCGCCGTGGCGCGCGCCAGTACGGCGAAGGCGTTTTCCTCGCCGATACGGTCGAAATTCGAGACGGTCTGGAGGGTCATGAGGGCGTTTCCGGCATTTGGGCTGGTTGCCTCAGAGGGCAGCCTTCACGTCCGTATGCCGGAAGTCGTCGCCCTTGAACAGCAAGGGCACGTCAAGATGGATGGCGGTCGCGTAGGCGATGCAATCGCCGAAATTGAGCGCGGCCGGATGCCCCGTGCCGCGGCCGTAGCGGGCGAAGGCGTCGGCGGCGAGGCGGGCGATGGCTTCGTCCATGGGGATGAAGGTGACTGCAGACATGGCGAGCAATCGATCAAGGTCGGCCCGACCGTCAGCTTGCCTCCGCAGAACCGTGCAGGCTTCGAGATAGCACGAGGCTGGAATCGCGGCGGCGGTTGCCGTTGCCAGATACGTGCCGAAAGATCGAGCTTCCGGCTCATTCTGAATGATTGCAATCACCGCCGAAGTTTCGATGAGGAGCATCACTTCGGAAGACCATTCTCGTCATACATGTCTGCCTCGATCTCGCGTGCGATCCTGCGATCCTCGTCGCTCGTCTTGGCCGCCATCTCCGCCAGGAAGGCCTCGATGAAGGCCTTTCTCCGCGCGATCTCCTCGGCAGGAAGCGCGGGTGCCGACATCTTGGCGAAGGCCTCCACCGCCTGGATGATAACCGCCGAAGGCCCGAGCCCTCGTTGACGGCCAATGCGCTTGATCAACTCTTCGGCGGGCTTGTTGCGCAGGGTGATGGCCATATCGTCCTCCAGTGGAAGCATATGCTTCCGCAGCATATCACGCAGACCCGGGGCAGGCCTATCCCACCTGCTGAAGGCGCATGTCTCTCCGCCTGTTTTGTCGTTGCATTCGCTGCGCCGGCACGTTCAAACTGTCGCAAACGATAAGGCTGCAGCCACTTCAATCGATTTGAACGCTTTGCAGCGCAGCATGGGAGAGATGCCAATGGCCCGCCGGAAGATGAAGCCCCAGAACCTCAGGTCGAAGCAGTGGTTCGACAATCCCGAGAACCCCGGCATGACCGCGATCTATCTGGAGCGCACGGTCAACTGGGGCCTCACGGTCGAGGAACTGACTTCCGGCAAGCCGATCATCGGCATCGCGCAGACGGGCTCGGACATCTCGCCCTGCAACCGCCATCACATCGAGCTCGCCCAGCGCGTCCGCGACGGCATCCGCGACGCGGGCGGCATCCCGCTCGAATTCCCCGTCCACCAGATCCAGGAGACGCTGAAGCGCCCGACCGCCGCGCTCGACCGCAACCTGCAATATCTGTCGCTGGTCGAGATCCTCTACGGCTATCCGATGGACGGCGTGGTGCTGCTCACTGGCTGCGACAAGACCATGCCGGCCATGGTGATGGGCGCTGCCACCGTCAACATCCCCTCGATCGTGCTTTCCGGCGGGCCGATGCTGAACGGCTGGTGGAACGGCAAGCGCGCCGGCTCGGGCACGCTGGTCTGGGAAGCCCGCAAGCAGCAGGCCGACGGCACGATCACCTATGACGAGTTCATCGACGTCGTTACCAAGTCGGCGCCCTCCATCGGCCATTGCAACACGATGGGCACGGCTTCCACCATGAACGCGCTGGCCGAGGCGCTCGGCATGTCGCTGCCGTCCTGCGCGGCCATTCCCGCGCCCTATCGTGAACGTGGCCAGATGGCCTATGCGACGGGCCGGCGCATCGTCGACATGGTCTGGGAGGACCTGAAGCCCTCCGACATCCTCACCCGCAAGGCCTTCGAGAACTGCATCGTGGCCAATTCCGCCATCGGCGGCTCGACCAATGCGCCGATCCACATCAACGCCATCGCCAAGCATATCGGCGTGAAGCTCGACATCCAGGACTGGGAGACGGTCGGCCACGAAGTGCCGCTGCTGGTCAACATGCAGCCCGCCGGCGCCTATCTCGGCGAGGAATATTTCCGCGCCGGCGGTCTGCCGGCTGTGATGAACGAACTGCTGAAGGCCGGCCGCATCCACGGCGACGCGATCACGGCCAACGGCAAGACCATGGGCGAGAACGTCAAGGGCGTGGAGGTCACCGACCCTGATGTGATCCGGCCCTACAAGAAGCCGCTGGTGAAGGATGCCGGCTTCATCGTGCTGAAGGGCAACCTGTTCGATTCAGCGATCATGAAGACCAGCGTCATCTCCGACGACTTCCGCAAGCGCTATCTGTCGAACCCGAAGGACAAGGACGCCTTCGAGGGCCGCGCCATCGTCTTCGAGGGGCCGGAGGACTATCACCACCGGATCGACGATCCGAAGCTGAAGATCGACGAGACCTGCGTGCTGTTCGTGCGCGGCGTCGGCCCGCTCGGCTATCCGGGCTCTGCCGAGGTCGTGAACATGCAGCCGCCGGCCGCGCTCCTGAAGAAGGGCATCCGCGACCTGCCCTGCATCGGCGACGGCCGTCAGTCCGGCACGTCCGGCTCGCCCTCCATCCTCAATGCCTCGCCGGAGGCGGGGGCGAATGGCGGTCTCGCGGTGCTGAAGACCGGCGACCGCGTGCGCATCGACCTGAAGAAGCGCACGGCCAATATCCTGATCTCGGAGGAGGAGTTCGCCGCCCGCATGGCCGAACTCAAGGCCAATGGCGGCTTCAAGGTGCCGAAGAGCCAGACGCCCTGGCAGGAGATCCAGCGCTCGATGGTCAGCCAGCTCTCCGACGGCATGGTGCTGAAGCCGGCGGTCAAATACCAGAAGATCGCGCAGAAGCGGGGCGTTCCGCGCGACAACCACTGATGCGCTGGCGTCCGTTACCCCTGCCGGGGCGACGGACGCGCGGGCTGCCTATCTCGTTGTTTTGCCGCCTTTTCTTCGCGGGAACAGGTAGCCACTGCGCTTGAGAATGCTCTATGAGGGCCGGCATGACGACGCTCGCCGGCCCTGCGCCCCTCATTTTCGGACTGTATGGCGAGCCGCCGGCCGAACTGGCCGATCGGCCGGAAGGGGCTGTGCAGTTCTCGCCGCTCGTGCCGGGATCGGCCGTGCTCGAGGATCAACCGGCCGGCTCGCTCGGGTCGATGGTCATGCTTGGCTCCCCCGGCACGGTCGAGCGCCGCTATGCCATGGCGCAGGCGTTGCGCGCTCTTGCGGCCGCCGCGCCCCTCACGGTCCTCGCGCCGAAGGACAAGGGCGGCTCGCGCCTGCGCAAGGAACTGGAGGCCTTCGGCTGTGACGTCGCCGAGGATGCCCGCCGCCACCACCGCATCTGCACGACGGTTCGGCGGGCGTCCCTCGCCGGGGTCGACGAGGCTATCGCCGCCGGCGCGCAGCAGCTTGTGGAGCCTCTGGGGTTCTGGTCGCAGCCGGGCGTTTTCGCCTGGGACAGGATCGATCCGGGCAGCGCGCTTCTGCTTGAGCATCTCCCGCCGCTTGCCGGGCGTGGCGCCGATCTCGGCTGCGGCATCGGCATCCTGTCGCGCGCCGTCCTCGCGGCGCCGGCCGTGACCGAACTGACGCTGGTCGATCTCGACCGCCGGGCGGTGGACGCCGCCCGCCGGAATATCGCCGACCCCCGTGCGCGGTTCGTCTGGGCTGACCTCAGGCGCGAGGTGGCCGGTCTCGGCGGCCTCGACTTCGTCGTGACCAATCCGCCGTTCCACGATGGCGGCGCGGAGGACCGCGCACTGGGGCAGGTCTTCGTGCGCCGGTCGGCGAGCCTCCTGCGCCGAGGCGGCCGGCTGCTGCTCGTCGCCAACCGCCATCTGCCCTACGAGGCAGTGCTCAAGGCCTCGTTCCGCTCCGTGGCGTTGAGGGTGGAAGCCGGCGGCTACAAGGTCTACGAGGCCGAGGCATGATCAGGACCCGCCCATGAGCAAGCCTCCCGCCGCCCTGCGCCTCGACCGGCTGCTCGCCAATCTCGGCTACGGCTCGCGCCGCGACGTTCAGGCGCTGGTCGGCGCCGGACGGGTGCTGCTCGATGGCGTGCCGGTGGCGGAGGCGGACGGCCGCATCGCGCTCGCGCCGGACCTGCCCGACCGCATGACCGTGCGCGGCCGGCCGCTCGACCCGCTGCCGGGCCTCATCCTGATGCTGAACAAGCCGCTTGGCATGACCTGCTCGCACAAGGAGGCCGGGCCGCTGGTCTATTCGGTGCTGCCGGAGCGCTGGCGGCGGCGCGACCCCGCCATCTCGACGGTCGGGCGGCTCGACAAGGAGACCTCCGGCCTGCTGCTGATGACCGATGACGGCGGGTTGCTCCATCGCATCATCTCGCCGAAGAGCAATGTGCCGAAACGCTATGTCGCAACGCTCGACCGGCCGTTGAGGGGCGACGAGGCCGCTCTGTTCGCTTCCGGCACCATGTTGCTCGACGGCGAGGAAAAGCCGCTGCTTGCCGCCGAACTGGAAGTACTGGAGCCGAAGCTGGCGCGCCTGACGATCCACGAGGGCCGCTACCATCAGGTCCGGCGCATGTTCGCTGCCGCAGGCAATCATGTGGTTGAGCTGCATCGGGACCGGATGGGCGGGCTGGACCTGCCGGCAGACCTCGAGCCGGGCCAATACCGGCTGCTCGCCGCGGCGGACATAGCCGCGATCTTCGCCGGGGGCTGAGCCCCGCCATTCGCTGCGGCGATACCGGCCATCACGAGGTTTGTCTTGGCCGTGGCCGCGCGAAGCGCGACACTCCCCGTCCCGATCGACGAGGGGGCCGACCATGACCATGCCGGATGCCGCCCAAATAGCGGCCGCGCGCGCCGCCTTCCGCCGCCTGCACGAGAGCGGCTGCTTCGTCATTCCCAACCCATGGGACACCGGCACGGCCCTGATGCTGAAGCATCTCGGCTTCAAGGCGCTGGCGACCACCTCCTCCGGCTTTTCCTTCTCGCGCGGCCTGCCCGATACGGACTGGGCGGTGCCACGCGACATGGCGCTCGGCCACATCGCCGAGATCGTCCGGGCGACCGATCTGCCGGTGAATGCCGATTTCGAATCCGGCTACGCCCATGAACCGGAGGCCGTCGCCGAGAACTGCCGTCTTTGCGCGGCGACCGGTGTCGCCGGCCTCTCCATCGAGGACAATAGCGGCAGGCCCGGCGAGCCGCTCTATCCGTTCGACCTGGCGCTCGAGCGGATCAAGGCTGCCGCGGAAGCCCTGAAGGGCACCGGCGTCCTGCTCACCGCGCGCTCGGAGGCGCATCTGTTTGGCGTTCCCGACGCGCAGAAGGTGGCGGTGAAGCGGCTCGTCGCCTTCGCCGAGGCGGGCGCCGACGTCCTCTATGCGCCGGGACTGCGGACGCCGGAGCAGATCCGCGAGGTGGTCGCGGCCGTTGCGCCGAAGCCGGTCAACCTTCTGCTGTCCGGTCCGATCGGCATCAGTGTCGCCGACGCGGCGGCATTCGGCGTGCGCCGCGTCTCGGTCGGTTCCGCACTGGCGCGGGCGGCCTGGGGCGGCTTCCTCAAGTCGGCGCGCGAACTTGCGGGGCAGGGCACCTTCAACAGCCTCGCCGATGCCGAACCCTTCGCCGCCCTCAACACCTTCTTCCGCACCCATGGGCCGAAAGCCTGACAACGCGATCCGCCGGAGCCGTGCCTTGACCGAACCCGCCTTCGACTTTCCCGTGGAACAGAAATCCGTTCCGCGCCCGACCCATGTCGTCATGGAGGGCCGCTTCTGCCGCCTGCGGCCGCTCGACCCCGCGCGCGACACGGACGGGCTCTACGCGCTTTCGCACGGCCCCGAGGCACCGCAGCAATGGGCCTATCTCTTCACCGGTCCCTATGCCGACAAGGCGGATTTCGACGCCCATGTCCGCACCATTGCCGCAGGCACGACGGACCCCGTCTATTGGGCGATCTGCGACCGCGACGATCGCGCCATAGGCTGGCTGTCGCTGATGCGCATCGACACGACGCATCGGGTGATCGAAGTCGGTTCGATCCTCTACACCCCGGCGCTGCAGCGCACGCCGGCGGCCACGGAGGCGGAGTACCTGCTGGCCCAGTATGTCTTCGAGACGCTGGGCTACCGGCGCTACGAGTGGAAGTGCCACAATTTCAACGAGCCCTCCAAGCGCGCGGCCGTGCGCTTCGGCTTCACCTACGAGGGCCTGTTCCGCCAGCACATGATCGCCAAGGGCCGCAATCGCGACACCGCCTGGTTCTCCATGCTCGACACGGAATGGCCGCAGCGGAAACTCGCCTTCACGCAATGGCTGTCGCCGGAGAATTTCGATGCGGAAGGGCGCCAGAAGGTCAGCCTCGGCGTCTTCAACCGGCTGGAAGCGCGCGAGGGCGGGCTTGCTCTGCGCCGGGCGACGCTCACGGACGTGCCGGCGATCCGCGCCCTGAAGGACATCGCCTATACCCGCAACGAGACGATCACCGGCGCGCCGTCACTGCCGCGCATGGTCGACTATGCCGAGATCATGGCCGATCACGAGGTCTGGGTGGCGGATGGCGAGGATCATCTGATCGCCTGCGCCGTGCTGCAAAGCGCGGGCGAGCCGCTCATCTATTCGCTGGCCGTGCATCCGTCCGAGCAGGGGCGGCGCTATGGCGATGCGACACTGGCCTTTGCGGAGAAGCGCCTGAAGGAGCTCGGCGCGAGGCGCATCGCGCTCTACACCAATCTCAAGCTCGAGGAGCGCATCGCCTGGTATGCCCGCAGGGGCTTTTCCCGCACGCGGGTGGAACAGCTCGCGGACCGGCAGGTTCAGCACATGGCGAAGGACGTCGCCTGATCGGCGCGCCCTCGTTCGATCAGCGAAACGGCTCGACGCGATAGGCGGAGCGGAAGAAGGCGACGGTTGCCACCAGTCCGGCGATGACGCCGATAACGGTGGCGCCGATCACCACCTGGTCGCCCATCTTGAGGAGGCTCGCAACAGCCCAGCCCGTGGCGCCGCCCGCGCCGACAGCCTCGGTGCCGACGATCATGGTCGCCCCGAAGACGTTGACGAGGTTGGTCCAGTTGGTGGTCGAGGCGGTGGCCATCGAGAACGTCCCTGTCGCTGGTGCGCGTTTGCGTCGCAGTTGTGGCGTCAAATGGCGGCGGGATCAAGGTGTCGCAAGTCAGGAACGCGCCTTTTTGGCGCTTGGGGCGCGGGCCGCGTGCTCCGCGAGGCTGGCGGACGAACGTGGATCGCATAGGCCGAACGGAGAGTACCGCAGCTTCGGCGAGGTGTCCCTCCGGGGGGCGTCGTTGCCTGAAACGGCCGGGATGCCGGCTGTGGAATGGCCCCCGAGCGGTCCTTGTCGGTCTCGAACCCGCGGTCCTTCTCATTCGTCGAGCGCAAATGGCCGCGCTGGTCCGAGCCTAAACACCATGTAGTCCCTGTTTAATATCGCGCCTTGTATCAGTTTGTTGCTGGGTAAGAGGCTGCGGCGAGGGCCGGCATTGTAGTAATGCGCGGAACAAAATTTATGTATTCAAGTGTATTATGGCGATTGATATTTTGATAGACGCAGCTGTATTAAGGTATGAATGATATATAAATTGGCAAAACTCTTCAAACTGACCAATGGTCATGTCAATGATCATGAAAATTAAGACTGATATCGAATCGAATCATATCATCCGTTTGTGATGGGCGCGGCGGCTGGCGCTGGAAATTTGTTTGAACTAGTGTACATTTCCCTAAAATGTGCAGCCAAGTGGATACAAAACAAGAAACGGACAGGAGCCTCCATCGATCGGCTTAGGGCAAGGCCGTCAGCGTACAAGGCGCCACCATGCGTAGCGTACCCATCGTCCTGATCGAAAGAAGCAGGTTGGTTCGCGAGGGGCTGGAGAAGATACTCTCTGGAACCATGTTCCGGGTCGCGGCCACCGCCCCGACACCCGGTGACTTGCGGGCCACGCTTCCCGCGGACCTCCGCGGCCTGATGATCATTCTCGGCGTCGGTGACGACGATCATTCCCCTGCCGAGGAGATCGAGGCGCTGCGCCACAGGTTCGCCGATGCCCGGATCGTCATTCTCGCCGACCACTATGAACTCGCGCCGCTCGCCGAGGCCCTGCGCCTGTCGGTAAATGGCTATCTCAGCAAATCCATCAGTTCCCAGGCTCTCATCAAGGCGCTCGAGCTCGTGGCGCTGGGCGAGGGCATCTTCCCCTCGTCCATTCTCGCCCAGCTCGGCGGCTCGCGCGAAATGCCGGCGCAGCTGTTGCTGGAGGCTCCGGAGGAGCGGCCCCTGCGGCAATGGGCGTCTGTCCTGTCCGACCGGGAGACGCAGATTCTCCGCGGGCTGATCGAAGGTCAGTCCAACAAGACCATCGCACGCGCCTTCGATATCATGGAGGCGACGGTCAAGGTCCACGTGAAGGCCATCCTGCGCAAGATCGGCGTTCAGAACCGCACCCAGGCGGCCATATGGGCTCTCGGCCACCTGTCGCAGAGCGCCTATGCCGCGATGCCGACGGGGGACGATCCCCTTCCGTCGGGACCGAACGGTTTCGGCCGGCACGCGCCGGGCAAGCCCAACGGCCACTGAACGGATGCCCCGGCGGGCGCTCGAGGGTGCTCGCGCCGCCGGGTCGCGCGCTACTCCTCATCTGATCGGATGAGGACGCCCATCCGGGGGCTTCCTAGTCTTCCTCCAGAACATTCCAATGGCTCCCCGCATGGTCCGCACGCGCGGGCATTCGGGGCGGGCGGAGGCGCCGCGATGGACTCCCATGTCCTGTGTCTTGGAGGAGAGGACCACGCCCTTCGCATCCCTTTCCTGCTGGCCTTGCGCGACCGGGGCTTTCGGGTCACGGCGGCCTCCAGCGGAGGCGACGGGCCGTTCCGGGCCGCGGGCCTGCCGCATCTGCCCTGGCATTTCGACCGCTTTGACCGGCGCGGCGGCGATCTCGGCGCAATCGCGCGGATCGCGGGCCTCGTCGCGGAATGCCGGCCGGACCTGATCCAGACCTTCGACACCAAGCCGAACCTCCTCGCGCCGTTGGCTGTGCGGGGCGCGGTTCCCGTCATCCGGACCATCAACGGCATGGGCTGGACCTTCTCGCCTGGCGGCGGGATGCGCGCCCGGCTCATCCGGCCGGTCTACCGCCTGCTCCAGCGCGCGACGGCGCGCTGGTCTGCGGGCACCGTTTTCCAGAACGCCGACGACAAGGCTTATTTCGAGCAGCACGGCCTGGTCCGCCGCGATGCCGCGCATCTCGTCCGCAGTTCGGGCATCGACGTCGCGGCCTTCAGGACGGCTCTCGCTGCGAGCCGCGATCCCTCCATCCTGCGGCAGGAACTCGGTCTCGGCGACGCGCCGGTCGTGGTGACGGTCAGCCGCCTGACCCGCCAGAAGGGCATCGGGACGTTGCTGGAGGCGGCGCGGATTGTCGCGCGCGCCAGCCCGCGCGCGAAGTTCCTGCTCGTCGGCCCCCGCGAAAGCGAGGGGCCCTTCGCCATCGGCGCGGCCGAGATCGAGGCCGCGGCGCCCCATGTGATCGCCCTCGGCCACCGGCGCGACGTGCCGGCGCTTCTCGCTTTGGCCGACGCCTTCGTCCTGCCGACGCAGTATCGGGAGGGCGTTCCGCGCGCGCTGCTGGAGGCTGGGCTCGCAGGCCTGCCGATGATCGCGACGCGCATGCCCGGTTGCACCGACGTCGTCACCGAGGGCTGGAACGGCCATCTCGTCGAGCCCGGCGACGCCGAGGCGCTCGCTCAGCGCATCCTCGGATTGCTCGATGACCCTGCCGGAGCGCGCGTGATGGGCCTGCGCTCCATCGCGTTCGTCGCACGCGAGTTCTCGCTCGAGGGCGTCGTCGACAGCTACCGCGACATCTACCGGCAGGTTCTCCGCCCCCGCGCGGTTCCGGTCCGCTCTGCCGCTGCCGGGCGGGAGCTCGCTCCGGTCGCCCGTGCCGATGGAGAGCGGCCGTGATCCGCGACGCCATCCTGGCAGCGGGAACCGTGCTTTCCGCCGCTTCGACGTTGCGGCTGCCAGGGCTGCCGGTCGGCGCGGGCGAGGTTCTGCTCGCGCTCTGGCTGGCGCTTTCGGGCACGCATCTCATCGCGACCGGCCGTATCGGCGCGGGGCCGGCCTTCCGCCGAATGGGAACATTCTGGTGCGTCTTCGCCATGTCTCTGGGCATCGGCGCGTTCTTCGGCATGCTGTTCGACCCGATCGTCGAAGGCGCCAGCATGGCCCACGACGCCATGGCCTACGTGTTGATGGCGACGATCTCCTGCCTCGCGCTTGTCCAGCCGGACAATGCCGCTCACATGCGCCGCTCGGCCTGGTTCCTGGTCGGATTCGCCAATGTTGGCCTCGCCTTCCAGCTAGCGCTCGGCTTCGGGCTGGTCTCCGCCGGCGGCATTGACCCCTGGTACTGGAACCGCTTTCGCGGCTGGTCGGAAAACCCCAATCAGGCGGCGCTCTATTGTGCCGTCTTCAGTGCCGTCGCGATCCATCTCGGCATGACGGCGCAGAGCCGCGGCGCGCGCATCGCGGGCTGGATGGGGGCCGTTCTCCCGCTGGTTGCCGGCCGCCTGACGAAGAGCGACACCTTCCTGTTGACGATGCTCGGCCTCTTCGGACTGCTGGGCGCCCTGCGGCTGAAGACATGGCTCGGCGACCCCGCGGGCGGCGCGCGGCGCACGGCGGCCATGGCGATCCTAGTCGCCGCGCCGCTGGTGCTGGCGAGCCTTCTGCCGTTCGTCTGGTCGGAGCGGACCGACGCAAGCGCCTTGGCCCTCAGCCTCGCCAAGGATCATGGTGGCGACGCGACGATGCAGACCGCGAACCTGCGCCTCGAGCTCTGGCGCAGCGCGATCCGCAAGGGACTGGAATCGGCGTCGTTCGGCTTCGGCCCGGGGCCGCACCTCGAACGCCCGAATGTTCCTCGGCTGGCGACGCTGCCGCGGCCGTTCGAGGCACACAGCACGATCCTCGACCTGTTCCTGCAGGGCGGCCTTGTCGCGGTCGGCATTTTCGCCTGGCTCCATGTCAGCACGCTGCTGCTGCTGTTCCGGGCGCGGCTGGACGCGCTCGCCGCGCTGGTCTGCGCGGTCATCATTTTCGGCATCAGCCATTTCATTCTCCGCCACCCGATCCTCTGGTTCGGGCTGGTGCTCTGCCTCGCCGAAGGCTGTGCGCGCCTGCCCGCCATACAGACGCGCCTTCTGCCGGCGTCCGTGGCGGGAATGCGACTGGGGGGGCGGCCATGTGCGGCATAGCGGGACTCTTCCGGGCTCCCGGCGCGCCGGCGGACCTGCGCGTCGATGCCGTCGGCCCGATGCTCGCGGCGATCTCCCACCGCGGTCCCGACGGGGAGGGGATCTGGATCGATCGCGAGGCCGGCATAGCGCTCGGCCACCGGCGCCTCGCCATCGTCGACCTCTCCGAAGGTGGCCGGCAGCCCATGCATTCGGAGGATGGCCGTCTCGTCGTGAGCTTCAACGGCGAGATCTACAATTTCCTGGAGCTGCGGCGGGAGCTGGAGGCGCTCGGGCATCGCTTCCGCAGCACCAGCGACACGGAGGTGCTGATTCGCGCCGTCGAGGCATGGGGCCTGCAGCCGGCGCTGCGGCGGTTCTGCGGCATGTTCGCCTTCGCGCTGTGGGACCGGCGCGCCCGCGTGCTGCATCTGGCCCGCGACCGCATGGGCAAGAAGCCGCTTCATGTCGCCTGCCTGCCCGGGGCGCTGCTGTTCGCCTCGGAGATCAAGGCGCTGAGGGCGGTTCCCGGCTTCACGCCGTCGATCGACCGCGATGCGGTGGCAGGGTTCCTCGCGCGCGGGGTCGTTGCCGGCAACAGCTGCATCTATCAGCAGGTCTTCAAGCTCCCGCCGGGATCGAGCCTGACGCTGGGCGTCGACGATCTGGCCAGCGGCGCGGATGCGGCGACCCTCTCCGCAGCCTGCCGGCCGTTCTGGTCGCTTGCAGAGGCCGCCGAGCGGGGGCGCGCGGACCAGTTCGGGGCGGGGGACGACGAGCTTGTCGGCGCGCTGGACGATCTCCTGCGGCAGGTCGTGCGCGAGCGCATGGTGGCCGATGTACCGCTTGGCGCCTTCCTGTCCGGCGGAATCGATAGCGCGACTGTCGTGTCGCTGATGCAGGCGCAGTCCGCGCGGCCTGTGCGCACCTTCACCATCGCCTTCGACGAGTCCGGCTACGACGAGTCGGCTGGTGCGTCGCGCGTGGCGCGCCATCTCGGCACCGACCACACCCAGTTCCGGCTGTCGCCCGACGAGGCGATGAAGACCATCCCCGAGCTGCCGCGCATCTGGGACGAGCCCTTCGCCGACGAATCGCAGATTCCGACCCTGCTGGTTTCGCGGCTGGCGCGCCGCGAGGTGACCGTGGCGCTGACCGGCGACGGCGGTGACGAGTGCTTCGCGGGCTATCAGCGCCATTTCACGGTGTCGCGCCTTGCCGGTCTGCTCGCCGCCCCGGAGGCCGTCCGGCGCGCCGCCGCGTCGCTGGTGCTGGGCCTCTCCGGCCGCTTTCCCCGGCGCGTTGCGGCGGCCCTGCCGCTACCCGGCCGGCTGCGGCGGCTGGTCGAGGGGGACAGTCTCATTCGCCTCGGTCGCCTGATCGAGGGCGGCGAGGACGGCCTCTACGAGCGGCTGACGCGCCTGTCCGACATGCCTCTGTCCAAGGTTCGTGCGCCGGCCGATCCGGCCCGCGCCGACCTCGACGACATCGTCTCCCGCGTGGTCCATCGCGACATGGCCGGCTACCTGCCGGACGACATCCTCGTGAAGCTCGACCGGGCGACCATGGCGGTCAGCCTCGAGGGCCGCTGCCCGCTGCTGGACCATCGCGTCGTCGAATTCGCCTGGCGCCTGCCGACCGGCGCCAAGGTGCGCGGCGGGCGCGGCAAGTGGATTCTGCGCGAGGTCCTCGCCCGGTACGTGCCGCGCAGCATTTTCGACGGCCCGAAACGCGGCTTCGACGTGCCGGTCGGTGCCTGGCTGCGCGGCCCGCTTCGCGGCTGGGCCGAGGACCTGCTCAGCCCCGGCATGCTCGCCCGGCACGACCTGCTCGACGTGGCGGGGGTGCGCCGGCGCTGGTCCGACCACCTGGCCGGACGGAGCGACCATTCGCGCGTCCTCTGGGCGGTCCTGATGCTGCAGGCATGGCTTGACGAACATGCGCGGTCCGCTCCGGCGGCCCGTGGTCCCGAACTTGAAACCGCTCAGCAGTGGAGTTGACCATGAGGGCGCTTCTCGGACACGAGGCACGGCTCCTGCACTCCGTTCGTGCGACGGGTGGCGGTCCGTTCGACAGCGCGCCCGATTATGGCGCCCATCCCGCCGACGGCGCCCGCCACGCGATCAGCCGGAGCCTCAGGACCCTCATGAGGCGCTGGCGGCTGATCCTCGGTGTCGCCGCCGCCGGAACGGCGGTGGCGCTGGTCGCGGCCGTCGTCGTGCAACCGAACTATGCCGCTTCGTCGCAGATCATCGTCGACCAGCGAGGCAATGACGGGCCGAGCGCGACAGCCCCCACCCAGCCGACCGAGGAATCGGCGATCGAGACCCATGTCACCATCCTAGCCTCCGATGCCCACATGCTGGCGGTAGCTTCGGCGCTGCTGGCGAACCGGCCGGAGAACTATGCCGAACCGCCCTCGCGCCTGTCACGCCTTCGCAGCGTCGTCGACCGGGTGCTGAGACCGCTCGGCCTCGCCGCCCCGCGTCCGGGGCCGGAGGAAACGGTCGACGGCGCCGCGCACGCCCTCGCGCTCGAGTTGAAGAAGCGCCTGCGGGTGGGCCAGGAGCGCCGCTCTCGGGTCATCACCGTGACCTATACGTCGGCGAGCCCGCAGACGGCCGCCGCCGTCGCCAACACGATCGTGCGGGTCTATCTGGACGATCTCGCGCTGCGTCATCGGGTCGAGGCCCGGCGGCTGATGCTCTGGCTCGGCAAGCGGATTCCGGAGGCTCGCCTCGAGGTGGCGCGCGCCGAGCGGGAGCTGGAGGCCTATCGCCTCTCGCACGCTGCCGCGAGCACCGCGCCGGCCGACGAAACCGCCCTCCAGATCGCCCAGCTGTCGCGCCAGCTCGCCATAGCGCGCTCGGAAATGCAGTCGGCGACGGAACGCCTCGCGCGCGCCAAGGAGCTTCGCGAAAGGCCGGGCGCGGAGATGGAGATGGCGCGCCTGCTTGGTTCGCCGCTGCTGCTGGACCTGGTGCGGCGCGACGCCGGCCGCCAGAATACCGGCGATGCCGCCTCCGCGGCTGCCATCCAGGAAGAGCTCGCCCGCGGCATCCGCCGGCTCGAGGGCGAGGCTCAGGTCTATAGCGAACAGGCCCGGTCGATCGAACAGCGGCTCGCGCCGCTGCGCGCGGCGGCCAACTCGACCGCCGACGGCCTGTCGGGCCTGCGCGCGCTCGAGCGGCAGGCGGCGGCGCTCGGCCAGTTCTATGACGGCCTGCTGCGCCGCCAGCAGGAGGTCGACGAGCAGGTCCAGTTTGTCCGGCCGGATGCGCGGTTGCTGGCGACCGCCTGGCCACCGGAGCGGCCGAGTTCGCTGCATCCCGCCTTCCTGATCCCGCCCATGGTCATCGCCTCGGCGATCCTCGGCATTCTGCTGGCGCTCGGCCTCGGCGTCGTCGAACGCACCGTCCGCGACGAGGACGACGCCGTCGAGGCCCTCGCGGTGCCCTGCCTCGGCGCGGTGCCTTATCTGTCGCGCGTCGAGGCGCACCGCGCGCCGCTGATGCCGCGTGACGAGCCGCAATCCGACTATGCGCGGGCGGTCCGTTCGCTGCTCGTATCGCTGATGCCGGCGAGCGCCACCCGCCACGGCCCCCAGGTCGTCCTGCTGACCTCGACCGGGCCCGGCGAGGGCAAGACCACGCTCGCCTGGAGCCTTGCCGCCGTCGGCGCGCGCCTCGGCCTGAAGGTGCTGCTGGTCAGCCGCAGCAACCATCCCGCGCGGCTGGAACCGGCTCCGGAGCCGCGGGTCCGCAGCGGTTCGGCAGAGGTCGCCGCCACCGGCAGCACGGCGCGCCCCGCCGCGGCCGAGCGGATCGGCCACCTCCAGGTCGACTTCGTGCCCGCCGCGCGGCTGGACACGGCCTCCGGTCTCGGAATGGACGAGCCGGGCGGCCGATGGAGCGACCGCTTCCGTGGCACCTACGACCTGATCATCGTGGACGATGACAGCGTCCGCGAGCGGCCCGAGGTCGGTCTCGCCGCGATGAACGCCGACTGGATCCTGTTCCTCGTCCGCGCGGGCATCACCGACCGGGCGGCGGCGCGCGACGCCGTGCAGTTCCTCGCCCGGGCCGCGGGCGTGGAGACGTCAGGCGGGCCGCGGATCGCCTCGATCCTCTCGGAGGAGGAGCCCGCATTGGCGCAGAGGCCCGTCGTCCTGGCGGGTGCCCGCGTCGGAGGCTGACATGATCATCGAACTGTTCGGCCCGCCCGGCTCCGGCAAGACCACATTGGCCCTGGCGCTCTGCCAGCGGCTCCAGCGTCAGGGTCATTCCACGGCCGTGGTGCTCAGCCACCGGCAGGGCGATTCCGGACGATCCGTCGATCCCGGCGGCAGCATCTCCGCGCTCGGACGGGTGGGTCGCGCATTCCTGAGGACGCTGGCGACGGTGTTCCAGCCGCGCAAGCACCGGCAGGAACTGCGGCTGACAACCTCGCTGATCCGGCTGCTTCCGCCCAAGAGCCCGGTCTGGATGCTGCGCTTCTGGCAATACATCCTGCGCCTGTCGCGCTGCTGGAAGCGCAACGCCCAAACGAGCCGGGTCGTGATCTTCGACCAGGCCTATCTGCAGGCGGTCTGTTCGCTCGCGGCCTTCAGCCACGCGGCCGACGACCATGCGCTCGCGGGCGCGCTGGAGGCGGCACCACAGGCTGACCTCGTGGTTCGCCTCGATGCTCCCCGCGAACTCCTTGAACGTCGTCTGCGAGACCGGTCCGACCGCGAGCCGCGAATGGAGCAGTTCTTCGACGCCGAGCTCACGACCAATCTGGCCGCCGGGCCCATCGCGGATCGAATCCAGTGGCTGCTTGAACAGCGCGGCGGCTCGATCATCCAGGTGCGATCGCTGGACAGCGTCTCGCTCGGCGCCGCGCTGGACAAGATCGAGTACGAGGTCGCGCAGCGTCTCGGGAAGGTCGCGAAGGTGCCGGGCGATGCGCCGCCGCCTGATCGTCCCACGGAAATCGGACAGGACCAGAGATCGCGGACGGAGAAGGAGGCGGATCTCGGGCAGCGCATGACCAGCGCGAGCGCGCAGGCCTTCGCGCTCTATGTCGGCGGTGCGGTGCTCACCAGCCTGGTGCAGTTGCAGATCGCGCGCCTGATCGGCACGGACGGCTTCGGCATCTTCTCCTACGTGCTGGCCTGGACCTCGTTCCTCTCCTACATCGCGACACTCGGCTTTCACGTCGCCGTGCTGCGCTTCGTGCCGGTCCATGCGGCGCGCGAGGAATGGGCTCTGGTTCGGGGTGTCGTGCTGTTCGCAATCGGCGTTTCGGCCTTCGCATCGCTGGTCCTCGCCGCGATCGGAACGGCGGTGATCGTCGCGGTCGCCGCGCACATTCCGGATGCCAAGGAGGCGGGGCTGCTGATCGGCATGGCTACGATTCCGGCGATGACCATGTACCTGATCAGCGCGGCGCTGGTGCGCGCCTTCGGCGGGGTGGTCACGGCGCTTCTGCCCGAACGGATCGCCCGCGATGCGCTTTTGTCGGCACTGGTCGCGGTCATGGCGGCTTTCGCCATCCGACCGGTGGACGCCACCGGCGTCCTGACCGCTCTGCTGGTCAGTTCGGTGCTCACCGCCTGCCTCGCCTTCGTGCTCATGCTGCGGATTTGGCCGGCCTACCTGAAGGGCGTGCGTCCGGCCTTCTCCGTCGCCCAATGGTGCGCGACCGTGCTGCCGATGACGGTGTTGTCGCTGCTCGACGTCCTCATGGTCCGCACCGGCGTCATCCTGCTGGGCTGGCTGGAACATATCCGCGAGGCCGGCATCTTTGCGCTCGGCTTCAGCATCGCCACGCTGATCCTGCTGCCGCGCGTCGCGGTCGGCACGATGTTCGCGCCGACGGCGGCGGATCTTCACGCACGCGATGACCATGCCGGCCTGCAGCGGCTCTTCGCACGCGCCGCGCTCCTGTCCTTCGCCGTATCGGGCCTCCTGGCCGCGCCGCTCCTCATCTTCATGGAGCCCGTGCTGCGCTTCTTCGGCGAGGATTTCGTGCAAGGAGCCCAGATCGCGCGCCTGCTCGTTCTCGGCCAGCTCATCGCCGCCGCGATGGGGCCGCAGCAGCACCTGATGACGATGACGGGTCAGGAGCGGGCGGCGGCGCTCGCCATGGCCGTCAGCGCGGCGCTCAACGTCGCGGGCTGCCTCATCGGCATCAAGCTGTTCGGGGGCATCGGCGCGGCGGTGGCGACCACACTGGTGATCGTCGTCTGGAACATCATCATGGCGGTGAGCATCTACCGCCGGCTCGATCTCCTGCCGGGGCTCGCCTGCGCTGTTTCGGAGCGCCTGCGTTCGCGTGCCGTGCGGCAGATCCCGGCGGGAGGGAATTGAACCCATGACGCGGGTTGGTGGCGTTCCGGCCGGAACCTCCTCCGATCGCACGATGTCGCCACTCCGGCCGCCGCCTAGGACGACAATGCGGGGAACGGAGCCGTCCATGCTCGAAGTGAACAGCCGCCGGACGACAGGGGGCGCCCCGATCGACGACGGCCCCGTCCGGCGCGAGGTTCCGGCAGCGCCCCCGTCGTCCTTCGTATGGTCGATGCCGCCGCGCAGGGAACTGGACGCGGGCGGCCCCGTCGACCATCCCTTCGAGCCGCTCGGCGCGCAGTTCGCCGGGGTGCCGGTAATGCAGCATGTGCGGCGGATGGCCGCCGCGTTTCCCGACAAGCCCGCTGTGGTGGATGACGCGGTCGCGCTCTCCTACCGCCAGCTGGTTGAGGCGGTTTCTTCGCTGTCGGACCGGATTTCCGCGGTCACGGCGCAGGGCGAGGCGGTCGGGCTGCTGCTCGGCAACTCGGCCTGGTTCCCGGTCGGCATGCTCGCCGGCCTCGAATGCGACCGGCTGGTCGTGCCGCTCAACCCGCGTGATCCGCCGCAGCGCATCCTCGACATCGTCGCCGATGCGCGGCTGCCCGCGGTGGTCGGGATCGGCGCCAGCCGCCCGGCAGACTGGCCCGCATCGCCGGCCATCCGCTGGATCGACGCGACGGCTGCGCTGGCGCCAGCGCCGCCACACCGGACCGTCGGTTCCGGCATGACCGCTTCGGTCGACCGTCCGGCCGTCGTCCTCTACACGTCCGGCAGCACGGGCCGCCCCAAGGGCATCGTCAACAGCGAGCGCAGCCTGCTGCAGCGTGTCCACCAATATGTCGATGCCTGCCACATCGGGCCCGGCGACGTCCTGATGCCGCTGAGCGGCGCGGCCACCATTGCCGGCTGCCGGGAAGTGCTCTCCGCCCTGACGACCGGGGCAACCCTGCAGATCGTCGATGTCGAGGCCGCGGGCCTGCGCGGCGTGCGGCGCCGGTTCCGCATGGCCGGGGCGACGGTGGTCTATATCGTGCCGGCCCTGCTTCGCGCGCTGATGCGGGAGGGCGGCGACGATTTCGCCTCGCTGCGGATCGTCCGCATCGCCGGCGAGCGCATCCTGTGGGACGACATCGCAGCGGTGCGCGCCGTCGCTCCGGCCGGCTGCCGGGTGCAGGTGAGCTATTCGTCGACCGAGACGACGGGATCGCAGTGGTTTCCCGGCGAGGCGGCGCCCGGGGATGGCGTCGGCGTGCCCGCCGGCTACCTGCTGCCCGGCATCGCCTATGCGGTGTTCGGCGAGGACGGCCGGCCGGTTCCACCCGGTGGAACCGGCGAACTCGTCATCAGCAGTCCCTATGTGGCGCTCGGCCACTGGTCGGGCGGTGGCGTCGTGCCATTGGCGGCCGACCCCGAGAGTCCCGGCCGGCGCATCCTGCCGACCGGGGATCTGGTGACCGTCGCCGCCGATGGTCTGGTTCGCATCGTCGGTCGCAAGGGGCGGCAGCTGAAGATCAACGGCCGCCGGGTGGAGCCGGCGGAACTGGAGGTCGTGCTGCGGCAGTCGCCGCTGGTCGCCGACGCCGCGGCGCTGCCGACCGAGGCGGGCGAACTCGTCGCCTTCGTGGTTCCCCGGCAGGAGGGCGGCGATCCGGTCGAGGCGCTTCGCCAGTCGGTGCGGCGCAGCCTGCCGCCGTCGCTGCACCCCGCCCGCCTCCATGTCCTGCCCGACCTGCCGAGGCTGCCGGGCGGCAAGATGGACGCGCAGGCGCTGCGCCGCCTCGACGGCGAACTGCGCATCCGCGCCCGCGACAGCGCCGCCAGACCAGACCGGCAGGAGAGTGTGGCGCCGTCCAATGAACGCGCGGTGGTCGAGCGGATATGGAAGGCGACCTTGCGGACGGCCGAGGCGCATGGCCGCTGGGACGAGGCCGGCGGCGACTCGCTGAAGCTCCTCCAATGCGTGCTCGACATCGAGACGGCGCTCGGCCGCGAGCTGCGCATGGAGGCCTACCGCATCGACATGAGCTTCGAGGAGATGGTCGAGGCGGTATCGAGCCCGCCCGACGACGACCCGCTTGCGGCTCGCGCCGACGATGACGCCCGGCCGATCCTGTTCCTGTTCCCCGGTTCGGTCGGCTACGGGCCGAGCATGGCCGCATTCGGCGGCGAGATGGGCCGCGTCGTCCGCGTGGTGCCGATCCGCTACCCGGGCCTCGACGCCATTCTCGACGGCCAGCAGACCGTCGCCGCAATGACCGACAATGCCTTCGCCCAGATCCGGGCGGCCCAGCCGCGCGGCGAAATCCGCCTGCTCGGCTACTCGCTCGGGGGCGCAGTCGCTTTCGAGACCGCCAGCCGCTTGCTGGCGGACGGCCGGCAGATCCGCTTCCTCGGCATCCTCGACACCAATGTCGACGGCCGGCGCCACCAGCCGGGCGAGGCGGTGGCGCGCGCGATCCAGCGGGTCCGCACGCACCGCGTCACGATCTATCGCATGCTCTGCCGCAGCGTCGCAAAACTGGCTGTGCGGCTCGGCTGCGAGGCGGGGTTCGGCCGGCTGTTGGCGAGGACCCTGCCGGGCCGGCTTTCAGGAACCCGCTTCATGCTGCGGCTGGAGCTGGAAGAGGTGCTCAGGATGCGCGCCATGGGACGGTGGCTCGGCGGGCCGCAGGAGCCGCCGCTGCCGATCACCGGCACGCTGTTCCGCTGCGAGCGGCGGGGCCTGTCGGACGATCTCGGCTGGCGGCGCATGGTCGGCGGGCTGGACATCGTGCCGATTGCCGGCGGGCACCTCGATCTGGTCGTGCCGCCGCATCTGGCGCACAACCTGCCGCTCATCCTGTCGGCGCTCCAGTTCGGCCATATCTGAACGCGGAAAGGCCGGCGCGGTGAGACGCCGGCCCTGATGCGGCTGATCGCCAGCTCAGTTCGCGACGGCGGCGGTCGCCTCGGAGCGCAGCACCGCTTCCACGACATCGCCGGGCAGCACGTCGGTATCCTCCGTCACCGGCAGTCGCTGCCACTGCTCGCCGACCTTGCGCGTCACGACAAGGGTGGTCGTGGTCGTCGCGCCGGGGCCGGGCGCCGAAACCGCGCCGCCGCTCGGCCGGAGCTTCTCGCCAACCGCCTGGATGCGCAGGGCGAGGTCGGCAAGGCGCGTGCTGGCGTCCCGCAACTGCAGCAGGAGCGTGTTCTGCCGCTGGTTGCCCAGCCGTTCGAGCTGGCGCGCGTAATCGTCCGCCTGCCGGCGCGCGCGCATGAGCTGGACCGTGGTCTCGAGGCGCCGCGACGAGGACAGGAGGACGGCGCGGCGGCTCTCGCTGACGCGCTGGCTGACCAGATTGCCACCGCCATAGAGGCGGTTGATGCGCTCGAGCTCGGCAGTGTCCGCCTCGACGCCCTTTTCCTCCTCCTGCTCGCGCCGGGCGAGCACGACGGCCTGTTCCTGCGTTTCCCGCGCGGCGCGGGTGAGATAGGCGCCTTCGAGGCGGAAATCGGCCTGCGTCACCTTCAGCGATTCCAGCTCGGCCTGGCCGATGCTGTCGGGGACGGACGACGGCAGCGGCGACGAGCGCGGCGGGGTCAGGTCGAAACTGTCATGGCCGGCAAGCTCGGCGCGGGTGCGCAGGATGCGGTAGTATTCGCGCAGATACTCGGTCCACAGCGTGTCATGGTCGCGGCGCAGGTCGGCCGGGTCGGTGCCGGTCTGCGTGGCGCGCGAGCGCAGCAGGCTGTAGCCGCCGGCCGCCGTCACCACCTGCCGGACGGTCATCTGCGGCCGATAGGTCTGCTGGCCGGGGGTGAGCACGTCGCCGGTGACATAGACGGGCCGGAATTCCGCCACCGAGACGAAGATGTCCTCGGGCCGCACCGAGATGATGTGCTCGCGCCCGTCCGGCGTGCGGCTGCGCAGCACACGGTTCGGCAGCAGCGCCTCCATGCGCGCCTGGAACTCCGCCGCCGTCAGCCCGCCGACCATCACGCGGCCGGTCCAGGGCAGGGCGATGGTTCCATCAGCCTGGACCATGGCGCGCTGGCGCTGGTCGCCGAGCACGGCGAGACCGATCTCGACGGTATCGCCCGGAGCCAGCCGGTAGGGGCCATCCGCACGCGCAGACTGCGGCGGCGCTGCGAGGCCAAGGCAGAGAAGCGAGGCGGCGAGGAGGAGGGAAGGCCTGCTGCGGGTCATCTCGGCGGCTCCATCACGGGTTCTGCGGCGGCCGCGCGTGCCGGCCAGTCGAGCCGGGCGACGAAGGCGTGGATCGGGCCGCCCGGCCGGTTCCAGTTGCTTGCCCAGATGATCTGGGTGCCGTCCGGCGACGGCGAGGCCTGAGCCTCGTTCCAGTAGTCGTGCCGGACGCTATGGGTGTGAACGACGCGGCGGAACTCGCCGCTGCCGTCGATCTTCAGCGCGACGACCTCGCGCGCGAACGGTGCCCAGCCCGGCCGCCGCGCGACTGCCGCCGGATCGCCCGCATAGGTGACGAAGACCCAGCCCGGCCGGCCGGTCGAGCGCAGCGAGGCGTGCTGGCCTTCGCCTGTCGGCGCGAGAACCGTCACGGCGCCATCGGTGAGTCGCCGCTTGATGATGAAATAGCGGTCCGGCGGCGCCTTGCTGATGCCGACATAGACCTCGCTGCCATCGGCATCGACGGTCATGTCGCCGTGACCTGGACGATGGTGCTCCGGCCAGCGCTGAACGAGGTTGCCGTCCCGAGAGAAGATGAATGCCTGGTCGGTGCCGTCCGGCACGTTCTGGAAGCAGGCGACATGCAGGCCGAGCGGCGAGATGGTGCAGGAATTGGTGCGGCCGGGCAGCCCCTGAAGGGGGATGTCGGCCCCCTTGCGCTGCTCGGCGAGATCGAAGGCGAACACCACTTCGCCGCCACCCGGGGCGAGGGCGCGGATGGCGATCCAGCGCCCGTCATTCGAGGGATTGCCCTTGTTGGGGCCGAATTTGAGGTCGCGATAGTTCGATGCCCGGTAGAGCACCTGCTCGCGCGCGCTCTTCGGCTCCCAGATCAGCACGGCGGAGGGCGTCACGCAGATCATCGCTTCGGGACGCAGGGGATGCCATTCGCATTCGCCGAAACGGGCGCGGCGGAACAGCGGCTCGTAGGTGCGGCCGTCGAAGAAGCACAATCCGCCGCAGCCGATCGGGATGAGCAGCAGGCTCTGGTCGGCGTTCCACGCCTGCGCGCTTGAATAGCGGTGGCGGCACATGTCGCGGCCACAGGCTATGCCCGCTCCCAGCGTCGCGCCCGGATCGGTGATGCGCGTGTAGGGCGTCCCGTAGGCGGGGTCGCGGCTGGGCTGGAGATAGCCCGGCAGCGCAGTCTCCGGTGCCGGGATGACCCTGGCGCCGGAGAGGTTGTCGGAGAACGCCGACGCCCATCCGGAAAGGACCGCGATCGTGGCGGCGGCCGCGACCGATCCGATCAGACGCCGGCGCCCGGCCCTGACGGGCCGGTTCATGTGATGAAATCCTTCTCGCGGCGCACCCGGCCGGCGCCCATGCGACCGCGCCACCAGGCGATGGTCTTTTCGAGGCCTTCACTGAGGCTGGTGCCGGGCCGCCAGCCCGTCTCGCGGCGCAGCAGGGCATTGTCGGCGAGCAGCGCCCGCACCTCGGAATTGACCGGGCGCATCCGCGCCTCGTCGCGCCGCACGGGCTTGGTCGTGCCGGTAAGGCCGCGAATGATCTCGATCAGGTCGGCCACCGTCACGGCCTTGCCGCAGCCGGCATTGTAGGGCCGCCCGAATTCGATCCCCGGCGCGTTCCCCGCGGCCAGGAAGGCGGCCACCGTGTCGTCGACATAGGTCAGGTCGCGCACCGGCGTGGTGTCGCCGACCATGATCGCCTCGCAGCCGGGATCCAGCGCCTGGCGGATGATGGTCGGGATGATCGCCCTTTCGCTCTGGCGCGGGCCGAACGTGTTGAACGGCCGGAGGATCACCGCCGGCAGCCCGAACGACCGGGCATATGCTTCGGTCATCATGTCGGCGCCGATCTTGGAGGCCGAATAGGGCGACTGGCCCTGCAGCGGGTGGCTCTCGGCGATCGGCATGGTCTGCGCCGTGCCGTAGACCTCGCTGGTGGAGGTGTGGATCACGCGCTCGGTGCCGTACTGGCGCGCCGCCTCGAGCACGTTGAGCGTGCCGATGACGTTGGTCTCCACATAGGACTGCGCGGCGGCATAGGAATGCGGGATGGCGATGAGGGCCGCGAGGTGGAACACCACGTGCTGGCCCTGGACGATGCGGGCGACGAAGGCGGCATCGCGCACGTCGCCGCGGATCATCGTCAGGTTCTGCCGCACCGGCTCCGGCACATCGTCGAGCCAGCCGTGGCTGTCGAAGGAGTTGTAGAGCGCCAGCGCCGTCACGTGGGCGCCAGCCTCGACCAGAGCCTCCGTCAGGTGCGAGCCGATGAAGCCGTCGGCGCCGGTGACGAGAACCTTCATGCCCCTGTAGTCCATGGCGCAGCGCCTCCCTGCTCCGTGCGGCCTCACGAATGACCCGGCATGCGCACGTCCGCCGGGCCGGCGCGGTCGCCGGCCGCGCTCCTCGCCGGCGCCCAGCCGAGCACCGCCAGCACGCCGCGCACCAGCAGCGCGAAGTCGGATGCGAGGGTCCGGTGCGGGAAATAGGCGAGGTCCAGCCGTGCCTTGGCCGGGAACAGGACCTCCCGGTAGAAGGTGGTCGGGTCCGCATCCGCCGGGTAGAAGCGGCACTCGTTGCGGAAATAGATCTGGCTCGGCCCGAGCAGTCCGGGCTTGAAGTCGAGGACATGCTCGAAGGCGCCGCGGAAGCAATCCGCAAAGGCCATGGATTCCGGCCGCGGACCGACGATCGCCATGTCGCCGCGCAGCACGTTCCAGAGCTGCGGCAGTTCGTCGAGCTTGGTCGCGGCCAGGAAGGCCCCCACAGCCGTCAGCCGCATGTCCCCCGCGACGGTGAGCGGGCATCCGTCCGTGCCGCTGGCGGCGGCGAACTTGCGGAACTTGTACATGACGAAGGGCCGCCCGCCGCGACCGAGTCGAACTTGCGCGAAGAAGAGCGGCCTGCCGCCCTCGATCCAGATGGCCACCATCACGGCGAGGAAGACCGGCGACAGGACGATGAGCGCGGCGATCGCAATCATGAGGTCGAAGCAGCGGCTCGCCGCCTCGCCGACGTCGCGGGCCGCGTGGCCATGGCGCAGGTCGAGCTCGGGCGCGCTCATGCCACGGCCTCCACCGATGCGCGGCTGCGCAGGGCCTGCCCGAGACTGGCCGCGACCGTCTCGACCGTTGCTGCGTCCATGCGGGGATGCAGCGGCAGCGTCAGCTCGCGCCTGGCGAAATCCTCCGTGCGCGGCAGGCTGATGCCCCGCCAGAGGTTGCTGTAGAGCGTCATCAGGTGCACGGGCGAATAGTGGATCGTCGTCTGGATGCCGTCGGAGCGCAGATGGTCGATCACCGACTGCCGATCGGTGCCGACCGGCAGGAGCACCGGCATGATGTGGCAGGTGGTCAGCCGCGGCTGCGAGAACGGCACGGTCAGGCCGGGGCAATGGAAGGCGAGTCGCTGGCGATATTCGGCCGTGAGCGCGCGGCGGGTCTCGTTCCAGTGCGGAAGATGGCGGAGCTGGGCGAGGCCGATGGCTGCGCGCAGCTCGTCCAGCCGGTAGTTGAAGCCGATCATGGTGACGTCGTAGGTCGGCGTGCGGGCGTCGAGCCGCTGGCGCGTGCCGCTGGTCATGCCGTGGCCGCGCGCCTGCCGGATCGTTGCCAGAAGGGCGGGGTCGCGGGCGATCACCGCGCCGCCCTCGCCGGTGGTCATGTTCTTGTTGCCGTAGAAGCTGAAGGCTGCGGCGACGCCGAACGTGCCGACCTCGCGCAGACCCGGCGCATGGGCGGCATCCTCGATCAGCATGAGGCCGCGCCGATGCGCGAAGGCCTGCCAGGCCGCCCGGTCCGGCAGGTATCCCGCGAAGTGGACGAGGATGACGGCCTTGGTCCGTGGCGTGCAGCGGGCTTCCGCCTCGGCCAGCGACATCAGCGGCACGTCGGCAGACTGGATGTCGACGAAGACCGGCGTCGCGCCGACATAGAGAACGCTGTTGGCCGTCGCCACGAAGGTGAGCGAGGGGACGAGCACCTCGTCGCCGGGGCCGAGGCCGAGGGCATGCAGGATCAGGTGCAGCGCCGCCGTGCAGGAGTTCACCGCGACGGAATCCTCCGCGCCATGGGCATGGGCGAAGGCCTCCTCGAAGGCGCGGACGCGATCGCCCATCGTCAGCCAGCCGCTGTCGATGACATCGCAGAGGGCGTTCTTCTCTTCGTGACCCAGAATGGGCTCGCCGACCAGCAGCATGGCGCGGATCCTTGCCAGTGAGGGGCTCAGGCAGCCTGGGACTCGGCGACGACCGACTGGTCGTCCCATGCGATGTCCTGGGCGCGGTGGAAGTCCTCGACGCGGCCGATGTCGAGCCAGAGGCCGTTGTGCTTGAAGACATGCACCGGCGTCTGGTCCTCGAGCATCTGCAGCATCAGGTCGTCGAAGCCGAACGGCACGCCGTCGGGAATGAGTTCGAAGACCGAGGGGTCCATGCAGTAGAGACCCATGCTGACCAGATGCGGCAGCGAGGGCTTCTCGCGGAAGCCGACGACGGTGTCATTGATCTCCTCGATGACGCCGAAATCCATCTTGATGGTCCGCACCGACGTGGCGATGGTCACCGGACCGGGCTGCCGGCGATGGAAATTCGTGAACTGGCTGAGGTTGAGATCGGTGAGCACATCACCGTTGAGCACGAGGAACGGACCGTCCAGCAGGCGATCTCGCACGAGGGTCAGCGGGCCGATCGTTCCAAGCGGCTCGACCTCCTCGGTGTAGACAATCTTGAGGTTCCACTGCTCGCCATTGCCGCAGAAGCTGCGGATGAGGTGGCCGAGATAGCCGGTGGTGATGAACACCTCGCGGATGCCGTTGCGGCGCAGCCACTTCAGCAGCAGTTCCAGCACCGGCCGCGAGCCGATGGGCATGAGAGGCTTCGGCAGCACTGCCGTATAGGGACGCAGCCTGGTGCCCTTGCCGCCACATTGGATCACTGCCTTCATGCGAACCTCCCATGATCCGCCCAGGGCCGGCATCGACCGATAGACGCGAGACATTCCCGAATGCGGATGTGGCCGCCGGGGAGCATCGGCTGGGCGTCAGCTCCGGCGGAGATTGGATGCTAGGCAGCGTTGTCCCGGCCGGTCTTCGTCCATTTGAAGGACGGCTCCTGCCTCGGCCCGAAAGGTATCGGGCGGCCGGCGGGTCGATGCGCCCACATCGTTCGGCGAAGGTGCCCTCGCGCGCGTGTCCGCGTTGCGCCCGCGCCCTTTAAGACCCCGTGCGAGGGTGGGCACGGGCTCAGGCCGTTCGGCCGTCGCGAACGACGAAAGGCTGGCTGGAAGGAGTACTCCGCAGGCGATACTACGTTCGGAGTAGATTGATCGACATTACCTAACGGAAGTATGCATTCGAACGATTTGGCCGCCCATCGGGGCAAGCTGGCTAACTACAACGGGCGCGTGTAGATCGGGGCCGTGCTGCTATCCTCTTCAGGTGCTGGAACGCATGGGGGTGCAGTTCTTCGGATCTGCCGGGAAATTCCAGTCAAGTGATTGTGAAATAGCATGAATTGGCCTCTGTCTGTCGCCGGAGGTCGAGGGGAAACACCAAACTTCCGTACAACGACAGCGCGCAATCCGGCGCGATGAGCGCAACCGCGCGTCATCGCCGAACCCGTTCCGTCGTCGGAAGGCTCTCGTAGGGAGTAGTGTCATGACGTTTGCGAGCAGCCACGCAGAAGCCTCTCTCCGCTCACCTCCGCCATTTCTGGAAGGGAGGCGTCCGCCGCCCCCGCGCAGCCGCGAATTTTCTCCCTCGCTTGCCGATCCGGGCAGCCGGGATGCGCCGGACCACCCGGCGCTTGGCGCGCTCGACCGCCTCGGCTGCGGCTATCTGGTGCTCGCCGACGGGCGCAGCGTCGTCGAGGCCAATGCGACTGCCCGCACGCTGCTGATGGGCGCTGCCGGCGCCTCGCGCGGTCTTGAGGAGATCTCCCGTGCTTTCCGCCGTCTGATGGATCGTTCGCGCACCCGGCCGACGCTCGGCGCGCTCTCCTGGGTGGTGGTGTCCGGCCGCGATGAGGCCCCGCTCTTCGTCAACCAGACACCGGACCCGCCTGCGGACGGCCGCTGCCTGGTCATGCTGCTCGACCTCGACGCCCATCTGCAGCCCAATCCCAGCATGCTTCAGCGCATGTTCGGCCTGACGCTTGCCGAAACGCGGCTGGCGCTGCTGCTGGCGCAGGGCGAGGTGCCGATGGAGATCGCGCGCAGCCGGCGTCTCAGCCGGACGACCGTCCGCTCCCAGCTCGCCGCCATCTTCGCCAAGACCCAGACGCGGCGTCAGGCGGAGCTGGTCTCCCTCCTCACGCGGGTGGCCGTGCTGCCCTGACCGGGCTGCGCGACGGCCTGCGAGGAAGGGAGAAGCGCCATGCATATCGCGATGATCGGCTGCGGCTATGTCGGCCTCGTATCCGGGGCCTGCTTTGCCGATTTCGGCCATTCCGTCACCTGCGTCGACAGCGATCCCCAGCGGATCGACGCCCTGCTCGGCGGCAGGGTGCCGATTTTCGAGCCGGGACTGGCTGAACTGGTGGCACGAAATGTCGAGGCGGGACGCCTCGCCTTCACGACGGCGCTCGCGCCGGCGGTCGGAGAGGCGGATGCCGTCTTCATCGCCGTCGGCACGCCGTCGCGCCGCGGCGACGGCTTCGCCGACATTTCCCACGTCTTCGCCGCCGCGCGGGAGATCGCCTCGGCGCTGCGCGGCTTCACCGTGGTGGTCACCAAGTCGACCGTCCCGGTCGGCACCAGCGACGAGGTCGAGCGGATCATCCGCGCGACCAACCCGGCGGCCGACGTGGTCGTTGCCTCCAATCCGGAATTCCTTCGGGAAGGCGCGGCGATCGGCGATTTCAAGCGGCCCGACCGGATCGTCATTGGTACGACGGACGAACGCGCGCGCGAGGTGATGTCCGAGGTCTACCGGCCGCTGTTCCTCAACACATCGCCGCTGCTCTTTGCGTCGCGCCGGGCGGCCGAGCTGATCAAATATGCGGCCAATGCCTTCCTCGCCATGAAGATCACCTTCATCAACGAGATCGCCGATCTCTGCGAGAAGGTCGGCGCGGACGTGCAGGACGTTGCGCGCGGCATCGGCGCAGACAACCGCATCGGGTCGAAATTTCTCCATGCCGGTCCCGGCTTCGGCGGCTCGTGTTTTCCCAAGGACACGCTGGCCCTCGTCAAGACCGCCCAGGACCATGATGCGCCGCTGCGGCTGATCGAGGCGACGGTGGCGGTCAACGACCAGCGCAAGCGGGCCATGGCGCGCAGGATCATCACGGCTGCCGGCGGCTCGGTGCGTGGCAAGGCCATCGCGGTGCTTGGCCTGACCTTCAAGCCGAATACCGACGATGTCCGCGAGGCGCCCTCGCTTGCCATCATTCGCGGTCTTCTCGATGCGGGCGCCGAGGTCCGGGTCCATGATCCCGAAGGCATGGATCAGGCCCGCGCGCTGCTGCCGGAGGTCGTGTTCTGCAAGAACCCCTACGAGGCGGCGCGCGGGGCGTCGGCCCTCGCCATCGTCACCGAATGGGACCAGTTCCGCGCCCTCGGCCTGCCGCGGCTGAAGGGGCTGATGGCCCAGCCCGTGCTGGTCGACCTGCGGAACATCTACTCCGCCCGCGACGTGGTCCGTCACGGCTTCCGCTATGTCGGAATTGGCCGTGGCGACGACGACGACCTGCCGGCGGCAAGGCTCCGCCGCGCCCGGCGTCCGGAAATGCCCGCGCCGGTTGCGCTGGACGGGGTCGGGCGGGACCATGTCCTCGACCGGAGGCGGGCATGACCCGCTTCCTGATCACCGGCACTGCCGGGTTCATCGGCTTCCATCTCGCCCGGCGGCTGCTGGGCGAGGGGCATTCCGTGGTCGGCTTCGATGCCATCACCGACTACTACGACCCGCGCCTGAAACGGGCGCGCCACGCACTTCTCGAGCAGTTCTCCGGGTTCAGGCCGGTCATCGCCTGGCTGGAGGACGAAGACGCCCTGCAACGGGCCGCCGATCTTGCCGCGCCGGAGGTCATCATCCACCTCGCCGCGCAGGCGGGCGTGCGCTACTCCATCGAGGCGCCGCACGCCTATGTCGGCCACAATGTCGTCGGCTCGTTCAACCTGCTCGAAGTGGCCCGGCGCGTGCAGCCGCGCCATCTCCTGCTGGCCTCGACCAGTTCCGTCTATGGCGGCAGCCCGACGCCGTTCTGCGAGACCGATCGGACGGACTGGCCGATCACGCTCTATGCCGCCACCAAGAAGGCGATGGAGGCCATGGCGCACAGCCATGCGCATCTGTGGCGGACGCCGACCACCTGCTTCCGCTTCTTCACGGTCTACGGCCCATGGGGCCGCCCCGACATGGCCCTGTTCAAGTTCGTCGATGCCATGCAGGCCGGGCGGCCGATCGAGCTCTACGGCCACGGCGCGATGCGGCGCGACTTCACCTATGTCGACGATCTGGTCGAGGCGATCGTGCGCCTGGTCGATCGGGCTCCGCAGCCGGACAGTCCGATTGCCTTCGAGGGCGGCAGCGACAGCCTGTCGGCCGTCGCCCCGTGGCGGGTCGTGAACATTGCCGGCGGCGCTCCGGTGGGCCTGCTGGAATTCGTCGCCTGCATCGAGGCCGCAACCGGCCGGCGGGCGGAGCGCGTCCTGCTGCCCATGCAGCCCGGCGACATGCGCGAAACCCATGCCGATCACCGCCTGCTCGCGGCGTTGACGGACTATCGGCCATCGACGCCGCTCGCCCAGGGCGTGCGCGCCTTCGTCGACTGGTATCTCGACTATTCGGGCGCACGCACCGCGATGGCGTCCTGACGTGACGCCGCTGCGCGCCCTGCAACCGGACGCAGCAGGGCGTGCGGCCCTATTTCTCGCGGAAGGCCCGCTTGAGCTGGTCCATGATCGGCTTCATCAGATAGGCGAGGGCGGTCCGGTCGCCCGTGCGGACATAGACCTCGGCCGGCATGCCCTGAACGAGCTTGTGATTGCCGAGCCGGGCGAGTTCGCCGTCCCGCAGCGCGACGCGGGCCGTGTAGTAGGATGTGCCGAGGTTCGGGTCGCGGACGACATCGGCCGAGACCCTCAGCACCTTCGCCTCGACTTCCGGTGTCGTGCCATGGGGGAAGGCGGTCAGGCGCACATGCGCGGCCTGCCCGACCACGACCTTCTCGATGTCCTGCGGCTGGACCCGGATTTCGAGAACGAGATCGTCGTCGCCCGGCACGACCTGCATGATCTGCTGCCCCGCCGGAATGACGCCGCCGACAGTGTGATAGGCGAGCTGGTGGACGATGCCGCCCTGCGGCGCGCGGATCTCGATGCGCTTCAGCGCGTCTTCGGCCTGAACCCGCCGCTCGACCAGTTCGCCGAGCTTGGCCTGTACGTCGCGCAGCTCGCTGGCGACCTCGCGGCGCAGGTCCTGCCCGACCTGCAGGATGAGCAGTTCGTTCTCCGTGATGCGCGCCTGCGCGCGGGCGCGTTCGGCCACGAACTGGCCGACATCGCCCTTGAGGCGGGCCTGCTCGCGTTCGAGTTCGACGATGCGCGTGCGCGGCACGAGGTTGCGGCGGAACAGGTCGCCGATATCGGCGACCTCCCGGTCGATGAGTTCGGCCTGACGGCGGCGGGCCTGCTCCTGCGCGGCGATGCCGGTGATCTCCTCGCGAATCTGGCCGATCCGCTCGCGGAACTGCTTGGTCTGGCCCTCGCGGGCCTCCAGCCTTGCCTGGAACAGGCTTTTTTCGCTGTCGACGGCCCGGACCACGTCGGGGAAGCTCATCCACGGTTCGAGATCGGAGGGAATGGCGATCTCGCGCAGGCCGTCACGCTCGGCCTCCAGCCGCGCCATGCGCGCCTGCGCCTCGTTGATCTGCTTGACCACCACCTGGAGATTGGCGCGGATGACCGTGTCGTCGAGCCGGATGAGGACGTCGCCCTCCTTCACATGCGCTGCCTCGCGGACGCGGATTTCGCCGATCACGCCGCCCGTCGGGTGCTGCACCGTCTTGACATAGGTGTCGGCGACGACCGTGCCGCTCGCCACCACGGCGCCGGACAACGGGACAGTCGCCGCCCAGAGGCCGAAGCCGCCGACGAAAACGGCGACGATCGTCATGCCCGACCGGATCAGCCGGCCCATGTTCGGATCAGTGGGCCCGGAGGCGAACAGCGCGGAGCCCGCCCGCTTCGCGACGGTGCCGGACAGGCGCAGAAGGTCGCCCGCCGGAGGGAGCTTTGACCGGGCCTTGCGGGCAAGCTTCTCCGATGCGCCGGCGAGGCTGCGCGCGGCCGGGATCGCGGCCGCAAGAAGCGCGAGCTTGTCGCGTGCGTCGATCATCATCGGGTTCCTCCGGCATCGGGTGCCAGTACGCGTTCAAGGGTCGAGTCGCGCGGGCCGAAGGCCGCAAGCCGGCCGTCGCGCATGACCGCGACCATGTCGACGGCGGCGAGCGCGCTCGGCCGGTGCGCGATGACGATGGCGATGCCGTTGCGTTCGCGGATGTGGCGGATGGCCTGCGTGACGGCCGCCTCGCCGTCGGCGTCGAGATTGGCGTTGGGTTCGTCGAGCAGCACCAGGAAGGGATCGCCGAACACGGCGCGCGCGAGCGCGACGCGCTGGCGCTGGCCGCCGGAAAGGGCAAGCCCGCCCTCGCCGATGCGCGTCTCGTAGCCTTCCGGCAGCGAGCGGATCATCACGTCGCAACCGGCAATGCGCGCCGCCGCCACCACCTGGTCGAGCCGGGCATCGGGGCGGAACCGCGCGATGTTCTCGGCGATCGTGCCGTCGAACAGGCCGATATCCTGCGGCAGGTAGCCGATGAATTCGCCGCGCGCCTCCGGCGCCCATTGCGACAGTTCCGAGCCGTCGAGGCGGACGGAGCCGCGCGCCGGAGCCCACACGCCCGCGAGCGTGCGCGCGAGCGTCGACTTGCCCGAGGCCGACGGCCCGATGACGCCGAGCGCCTGGCCGGCGAGCAGCGACAGCGACACGCCATGGAGGATCGGCACCTGGCTGCCGGGCGCGGCGACCACGGCCTGTTCGAGGGTCAGCATGCGCTTCGGCACGGGCAGGGGCGGACGCGGTGCCGGCTCGGGGATCGCCTGCGTGATCAGGCGCAGCCGGTTCCAGGCCTGGCGCGTGGCCATGAAGCCCTTCCAGTGCGCGACGGCCATCTCGATGGGCGCCAGCGCGCGGCCCATGAGGATCGAGGCCGCGATCATCACGCCGGGCGAGGCCTGGTCGATCAGCACGAGATAGGCGCCGAGGCCGAGGATCGCCGACTGCATGGCCATGCGGAAGACGCGCGATATCGTGCCGAATGTGGTGGAGGCGTCGGTTGTCGCCTCGTGGGCGGCCAGATAGCGCTCGTTGACGGCCAGATACCGGTCGACCAGCGCCTGCTGCATGCCCATGGCGGCGATCGCCTCGGTATTGCGGCGCGACGTCTCGGTCATGGCGATGCGCGTGCCGAACTCCCGCGCGACCGTCTTGGTGGGGTCCTTCACGGCATGTTCGGTGAACCATGTGATGGTGAAGAGCATGATGCCGCCGACGAGCACGGACCAGCCGATCAGCGGATGCAGGAAGAAGCAGAGAAGGACGAAGAGCGGCGTCCAGGGCAGGTCGAAGAAGGCGGTCGGCCCGAGGCCGGAGACGAAGGCCCGGACGGTGTCGAGATCGCGGCTCGGCTGGAGCGGATCGACCGTGCGTCCCGCCTTCAGCGGGATGTTGAGCACGAGGCGGTAGATGCGGCCGGCGAGGCGGCGGTCCACGGACAGCCCGATGCGGGTCAGCAGCCGCTGGCGGATGATGTCGAGCAGCGCCTGGACCACGAAGACGCCGGCGAGCAGCGCCGTCAGGCCGATGAGGGTCTGGACGGAACGGCTGACCAGGACGCGGTCATAGACCTGCAGCATGTAGATGGCGCCGGACAGCATCAGGACGTTGAGGACGCCGGAAAAGACGGCTGCCGCCCGGAGCGGGCCGCGGCACGCCTTCAGCGCCGCCGCGATCGGGTCTTCCTTCCCTGCCACGGCATGTGCTGCCTGCGGCTGGGCGCCGTTAGAATTGCCGTTCACATTCAGCCTTTCAGGTGTCGGTCGGGCGGGTGTCGATCCGGCCGGGAAGCCCTAGGGGGTCGCAAGCCCCGGGGCAGCCGCCGGAATGCACTGGCTGTCGCATCGGCATGAAGCATCGCCCCGCATGCGAGGGTGTCCAGCAACCAAAACCGATGCTGCGGGGCCCGCCAGCCCCGGATGCGCGGCGGCCTGAGGCCGCGGGAAATGCCATTGTCCGGGCCCCTGAGACGGGTGCCCGCAAACCTGCACTGACGCCGCGTGGCCGATGTCGTTCCACGCTTGCGGAACGCCGCCGGAGTAAGCCCCGGCGGCGTCTGAGCATCCGCTCCTAGCACAGTCACGCGATTCTTGCGCGCCCTGTCATCGGATCGAGCCTAGGGCGTCAGCCCCACAGATGGTCCCAGGCGAAATGCTGGTGGTGGGCCATCTTGCCGGACGGCGGGCTGGCATCGACGCTCGCGGTGTTCTGCGCCGAAGCATCGGCATCGCTGATCGCGACATCCGCGGTCAGGCCAAGGGCTGCCAGTTTGTCGACGAACTGGGAGCGGCCATTGGCACTGATCTTGGTGATGAAGTCCGTGGTGTCGGCGCTTGCTGCCCTTTCCGCGAACTTGGAGGCCGCGTCGGAGAACTTGAAGGAATCCGCGGACACGAACTTCTGTGCGAACTTGTGGCCGGAATCCGCCCCGTCGCCCTTGTTGTGGCCGCCCTTGCCGCCGTGGCCGCGCCCGCCGCCACCGGTGCTACCGGTATCGACAACGGGGGTCGTCGGCTCCGTGACCGGAGGCGTGGTGCCGGTGCCCGAGCCGGCGGTCGAGCCCGTACCCGTGCTGGGGGGCGTCGGCTCCGTGACCGGCGGCGTGGTGCCGGTGCCCGAGCCGGCAGTCGAGCCCGAACCGGTGCCAGGATCGGTCGGTTCCGTGACCGGCGGCGTGGTGCCCGTCCCCGAGCCGGCGGTCGAGCCCGTACCCGTGCTGGGGGTCGTCGGCTCCGTGACCGGAGGCGTGGTGCCGGTGCCCGAGCCGGCAGTCGAACCCGAACCATCCGCCGGCGGGTGGACAGGCTCGGTCACCGGGGGAAGCGTCTCGATCACGGGCGGCGGGGCCGGATCGGTCGCCGCATTGTGCTGGCGGAAGACGTCGAGCAGGGCCGAATTGGTCGACAACGCCTGATCGCCGTTCTGCGACTCCCAGTGATAGGCATAGTCGAAGGCGGGATCGGGCACGACGGTCTCCCAGTGGTCGATCATCGCCTTCATCTGGGCGCTGGTCGGCATGACGTACTTGCCGCCGGTATCGGTGGACCAGCCGCCGCCGCCGAACGCCTGATAGACGGGCACGATGGCCTCGAGCGGAATGCCGGCCTTGATCGCGGCTTCGACGTTCTTGTTGATCGACGACAGGTCGATATTGCCGCCGGTCCGGATCGGATAGGGGTCGAGGCCGTAGTAATCGATGCCGGTATTCGCCGGGTTATACGTGTTCATGTAGGTGGGGTCGGAAGTCATTCCCATGTTCATCATCACGATGAACGTCTTGGCACCCGGCACATTCGCGTGGATCCAGTCGGATTCAGCCTTCAGATCGGCCGCCGACACCTTGGTGCCCCACTGCCCGGTCGGGTCCGGCTCGTCTGCGAGGTAGAAGCCCCAGAGCTTACCGTTGCCGATGTATTGGGAAACTGTTGCGATAAATTCACTCGTAACGCCTTCAGCCTTGTCGAGCCAGACGAGACCTTTCACGCCTTCCGGCAAAGCATTGAGCTGCTCCAATGACTGTACGTCAGCCAGATTAAATCCAGCAGTACCAGCAGTATATTGGCCATTGCTTTCGATACCGCCGCCGGCGACATAATGCATTGTCATAATATGCTCCCGCAGTGTTAATTCAGCCCGCCAATGGTCTCGCGGCCCATGGTGGCGAGAATGTGGTTAATAAGTGTTAATTGACTCCATATTTGAGCAATTTGCGCGTGTATGACTGCATTTGAACTGGTTGTATTGGTAATCGGTGCCGCAGAATTGCTACCATTCGTGGGGAATTCAAAATGTTGCGCGCCGTTGTTGCGGACAAACGCGGCGGCTCTTGTCGATTTTGCGCCGCAAACAGTCGCCGAATCACCGCGCATGCAGGATTGGAGCGACCTGCGCTTCGTGTTGGGATGATCACCGGGAGCTGGCTGGCGCCGGCTGGGGCAACGGGAATTATGCGCCGCCTCGCCTGCTGCGCGAGGCGGAAGCCACTGCATGGCGCAGCGGTCTGCTGATCTGGACGGCCGTGGCGGCCGATAGCCGCGCCGCATTCCGCGCCGAACGACCGGTCAAGGTTGCGGATTTCCGGCCTCTCCTGGTTGGTCGCGGATCAAGCCCCGGGGGCGCTGCCCTCGTGAATGGCGCTGAACAGGCCGCGCAGCGGGTCGAGCTTACCGGGCGTCAGGCGGTAGAAGACCTGCTTGGCCGCGCGCCGCGTGGTCACGACGTGAGCGCCCCTCAGCACAGTCAGCTGCTGGGAGAGAAGGGGCTGGCGCACGCCGAGTTCCGCGCCGAGCTCGCTCACGCAGCGCTCGCCCGACGAAAGCGCCCGCACCGCCGCGAGCCGGACAGGATGGGCAAGGGCCTTCAGCACGTCCGAGAGCTCGGCGGCTGGAGCCGCATCGTCGGCGTTGCGCGAGGATCGGTCGGGTCGTCCGGCGGTCGAGGGAAATGCCATCCTGCCTGATGCCTCGAATGCTGAGCCTTCGTGCGTTATTGTCAATCGGATATAACGAAACGCACCCTGTCGCAACTCCCGCCACGCGCACCGGTGGGTCGTCACACTGGCCGAGCCGCGTCCTATTCCCGCAATTCAATGAACCGTCGCGATCATCTAAGGTCGCGGCCCGTCATCGCCAGGCCGCTTCCCCCATGCCCTCCTTGAGTCTGCGCATCAATCTCGACCCCGAGGGCCGGATCGGCCCGGGCAAGGTCGAGCTTCTGGAGCAGATCGCGGCGCGCGGCTCCATCGCGGCTGCTGGCCGTTCCATGGGCATGTCCTATCGCCGGGCGTGGGAACTGGTGGAGGAGCTGAACGGCGTTTTCGGCAAGGCGGTCGTGGCGCGCCAGACCGGTGGCCGGCATGGCGGCGGCGCCACGCTGACGCCGCTGGGGTTTGCGCTGGTGGCCCGTTTCCGGGCGGTGGAGCGCGCAGCCGCGCAGGCAGCCGAGGTGCATCTGGCCGCGCTCCAGTCGGAGGTCGACCTACCGGCCGATAATTGAGGCCGAGCCCGTGGGGCTGCGGCGAGGGCGCGCTTTGCCCGGAGCGTGACGGGCAGCGGCCCGAAGGATATGGTCCGGCCTCGCTGCGGACAGGTTTCGCGGCGGTGGCTGTGGAGCCGGTTGGGTAGAACGGGCGAGGATGGTGCATTGAGTGCGACGGCGGCAGTCGGCGGATCTGGCGGTCAGGCTGCGGTGAAACCCGGCTTCTGGCGGTTTTCCGTCGCGCCCATGATGGATTGGACCGACCGCCATTGCCGGTTCTTCCATCGCATCCTCACGCGCCGCGCCCTGCTCTATACCGAGATGGTCACCGCCAATGCCGTGATCCATGGCGACCGCACGCGCCTGATCGGCTTTTCGCCGGAGGAGCATCCGGTGGCGCTGCAGCTCGGCGGTTCGGAACCGAAGATGCTGGCCGAAGCGGCGCGCATCGCAGCGGATCTCGGCTATCGCGAAATCAATCTCAACTGCGGCTGCCCGTCCGACCGGGTGCAGGGCGGCAGTTTCGGTGCCTGCCTGATGGCCGAGCCGGCGCTGGTCGGCGACTGCGTGGCCGCGATGAAGGCGGCCGTCCGCGTCCCGGTGACCGTCAAGTGCCGGATCGGCATCGACGACCAGGACCCGGAAGCTGCGCTCGATGCGCTGGCCGATGCCGTGGTGGCGGCGGGTGTCGATGCGCTGATCGTCCATGCCCGCAAGGCCTGGCTCAAGGGCCTTTCACCCCGCGAGAACCGCGAGATTCCGCCGCTCGATTATGGCCGTGTATTCCGGCTCAAGGCCCGCCTGCCGACGCTGCCCGTCGCCATCAATGGCGGGATCGGTTCGATCGCCGAGGCCAGGGTTTTGCTGGAGCCGCGCGACGGCGTGATGCTCGACGGCGTGATGCTGGGTCGCGCCGCCTATCAGGACCCGCACATCCTTCGGGATGTCGATCCGGTCTTTTTCGACGAGGCGGCGCCGGTCGCCGGCCTTGCCGAGGCCATCGAGGCCTTCCTGCCCTACGTGGAGCGCCAGCTCACCGCCGGCGTGCGCCTGTCGTCGATGACCCGCCATATCCTCGGCCTCTATCACGGCGTGCCGGGTGCGCGGCTGTTCCGCCGGCATCTCTCGGTCGAGGCGGTGAAGCCGGGGGCCGGCGTGGCCGTGCTGCGCGAGGCCGCGGGGCTGATCGACCGCGCCCGCGCCGATATCCAGCACAGCCGGACCCCGGACATGGCTGAGGCGGCAGCCACCTGACCGGTGGTGCCGCCTCGACCTCGATGTCGGGTGAAGTGCGGGATCAGCGGGTACGCATCGGCTCGCAGAAGTGGCCGCGGATCAGCTCGAACGAGCAGCGCTGAGCGACGGCGGCCGGCTCACCGCCGCGGGGCGGTGCAGCGGTCGGCGGCAGGTTGATGTGCGAGATTTCGGGGGCCGACGTCAGGCCGCCATCACCACCACCACCGCCGCCACCGCCGGCGGACTGCGCCATGGCGAGCGAGGGGACGGACAGGACGGCCACGAAGGCGGCGGCGAGCTTGAGCGAAGCGATGCGGGTCATGGGAAGCTCCTGAGGAATTGTGTGGCGGCAGGTGGGCGGTGCGCTTGCTACGGCCCGTCTGCTTCGGAGTGGACATTCACCCAACAGGCTTGCCGTCTGACGATGCGGAACGCGGCCGCCGTTTCGCCTGTATCAGCGGTGTTTCAGTGCCCGCGCACGGGGGCCGCGCGTCCGGGCACCTTGCTGCGAGGGGTTGGCAGCGATTAAGTCGCGCCATCTTCGTTCCGGACCCCCCGATCATGCTCTTTGGCGTTCCCTACGATCAGCTTGCCATTCTCGGCGTCGGCCTTCTCGCTGCGGGAGCCGTCACCGGCATCCTCGCCGGCGTCTTCGGCGTCGGCGGCGGCGCGGTCATCGTGCCGGTGCTCTATGAACTGTTCGGCGTCGTCGGCGTGCCGGTGGAACTGCGAATGCCACTCGCGGTCGGCACCTCGCTCGCCATCATCATCCCGACCTCGATCCGCTCGTTTCAGGCGCACCGGGCCAAGGGCGCGGTGGACATGGAGATATTGCGGGCCTGGGCCGTGCCGGTGATTGTCGGCGTCATCGTCGGCTCGTTCATCGCGCGCTATGCGCCGCCGGCGGTGTTCAAGGCGGTGTTCGTCTTCGTCGCCGGGCTTTCGGCCTGGCGGTTGCTGACCGGCAAGGAGCTGAATTTCGGCACCGGCATGCCCGGCCCCGCCGGCATGGCGGCGTCCGGCGGCGTCATCGGCGTGCTGTCGAGCCTGATGGGCATCGGCGGTGGCCAGCTCGGCAATCTCGTCATGATGGCCTATGGCCGCACGATCCATAATGCGGTGGCGACCTCGTCCGGCCTCGGCGTGCTGATCTCCATTCCCGGCGCGCTCGGCTACATCTATGCCGGCTGGCCGAAGGCGGCGGAATATCCCGCGGTCGCCGCCATGCAGTTCCCCTTCGCGCTGGGCTATGTCTCGCTGATCGGCTTCCTGCTGTTCATTCCGACGTCGATGTGGACCGCACCTCTCGGCGCGCGCCTCGCTCACGCCATGCCGAAGCGCAAGCTGGAACTGTCCTTCGGCATCTTCCTGCTGATCGTCTCGGCCCGCTTCCTGTGGGACCTCGTCGCGCGGGCCGGCGGCTAAAAGCCGCCTAGCCGTAGATGCCGGCAAGCTTGAGGATCGCCTTGCCGGCGGCGACGCGCTTCGGCGCCATTTCCACCTGCGGCATGTCGATGTTGAGCGCGAAGGCGTGGATCTCGCCGGCGCGCTCGACCCAGCCGCTCCACCATCCGATGGACGTCTCGCCCCGCTTCGCGAACCAGCCGGTCTTGCCGTAGAGCACCGCCTCGCCGGCGCTTTCGAGCTTCAGCAGGTCGCGCACGATCGAGCGGGTGCGCGGGGCAACCGGCAGTTCGCCGCGCACGAGGCGCAGGTTGAACCGGGCTTCCTCGACCGCGCTGATCGTCAGCGGGCCGTCGAGCCAGAAGCGGTCCACGACCGCGCCGGTCTCGCGGTTGCCGTAGTCGAATTTCGCCAGCCATTCGCGGTAGCGCTCGAGCCCGACGCGGCGCGCGATCTCCTGATAGACCGGCACGCTGGAGGCGGGCAGGGCCTCCTTCAGCGGCATGTCGCGCTCCCATGCCTTGATGAACTGCGGCTTGCCGCCATAGGGCACGACCTCGTTCTCGTCGCGCACGGCGCCGGCCTCCAGCGCGATCAGGCTGTTGGGGATCTTGAAGGTGGAGGCCGGGACGTATCGGCGGCCGGCGCGCGCCGCGTCAGCGACCTGAACGGACCCCGTGCGCCCGTCGATCAGCACGAAAGTGCCGGTCAGGTCCGCTTCCTTCAGCGCCGCCGCGAAGTCCGGCCGCTCGACCGGATTGGCTGACGCGCGGCCGGCAGCGAGGGCCAACGCGCCCATGGCGAGTGTGGCGCGGCGGGTGAGGGCAGGGCTTCGCGAGGACATGCAGGCTCCGGGGTGCTGCGCTCTCGATGCGCGGCCGGACCATCGCGGCCGATTGGGGCGTGTCCTTGGCGCGATCGGGAAGGCTTCGTGGCGTCTATCGGAACAGGATGCGGCCTTCGATGCGCGGCCTGACCGTGCCGAGCCGGCGCAGATGGGCCATCAGGTCGGAGGCGACCAGCTTGCCCTGCACGTCCTTCTCCTTCACGCGCAGACCCAGCATGTCGTAGCCGTCGCCGCCGCGCAGCATGAAGTCGTTGGTCGCCAGCTTGTAGACGCGGTCGTCGTCGAGCGGCTGGCCGTTGACCTGAACGGAGACGACCCGGCTGCCGGCAGGACGGTCGCGATCGACCTCCGCGACGATGCCCGAGACGTGCGGGAAACGGCCGGCGCGCTGCTCGACCTGGCTGACGCCGTTTTCCAGCGCCCGCCGGATGTCCGCGCCCGAGACCGGGGCGGTGACGGTGCGGTTGCCGAAGGGCAATTCGGTCAGTGCGTCGCGGCGGGTGAAGCGGTGGCCGGAGGCATAGACCTTGTTGCCGCGTATGCCGCCGGCATTGATGATCGCGACCTCGGTGCCAGCGGATTCCCGCATGGCGTCGGCGATCAGATTGCCGATCGGCTGCTCGCCGGAACGCACCGACGTCGTGCGCGTGTCGAGCTCGCCGGTGATCGAGGCGATCTCGACGTCGAGTTCGTCGGAGAGGATCTTCTCGTAGTCCCTTACCCGTGCGGCCGTGGCCGGATCGGGCTCGACGGAGCGGCTGTCGTTGACGCGGAACGAGGGCGTGAAGGTCACCCGGCTGACGCCGTCCACGGACACGCGGCGCAGCGTCAGGTCGATGGCGGTGACGTAATAGCCTTCCTCGGAGCTCTCGACCATCACCGTGCGGCCGTCATAGGCGATGGCGAGGTCGTGGTCGTGGCCGGTCAGCAGCACGTCGACGAGGCGCGAGCGGACGATCTCGTTGTCGTCGGCGCGGTCGGTATGGGCGCAGCAGACGACGAGGTCGGCGCCCTCGCGGCGAAGGCGGGCGCTCTCGCGGCGCACCGTCTCCATGGTCGGCGTGAAGCGGATGTCGCCGGACGAGGAAACCTGCGGGGTGTTCGGCAGCGCCACGCCGAAGACGCCGAGCTTCAGCGTGCCGACGCTGCCGCCGACCGCGAACGTGTACAAGCGCCCGTCCTCGTGCCCGGGCAGCAGCGAGCCGTCGGCGGCGCGCATATTGGCCGCGAACCACGGGAACCGCGATTCCTGCCGGCGCTTCAGATAGGTCTCGGGGCCGAAGTCGAATTCGTGATTGCCGGGAATGAAGATGTCGGGCGGCGCGAGATTGCAGAGTTCGACCGTGTGGGCGCCCTGGTCGAAACCAGACATCAGCGAGGGCGAGAACATGTCGCCGGCATGGACGTAGAGCATCGGCACGCCGCGCGCCCGCTCGGCCTTCACGATGGCGTTCAGCCGGGCAAAGCCGCCGCGGCCGTTCTCGTCGCCCATCTTGTAGATGTCGTTGACCAGCAGCAGCGTCAGGAGCCCGTTGCCCGGCGTTGCCGGCTGGGCCTGCGCCGACCCGCCCGCGAGCGTCGCGAGGCCGGCGCCGAGGCCGGCGGTGAGCGTTTTGCGGCGGCTGATGGCATCCATGGCAATGTCTCCGGCGGCGGAGAATGCTCACGCCCGCCATGCGGTGGCAAGGGTCGGGTCAGTTGCGCCCGCGCAGCACCATCCGCCCGCCGCGCACCTCGTAGCTTTCCAGCCGGTCGAGGAAGGTGTGGCCGAGCAGGCTCGACGACAGGGCGCCGGGGCGGGCGACAAGTGCGCGGACGTTCCGTTCGCTGATGGGGCCGACGGATACGCTTTCGACGGTGGTCGCGGCGGTCATGGCCTGCCCGTTGGCGGTCTGCACCGGCACGCTGAAGTCGAGTTCGTCCACCCTGATGCCGGCGCGGCGCGCATCGGTATCGGTCAGAACCAGCGCCGAGGCGCCGGTATCGACCAGCATCGGCACGGCGCGCGCGCCGTTGACCGCGACGCGTGCGGCGTAGGTGCCGCCGGGGCCGCGCGAGATCGTCACCTCGCGCGAACCGGTGACGCCCTCCTGCTCGAGGCCGGGCAGGAAATTGCCGAAGACGCGCCGGCCGACCGCTTCGAACTCGTAGCGATAGGTATAGCCGACAGCCAGCACCGCCACGATCGCGAGCCAGGCAAGCGCGGCCTGCAGCGCCTCACCGCCGCGCCCGCGGAACATGCCCATCAGCGTCGCGCCATAAAGCGTGGCGAGCGCCGACAGCCCGACAAGCCGGGCCCAGTCGCCGGCATCGAGCGTGCCGGTGGCCATGTCGCCGGAGCGGATCGCCAGCACAACGACCAGCAGGACCAGGAGGGCGATGAGTATCCAGACGGCGGGGCGGAGATTCATGCCGCGCCCGGGAGGCTGGCGAGTCGCGCCGGCAGTTCGGCCATGACCCGGCGGCGCTCCGCCGCGCTCATCGACAGCCAGCCGCCGATCTCGGCGAGCGAGCGCCCGCAGCCCTCGCAGATGCGCCGTTCCGCGTTGACCTGGCAGATCCTCACGCAGGGGGTCTCGATCGCTTCGCCTCGCATGCCCGCTCCGGTTGCCTCAGGCGAACATAAGCAATGCCAGCAGAACGGCAATCTCGATCACCTGCTGCGTTGCGCCCGCAATGTCTCCGGTCTGGCCGCCGACATGCCGGACGGCGAAGCGCTCGGCCATCACCGCCAGTCCAGCGGCGGCGAGCAGCGCGACCAGCACCCCGCCGAAGCCGGCGGCCGGCCAGGCGAGCAGTGCGATGCCGGCGGCCGTCAGGCAGGCGCGGCCGAAACCCTCCGGCGTCGGCACGCCGGCCGCATGGGCGGCGCCGTCCGGGCGGGCCGGCGGCAGATGGGCCGCGAGGATCAGCGCGGCCGTCCGCGAGATGGCGCCTGACGCGGCCAGCACAAGCGCGGTGCGGCCGGCGCCCGCCGCGGCCAGCAGGCCGGCTATGGCCGCGACCCGCAGGCTGAGCCCGACGATCAGCGCCGACGCGCCGAACGTGCCGATCCGGCTGTCCTTCATGATGGTGAGGCGCTGCTCGACGCTCCAGCCGCCGAAACTGTCGGCGGTGTCGGCCAGTCCGTCCTCGTGGAAAGCGCCGGTCATCGCCACCGCGGCCGCCACGCACAGGATGGCGGCGATGGTCGGGGGCCAGAGCCCTGCCGCGACGATCAGCACGATCCCCGCCAGCCCGCCGAGGACGAGGCCGGCCAGCGGCACGGCCGGCATCAGCCGCGCGAGGTCGGGTGCGGCATGCGGATCACTTTCGCCGGGCAGGGCCGGCAGCGGCAGGCGCGAAAAGAAGCGCAGCGCCCGGATCGTGTCTCGCCAGAGGGCCGGATTGTCCATGATCTGACGCATAGCGGCGGCGGCGACGTTCCGCCAGCTTGTCGAAGCGGGGACGGGCCTGCTACCCGTCGCGCCCCTGCTTCTGCCTCGCGATTCCGAAAGTCCGCCATGGCCCATCCGCCTCCGAGCCCTTCGGGACTTCCCTTCGACGACATTCGCGACCTGCTGTCGCGCATGCCCGGGCCCGACGAGGCGGCGGTCGCGGCCGTCAGGGCGCGCGATGCCGAATTGACCAAGCCGGCAGGCTCGCTCGGCCGGCTGGAACAGATCGCCGAATGGGTGGCCGCCTGGTCGGCCGATCCGAAGCCGCGGGTGGACCGGCCGCTGGTGGCCATCTTCGCCACCGCCCACGGCGTGACCAAGCAGGGCGTCTCGGCGTTCCCGGACAGCGTCAACCGGCAGATGCTGGAGAATTTCGCGGCCGGCGGGGCGGCGATCAACCAGCTCTGCGTCGCCAATGATATCGGCCTGAAGGTCTTCGACCTCGCCATCGACGTGCCGACGCCCGACATCACGGCCGAGGACGCGATGGACGAGCCGGGCTGTGCCGCCACCATCGCCTTCGGCATGGAAGCCATCGTCGGCGCCGACCTGCTCTGCCTCGGCGAGATGGGCATCGGCAACACCACCATTGCCGCCGCCGTCCATTACGGCCTCTACGGTGGCGCCGCGACCGACTGGGTCGGTCCCGGCACCGGCGTCGACGCCGATGGCGTCAGGCGCAAGGCGGAGGTGGTGGAGCGCGCCGTCGCGCGCGCCGGCGGCCCCGGCGGCGACCCGCTGGAAATCCTGCGCAAGGTCGGCGGGCGCGAGATCGCCGCCATTGCCGGCGCGATCCTCGCCGCCCGTCTGCAGCGCGTGCCCGTGCTGCTCGACGGCTATGTGGTGACGGCCGCCGCCGCAGTCCTGCATGCGCTGGACCCTTCAGCCCTCGACCATTGCCTCGCCGCCCACCGCTCGGCGGAGCCGGCCCATGGCCGCGTCCTCGACCGGATCGGCAAGCGGCCGCTTCTCGACCTCGGCATGCGCCTCGGCGAGGCCTCCGGCGCGGCGCTCGCCTGCGGCATCGTCAGGAATGCGCTCGCCGTCCATAACGGCATGGCGACCTTCGAGCAGGCCGCTGTCAGCCGGAAGGGCTGACGGCCCGTCGCCGCTCCGCATCCAGCCTGGAAATGGCGCCGGGCAGTGCCGGGCAATGCCGGGATTTGTTGCTTGCGCCGGGAGCGTCGTCATGCTTGCCGCACATTGCCGGGTTTCGGCTGTGTTTTTTGTTGGCGTTGCCGTGGCGGCACGCGGCAAAAGCCGATAACGGCAGGCGGCCGGGATTGTCCGGCGCGAAGAAAGTGAATCCCATGAAATCCCTGATTGCCGCAGCCATGCTGGCGCTCATGACGTCCGGCGCCATGGCGCAGTCGGCCGACACCTGCGCGGGCTATCTCAAGGCTCTCGAAGAAATGCAGGCCGCCATGCGCGCTGCGCGTCAGACCCCGCCGCCGACCGACCCGAACGACGCCAAGATCATCGCCTATTGCCGCGCCAATCCCACCGCCTCGCTGGCCGATGCCATGACCAAGGCGCTGCAGTAATGCAGGCCCCGGCGCGTCCGTTCGGCGCGTGATTGAACCCCGCTGGCCGAGAGGTCGGCGGGGTTTTCCGTCTCCGATGCGAGCGGTTCTGCTCTCCGGTCCTCAGCGCATGTAGCGCGCGAGCGGTGGTGCGATGCGGTCGAGGACGAGCTTGGCGGCGATCGGCAGGGCGATGCCGGCCAGCGTCAGCACGACGAAGTAGAGATAGAAGGCGTTGCCGTCCCATTTGAGGAACAGGAAGCCGACGCCCTTGGTCAGGCCGATGGTGATGGTATTGAGCAGGTAGATCGCCATCGAGAAGGCGCCGAGCGTCATGAACAGGCGATCACCGCGCTCGGACAGGATCTGCGCCAGCCAGTAGAGCGCGGGAAGCGACAGCAGCGCCGTGATGAACACCGACAGCGTGGATTCGGCCCGCAGCGTCAGAACGATGGACAGGCCGAGCGCGATCATGGCGAGCCAGCCGCTCCGCCGGACCTGTTCCTCGACCATGTCGCGATGCCGCCCTGCCCACAGGCCGATGAGGAAGAAGGGCAGGAACTTCAGCACGCGGTCGGCATAGAAGAGGTTCGGGATATCGAAGAACGGCAGGACGAGGCTTGCCACGAGCAAGGCGGGCAGGATCGCCGGCCGCGGGGCGATCACCAACCGGAAGACCACGGCATAGATGAAGGCCGCATAGAGATACCAGACCGACGTGGCCGGGCTTCGGCTGGTGTGGATGAACAGGCCGTCGAGATAGGCGAGGAGGCTGTCCTGCGTGTTGTCGACGTGCAGGAACAGCGAGAACAGCGACTTGCCGGCGATGATCAGCAGCCCGAACGTGAAGAACGGCACGATCAGCCGGTCGAGCCGCTCCAGGATGAAGGCGCGCCGGTCGGCGGTCCATGCGCGCGCGGACAGGCCGAGCACGTAGCCGCTCAGCGCCAGGAAGAACGGCATGTGGAAGAAATAGATCGCGTCCTTCAGCGTCCGGTACCATTCGTGGCCGGCCGGCACCTGCTGGGAGACGACATGGCCGACGACGACCAGCAGGATGCCGATGCCCTTGGCGACATCGACGCTGGCGAGGCGCTGGGCGGGCTTGGCCGCAGGGGTCGCGGCCGGGCGCTGGGTCCGGTCCGAAGCAATGTCCGACATGGCGTCCGTTCGCGGGTCACGCTGTTGACGGGGCGTCAACTATCGCCCCGCAGCTCCGGTCCCGTCCACGACATCCCGGCAACGTGGTGAACGTGCGCGAGCATTTTCAAGCGACGCGGGCTCCGGTTCGCGTGAAATGAATGCGAGCACGACAAGCCCAGATTGGCGGCGCGATCAGGCGCCGCCGAGCTGGTTGAGATCGATCGGCAGCGAGCGCGGCCGCTTGCCGGTCGCCGCGAAGACAGCGTTGGAAATGGCCGGCCCGACCAGCGGCACGCCCGGCTCGCCGATGCCTGTCGGCGGTTCCGTCGAGGCGATGAGATGGACTTCGACCTTCGGCATCTCCGACATGCGGGTCGGCTCGAACGTGTCGAAGTTGGTCTCCTGCACCTCGCCGTCCTTCAGCGTCAGGCGGTTGCGGAGCACGGAGGACAGGGCGAAGCCGACGGCGCCTTCGATCTGGGCGCGGACGATGTCCGGATTGACCACGATGCCGCAATCGACCGCCGCGACGATGCGGTCGACCTTCACCTTGCCGCCGTCCACCGTCACCTCGGCCGCCATCGCGACATGGGTGCGGAAGCTCTCGTGGACCGCAATGCCGCGTCCCTTGCCGGCCGGCAGGGGCTGGCCCCAGCCGGCCTTCTCGGCCGCGAGCCTGAGGACCGCCGCATCGCGCGGCGCCTTGCCGAGATAGTCGAGGCGGAAGGCGAGGGGGTCCTTGCCGGCCGCCTGCGCCAGTTCGTCCATCACCACTTCGGTCACCTGGCCGGTATGGGTATGGCCGACCGACCGCCACCACAGGACCGGCACGCCCTCGCGGCCGTTATGGACCTCGACGTTCAGGTTCGCGATGTCGTAGCGCGTGTCGTTGGCGCCCTCGACGGTGGTCGCATCGACGCCGTTGACCACCATCATCGCCTCGAAGGGCGAACCGATGAGGATCGACTTGCCGACGATGCGGTGTTCCCAGCCGGCGATGCGGCCCTGCGCGTCCACGCCGGCGCGGACCTTGTGATAGACCATCGGCCGGTAATAGCCGGCCTGCATGTCGTCCTCGCGCGTCCAGACCAGATGGATCGGCGCGCGATAGCCGGTGGCTTTGAGGATATGCGCCATCTCCGACACGTAGTCGCAGGTCGGCGTGGCGCGCCGGCCGAACGAGCCGCCGGCGAACAGCGTGTTGAGCTGCACCTGATTGGCGGCGACGCCGCAGATGGCCGCCACCGTCGCCTGCTCCACGGTCTGGAACTGGAACCCGGCCCATGCCTCGATGCCGCCGTCCGCCCGCCGCTCGATGACGCCGTTCAGCGGCTCCATCGGCCCGTGGGCGAGATAGGGGAACTCGAACTCGGCCTCGATGACTTTCGCGGCGCGCGACAGGCCCTGCGCGGCATCGCCGCGCCGGCCGGCGGAGAGGCCGCGCGAGGCCGCCTGACGCTTGTACTCGGCCATGATGGCCTCGCTCGACCGGGTTTCGGCGGCGGCGAAGTCCCAGGTGACCTTCAGCGCCTCGCGGCCCTTCATCGCCGACCATGTGTCGCGGGCGACGACGGCGACGCCGCTCGGTATCTCGACCACGTCGACGACGCCCTTCACCTTGCGTGTCTCGGCCGCGTCGAAGCTCCTGACCCTGCCGCCGAATTTCGGAGCATGGGCCACCAGCGCGGTCAGCATGCCGGGACGGCGCACATCGATGGAGAAGGTCGCCTGTCCCGAGGTCTTGGCGAGGGAATCGACGCGCGGCGTCGCACCGTCCTTGCCGATCAGGGTCCAGTCGCCCGGGCCTTTGAGGGCCGGATCGGCGACGACCGGCATGGTCGCGGCCTTGGCCGAGAGCTGGCCGAAGGTCGCCTGCCGCCCGCCATGGCTGACGACGCCGCGTGCGACGCGGATCTCGGCGGCCGGCACGCCCCATTCGGCGGCGGCGGCGGCGATGAGCATCTGCTTGGCCGCAGCGCCCGCCTTGCGCATCTGCAGCCACGAGCCCGCGATGGTGGTCGAGCCGCCGACGCCCTGGACCGGGCCGAACAGGAGGTTGTTGTAGAGCCGGTGGTCGGCCGGCGCGAAGACCGCGCGCATCTGGCTCCAGTCGGCATCGAGCTCGTCGGCGACGATGGTCGTGAGCCCCGTCGTCACGCCCTGACCCTTGTCGAGGGCCTTGATGATGACGGTCACGGTGTTGTCCGGCGCGATCCGCACGAAGGCGCCGGGGTTGGCCGGAAGGTTGGCGCCCGGCGCCTGCGCGAGAGCCTCGCCGTTCGGGCCGGCAATGCCGGCGACGACCAGCGCGCCGCCGAGGGCCGCGCCGCCCTTCAGGAAAGCGCGTCGGGTGGCCTCGTAGGAGCGGATGGCGTCGGCAGCGACCGTCAGGTGCTGCGGCCGCATGCCCGTGACGGCGGCGGCGATGGTCTTCTCTTCGGGAGCGATGGTCATGGATGCGTCCTCCCTCAGGCCAGCGACCGGGCAGCGTCCTGGATCGCCGCCTTGATCCGCACATAGGTGCCGCAGCGGCAGATATTGCCGTCCATGGCGTTGTTGATGTCGTCCTCGCTCGGCGTCCGGTTCTCGCTGAGCAGGGCGATGGCGCTCATGATCTGCCCGGACTGGCAATAGCCGCACTGGACGACGTCGAGCTTGCGCCACGACGCCTGCACCGCCTCGGCGACGCGGCCGTCGAGGCCCTCGATGGTGACGATCTTGCGGCCCTGTGCGTCGCCGGCCGGCAGCGAGCAGGAGCGCACGGCCTGCCCGTCGACATGCACCGTGCAGGCGCCGCACAGCGCCTTGCCGCAGCCGAACTTGGTGCCTGTGAGATTGGCGTGGTCGCGGATCGCCCACAGCAGCGGCATGTCGGGATCGGCGTCGATCTGATGTGACCGGCCGTTGATGTCGAGCGTCAGCATCGTCGCCTCGCGCTTGTCTGGAATGGGACCAAGCTAGGCGCAAAGACCGAGGCGCGACAGGCCTTGCCGCGCCGCAGCACGGATTTGTGAACCGCGGCGGGCCGGCCTCAGAGCTGCGGAATGGCTTGTTTCAGCCGTTCGGCGGCGATTTCGATCTGGTCCTGCGAGCGCAGATAGCAGAGCCGGAGGTGGCCTTCGCCGCCGGGTCCGAAGGCGCTGCCCGGCGCGAGGCCGACCTTGGCGAGATCGACGATCTTCTTCGCGGCGGCGTTCGAATCAGTGACGCCGTCGATGCCGAAGAACAGGTAGAAAGCGCCGTCAGGCCGCGAGAACCGGCAGCGGCCGGTCGATTCGACGGCGGCGGAAATGATGTCGCGCGCCTTGCGGGCCTTGGCGATCTGGTGGTCGAGGAAGCCGCCGCCGCGCTCCAGCGCCACGATGCAGGCGCGCTGGATGAACACCGGCGAGCCGGAGGTCGAGTACTGGATCAGGTTCTCGACCACGTCGCCGAGCGAAGGGTCAGCCTCCACCCAGCCGGTGCGCCAGCCGGTCATCGCCCAGTTCTTGGAGAAGGTGTTGACCCACAGGATGCGGTCGCCGTCCTCGCGGACGTCGTGGAACGAGGGCGCGCGCTTCTCCGCGCCGGTCCAGACGAACCGGGTGTAGATTTCGTCGGCGATGATCCAGATGCCGCGACGGCGGGCGATGGCGAGGATCGCCGCGAGTTCTTCCTTCGTCGCGGTCCAGCCGGTCGGGTTCGACGGCGTGTTGATGAAGAAGGCCTTGGTCTTCGGCGTGATCGTCGCCTCGAGCTTGTCGAGGTCCAGCGTCCAGCCGCGATTGCCGTGGTCGAGCTCGACGAAGACCGGCGTCGCGCCGCGCAGTCCCGCGGCGGCCGGCGCGTTCGGCCAGGTCGGCGAGGGGATGATCACCTCGTCACCGGGACCGGCCACCATGGTCATGGCGATCTGGATCGCCTGCATGCCCGAACCGCAGACGAAGAACCGTTCGGGCGACAGCGGCCGGTCGTAGAGCTCGGACGCATAGGCCGACAGCGCCTGCCGGAGCTCGGGAATGCCGCGCTGCCACGTATAGGTCGTCTCGCCGGCGGCGAGCGAACGCGTTGCCGCCTCGTAGATGAAGGACGGGGTCGGGGCATCGCCCTCGCCGACCCAGAGCTGAATCACCTCGCCGGCATTCCGCGCATATTTCGACAGTTCGACGATGCCGCTCGCGGGCGCGCCCGAAGCTTCCGGGCGCAGCGTCTCGATGAGGGAAGTGGTCATGGAACCCCGTCTGGGAATGGTGTCGGCGACACCATAGCCGTGCCTCACGGCAGATTCTCATGAATATCGCAGGCTTTTTCCATCAGCGAAGCCGATTGCCCACAGGTCGGGGTCGGCTGGCCCGTGGAAAAGGACAGCCTTGGTTTGGCCCGGAACCTCTTGCTATAAGCGCCCGACGAAAAAGACCTTGAGGGTGGCGGCGTGCGGCGTTTCATCGCGATTGTACCGGTCATGGCGGCGGCGCTGGCGCTCGGCGGCTGCAATACGTCCGGCAGCCTGTTCGGCGGCCAGAGCGATCCGCAGACGGCGGCCGCCCAGCAGCAGGGCGTCGGCTCGGCGGCGCATACCGCGCTGTTCGGTGCGCCGCAGGCGGGCGGGCAACAGTCCGATCTCGCCCATTGCCCGCGGATCGAGGTCCGCGACGGCTCCAACGTCTGGCGGCAGGGCGGCGAAGGTCCGACCGAGCTGCGCTATCAGGCGACGATCCTGGAGCTTGCCCGCGAGTGCCGGGTCGATGGGCAGACCATGACCATCCGCGTCGGCGTCGAGGGTCGCGTGCTGACCGGGCCGAAGGGCGAGGGCGGCCGGGTGACCCTGCCGATCCGCATCGCGGTGACGCAGGGCCTGTCGAACCCCGTCTGGACGCGCCTCTATCAGGTGCCGATCGACGTGCCGGCCGGCTCCCCGAGCGTGACCTTCACGCAGGTCGAGGACCAGGTGCAGTTCCCGCTGCCCGAGGCCAGCGCGCTCGCCAACTACATCGTCTTCGTCGGCTTCGACAATCAGGCCCAGCAGCCCGAGCGGCAGCGCCGCGGCCGCGCCCGCACCGCGCAGCGGTAAGGGCGGCGTTCCCGCCCTCGGGCCTTGTTGACAGGCGACCGGGGCCCGTGGCTGGCTCGCCGGCCGTTTGCCCCGGAGCCCGCCATGTTCGCCTGGACCGATCTTGCGACCTATGTCGCCGTCGTCGCGCTGCTGTTCCTGATCCCGGGGCCGGCAGTGCTTCTCACTCTTGCGCGCTCGATTTCCGGCGGTCCGCGCGCCGGTATCGCGACGGGCTTCGGCATCGCTGCCGGCGATGCGGTCCATACGCTGATGGCGGTGATCGGCCTCTCGGCGGTGCTGATGACCTCGGCGCTCGCCTTCGACATCGTCAAATATCTCGGCGCGGCCTATTTGATCTATCTCGGCATCCGCGCCGTTTTCGAGCGCTCCGGCGGCGGGTTCGACCTGCCGAACGTCAAGCCGCTCTCCGGCGCCGTGGTCTTCCGGCAGGCTTTCCTCACCGAGATCCTCAACCCGAAGACGGCGCTGTTCTTCCTGTCCTTCCTGCCGCAATTCGTCGACCCCGCGCGCGGCGCGGTGTCGCTCCAGTTGCTCGTCCTCGGCGCGATCTTCGTGGTCATGAGCATGGCCTATACGTCCATGCTCGCCTGGGCGGCCGGCTCCTTCGCCGGTTTCCTCAAGCGCAACGAGGCCATCGCGCGCTGGCAGAACAAGGTGGTCGGCGGCATCTATATCGGCCTCGGCCTGCAACTCGCCCTGCAGGAGCGGCGCTGAGGCGGCGGCTGCGCGCGCTTCTGCCCATGGGCGCGCCAGCCTGCCCACAAGCTCGCCTTGACTTGCGCCTCCGATCCCGCCATTGCGATTGGCGTGTCATGCAAGCCCGGCGGGAGAGTCCGGGTGGTCTTCAAAGTCGAGATCTCCCGGCGCCGAAGGAGCAACGGCCCCGGAACCTCTCAGGCAAAAAGGACCGCCGGGGGAATGGCATTCTGGAAAGTGGCCGCGCGTCCAAACGCGGCCCACCGACGGAGTAAGCGGCGCGTAGCCAGGCATTTTCAAGCGAAGCGGACACCGGTTCGCGTGAAGAAAATGCGGCAACGAACAACGCCGTGAATCTCTCAGGTCCTGCGACAGAGGGGCGCGAGCGGGCGACAAGCCCGCGTTTCGGACGTGTTCGGCTGGCCCGGACGCGACCGCGCGCCGGAGTGCAGGACCAATGGGCGAGACCCACGACGGACCTTTGCTGAAAACGCCGCTTCATGCGCTGCATGTGGAGCTGGGCGCCAAGATGGTGCCCTTCGCCGGCTACGACATGCCGGTTCAATACCCCACCGGCGTCCTGACCGAGCATAACTGGACACGCGAGCACGCCGGCCTGTTCGACGTCAGCCATATGGGGCAGGCCTTCGTCGTCGGCCCCGACTGGGAGACGACCGCGAAGGCGCTGGAGGCGCTGGTGCCGGCCGACATCCTCGGCCTCAAGCCCGGCCAGCAGCGCTACAGCCAGCTGCTCGCCGAGGACGGCGGCATCCTCGACGACCTGATGATCACGCGCTCGTCCTACAAGGGTTATGAGGGCTGGGCCTATATCGTCGTCAATGCCGGCTGCAAGGAGGCTGACTACGTTCACATCGGCGCGCGCCTGCCGTCCGGCATCGAACTGAAGCCCGATTCCGACCTTGCGCTCATGGCGATCCAGGGGCCCGAGGCGGCGGCTGTCATGGAGACGCTCGTCCCCGGCATCGCCGCGACGCCGTTCATGACCTTCGTCGAGACGACGGTCGACGGCATGTTCGTCCATGCCTCGCGTTCCGGCTATACCGGCGAGGACGGGTTCGAGCTGAGCGTTCAGGTGAAGGATGCACCGAAGCTGTGGCAGCGCCTGACCGCCGACGCGCGGGTGAAGCCCATCGGGCTCGGCGCGCGCGACAGCTTGCGCCTCGAAGCCGGCCTCTGCCTCTACGGCCACGACATCGACACCACGACCTCGCCCATCGAAGCCGGGCTCAACTGGTCGATCCAGAAGCGCCGCCGCACGGAAGGCGGCTTTCCCGGCGCGGCCCGTGTTCAGAAGGAACTGGCCGAAGGAGCGCCGCGCGCCCGCGTCGGCATCCTGCCCGACGGCCGGGCACCGGCCCGCGAGGGCACCGTCATCAAGGCGGCCGACGGCGCGGCCATCGGGACCGTCACGTCAGGCGGCTTCGGCCCGACCATCAACGGCCCGCTCGCCATGGGCTATGTGAACCGCCGCTTCGCCGAGCCGGGCACGCCCGTGCTGCTCGAAGTGCGCGGCAAGGACCTGCCAGCGAAAGTCGTCACCATGCCTTTCGCTCCGCATCGCTACTTCCGCGGCAAGTAACAGAGGGAAACCGCGCCATGGCCACCGTCAAATACACCAAGGACCACGAATACATCCGCATCGACGGCGATGTCGGCACCGTGGGCATTTCCCACTACGCGCAGGAGCAGCTTGGCGACGTCGTGTTCGTCGAGCTTCCCGCCGCCGGCAAGAGCTTCAAGAAGGGCGACAGCGCCGCCGTGGTCGAGAGCGTCAAGGCCGCTTCCGACATCTATTCGCCGGTCTCGGGCGAGGTGACGGCCGCCAATCCCGACCTGGAGGGCGCGCCCGCCACCGTCAACGACGATCCCGCCGGCAAGGGCTGGTTCTTCAAGATCAAGCTCGCCAATCCGTCCGAACTCGACGGGCTGATGGACGAGGCCGCCTACAAGGCGTTTCTCGACACGCTCTGAAACATGAACCCTCTCCCGAGGGGAGAGGGTGGGTCCGGAGGACCCGGGTGAGGGGTATAGGCCTTCCGGAAGGCGCAGCAGCTTTCCGCAACGTCGTCTCCACGCCTCTTTCGATGGCCTCATACCCCTCACCCGCCCGCTGACGCGGGCACCCTCTCCCCTCGGGAGAGGGATATCCGAGAGACCGCCATGCGCTACCTGCCGCTGACATCCGACGACCGCACCGACATGCTCGCGAAGATCGGTGTCGCCGCCGTCGACGACCTCTTCGCCAATGTGCCCAAGGGCAAGCTGCTGAAGGGGCCGGTCGACCTGCCGAAGGCGAAGGGCGAGCTCGAGGTCGAGCGCCTCATGGGCGCCATTGCCGCTGAGAACATCTCGGCCTCCGAGGTGCCGTTCTTCGTCGGGGCGGGGGCCTACAAGCACCATGTCCCGGCGACGGTGGACCACCTCATCCAGCGGTCCGAATTCCTGACCAGCTACACGCCCTATCAGCCGGAAATCGCTCAGGGCACGCTGCAATATCTGTTCGAGTTCCAGACGCAGGTGGCGATGCTCACCGGCATGGAGGTGGCCAACGCCTCCATGTATGACGGCTCCACCGGCGCGGCCGAGGCCGTGCTGATGGCGCATCGCGTCACGAAGCGGCGCAAGGCGGTGCTCGCCGGCAACCTGCACCCGCACTACCGCGAGACCATCGACACCGTGTCGCGCATGGCCTCCGACACGATCCTCTCGCTGGCGCCGAACCCGGTGGATGCCGGCGCCGACCTGAAGGCGGTGGCCGCCGCCATCGACGCCGAGACCTCCTGCGTCGTGATCCAGACGCCCGACGTGTTCGGCAATCTTCACGACCTGACCGCCATCGCGAAAAAGGCGCAGGAAGCCGGCGCTCTCCTGATCGCCGTCGTCACCGAGGCCGTCTCGCTCGGCGCGGTCACCTCGCCCGGCGAGATGGGCGCGGACATCGTGGTGGCCGAGGGCCAGTCCATCGGTGTCGGCCTCAATTTCGGCGGCCCCTATGTCGGCTTGTTCGCGGCGAAGCAGAAATATCTGCGCCAGATGCCCGGCCGCCTCTGCGGCGAGACGGTGGACGCCGAGGGCAAGCGCGGCTTCGTGCTGACCCTCTCCACCCGCGAGCAGCACATCCGCCGCGAGAAGGCGACCTCCAACATCTGCACCAATTCCGGCCTGATGTGCCTCGCCTTCACCATCCACATGAGCCTGCTCGGTGAGGCGGGTCTCAGGAAGCTGGCGGCGGTCAACCACGCCAATGCCTGCGACCTCGCGGACCGGCTGGCCGATGTCGACGATGTCGAGGTGCTGAACCGGACCTTCTTCAACGAGTTCGCGATCCGCGTGCCGGGCGATGCCGCCAAGGTCGTGGAGAAGATGGCGAAGAAGGGCGTGCTGGCCGGCGTGCCGGCCTCGCGCCTCTGGCCGAAAGACAAGGCGCTGGCCGACGTGATCCTCGTCGCCAATACGGAAGTGAACACCGACGACGACCGCGCGGCCTTCGTGGCGGCGCTGGGCGCGAGCATCTGAGGAGCGGACCGATGTCGATGAACAACCAGGGCCGTCCCACCGCCGCCGGCGAAGCCGGTTCCGCCTCCGCCCACCGCACCTTCACGGGCAACAAGGCGCTGCAGATCGAGGAGGCGCTGATCTTCGAATTCGGCCGCCCCGAAGTGACCGGCGTCGATATTCCCGAGCCGAAGAAGGTCAAGTCCCGCCTCGGCAAGCTCGACCGCAAGGAGCCCATCGGGCTGCCGGGCCTCGCCGAGCCCGAGGCCATGCGCCACTACGTGCGCCTGTCGTCGAAGAATTTCGGCATCGATACCGGGCTTTTCCCGCTCGGCTCCTGCACGATGAAGCACAATGCCCGCCTCAACGAGAAGATGGCGCGGCTGCCGGGCTTCGGCGACATCCATCCGCTCCAGCCGGTCTCGACCGTGCAGGGCGCGCTCCAGCTCATCGACACGCTGGCGCATTACCTGAAAGAGCTCACCGGCATGCCCGCCGTCGCCATGAGCCCGAAGGCCGGCGCCCATGGCGAACTCGCGGGCATGATGGCGATCAAGGCCGCGCTTGAGGCGAAGGGCCAGGGCCATCGCAAGGTGGTTCTGGTGCCGGAGTCCGCCCACGGCACCAACCCGGCAACGGCCGCCCTCATCGGCTTCGAGGTGAAGGCGGTTCCCGCGCAGGCCGACGGCACGGTGCATGTCGCGGACGTGAAGGCGGCGCTGACGCCCGATGTCGCGGCGATCATGCTGACCAACCCGAACACCTGCGGCATCTTCGAGAAGGAGATCGTCGAGATTGCGAAAGCGATCCACGACAACGGCTCCTACTTCTACTGCGACGGCGCCAATTTCAACGCCATCGTCGGCAAGGCCCGGCCGGGCGATCTCGGCGTCGACGCCATGCACATCAACCTGCACAAGACCTTCTCGACGCCGCATGGCGGCGGCGGGCCGGGCGCCGGCCCGGTCGTGCTGTCGGAGCGGCTGGCGGCCTTCGTGCCCTATCCCTTCGTGCGCCTCGGCAAGGGCTATTCGCTGGTCGAGGAGGGCGGCAAGCTCGAGAAGGGCGAGCAGCCCTTCGGCCGCATGTCGGCCTTCCACGGCCAGATGGGCATGTTCACCCGCGCGCTCGCCTACATGCTCTCCCACGGCGCCGACGGCATGAAGCAGGCGTCCGAGGATGCCGTGCTCAACGCCAACTACATCCGCGCCTCGCTGTCGGACCTGATGAGCCTGCCCTTCGGCGACCAGCCCTGCATGCACGAGGCGCTGTTCGACGACGAGTGGCTGAAGAATACCGGCGTCGCCACGCTCGATTTCGCGAAGGCGATGATCGACGAGGGCTATCACCCCATGACCATGTATTTCCCTCTGGTCGTCCACGGGGCCATGCTCATCGAGCCGACCGAGTCGGAATCGCGCGCTTCCCTCGACCTGTTCATCGCGACGCTGCGCGACCTCGCCATGTCGGCGAAGCGCGGCGAGGTCGACCGGTTCAAGGGCGCGCCCTATCACGCCCCGCGCCGCCGCCTCGACGAGACGCGGGCGGCCCGCACACCGATCCTGCGCTGGACGAAGCCTGAGCCCTATGCGGAGGCAGCGGAGTAATCCGCCGCTTCAGCGGACGGGAAGGGGACGCTCGCAGCGCTGGTAGGTGTGGGCGATCTGGCTGCCGGGGAAGGTGACCATCATCCGGTCGCCCAGCCCCATGAGCGACACGCCGCCGCGGTAGCGCTGCCCGCCCCGCACTTCGACGCAGGGGCCCCGGCCCTCGAAGATGCCGTCCGCGACGATGCGGATGCGGTCGAAGGTGCAGGTGGCGTGGAACATCTGCGCCGCCCGCCTTTCGACCCTGAGCCGGCCCCGGCTGGCCGGGTCGGTGCAGGCCTCGGCATCCCGGCCCCAGGTGCCATGCAGTTCGTCCGGCATGGCGGCGGCGGGAACCGTGGGGGTCGCGCCGGCGGAAGCGGTGGTCAATGCAAGGGCGAGAAGGCTGAGGCGAAGCATCGGAGCACCGGAAGGGCGGACTGCTCCTTCTTGTCGCCGGCGCCTGTTTCGCGCCTGTGCCGCAGGCGCGTTGCCGGCTTTCTGGCCTTCCGCCTCGACTGGCACTCGTTGCCGAAGTCCCGGTGCCCGCTTCAGCGCACCGGGATCGGGCGCTCGCAACGCTGGTAGGTGCTGCCTTCGCCGCCGTCGAGCGAGATGAGCAGCCGGTCGCGGCTCTCGTGCCGCAACCGGACGCTGCTGGGCTCCACCGTCGTCTCGCCCTCGCCGCGGCAGCGGCCATGTCCCGTGACCGCGCCATCGCCGCTGCGCCGGAAACGGCTGAAGCTGCAGGCGCTGGCGAAGAAGGTGACGGACCGGGCCTTCACCTCGACGCGGCCGTCGTCTGCCTCGTTGGTGCAGGACTCGGCGCTGTAGCCCCAGATGCCGTGCATCGTCGCAGGCAGCCCCGGAGGGCCATTCCGGGCGATGGCCGGCGCGGTGGCCGCCAGAGCGGCGGCGGCGATCAGGGCGAGCCGTATCATGCGAGGCCTCGGAAGGGGACGGGTAGCGTCCGCGGCCTTGTCGCGCCCGGCTGTTTCCGCCCTGTGCCGCGCGTCCGCCCTTGCTTTTCGGGCGATCTTCCCCCTAAAGAGACGTCATGCGTGCCATGCGCTCCTATTCGCGAATTACTGGCCCGGCCTCCTGAAGGCCGCGCCTGATCGCGCGCGCCCGGAGGTCCGGGGTCCCGACAACCCGCCCTTGAAGCCTGCGGCCGTGAATGCCGCCAGTTCCGGCCGATCATCCCATGTCCGACAAGACCAGCACCGCCTCGCCCGAAGCCGCCGAGGCATTCGACTATTCCAAGACCCTGCTCCTGCCGGAGACGCCGTTTCCGATGCGTGCCGGCCTGCCGGAGAAGGAGCCGCAGATCCTCAAGGCCTGGGAGGACATGGACCTCTACGGGCGCCTGCGCCGTGAATCCAAGGGCCGCGACCGCTTCGTGCTGCATGACGGCCCGCCCTATGCCAACGGCCACCTCCATATCGGCCATGCGCTCAACAAGATCCTCAAGGACATGGTGACGAAGTCGCAGCAGATGCTCGGTTTCGACAGTGATTACGTGCCCGGCTGGGACTGCCACGGCCTGCCGATCGAATGGAAGATCGAGGAGGAGTATCGGGCGAAGGGCAAGAACAAGGACGACGTGCCGGTCGTCGAGTTCCGGCAGGAATGCCGCGCTTTCGCCACCCGCTGGCTGAACGTGCAGCGCGAGGAGTTCAAGCGTCTCGGCGTGGTCGGCGACTGGGCGAACCCCTACCGGACCATGACCTATCACGCCGAGGCGCAGATCGCCGAGGAGCTGATGAAGTTCGCCGATTCAGGCCAGCTTTATCGCGGCTCCAAGCCGGTCATGTGGTCGGTGGTCGAGAAGACCGCGCTGGCCGAGGCCGAGGTCGAGTATCACGACTACCAGAGCGACATGGTCTGGGTGGCGTTTCCGGTTGCGGGCCTCGACGCGGCGGTCGTCATCTGGACGACCACCCCGTGGACGATCCCCGGCAACCGCGCCATCTCGTTCTCCAGCCGCATCCCCTACGGGCTTTATCGCGTCACGCAGGCGGCGGAGAACAACTGGGCCAGGGCCGGCGCGACCTACATCCTCGCCGACAAGCTGGCCGCCGACGTGTTCAAGACCGCCAAGGTCGAGGCATTCGAGCGTGTCCGCGACGTGCCTGCGTCGGAACTGGCCGGTCTGACAGCGGCCCACCCCCTTCGTGGGCAGGGTTACGATTTCGACGTGCCTCTGCTCGACGGCGACCACGTCACAGACGATGCCGGCACCGGCTTCGTCCACACCGCGCCGGGCCACGGCCGGGAGGACTTCGACATCTGGATGGCGAACGGCCGTGTGCTGGCCGAGCGCGGCATCGAGACCCACATCCCCTACACGGTCGATGGCGATGGCCGCTTCACCAAGGAAGCGCCGGGCTTCGAGGGTCGTCAGGTCATCACCGACAAGGGCGACAAGGGCGATGCCAACCAGGCGGTCATCGACGCGCTGGTCGCAGCCGGCGCGCTGGTCGCGCGCGGCCGCCTGAAGCACCAGTATCCGCATTCCTGGCGCTCCAAGAAGCCGGTCATCTTCCGCAACACGCCCCAGTGGTTCATCGCCATGGATCGCCCCTACGCGGACGGCACGACGCTGCGCGGGCGGGCGCTGAAGGCCATCGGCGAGACCCAGTGGGTGCCGGAATCGGGCGAGAACCGCATCCGCGGCATGATCGAGAACCGCCCTGACTGGGTGGTCTCGCGCCAGCGGGCCTGGGGCGTTCCGATCGCCGTCTTCGTCAACCGGGATACCGGCGAGATCCTCAAGGACGAGGCGGTGAACCTGCGCATCAACGAGGCTTTCCGGCAGGAAGGCGCCGATGCCTGGTTCAAGACCGGCGCCAAGGAACGTTTTCTGGGTCCGCAGTACCAGTCCGCGGATTTCGACAAGATCGACGACGTGCTCGACGTCTGGTTCGATTCCGGCTCCACCCATGCCTTCACGCTGGAGCGGCCGCAGGACTTCCCGAATTTCGCGGGCCTGAAGCGCAAGGTGGACGGCGGTTCAGATACGGTCATGTATCTGGAAGGCTCGGACCAGCATCGCGGCTGGTTCCATTCCTCGCTGCTGGAAAGCTGCGGCACGCGCGGCCGCGCGCCCTACGACGTGGTGTTGACCCACGGTTTCGTGCTCGACGGCGACGGCCGCAAGATGTCGAAGTCGCTCGGCAACACCGTCGCCCCGCAGGACGTCATCAAGCAGTCCGGCGCGGATATCCTGCGCCTGTGGGTGGCGGCCTCCGACTATTCGGACGACCTGCGCATCGGCAAGGAAATCCTCCAGACGACCTCGGACGCCTATCGCAAGCTGCGCAACACGGTCCGCTGGATGCTCGGCGCGCTGGCTCACCACGACGGCGCGAAACTGCCGCCGGCGGGCGAACTGCCGGAGCTCGAGCGGCTGATGCTGCATCGGCTCGCCGAACTGTCGCCGGCGATCCACGAAGCCTACCGGGACTACGACTACAAGAAGGTTTTCGCGCTGCTCACGCAGTTCATGAATGTCGATCTCTCGGCCTTCTATTTCGACATCCGCAAGGACCGCCTCTACTGCGATCCGATCTCCTCGCCCGAGCGCAAGGCGACGCTGGCGGTGATCGAGGAAGTGTTCAGGGCGGTTGCGACCTGGCTCGCGCCCGTCCTGTCGTTCACCATGGAAGAGGCCTGGTGGGACCGCTATGGGCGCGATGGCTCGGTCCATCTCGCGAGCTTCTACACCGCCGACGCCAGTTGGCTCGATCCGGCGCTCGACGCCAAGTGGGAGAAGGTCCGCAAGGTCCGCCGCGCCGTCACCGGCGCGCTGGAGGTTGAGCGTGCCGCCAAGCGCATGGGCTCGTCGCTGGAGGCCGCCCCGGTGGTTCATCTCGCCGATGGCGACCTGATGGCGGCGCTCGCGGGCATCGACCTTGCCGAGGTGGCGATCACCTCCGGCGCCAGCGTCGTCGCGGGCGAAGGGCCGAACGAGGCTTTCCGCGCCGACGACATCAAGGGCGTCGCCGTCGTGCCGCAGAAGGCATCCGGGATCAAATGCGCCCGGTCCTGGAAATATTTCGATCCTGCCACGGCAGACGCCGATTATCCGGACATCACGCCGCGCGACGCCGCGGCCATGCGCGAATGGAAGCAGCGCCACGTGATGTGAGCGTGCGGGCGACGCGCTCCCGCCATGCGGGCGCGCGTCTTCGCCTTACCCGGTCTTTCCCTTAAGCGACAACACGTGGGGGCAAAGACCGATCCGAACCGGGTCGGTGCGTGCGACAATGCGGGATCGGATTCGGGAGCGCCCATGCCTCGAGGCAAAGGATGGCTGCGGCATAGGCTGGCGGAAGACGGCGCGGGCGAGGCCTCGCGCGCGGGCACGCGCTTTGCGGTCGTGTCCTTCGTCCAGCGCGGCTCGCGCATGATCGCCGAGGGCGTCCACTATCTCGATACCGTCGAACAGGGCCGCGTCGTGGCAAAATTCATCGCTGCGCGGCGGCCGGGCGTCCTGCTTCTCTCGGTATCGCCTTCGCTCGAGGACGAGGATCCTGAGATCGTCGTCCTCGAACAGATCGGCGCCGGATTGGCGAGCGCCACCGCGACGGTGCACTAGAACATCTCCGCGCGAAACGGAAACCCGTTCGCGTTGAGAGGATGCGTCACATCAAAAGCTAAGAGTGTTTCCGCCATTCGTGGAAAGGCGGAAGCGCTCTTGAGATCGAAGCGGCGCCGCGAACGGCGCCACGATCGGCATTGATCAGGCCAGTTTGAGCTCGTCGGCCGACTGCTTGCCGGTGCGGCGGTCAGTCGCGAGCTCGTACGACACCTGCTCGCCCTCACGCAGGTCGTTGAGACCGGCGCGCTGAACGGCGGAGATGTGGACGAACACGTCCTTGCCGCCGTCGGACGGCTGGATGAAGCCGTAGCCCTTCTGGGGGTTGAACCACTTAACGGTCCCGGTCGCCATGGAATGCTCCTCGATGTTTGGCGGTGGAGGGAGGTGTCAGGCAGCCCGTCGCCGGGGCTGAGGACGCTGTTGACGCTGGGGCGGGCGGGCATCGCCGCGCGCCCCGGCGGGCAGGGGGGAACCGACCACGGAGAGTTGCACCCGCGTCAGCCGCTCGATGGCGGTGAGGTAGGAGCGCTCGCTCGGGTCGCAGAAGGCATAGGCGATGCCGGTCCGTCCGGCCCGGCCGGTGCGGCCGATGCGGTGGACATAGCTCTCGGGCTCGTTCGGCAGCTCGTAGTTGATGACGTGCGTCACCTCCGCCACGTCGATGCCGCGGGCGAACAGGTCCGTCGCCACCAGCACGCGGCAATCGCCGGTCTTGAAGGCGGCGAGCGCCCGCTGGCGGGCGTTCTGGCTCTTGTTGCCATGGATGGCATCGGCCGAATGGCCGCTCTTGGCGAGCTGGCCCGCCAGCTTGTTGGCGCCGTGCTTGGTGCGGGTGAAGACCACCACGCGGGCGAGGGCCGGGTCGTCGAGCAGCTTCTCCAGCAGCGCCTTCTTGTCGGGCTGCTGCACGTGGAAGACGTGCTGCTCGATGGCCTCCACGGTGACGACTTCCGGCGTCACCTCGACCCGCATCGGCTCCCACAGCATGTCGCGCGCGAGCTTGGCGACTTCCTTGGGCATGGTCGCCGAGAACAGCATCGACTGGCGCTGCTCGGGCAGCTTCGCGATGATCTTCTTGACGTCGTGGATGAAGCCCATGTCGAGCATGCGGTCGGCCTCGTCGAGGACGAGGTGGGTGACCGTGTCGAGGCGCACGAGGCCCTGGTTCATCAGGTCGAGCAGCCGGCCGGGGGTGGCCACCAGCATGTCGATGCCGCGCGCCAGCGCCTGAACCTGCGGGTTCTGGCCGACGCCGCCGAAGATCACGGCATGCCGGAGCCTGGTGTGCTTGGAGAGCCGCTCGACATTGTCGAAGATCTGCAGTGCCAGTTCGCGCGTCGGAGCGAGCACGAGGGCGCGCACGCCCTTGGCCGGCATCCTGACCGCCTCGTCCAGCATGTGGTGCAGGATCGGCAGGGCGAAGGCCGCGGTCTTGCCGGTGCCGGTCTGGGCGATGCCGATGAGATCGTAGTCGTCGAGAAGATGGGGGATGGCCTTGGCCTGGATCGGCGTCGGGCGTTCGAAGTTCGCGTCGGAGAGAGAACGCAGAAGCGGCTCGGCCAACCCGAGCTCTGCAAAAGTCTGATTGTTCAAGAAAGTTGGTCTTTCGGTCCTACCGGATACGCCCCCTTGGCGTCCTCCAGCTCGAAGTCACGAACCGCGCGCCGGGCGGATCAGACGGAGTTGTCGCACCGGATCTCCGGTTGTCGACGCCCGGTACAAAACTTGAGGCGGCGCAGCGCAGTCACGACGATGATTGCATCATACATGCGGTAAGCCCATGGGCGCGTCAAGCCCGCATATGAAATTTAGCTCTCCGCAGCCGGCGAATAATTACTAGTCTTGTCGAGAATTTCTCCAAAAACCACTGAACCGGGTGAAATTCTTCCAAGTCTAGCCAAGGTGCCGCCGCCCGCTACCGCTTGTGTTTCCATGGGGAAGGGCGAGCGGGGCCACGCGGCGGCGTTGCACGGCCGCTTGGACCGATTGCGACATCGGGTGCCGACCTTTACTTGAAGCATCGAAGCTGCGGCATGGTTTCGCGGCGTTTCGGGAGGTGTCCGATGACCACGACCAGCCGACAGGTTCTTCTCGCCAGCCGTCCCCACGGCGAGCCCACCGCCGCCAATTTCTCCATCGCCGATGCGCCGCTGGCCGCGCCCGGTCCGGATCAGGTTCTCCTGAAGATCCGCTACCTGTCGCTCGACCCCTACATGCGCGGGCGCATGAGCGATGCGAAATCCTATGCCGCGCCGGTGCCGGTCGGCGGCGTGATGGAGGGCGGCACCGTCGCCGAGGTGGTCGTCTCCAACAGCGATCGGTTCCGGCCGGGCGACATCGTGCTGTCCCATTCCGGCTGGCAGAGCCATGCCGTCGCCGATGCCAAGGACCTGCGCAAGGTCGATCCGACCGCCGCGCCGATCTCCACGGCCGTGGGCGTGCTCGGCATGCCCGGGATGACCGCCTATACGGGGCTCCTGACCATCGGCCAGCCGAAGCCCGGCGAGACCGTCGTGGTCGCGGCCGCGACCGGTCCGGTCGGCTCGGCCGTCGGCCAGATCGCGAAGATCAAGGGCGCGCGGGCGGTCGGCATCGCCGGCGGCGCCGACAAGGCGAAGGCGCTGACCGAGGAGTTCGGCTTCGATGTCGGCCTCGACCATCGCTCGCCGACCTTCGCCGCCGACCTCAAGGCGGCCTGCCCGGACGGCATCGACGTCTATTTCGAGAATGTCGGCGGCCATGTCTTCGACGCCGTGTTCCCGCTGCTGAACTTCTTCGCGCGCATCCCCGTCTGCGGCGTCATCGCCCAGTACAACGCCACTTCGCTGCCGGACGGGCCGGACCGCCTGCCGCTGATGCTCCGCGACATCCTGACGAAGCGGCTCAACTTCCGCGGCTTCATCGTCCGCGACTTCGCCGACCAGTCGAAGGCCTTCTTCACGGACATGAGCCAGTGGATCCGCGAGGGCAAGGTCAAATACCGCGAGGACGTGGTCGATGGTCTCGACAAGGCGCCCGAGGCCTTCATCGGCCTGCTGAAGGGCAAGAACTTCGGCAAGCTGGTGGTGAAGGTGAGCTGAGGCAAACCCTGCGCGACTGGCGCGGGGCGACCGTCTCGCTCCGAGGCTCGAACGGCGTGACAGGCGGTTTCGCCTGTCACCCCAAATGGGCGCCGATGAACCAGTGGTCCTTGTCGAGCGCCCGGGCGATGCCGGTGAAGATGTCGGCGGTGATCGCATCGCCGGCCTCGTCGGCCTGATCCACCGCCGCGCGGCAGGCGGCCGCCACGGCCCCGAGATGGTCGGCGATCTGGCGCACATGCGTCGTCTGGCTGGTCGCCGCCGTGGGGTAGGGTGACAGGGATGTCGCCTTGGCCACCGCCTGGACGGTGCCGAAGGCCGTGCCGCCGAGCTGCACGCAGCGCTCGGCGATCGTGTCGTAGTGCTCCTCCACCCGCGCCGAGACCTGGTCGAGCAATTCGTGGATGGCGATGAAGCTCGGCCCCTTGATATTCCAGTGAGCCTGCTTGACCGCCAGTTTCAGATCGATCGTGTCGGCCAGCCGCGCATTCAGGAGATCGATCATGGCGGCGCGCGTATTGCTCTTCAGGTCGCTGACGAAGACCTGATGGCCGGTGAGCTTGCCCCCCGTCCTGGCTTTCGGGGCTGCGGTCTTGCGGGCTGGCGCTTTGCTCACGGTGAATCTCCGGTACGAATGGGGTAACGCGCGATCAATGCGCGTTCGCGCCGAATGTTCCGGATTGTCGGCTTGCCGCCTTGTTGGAAAGCGCCGCGTCGGCCGCGCCGCTCCCCCTCAGACGGGAGCGGTCGGCGCTGCCAGGTCGTTCTCCGGCACCTCGTGCACGGCAGGGCCGAACGGCAGGCCCGCACCCTCCGCCAGCGTCGCGACGGCGGCGGTCACGCCACCCTCGCCATGCGGGATGCCGAGCGCCTTCAGGGCCATTTCGATGGCCGAGAGAGAGCCGAGCACCATCGGCGCGTTGACGTGGCCCATATGGGCGATGCGGAAGGCGCGGCCCGAGAGCTCGCCGATGGCCGAGCCGAGCGTCACGCCGCAGATCTTCTGGGTATAGGCCGCGATCGCCTCGGAATCGGCGCCATTGACCAGAACCGGGGTCACCGAGCAGGCGCGCTGGGCGGGATCGGTGACGTTGCAGGAGATCACCTGGCCCTCCGCCCACTTGCCGATGGCGGCATGCGTGGCGGCGGCGAGCAGGGCATGGCGCTTCCAGACGGCCTCCAGGCCCTCCTCGAGGATCATGTCCAGCGCGGCGCGCAGCGCGAAGAGCAGGTGCTCCGGCGGCGTGCCGCAATATTTCATGTAGTGCTCCTTGCCCTGGCGCGCGGTCCAGTCCCAGTAGAGCGTCTTCATGTCGGCGGTCTCGTGCGCCTTGTGCGCCTTGTCGTTGGCGGCGACGAAGGCGAGGCCGGGCGGCGTCATCATGCCCTTCTGCGAGGCGGACATGGCGACGTCGATGCCCCAGGCATCCATCTCGAACGGCATGCAGCCGAGCGAGGCGACGCCATCCACCATGAACAGGGCGGGGTGGCCCGCCGCGTCGATGGCCCGGCGCACGGCCTGCACGTCGTTGACCACGCCCGAGGCCGTGTCGATCTGCACCATCAGGATCGCCTTGATGGAATGGGCCGTGTCGCGCTTCAGGCGTTCTTCCACAGCGGCCGGGTCGATGCTGGCGCGCCACGAGCCGTCCATCACCTCGACATCGGCGCCCATGAAGGCCGCCATCTGGCCCCAGCCTATGGCGAAGCGGCCGCTCGCCAGCACCAGCACCTTGTCGCCGCGCGACAGCACGTTCGAGATCGCCGCCTCCCAGCCGCCATGGCCGTTGGCGGCGTAGATGTAGGTGCGCCCGCGGGTGCGGAAAATCCGCTGGAGATCGCCCAGCAGGCTGTCGGTCAGGGACACCATCGGGCCCGAATAGATCTCCTCGGCCGGGCGGATCATCGCCTGCAGCACGCGGTCGGGGATGTTGGTCGGGCCGGGAATGGCGAGCAGCGAGCGGCCGTTGGCGACAGTCATGGGTGGTCCTTCAGCCCCTGGGCAAACAGTTCAAGCTTCGCGTAGCCGTTGGATCATCGCGGAGCAATACGGTCGCGAGCGCTGCTGCCACGCCTCGCGGTGTTGTCATCCTGCCAGGCTCCGCTCAGGGCGCGCCGAACTTCTCGACGAGATCGGCAGGCAGCACGATACCGTCCGCCGCCGCCTTCTGGCGCAGTGCGAGACGCCGCTGGCCTGGAAGCCGCGCGCCGGCCTGCGCCTCGATGGCGCCTGCCAGCGCTGCGATCCGCTCGCCGAAGGCGCCGTGGCCGAAGCCGGCAGGGTCGATGGCGAGGATCGTCTGTCCCGTGCCGGGAGGCGGGCCCTTGTCGTCGAGGAAGGACGACGCCTCGAAGGCGAGATGCGCGCCGGTCAGCGCCGCCGCCAGCACTTCGACCATCAGGGCAAGCGCCGTGCCCTTCGGCCCGCCGAGCGCCACCATCGTGCCCTTCAGCGCCTTGGCAGCGTCGGTCGTCGGATTGCCCTCGATGTCAAGCGCCCAGCCCTCGGGGATCGGCTCGCCCTTCTGCGCCGCAGCGACGATATTGCCGCGCGCGACCGTCGACAGCGCGAGGTCAACCACCACGGCGGGCCGGCCGGGCAGGGGGCAGGCGAAGGCGATGGGGTTGGTGCCATAGACCGCCTTCGTGCCGCCGGCTGGCGCGATAGCCTCCGGCGTATTGGCGAAGAACAGGGCGATCAGCCCCTTGTCCGCCAGCGCCTCGACATGAGCGCCAAGCGCGCCGGCATGGTTGGAGCGGGCGATGGCCGCCGCCGCGATCCCCGTCTCGGCGACGATGGCCGGCAGTTCCTTCAGCGCGAGGTCCACCGCCGGGTAGGCGAAGCCGTTGGCGGCGTCGACCATCAGCGTCGCGGCGCGCACGCGCTTCGCGGTCGGCACGGCGCGGCCGTCGATCTTGCCGCTTCTCAGCATCACCAGATAGGTCGGGATACGGGAAAGGCCGTGGCCCTTCAGCCCCTCGCTCTCGGCGCGCACCAGCGCCGCCGCGACGGAAGCGGCGGCCTCCGCATTCGCGCCGTTCTCGGTGAAGATGCGCGCCACCCATGAGCGGGCGACATCGAGCGAGACCCGGGTCATCAGCGCTTCTCCATCAACACGCGGCGGACATTGGCGGCAGTGACCGAGGACACGCGCACGTTGCTCTCGACCGTGACGCCGGCAATGTGCGGGGTCAGGATCAGGTTGGGGCAGCCGGCGAGCGGCGATCCCGCCTTGAGCGGCTCGGCGTCGAACACGTCCAGTGCCGCGCCCGCGATGGTGCCGGCCTTGAGGGCCTCCGCCAGCGCCGCTTCGTCGATGACGCCGCCACGGGCGGCATTGACCACGACGGCATCGCGCTTCATCGCCGCGAGACGCTTGCCGTCGACGAGGTTGCGGGTCTCCGCCGTCAGCGGCACGTGCAGGCTGATGGCATCGGCCTCGGCCACGAGCGCGTCGAGGCCCACCGCCCGCGCGCCGATCCGCGCCCAGGCCGGATCGTCGTCACTCACGAAGGGGTCGGCGGCAATGATGGTCATGCCGAGCGCCTTCGCCCGGATCGCGGTTTCGCGGGCGATCGCGCCGAAGCCGACGAGGCCTAGCACCTTGCCATGGACCTCGCGGCCCATCAGCCGCTCGCGCGGCCATGTGCCGGCCGCGACCTCGGCGCTGGCGAAATAGGCCCCGCGCAGCAGCATCATGATCGTGGTGACGGCCCATTCGGCCACCGCGATGTCGTTGGCTCCCGTCGCCGGCAGCACGGCGATGCCGCGCGCCTTGCAGGCCGCGACATCGATATTGTCGAGCCCGACCCCGAGGCGGCCGATGGCTTCCAGCTTCGCACCGGCTTCAAGCAGGCTCCCGCGCACCTGCGTCCGGTTGCGCACGATCAGCGCCCGCGCGCCGGCGGCAAGGCGCGCGAGATCGTCGGGCCGGTCGACCAGGCCCTTGTCGTAGATGACCCTGAAATCGCGCCTGAGGTCCTCGACCGCCGCCTCGTCCATGAACTCGGAAATGACGATCTCGGTCATGCGGGTTTCCTACAGGATGAACAGTCCCGCCACGACGATGGCGAGGATCACGGTGGTCGTGCCGAGGAACACCGCGACATGCCGCCAGCCGATGGACAGGATGGCGGTGATCGAGGTGCCGAGCCCCAGCGCCGCGATGGCGATGAGCAGGCCGGCATTGGACAGGTTCACCAGCCAGCCCTTGGCGATCGCATAGGGCGCGGCCAGCGCCGGCACGGCGGGCAGGACGGAGTTGACCGCCACCAGCGCCAGGAACACCAGCGCGAAGACCGGCACGGGCACCTTGGCGGCATTGGCGTGCTGGCCCTGCCGAACGAACCACCAGCCGATGATCAGCACCACCGGCAGCAGCAGGAACACGCGGAACAGCTTCACCACCACGGCGGCATTGCCGACCGGGTCGGACACCGCGTAGCCCGCGCCCACCACCTGCGCCATGTCGTGGATGGTGGCGCCGAGCAGGATGCCGGTCTTGGTCGCGTCGAAGCCGAACAGGATCGCCAGCGGCGGATAGGCCAGCATGACGATGGTGGACAGCGCGTTGGCCGCGACCACCGTGAAGGCCGTGTCGGCCGCCTTGGACGGGTAGTTGGGTAGCACAGTGGTCGTCGCGAGCGCGGCCGAGGCGCCGCAGACGGCGGTCGCGGCTCCCGCCAGCGCGCCATAGCCATCGTGGACCGAGAAACGGCGGGCGAGCCAGATGCCCGCCGCGATGGTGGCCGCCATGGATGCGATCACCAGCATGAGCGTGCCGACCCCGAGGCCGAGAATGTCGCCGAAGGCGATGCGCAGGCCAAGGAGGCCGATGGCCCAGCGCAGCATCTTCTTGACCGCGAAGGTGAGGCCCGGCTCGAACAGTGGCCGCGCGGCGAGCGAATGCAGCGCGATGCCGATGATCAGCGCGATCACCATGCCGGGCAGGGCCAGCCGGCCGCCGCTGGCCTGCCGCACCAGCGGTTCGGCCGATACGGCCGCGATGGCGACCGCGGAGGCGAGTGCCACGCCGGGAAGCAGCGGGCGGGCGGTTGCCGCCATGGGCATGGTCATGATGGTTGCTCCGGCAACTCGAAGACCATCACCCGATGGCCCGGCTCGCCGCGGGTCTCGCGCAGCGACAGGCCGAGATCGGTGAGAATGCGCTGGGAGGCAATATTGCTTTCGCGCGTGGCCGCTATGATGGGATGGATGTCCTGCGTTCTGGCAAAGTCCAGAACGGCCGTTGCGGCCTCCCGGGCAAGGCCCGCGCCGCGATGCTGCGGCATGATCGCGTAGCGCAGGGCGGTGCCGAGGCCGCCGTCATGCTCCCACAGCCCGGCTATGCCGACGAAGGCGCCGGTCTCGCGCAGCCGCAGGGCGAAGACCCCGAAGCCGCGCTCGGCCCAGATGGCGCGATAGCCGTCGAACTGCGCCCGCGTCTCAGTTTCCGTCAGCACGCCGTGCTTCAGCTTGCCGCCGACTTGAGGGTCGGCGTTGAGGGCGGCGAGGTCGGGGAAATCCCCCTCGTCGATGGGCGTGAGGAAAAGGCGCGGCGTGGCGAGCTGGCGGCTCATCGAACCTTGTCCCCGGGCGCCCCTTGCTCCTCGCCGCTGTTACGCCGAGCGGTAGAGCTTGGTCAGCGAGAACTCGCGGTGGCCGAGCGCCTCCGAGGCCGTCAGGCGGCCGTTCGCCGTCCGCACGATGTTCTCGATCAGCGCGTCGCCCGCCTGCGGAATGGTCATGGTGCGCTTCAGCACGCCCGACACGTCCACGTCGATGTGCTCCGGCATGGTACGCATGGTCTTCGGATTGCCGGTGATCTTGATGACCGGCACGATCGGGTTGCCGATGACATTGCCCTGTCCGGTCGGGAAGGTGTGGATCACATAGCCGCCCGCCGCCATCAGCGTCACGCATTCGGCAGCGGCCGAGGACGTGTCCATGTAGTAGAGGCCGGGACCCTTGGCCGGCGCCTCGGCCGGCTGCAGGATGTCGATGTACCTGCACTCGCGGCCGATCTTCTCGAGGTTGCCGAGCGCCTTCTCCTCGATGGTCGTCAGGCCGCCGGCAATGTTGCCCTTGGTCGGCTGCGAGTCCGAGAGATCGTTGGTCTTGTGGGCCTCGATGACGTCGTCCTGATAGGCCTTCCACATCTTGTACCAGCGCTCGCCGACTTCCTTCGTCGCCGCGCGCTCCTTGCACAGATGCTCGGCGCCGGTGATTTCGGACGTCTCGCCGAACACGCCGTAGATGCCCTTCGGGATCAGCTTGTCATACATGTTGCCGACCGTCGGGCAGGAGGAGAGGCCCGTCGTCGTGTCGCTCTCGCCGCATTTGGTCGAGACCCACAGATCGGTGATCGGGCACTTCTCGCGGGCGAGCTCGCTCGACCACTGCACGAATTCCTTGGCGACATAGCTCGCCTTGGCGATGGTCGCGATATCGCCGTGACCCTCGATGCCGAAGCCGACCACCGGCTTGCCGGTCTTGGCGATGCCGTCGACCACGATCTTGGTCCACTGGTCCTCGATGCCGATCACCACCACGGCGGCGACGTTCGGGTTCGAGCCCGTGCCGATCAGGGTGCGGAAGTGGACGTCGAGGTCCTCGCCGAACTGCAGGCGGCCATAGGCGTGGGGGATCGCCAGCGTGCCCTTGATGTTGTTGGCCACCGCCTCGCAGGCGGCGTTGGACAGGTCGTCGAGGGGGAGGATCAGCACGTGGTTCCGGACGCCGACGCGGCCGTTCTCGCGCCGCCAGCCCATGATGCTGTCCAGCGCCCGGCCGGTCGGGCGCTTCACGGCCGGCGCCTTGAACGCCTCCGCCTCGATCTTGCGGCCCTTGACGTTCTTCAGCTTGCGCTGGACGAGATCGAAATTCGCGACCATCAGCGACATGGCGTTTCCTCGGATTTGGTTCGGCTTGGGATGTCGGATACTGTCGGGGGCGAGGCCCCGCGCATCTCACCAGCGCTTGGTCTTGATGTTGTGGACGTGGGCGTGTTCGCCCTTCTTGATGTCCGCTTTCGCGACGCCGATGTCCTGGCCGTACTTCCAGACCGTGTCGCCCTTCTTGATGTCCTTCAGCGCCACCTTGTGGCCGATCGGGATGTCCTGCTTCGCGGTGATGCGGAAATCCGAATTGTCATGGGTGACCACGGCCAGCATGTCGGTGCCGGCCTTCAGTCCCTCCACGACCACGACACCGACCGTGTCCTTCTTCTCGTGGGCGAGCAGATGTGGGGCCCCCATGGGCGTTTCCTCCGTAGGCTTATTAGTCTTGTATAAGACATAAGACGCGCTACAGTGTCAACGAGGATCGGGACGGGAATTGCCCATGCCTGTGGAGCGCAAAGCGGGGGAGGGAGGCGGCGCCGTCGTCGGCTTCCGGCCGCTCTATCGCCAGGTCAAGGAACGCCTCGTCCGCCGCATCGCCGCCGGTGAGTGGCAGGCCGGGCGCATCATTCCGTCCGAATTCCAGATCGCCGCCGAGCTTTCGGTCAGCCAGGGAACCGTGCGCAAGGCGCTCGACGAGATGACCGCCGAGAACCTGCTGGTGCGCCGCCAGGGCGTCGGCACCTTCGTCGCCAGTCACGACGAGGACCGCATCCTCTTCCAGTTCTTCAAGCTGACACGCGATGATGGCGGCCGCGAGTTTCCCGACAGCCAGGTTCTGGCGGTGGAGCGCGCCCGCGCCAATGCCGAAGAGGCGGCACGGCTTTCCCTCGCCCGCGGCTCCCATGTCGTGCGCATCCACCGGCTGCGCTCGCTCGGCGGCGCGGTCGCGATATCCGAACACATCGCGGTGCCGGCCGCGCGCTTCCCCGATCTCGAGCGCTCCGAGCCGGTCCCGAACAATCTCTACGGCCTCTATGGCGGACGCTATGGCGTGACGGTCGCCCGCGCGACCGAGAGCCTCAAGGCCGTTCCGTGTCCCGAGGCGGATGCGGCGCTGATGGGAATCGCACCGGGAATGCCGGTCCTGCTGATCGACCGCCTTGCGACCGATCTGGACGGGCAGGAGGTGGAATGGCGCGTTTCGCTCTGCAGAACGGATCGTTTTCACTACCTCAGCGACCTGAAATGACATGAACGCCGCTCGACGGGACGGACGTTCAGCAAAGACAATCACCGTCATGACCTGTGGAGGAAATTCATGCTTCGACGCACGCTTCTCGCCGCCGCCCTGTCGGCGCTCGCGGTGGCTCCGGCCGCCGCACAGACCTTTCCCGACCGTCCGATCACGCTGATCGTGCCCTATGCCGCCGGTGGGCCGTCCGACGTGCTCGGCCGCCTGCTCGCCCAGTCCATGTCGCAGACCCTCGGCCAGACCGTGGTGATCGAGAATGTCGGCGGCGCCGGCGGCACCACGGGCGCCGGGCGCGCGGCGCGGGCGACGCCCGACGGCTACACGCTGCTGATCCACCATCTGGCGCTCGCCGCCGGCGCGACGCTCTATCGCAACCTCACCTATGACACCGTCAAGGATTTCGCGCCGATCGGCCTCGTCAATCAGGGCCCGTTCGTCATCGTCTCGAAGCTCGGCATCGAGGCGAAGACCATCGCCGAGTTCCTCGACCACGTGAAGAAGTCCGGCCGCAATATCTCGTTCGGCACGGCCGGCGTCGGCTCCGGTTCGCACCTCTGCAACATGATGCTGCAATCGGCGCTCGGCACGAAGTTCAACGAGATTCCCTATCGCGGCACCGGACCGGCGATGAACGATCTCGTGGCCGGCCAGCTCGACGCGCTCTGCGACCAGACAACCAATTCGATCCCGCAGATCCAGGGCAACCGCATCCGCCCCTATGCGGTGACCGCCACCGAGCGGGTCGCCCAGCTGCCGACCCTGCCGACGCTGCAGGAGGCGGGCCTCGCCAATTTCGAGGTCACCGTCTGGCACGCGCTCTACGCTCCGCGCGGCACGCCGGATGCGGTCATTCAGCGCCTCAACGCGGCGCTGGAAGTCGCGCTGAAGGACCAGACCGTGCTGGCCCGTTTCGCTGATCTCGGAACCACGGCCTATCCGGCCGGCCGCCGCGGCCCGGCCGAGGCGCGCGCCCAGCTCGAGCGTGAGGTCGAGAAGTGGCGCCGCGTCATCACCGAGGCGGGCGTGGCGCCGTCCAACTAGGTGCGGACCGGCATCGGCCATCGGGATTGCGCCGGATAGTGACGATAACCCTGGGTTGCGTAGGCTGCAGCCCGGGGGGACTATTCGATGGGATCGGGACGGACTGCCGGCGTCTGCATCGCCACGGCTACCAGCGCCGCGCTTCTGGGCGGCTGCGCGACTTCGATGACAAGCGTGGCGCCGGAGGACTTCATCCCGGCGCGCGCCCTGATCAACGGCATCCGCTGCGAATTCGCCTCCTACATGGCCACGCCCCACGGCCGCCGTCTGATGGTGACGGACAACTGGATCATCCGCGGCAGCCTGACCCTCAAGATCGCGGAGGGCCGCGACACCGGCGTCACCGGCGGCGCGACGATCGTGCCCTATACCGGCGTCTCGCTCGGGTTCGATTTCGCGACCAACGTCTCGGCGAAGACGACGCGCGCGACGGTGGTCAATTTCAGCCTGCAGCCGAACGATGGCCAGACCCAGTGCCCGGTGGATGGCGAGGGTCTCTACACGTCGACCGCCGGCGAGCCGGTGACCAACGGGATCGGCATCGCCAAATGGCTTGAGTCGCTCGACGGGATGGGCGGCGGCGGGCCCCGCTTCAGCCCTGCTTCCTATAGCTATGCCCTGATGTTCGGCGTCACGCGCACGTCGAAGGGTGGAGCCAGTTTCAAGGTCGTCCCCGTCACGCTCGGGGTCAACACGGCGGCCGCGCGCGAGGACATTCAGGAAATGAGCATCTCCATCGGGCCGCCGCCGCCGCTGCCCGTCACCCGCATCCAGATCGTCGGTGGCGGGAGGCCGTCCGGCGGAGCGATCATGGGGCTGGACGCTTCGGGCGAGGGCAGGGCGCGCGGGGCGGGCCGTGGCGGGCGGCCGTCATCGGCGGTGCCGCAGGAGGATCCCGAACTGCGTAGCCAGCGGCTTCGCCTTCAGGACGGTCTGTTCCTCAACCGGCCGGCGCGTTGACCCGCGCGCGGACCGGCGCAGAGCCGCCATCCGAGGTGCCCGCTTGACCTTTGCGGCCGAGGCGGGCGTCATCCGCGGCCCTGCACCGCGAGACACGATGTCCGATCCCCGCCTTTCGCCGCGCGCTCTCCTGCCGCTGCTCGTGGTCTTCACCGCGATCGGCCCGGTGGCGCTCAACCTGCCGCTGCCGGCCGTGCCGGGCCTCGCGCGCGAGTTCGCCGTCGATCCCGGCATCATCCAGCTCACCATCACGCTCTATCTCGCGGGAATGGCGGGCGCGCAGCTTTTTCTCGGGCCGCTGTCGGATCGCTACGGCCGCCGTCCCGTGCTGATCGGCTCGCTCGCCGTGGCCGCCGTGATGAGCCTCGCGGCGGCCTTCGTCACCAGCGCCGCCATGCTGATCGTCGCGCGCGTGCTCCAGAGCTTCGGCTCCTCCGCGGGACAGGTGATCAGCCGCGCGATCATCCGCGACGTCTTCGACCGCGACAATGCCGCCTCGATGATCGGCTGGGTCACCATGGCCATGGTGCTGGCGCCGATGCTGGCGCCGACCATCGGCGGCCTGATCAACGAGAATCTCGGCTGGCGCTGGATCTTCATCGCGACCTTCGTGCTTGCGGGCGCGACCACGCTGCTCGGCCTTCTGCGCCTGCCTGAAACGCGCGCGGTGGCGGCCGCGCCGAGCTTTGCCCAGCTTCTGCGCGACGCAGCTCTCCTGATCCGCGACCGCCTTTTCGTCGGCTACCTCCTGGTCGGCGCGCTGTCCTCCATCACCTTCTTCGCCCTGATCGGCGGCGCGCCCCATGTCGTCATCTCGGTGATGGGCGAGAGTTCGACCACCTATGGCCTGTGGTTCATGGTCAACGCCTCCGGTTACATGCTTGGCAATGCCGTCTGCGGACGTTTCGCCGCCCGTGTCGGCTCCGACCGGTTGATCCGCTGGGGCACGGTGATGATGGTCGTCGCCGCAAGCGTCCAGTTCGCCATTGCCTGGTTCGGCTACATGACCCACCCGGCCATGCTGTTCCTGCCGCAGGCGGCTATCGCCTTCGCCAACGGGCTCCAGCTTCCCGGCGCCGTCGCGGGTGCGGTCGGCGTGCGGCCGGAGGCGGCGGGCTCGGCGTCCGGCCTCGTCGGCTTCAGCCAGATGGGTCTCGGCGCGGTGGCGGTGCAGGTTGCCGGCATGGGTGTCGGCTACTGGATGAGCCCGGTGCCGATGACCGCGCTCATCCTGTTCGGCGCCTGGAGCGCACTGGCATCGCTCGCCCTGCTGCGGCGCGACTGAAGCGACAGGTCAGTTCGCGCCGGCATAGCGGCCGGGGCGGTGGTTCATCCCGATGATCATGCACAGGACCGTGACGCCGGCGACCGACAGCGCCACCTGTTCGGCGCTGAGCACGAGGCAGGAAACCGCCATGACCACCATGTCGGCGCCCAGCTGCAAATAGCCCGCGCGCCAGCCGTACCCTCCTGCAGGTAGAAGGCGAGGATCGATACCCCGCCGAGGCTCATGCCGTGCCGGAACAGGATCAGCAGGCCTATGCCGAACAGACAGCCACCGATCACGGCGGCATAGACCGCGTTCAGGTGGCCGAACTCGATCCACATGGGTGTCAGGCGCGAGAACAGCGAGACGAGGGCCACGGCGGCGAGGGTCTTCAGGGTGAACAGCCAGCCCAGCCGGACGATGGCGAGGGCGAAGAACGGCAGGTTGACCAGCAGGAACAGCGGCGCGAACCCGGTCTTGGTCAGATAGCTCAGCAGCAGCGCGACCCCTACCGTGCTACCGGTGAGGAGATGGGCCTTCGCGTAGAAGGCGGTGCCGAGCGCCACGAACAGCGAACCCAGCACCAGAGCGATCGCGTCTTCGTGGGGACGGTGGCGAATCGAAGTTTGGGACATGGTGGCGGGCTCGCGATGTTGCGTTGCAACATTAGCAGAATGCCCATGGGATGGTCGCGCCCCGATTTTGTGCAGTCGGGCATGCCGACAACGCAATCCCGCGCACTACTCGGCGGTCGCCGCCTGCAGCAGCACGAACCACGGGGCGCCTTCCGGCCGGCAGAGCGTGCCCGGCGCGCGATCCTCGAAACAGGCCGGGCCGCGTCGCGGTGCCGCCAGCGCGCCCCGGCGGTCGGTCGCGACATCGCGGCGGGTCACTGATTGCAGCACGTTGCCGCCGATCAGGCTTGCCGTCCGGCGGCGTTCGTCGCGGCTGACGACGATGTCGCAGTGCAGGTTCCAGACCGGCCGCTCGCCGCGCGCCAGGGCTGCGGTGAGGGTGCCGAACAGGCCGGTACGGGCGTCGATGTCCGGCAGGTCCGCCGGCGGGTGGCGGTGCAGGCACAGGAGGTCGCCGGGCCGCATGGGCGTGCGTCGCGGGTCGCAGGCCCGGTAGAAGGCCGTGGACGGCTGGCCGGAGAGTTCGGCGCGGCTGCGCCGGGCGGCCTCGCCGACATAGTCGAGATGGGCCATGGATGCGGCGAAGCCGAGGCGCGGCGCGCCAGCCGTCAGCACGACATGGGAGACGAAGGCGGCGGACCACGGAATGTCCGTCACGGCGGCGCGAAGGGCCGCCTGCACCAGCGCCTCGCGCTGCGCTTCCGGCAGATCGGCGGACCGCAGCCGTTCCAGCACCTGCGCCAGCGGCACGAGGTCGCCACTGCCGGCAGCTCCGGCGTCGCGCTCGAGACCCGGATGGCGCCGAAGCGCCAGCGGCCCCTCGCCGACCCCGCCCAGCGTTTCCCAGTAGCGGATCACCTGACGCCATGGCACGCGCCGCCCTGCGGCCTCGTCGCGCCAGGCATCGGCCTCCACGGCGCCGAAGCGGAGCATGCGCCCGTCGCGGTCGAGGACGTGGCCGCCGAAGCCTTGATGCTCCGCGTCCGCGGTCGCGGCGATAGCGATGGCGGCGGACGAGAGCGGCCCCCGCGCCGTCTCGCGACAGAGCCGGTCGAGGGCCGCAGCCTCGGCCGGCGCGAGGGATTGCGCGACGGCGGGCTGGACGAAAGCGGCCGCCACGGCGATCGCCAGAGCCGACAGGCAGGGAACTAGGAATCTCATGCCGCCATGAGACCAGAAATCCGCGGGGGCGGCGATGCCGGGTCTCCGGCCTCCCGGCTGGTCTTTGTCGCGATCGGCTGGTTTGCTGCGCCCCGGAGAAACCGGATGGCGGCAGGATCGGGAAGACTGAGGCGCTGGGCGAAGCTCGCGGCTGTTCTGGCCGGGCTCTATCTCGGCCTCGCCTATCTGCTCGTTCCCGATATCTGGGCGAACTATGAGCGCCAGCCGGGGCTCGGCGGCCGGCCGATGCTCACCACGACGACGGCGGGAATCCCCGGTGATCCCATCAATGTCGGGCTCGCCGGGCCGCGGGACCTGCTCGTGCGCGGCATGCTCGCGGCGGGCTGGCGACCGGCCGATCCGATCACCTTGCGGTCGGCGGTGGGCATCGGACTGTCGGTGATCCTCGACCGTCCCTATCCCGATGCGCCGGTCTCGACGCTGCTGTTCGAGGGGCGGCCGCAGGATCTCGCCTTCGAGAAGCCGGTGGGCGGCTCGGCCGACCGGCGCCACCACGTCCGGTTCTGGCGCGTGCTGGAGCGCGGCAGCGAGGGGCAGCCGCTGTTCCTCGGCGCGGTCAGCTTCGACCGTGGCGTCGGGATCAGCCGCTATACCGGCCAGATCACCCACCATATCGGCCCCGACCTCGACGCCGAGCGCGAGGCGCTGATCGCGGCGCTGGCCGATGCGCGCTTCCTCGCCAGCACGTACCGCCTGCCGGGCTCCGGTCCGACGCTGGTCGGACGGAATGGCGGCGGCGATCGCTATTTCACCGACGGCGAAGTGCTCGTCGGCGTGCTGGAGGCCCCGCCGTCTCCCGGCGCCACCATGCCGCCCGACCCGGTCCCGGTTCCCGAGCCCTGGTGGCGGCGGCTGCGCCATGTGCTGTGGGCCGGCCTGCGCGCCATTGCCGGCGCAATGATGGGCTGATCGGGCGAGCCGCCATCGACCCTTGTCGGCCGCGCTTTTGCGCTTGACCCGGCCGCTGTGCGGGTGCATGGGCAATCCGTGTCGTCACGTGTCGCGGGCCATGCCCGTTCCGTGCCGGCGCCTCACCGGAACCCATCATCCATGCCCAGCGACAGTCACAGTCGACCGTGTTCGCCGTCGGACGCTGCCCGCGGGGCTGATCGCATGTGATCGGCTCGCCGGGTCCGCTGCCGACGGCAGGCGTCGACCCGGAGACGAGCCATGAACGACAATACCGAAGCCACTCTCGTGCGCGCGCAGGACGCGACGTTCGACGCCGCTGCCATGGCGCGCCGCCTGGCCGAGGAATCCGCTCCCGACATTGCCGACGCCCTCGACGCTCTGGAGCCGGAGGAGGGCGCCGCCGTCCTCGCCCTGCTGCCGGCGGAGCGCGCCGTCGAAGTGCTTGACCAGCCCTCGCTCGACCATGGCGGCGACATGCTGGCGCTGCTGCCGCGCGAGCGGGCGGCGCCGCTGCTCGCGGGCATGTCGGCGGACCGTGCCGCAGACGTCCTCAAGGAGATGGAGGAGGAGGTTCGCGCCGATCTTCTCGGCCGGCTCGACCGTGAGAACCGCGCGACGCTCGACCGGCTGCTGGCCTATCCGGAGGATACGGCCGGCTCGATCATGACCACCGAGTTCGTCTCGGTTCCGTCCAACTGGACGATCGCGCAGGTGCTCCACCACATCCGCATCGTCGAGCGCACCCGCGAGACCGTCTATGCCGTCTTCGTCACCGATCCGGTGAAGCAGACCCTCATCCACGCCGTGCCGCTGCGCCGCCTGATCTCCGGCGATCCGCACGCCAACGTGCTGACCGCCGTGCCGGCCCGCAGGCTCGTCTCCATCTCGGCACAGGCCCCGCGCGAGGAAGCGATCCGCCTGATCGCGCGGCATGACCTGCTCGCCGTGCCCGTGGTCGATGCGCGCAACCATCTCATCGGCATCGTCACCGTCGACGACGTGATCGACGCCATGGTCGAGCGCGACACCGAGCAGGTGCAGCGCATGGGCGGCATGGCCGCCGTCGAGGAGCCCTACCTGGAGGCCGGCTTCTGGCACATGATCCGCAAGCGCGCCGGCTGGCTGTCCATCCTGCTCGTCGGCGAGATGATCACCGCCTCCGCCATGCAGGGTTTCCAGGGCGAGTTGGAAAAGGCCATCGTCCTGTCGCTGTTCATCCCGCTGATCATGAGCTCGGGCGGCAATTCCGGCTCGCAGGCCGCCTCGCTGCTGATCCGCGAACTCGCCCTCCAGCAGGTGCGGATCGCCGACTGGTGGCGCGTCGCGCGCCGCGAACTGCCGTCGGGCGTCATCCTCGGCTCGATTCTCGGGGTCATCGCCTTCGGTCGCATCGCGGCCTGGCAGTATTTCGGGCTTTACGATCACGGGGCCCATTGGCTGCTGATCGCCCTGACCGTCGGCCTCGCCCTCGTCGCCATCGTCACATTCGGCTCGATGTGCGGCTCCATGCTGCCCTTCATCCTCCAGCGCGTCGGCTTCGACCCCGCGACCGCCTCGGCGCCCTTCGTCGCCACGCTGGTCGATGTGACGGGCCTCGTGATCTATTTCAGCGTGGCGCTCGTCGTGCTGCGCGGCACGCTGCTCTGACGCGTCACACGGATGTCATGAAACGGCGCGTTCCCATGCATGGGGACGCACCGTTCCCGAAATCGCCGCGGAAGAAACCGGCTCATGACCATCGCCGCCATCGCCAATTTCGACGCCGTCCAGTTCGTCAATTCGCTGATCAGCCTCGGCGCGGCCTTCGTGCTGGGCACGGCCATCGGCGCGGAGCGGCAGTATCGCCAGCGCTCGGCCGGGCTGCGCACGACCGTCCTCGTGGCGGTGGGCGCGGCCGCCTTCGTCGACATCGGCATGCGGCTCAACGGCAATGGCTCCGCCGCCCATGTCCTCGCCTATGTCGTCTCCGGCATCGGTTTCCTCGGCGCCGGCGTCATCATGAAGGAGGGGCTGAACATCCGCGGCCTCAACACGGCGGCGACACTCTGGGGCTCGGCGGCGGTTGGCGCCTCCGCCGGCGCTGACCGCATTGCCGAGGCGCTGCTCATCGCGGTGTTCGTCCTTGCGGCCAATACTGCGCTGCGGCCGCTGGTCAATGCGATCAACCGCCAGCCGCTGGACGAGACGGCGACCGAGGCCACCTACGAAATCCAGATCACGACCTCTCCGGAAGCGCTCCCCACGGCGCGCGAGGCGCTGATGGAGCGCCTCGATGCCAAGAACTACGCGGTCCGCGAGACGGAAACGGAAGAGCGGGCCGAAGACCGGATCGAACTGACGGTGACGCTGGCCGCCTCGACGGCGGAGGGAGCCGACCTCGACGAGGTCGTGGCGGCGCTGGAGAAGCTGACCGGCGTCCGCCACGCAACCTGGTCCATGCGCACGACCGACTGAGCCTTCCTGTTGCCGCTGGTGCGCTCGGGCCGGCGATGCCGCTGGTCACGTCTGCCGTCGTCGGCAGGTCCGAAACGCTCAGCGCGGCTCCCAGCCATCCGCCGCCAGCACCTCGCCGGCGAGATAGAGGCTGCCGGTGATCAGCACGCGCGGCGGCACCGGCCAGTCCCGCGCCTTGACGGCCGCCAGCGCGGACTCGAGACTCGCCTCGGCGCGGGCATCGAGGCCGAGCGAGCGCGCCGCGTCGGCCAGCGCTTCGGCGCCCAGCGCCGCCGGATAGGCGAAGGGTACGGCATGGAGCTTCGGCCGAAACGCGGCGAAATACTCCAGGAAGCCGCGCGGGTCCTTGGTCGAGATCATGCCGGCGATCATGACCAGCGGCCGGGGGCCGCGTGCATTCATGGCGCGGATCGCCTCGGCCAGAACTTCGCCGCCGCCGGGATTGTGCCCGCCGTCGAGCCAGACCTCGGCGCCATCGGGCAAGGCCTTCGCCACGTCGCCGGTCAGGCGTTGCAGGCGCGCCGGCCACTCCACCGCGGCGAGCCCGCGCACTACCTCGGCCTCGGACATCGCGAAACCCGCCGTTTTCACCGCCATCAGCGCGGTGCCGGCATTTTCGAACTGGTGCGCGCCGGTCAGCCGCGGCGGCGGCGCGTCGATCAGCCCGTCCTCGTCCTGGAAGACGAAGCGGCCATTTTCCGGCCGGGCGAACCAGTCTAGGCCGGAGACGAGCAGGCGCGACCGCGTCGCATCCGCCGCCGCCTCGATCACGGCCATCGCTTCCGGCGTCTGGCGGGCGATCACGGCCGGGCGGCCGCGCTTGAGGATGCCGGCCTTCTCGCCCGCGATCTTGGCGACGGTGTCGCCGAGATAGTCGGCATGGTCCATCGAAACCGGCGTGATCACCGAGACGGCCGGGCGCGGCACGACATTGGTCGCGTCGAACCGCCCGCCCATGCCGACTTCCAGCACGACGGCATCCGCGGGATGCCGCGCGAACAGGATGAGGCCGGCAATGGTGGTGATCTCGAACTGCGTGATGGGCTGGCCGGCATTGAGCCGCTCCACCTCCAGCAACACGCCGGCGAGCGTCGCATCGTCCACCAGCCGGCCGCCGCCCGCCGCGCCGAGGCGGAAGCGCTCGTTGAAGCGCACCAGATGCGGCGAGGAATAGACGTGAACCGTCCGGCCCGAGGCCTCGAGGAAGGCGCGCGCGAAGGCGGAGGTCGAGCCCTTGCCGTTGGTGCCGGCGACATGGATCACCGGCGGCAGCTTCAGATGCGGGTCGCCGAGGCGGCCGAGCGCCGCATGCATGCGGTCCAGCGACAGGTCGATCAGCTTCGGATGAAGCTTGGTCAGCCGTTCGAGGATTTCGGCGATGGCGGGGGCGTCAACCGTCATGGATCGGGCAGGAACTGGCGAGGACAGGACGGCGGGCAGGGCGTCGGCCGCCTCAGCCGGCCGCCCTGACTTCCGTGGCAGGTGCGGTGGGCTCGACGGCCTTGGGCGGTGCCTTGGTCAGCACGCGGCAGAGACGCGCCAGCGTATCGCGCATGTCGTGGCGGTGCACCACCATGTCCACCATGCCGTGATCCTTGAGATATTCGGCGCGCTGGAAGCCCTCGGGCAGCTTCTCGCGGATGGTCTGCTCGATGACGCGCGGTCCGGCAAAGCCCACCAGCGCGCCGGGCTCCGCGATATGAACGTCGCCGAGCATGGCGTAGCTCGCGGTGACGCCGCCCGTGGTCGGGTTGGTCAGCACGACGATATAGGGCAGCTTGTTATCGCGCAGCGCCTGCACGGCGACGGTCGTGCGCGGCATCTGCATCAGCGACAGGATGCCCTCCTGCATGCGCGCGCCGCCGGATGCCGTGAAGATGATGAAGGGCGTCTTCTTCTCGACCGCGGTCAGCATGCCGCGCACGATGGCCTCGCCCGCGGCGGTGCCGAGCGAGCCCGCCATGAAGTCCATGTCCTGCACCGCGACCGTCACGCCGAGGCCGTCGAGCTTGCCGTAGCCGACCTTGATCGCGTCGGCCATGCCGGTCTTGGCCTTGGCGTCCTTCAGGCGGTCGACATAGCGCTTCTCGTCGCGGAACTTCAGCGGATCGACCGGCACTTCCGGCAGCGATACGTCGATCCAGGTGCCGTTGTCGAAGACCGATTTCATCCGCGCCGTCGAGCCCATCCGCATATGGACGCCCGAGCCGGGAATGACGAAGAGGTTCGTCTCCAGGTCCTTGTGGAACACCATCTGCCCGGTCTCCGGGCACTTGATCCACAGGTTCTCCGGCGTGTCCCGCTTCAGGAACGAGCGGATCTTCGGAGGCAGGACGTCGGTGATCCAGTTCATGGCTCGGTCTCCGAAGGCGGAAGAAATCAATAGGCGTTGAAAACGTCAGATGCCGCTGAAAGGCGGCCTTTATTCGGCGGTGCCTATTCAGCGGCCTGGCGGGCGCCGCGCACGCCGGCGGCGAGCGAGGCGACGAGGTCGGTGACAGCGCCGACCGTCCGGCCGGTAGCCCGGCCCTCGCCGTCGAGCGAGCCCTTCACCGCGTCGACCAGCGCCGAGCCGACCACGACGGCATCGGCCCCGCGCGCGACCGCGCGCGCGTGGTCGGCGTTCTTCACGCCGAAGCCGACCGCGACCGGCAGGGCCGTGTGCTTCTTGATGCGCGCCACGGCTTCGGAGGTCTTGCCGAAATCCGGGGTCGCGGCTCCCGTTATGCCGGTGATCGAGACGTAATAGACGAAGCCCGATGTGTTGCCGAGCACGGTCGGCAGGCGCTTCTCGTCGGTGGTCGGGGTTGCGAGGCGGATGAAGTTGAGCCCGGCCTTGAGGGCCGGCAGGCAGAGCTCGGCGTCCTCCTCGGGCGGCAGGTCGACGACGATCAGTCCGTCGATGCCGGCCGCCTTCGCGTCCGCGAGGAATTTCTCGACGCCGTAGATATAGATGGGGTTGTAGTAGCCCATCAGCACGATCGGCGTGTCGCGGTCGCCGGTCCGGAAGTCGGCGATGTCCTCGAGCGTCTTCTTCAGCGTCTGGCCGCCGTGAAGCGAGCGCAGGCCCGCCGCCTGAACCGACGGGCCGTCGGCCATCGGGTCGGTGAACGGCATGCCGAACTCGATCACGTCCGCGCCTGCGCCCGGCAGGGCCTTCAGGATGGCGCGCGCCGTCTCGCGGTCGGGATCCCCGGCCATGACATAGGTGACGAAGCCGGCGCGGCCTTCGCGCGCCAGCGCGGCGAAACGGGTGTCGAGGCGGGTGGTCATGGTGCTTGCGTCACTCATGCGGGATCAGAACGATGTTGCGGCTCTTATGCGTTCTCAAGGGCCGTCAGTCGATCCTTCATGTCCTTCTGATCTGCGGCGAGCGCACCGACTGCGGTGGTGACGATATAGGTCAGGCCGTGCATCTGCGTATCGAGATGGCCCAGGCGCTGGCTGATCGTCGTGAGCCGTTGCGCGACATCCTCGCGCAGTTGCGCCTGATCCGTGCGCACCGCCCGGAGCTGCTCAAGAATGAGATTCGCGACATCGTCTCCCATGCGCTTCCCCATCTCCATCAGACCAGACGAGAACATATCATGAACATTCTCGCGCCGCAAGCTGCCCCGCTCACAGGCTTGTTCCCAGCATTTCCGCCACCTGCGGCACGTCCTTGTCGCCCCGGCCGGAGAGATTGACCACCATCAGATGGTCCTTCGGCTTGTTCGGCGCCAGTTCCGCGACCTTGGCGAGCGCATGGGCGCTTTCCAGCGCGGGAATGATGCCCTCGATCTTCGACAGGAGCTGGAAGGCTTCCAGCGCCTCGTCGTCGGTCGCCGAGAGATATTTCACCCGGCCGACATCGTTCAGCCAGGAATGTTCCGGTCCGATGCCGGGATAATCGAGGCCGGCGGAGATCGAATGGCCTTCCTGGATCTGGCCGTCCTCGTCCATCAGCAGATAGGTGCGGTTGCCGTGCAGGACGCCCGGGCGGCCGCCGGAGATCGAGGCGGCGTGCAGCTTGTCGAGGCCGTGGCCCGCCGCTTCGACGCCGTAGATTTCCACGGAGGGGTCGTCGAGGAAGGGGTGGAACAGGCCGATGGCGTTGGAGCCGCCGCCGACGCAGGCGAGGAGGCTGTCCGGCAGCCGGCCTTCGGCGGCCTGCATCTGCTCGCGCGTCTCGTCGCCGATGATCGACTGGAAGTCGCGCACCATGGACGGATAGGGGTGGGGACCGGCCACCGTGCCGATGCAGTAGAAGGTGCTCTCGACATTGGTCACCCAGTCGCGAAGCGCCTCGTTCATGGCGTCCTTGAGCGTCTTGGCGCCCGACTGGACCGGCACGACGGTCGCGCCCAGCATCTTCATGCGGAAGACGTTCGGCGCCTGCCGGGCGACGTCCACCGCGCCCATATAGACGATGCATTCGAGACCGAAGCGGGCACAGAGCGTTGCGGTCGCGACGCCGTGCTGGCCCGCGCCCGTCTCGGCGATGATCCGCTTCTTGCCCATGCGGCGGGCGAGCAGGATCTGGCCGAGGACGTTGTTCACCTTGTGGGAGCCGGTGTGGTTCAGCTCCTCGCGCTTCAGGTAGATTTTCGCGCCACCGAGATGTTCGGTCAGCCGCTCGGCGAAGTAGAGCGGCGAGGGGCGGCCGACATAATGCGTCAGGTGGCCGGCCATTTCCGCGGCATAGGCCGGGTCGGCCTTGGCCTCGTTATAGGCCCGCTCCAGCGCGAGGATGTTGGGCATCAGCGTCTCGGCGACGAAACGGCCGCCATAGATGCCGAACTTGCCGTTCTCGTCGGGCCCGGACCGGAACGAGTTGCGCTTTTCCGGAGCGTTCATCACCTGTCTCCCTCAGCGCCGCTCGCGCGGGCCGCGGCCACGAAGGCCCTGATCTTGTCGGGGTCCTTGACGCCCGGCCTGCTTTCGACGCCGGAGGATACGTCCACGCCCGAGAGACGGGTCAGACGGATCGCTTCCGCGACATTGCCGGCATGAAGGCCACCCGAAAGCATGACCGGGCGGCCGGGGTCAAGGCCGGCGACGAGCCGCCAGTCGAAGGTCAGCCCATTGCCGCCGGGCAGGGCCTCGGCCGTCTTCGGCGGTTTGGCGTCCACCAGCAGCATGTCGGACACCGCGGCATAGGCCGGTATCGCAGCCAGATCGGCCGCTTCCGCCACCCCGATGGCCTTCATCACCCGCAGCTTGAACCGTTCCCGGATGTCCGCGACCCGCTCCGTCGTTTCGTGGCCGTGCAGCTGGATCAGGTCCGGCTTCAGGTTCGCCGCGATGGCGGCAAGGAAATCGTCGTCGGGGTCGACCGTCAGCGCCACCACGCCGGCACGGCCGCAGGTCCGGCCTGCCAGCGCGCACCCGGTCGCCAGCGAGACGTTGCGCGGGCTCTTCGGGAAGAACACGACGCCGACCATGTCCGCGCCGGCGTCGAGCGCAGCGTCCATGGCGGCCATCGTCGTGATGCCGCAGATCTTGACCAGCAAGGGCATCGCTAGCGTTTAGACCGGCAGCGAGCGCCACACCAGCATGGCGGCGGCGAGGTCCTCGAGCGCCGTGCCGACGGACTTGAACAGGGTGATCTCGTCGGCAGAGCTGCGGCCGGCATGGTTGCCGCGCGTGAGATCGAACAGGTCAGCCTTCACATCGCCTTCCGCGATGATGCCGCGCCTGATCGGGTCGACGATATCGCCGGCCTCCTTGAGTCCGCCCGTGCGGGTATCGACGAACAGGCTGGCTCGCCTGACGGCCAGGTCGTCCGCCTCGCGCATGGTCGGGGTATAGCCGCCGACGAGATCGAGATGGGCGCCGGGCTTCAGCCACGCGCCCTGCACGACCGGTTCGGAGGAAATCGTGGCGCAGGTGACGATATCAGCTTCCGCCACCGCGCCCCGGAGGTCGCTGGCGGCCGCGAAGGTGACGCCCGGCAGTGTGCCTTCCAGCCCCTCGGCGAGGGCGGCGGCCTTGTCGCGCGAGCGGTTCCAGACCGTCACGTGACGGATCGGCCGGATGGCCGCATGGGCGCGGATCAGGTGCGGGGCGAGTGCGCCGGCGCCGACCATCACCATGCGCGAGGCGTCCTTGCGCGACAGGTAGCGCGAGGCGAGAGCACTTGCGCAGGCGGTGCGCCAGACGGTGAGGGCGGTTCCATCGAGAACGGCAAGCGGCGCGCCTGTCTCGCCGCTGGCGAGAATGTAGCTGCCATAGATCGACGGCAGGTTCTTCGCGCCATTGCCCGGATAGACCGAGACGATCTTGGTGCCGACATAGGCATTGTCGCCGGCCGCGGTCCATGCCGGCATCAGCAGCAGCATGGCTTCCGGCACGCCGTCCGGCTGCGCGATGCGGTGATGATGGCGGAGCGGCACCGTCACCTCGCCGCGGAAGGCATCCGCCAGCGCGTCCACGAGCGCGGGATAGGTGAGGGCGGCGGCGACCTCGCCGGCATTGACGATACGCATGGGGGGATCAGGCTGTCGGGCGGTTGAAGAAGGCGAGCGGTCCACCGGAGGTCTCGGCCGTGCCGCGCCCGAGTTCCTGCCGCAGGCGTTCGGCGTCTGCGCGCGCGGTTGCGAGCTCGCTTTCGGCCTGCCGGCAGCGCTTGCGATAGCGGCCCTGCTTCCACCAAACCGCGAAGCCGCCGATGACGACACCAAGGATCATGGCGAGCAGCACGACGGCGAAGAGCGGCGCGGTGAAGGAAAGCGGCGACAGTTCGCGGCCGAACGGGTCGAGCGAGACGGTGACCGACGCGCGGTTGGCGACCGCGATCACCACGCTGATGATGGCGATCGGCAGCAGGACCAGCCAGTTGACGATGCGCTTGAGCATGGTCACGCGCCCTTGTTCAGCCGCTCGCGCATTTCCTTGCCCGTCTTGAAGAAGGGCACGACCTTGTCCTCGACCGCCACGTGCGCGCCCGTGCGCGGGTTGCGGCCGACGCGCGCATTGCGCGCCTTGACGGAGAAGGCGCCGAAGCCGCGCAGCTCCACCCGGTCGCCGCGCGCGAGGGCGGCGACGATCTCGTCGAGGATCGCATTCACGATGTTCTCGACATCGCGCTGGTAGAGTTGAGGATTCTGTTCGGCGATCTTCTGGACGAGTTCGGACTTGATCATCGCGCAGTTCCAGCTTCGGCCCGGGCCGACATCGATTTCTTGAAATGGATCATGGGGTTGGAGGCTGCCAGACGGCCAGGAGACCGTCAAGCGCCGAACGTTCGACCTGAGTGGCGATGCTGGAAGTGCGCAGCCGCTCCGCCCAGTCGGCCAGGCCCACGGCCTCGACCGCATAGGCGGTCATCGAGGTCAGCAGCGACAGATTACCCTGGCGGGCCGGGCGATAGAGGCGGATCGCCATGCTGGTCGGCACGCCGCGGGTCGCGAGCCAGGCGCGCGCCTCGGTCTCGCCGCCGATCCGGTCGATCAGCTTCAGTTCCTGCGCGCGGCGGCCGATGAAGATACGGCCGTCCGACACGACCCGGACTTCCTCGTCCGACAGGCCGCGCCGGTCCTTCACGAGGCGCTGGAACCAGCCGTAGCTGTCCGTGACGATCTCGCGCACGGCGGCGAGCGCCTCCGGGCTGGTAGGCTCGATGCCACTGGGCGCCGCCTTCAGCGGCGCCGAACGGATCGCCTCGACACGCACGCCCCAGGTTTCAAGAAGGCGCGCCACGTTGGGGAACTGGGCGATGACGCCGATCGAGCCGGTGATGGAGGTCTCGCGGGTCACGATGTGATCGGTCGCGAGCGCCGCGATATAGCCGCCCGAGGCGGCCGTGCCCTCGACGACCGCAACGGTCGGCTTCGTGGCGGCGACGCGGCGGATCGCGGTATGGAGCGCCTCGGAACCCGCGACCGTGCCGCCGGGGGAATCGATGGTCACGACGAGCGCGCGCACATTGGCGTTGCGGCCGATGGCCTCGATGGTGCGGACCGTGTCGGCGCTGGAGCCGATCACGCCGCGGACTTCGATGCGCGCGACATGCTGCGCGCCGGGCAGCACGCCGAAGCTCTGGGCGCCGAAATAGCCGGCGGCCGACAGCCCGACGATCGCGACCAGCACCGCGATGACGCGCCAGAAGGTCAGCTTCCGGCGCAGCAGACGACGATCGAGGACGGCATCGGTTTCGAGCGGCATGGGCTCCTCATCCGGCGTGGCGGCGCGAACCCGGCCGCGAGCCGCTTGAGGTAGCCCCCGTCAGCGGCGAACGCAAGCACGGGCGGCCCAGGCCGCCCTGCGTCTGGATTAGCCGGGTAGGCCTAGCGGCTCTTGCGCAGGGATTTCTGGCGGGCGAGCTCGCGCTGGCGCACCAGGATGATGGCGCTGACGACCGCAAGGCCGATGCCACAGACGATCGCGGCCGGATAGAGTGCCGACATCGCGACGATATAGCTCAGCGGCTCGGACTCGTAGTCGAGGTCGATGGCGTTGCGTCCGCCGAACGCGACCGTTCCCTCCATCCACGCGGTGCGCAGCTGGACGAAGCTGTAGAGCGACAGGATGATCCCGCCACCGACGCCGACAATGGCGGTCAGCAGGGTTTCGACCGTGCTCAGTCGACGAGGGGCATCAGGCCGCTTCATGGACACGCCTTTCATCACGGCCGCCGGCTCGACAATGGCGGCTGGGTTGAATGCGGGGCAAACATAGTTATCGCATCGCAAATGTTAAGAACCATTTACCCTTGCGCCGCAGCTATGTCGTTCAAAATTGCGTTGGCGACGAAGACCGGATCGGCGGCTGCCGTGATCGGCCGGCCGACGACCAGGCGGGTCGCGCCGCCACGGATGGCGTCGCGCGGCGTCACCACGCGCTTCTGATCGCCGGCATCGGCGCCGGCGGGGCGGATGCCGGGCGTTACGAGGTCGATATTCTCGCGGATGCCGGCGGCGCGCAGCGCCTGCGTCTCCATCGCCGAACAGACGATGCCGTCGATTCCGAGCGCGACCGCCTGCTGCGCCTTGGCAGGCACGAGGGTGGCGACGGTGCCGGCATAGCCCGCCTCGGCGCAGTCGACGTCGTTCCACGACGTCAGGATGGTGACGGCGAGGAGCTTCAGCCGGGACCCCTCGCGGCCGGCCACGGCCGCCCGCATGGTCTGCGGATAGGCATGGACCGTGAGGAAATGCGCGCCGGCCTCGGCGATGGAGGCGACGCCCTCGCGCACCGTGTTGTCGATATCGTGCAGCTTGAGGTCGAAGAAGACGGTCTTGCCTGCGGCCGCCAGTTCGCGGCCGAAGCCGAGGCCGCCCGCATAGCCCAGCCGGTAGCCGATTTTGTAGTGGCTCACCGTGTCGCCGAGGGTGGCGACCAGTTTCTCGGCATCGTTGACGCTCGGAAGGTCGAGCGCGACGAAGAGCTTCTCGCGCGGGTCGAAATTGGCGGGCGGCGTCATCAGATCAGCGTCCGGGCCTTGTCGATCAGGGACTTGCAGCAGGCGGTGAGCGTGCCGCGGGTCCGCTCATCTTTCAGATTGCCGGATTCGTCAAAGGCCTGGTGCGCGGCCGATACCGTGCAGGTCTCGGGGATGACCAGCGCGCCGCAGCCGAGCGACAGCGACTGGCGCACGGCGATCTGCGAGCGGATGCCGCCGAAACCGCCCGGCGAGGCCGAGCAGACCGCGAAGACGCGGCCGTGATAGGCGGCCAGCGGCGGCTCGCCCTGTTCGCGCACGCGGCTGACCCAGTCGATCGTGTTCTTCAGGAGCGGCGTTACGCCGGCATTGTATTCCGGGCTGACGATCAGGATGCCCTGGTGCGCGCAGAAGTGCCGCTTGAGCTTCAGCGCATTGTCGGGCTGGCCCTCGGCGGCCTCCAGGTCGCCGTCGTAGATCGGCATCGGATAGTCGGCGAGCGAGATATGCGTCACGTCGGCGTCGAGCCGGGCCAGTTCGGCGGCGGCCACGGCGGCCAGGCGGGCATTGAACGAGCCGGTTCGGATCGAGCCGGAGAAGACGAGTATCCTGGTCATGCGCCGCCGCTCCGTGAAGGGGATCGGAGGGTTCTAGAGCATTTTCGAGCGAAGTGGGTACCGGCTCGCGTGAAGAAAATGCGATCGAACCAAGTGTTGGCGGATTGCGCGATTCGAAGAAGCGCGGAAGTTCGCCAGCGGCGGGCCGGGCAGGCGTAAACCGCTACTCGGCGGGTCCGGGCTTGGCGCCCTGCTTGGCCGCTTCCTTCGCGGCTTCCTGCTGCGCCTCCGCCTGGCGGATCACGGCCATGCTTTCCTTCAGGTGGTCGAGCGAGCCGTGGCCGCTGGCCAGCTCCCGGATCGCCACGAGCAGAAGGGCCAGGATGAACGGGCCGATGAAGTAGTAGAGGCGGAACAGGATGAAGGCGGCGACCACCGCCTCGGCGGTGAAGCCGAGCGGCGGCAGCGCGACCAGCAGCGTCGCCTCGAAGGCGCCGGCGGCGCCGGGCGCGTGGGTGGCGAAGCCCAGCAGCATGGCCGAACAGAAGATCACCGCGACCGCGACGAAAGGCGCCGGCGGCGCGTTCGGCATGGCCATCAGCAGCACGTAGAGAATGGCCGAACAGAAGGCGAGATCGACCACGCCGATGACCATCTGCAGCCCGGTGAGCTTGGCGCTGGGCAGCTTGATGACCCATGCGCCCGAGCCGAACTGCCGGGGTACCGAGACGAAGACCAGCCAGCCAACGAGGGCGGCGAGGATGGCAAGGCCGACGACACGCACGATGTTGCCGTCGATGCCGATCCGCTGGACCACCGGCGTGACGACCTCCGGCTCCAGCACGAAGCCGAGGCCGAGCACGGTGGCATTACCGAGCCAGAAGGTCAGTCCGGCGATGAAGCAGATCTTCACCACCTGCGGCCCGGTGATCTGGTAGCGCGAATAGACGAGGTAGCGGACGACGGCGGCGGTAAACACCGTCGCGCCGAGATTGTGCGCGATGGAATAGCTGGTGAACGACCCGATCGCGCAGGCGGGGTAGGGGATGTCGTCGCGGCCGATCGTGCGCGTGGCGAAGTAGTCGTAGACCGTCAGCGTCGTGTAGGCGGCGGCGGTGAACAGCCCCGCGACGATCAGCGTGGTCGGGCCGATCTGGCTGATCGCCTCCCAGACCTTGCTCCAGTCGATCACGCGCAGCTTGGTGAAGAGCACGTAGCCGGCGATGGCGAGCATGGCCGCGGCGACCACGAGCAGAACCCGCTTCAGACCGATCTGCTCGCGGACGAATGTGACGGCTGTCTTGAACAAGGTGATTCCGATACGCATTCGGCGCGAAAACCGTCCGCGCATCTGTCGCCAACTACCAGAGGAACTGTTTCTCCGGTATGTCAGCTTGCATATGGAAAAACCCGTAGGCAAGGGCTCTTCCGTCGGCGTGGCTGCGGCTGTCTGGCGCAGAACTGATGTAGGGGCGCCGCGCTGGATGTCCAGTCGCCGGGCCCGGAACCAGGCGCAACCTATTGCAGGAACGGGTTGGTCTTGCGCTCGCGCTCCAGCGTGGTCGCGGGGCCGTGGCCGGGCAGCACGGTGAAATCGTCGCCGAGCGGCAGGATTTTCTCCTTGATGCCCTTGATCAGCAGGTCGTGGTCGCCTCCCGGCAGGTCGGTACGGCCGACCGAGCCCTGGAACACGGTGTCGCCGACGAGGGCGAATTCCGATGGGTGGTGAACGAAGACGACGTGGCCGGGCGCATGGCCGGGCACATGGAGCACGTCGAATGTCAGGCCGCCGACGGTGACGGTGTCGCCCTCGTTCAGCCAGCGCGTCGGCGTCATCGCGCGCACGCCCTCGAGGCCGAAACGCGCGGCCTGGCTCGGCAGGTTGGCGAGGAGGGGCGCGTCGGCCTCGTGCGAACCCTCGATCGGAATGCCGAGCAGTTCGGCGAGTTCGGCCGCGCCGCCGGCGTGGTCGATGTGGCCGTGGGTGATCAGGATCTTCTCGGGCGTGACCTTGAGGTCGGCAATCGCACCCTGGATGCGCGGCAGGTCGCCGCCGGGATCGACGATCGCCGCCTTCATCGTGGCCTGATCCCAGACGATCGAGCAGTTCTGCTCGAACGGCGTTACCGGGACGATCGCGACTTTCAGGCTGGCCATGTCGTGTTCCTCGCTCGCGACAGCGATTAGCCGCCCCTCGTCCGCAGCGCAACTCGCCCCAGGTGACGTGCCCCGGAACAAAGATGTTGCGCTGCAAAATTTTTGTGAATATAGGGGCGGCGCCGATCTTCGTTTGAAGATCATTGATCGATCACCTGTCTGATATCCGACGTAACGGCGCTGATGCCGTGGTGATCTCATCGCCCGATGGCCTCGATGGTCTCGGCAATATTGACTAGGGATACATCACAATATGGCTTCAATGACCGCGGAAACGCGTCGCATTGCATTTCGCTGGGCGGTGGCTGCCGGCCTTACTTTGGCCGCATCGGCGCCCACTTTCGCCTTCGCTTCCGAAGACCCTTCCAACCTGTCGTGGGCTGCGATGAGTGCAGCGGCGGCGCCCGCCGCCCAGCCGGCCCAGATGACGCGTCGCATTGCCGCCGCACCCGGTATCGTTTCGGGTTCCCCGGTCGCGCAGCAGGTCGCCACCGTCGCGGCCCGTCACGGCGTGCCGGCGCGCTTCGCCATCGCTGTTGCGCGCATCGAGAGTGGTCTGCGCTGTCAGGCGCGCGGCCGCGCGGGTGAGCTCGGCCCGCTGCAGATCAAGCCGGCGACGGCGCGCGGTCTCGGCTATACGGGTCCGGCCGCGGCGCTGAACTCGTGCGGCGCCGGTCTCGAATGGGGCATGCGCCACCTCGCGGCCGCCTATCGTCGTTGCGGCAACGATGCCGGCGCGGCAGCGCTCCACAATCGTGGCCTCGCCTCGTCCTGCACCCGCACGGCCTATTCGACGCGCGTCACGCAGGCCATGGCGAGCCTCTGATCCGGCGTCACCGCCCGAACGTCCGACCAAAGCGGCCGCCCCCCGGGGCGGCCGTTTGCATTTGGCTATCCGCTTCCGGTGACGAGAGGCACTTTGTCGAAGGGGGAGGCGGGGCTTCCTGCTGCTCGTCTGAAAGACCCCGCCGCCTGGGGCAGCCCCGGCATGTTCAGGTCGGGAGTTAGGCCCGGCAGCCTTCTTCGCGCAGGCGCAGCGCCTACGTCACGGAAGCCGCTCCGCCACGTCTCCGCCGTGTTCCCCGAACATTGTCACGTGCGGGCGACAAAGCCTGATCGAGGTGGCGGCACGAAGGCGGTGTCGGACCGGGCTGCCGCCCGGGCTCCGGGCGGTAGCGGCATGACAAGCCTCAACCCTCCGAAGGAGCGTCACCATGGCTACATCCGTCATTGCACCCGACCAAACGACGGCCCCTCCCACGATTGATCTCGGCGCGCTCAAGACCCGCCAGCAGGGGGCCTGGTCCTCCGGCGATTATGCGGTGGTCGGCACCACGCTGCAGATCGTCGGCGAAGAGCTGTGCGAAGCCCTCGACATTCGCGCCGGACAGAAGGTGCTCGATGTCGCCGCTGGCAACGGCAATGTGTCGCTTGCGGCAGCGCGCCGCTGGTGCGACGTGGTCGCCAGCGACTACGTGCCGGCCCTGCTCGAGCGCGCCCGCGAGCGCGCTGCGGCGGAACGGCTCGACATCACGGTTCGCGAGGCCGATGCGGAGGCGCTGCCGTTCCCCGATCACAGCTTCGACGTGGTCGTCTCGACCTTCGGCGTGATGTTCACCGCCGACCATGACCGTGCCGCTGCCGAACTGCTGCGCGTTTGCAGGCATGGCGGCAAGATCGGTCTCGCCAACTGGACGCCGGACGGTTTCATCGGCCAGCTGTTCAAGACCATCGGCAGGCACGTGCCGCCGCCGGCCGGGGCGCGGCCCCCGGCGCTCTGGGGCACGCGGGCGCGGCTGTCCGAAATGTTCGGTACCGAGGCCACCCTGGCCAAGGCGGATCCGCAGCTCTTCGTGTTCCGCTATCGGTCGCCGCAGCACTGGCTGAGCATCTTCCGGACCTATTACGGCCCGATGCTCAAGGCCTTTGGGGCGCTCGAACCCGCGGGGCAGGCGGCACTGGAGAAGGACCTCCTCGCCCTCGTCGGCCAGTTCAACCGGGCCGATGACGGCACCATGGCCGTGCCGGGCGAGTATCTCCAGGTCGTTGCCATCAGGCGCTGACGGCCGCCGCCGCGACAACCAGCGGCCCCCGGAAACGACAAACCCCGCGCGGATCGCTCCGCGCGGGGTTCGTTTTCGGTGAGGACGGAGGGGCCTCGCGGCCCCGGCGCCTTACTTCTTGTCGGTCGTGCGGGCCTTCAGGGCCGCGCCGAGGATGTCGCCGAGCGAAGCGCCCGAGTCGGCGGAGCCGAACTGGGCCATGGCTTCCTTCTCCTCGGCCATTTCCAGCGCCTTGATCGAGACCTGCACCTTGCGCGCCTTGCGGTCGAACATGGTGACGCGGGCGTCGAGCTTCTCGCCGGCGGCGAAACGCTCCGGACGCTGGTCCGCACGGTCGCGGGCGAGCTCCGAGCGCTTGATGAACGCGGTCAGGTCGGTGCCGACGAGCTTCACGTCGATGCCGCCTTCCTTGGCGTCGATCACTTCGCAGGTGACGATCTGACCCTTGCGGATCTCACCGGCATCGGCGAACGGGTCGGAGCCGACCTGCTTGAGGCCGAGCGAGATGCGCTCCTTCTCCACGTCGACGTCGAGGACCTGGGCGCGGATGATGTCGCCCTTCTTGAACTCCTCGATGACCTGCTCGCCCGGACGGTTCCAGTCGAGGTCGGAGAGGTGGACCATGCCGTCCACGTCGCCCTCGAGGCCGAGGAACAGACCGAACTCGGTCTTGTTCTTGACCTCGCCCTCGACGACCGTGCCGACCGGGTGACGCTCGATGAACGCTTCCCACGGATTCTGCAGGGTCTGCTTGAGGCCGAGCGAGATGCGGCGCTTGGACGAGTCGACCTCGAGCACGGCGACTTCGACTTCCTGGGAGGTCGAGACGATCTTGCCGGGGTGGACGTTCTTCTTGGTCCACGACATTTCCGAGACGTGGATGAGGCCCTCGATCCCCGGCTCCAGCTCCACGAAGGCGCCGTAGTCGGTGATGTTGGTGACGCGGCCCTTGAAGCGGGCGTTGATCGGGTACTTGGCCTCGATGCCCTGCCACGGATCGTCGAGCAGCTGCTTCATGCCCAGCGAGATGCGGTGCGTCTCGTGGTTGATCTTGACGATCTTGACCTTCACGGTCTGGCCGATCGTCAGCACCTCGGACGGGTGGTTGACGCGGCGCCAGGCGATGTCGGTGACGTGCAGCAGGCCGTCGATGCCGCCGAGGTCCACGAAGGCGCCGTAATCGGTGATGTTCTTCACCACGCCGTCAATGACCTGACCCTCTTCGAGGTTCTGGACCAGCTCGTGACGCTGCTCGGCGCGGGTCTCTTCAAGGACCGTGCGGCGCGACACGACGATGTTGCCGCGGCGGCGATCCATCTTGAGGATCTGGAACGGCTGCGGCGAGTTCATCAGCGGACCGACGTCGCGGATCGGACGGATGTCGACCTGCGAACGCGGCAGGAAGGCCACGGCGCCGTCGAGATCGACGGTGTAGCCACCCTTGACGGTGTTGAAGATCGTGCCGGAGACCTTCTCGTTGGCGTTGAACGCCTTCTCGAGCTTGACCCAGCTTTCTTCGCGGCGGGCCTTGTCGCGCGAGATGACGGCTTCGCCGAGAGCGTTCTCGACGCGCTCGAGGTACACCTCGACGACGTCGCCGATCTTGATGTCGCCTTCACGGCCGGGGCCGGTGAATTCCTTCAGGGCGACGCGGCCCTCGGTCTTCAGACCGACGTCGATGATGGCGAGATCCTTCTCGATCCCGACCACGGTTCCCTTCACGACGGAACCTTCGTTCATCTCGGTCTTGCCGAAGCTCTCGGCGAGGAGCGCGGCGAAATCGTCGCGGGAGGGGTTCATGCTGTTGGCGGTTGCCATACGTGGTTCGTCCTTGGTTGCCCGTTGTAGCGCCGGGGTTCGATGGTCGCCGCCAGCCGATGGGCCGGACGATGGGCTTGGAGAAGCGTCCGGACGCGGCCGATGACGGCTCGCGGGCGCAACCCAGGCGGAAGGCGGCGTGGAGTTCAGTTGCTGGCGGATCGTGATCGGGGCGGGCAGCGGACCCCGTCCAGGGCGGCGGCCCGTCGGGGGCCACGGCGTGGACGCGAAGGCGGGAGGGGCTGGGCCCGTCCCGGACAGACGATCATGTCCGTCCCGACGCTGCCGACCGGTCGATCAGATGTCGATCCGTCGGATGGCCGCGCCAATACAGGAAAAGCGCCGCTGCGACAAGCCGCTCAGGCGCGATGCCGCACGAAGGAGAACCGCCGCGACCGCTTCAGTTCGAGGACCAGCGCCACGAACTGCGCCGGCGAGCAGACCTCTTCCTTGCCGGAAGGGTAGGAGACGAAGAAGCGCGACTTGTCCGGATACATCATCACGCGCGCCTCGAGGCGCGGTTCCGCGCCGGAGCCCGGCTCGGGATGGGCGATGATGTCGCCCCACAGCTCCTTGCGCTGGTCCGGGGGCGCGCTGACGAGGTCCAGCGAGTCCGGCATGAGTGCCGGTCCGGGGTGGACTGCCGGATTCCCGCCGTTCTTGGTGTCGCTGGTCATGGTCGAGGGTAAGCCGGGTCGAGGGAGTAAGTCCGGTTTAGACAGGACGATGGGGCGGCGCAACAGCCGGTGTCGATCAGGAGCCGGTTCGCGACAGGCCGGTGAGTTGCGCCGTCAGGCGTTCGATGGATGCAGCTGCGTCGTCCAGCGCACCCGCCATGGCGGTTTCGCGCTCGGTGACGCGCTCGGCCAGGAGCGCGCGGGCATCGCGCAGCGCGCCGAGCTCGGCCTCGGCGGCCTTCAGCCGCCGGCGCACGTCGGCCAGTTCGTCGGCGACCATGATCGCCGCCATGACCGTCAGGCGCGTGTCGCCGATCTCGCCGAACGCGCCCTTGAGCTGGTCGACCTTCTCGTTGACCTCGGCCGCAAGACGCAGGAGGTGGTCCTCCTGCCCGTCGTCGCACGCCATCCGGAACTGACGGCCGTTGATGGTCACCGATACATGGGCCATGCGGTTCAGGTCTCGTAATTGGCGAGGACGCCGCGAATGGCGTCCATCGTGAGGTCGAGCCGGCGCGCAACCTCGCGATTCACGGATTCGAGCTGGTGGGCCTGTTCGCTCGCCCGGTCCAGTTCCTCCGCGAGATGGGCGCGGTCCTGCTGCAGGGCTTCGATCTGCTTCTGGGTCACGGCGCTGCCGCGATCGGCCTCCAGCTTGCGGGCGACCGCCGTTTCGAGCGCCGACAACGCCGCCTTCAGGCGGGCTGCTGCTGCCTCGAGGCGCGAAGGGTCGGCCGACGATGCCAATATCGATCCCGGGTTCCAGAAAGTGGCCGTGCCGGAGCCGCCACGACGCCGCCGAACCAGGATCGGAACCTACGCGAGGGGCTTGAACAGCGTCAACGCCCGAAGCCGGCGGGGCAGATGACTTTGCGGTCTTGGCAGCGCCGCGCCCCGGGCCCCTCGCCGAATGCGGACGCGGTGCTATAACCCCAGCCTGCAATCGATTGAGGAGATGCGAAGTGCGTTTGGTGACGATCGAGACGGGCGGACGCAGGCAGGTGGCGGCGCTCTCGCGCGACGGCATGACGGTCAGGCCGGTCGGTGCCTCGGCGGGCGAGGCCGCGGGCTCGATGCTGGCGCTGATCGCCGCATGGCAGGGCCTTGCGGGCGCCATCGATTCCCATCTCGGCGAGCCCGTGCCCCTGGCCGGGGTGAGGCTGCTCGCGCCCGTCCCGCGCCCCGCGCGCAACGTCTTCTGCGTCGGCAAGAACTATCACGAGCACGCCAAGGAATTCGCCTCGTCGGGTTTCGATTCGACTGCCAAGGAAGTCATTCCAGAGGCGCCGGTGGTCTTCTCCAAGCCGCCGTCGAGCGTGATCGCCACCGGCGAAACCATCCTCGGCAGCCTCGATCCCACCGCCTCGGTCGATTACGAGGGGGAACTCGCCGTGGTCGTCGGAAAGGGCGGGCGCGGCATTTCCAGGGCGCAGGCCGCAGCGCATGTCTTCGGCTACACCATCGTCAATGACGTGACTGCCCGGACGCTGCAGCAGAAGCACCGGCAATGGCTGCTCGGCAAGGGCATCGACACGTTCTGCCCGATGGGGCCGGCCATCCTGACCGCCGACGAGGTGCCGGACGTGCGCAAACTCAACCTGCGCACCTGGGTCAATGGCGAACTGCGGCAGGATGCGGTCGTCGCCGACCTCATCTTCGATATCCCGACCCTCATCGAGACGATTTCGGCGGTCATCGCGCTGGAACCCGGCGATGTCATCGCCACGGGCACCCCGGTCGGCGTCGGCATCGGCTTCACGCCGCCGAAATTCCTGAAGGCCGGCGACCGCGTGGCCATCGAGATTTCCGGCATCGGACGGCTGGAGAACCCCGTGGGCTGAGCCGGCGCGAATCGCTCTCAACGACAAAATCGAACGGAGGAACACGATGGTGAAGGCTCAACTCGACCGAAGGCTGTTCATGGCTGGCGCGGCCGGTCTCGGCGCGGCGGGGCTTGCCGCGCCCGCCATCGGCCAGCCCGCATGGCCCTCGCAGAACATCCGCATGGTCGTGCCGTTTCCGCCCGGCGGGCAGGGCGATCTCGCCGCCCGTCCGGTCGCCCAGTCGCTGGAGAAGCTGCTGGGCAAGCCTGTCGTCGTCGACAATCGCGGCGGCGCCGGCGGTGCGCTCGGCAATGCCGCCGTGGCCAAGTCCGATGCCGACGGCCATACCCTCCTGATGACACTGTCCTCGCTTGCGGTCCTGCCGGAGGCGGATCGCATCATGGGCCGGCAGGCGCAGTACGAGGTCGACCAGCTCGTGCCCATCGCCCGCGTTCTGGCCGACCCGACCCTGCTCGCCGTCAATGCCCGCGCGCCGTGGAAGGACGTCGCCGAACTCGCCGCCGACGCCAAGGCTCGGCCGGGGCAGATTCCCTATGGCTCCTCGGGTCCCTACGGCACGCTCCATGTCTCCATGGAGATGTTCAACACCAATGCCGGCCTTCGGATGAACCACATCCCCTATCGCGGCGCCGGCCCGGCCATGACCGATCTGATCTCGGGCAATATCCAGGCGCTCGCCTCCGCGCCGGGGGTGCTCAAGCCCCAGGTCGATGCCGGATCGATCCGCGTCCTCGCCAATTTCGGCGCCGAGCGGGTTCCGAGCTTCCCGGACACGCCGACCTTCAAGGAGCTCGGCTTCTCCGATGTCGAGTTCTACATCTGGGCGGGGCTGTTCGTGCCCGCGCGCACGCCGGCAGCCGTGATCGCCCGCCTGCGCGAGGCCATGAAGACGACGATGGCCGATCCGGAGGTGCGCAATGTGTACGAGCGCGCCGGTTCGCCGCCGGCCTATCTCGACCAGCCGGAGTTCATGCAGTTCGTGCGGGCTGATTCCAGCAGGCTGATCCAGGCCGTCCGCAAGATCGGCCGCGTCGACGGCGGATGAGGCCGCCCACAGGGCGGCTGCACCGCCGCCCTGCCCATCGGACCATTGACTTGAGGGCCGTCGCTGTTAGGACACGCGCCGAGCGGCCCTGTTTTCACCCTGACCGGGGTCTTTTCCATCGAATTGGCGCCAGTTCCGGCTGATATCCGGGCGCCTTGAGGAGCAGTGCCCGATGCCGACCGAGGCCAAGACCCGCGCCCAGCACGACAAACTGGCCAATGCGATCCGTTCGCTCGCGATGGACGCGGTGGAAAAGGCGAAGTCCGGCCACCCCGGCATGCCCATGGGCACGGCCGATATCGCGACCGTCCTGTTCTCCCGCTTCATGAAGTTCGACGCGGCCAACCCGACCTGGCCGGACCGCGACCGCTTCGTGCTCTCGGCTGGCCACGGCTCCATGCTGGTCTATGCGCTGCTCTATCTCACCGGCGCGCCGGATATGACGCTGGACGAGATCAGGAACTTCCGCCAGCTCGGCTCGAAGACCCCCGGACATCCCGAAAACTTCATCACGAAGGGCGTCGAGACGACAACCGGCCCGCTGGGGCAGGGCATCGCCACCGCGGTGGGCATGGCCCTCGCCGAAAAGATGCTCGCTGCCGAGTTCGGCAAGAAGGCTGTCGATCACAAGACTTACGTCATCGCTTCCGACGGCGACCTGATGGAAGGCATCAGCCAGGAAGCCATTGCGATGGCCGGGCACTGGAAGCTGAACAAGCTGATCGTGCTCTTCGACGACAACGACATCTCCATCGACGGCCCGCTGTCGATCGCCGACTCCGTCGATCAGGTGAAGCGCTTCCAGGCCGCCGGCTGGCGCGCCGAGCGTGTCGACGGCCATGATCCCGAAGCCATCGCTGCCGCCATCGAGCGCGCGCACAAGTCGTCCAGGCCCTCGCTGATCGCCTGCAAGACCGTCATCGGCTATGGCGCGCCGAAGAAGGCCGGCACCTCCAAGGCCCATGGCGAGCCGCTCGGCGCGGACGAACTGAAGGCCGCCAAGGAGAGGCTCGGCATCGCGCCGGAGCCCTTCGCCGTCGCGCCCGACGTGCTCGACGCCTGGCGCAAGATCGGTGCGCGTGGCGCTGCCGCCCGCAAGACCTGGGAATCCCTGTTCGGCACGCTTCCCGCGAAGAAGCAGGCCGAGTTCAACCGCCGCCTCGCCCACGAGCGGCCGGTCAAGCTCGCCAAGGCCCTTGCCGCCCACAAGAAGGCGCTGCTCGCCACGCCGCAGAACATCGCGACCCGCAAGTCGTCCGAGCTCGCCATCGAGGCCATCGTGCCGGCCATGCCGGAATTCCTCGCGGGCTCGGCCGATCTCACCGGCTCGAACAACACCAAGGCGAAGTCGGCGGTCGCCTTCTCGGCGAAGAACCCGAAGGGCCGCTACATCCACTACGGCATCCGCGAGCACGGCATGGCCGCCGCCATGAACGGCATCGCGCTGCATGGCGGTTTCGCACCCAATGGTGCGACCTTCCTCGTCTTCACCGACTATTGCCGCCCGGCCATGCGCCTCTCGGCGCTGATGGGCACCGGCGTCGTCTATGTGATGACCCACGATTCCATCGGCCTCGGCGAGGACGGCCCGACCCACCAGCCGGTCGAGCATGTGGCGGCGCTCCGCGCCATGCCGAACATGCGGGTGTTCCGCCCCTGCGACGCGGTCGAGGTGGCCGAGTGCTGGGAATTGGCGCTGAACCGCATCGACGGGCCGACGACGCTGGCGCTGACCCGCCAGAACCTGCCGCAGCTGCGCACCGACGTGAAGACGAACCGCTCCGCCGCCGGCGCCTACGAGCTGTTCAAGGCCGAGGGTGGCAAGGCGCAGGTGACGCTGTTCGCGACCGGTTCGGAAGTCGAGATCGCGGTCGGCGCGCGCAAGCTGCTGGCCGAGAAGGGCGTTGCCGCGCGCGTTGTCTCCGTGCCGTCGCTCGACCTGCTCCTGGAACAGTCCGCCGAGATCCGCGAGACCATCATCGGCGACGCGCCGGTGAAGGTCGCCATCGAGGCGGGCGTGCGCATGGGCTGGGACGCCGTCATCGGCAATGACGGCATCTTCGTCGGCATGACCGGGTTCGGCGCCTCCGCGCCCTACAAGGAGCTCTACAAGCACTTCGGCATCACGGCGGAAGCCGCTGCCGAGGCCGTTCTGGCGCGGATCGGCTGAGCCGCGCCCTGGGCAAGCGTTTCTGGCGCGGATCTCGATCCGCGCCTTGCGAATGACGTGATTGGACGCCAGATCGCGGCGTCCGACCGCCAAACAGGGCCGCCACGGGTGATGCGGCCGGCATGAAGGAGAGGAATTCGATGACCGTTCGCGTCTTCATCAATGGTTTCGGCCGCATCGGCCGCAACGTCCTGCGCGCCATCGTCGAGGGCAAGCGCAAGGACATCGAGGTGGTCGGCATCAACGACCTCGGCCCGGTGGAGACGAACGCGCATCTGCTGCGCTTCGATTCGGTCCACGGCCGCTTCCCGGCGACGGTGACCGTTGACGGCGACCACATCGTCGTCGCCGGCAAGCGCATCAAGGTGACGGCGATCAAGGACCCGGCCGAACTGCCGCACAAGGCGCTGAACGTCGACATCGCCATGGAGTGCACGGGCATCTTCACCACCCGCGACAAGGCCGCCGCGCACCTGAAGGCCGGTGCCAAGCGCGTCCTCGTCTCCGCCCCCTGCGACGGCGCCGACCTCACCGTCGTCTACGGCGTCAACGACCAGGCCCTGACCAAGGACCACACGGTCGTCTCCAACGCCTCCTGCACCACCAACTGCCTCGCCCCGGTGGTCTCGGTCCTGCACAAGGCCTGCGGCATCGACAAGGGCTTCATGACCACGATCCACGCCTATACCGGCGACCAGCCGACGCTGGATACGATGCACAAGGATCTCTACCGCGGCCGCGCCGCGGCCCTGTCGATGATCCCGACCTCGACCGGCGCAGCCAAGGCCATCGGCCTCGTCATCCCGGAGCTGAAGGGCCGCCTCGACGGAACCTCGATCCGCGTGCCGACGCCGAACGTCTCGGTGGTGGACTTCAAGTTCATGGCCAAGCGCAAGACCTCGGTCGAGAAGGTCAACGAGGCGATCCTGAAGGCCGCCAGGCGCGGCCCGCTGAAGGGCATCCTCTCCTACACCGACCAACCGAACGTCTCGATCGACATGAACCACGACCCGCATTCGTCGATCTTCGCGCTCGACCAGACCAAGGTCATGGACGAGAAGTTCGTTCGCATCCTCACCTGGTACGACAACGAGTGGGGCTTCTCGAACCGCATGAGCGACACGGCTGTCGCCATGGCGAAGCTGATCTGATCCGACGCAGTCCGGGCCGTCCGCATCGCGGGCGGCCCATTTTCCTTCCGGATGATGCAATGACCACCTTCCGCACCCTCGACGACGCCGACGTGAAGGGAAAGCGCGTGCTCGTGCGCGTCGACCTGAACGTGCCCATGGAAAACGGCAAGGTCACCGACGTGACGCGCCTGGAGCGCATCGTGCCGACGCTGACCGACATTGCCGATCGCGGCGGCAAGGTGATCATCCTCGCCCATTTCGGTCGTCCCAAGGGCGTCGACCCCACGCAGTCGCTCAAGCAGGTGGTCCCCTCGCTCGCCCATGTGCTGAAGCGTCACGTCGCCTTCGCCGAGGACTGCATCGGCGATGTCGCGAAGCGCGCCGTGGACGCTATCAAGCCCGGCGAAATCCTCGTTCTGGAAAACACCCGCTTCCACAAGGGCGAGGAGAAGAACGACCCGGATTTCGTCAAGGCTCTGGCCGAGAACGGCGATATCTGGGTGGCGGATGCCTTTTCGGCCTCCCATCGCGCCCATGCCTCGACCGAGGGCCTCGGCCGCGTCCTGCCGGCCTATGCCGGCCGCACCATGCAGGCCGAGCTGGAGGCTCTCGAAAAGGCGCTCGGCAAGCCGAAGCGGCCCGTCGTCGCCGTCGTCGGCGGCGCCAAGGTCTCGACCAAGATCGACCTCCTCGAAAACCTCGTTTCCAAGGTCGATGCCCTCGTCATCGGCGGCGGCATGGCCAACACCTTCCTGCACGCGCAGGGCGTGAAGATCGGCAAGTCGCTCGCCGAGAAGGACCTCGCCGACACTGCCCGGCGCATCATGGCCAAGGCGGAAGAGGCGAAATGCGCCATCATCCTGCCCGTTGATGCGACCGTGGCCTATCACTTCGAGAACAACGCCCCGGCCTTCGCCTATGGCCTCGACGCCATCCCGTCCGACGCCATGATCCTCGATGTCGGCCCGCAGTCGATCGTCCGTATCCACGGCGCCATCGACGATGCCGCGACCCTCGTCTGGAACGGCCCGCTCGGCGCCTTCGAGCTTCATCCCTTCGACAAGGGCACGGTCGAGGCTGCCCGCCACGCGGCACAGCGCACCAGGGATGGCAAGCTGCTGTCCGTCGCCGGCGGCGGCGACACCGTGGCAGCGCTCAATGCGGCCAGGGTGGCGGACGACTTCACCTATGTCTCGACCGCCGGCGGCGCTTTCCTCGAATGGCTGGAAGGCAAGCCTCTGCCCGGCGTCGAGGTGCTGAAGGCCTGAGCGGGTGACGGAGTTCTGACGGCGGGGAGGGGGCTGGCGGCAGGCATGGGAAGGATCCTGAGCCGTATCGCTGCCGCGGTCCTCGCCATCGTGCTCGCGGGCGGGATTGCCACCGCCCAGGACACGCGGCCGACCGCGCTGCTGCTCGACGGGCTCTTCATCTACGTCCAGCAGAACTATATCGGCGTCTCCGTGCTGGCCGCCAGCGTCGAGCGCATGGGCTATCGCACGCTTGTCGACAATCACCTGATGAGCCGCACGGGTGGGACCGAGCCCGACGTCATCGTCGGCCATTCCATGGGCGGGTCGACGGCGCTGCGCTATGCGGCGGAGCGGATCGCGGCCGGCAAGCCCGCGCCCGTGGTCATCACCATCGACGCTGCCTTCGGTTCGCCGCCTTGCCCGGCGACGCGCTGCATCAACATCCACAGTCCGGGATTCCCGAAGATCGAGGGCGCCGAGAACATCGACGCCTGGCAGTCCGGCGCCTTCATGGTCAACCACGCCATGCTGGCGACCAACGAGGCGGTCCAGCGCATGGTGCTGGAGCGGTTGGCCGAACTGCTGGCCGCGCGCCGGGTGCACACGCCGCCGCTCGCCGCTCCCGTGCCGGTGCCGCGCCCGCATTGACGGGCTGCATCGTCACTTCACGACCTTGACCTCGATCCGGCCGCCGTCGCCGATGGTGATGCTCAGTTCCGTGAAGGGGCCATGGGCGGTCTCGGTTCCGTTGACGGACACGCGGCCGTCAGGGTTGATGATGACAACCTGGTTGTTGCCGAAGGTCACCTTCGTCGTCTGGCCGGATTGTTCGATGCTCGACGAACGGGTCGCGCTGCCCGTCGCATAGACCTTAATGGTGCGGCCGTTGACGGTCGTCGAGGCGATTTCGCTCGGACCAAAACAGGCGCCGAGGGCGAGGGCCGCGCCGATCATGAGGAAGGCGTTGCGGCGCGAGGGCGCGGCGAGGTCGTGGGCCGTCCGTGTCATGGTCATCTCCCGGTTGGTTGTGTTGCCGGGAGGACCATCGCTTGGCGGCGCTGGTCGAGGCCATTGCCTCGGCTTGCCGGGCGTTGAGCCTGATTGAGCCCAACTCGGGCGATCGAACATTCAGCATCCGGAGACGTGCGCCGATCTGGCGGCTTTTTTTGGCCGCGACCTTGCGCTAGAGGGTCGCAATACCCCCAACGACAGGACGGAAACCGTAAATGGCCCGCATCACCCTCCGCCAGCTGCTCGATCACGCCGCCGAGAACGACTACGGCGTGCCCGCCTTCAACATCAACAATATGGAGCAGGCGCTGGCGATCATGTCGGCGGCCGATGCGGTCGATGCCCCGGTGATCATCCAGGCTTCGCGCGGCGCGCGCTCCTACGCCAACGACATCATGCTCAAGCACATGATGGACGCGGTCACCGAGATCTATCCGCACATTCCCGTCTGTGTGCATCTCGACCACGGCAATGAGCCCGCCACCTGCATGACCGCCATTCAGGCCGGCTTCACCTCCGTCATGATGGACGGCTCCCTGAAGGCCGACGGCAAGACGCCCGGCGACTGGGACTACAATGTCGGCGTCACCCGCAAGGTGACGGAGATGTCGCATCTCGGCGGCATCTCGGTGGAGGGCGAGCTCGGCGTGCTGGGCAGCCTCGAGAGCGGCATGGGCGAGGCCGAGGACGGTCACGGCGCCGAGGGCCAGCTCTCCCACGACCAGCTGCTCACCAATCCCGACGAGGCCGTGAAGTTCGTCAAGGAGACCAAGGTCGACGCACTCGCCATCGCCATGGGCACCTCGCACGGCGCCTACAAGTTCACGCGCAAGCCGGACGGCAAGGTTCTCGCGATGAACGTCATCGAGGAAATCCACCAGAAGCTGCCGAACACCCACCTCGTCATGCACGGCTCGTCGTCGGTGCCGCAGGAGCTGCAGGACATCATCAACAAGTTCGGCGGCCAGATGAAGCCGACCTGGGGCGTGCCGGTCGAGGAAATCCAGCGCGGCATCAAGCACGGCGTCCGCAAGATCAACATCGACACCGACAACCGCATGGCCATGACCGGCCAGATCCGCAAGATCCTGTCGGAGAGCCCCGGCGAGTTCGACCCGCGCAAGTATCTGAAGCCTGCCATGGAGGCGATGACCGCCCTCTGCAAGCAGCGGCTTCAGGAGTTCAACACTGCCGGCCAGGCCTCCAAGATCAAGCGCGTGGTGACGCTGGCTGACATGGCCAAGCGCTACGCCAAGGGCGAGCTCGACCCCAAGATCGCCTGATCTGCCGGGAACAGTAGCGGAGCAAATGAAACGGGGAGGCGCGAGCCTCCCCGTTCTGCGTTTCGGCGGGCGCCTTGGCTCCCGCTCACTCGTTGGCCTTCACCTCGATGTTGAACATCGGGATCACCGCGAAGGGCGAGCCGCGCATCGCAATCGCCAGCGCCGCGAGCGGGATATCGCCCTTCGGCGTCAGGGTGATCGCGAGCGAGGAGGGATCGTCGAGGAATTCGCCGAAGGCCTCGGTGATGCGCTCGGCCAGCGCGCGGTCCTGGATGAACTGGCCGACCATCATGCCGGCCTGCTGCTTGATCTGTTCCTTGAAGTCGTCCTCGCTGAGGCCGGTCTGGCCGGCGACATGGGTGATGAACGACGCGGCGCCGCCATCCTCGCTGAAGGTCAGGGTCAGGCGGCCGGCCTTGGCCGAGAGGCCGAGCACCGCGGCGCTGCCCGGCAGGGCCTCGATCTGGGCGCGGTCGAGCCCGCCGATGGTCATGACGAGGTTGAGCGAGCCGACATCGTCGACATCGACCTTGACGTTGCGGACGCGCAGCTCGCGGGAGGTCTCGTCGTATTCGATGTCGAGCTCGGCGCCGAGATTGATCTTGTCGGTCAGGCCGAGCGGCGCGAGCTGGGCGCGCTGGCGGGCGTCGTTGATCGGCGCGGCGAAGCCCTCGATCTGCGCGCGCAGGCGCGTGGGCACGAGGCCGATGCGCGGCCCGGCCTCCACCAGGAAGCGCTGGACGCTGCCGAGCGCCTGCCCCGTGCTGGTCTTGACGGCGATGTCCTCCATCAGCAGGCGGCGGATATCGGGATAGGCGCTGGGCGGCACCGGCTTGCCCGTGGAATAGGCACCCTCGGAGAAGTCCTTGGCGAGGGCAATCAGGCCAGTGGCGTCGATGGTCTCGATGGTGAACTTGCCGATGGTCGTCGTCTGGCCGCTGCGGTCGGCCGCCGACAGTCCCGCGAAGTCGATGGAGGCGATGCGGCCCTGCGAGACGCCGCGAATGGCGAAGCGGGACAGCACCACCGGCTGGTTCTGGTTCGACTGGCCCTTGAATCCGGTCATCTCGACATTGTCGATGTCGAGCCGCGAGAACAGTTCGGCGACGACGCCCATGCTGCGGCGGCGCGATTCTTCCGTCGCGCCCGCGGGATCGATCTCCTGCATGGTCTGGGTCAGCGCGACCAGCGAGCGCTCGCCCGGCCGCATCGACACCTTGCCGAAGGAGACGCGGTCGATGCTGAACGGTGCGTTCTGGGCGCTGGTGCCGCGGATCTGGTCGATCGTGCCGCTTTCGAGCGCGACCGTCGTCGTGTTGCCGGTGCGCGTGCCGGCCGAGGCGTCGAAGCCGACGAAACGGCTCGCCCCGATCTCGACGCGCGAGCCCTGGCCCTCCGTCGGCGACGTGGTCACGCCGGCAATCGTCATTTCCGCGATCTTGCCCTGGCGGTAGCTGGTCAGTCGGACATTGCGATAGGCAGCCTGTTCCATGCGCGCGTCGCGCCGGCGCTGCAGCGTCATGGCGGGAATGTCGATGGACTGGGCCGAGAAGCCGGTGACGGAGGCCTCGCTCGCGCCTTGAAAGAACGGTTCGCGGGTCGCGAGGCTGCCGAGGATCGCGGCAAAGGAACCCTGCGCACCGGCAATCTCGGCGCGGTCGATGCGGTAGGACTGGCCGTCCGAACCGGTGCCCTCGACGCCTTCCAGCACGATCCGCGAATTGGACAGCGCGTCGGTGGAGCCGACACCGCCGGTCACGGTCGCCCGGGTGATCTTGACGCCGACGGCGCGCGCGCCGGCCGACGAGAAGGTGACGTTCGACAGGACGACGTTCGATCCCTCGTCACGCGCCTCGCCCACTGCGGCGCCGGCGATCTGCAGGCCTCCGAGGCCGGACACGGCGGCGCGCGACAGGTCGTCGGCAGGGCCGGCAAGGGCCACCGAGCCGGTGACGAGAACGAAGGCAGCCGAAAGAAACAGGCTCGCGGAAGGTCGCATCGTGATGATCCTGACGTTGGTCGGGCAAAGATAGCGGCAGGCAGGCGCGACGGCGTCGGTTGATTTCCCGACCCGGTGCCCGCATGGATGCGAACCTCCAGCCGAGATGTTTCCAAACGATGTCGATACCGAGGATGAACGTTCCGTCCCTCCGCTTTTTTGCCGCTTTCGAGCCCCATGTGCGCAGCCATGCGTAACGCCGAGCCCTCGCAGCCGCAAACCCAGCTTGTTCTCGTCACGCCGCCGATCGAGGTGGCCGACGCCTTTGCCAGCGCTCTGGACGCCGCCTTGTCCGGCGGACCGGTCGCCGCCGTCATCGCCCGCTTCGCCGAGGCTGACGAACGGACGCTGATCAATGCCGTCAAGATACTGGCGCCCGTGGTGCAGAAGCACGGCACCGCGCTGATCGTCGAGGCTTCTCCGGCCGTGGCGGCGCGGGGGGGCGCCGACGGATGCCATCTCGCCTTCGACATGCAGCGCCTGACCGACGCGGTCGCAAGCCTCGCGCCGCAGCGGATGGTCGGCGTCTCTGGCTTGAAATCGCGCGACGATGCCATGGCTGCCGGCGAGAAGGGCGCCGACTACGTCATGTTCGGCGAGCCGATGGTGTCGCGCCACGCCGAGAAGAACGGCCTGCTGCCGCCGATCCATGCCGTCGTCGAGCGGGTCGGCTGGTGGGCCGAACTGTTCGAGGTGCCCGTGATCGGTTTTGCACCGGACATTGCGGGCGCGGCGGCGCTGGCGGCCGTCTCGGCCGATTTCGTCGCGCTGGCCGATCCGGTCTGGAACAACGTCGCGGGACCGCAGGCGGGCGTCGCCGAGGCGCTCGCGGCGATTGCGGGAGCCCGCAGGCCATGATCACCGCGCCGCGCGTTCTTGCCGCCGCCTGCCTGCTTGCGCTGGCGAGTTCCGCCGCTTCCGCGCAGAACCGTCCGGCGCCGCGACCCGCGCCGGCACCGGCGCAGCCTGCCCCGGCCGCCCGTACCGAGCCGCCGAGCGCGGAATCCGCCTATGCGGCCTATCAGCGCGGCCATTACCTGACCGCCTTCCGCGAGGCGACGGAGCGGGTCGAGACAGCGGCCGATCCGGTATCGATGACGCTGCTCGGCGAGCTCCATTCCGCGGGGATAGGCGTGCCGCAGAACGAGCAACGGGCGCTCGGCTGGTATAGGCTCGCCGCCGACAAGGGCGACCGCAACGCCATTTTCGCCATCGGCATGATGCATATCGAGGGACGCGCGGGTCTCCCCCGCGATCCGGCGCAGGCCAAACCCTATTTCGAGCGCGCCGCCGGCCTCGGCCATGTCGCGGCAGCCTATAATCTCGGCTTGCTCGCGCTTGGTGGTCATGGCGGCGAGCGCGATCCGCAGGGCGCGGCCCGCTGGTTCAGGATGGCCGCCGATCTCGGCAGCGCCGACGCCCAGTATGCCTACGGAACCATGCTGAAGGACGGCAACGGCATCCCCGCCGATCTGATGCAGGCCGCGAGCTACCTCGGCCGCGCCGCCGCACAGGACCTGATGGAGGCACAGATCGACTTCGCGGTCATGCTGTTCAACGGGCAGGGCGTCGCGAAGGACGAGGCCGCCGCCGCAAGACTGTTCCGCAAGGCCGCCCTGCGCGGCAACCCGCTCGCCATGAACCGTCTCGCCCGGCTGCTCGCCGCCGGCCGCGGTATCGCGCCGAACGCCGTGATGGCCGCGCAATGGTATCTGACGGCCGAATATCTCGGCGCGCGGGACGCCTGGCTGGAAGATTACGTGAAGACCATGGACCCGGTGCAGCGCGAGGCGGCCGAACAGGGCGCGCGCAACTGGGTGAGATAGTTGGCCTGCCCGTAGCGGGCCGGCTTGACCGCAGAGGGCTTGGCGGGCATGACCGCCCCTCAACGACCCGCGAAGGACCGCAATGCTCCGCTCCGCACTGCTCAACGTCATGGTCGGCGCCGCCCTCAAGGCCGGGCGCAGCCTCAAGCGCGACTTCGGCGAGGTCGAGAACCTGCAGGTTTCGGTGAAGGGTCCGGGCGACTTCGTCTCGGCCGCCGACCGCAAGGCTGAACAGATCGTCAAGACCGAACTGCTCAAGGCGCGACCGGGCTACAGCTTCATCGGCGAGGAAGGCGGCAAGGTCGAGGGCACCGACGAGACCCATACCTGGATCGTCGATCCGCTCGACGGCACAACGAATTTCCTCCACGGCATCCCGCATTTCGCGGTGTCGATCGCTCTTGAGCGCAACGGCGTGCTGGTCGCGGGCGTCGTCTACAATCCCGCCATCGACGAGCTCTATGTCGCCGAGCGCGGCACCGGCGCCTTCCTCAACGACCGCCGCCTGCGCGTTTCCGCGCGGCGCAAGCCCGAGGACAGCGTTGTCGGCTGCGGCACGCCGCATATCGGGCGCGGCGACCATGTCCAGTATCGCAACGAGCTGAAGGTCGTTCAGTCGCGCTTCGGCGGCATCCGGCGCATCGGCGCCTGTGCGCTCGATCTCGCCTATGTCGCCGCCGGCCGGTTCGACGGCTTCTGGGAGCGCGGCGTGAAGCCGTGGGACGTGGCGGCGGGCATCGTGCTGATCCGCGAAGCCGGCGGCTTCGTCACCGATTGCGACGGCCACGACAACATGCTGCTGAACGGCGACATCTGCGCCGGCAACGAGCCGATCCAGAAGGCGCTGCTGCAGTCGGTCAAGGAAGGCCAGCGGGGCTGAGATGGGGCAGGCCAAGCGGCGACGAGAGGCTGGCGAACGCATCTCCCATTGCCGCACCTGCACCTACTGCTGCTCGCTCCCCGAGATCCAGGCCCTCGACAAGCCCGCCTATCACGCCTGCCGGCACATCGAGAATGGCGGCTGCGCCATTTTCGGCAAGCCGGAGCGGCCATCCGCCTGCACGGCCTATGTCTGCGCCTATCTCGCCGCGCGTCTCGCGGACGCGCCCGAGCGCAACCGCATTCCCCACCCGCTCGATTGCGGTGCCTATTTCCATCGCGACCCCGTCGAGAAGGTCATCTTCCTGTTCGTCGATCCGCAGCGGCCGCTGCTCTGGAAGGCCTCGGCGCTGGTCGAGTTCCTGCGCATGCAGATGGGCGCGGGTTTCGCGCTGTTCGTGACCGACCGGGGACGCCAGATGGTCGTGCGCGACGGCCAGACCTTCGAGCTGCTGCTCGCCAATGACCTCGCCGCCATGGCCGACCGCGACCGCCGGCCGCTCGATATTCCGAGTTTCGCGACCGCCTGACCTCCGCTCCCGGCAGCATCGATTTTGCCCGCTTCCCTTGGGTCGGCTTTACGCGGTCTTAAGTGGCCGGTGCCAGATTGACGTAAGGACAGGTCTGGCATGTACCGCGAGATATACGATTCCGGAATCGAGGAGCGCTGCCACGCGCCGGCTATCCGGCGTTTGCTCGCGCAATGGCGTTCGCTCGTCGACGAGCACGGCTTTGCGCCCTTTGCGCCGTTCGATCCGATCAGTCTCGGCTCCGATGCCGACGACCTTATCGTCATGGTGCCGCTGGACGGCGAAGACTACGTCTATGCCCATTACGGCAGCGCGATCGCGGCCAATGTCGGCATGGACATGACCGGCCACCAGACCAGTGAGTTCAAGGGCGAGGTCGGCGATTTCTTTCGTGACATCAACGCGCGGGCGGTCGGGGAGGGCATTCCGATCCTGACGCTTCATCGCGGCGCCTACGCTGTGAACGTCCACATCTGGGAGCGGCTGATCCTGCCTTGCCGCGATACCGACGGATCAACCATCGTCGTCGTCTACTGCAAGGCGCGCGAACTGCGCGACGACCTCCTGACCACCATTCTCGATGCGTCGCTGGACGGCATCGTCGCAATGCGCCTCGTGCGCGGCACGGATGGCGCGGCCATCGATGGCCAGATCATCGCGGCGAACCGGCGCGCAGGCCGGCTCGTCGGGCGCCCGATCGAGGACATGCTGTCGGGCTCGATGCGCACCGTCTTCCCGAGGCTCAGGGACAGCGGCCTGTGGGACCGCTATGTCAGGGTCGTCGAGACGCGGGAGCCCATCGAGTTCGTGGCGGACTACCCGGCGGACGACGGCAGCGAACGCTGGTTCGAGATAGCGGTCGCGCCTCTCGGCGATGGCGTGCTGGCGACCTATGCCGACATCACCACGCGCAAGCTCGCCGAAGATGCCGCCCGGCTCAACCAGCTCGAACATGCTGCGGCCAATGAGGCCCTGAAGGCCGAGATCGCCCGTCGGCAGGAGCTCGAGGCCGAACTGAGCCGCCTTGCGACCCGTGACCCGCTCACCGGAGCGCTCAATCGCCGGGCGATCACCGACGGGCTTCAGCGCGCCATCGCGCTTGCCGAACGCTATGGCCATCCGGTTTCCCTTTTTGCGGTGGATCTCGACCAGTTCAAGCGCATCAATGACCAGTACGGCCATGCCGGCGGGGATGCGGTGCTGAAGGCTGCGGTCGATCTGATGACCCATGGGCTCCGCGAGGAAGTGGACCTGTTCGGCCGGCTCGGTGGCGAGGAGTTCATCGCGGTCCTCCCGCATACCGGTCTGACCGCGGCTGCCGCGGTCGCCGAGCGGATGCGCGCGCTGGCGGCCGCTCACGACGTGCCGTTTGAGGACGGCGCGATCCGTTTCAGCGCCTCCTTCGGCGTGGCTGCCTGGGACGGGCGGGAGTCGCTCGACCGGCTGCTCTCGCGCGCCGATGCGGCGCTCTACCGCGCCAAGGCCTCGGGCCGGAACGTCGTCTGCGTCGATGAGGGCGAAGGCGAATTGCTGGTCGTGCGGCTGCCGGGCGAGACACCCATAGCCCCCGCGGATGTGCCGGCGTTCCGGCCGCGGACCCGGCAGAATTCGGCGCCGCGCCGCAAGTCCTCGTTGGGTCAGGGCTGAAGCAGCCCTGTCAGGTGGCTGCGCGCCTCATCCGGCGGGAGCGAGACGAAGCCCGGCAACTGATGGCGAAAGAAGGTTTCCTGCCGCTTGGCATAGGCCTTCGTGTCCTTCTTGCCCCGTGCAACAGCCTCCTCCAGCGTGCTGTCGCCGTTGAGGTGCGCGATGAGGCCGGGCACGCCGTGCGCGCGCATCGCGGGTAAGGCCGGGTCGAGGTTGCGGGCCGCGAGCCGGACCACTTCCTCCAGCGCGCCAGAAGCCATCATCGCGTCGAACCGCGCATCGATGCGCTGGCGCAGCCAGGCTCGGTCCACCGACAGGAACACCGCAGCGCAATCTGCCGGATCGAGGATCGGCGTCGAGCGCCCCTCGCGCTGCCAGTGGGCGAGGGGGCGGCCGGTCGCCTCCAGCACCTCCAGAGCGCGCAGCAGCCGCTGCGGGTCGCTCGGCCGCAGGCCAGCCGCCGTCACGGGGTCCACCGCTGACAGCCGCGCATGCAGGTCGGCCGGCGTGAGCGTCTCGCCGAGTGCACGGATTCTCATCCGGACATCGGGCGGCACCGAGGGAATGTCCGACAGGCCCTGCGTCAATGCCTTAAAATAGAGCCCCGTGCCGCCGATCACGATCGGCAGGCGGCCTGTGCCACGGGCCGAGACCAGTTCCTCAGTGGCCGCTGCCAGCCAGCGGCCGACCGAGAAGTTCTCCGCCGCATCCACGGTCCCGTAGAGCCGATGGTCCGCGCGCGCCACCTCGTCGGGCGTCGGGCGCGCGGTGATGACCGCGAGGTCGCGGTAAACCTGCATGGAATCGGCATTGATCACCACGCCGTCGAAGCGCTCGGCGAGCTCCAGCGCGAGCGCCGACTTGCCGCTGGCGGTCGGACCTGCGATGAGGACGGCCCTCGGCCCCGAGCGATCCAGCGCACCATGTCCTTCAGCCACGTCGCGACCCTTGTCTCCCATCCGGACCGCGGCGCGGTCTCAGCCGACGTCCTCGCGGCCGCCGCGGCCCGGCTGCCCTCGCCGGGTGAAGCCGTGACGCTCGATCCCGGCATTGCCGCCGACATCCCTTTCGCACCCTCCGGGCCGGCGGACAACCGCGCGGCGGCCGATGCGATCCGCGCCGCGCTTGGCGGTGCCTCCGTCGATGTCATCGTCCAGGAGGCGGCGACGCGCCGGAAGCGGCTGTTCCTTGCCGACATGGATTCCACCATGATCGGGCAGGAGTGCATTGACGAACTGGCTGATCTCGTCGGCCTCAAGGAGCATGTCTCCGCGATCACCGAACGCGCCATGCGCGGCGAGATCGCCTTCGAGCCGGCCCTGCGCGAGCGCGTCGCCCTGCTGAAGGGCCTGCCCGCCAGCGTCGTCGAGGATGTCATCGAACGGCGCATCACGCTGACCGGTGGCGGCCGCGAACTCGTCCGCACCATGCGCGCCAATGGCGCCTACACAGCGCTGGTCTCCGGGGGCTTCACACTGTTCACCGCCCGCATCGGCGCGATGATCGGCTTTCACGAGGATCGCGCCAATCTGCTCGAGACGGAAGGCGGCCAGTTCTCCGGTCTGGTCCGGGAGCCGATCCTCGGGCGCGAGGCCAAGCGCGACACGCTGGTGGAACTGCGCGAGAAGTTCTCGCTTCGGCCCGTCGAGACGCTTGCGGTCGGCGATGGCGCCAACGACCTCGCCATGCTGGGCGAAGCCGGTCTCGGCGTTGCGTTCCACGCCAAGCCGAAGGTGGCGGAAGCCGCCGCCGCCCGCATCGAGCACGCCGATCTCTCGGCGCTGCTCTTCGCTCAGGGATATGCGCGCGCCGACTTCGCGGAATAGCCGGCACGCGGCAGGGTCACCGCAGGTTCAGCGCCACGAAGCGGCGGTCGCCCTCGGCATTGGCGACGAGGAACAGCGCGGAATTGCGGCCCTCCGCACGCAGCGCCTCGATCCGGCGCGTCACGTCGGCCGGCGCATTCACCGCCTCGTTCTGCACCTCGAGGATGACGTCGCCCGCCTGGATGCGCCGCTCCGCCGCCCGCGAGTTCGGATCGACCTCGGTGACGACCACGCCGCGCACGTCGTCGCGCAGGCGGAAGCGCTGGCGCGTCTCGGCGGTCAGGCCCGAGAGCTGGAGGCCCAGCGCCGAGACGGTCGGGGCCCGCTGCTGCGGTGCGCGCTGCTGCGGCTGCTGGCCGGTGGAGGCCTGCTGGATATTGCCCTCGCGGCGGCCGAGCGTGACGGTCAGCGTCTCCTCGCGGCCTTCGCGCATGACGATGACCGGCACGGCCTTGCCGACCGCGGTCTCCGACACGATGCGCGGCAGTTCGCGCGAATTGCGCACGTCGCGGCCGTCGAACGAGACGATGACGTCGCCGGTGCGCATGCCGGCCGGTCCGGCCGGTCCGTTCTGCTCGACGCCGGCGATCAGCGCGCCGCGGCGCGAACCGAGGCGCAGACTCTCGGCGATCTCGTCGGTCACCTCCTGGATGCGCACGCCGAGCCAGCCGCGCCGCGTCTCGCCGAACTCGCGCAACTGCGCGATGACCGGCCGCGCCGTATTGGCCGGCACCGCGAAGGCGATGCCGATATTGCCGCCGGACTGCGAGAAGATCGCCGTGTTGATGCCGATCACGTCGCCGGCCATGTTGAACAGCGGACCGCCGGAATTGCCGCGATTGATGGCCGCGTCGGTCTGGATGTAGTTGTCGAAGGGACCCGACTGGATGTCGCGGTTCTTGGCCGAGACGATGCCGGCGGTCACCGTGCCGCCGAGGCCGAGCGGGTTGCCGATGGCCATGACCGGCTCGCCGATGCGGATCTTGTCGGAATCAGCGAGGTTGACGGCGCGCAGCGGCCGCGTCGGCTGCACGCGCAGCACGGCGATGTCGATGTCGCGGTCGCGGCCGACGACCTCCGCGCGCAGGCGCGTGCCGTCGTTGAAGATCGCGGTGATCTCGTCGGCGCCGTCGATCACGTGGTTGTTGGTGATGATGATGCCGGTGGCGTCGATCACGAAGCCCGAGCCGAGCGAGGACTGGCGGCGCTGCGGCTGCTGCTGCTGGCCGGGCGGTCCGCCGGGGCCGCCGGGCGGGTTCTCGCCACGACGGCGGAAGAACTCCTCGAACAGCTCGTCGAAGGGCGCGCCGGGGCCGGGGCGCTGCCCCTGGCCGCCGGGAGGCGCGCCGCGCCCGCCGGGGCCGCCCGGACGGGGGCCGGCGGCGGTGTCGACGCGCGTCGTGGTCGAGATATTGACCACCGCGTCGATGACCCGCTCGGCGAGGTCAGAGAGGTCGATGGCCTGCCGCGCCTCCGCCGGCTTCACGGCGGGCGGCATGGTGCCGAGCCCCGCGCCGAGCGCGAAGACCAGCGCCGTCGCGGCCAGCCCGCCGCCGATGCGCGAGCCCCGCAAGGCGGTGCCGGTTGAAGTGGTCGAGCCTGTTCGTTTCATCGCATACCCCGTTCGGCGGGAAGGTGGTCCTGCCGTGTTTCCGCAGGATTTCGTCGGCCCCTAGTCAACCATGAAATGGGGCGGATTGGCGACCGTCGCCATTGGTCGTGGCCGATCTCATGCCGCCCAATCAGTTCACACCTGATTGAACGGGGCGTCGGTTGCAGGCCTGAACGCGGCGTCAACCGGCACCTGCAGGGCGGTGGCGATCCGGTTGGTTTCCGCGGCCATGCCGACCACCGCGACGAGTTCCATGAACTGCGCGTCGCTCATGCCCTTGGCGCGCGCCGCGGCCGTATGCGAGCGGATGCAATATTCGCAGTTGTTCGCCACCGAGACCGCGACGTAGAGGAGTTCCTTGGTCAGCGGGTCGAGCGCCCCCGGCGCCATCACCTGCCTGACGCTCTCCCAGGTCCGCTTCAGCGCGACGGGGTCGTGCGCCAGCACGCGCCAGAAATTGTTGACGAACTCGGTCTTCCGGGTCGCGCGGATATCGGCGAAGACCGCTGCGGCCTCCGGCGAAAGCTCCTCGTCTGAGAGGACGGGCATGGTAGACATGGGCTGCTCCGGTCTGGATGTGCTGCGGTTTCGGAATCGGCCCGATCTTGGCGGATGCGTCCCGCCTGTCTAGGGTTGCGACGGGGTCGATGCCTTCTGACGTTCGCCGGATCGCCATGCTGTCAATCCGCGCCGCCGTGCCGGCCCTCCTCCTTCTGTCCGCTCCTGCTTTCGCCCAGCCGCGATGTCACGCGGGCAGCCTGGAGCAATTGGGGCGCGAGGTTGCCGCTGCCTTCACCGCCCGATCCATGGCGGGCCTTGCCGCCCGTCTGCCGGACCGCCCGGTGAGCCTCGTCATCGAGCATTCCTTGAACGGCAGGCACGAGCGCGCGACCATCCGCCTGCGCAGTCTCGTCGCGCGCCTTGACCGGGCCGCAGGACCACAGGGCCCGCGCGGCCGCCACGTGCTGGACGGGATGGCCTGTTCGGGTGCTACCTGCCGGTTCGGCCCCTCCGGCATCCTGCACAACACCCTGTTCCTCAAGGAGGTCGTCGCCGTCAGGCAGGGTGGTTGCCTGACGGTGGGGCGTATCCGGCTGATCGACGGCGACTGAGCCACTTTAGGCCGCGATGTCCTCGATCAATCCCGCGAGGATCGTGCCGCGCGGCGTGATCGAGCGGATGTCGCAATATTCCTCCTTGGTGTGGATGCCGCCGCCCCAGACCCCGAGGCCGTCGAGCGTCGCGACGCCCATGGCGCCGGTGAAATTGCCGTCCGAGCCGCCGCCGGATTGGAAATGGTCGATGGGGAAGCCGTGGCTGTCCGCGATCGCCTTGGCCTTGGCGTAGAGTTCCATCGTGCCGGGACCGGCGACGAAGAGCGGCCGGACCGGGCCGGGCTCGATGGTGATGCGCGTGTTGGGGAAGGGCGCGCGCAGCGTCTTCAGTCTGACGTCGATATCGGCGAGGTCTTCCGGCGTCGCGGCGACGCACAGCACCTCCGCCGAGCAGATGACCGGCACGACATTGACCCAGGTGCCGGCATTGACCCGCCCGACCGCGAAGGTCTGGCCGCGCTCGTAATCCGACCAGTCCTCGATGGTCTCGATCAGGCGGGCCATGGCGCGGATCGCGCTGACGCCGCGGCTGATCGCCGCGCCCGCGTGCGAGGGGCGGCCGTGGACGTGGATGTGGTAGCGCACCACCGCGTGGCGGCCGGAGGTGACGAAATGCTCGCGACCGGGCTCGGGCACCAGCACGTGGGCGGCCTTGGCGGCCTCCGCCTCGATGGTGGCGCGCGAGGACGGCGAGCCGACCTCTTCGTCCGGAATGAGGACGACGGTCACGTCGCGGCGAAGCTTGCCGCCCTTGGCCTTGATGATCTTGGCCAGCACGTGCAGCGCCAGCACGGTGCCGCCCTTCATGTCGGTGACGCCCGGCCCGTACAGCCGGTCGCCCTCGCGCCGGATCGGCAGGGGGCCTGCCAGCGTGCCGACCGCATGGACGGTGTCGACATGGGCGAGGATCAGCAGGCCGGGACCTGCCTCGGCGCCATCCAGCCGGCCGATGACGATGTCGCCGAACCCCTGCGTGCCGGCGATCCGGTCGATCCGGAAGCCCATGGCGTCGAGGTCCCCGGCGCCCTCGTCCATCATGCGGTTGACCGCGGCGGCATCGTAGGTGGGGCTCTCGATCGAGGCCCAGCGGGTGATGTCGGCGATGACCTGATCGACATCGGTGGTGACGGGCATGCGAAGGCTCCTTGCAAGATGTGCGGGAAGCCTAGGGCGGTGGCTGCCGCCGCGTCTACGGACGCTGCCGCTACCGAGCTATGATGCCGAAGTTCTGCCCGCCGAAGCGGTTGTCGATCTGGCGCATCCGGTTCTCGTGGTCCTGCCAGTTGAACTGGCTGGTCGAGCGTTGCCCCGGTGGCGGCGTGGCTGCCCCGGTCGGCACCGTTACGCCGCGCGCCAGCGGCGAGCCGATGGCGGTGAGATGCACCACCGCGCGCCGGCAATATTCCAGCGACAGGGCGCTCATCTGCGTCTCGTCCCATCCGGCACGGTATTTCATCAGCGCCTGGCAGAGATTGCCGCCGGATCGCTCCCAGGCACCGGCGAGATAGGTCATGCCGAGGCGGATATTGGTCTCCGGCTCGAACAGGTCCTGGATCGTGCCCTCGAAGCCGAGCTGGCGGGCAATGGCGGGGCGCACCTGCATCAGGCCGATCTCGTCGACGAGACCGACGGCGTGCGGATCATAGGCGCTCTCGACGGTCGCGACGGCGTCGGCAAGGTCGACCGGCACGCGGGCGGCGGCGGCCTGCGTGCGGATCGTCTGCAGGTGGGCGGCACGGCCGACGGGAAAGCGTTTGTCGGAAAAGGCGCGCCCCTCGAAACGGCGTGGCGGCGCTTCGGCGAAGGGCGCCTCGATCTGCGGCGGGTCGGCGGTCGCGAGCGCCGCTTCGGCCTGGACCGGTGGTGGCGCCGCGGCTGCGGGCGGTGGAGCAGGAACACCCGATCGTCCCGCCGGAATTGGCGCGTTGATGATGGCCGGATGGGATTCCGGCATGGCGGGCGCTCGTCCTGCCGCGGCTTCCGCCGAGCGGAACGCCTCGTCGATCCTGCTCGGGGGGGCGGGTGCGGCAGCCGGAGCCGCTGGCGCCGGGGTTGCCGCGGCAGAAGGCGTCGCTGCGGCGGGGGCCGAAGGCGCGGGGCCGGCCGGCGGGGGCTCCGCTGCGGGTGGCACGGCGGCGAGCTCGGGTCCGGGCGTTTCCCCGCCCTCGCCGGCCTCTGCCGGACGCGGTTCGGGGATCGGCGCGGAGCGCGGCGCGCGTGTCGCGGTGCGGGCCGGGCGTGCCGCCGGGCGGCTGGTTGAGGGCTGGCTTGCGCCGGGCGGGCGCAGGTCGAGCTGTGCCTCGGCCGGCGGGGCGGCCAGCATCACGGATACGCAGAACAGGAACACAGGCAGCAGGCGGGTCCGCATGCCGCGATCCTAGCGCAAACGGCCCGCCCAAGGCCACCCGCAACGGTTGATGCCTGCCGTCAGCGCGCCTTCATCCGGCTGCCCGCGAGAACGCATGCCGCGACTGCCGCGGCGAACAAAAGCGTATCCGCGCCAACCGGTTCGCGGTTCAGCGTCGCGGCGATGCCGAGAGTCACGAAAGGTTGAAGAAGCTGGATCTGCCCGACCCGCGCGATCCCGCCCATGGCGAGGCCGGCATTCCAGAAGAAGAAGCCGAGATACTGACTGAACAGGGCGACGTAGGCGAAGCTCCACCATGCCGCCGCGGGCACCGCCGCCGGCTCGGCCGGCGCGAGCCACCACGCCAGAGGCAGCGTCACGGGCAGGGCGAGCACCAGCATCCACGAGACCACCTCCCATCCCGGCCGGGTGCGGGTGAGCATGCCGCTGACCGTATAGCCGATTGCCGCAGCGGCAATCGCCACGACGAGGAACAGGTCGCCTGGCGAGACGTGAAATCCGCCGGCCTGCCGGAACGTGAAGACGAGCACGAGCGCGGCGCCCGCCAGCCCCGTCAGCCAGAAGCCGATCGAGGGCCGTTCGCGCGCGACGAGCGCCGCGGCAATCGCGGTTCCGAGCGGCAGGATGCCGATCACCACGCCGCCATGGCTTGCCGGCACCGTGACCATGGCGAGCGAGGAGAACCCGGGAAATCCGGCGATCAGGCACAGCGCGACGACTGCATAGCGGCCGAGATCGCGCCTCGGAGGCAAGGGGCGTCGCAGCACGGCGAGAACAACGACCGCGATCAGGCCGGCGGCTGCCGCACGTCCCAGCGCAACGAACCACGGGTCCATGTAGCCGACGGCTATTCGTGTCGCCGGCAGGGTGGCACCGAAAATGACGACCCCGACGAAGCCGAGCGCCAGCCCGAGCAGGGCACGCGACGCCGGAGCGGTGCCGGAGTCGGCCGAAGGTGTTGTCGAGGTCATTGGCGCGCCGCAGAACGAGATGCGGGCGACGATCTCCCATGCAGCGCCGTCGCCACAAGCGCATTTCCGTGATGGCAACGATCAGCGCTCGGGATTGCCGCCCTCGCGCATGGCGTCGAGCGCCTCGCGAAGGCGCACGAGCGGATCGAGCGCCGCCTTGAAGGGTTCCGCCCCGATAGCGCCGACGAGGTCCCGAAGCATGGGGTGAAGGCGCGCAATGCAATCGGCGTGCATGGCGCGCCCGGCGTCGGTCAGGGAAACCAGCCGTCCCCGGCCGTCGCGGGCATTCGCGGCCACCGCCACCAGCGCCTTCGCCTCGAGCTTCTGCAAGGTCGAGGTCATGGTCGCCTTGGTAACCTGGAAGGCGCGGGCAAGATCCGTCGGCCGCCTCTGACCGCCCAGCCGCACGAAGTGATTGAGCACGGTGAACTGGGCCAGCGTCATTCCGGCCGGCATAGTCCGCTCGAACGCCGTCGCCGCGAGCTGGCTGACGATGCCGATCTCGTTGAAGACACGAAATGCGGCATCGATTGTGTCGTCGGCTCGGCTCATGCAGTCCTGATGCGGGTCGAGGCCGCCCAGCGCGGCGTCTGTGGAACGGCAGGACCGTAGCCGACCCGCGCCAGCATGTGCAGCCGATTCGGCGCGGCAACGCCAAGGGCCGCTTCGAGGCGCGCCTTCACGTCGGCCATCTCGGGAAATTCCTGCAGCGCCTGGCTGACCGGGTGCAGCGCGAGGCCGGCGGCGGCCGAGGCCAGATTGAGGCGCAGATAGGCCCGGCCGGCGGCGAACTGGCCGGAGCGGCTCTCGTCCGGCGCTGCCACGGCGCAATAGGCCGGCGTCGCCGCCAGCATCGTGCGATACATGTCCGCGCCAAGCCTGTAGGCGGAGGATGCGGGATCGGCGAGCTGGGCGCGGGAAAGCTGGCCGACCAGGGACAGTCCTTCGAGGAATGGACCACCGAGCGAGATGCCGTCCGGATTGGCCTCGATCTCACGCCGGCCGATGCGCATGAGGTCGACGCTCTCCTGATGGGTGCGGGCCGTCTTCGCTTCGATGTCCCAGGCCTCCCGCGTGGACGCGCGCACGCGTGCGACCATATCGGGGTCCGTCAGCGTCGAGACGACCGCGAGCGGTCCGGACAGGGCCTGCAACTGCGCGAGCACCGGTGCCGGCACCGGTTTCGCCATGTCGAACGGCCGCTTCGTGGACCGCCGCAGCTTGATCTGGCCGAACAGCGGGTCCGGATGGACGGCTTCGTCGCGGACGAGCATCAGATGCGCGACCGGCCGCCGGTCGAGGCGCGGCGCCGGTTCGCCCTCAGGGAAGGGCGCCACGTCGAGCCGGTATCCGATGGCGCCGGCGGCAAGGCTGGCGATCTCGGTGAAACAGCCAAGGCCGATGACGATCTGCCGGTCGAACGGGTCGGTGTGCGGCAGTCGCCGGTCGAGGTCGCACCAGAGCGTCATCGTCAGCGGCCCGGTGAGCTCGATGATCCATGGCTGGCGATTGTGCGGGTTCGGCGCGAACACGGCGTGCTCGACGACGAAGCGGCGCGGGTCGCTGCGGTCGGTTCCCGCCTCGGCCCAGGGCGCGAGAGCGGCGGTCGGCGTGCGGGTCAGGCTGAAGGCGGACAGGCCGGTGATAGCGGCAAGCCCGCCCGTGCTGGCGGAGATGAGGAACACACGACGGTTCATGACGGCTCACATAGTTAGATATCGAATGATATGATTTGATATCTAATCAAAATGACGCAGTCAAGAATGTTCGATATCTAATCGGATGACCGACAGGGGCGCATACATCTGTCCGCGCGGGCCCTCGCGGACATTCGGCCGGGCGCTGGTGCTGAAGCCTTGCGGATCAACGCCTGATCAGCGGCCAAGCTCATCTCGTCCGGAGGCATTGAAACGGCCCTGACAGTTGCGGAATTGCAGAGCGCTTTACCCAAGGCAAGTCAGTCGACTAGACTGTCACTGTTTCCGTATTTGGCTACCGTTACTGTCATTGCAGAGGAATGAGCATGTCAGGATTGTGGATTTCACGAATGGCGGCTACCGCGATGCTTGGCGTGGGGGTCATGATCGCTGGAAGCAGCGTCGCCGAGGCCTGCACCGCGCGCTTCACCTGCAACCCCGGTGTCAGCCCGACATGCTGGTTCCGCCTGTTCTACCGCAACGGCCAGACCTCGGTCGTCACGGTGCCGGCCGGCGGTCAGCGGCGCATCTTCGGCCTGACGCCCGGCGACGGCTATTGTTCGTCCAATCGGGGCGTGCCGAGCATCGGCTGCACGACCACGCGTATCCGCATGGCCTGCTGACCTGAGTATTTTCAAGCGATGGAGGCACAGGTGCGCGTGAGGAGATGCGCGCGAACAGCGCGCAATATGCGGTAGACGCGGGCAACCTTCAGCTTTTGCCCCAGCTGCTGGACCTGACGATGCTCGGAAGGTCCGGCCGCTGCTGCATCGCGGGCGGATGGGGCGGCATGTCCGGCATGCGCCCGCCTGCCTTCTCCACAAGCGCCTGAACACGCTTGGTGATCGAGGGATGGGTCGAGAACAGGTCGGCGAAATCGTCCGGATCGTTCTCGAAGCACATGTCCATGACGCCAGAGGGGACGCCATCGATGTCGGCCCGTCCCGAGATCTTCAGCAGCGCCGAGATCATCGCGTCGGGATTCTTGGTCAGTTCCACCGCCCCGGCATCGGCGAGATATTCCCGCGAGCGCGACAGCGACAGCCTGACCACGATCGCCAGGACCCAGGCGACCACCACCAGCGCGACGCCGATCAGCACCGCGATCAGCGCGCCGCCCTTGCGGTCGCTGTCGGACGAGGACGAACGGATGCCGCCACGCAGGAACGTGCGGAACACCAGTTCGCCGACCAGCGAGATCACGCCCGAGATCACTACCGCGATGATCATCAGCCTGACGTCGCCGTTGCGGATATGCGTGAGTTCGTGGGCGAGAACCGCCTCGACCTCCTTGTCGTCGAGAGCGTTGAGCAGCCCGGTCGTCACCGTCACGGTGAACTGCTTGTCGTTGACGCCGCTGGCGAAGGCGTTGAGCGCGTCGCTCTGCAGGATCGCGAGCTTCGGCGTCTTCAGGCCGCGCGAGATGCAGAGGTTTTCCAGCATCCGGTGGAGCCTGGGATTCTCCGCCGCGGTCAGCGGCTGCGCGCCGGTCATCTTGTCGATCAGGGCGACATTGAACCGGAAGCCGATGAATACCCAGATGAGCGTCGCCGCCGTCACGAAGGGCAGGGCGGTCAGGAAGACCCGCCACGTCTCCCACATCACATAGGCGCCGATGTGATAGCCCGACATGCCGTAGCCGATCAGGATCACGCCGAAGGTCAGCACATAGGCGAGCAGGAACAGCCCGGCGAGCAGGAACGCCGAGCGGATGCGGTTGTTGCGGATATGGCCGTAGAGCCCGTAGGCCTCGCCGAGCATGGCCTTGTCGCCGCGCTCAGAACTTCACGGTCGGTGCGACCTCGATCTGGCCGCGCGTCTCGGGGCCGACATCGAAGAACTCGCGCTGGGTGAAGCCCATACCGGCGGCGAACAGCACCGCCGGGAAGGCCTGGATCGAGGCGTTGAACTCGCTGACCGCATTGTTGAAGAAGCGGCGCGCGGCGGCGAGCTTGTCCTCGACATTGCCGAGATCGACCTGGAGCTGCTGGAAATTGGCGCTGGCCTTCAGGTCCGGATAGGCCTCGCCCAGCGCCATGAGCCGACCGACCGCGCCGGAGAGCTGCTGCTCGGCTGCGGCCTGAGCGGAGGGGCCATGGGCGCCCTGCGCGGCATTGCGCGCGGCGATGACGGCGTCGAGCGTCGATTTCTCGTGCGAGGCATAGCCCTTCACGGTTTCGACGAGGTTCGGGATCAGGTCGTGGCGCTGCTTGAGCTGCACGTCGATGTCGGCGAAGGCCTGGTTGACCCGCTGCCTCAGGCCGACGAGGCCGTTATAGGTGTAGATGGCGTAGACGACGAGCGCGGCGAGAATGCCGAGGATGGCCCAGCCCATAAGGTGCTCCTGCTTCCAATGTCGCTGCGGCAGAGTGTCATGAGCGCACTGCTCGCGCAAAGGTAGCTTCGCCGCACGGTGTTTCAGGCGGATGGCGGGATGAACGCGGTTCTGTCACGCGGGGTCAGAAACGCGTCGTGAGCGTCGTCAGCCAGTCGGGCGAGGCCGCGACCAGCGCCGCCTCGATGGTCTTGTCGAAGCCCGTCAGGACCAGCAGCGCGACGGCGACGACCACGAGGCCCAGAGCCGTCTTCGCGCCCTGGCCGGCCGCCATCATGCGTGCCCGGAGGCCCAGCAGCCGCTCCCGCGACAGGGCGCCGAACGCCGCGAGCGGCAGGCCCGCGCCAAGGCCGAAGGCCAGCATGGTGACGGCCACCTGGCCGAGATTCTCGCCGCGCGCCGCCATCAGCGAAGCCGCGCCCAGGGTCGGCCCGACGCAGGGGCTCCAGACCGCGCCGAGCAGCAGGCCGGCACCGAACTGTCCCGAGAGCCCGGAGCGGTCGAAGCCGCCGAAGCGCGACTGCGTCCAGTCGGACAGCGGCCCCGCAGCGGTCGCGAGACGCGCGCCCGCCGCCGGCACCAGCATGGCGAGGCCAAGCGCCAGCAGGATGATCCCGGCGAAGGCACGGAACACGTCGAGGTCGAGCCCGATCGAGAAGCCGATGGTCGCGACGAACAGGCCGATCACGGTGAACGACAGGGAGAGGCCTGCCGCCAGCGCCAGCGGTCCGCGTCTATGCTCGGAGGCGGCGCCCCCGAGCACGATGGGCAGGATCGGCAGAACGCAGGGCGACAGGATCGACACGACCCCCGCCAGGAACGCGAAACCGAGTGTGGCGAGCATGGTCGTGCCTCCCTGCCGGTCTCAGAGGGTCACATGCGGGCCATGTCGACGCTTTTCGCCATCAGCGCGGCAATCGAGCCGGCATTGGTGTCGCCGGTGGAGCGGCCCAGCTCCTGCATCCCCCTGAACACGATGAGCGTCGACTGCTTCTGCACGTTGAAGGCGCGCACGACGTCCTTCTGGCTGTCGAAATCGACCTCCAGCACAACGAGATTGCGGAACCGCTCCTCCGCGGTCAGGCGCGACAGGATCGGCTTCTGCGCGCGGCAGACCGGGCACCACGGGGCCGTCACATCGACGAGGATCGGCTTGCCTGCCGCCCGGGCCGCGTCGAAGGCCGCCTGCGTGAAGCGCTGCGGCATGGCAGATGCCGTGCTCACGGTGGCGGCGATGCTGGCGGTGGCGCAGGCGATCAGGAGCGAGCGGCGGTGGATCATGGCATTCCCGGTCATGGAGTTCCCTTCGGACCTTGAAGCGCCGGCGCATGGGCATCGGCATGACCCGTCTACGGGGGCGGAGCGCCAGATGTTACGCGCGGGCGTTGCCGCGTTGTGGCCGGCCGGGCACGAGGCGACCTGACATGGCGAGGCCCCGAACGGTTTCCCGCCGGGGCCTCTCAACATATCAGTCGGCCTATAAGCCGGGTTTTGTGGGGCGGGATTTCTCCCGCGTGACGGCCATTCCTCTAGGAGGCCGATTGCTCGGCCCCTCTGGCAACCTACCCGGACGGCGGCGCGGATCCACGCCCGGGGTTGCCCCCTGCCGTCCCTATTCGGTTTTGCTCCCGGTGGGGTTTGCCGTGCCGCTTCCGTTGCCGGTCGCGCGGTGGGCTCTTACCCCACCGTTTCACCCTTGCCGGGGCATGCCCCGGCGGTCTCTTCTCTGTGGCACTGTCCCTGGGGTCGCCCCCGCCGGACGTTATCCGGCACCGTGGTTCCGTGGAGCCCGGACTTTCCTCCCCCGCGCCCTTTCGGGTGGTGCGGCGGCGGCCGTCCGGCCGGCTGATGCGCGTGAGGTGCGGCAATCGGCCGGGCGTGTCAAGGCGAACGACGGCGTCAGTCGGCGGACTGGCGGCCTTTCGGCGCGCCGAGACCGGCGGATTTGGACGAGACCTTCGGCGGGTCGCTCGCCGGGAAGCTGTCCTCCAGCTCCTCGTCGAGTTCCGCATTGGTCTCGCAATCGGCCTCGCGCGGCGGCATTTTCGGGCCCTTTCCCGCGACGGCTTCGTCGAATTCGCGGGTGCCCTGCTTCTGGAGGTCGTCGGGCTTGCGGGTGGGGGTGGTCATCCGTCTCTCCTCGTCGTCTCGGGCATAACAACCTGCGGGCGCGTGCGGGGTTCCGGCGCTTGGGGGCAAGGCGGGCCTCTGCTAAGCCTCGCAGGCGGCCATTTCAGCAGGAACCTCCATGCCCGTCCAACTGCTCAGCCCCCTGTTCGGTTCGCCGGCCATGGACGCGGTCTGGTCCGCCGAGGCGACCATCGGCGCGATGCTGGCCTTTGAGGCGGCGCTGGCGGCGGCGGAGGCCGATGCGGGCGTCATTCCCGCTGCCGCCGTGGCGCCCATCGCGGCGGCCTGCGACGCACGGCTCGTCAACAGCGTGGCACTGGCCGAGGCGGCCGGGATCGCCGGCAATACCGCCATCCCGCTGGTCAAGATACTGACAGCGCTGGTCGCGAAATCGGACGCCGAGGCCGCCAAATGGGTCCATTACGGCGCGACCAGTCAGGACGCGATGGATACCGGTCTCGTCCTGCAGCTACGCGACGCCTTCGCGCTTCTTGAGGCCGATCTCGACCGCGCCATGGCGGCGGCGGCGAGGCTTGCGAAGGCGCATCGCGACACGCCCATGGCCGGCCGCACCTGGCTGCAGCAGGCTCTGCCCATCACCTTCGGGGTGAAGGTCGCGGGCACGCTCGGTGCCCTCATGCGCCATGCGGACCGGATCGGCGAGGCGCGCCCGCGCGTGCTCGCGCTGCAGTTCGGTGGCGCGGCCGGCACGCTCGCCTCGCTCGGCGACAAGGGCCCCGAAGTCGGCCGCGTTCTGGCCGAGAGGCTGGGACTGACGCTTCCGGACGCGCCGTGGCACGGTCAGCGCGACCGGGTGCTGGAAGTCGCAGCCCTCCTTGCCGGTATCGTCGCGACGGCGGGCAAGTTCGCGCGCGACACCGCTCTGATGATGCAGACCGAGATCGGCGAGGTTCTGGAGCCTGCCGCGCCCGGCCGGGGCGGTTCTTCCACCATGCCGCACAAGCGCAATCCGGCCCTCTCCGCGACCATTCTCGGCGCGACTGGCCTCGCCCCTCAGCTTCTGGCCGCCGTCGCGGCGGGAGGGACGGGCGAGCATGAGCGCTTCGCCGGAGGCTGGCAGTCCGAATGGCTGGCGCTGCCGGAGCTTGCGCGCCTTGCAGGCGGCGCGCTGGCGCGCCTCGTCGAGCTACTGGAAGGGCTGGAAGTGAAGCCGGAACGGATGCGCGAGAATCTCGACGCCACCGGCGGCCTCCTCATGGCGGAGGCCGTGCAGATGGCGCTGGCGCCGGCTCTCGGCCGGCTTGTGGCGCATGACCGCGTCGAGACTGCCTGCCGCAAGGCCGTTGCCGAGGGCAGGGCACTGCCCGACGTGCTGGCCGAGGACGACGAGGTCACCCGCCACGCGCCGCGCGAGACGCTCGCGGAGCTCCTCAAGCCAGAAAACTACCTCGGCGCGGCGGGCACCTTCGTCGACCGGATCGTGGAAAGGTATGAAATTCGATAGCCGGGGTTGAGCGACAAGGAAGGACGTCACCCCCGGCGAGCCCAAAGGGCGAGGGAAGGGGGTCCAAGGGCCGTTACGCAAGACCGTTGAGTTGCGCGCCTAAGTCGAGCCATTGAGGATTGTCACGCTCGATCAGCTTGAGTTTCCAGACCCTGTTCCATCCCTTGATCTGTTTTTCGCGCGCAATGGCTTCGGTAATGCTCCCGTGAGGTTCCATCCAAACGAGCCGCGAAACGCGATACTTGTGCGTGAAAGCAGCACCGACTCCCGATCTATGCTCGAAAGCGCGGCGCACGATATCGTTGGTCACGCCAACGTAGAGCGTCCCGTTTCGCGCGCTGGCCAGCATGTAGACATAGAATAGCTTGGCTTCCCTCACCCCTGGACCCCCTTCCCTCGGCCTGCGGCCTCGCCGGGGGAGACGTTGAGTTCCCGGGTGCGCCCTGCAAACTGAACCGACAGGCCGAGTTTTGATGGGCTTTACCCGCCGTAAATGCCCTTGTAGGCGTCGCGCAGCAGGTTCTTCTGCACCTTGCCCATGGTGTTGCGCGGCAGGTCGTCGACCACGATCACCCGCTTCGGAAGCTTGAATTTGGCGAGCCGGCCTTCGAGCGCGCCGAGGATGACCCGCTCGTCCAGCTTCGCGCCCTTTTCCGCCACAACGACGGCGGTGACGCCCTCGCCGAAATCGGGATGCGGCACGCCGATGACCGCGCTTTCGACCACGCCGGCCATGCCGTCGATCTCGGTCTCGATCTCCTTCGGATAGACGTTGTAGCCGCCCGAAATGACGAGGTCCTTGCCGCGGCCGACGATGTGGACGTAGCCGCTATCGTCGATCTTGCCGAGGTCGCCGGTGATGAAGAAGCCGTCCTCGCGGAACTCGGCGGCCGTCTTCTCCGGCATCCGCCAGTAGCCCTTGAAGACATTCGGGCCCTTCACCTCGATCATCCCGATCTCGCCCTGCGCCAGCTTCGCGCCGGTCTCGGGATCGGCGACGCGCAGCGACACGCCGGGCAGGGGGAAGCCGACCGTGCCGGCGATCCGCTCGCCGTCATAGGGGTTCGAGGTGTTCATGTTGGTTTCGGTCATGCCGTAGCGCTCGAGGATCGCCTGGCCGGTCATCTCCCGGAACGCGCGATGCGTCTCGGCGAGAAGCGGCGCGGACCCCGAGACGAACAGGCGCATGTGGCGCGTCGCGTGCTCGGTCAGGCGCTGGTCCTGAACGAGGCGCACGTAGAAGGTCGGCACGCCCATCATCGTGGTGGCGCGCGGCATCAGCTCGAACACCTTGTCGGCGTCGAACTTCGGCAGGAACAGCATGGAGGCGCCGGCCATCAGGATCGTGTTGGTGGCGACGAACAGGCCGTGCGTGTGGAAGATCGGCAAGGCGTGCAGCAGCACGTCGTCGCTGGTGAACTTCCAGTAGTCCTTCAGCGTCAGGGCGTTGGAGGCGAGGTTGTCGTGGGTCAGCATGGCGCCCTTGGAGCGCCCGGTGGTGCCCGACGTGTAGAGGATGGCGGCAAGGTCGTCCGGCCCGCGCGACACTGTGTCGAAGCCGGGCTTCTCGGCGCCGGCCTTGTGCCAGAGCGAGCCGTCCCTGGCCCGCCCAAGCGTTTCCACGGCGGGGACGCCGGTTTTCGCGGCGATCTCCGCGATGCCCTCTCGCTTCGCGGGATCGCAAACCACCAGAGCCGGCTCGGCATCCGAAAGGAAATATTCAAGCTCGGCGAAAGTGTAGCCGGTGTTCAGCGGCAGGAAGATCGCGCCCGCCCGCACGCACGCGAGATAGAGGAAGATCGCGCCCGGCGATTTCTCCACCTGCACCGCCACCCTGTCGCCCGGCTTCACGCCAGCGGCCACCAGCGCATTGGCGAAGCGGCCGGTCGCGGCGAACAGGTCGTCATAGGTGAAGCGGGTACCGTCCTCGGTCTCGATGAAGGTCTTGGCGGTATCGGTGCCGTAGAGACGGATCAGGTCGAACAGATGGTTGGCCATGGCTCAGCGATGCGGAGGAAACGGGAGGGCCGGACCATGCCGCATCTGCCCGGCGAGGTCGAGGGGGCGAGCGGTGGTGGCAGTTCCCACCGGATATCGGCTGCCGATCAAGCAGACCGGCGTTCCAGTATGCCAGCCGGGGCAAGACAACCCACCGAGATACCGATTGCGGTGGGTGCTTCGGTCGATCGGCCCGCTGTCCCCGGCCGTATCGTTGCGCTTTGATCGGCTGGCATGAAGCACTGTACGCCCGCATGGGGCGCTCCTCTGGGCCCAGCGCGAGCACATCGACCGCATGGGGAGAGTGCGAAATGGATCCAGTTCTGCATCCGGTTGCGATCAAGCACCTGCCGGCCTTCATCACCGCGCCGGGGCAAACGGACGTCCTCTTCAATGTCGTCGCGGTCGTTCTGGTCCTGATGGCCTTCGCCATCGGCAACGTCTATCTGCGGCTGCATGCGCTTCCCGAACACATCGCGCACCAGACCGAGAAGGCGCAGCTTCAGATTGTCGCCGTCCTGTCGCTGATCGCGCTGTTCACCCACAACAATCTCTTCTGGATCGCCGCACTCCTGCTCGCGATGGCCGAGATTCCGGATTTCGTGACGCCTTTGAATTCGATGTCGCGTTCGCTCGACACGATCGCGCAGCGCACCGTCATCGCGCTCGAAACGCCGCCCGCGACCGTCCCCGCGCCCGAGGCGAAGCCGGTGCCCGAGCCCGCGCAGCCGGTGGCGGCGGCTACGCTCCCGACGCCCGCTGCCGCGCCTCCGCCTCCGGCGCCGGACGTCGGGCCGGCTGCGCAGACCGACGGAAAGGCCTGAGCCATGTTCGAGTTCATCCTGTGCTCGATGGTCACCATCCTGCCCGACTATCTCTATCGGCGTTACTGGCAGGGGAAGCGGATCGGACGCGAAATCACGCTGTTCTCCATGTGGTTCGAACTGCGTCGCGGGATCACCGCCTGCATTCTGCTGACCGTCGCCCTCATCACGGTGATCTTCTATTTCCACCCGTCGACGACGAACGCTGCGACCGCATTCCGCTCCGTGACCATCCTCCCCGAGACGGGCGGCCGCGTCGCGGAGGTCTATGTCAGCCGCTTCCAGAAGGTTGAAGCCGGCGCGCCGCTGTTCCGGCTCGACAGCACGGCGCATCAGGCCGCGCTCGATACCGCGATGAGCCGCATCGCCGAGATCGAGGCGCAGATCGCGGTGTCAACTGCCGAGCTGGCGGCTGCAGACGGTCAGATCCAGCAGGCCGAGGCGGCCCATCGGCAGGCGGAGGACGATCTGAATCGCCAGCTCGAGCTGCAGCGTCGCAATGCCGGCGCGGTCGCGCAGCGCGATGTCGACCGCCAGCAATCGCTCGTCGACGCACGCAAGGGCGCGGTCGTGGCGGCCATGGCCAGCAAGGAGGCGCTCCGCACCAGAATCTCGACGCTGCTGCCAGCGCAGAAGGCCAGCGCAGAGGCCGCCGCCCGGCAGGCGCGCATCGACATCGACAAGACGGTGGTGCGTGCAGGGGTCGCCGGGACCGTCCAGCAGTTCACGCTGCGGGTTGGAGAGGTCGTCAATCCGTTGCTGCGGCCTGCCGGCATCCTGGTGCCCGCTGAAGCCGGCCGCGCCACACTCATCGCCGGCTTCAGCCAGATCGAAGCGCAGGTAATCAAGCGCGGGATGATCGCCGAGGCCACCTGCATCGGCAAACCCTATACGATCATCCCGCTGGTGGTGACGGACGTGCAGGAGGTGATTGCGGCCGGGCAGGTGCGGGCGAGCGACCAGCTGGTCGATGCGCAGCAGTTCGCCCGTCCCGGAACGCTGACGACCGTGCTCGAACCGCTCTACCCCGGCGTGCTCGACGGCGTTCCGCCGGGCAGTTCCTGCATCGTCAACGGCTACAGCAACCATGAAGAGGAGCTGCACCGACCGAACATTTCCACCGGCCGGAAGCTGTTTCTCCACGTCGTGGACGCGACCGCACTGGTGCACGCCATGATCCTGCGCATCCAGGCGCTGGTACTGCCGGTCCGCACGCTGGTGCTCGGAGGCCATTGAGACGCCGCCATTTCCGCCGTCGCCTGTCGATGGCGGAAGCGGGGAGGCGTGTGTGCCGGCGGGTCTGAAGTTGCCGGAGCCTTCCGACCTCAGGTCCCGAACGCGGCTGCTCCGCTGTGTCCGGAGGCCGTGGCGCTCGTGCCGAGGCCGTCCACCCTCAGCGTGGCGCGCATCTGCGTGCCGATGCCGAGCCGCGAGCGGATCGACAAGGTGCCGCCGTGCATCTCGACGAGGCGCTTGACCAGCGCCAGCCCGATCCCCGCACCCTCGTCCTGGCCGCCGACAGCCTCGGCGGTGGGGTCGAGTGCCTGGGCGAGCTGACCGGGAGACAGGCCCGCACCGGAATCGACCACGTCCAGGACGAGTTCGCCGTCCGGCCCGCGGCGCGCGGAGAAGTTGACCAGGCCGCCTTCCGGGGTTGAGCCGATCGCGGTCGACACGAGCTCGCCCATGATCTTGCGGAGCGCGGTGGCGCTGGCGGCCATGGACGACACGTCGGGCGTCCAGACCACCCTGAGCTTGACGCCCTTGCTTTCCGCGCGCGGGCGGTAGAGCAGGTTGACCTCGCCGATCAGCTTCTCCATCGGCGCGCGGTCGGCAACCGGCGGCGTCTCGAAGCTCGATGCCTGCGCGTAGTCGATGACATCGGCGAGACGGCGGGCGAGACGGGCCGATTCCTCGCGCGCCGCCTCGATCAGCGCGTCGATGTCAGCCTGGTGGCGGCTGGAGCCGGCGCGCTTCGCCATCAGGTGCAGGCGCTCGATCGGCTGCCGGAACGTTCGGCCGATCAGCTTGACGAGGCCCGACCGCATGCCCTGCACGCTTTCGACGGCGACCAGCGAGCGGGCGACCTGATCGGTCAGGAAGGCGACCTCGCGGGTTGCTTCCTCCAGCTTGCGGTCGCGCTCGGCCAGGTCTTCGGTGAGCTGCGCCGTCGTGCGGTCCGCCTGATCGACGGCCGCCTCGGCGAGATTGAGCTTCTCTTTCACGCCGCGAATCTGCGCCTGAAAGATGTCGATGGCGCGGTTGTACTCGCGCGCGACCTGACCGAGCTCGCCGTCCGCATCGGCTTCGAGATAGGCGAAGCTGCCGGCATTGCGGTCGAGTGAGCCGAGCTGGCTGACGAGGATCGCGACATCGGTGGTCATCGCATGTTCGGACACGTTGAGCCCGATCCGCTCCTGGTCCTGATCGACCCGCAGCTTGACGGCGAAGCGCGCGGCGATCAGCCCCGCCGCCATGATCGCCGCCGACCAGGTCGTGATGGCGAGCAGGCCGACCGCCTGCGCGGCGAGCCCGCCGGCAAGGTTGGACGGATCGCATAGCGCGACCGCGATGAGGCCGAGCGCACCGGCGAACAGGTGAACCGGGGCGGTGCCGAGCGGATCGTCGATCTCCATGGCGCGGATCAGCCGTGCCCCGGCGATCGCGACCGCGGCTCCCACCGCGCCGACGGCAATCGCGCCGAGCGGCGCGAAGAGGTGCGCGCCGGCCGAGGCGGCGACGACACCCGCCAGTGTCGCGTGGACCATGTCTATGACACTGACGGCGGCCGGCCGGGTCTGGTTGGCGATGAAGACCGCGACCACCGCCGCGGCTCCGGCCAGCATCAGGTTGAGCACGACGGCGGCCGGCGAGGCCCCAGCAGCCTGCGCTTGGCCCAGCGCGAAGCCGAACCAGCCGAGCCACAGCAAGAGGGCGCCGAGCGCGGCGAAGGGGAAGGCCTGGCTCTGGACGACCGCGACCCGGCGCGCGCCGCCGAACCGTCCGGTGCGTGGGCCGATCAGGGCCGACGCGACAAGGGCGGCCATGCCGCCGGCGACGTGGATGACCCCGCCGCCGGCGAGATCGACGAACCCGATCGATTTCAGCCAGCCGGTCCCGGTCCAGGCCCAGTGGGCGATTAGCGGCACGATGAGCAGCGCGTGGATGGCGACCGCTGCGGCATGGCCGCGCAGCGTCGTCCGTTCCGCGGTGGAGCCCGACAGGATTGCGACGGCGCCCGCCGTCAGGACGATGTGGAACAGCATTGCCGGTGACGCTTCGTCCGGCAGGAAAGGGCCTGAGCCGGCCAGCGGCCCGCCGGCATTCATGATGCCGTGGCCGATGGCCCAGGCGATCAGGACCGCAAGTCCAAGCTGGACCAGTGCCTTGGCCGCGACATTGACCGAGTGCTTGGCGCGCACCAGTCCGCTTTCCAGCGTCACCTGTCCGGCGAGAACGAGAAGGATCGAGAGGGCAGCGGCCACCGGCCAGACATCATGCGGAGAAGGGGATGCCATGCAGGGGTCCAGCCGCAGGCGGGTCGCCTACCGGGGCCAATCTCGCCCGGTATGGTTAACGTCGGGTTACCGGTGCGCGGAAACCGCCATGTTCAGAGGCAGTTAGTTGCCGCCGTCACGCGCCCGGGTGTGGGCGCCCGCGATCACGCCACTCGCGCGGGCGCATGAACTCCCCGGCCCACAGGCCGCGTCGCCCAGCGCGGGCCTGCGCCTCCTCGGAATAATAGCCGCCGAACGAGACGGCATGGCCGGCGCTGACCATGGCCTGGGCAAGGTCGACGGCCTCGACGCGGCAGGTCGCGACGGTACGCCCGAAGCGGTCCATGTCGCGGCGGTCGCAGGTCACCTGCTGGCCCGCCACCATCGCGATCAGCGCCCGGGCGGCCTCGCGCCCGCACTGCACCTCGCGGCCGTCGCGCATGCAGCGCTGGAACAGTTCCGGCGCGTCGATGCCCCACAGCCGGACCTCGGTTCCCGCGACCATCAGGCTGTCGCCATCGATGATCCGGGCATGGCCGGTGATCTGCGGCCGTGGCGCACGCATGTTGAGCACATAGGCGAGGACCCCGCCGGCGACGAGAAAGGCCGTCATCGACAGCAGCGCGAAGCCGCGATTCACGCGGTGCCGGCGGGCGGGGAAGCGGGCCATGGAGGGCGTCTGGCAATGCCCGAATCGCAGCGGGCGGGACAGGCTGTTCATGGTTCGTTTACCATGGATGTCGACCTGCCGTTAATCACCCCCTGCCACATTTCAGACGCAGGTTGCGTTGCGTTGGGAGAGGTGCGCTCGAATGGGCGTGGAGGTGGTCGGCGCGGAACCGGGGGACCGGCAGGCGGAACGCGCGCGCGAGCACGCGCAAAGCCGCAAGCGCGTCGTCCGTCAGGTTCGCGACGCCCGCGACAAGCTGACCTCGACGACCGGCACCAAGCGCTCGTTCGAATACGAACTGATCCGCCACTACGCCCAGAACAAGATGTCCGCGGCACTCGCCGTGGTGCTGCTCGCGATCGCGACCGGCGGCGTCGCCGGCTGGATCACCAATCCGGTGATGGGTGCGGTCGGCGCGGGCGCCGTGCTGGTCACCCACGGCTTCGTCATCCTGCTCTGCCGCGCCTTCCTGAAGGTGCAGCCCGACAAGGCGGACCTGCGCTCGTGGCGCATGCGCTTCGTGCTCGCCGAAATGGTGCTCGGCCTCGCCTGGGTTCTGGCGCTGGCCATGGTGATGAAGACCGACGTGCCGGAGGCCAACACCTTCCTCATCGTCGGCATGCTGATCGTCGTCGCGATCTCCGCGATGATCGGTTCGACGCTGCCCGGCGCGGTCCTCGCTTCCTCGCTGCCGATCACCGGCGTCGTGATCGCCTATTTCCTGATGGTGCAGGGGCTGAACGGCGCGCTGCTCGCCACCATGGCCATGGGAGCGCTGGTTTTCTTCGCGATCATCTCGACGCGGCTCTACCAGAGCAATCTCGCCACCATCGAGGCGCGCGCCGAGAAGGACGCGCTGATCGGCGAGCTTGAGACCGCCAAGACCAATTCCGACGAGGCCCGGCGCAATGCCGAGATGGCCAATGTCGCGAAGTCCCAGTTCCTGGCCCAGATGAGCCACGAGCTGCGCACGCCGCTCAACGCCATTCTCGGCTTCTCCGAGGTGATGAAGGGCGAGATGTTCGGCCCCCATTCCTCGCCGCAATATGCCGAATATGCCGGCGACATCCATTCGTCCGGTCAGCACCTGCTGTCGCTGATCAATGAGATCCTCGACCTCTCCCGCATCGAGGCCGGTCGCTACGACCTCAACGAGGAGGCGCTGACGCTCGCCTATGTGGTCGAGGATTGCCACCACCTCCTGAAGGTGCGCGCCAAGAACAAGGGCGTTGCCATCGTCGAGCTGTTCGAGCCGGACATGCCGAAGCTCTGGGCCGACGAGCGCTCCATCCGCCAGATCGTGCTCAACCTGATGTCCAACGCCATCAAGTTCACGCCGGCCGGCGGCGAGATCACGCTGAAGGTCGGCTGGACCGCGTCCGGCGGCCAGTATGTCTCCGTCAAGGACACCGGCCCAGGCATTCCCGAGGACGAGATACCGGTGGTCCTGTCGAATTTCGGGCAGGGCTCCAATGCCATCAAGAATGCCGAGCAGGGCACCGGCCTCGGCCTGCCCATCGTGCAGGGCCTCGTCACCATGCATGGCGGCACGTTCACGCTGAAATCGACGGTCCGCGTCGGCACCGAAGTGACCGTGACCTTCCCGGCCGAGCGCATCATGGAAGCGCTGCCGGCCATTTCGAGCCCGTCATCCGCGCCCATCGACGTGCCGATGGAAGAGGACGTGCCGTCGCCTTCGCAGGTCACCCCGCAGAAGATCAGCGCCCTGCGGCGGACCCTGTTCGGCGGCAAGTAGCCCGACAGCCCGCCCGATGAGGCGGGGCTGGCGCCTATTCGGGAAAGCCTGCCAGCCGAACTTCGGGTGCGAAGGAGCGGCTGACCGGCAGCCGCCTGCCATCGACGAGCTCCACCTGCATGCGCCCGTCGTCCCGGATCAGACGCGCCACCGCGCCTCTGGCAACCCAGTGCGAGCGGTGGATCTGCATGCCCGCGACGCCGTCCAGTTCCCTGATCGCGTCGGAGAGGCGCATCAGCAACAGGGTGCTGCCGGTGCGGGTCCGTACCTCGATATAGTGGTCCTGCATCGTCAGGCTGACGAGGTCGCGGCCGGTCTCGACCGGCAGCCGCGCGAGAAAGGCGGTACCCGGGCGCGGGGCCGGCGGCGCGGATGCCGGCTGCATCGGCCCAGCGGCACTTTCAGGATCGTCCTGGTTTCGGAAGAGGCCGACCAGAACGGTGACGGCGAGAGTGATCGTGACAGTGGTCGCCAGGGTCGATGCTGCATTGGCGAGGGTCAGCGGCATGCCCGCCGACGCCTGCGCCACCGCGATCTGGATCGCCGCCAGCGGCAGCGATGCCACCAGTCCGCCCGCCGCCAGGCGCGGCCAGCGCTGCCCGGTCCACCGGGCCAGCATGTGGAAGACGGTCACGATGATCAGGACGGCGATCATGGCGTGCGAGGCGGTCATGGCGGCCCAGTAGAGGAGGCGCGGGCCGAAGCTCATGCGCTCGGCCGTGCCGAACGGGCCGATCACGGTGGCGGTGAGCGCGACGACCGCGACGGTCATCTGGCCGCGCGGCCCCGCGGCGAAGGCGCGCAACTGGCGAAGCGCCAACGACAGGGGACTTTCGTTCACGAATGATCCCCGTCGACTGGCGAAACAGCGGTTCCGCGCCGGGCCGGCCTCGGCCAATCAGCACTTCGGCGGCCGACATCCCTCGGCCTTTCGCACCGGAGACTTCCCGCAATGACCACTACGGCCTTCATCATCGAAATCGTCCGCGGCACACCGCGCTGGGTCTGGGCCCTGCTCGCCCTCGTGCTCTACCTCGGATACACGAGCACGAAAGACCGGACAATCGACGTCCGGCGCCTGCTGATCATGCCGCTGGCGATGGTCGGCGTGAGCCTGTCGTCGCTGATCGCCGGCCACGTTTCGGTCGAGGCCGCGACCGCCTGGCTGGCGGCTCTGTCGCTGGGCGCGGCCAGCGGTGCGCGCCTCGGGCTTGCCTCGGGCGCTGAACCCGGCGAGCAGCCGATGACCGTGCGGCTGCCGGGCGAATGGCTGTCGCTGGTCCTGATCATCGTCATGTTCGCGAGCCGCTATGTGTTCGCGGTCATCCTGGCGATTGCGCCGGGCTACGCGTCCGACCCGGGGTTCGCGGTCGTCAGGAGCCTGCTGATCGGCGGGCTCGGCGGCCTGTTCCTCGGCCGCGGTATCGCGATGGCCTCGCTCGGGTTCAGGGGCCGCAGCGTCGTTGCTCCCTGATGCAGTGCGGCGTCCGAACGGCGTCCGGGAGGAGGTCATGCTCCCCCGGACTGCCGGCTTGACCGGTTCATGCCGCCATGGTGCGGTTACACGACAACAAGCATTTCCGGCCCGAGGAAGCCCCATGAAGCTCTACGACACGCAGCTTGCCCCCAATCCGCGCCGCGTGCGGATCTTTCTCGCCGAGAAGGGCATCGACATCCCCAAGGTCCAGATCGATCTCGGCAAGATGGAGCAGAAGTCGGAGAGCTATTCGGCGGTCAACCCGCGCAAGCGCACGCCCGCGCTCGAACTCGACGACGGCTCGGTGATCTCGGAGTCGGTCGCCATCTGCCGCTATATCGAGGCGCTGCATCCCGAGCCGAACCTGTTCGGCAGGACGGCGAAGGAGATCGGCGAGATCGAGATGTGGTCGCGGCGGCTCGAAATGCACCTGCTGGCGACCATCGCCTCGGCCTTCCGTCACCTGCATCCCGCCATGGTGCAGATGGAGGTGCCGCAGGTGAAGGAATGGGGCGAGGTCAACAAGGGTCGCATCGTCGACGAACTGGCCTTCCTCGATCGGCAGTTGAAGGGGCGCGAGTTCATCTGCTGCGACCGCTACACCAATGCCGACCTGACGGGCTTGGTCGCCATCGACTTCCTCCGGCCGACCCGCGTCACGGTGCCCGACGAACTCGTCGACCTGAAGCGCTGGCACGCCGCCATGGCTGCGCGTCCCGGCTCCGTGCCCTGATCGCTCTGCCGAGCCGTGCTATGGCAGCGGGGTGGACGACCTCGCCTCGCTCAGCCAAGCCATTGCCGCCTGCCGGATCTGCGTGGAACAGCCGATCCGGCGACCATTGCCGCACGAGCCGCGCCCGGTCGCGTGGCCCTCGGCGACGGCGCGCATCCTGATCGCGGGACAGGCGCCGGGCACGCGCGTCCATGCTTCCGGTCGTCCTTTCACGGACCCGTCGGGCGACCGGCTCCGCAGCTGGATGGCGATCGACGCCGCGACGTTCTACGACCGCGCCCGCATTGCCGTCGTGCCGATGGGCTTCTGTTTCCCGGGCCTCGATGCCAAGGGCTCCGACCTGCCGCCGCGCCCCGAATGCCGCGCCACGTGGCATGACCGGCTGATGGCGGCCATGCCGCAGATCGACCTGATCCTTGCGGTCGGGGCGACGGCCCAGCACTATCACCTCACCCGCCTCGGGCTTGGCCGCCTGATCGCGCCGACGCTGACGGAGACGGTCGGGAACTGGGAGACCATTCTCGAGGTTTCGGCGCAGCCGGCGGTCTTCGCCATGCCGCATCCCTCCTGGCGCAATTCCGGCTGGCTCAAGCGCCATCCCTGGTTCGAGGCGCACTTGCTGCCGGTCCTGAGGCGGCGCATCGCCGAGCGTCTGTGATCGTGGCGATCAGCTATGCTGACGGCGGTCCCGCCTTGCCTTCGCCACGAAATCCCGCGCAATCTCACGTTGCGGCATGCGGGGCGACGATGGCCGTGTCAGGAATCCGGGAGATTTCCATGTTCCGAACCATGATCAGGCGCGGGATCGGCCTTCTGGCCGGCGCGCTGCTCACGGCCCTCGCAGCATCGCCGACGCTCGCCGAGACGCGCGTTGCGCTTGTGCTCGGCGCGGGCGGCTACGCCACCAACCCCATGCCGAACGCGCTGAACGATGCTGGCCTCGTCGCCCGCACGCTGCGCGATCTCGGCTTCTCGACCGTCGAGGGCGCGGACCTGACATCCGCCGAGGTGCGGCAGGCGGTCGCCGAGTTCATCGGCAAGCTGCGCGAGGCAGGTCCCGATTCGGTCGCCATCGTCTATCTCGCGGGCCTCGGCCTGCAGCACGAGAGCGACAGCTATTTCATTCCCTCCGACGTCGCCGTCTCGGGCGAGGCCGACGTGCCGATCGGCGGGGTGCGCATCGCCGACATCGCCCGCGCCATCGCTGCCGTGCCGTCCAAGGCGCGGGTCGTCCTGCTCGATCTGTCGCGCGACCATCCCTATGCCGCCGTCGGGCGTCCCGTGGGGCCGGGCCTCGGCGTCATCGACGGCGCGCCGGGCCTGCTGATCGCCTCGGCCGCCGCGCCGGGGCAGGTGTCGGTGACCGCCGATCAGGCCTATGGCCGCTTCGCCACCGCACTCGCCGAACAGCTCGCCGCGCCCGGCGTTCCGCTGGACGAGGCGGTCGCGCGGGCGCGCCTCCGCGTGCACCAGCTCACCAATGGCCGCGACACGCCGTGGGAGGTCTCGGCGCTTCAGCCGCCGGTCCCGGTCCTGAATGCCGGCGAGACGACCGGCTCGACGCCGCCGCCCGCGCCGCCGCTGGCGGAGCGCCCGATGGAGGGCCTGTCCTCTCAGGAGGCCTATGCGCTCGCCATCGAGCGGGACTCGATCGAGGGCTATCAGGCCTTCCTGCGCATCCATCCCGATGATCCGCTCGCCGCGCGCATCAAGCGCCTGCTGGCCGCCAAGCGCGAGGCGCTCGTCTGGCGACGCACGACCCGGGTCGGCTCGGCGCAGGCCTACTGGACCTATCTCCGGCGCTATCCGCGCGGGCCGCATTCGGCCGAGGCGCGCTGGCGGCTGGAGCGCCTTCAGGTCGCCGTCGCGCCGCCCGCCGACTTCGTCGAGGTCGTTTACGAGGACATCCCGCCGCCGCTGCCGGTGGTCGAGGTGGTCTATGACCCGATCTACTGGGAGCCGGCTCCGCCGGCCTTCTACGACGAGGTGATTATCGCGCCGTCGATCTATCTCGGCCCGCCGATCGCGCCGGTCTATGCGCTGCCGCCGCCGCCGCCCCCCATCTGGGGTGTGCTGCCGGTGGTGGCCGCCGCGGCGATCATCGCCTCGCCCATCGTCATCCAGCGCTTCGTGCGCCCGCGCGTGCAGCCGGTGGTGCTGACGCCGCGCGCCGGTCCGCGCATCGGTCTGCCGCCCGGCGGAAGGCCGGGAGGCTTTCCCGGCCCCGGTGGCGCCGGCGGTCCCGGCTTCCGGCCCCTTCCGGGCGGCGCCGGCGGCGCTGCCCTGCCGGGTGGAGGCGTCCGGCCGGGTCCGGGGGTCATCCAGCCGCCCGGTGCGCGTCTCGCTCCCGGCAACCAGCCGGGCATGATCAATCCGGCTCCCCGCGGGCCGAATGTCGGCGCTCCGCAGATCGGTCGTCCGGGTGGCCCGCAGATCGGTCGCCCCGGTGGACCGGGCGTGGTTGGACGCGGCATCGATCCGAACACCGGCCGCCGGGTCCGGGATGCCGGCATCGGCAACCAGCCGATCGGCGGTCCCAATGCCGGTCCCCGGCGCGGCGGGGCTTTCCGCGGTCCGGTGCAGGGCAATGTCAGGCCGCAGATGCAGCCGCGCCCGAACTTCCAGCAGCGCCCGAACTTCCAGCCGCGCATCCAGCAGCGGCCGCAGTTCCAGTCGCGCCCGAGCGTGCAGCCCCGGATGCAGGCGCGGCCGAGCTTCCAGGCTCCGCGGATGCAGGCGCCGCGCCCCTCGTTCCAGGCGCCGCGTGCTTCGCGGCCTGCCGCGCCGAACATCCGCCGCCGCCCCTGACGCGGCGCTGGGCGGAAAAAGAAAATGGGCCGCGGCAGCTGATCCCGCGGCCCATTTTCTAGGGCATGGCAGTCCGCGCGCGGCGCGCGCCAGGTGGTTACTTGCGCTCCAGCCGGGCGAACAGGCTCGACGTGTCCCAGCGGCCGCCGCCCATCGACTGGACCTCGCCGTAGAACTGATCCACGACCGCCGTGACCGGCAGGGTCGCGCCGTTGCGGCGCGCTTCGGCGAGGCAGATGCCGAGATCCTTGCGCATCCAGTCGACGGCGAAGCCGAAATCGAACTTGTCCTGGTTCATGGTCTTGTGGCGGTTCTCCATCTGCCAGGAACCGGCCGCGCCCTTGGAGATGACATCGACGAGCTGCTCGATGTCGAGCCCGGCCTTGCGGGCGAAGTGAAGGCCCTCGGACAGGCCCTGCACGAGGCCGGCAATGCAGATCTGGTTGACCATCTTGGCGAGCTGGCCCGCTCCCGGCCCGCCGAGCCTGCGGCAGGCGCGGGCATAGGCCGCGATGACCGGCTCCGCGCGGGCATAGTCGGCTTCCTCGCCGCCGCACATGACGGTCAGCACGCCGTTCTCGGCGCCGGCCTGGCCGCCGGAAACCGGCGCATCGACGAAGCCGATGCCGAGCGCCTTGGCCTTGGCCTGCAGTTCGCGCGCGACATCCGCCGATGCCGTGGTGTTGTCGACGAAGACCGAGCCCCTGGCCATGGCCTGGAAGGCGCCGTCCGGGCCGATCGTGACGGAACGCAGGTCATCGTCGTTGCCGACGCAGCAGAAGACGAAGTCCTGGCCGGCGGCGGCCTCCTTCGGTGTCCTTGCGGCGGTGCCGCCGTGCTGCTTCGCCCAGGCTTCGGCCTTGGCGAATGTGCGGTTGTACACCGTCAGGTCGTGGCCGCCCTTGGCCTTGAGATGGCCGGCCATGGGGTAGCCCATGACGCCGAGACCGAGGAAAGCGACTTTCGCCATGGGGAGCTCCGCTGGGATGGCTGGTTCGTGAGGGACGCCTACCATCCCCGTGACGCGGGAGAGGTCAAGCCTCGGCCGCGCGGGGCAAGTGCGCCCGGGCCGCTTTGCAGCCAACGGCCGATATATGCGGAAAACGCGACCGAGCCATTCTGCAATGCTGGCATGCAGCGATAAATTGTGATTGTCTCCCGCCAATGAGTCCGAACCGGACCAGGAAACCAACAGCTTTGGGAACTAGGGAGAGGATGCTCATGGAGCGCCGCACATTCATCACGACGGCATCGGTTGCCGCCGCCGCTACCGCAGTCGCCGCGCCGGCGATCGCGCAGACTGCCCCGGAAGTGAGGTGGCGGCTGACCTCCTCGTTCCCGAAGTCGCTCGACACGATCTACGGCGCCGCCGAGGTGTTCTCGAAGGCGGTCGCCGAGATGAGCGACAACAAATTCCAGGTGCAGGTCTTCGCGGCCGGTGAAATCGTCCCCGGCCTGCAGGCGATGCAGGCGGTGCGTGACGGCACGGTCGAAGCCTGCCACACCGCTTCCTACTACTATGTCGGCATCGATCCGACCTTCGCCTTCGGCACCGCCGTGCCCTTCGGCCTCAATTCGCGCATGCAGAATGCGTGGCAGTTCCAGAACGGCGGCATGGAACTGATGAACGAGTTCTACGCCAAGCATAACCTCCACGCGATCCCGGCCGGCAATACCGGCTGCCAGATGGGCGGCTGGTTCCGCAAGGAGATCAAGACCGTCGCCGACATGAACGGGCTGAAGATGCGCATCGGCGGCTTCGCCGGCCGCGCCATGCAGAAGCTCGGCGTCGTGCCGCAGCAGGTCGCTGGTGGCGACATCTACCCAGCGCTCGAGAAGGGCACGATCGACGCGGCGGAGTGGGTCGGCCCCTATGACGACCAGAAGCTCGGCTTCAACAAGGTCGCGCCGTTCTACTACTATCCCGGCTGGTGGGAGGGTGGGGCCATGCTCCACAACTTCTTCAACAAGGCCAAGTGGGAAGCGCTGCCGGCGGCCTACAAGGCCATCGCGCTCAACGCCTCGCACCACGCCAACACCTGGATGCAGGCGCGCTACGACGCGCAGAACCCGGCGGCGCTGCGCCAGCTCGTCGCTGCGGGCACCCAGCTTCGCCCCTTCACGCTGGAAGTGCTGGAAGCCTGCCTCAAGGCAGCCAACGAGGTGAATGCCGAGACGGCCGCCCAGAATGCCGACTTCAAGAAGGTGCTCGACAACACCCTGGCATTCCGCGGCGAGGAATACCTGTGGTGGCAGGTGGCCGAATACACTTTCGACACCTTCATGATCCGCTCGCGCGCGCGCGGCTGATCTGAATTCAGTGCAATGAATACGGCCCTGGCGGCTTCGGCCGCCGGGGTCTTACGCATTTCCGGTAGTAGTCGGATTGCGAAGAGCCAAATTTCTCCACCCCGGTTCGTGCTTTCCCTGATGCGCGTTTCCACGCCGGCGGCAGTCTGGCCGGTGCGCCGGCACCATCGGACGACAGGCACCAGAACGACCTGTCGCGGCGCGGGGAACGACAGAAAAGGGAGAACCCATGAAACGCCGCCAGTTCGTCAAGGGAGCGGGTCTCGGACTCGCCGCAACGGCCGTTGCTTCGCCGGCTGTCGCACAGTCGATGCCGGAAGTGCGCTGGCGCCTGACGTCGAGCTTCCCGAAGTCGCTGGACACGCTCTACGGCGTCTCCGAAGTCTTCGCGAAACGCGTTGCCGAAATCACCGACAACCGCTTCATCATCCAGCCCTTTGCCGCCGGCGAGATCGTTCCGGGCCTTCAGGCGATGGATGCCGTGTCGAACGGCACGGTCGAGGCCTGCCATACGGCCTCGTACTACTATGTCGGCAAGGATCCGACCTTCACCTTCGGCACGGCGCTGCCCTTCGGTCTCAATCCGCGCATGCAGAACGCCTGGTTCATCGAGGGCGGCGGCACGGACCTGCTCAACGAGTTTTACAAGGGCCACAACGTCCGGGCCGTCGCCTGCGGCAATACCGGCACCCAGATGGGCGGCTGGTTCCGCAAGGAAATGCGGACGGTCGGCGATCTGAACGGGCTGAAGTTCCGAGTCGGCGGCTTTGCGGGGCGCATCCTCACCAAGCTCGGCGTCGTGCCGCAGCAGATCGCCGGCGGCGACATCTATCCGGCGCTCGAGAAGGGGACGATCGACGCGGCGGAATGGGTCGGTCCCTACGACGACGAGAAGCTCGGCTTCGCCAAGGTGGCGCCGTTCTACTACTATCCCGGCTGGTGGGAGGGCGGTGCCCAGCTCCAGACCATGACCAACATCGCCAAGTGGGACGCGCTGCCGAAGCACTACAAGGCCGCCTTCGACGCCGCCGCCTATCAGGCCGGTACCTGGATGCAGGCGAAGTATGACGCGGCCAACCCCGCGGCGCTCCGCCGCCTCGTTGCCGCCGGCACGCAGCTTCGGCCGTTCTCGGTGGAGATCCTCGAAGCCTGCTTCAAGGCGGCCAACGAGGTTTATGCCGAGGTCAGCGCCCAGAACGCCTGGTTCAAGCGGGTGCTGGACCACACGGTCGCCTTCCGCAACGAGGAATATCTCTGGTTCCAGGTCGCGGAATATTCCTTTGACAGCTTCATGATCCGCATGAGGGCCCGCTCGAACTGACGGGCGGCGAAGCGATGGCGCGTCGGCGGGCGGCCACCAGGGCCGCTCGGCGATGCCGTTCACGGCAGGACGAGAAGCGCATGCGGGCAGGGCGGACGGTGTTGCTGGCGATGGGCCTTGCGGCAGCGAGCGCTTCCGCTGCGCCGGCACAGACGTCGGAAACGGTCCGTTTCACAGGTGCCGACGGCACATCCGTTCAGGCGGTCCTCATGCGCCCCGCCGGAACCGGTCCCTTTCCCGCGGTGGTGGCGCTCCACGGTTGCGGCGGGCGCGACAACGCGCGCGGCGAATTGGCGCGCCGGCATGCCGACTGGGCGAGCCGCTGGACGTCCCAGGGGTTCGCTGTCCTGATGCCCGACAGTTTCGCCTCGCGCGGGCTTGGCTCGCAATGCGGCGTCCGGGAGCGGACCGTGCGCCCGACCCGTGAACGTCTTGCCGATGTCGCGGGGGCGCGCGCCTATCTGCAGGCGCGGTCCGACATCCGGCAGGATCGCATCAGCCTGGTGGGGTGGTCGAACGGCGGCTCCACTGCCCTCCATGCGGCGAGCCGCAACGCACGTCCGGCCGATGGGCGGCCGGACTTCATGCAGGTCATCGCCTTCTATCCGGGCTGCCGCACGCCGCTCGAGCGCGGTCTCGTCAACCGCCTGCCGCTGACCATTCTCATCGGCGGCGCCGACGACTGGACGCCGGCTGCTCCCTGCGAGGCGCTGGTGTCGCGGGCCCGTTCCATGGGCGCGCCCGCCGAGATCGTCGTCTATCCCGGAGCCTTCCATGGATTTGACGATCCCGCCTCGCGAATGCGGGAGCGAACCGGGCTTGCCTTCACGCCGGACGGGTCGGGGCGGGCGCGGGTCGGCACCGACCCGGCGGCGCGGGCCGACGCGATCCGACGGGTCGACGGCCTGATTGCGGCGCGTTGACGGAATTGCCGCTCAGGGCACGTAGCCGGGCGGTCGCTTCAGCCAGGGCGAGCCGGACCGGCTCTCCGAGCGGCCGAACTCGAACAGCGCGTTCATGTAGGGTGGGTCGAACGGCTTTTCGTAGGGCACGGTGAAGCGGCTGGAAATGTAGGCGAGGTTGAAGTCAACGCCGTCGCGCCGCGTGATCAGATACATGCGGTAGATGTCGCCGATCGCATTCGACGTGATCATGGTCGAAATCGACCGCGCCGCGATCTGCAGCAGGCCGCGCTTGACATCCTCGGGCAGCGGCTGTGTGCGGCCGTTGCGGATGATCCAGGCGACGCGCGGCACGCGCCTGACGGCGGGCGGCGCTTGGCGCAACGGGATGTTGCCGGGATAGAGGAAGACCTGTGTCGTCGCGCCGCCGTCGACATGCATCTCCTGGCGCCTGGTCCCGCCGACCATCACGTCCATCATGACCGGCGGGAACGCGCCGGGAATGGAGGCGGAGGCAAGCAGGATATCGCGGATCGCCTGCACCTTGCGAGGATGGTTGCTGACGGCGATGGCGCCGATATTCCAGGCGATGGGCTGGCCGAGGTCGAGATTGGTGGTGCCGATCAGCAGCATCCGCCCCTTCTGGTACTCTTGCCCGATCTCGGCGACCATTTCGTCGGTTACATGGGTCGCGATCAGGCGGGCGAGTGGGCCGCTATCGCCGACGGAATCGCTGCGCAGAATGGTCAGAACGGGCAGAATCTGGACAATGTCGGTCCGCTGGACGGTCGTGTAGACCGCCTGGAGCTGCGCGTCGTAGCGGCTGCCGAGGAAGGCGAACGGTGCGGTGAGCGAGCCCGTCGACACACCGGTTACGAGGCGGAACTGCGGTCGGTCGCCGCGCTCGGTCCAGCCATAAAGCAGGCCCGCGCCGAAGGCACCGTCCTCGCCGCCCCCCGAGATCGCCAGCATATGCTCGGTGCCGCGCATCCCCGACATCTGCGCGCGCCGCTCCGCGGCCACGAAAATCCGGGTGAGCTCGCTCGGGTTGCCGGTCAGGGAAAAGCGCGCATCGGGAATGTCGAGGAAGGTCGCTTCCGCCGTTTCGCGTGCGGGAACGGCCGGTTGGCGCGGCTGCGTGGCGCAGCCGGCAAGCGTAACAGCCAGGACGAGCGCCAGGGACCGGGCCATGGACCTGGACCCGACGGCCGCGATGGACCGGGCGAATGCGAAGGCGGACAGACCCATGAGCAACTCCACCAGCTTCTTTAGGTGGCAGGCGGAAGGGCGTCTAGGACCGAAAAGCCACTGGCCGCGCGGATGTTCTACGACAGGTTACCCGCTGCGGTATCAGGTGCGGGCGTTATGCCTTGCACGGCTTTGGTGGCCGGATGATCCGGAACGGGCAGGGCAACGTCAGGGAATCGTCGCCGCCGCCTCCGTCTTGGCGTCGCGCACGCGCAGGCGCACGCGCTCGCGATGGAGCGTGTAGAGGCCGGCTGCGACGATCAGTCCTATGCCGGTCCAGCTCATCCAGTCCGGCCATTCGCCGAACACGGTGATGCCCGAGACGATGGCCCAGACCATGACCGAGTAGCGGAACGGCGAGACCAGCGACACTTCGACGCCGCGAAAGGCGAGGATCATCGCGTGATTGCCGATGACCAGCACCACCGAGGCGGCGAGCAGGATCAGGATGTGCTTCGGCTCCGGCGGCACCCAGGTCTGGAACGGGATCATCGCCAGTCCGAACAGGCCGACCGTCGCGCAGGTCGACAGCGTCACGACGATGGTCGGTATGCGGTGGTCGATGAAGCGCGTGACGATGTCGCGCAGTGCGCAGAACACCACGCTGACAAGCGCCATGGCCGTCGCCGAACCTGCGACGAAGCCGGCGCCGCCGGGCTTCACCACCAGCAGCATGCCGACAAAGCCGGCGGCAACCGCCGACCAGCGCCGCCAGCCGACCTGTTCCTTGAGAAGCGGGCCCGACAGGGCGGTGATCAGCAGCGGCGTGATCAGGAAGATCGCGGTGATGTCCGCGATGGGGATCGAGGCCAGCGCCGAGATGAACAGGAAGGCGACCAGCGCCTCCATGCCGGCGCGGGTCATCACCAGCGGCGAGACGATGCGGGGAAGGTCGCGGGCATGCCCCATCGCGAAGACCCAGCCGAGCACCAGGATGGTGGCGAACAGGCCGCGTATCGCGATGATCTCGCCGGCCGGCAGCTGGGTCGAGACGATCTTCACCAGCGTGTCGTTCGTCATGAAACAGGCCATCGCCGTGCACATGGCGATGATGCCGCGCCGGTTGGCGGAGGCATCGACGGCGGGGAGGACAAGCGGGGTCACGGACGGTCTCGGATCGGATCAGGAGGCGAAGCGGGCGAGGCGGAAAAGCGAAAGGTCGTGGCGCGTCGATCCGCTGGCGGCGAGGTCCGCCAGAACCTCGCCCATGACCGAGGCGAACTTGAAGCCATGACCGGAACAGGGCGACGCGACGATGACCTGGGGGTGATCGGGCAGGGTGTCCACGACGAAATGCTCGTCGGGCGTGTTGGTGAACATGCAGGTCCGGAGCGCCAGCGTCGGTCCGTCGGCATCCGGGAAGGCCTCGCGCATCACCGCGCGCAGCGCATCCTCGTCCTCGTCCGTCGGCTCGCGCGACAGCGCGTCGGCATGGCCGGACTGCCTGAGGTGGTTGTAGAGGCCGATCTTGAATCCCGGCACGCCGAAGATGGGGAACTGGTAGCAGGTGCCGCGCGCTGTCTCGACGATGGAGACGGGGAACCGGTCCGGCGCGAAATGAGCCGGGTTCTTCGGCTGAAACCAGCCGAGAACCTGTCGCTCGGGGACCGCGAAGCGGGTGAGGGCGGGGACGTGATCGCCGATCCACGCACCCGTCGACAGGATCAGCCGGCCGGCTTCGTAGGTGCCGCGCGTGGTCGTGACCCGCACGCCGCCGCCCGGCGTCGGCTGCCAGCCCGTGATCGCCTCGCGGCCGCGAATCTCGGCTCCCGCCGCCATGGCCATCGCGGCATGGGCGACGATGGCGCGCTCGCTCATGACGAAGCCGGCATCCGCCTGCCAGTTCGCGACATGGCCGGCGGGCAGACGATAGGCAGGGTGCCGGCGGGAAAGCTCCTTCGCGTCGATCAGTTCGTGCGGGAGGCCGTGCTCGCGACAGGCCCGGAGCGAGCCGGAAACAACGCGTCCATCCTCCGGACCCGCGTCGATGCCGCCGGTAATGTGCAGCAGCTGCTCGCCGAAGGCCCGTTCCGTCTCGCGCCATAGCTCGTAGGCGCGGCGCAGCAAGGGCACGTAGAGCGGATGCTCGAAATAGGCGAGGCGGATGATGCGGTTGATGCCGTGCGACGAGCCCATCGCATGCGGAATGTCGAACCGCTCGAGCCCAAGCACCCTCTGGCCGCGGCGGGCGAGGTGCCAGGCCGCGGCGGAACCCATGGCGCCGATTCCGGCGACGATGACGTCATGGCTCGGCACGCGCCGATGCTCCGGTCGTTTCTTCCCCGCATTGTGAGGTAGCGCGGGGGTGGGGGCGCGTCGAGCGCGAAGGCAGGGGACCAGCCCCGCTACCGGCGCCGGGCGCTCGCGTCAGGGCATGGGCTGGCCGTAGGTGGCCTGCACGTGGTTCTGGATATAGTCGTAGACCAGAATGCCAATGGCCTTGTTCGGCTTTTCCGCGACGAGCGTCTGCACTTCATTGTCCGCCGGCGTCCATCGCTGCGCCGCCTGGGCCTGGGGGGCACGCAGCTGAACCGCCATCAGCGATACGGTCGCCAGGAGGTCGATGGCGAGGATCGCGCTGATCGTCGCCAGCCAGACCCGGGTCGAAGGCATGGCCAGCCGGAATCGCGACAGGAAGGCCGGCGGCGGCAGGGCTGGTTCGTCGATCTGGTCCGCCACAAGCGCGGGCTCGGATGCGACATCCGTCACGGGCTCGAAAATCGGCCGGTAGGAGCCCGGCAGCATGCAGATGCGCAGCGCGCTCTGGGCACCCGGGCCGGCATAGTAGTGATCGAGCGCCGAACGCAGCCGCATGGCCGCCACGCGCACGGTCGAATCGCGGTCCGGATCGAAATCGGTGGGACGGCCCAGTGCCTCGACCGCGACCGTATAGGCCTTGATCGACCGGCCGTCGCCGGCAAGCGTCTGCTCGACGACGTAGGTCAGCATCTTCGCCAGAAGCGAATCGTCGGGAATGAAGCTCGATTCGAGCAGGCGCCGCAGCTCGTCCCTGACAAGAACGGGATCAGGCTGCGACGGGGATGAGCGGGTCATCGCGGTCGCCTTGGTCGCCTATGAGATCCAGAGCGACGTTGCCCGGATCGATTGTGACTGGAATGCGTCGACCGGGAAGGAGCGCGCAGAACTAACGTGTTGCGCTAACGGTTCCGATCTTTCGTTGAGTGGGCATTTGGTGATCAATTGTGGTGGAATATTGGCAATACTGACGAACGAAAGACCTGTAGCGGATTGAATTCCCGCGTCACGGGCGCCGTTCCAATTGTTCGCCTGTGAATGAAAGATAATTGCGCGGGCGCGATAACGCTCACCCGCCCGTCATGCTCATGTGGCGGCCTACCGATGGACGGCGCGTGCGGCGGTCGATGATGAAGTCGTGGCCCTTGGGCTTGCGGGCGATGGCCCGGTCGATCGCGGCGTAGAGCAGGTCGTTGCCCTCCGAGGCACGCAGCGGCGCGCGCAGGTCCGCGGCATCCTCCTGCCCGAGGCACATGTAGAGGGTTCCGGTGCAGGTGACCCTGACGCGGTTGCAGCTCTCGCAGAAATTGTGGGTCATCGGCGTGATGAAGCCGACGAGGCCGCCGGTCTCCCTCACGGTGACGTAGCGGGCGGGACCGCCGGTTCGATGATCGCTCTCGGCCAGGGTCCAGCGGTCCATCAGCCGGGCGCGCACCACCGACAGGGGCAGATACTGGTCGAGCCGCGACGGCTCGATGTCGCCGAGCGGCATGACCTCGATGAACGAGATGTCCATGCCCTTGCCGTGCGCCCAGGCGATGAGGTCCTCGATCTCGTCCTCGTTGACGCCCTTCAGCGCCACGGCGTTGATCTTGACGTGGATGCCGGCCGCAAGCGCCGCGTCGATGCCGCGCAGGACGTCGGCGAGATCGCCCCAGCGCGTGATGGCGCGGAATTTGGCCGGGTCCAGCGTGTCCATCGACACGTTGATGCGCTTCACGCCGAGAGCCGCGAGATCGGCCGCGTAGCGCGCGAGCTGCGAGCCGTTGGTGGTCACGGTCAGTTCGTCGAGCGCGCCGGAGGAAAGATGCCTCGACAGCGAGCGGAACAGCGTCATGACGTCCTTGCGGACCAGCGGCTCGCCGCCGGTGAGCCGGAGCTTCCTGACGCCCTTGTCGACGAAGGCCGAGCACAGCCGATCCAGCTCCTCCAGCGACAGGAGGTCCTTTTTCGGCAGGAAGGCCATGTTCTCGGCCATGCAATAGACGCAGCGGAAATCGCAGCGGTCGGTGACCGAGACGCGCAGGTAGTCGATCGACCGGCCAAAGGGGTCGATCATCGGCGCGGGCTTCGTCGTGGACACATCGTCGAACATGGCAGGCTTCCAAGGGGCGGCCGGACCAGCGGGCCGGGCGCGCCCTGTCATTGTTCTATTTAGGTGACCTTACCGCGTTCGTCACGTCCGCCAGCGTTGAAGATGCCGGGAGAACCAGCTACCAGTCCTGATCGGTTGCATCGATCCGGCACGGAGAGGCCCCCATGGCGGAGATCAGCGCGGTCGAGAGCGCGACGGGCAGCCATCATGCATGGCCGGTCGAATTGCGCCTCTCTGCTGACCGCCGTCGCCTGACTGTCAGCTTCGATGACGGGCATATTTTCGCCCTCGATGCAGAATATCTGCGCGTCGAGAGCCCGTCGGCGGAGGTTCAGGGCCATTCGCCGGCCGAACGCAAATATATCGGTGGCAAGCAGGACGTCCAACTGATCGGCATCGACCGCGTGGGTCACTACGCGGTGCGCCTCAGCTTCGACGACATGCACTCCACCGGCATCTATTCATGGGATTATCTCTATGAGCTCGGACGTGACCGCGACGCCCTCTGGAAGCGCTACCTCGACGGGCTCGCGGCCGCCGGAGGCTCAAGAGCCCGCCCGGGCCGCTGAGGCGAAGCCCTCGGGTGCTGCGCCGGCGGACCTGCCGCCCGAAGATCGCGCCAAGCTCGACGAACTGGCCGCCGCGCTCGACGGCTTTTCCCTGCAACGCGCCGCGGCCGACGACGAGACCGAGGCCATCGTCGATGGTTTCACGCTCCAGCACCCGGCCGAGACGGAACCTGCGCCGTCGCCGCCCGTGCCCGCCCAACACGCTCCAGTTTCCGCGAATGCCGAGAACGCCCCGATGATCCCGTGGATCGAGACCAAGCAGTTTACCGTCGACCTGTTCCCCTCCTGGGCCAAGACCGAGGGCGACAAGGAATGGAGCCTCGGCGCCGTGACCGTCGATGTCGGCGACATATCCCGTCGCTTCGACCAGGTGATCGCCGAGCTCAATCAGGATCAGTGGGAGATCAAGATGGTCGTCCCGCTCGACAAGAGCCTGACCTATCACGAGCACCAGAAGGTCGTCCGCCAGGGCAACCGCCGCGAGGCGGAAGCCGTGCTCGGCGCTTTCGGCCTGGGCTGGGCTGCCGGCACGACGGCCTCGCTCCTGCTCGTCTGCCAGCGCACCGAATGGCTCGACCAGGCCGACTACAAGGCGCGCATCAAGGTGCGCAACGACAAGCTGGCCGGCGAGCAGCGCGCCCGCGACCGCGAGACCTCGCTGGAGCACAACAAGGGCATCAACGCCAAGATCACGGCGGCGCAGAAGGTCCTCGACGACCTGCGCACCAATGGCGTGACGGTGAAGAAGTCCGGTTTCCTGCGCGGCGAGAAGTTCGTCGTCGACACCGCCGAGTTCAGCAATCGCACCGAGGCCGAATCGGCCCTGCGTGCCCGGATTGGCGAGCTGGAAGCCGATCTTGCTGCCCTGCCACGGCAGCTGCGCCCGCTCGACTGATGCGCTTCGGCTGCCCGGGCGCCGCTGCTGTGGCGGCCGGGCGGTTGAAGTCGCGGGCTTGCGTGCTAGTTTTCCCCCAACGACGGCATCCAGGCCGCGACCGTATCAGTTCCATAGGGGGAAACATGACCACTTCGATCTCCAGGCGTACTGCGCTCAAAATTGCCGCAGGCGCCGGTGCCGCGCCCTTCGTGGCGTCGGAAGGATTTGCCCAGAGCTACCCGGCGCGTCCGGTGACCTGCATCGTGCCCTTCGGCGCGGGCGGGTCGACCGACGTGATCGGCCGCATCGTCTGCGAGCGCCTGTCGGTCAAGCTCGGCCAGAGCTTCGTGATCGAGAACAAGGCCGGCGCCGGCGGCAATGTCGGCGTCGCGGCGACGGCCCGCGCGACCAATGACGGCTACACGATCGGCATGACCACGATCGCCAACCACGGCATCAACCCGAATCTCTATGGCGACCGGCTGCCCTTCAAGCCGCTCGACGATTTCGAGTTCCTGTCGCTGTCCTCGTCGCAGCCGAATTTCATGTGCGTGCATCCCTCGGTGCCCGCCCAGACGCTGCCCGAGTTCATCGCCTATCTGAAGGCCAATCCGGGCAAGGAGAATTTCGGCTCGTCCGGCATCGGCACGTCGATCCACCTGTCCGGCGAACTGTTCATGCAGTTGACCGGCACGCGCATGACGCATGTGCCGTTCCGCTCCTCGGCCGGCCTCGTGCAGGGCCTGATCACGGGCGAGGTCAAGCTTTCCTTCGACAATTTCACCTCGCCCTATCCGCACTACAAGTCCGGCGCGCTCCGCGGCTTCGCGGTCACCTCGCTGAAGCGCGCCGCCATCGCGCCGGAAATTCCAGCCCTCGCAGATACGCTTCCGGGCTTCGACATCACCTCGTGGAACGGTTTCGTAGCGCCCAAGGGCACGCCGAAGGAAATCTGCGAGCGGCTGTCGAAGGCGCTGCAGGAGGTTCTCGCCGAGCCCGCCGTGGTGAAGCGCTTCGAGGAAATGGGCGCGGAATCGACCCCCTCGACGCCCGATCAGATGCGGCAGAAGTCGGTGAGCGAGATGGCCAAGTTCAAGCAGATCATCGATACCGCGCAGATCAAGCTGCAGAACTGATGCGACTCACGCGTGATGGAGCGCCCGGCTGTCGCCCGGCGCTTCATCGCGGTTTTCCTCCATGCCGTAGTCGCGGATGATCGAGGCGACGCGCAGCCGGTATCCCGCGAAGACGCCGGAGCGGCCGGCGGCCTGTGCCGAACGGTGCATCGGATGGTTGCGCCAGGCCGTCACGGCCGCTTCGTCGCGGAAGGTCGAGAGCGACAGCATCTTGCCGGGATCGGTGATGCTCTGAAACCGCTCGACCGCGATGAAGCCGTCGATCTTCTCCAGTTCGACGCGCAGCTTGGCGGCGATGTCGAGATAGGCCTCCTTGCGCCCGTCGGCCGGCCGCACCTCGAAGATGATCGCGATCATGGGCGTGTCCTCCGCGGCACAGTGGCCGCTGCTGCTTGTCTCATCCCTATAGCAAAGTCCTCCCGCCGGAGTGACCCTGCAAGCGGCTTTTGACAGGGCACGGCCATGCATGTTCCGGTGGCGGCCGAACCTTTCGGAGCCGCGCCTTCCCATGACCTTCGGCCTTTTCTTCGCGACCCTCGCCGCGGCCATGATCTATGTCCTGACGCCGGGGCCGGCCTTCCTCGCGCTCTTCGCGCTTGCCGCGAAGGAGGGGCGCATGTCCGGCACCTGGTTCGTCACCGGCCATCTCGTCGGCGACGTGCTCTGGGGCACGCTGGCGCTTGCCGCCATCGTCGGCGTCAATCAGCTCGGTCCCCTGCTGTTCGAGACGCTGGGCCTTGTCTGCGGCGCCTATCTGATCTTCCTCGGCATCAAGGCCATGCTGGCGAAGGAGGCATCGGGCACGACGGTCATCGGCGGCCGGCATCCGCTGCTGGCGGGCCTCGTCTTCGGCATCACCAATCCGAAGGCCTATCCGGTGTCGGTCGCCATGTTCACGGTTCTGGTCGGCCACTATTCGGGCCTGCTGACCTGGGACATGGCGCCGCTGGTCATGCTGGTCGCCTTCCTCGGCTTCATCCTCGCAGACGTCATCCTCGTCGCGGTCGCCGGCCTGCCGGCGGTCAGGCGCTTCTTCATGACGCGCGGCCTGATCGTCACCCGGCTCGTCGGCCTCACCTTCGTCCTGTTCGGCGCCAAGTCGGTGACGGATGCAGTGCAGAGCTATCGCGGGCGCGCCTGATCCGCTAAGCCGCGCCGCATGAGCGCCGCCGCGACCGCCACCCCGTTCGACCGCCTGCCGGCAAATCCAGCGCGCGCCGCACTGGCGCTGATCGCCGGCTTCATGGCGCTGCGCATTGCCTTCGCCGCCATGCTCGGCTTCGGCGTCGACGAGAGCTACACGCTCGGGCAGGCGCGGCACCTCGCGCTGTCCTATTTCGACCACCCGCCGCTGCACCTGTGGCTGGCCCATGCCTCGATGCTGGTCTTCGGCACGACATGGGCCGTGCGCCTGCCGTTCATCCTTCTGTTCGCCGGCACGTCCTGGCTGATGTTCCGGCTGACCGAGCGCCTGTTCGGCGGCTGGCCGGCCGTCTGGTCCGTTCTGGCGCTGAACTGCTCGCTGTTCTTTCTGGCATCCCCCGGCACGTGGATCGTGCCGGACGGGCCGCTGCTGTTCTTCCTCGCGGGCGGCATGCTGGCGCTGGCGAAACTCTTCTTCCCTGCTGAAGGAGAGAACCCGTCGCCGTGGCGGTGCTGGCTGCTGGCTGGGCTCTGCTTCGGCCTTGCCGGCCTGTCCAAATATTCTGCGGTCTTCGTCATTGCCGGATTGGCGGCTTTCCTGATCGCCACGGAGCATCGGCGCTGGCTGGTCCACCCAGCTCCCTACATCGGCGCATTCGTGGCCGCGCTCTGCGTCTCGCCCATCATCATCTGGAATCTTGCCAACGACTGGGCCTCGTTGAAATTCCAGGCCGGGCGCGGCGGGGGCAGGGGGCTGACACTCGCCGCCTTCGCGCAGATGCTGGCCGGCCAGTTCGTCTGGCTGGCGCCGTGGATCGCCGTGCCGCTCGCGACCATTTTCGGCGCGAGTTTCGCCCGCATCCGTGAGCCGCGGGTCCTGTTCTGCCTCGCGCTCGCCGCGCCGACGATCCTCTATTTCACGGTGCAGTCGCTCTGGTCGGGCTGGGCGCTGCCGCATTGGCCGATGCCGGGCTGGTTCTTCGTCTTCCCGCTGCTCGGCGCGTGGATGGTCGCGAACCCCGATGCGAGCTCGTCGCCGCGCGCCTGGGCAAAATGGTGCCTCGGCCTCGCCGTGGCTCTGCCGCTCGTCATCGGCGCGATCGGCGCCAGCGGCGTTCTCACCCGCTTTGGCGTGCCGGTACGGGCTGATCCGACCATCGACGCCTTCAACTGGACCGAACTCAGGCCGCTGCTGGCCGCGCGCGGCGTCGGCGCGCGGTCGGGCCCGGTCGTCGTTGCGCTGACCTGGAACGAGGGCGGCAAGATCGACCTTGCCGTGGGCGACCGCGCCGATGTCATGGTCATCGGCCCCGACCCGCGCGGCTTCGCCTTCAGGCAGGTCCAGCGGGCCTATCTGGGCGCCGACATTCTCATCGTGGCGCTGGCCGGCACGTGGGCGCGGCAGCAGCAGGCGCTGCAAAGCCAGTTCGTGGTGATCGGCGAGCCGGAGCGCGTCTCCATCGGCCGGGGCGGCCGGCCGGAACTCGACCTCGTCATCGTGCCGGCGAAGGGCCTGAGATCGCGCGCGCCGGTCAGCGTCGCGGACCTGCGCTGACGGCAGGCTCGGAACGCAAAAAAAAGGGCGGCGCCTCGCGACGCCGCCCCCAAATTCACCGGGCCTTGCCTGTTACTGGATGCCGCCGAGCATCATCAGCTTGATCTCGATGAACTCGTCGAGGCCGTAATGCGAGCCCTCGCGGCCGATGCCGGATTCTTTCACGCCGCCGAAGGGCGCGATATCGACGCCGACGAGGCCGGTATTGATGCCGACCATGCCGTATTCGAGCGCCTCGGCGACCCGGAAGATGCGGCCGACATCGCGGCCATAGAAGTAGCTGGCAAGGCCGAACTGCGTGGCATTGGCGAGCGCCACGGCCTCATCCTCGGTCTTGAAGCGATAGATCGGCGCGACGGGACCGAAAGTCTCCTCGCGGGTCACCTGCATCTCGGAGGTCACGCCGGAGATGACGGTCGGCTCGAAGAAGGTGAAGCCGAGGTCCGAGCGCTTGCCGCCGGTCTCGATCTTGCCGCCCTTGGCGACGGCGTCCTTCACATGGGCCTCGACCTTCTCGATGGCGGCGGCCTTGATCAGCGGACCCTGCATGACGCCGGCCTCGACGCCGTTGCCGACCTTGAGCTCGCGCACCTTGGCGGTGAACTTGGCGACGAACTCGTCGTGGACCTTGTCCTGCACGTAGATGCGGTTCGCACAAACGCAGGTCTGACCCATGTTGCGGTACTTGGAGATCATCGCGCCCTCGACCGCCGCATCGATGTCGGCGTCGTCGAAGACGATGAAGGGCGCGTTGCCGCCGAGTTCGAGCCCGACGCGCTTCACGGTGGCGGCGGCCTGCGCCATCAGCAGCTTGCCGACCGGCGTCGAGCCGGTGAAGCCGATGAAGCGGACGGTCGGGTGCTCGCACCAGGTCTTGCCGATGGGGGCGGCGTCACCCGTGATGATGTTGAGGACGCCGGCAGGCAGGCCGGCGCGGTGGGCGAGCTCGGCCAGCGCCAGCGCGGTCAGCGGCGTCTCCGGAGCGGGCTTCACCACCATGGTGCAGCCGACCGAGATCGCCGGCGAGCATTTGCGGGTGATCATCGCCGCCGGGAAGTTCCACGGCGTGATGGCGGCGCAGACGCCGATCGGCTGCTTGGCGACCAGCACGCGGTGGTCGTTGCGGTGCGTCGGCACGATGTCGCCATAGACGCGGCGGGCTTCCTCGGCGAAGAACTCGACGAAGGAGGCGGCATAGGCGACCTCGCCCTTGGCCTCGGCCAGCGGCTTGCCCTGCTCGGAGGTCATGATCAGGCCGAGATCGTCCGTGTTGGCGATCATCAGGTCGAACCACTTGCGCAGGATGTTCGAGCGCTCCTTGGCGGTCTTCTTCGACCAGAGCTTGAACGCCTTGTCGGCATGCTCGACGGCTTCCGCGGCTTCCTTCGCGCCGAGGCGCGGCACATGGCCGATGGTCTGGCCGGTGGCGGGGTTGATGACCGGATCGACGGGTGTGCCGATCCACTCGCCGTTCACGTAGCACTGCGACTTGAGCAGGCTCGGATCCTTGAGCGGCAGGGGCGTGGTCTTCAGGGGCGCGTTCATCATGGCCTCCGCGGCTGGAATGAGAGGCGCGCTTTCTATCATCCGCCCCGGTCCGCCGCATCCCGTTTCGCGCAGGGCAGGGGGGCGCGGGCGCGACGCCGGGTGACAGCGGCGGCCGGTTCCGGCATGAGGGGGCGAGACAGGAAGTTCGACCGAGCCAATGACCGCCCCCACCATCGTCTTCGACCTCGACGGCACGCTCGTCGACACCCATCCGGACCTGATCGGCACGCTGTCCTGGCTGCTGGAGGAGGAAGGCCTGCACCCGGTCGACCTGAACGAGGCGAAGCAGCTGATCGGCCACGGCATGAGGCCGATGATCGAGAAGGCGCTCAGGCTTCAGGGGCGCGGCAAGGAGGCGGCCGAGGTCGAGCGCGTCTACGGACGCTATGTCGAGGCCTACGAGAAGCGCATCGCGCGCGACAGCCGGCCGTTCCCGGGCATTCTCGCGGCGCTGGACAGGCTGGCCGGCGAGGGCATGGTGCTGGCCGTCTGCACCAACAAGATCCAGCGCCTCGCGCGGATGCTGCTGGACGAACTCGACATGACCCGCCGCTTTGCCTTCATCTCGGGTTCGGACACCTATCCGGTCCGCAAGCCCGACCCCGGCCATCTGCTGATGACCATCCGCGATGCTGGCGGCGATGCCGCCCGCGCGGTGATGGTCGGCGATGCCGAGCCCGACATCCGGGCCGGACAGGCGGCTGGCGTGCCGGTCGTCGGCTTTGCCGGCGGCTATACCGCGATCCCGCTGGAACAGCTTGGCCCCGATGCGATCATCGGCCATTACGACGAGCTTCCGGCCGCCGTGGCGCGCCTTCTGGCGCCGGTTTCCGCTGCGTAATACTTTCGCCTGATGAACACCGGAAAAGACGGCACTTAAGCGGCCATTTACCATGTTCGACTAGCCTGTCGGCAATGTGCCTGCCCCACGAAGGGCGGCCGGGGGACGACCGATGGGTTTTGGCCAATTGCTGAAGGGGCGGCCCGCGCCGCCCGTCGATGTCGTGCATGGATCCGAGGCGCCTGAGGCCGAAGCTGAAGCCGGATTGCTGCGTCACCGGATCGCGCAGGTCCGCCACACGCTCGACCTCGTAGAGTCCGACCTGATGAAGGTGATCCGCGACGTCTCGGCCTCCGCCGACCGCGTCCACGACGGCACCGCTGCGGCCATGCAGGCACTGACCGGCATCCGCGAGCGCTCCCGCGCCCTCGACCAGATGACTGCCAGCGCCACCGAAAACTCGCGACAGCTCGCGGCGGCGACCGAGGAATTCGCCCAGAGCGCCGGCGAGATCGGCAGCCAGGTCCATCAGGCGACGCAGCTGACGCAGGGCGCCATTGCTGCGGCCGGCGCGGCATCGAGGAGCGTCGACAGCCTGCGCGCCTCCTCCACCGAGATCGATCAGGTCGTCGGGCTGATCGCCAAGATCGCGCGGCAGACCAACCTACTCGCCCTCAACGCCACCATCGAGGCGGCTCGCGCCGGGGAGGCCGGCAAGGGCTTCGCGGTGGTTGCCAACGAGGTGAAGAACCTCAGCCAGGAGACGCAGCGGGCGACCGACGAGATCGCGCGACGCATCGCGCAGCTCCAGTCCGACAGCCAGGCCTCCATCGGCGCCGTGCGCGAGATCGCCGAGGCGGTCGAGGCGATCCGGCCGGTCTTCGCCTCGGTCGCGAGCGCCGTTGACCAGCAGGTCGCCACGATCAGCGAGATTTCCCGCTCCGCTTCCGACACGTCGCGCTTCATCGAGACGGTCTCGGCGGAGGCTGCGGGCATCGACCGCGCTGCCAACGATGCCGCCAGCACCTCGGCCGAGGCGGATGCGGCGGGCCGCGAGGCGCAGGCGCTGGCCGGCAAGCTGCGCTCGCGCTTCACCATTTTCCTCCGTCAGTCGGAGATTGGCGACCGCCGCGGCGACGACCGCCTGCCGGTCGACATCCCCGTGCGCATCGTCGGCCGCAAGGGAGCGGTTCAGGCGCGGACGGTCGATCTTTCGGCCGGCGGCATGCTGCTGGCCGTGCCGGATTCAGGCTTGTTCTTGGTCGGCAATGGCTATGACTGCGCCATCGACGGCATCGGCCCGGTCCGGGTGAAACTGGTCGGCGCCTCGGGGTTCGGCCTTCACTGCCAGTTCGAGCGCCTCGACGATAAGGCGCGCGCGGCCGTCGATGCGAGGCTCGATGCGCTGCGGGCCGCCGATGCCGGCAAGGTCGAGACCGCCCAGAGTGTCGCCGCCGAGATCGCCGCCGCCTGCGAAGCCGCCATTGCCAGCGGCCGCATCCCGGTCGACGACTTCTTCGACAACGAATACGAACCGGTGCCCGGCACCAATCCCGTCCAGTACACGACGCGCTATCTGAAAGTGCTGGAGGATATCCTCCCCGCGATCCAGGAGCGGTGGCTCGCAACCGACAAGCGCATGGCCTTCTGCGCGGCGGTTGACCGCAATGCCTATCTGCCGGTGCACAATCGCATCTACTCGCACCCGCAGAAGCCGAACGATCCCGCCTGGAACATGGCGAACTGCCGCAACAGGCGCATTTTCGACGATCGGGCGGGGCTTTCGGCGGCGCGCTCGATCCGCCCCTTCCTCATCCAGTCCTATGCCCGCGACATGGGCAACGGCACCATGGTGATGATGAAGGAGATCGACGCGCCGATCCGCATAGCCGGCAAGCACTGGGGTGGCCTGAGGATGGCCTACAAGCTGTGATCCGCCGCCGGACAGCCGTTGCGGGCGCCATTCGAGGACAGGCGCCCGCGCGGACGCTTCGAATCTGCGGGATACCTTTAAGGCGCGGTCAACCGCATCCGCGCAAAGCCCTCCTGTCGTTTACCATGCGTCCATCAGCGCTGGTCGATAGTTGCCGCAACGGGGCCCATTGCGGGGAAGACGCATGACCACGATCAGCCTTCAACTGCCGCCGGATCTCCTCGCGGCCGTCGACCGCTTCATCGAGGAGGACAGCCCGGCTGTCTCGCGCAACGATGCGATGCTCGCGGCGCTCCGCGCCTGGGCGGTCGGCAACGGATTGATGTTGAGCTGGCGCGGCCCGGAGCAGCCGCCCGCGACCTGGCCGCAGGCCGCCAACGACGGCTGAGCGGCCGCCGCGACCTCGCGGCATTTCATCGACGATCGACGCCCCGGTCGGGATCACCCGGTCGGGGCTTTGCTTTTCCTGGTTTCCGGCTTGGGCATCACGCCCGAACAAGGCGTTTTCGCGGGACCGGTCAGCGACGGCTTGCCGTGCGGGCCCTCGGGAGGCCTGCTCGCGGAACCGGCTGCCTTCTTGCCATCGCGTCCGGTTATGCAAGGCGAACCGTGCTGCCCGGCAATTGTTCAGCGGCGATGAGGGTCAGGAGGCTCCCGCAGCCAGCATGGGCGCTGCCGCGACGGCTTCGGGCCCCTTGGGGTCGCCCGGTCCCGTCTCGCAGCCGAGGTCGGGCAGGGCGATGATGCGCTGTCCCCGGATGTCCGGCCGGACGACGAACAGACCGCGTTCCTCGAAATAGTCGATCAGCCGGCGCGCCCGGCTCGGCGAGTGGCTGCCGTAGATGCGGGCGATGGTGGCATCCGACGGGCAGGGTTCGCCCGCGAGGGCCGCGCGCGCGATGACGAGGAACACGCCCTGCAACTCGTCCGGCAGGCTCGCCGACAGGTCGAGCGCCTGAGCCCACACCTCGCCGCCCTCGGCTGCCGTATCGACACCGGCCCGCGCGACCGCGAGGCGCCGGCGGAACGTCGCGAGCGTCGGCGGCTCGCCCGGCACCCGGCGGATGCGGCAGCGCACGAGAAAGTCCTGATAGAGCACCGCCACGCTACGGAACCCGGCATCGGGGTCGACAAGAATGTCGCGCAGAACAGCGTCGATCAGCGCCGAACGCTCGGCTTCCGGCATGGCCGGCGCCGCCGGTTCCGGCGGGCTCGCAGCGACCGAGGCCCGGTGCTGGGCAAGCTGGGCGAGGATGTCGGCGGTGGGCGGCGGCGTCGGCGGCGGCGGTCGCCGCAGCACGATCGGCTGCTTTTCTTCGGCACCCGGCGTGAAGATGAGCTCGCGCGCATCGGCCGGCTCGGGCTGATCGGGCAGCGGGGTCAGCTTCGGGCTGGTGGAACGGGCGGATGTCTCGACGGTCCCGATGGTCACCGGCAAGGGGCGGCGCGAAAGGGCCGGGCCGAGCGCCACGAAGTCGCCGCGCACGAGGTCGCGGAACATCTCCGACTGGCGCCGATCCATGCCGAGGAGGTCGGCCGCGCGCGCCATGTCGATATCGAGGAAGGTGCGGCCCATCAGGAAGTTGGACGCTTCCGCCGCGACGTTCTTGGCGAGCTTGGCGAGGCGCTGGGTGGCAATGACGCCGGCAAGGCCGCGCTTGCGGCCACGGCACATCAGATTGGTCATCGCGCCGAGCGAGAGCTTGCGGGCATCGTCCGAGACCTCGCCGGCTGCCGCGGGCGCGAAAAGCTGCGCCTCGTCCACCACGACCAGAACCGGATACCAGTGATCGCGATCGGCATCGAACAGCCCGCCGAGAAAGGCCGCCGCCGCCCGCATCTGCTGCTCGACATCGAGGCCTTCGAGGTTGAGCACGACCGAGACGCGGTGCTGGCGGATGCGGCCGGCGATCCGGGTCAGTTCGGCCTCCGGACGTTCGGCATCGACGACGACATGGCCAAACCGGTCGGCCAGCGTGACGAAATCGCCTTCCGGGTCGATGATGCATTGCTGCACCCAGGGCGCGCTCTGCTCGATGAGGCGGCGCAGGAGGTGTGACTTGCCGGACCCGGAATTGCCCTGAACCAGCAGGCGGGTCGCCAGAAGCTCCTCGAGATCGAGCATGGCCGCCGGCCCGGTGGGCTGCGACCCCATGTCGATTTGGACCTTCATGCCGATTCTTCCGTCCTCCGCCCGAAGGGGCGGCGTCTTCCTAGCATCCGCTGCCCGGCGGTGCGTGGCGGGCTTTCGGGCAACCCACAGGAAATGGTGGGCAGGCGGCGGGCAGGGCGGTTCCGGGCGATGCGTTGCCCATCTGCGCGGCTGGGCGTTGAATGGGCTGCCGCTGCGTCATTGCCATGCGCCCGGGCCTGAATCGGGAGGAAGTCGAGGTTCTGAAGTCACCCGGAACGGGCTGCTGAACCAAAGCCATGCAAGTTGCGACACAAGACTGGCCGAGGCCCATGACCCGGTCGAACAGGAGGAGGAGCAGATGCCGGCAGCCGGGATTCTCAGGTGCAGCGCAGTCGCCTTCGGGCTCAGCCTTTCCGCCGGAATGTTCGTCTCCGAAGCCGCTCAGGCACAGGATGGCGGCTTCTGGCGAAACGGCGTCTTCTATTCGCGCGACGGGCATTATCAGGACCATCGCGGCAACAGCAGCCCGAACCGTCCGCGTTGGGTTCCCGCGCGGCCGTCGGGCCAGGGCAGCCACTATCAGGACCATCGCGGCGACCGGCCGCCCGGACCGCGCAGCCCCGGCTATCAGAACCCATACCTGCCGGGCTCGACGGCAACGCCGCCGCGCGGACCGACCGTCAACAGCTCCGGCCAGCATTCCGGCGCACGGGTCGGCCCGGCCATGGGCGGTGGCGGCGGCCATTCGTCGGGGCGGCGCTAGGCCGCGCGGCTGCCACGGGCCAGCGGCGTCACCTTCGCCGCTCGGTCGCAAGAACTGCGCCGACACCCCGGCTGGATATCCATCCCGCCGAAAGTCAGCTGTAAGTCTTTGATTCTGAATGGAATGGTGGGCGCGGCAGGGATTGAACCTGCGACCCCTCCCGTGTGAAGGGAGTGCTCTCCCGCTGAGCTACGCGCCCGTATCGCCACGAGGCGAATTGGGAGCCGCGTTCCTAGCGGCTCCCCGTCGTCGGTGTCAAGAACGGACCGCTGCCGGTCCGCGCCTGAAAGCTGCGGCTGCATCCTTACCGGATCGGATAGGGATATTGCTGGCCGCCCTGGCTCCACAGCGCATTGAGGCCGCGCGGCAGGCCGAGGCGCGAGCCGGCGCCGACATTGCGGTCGAAGGCCTCGCCGTAATTGCCGACATGCTTGATGATCCGGTAGGCCCAGTCGTTGGGCAGGCCGAGCGCCTCGCCGAACTTGCCGTCGAGCCCGAGGAGCCGGCGGATTTCCGGGCTGGTCGAGGATGCCTTCAACTGATCGACATTGGCGCGGGTGACGCCCATGTCCTCGGCGTTGAGCATGGCGTAATGGGCCCAGCGCACGACGGCGGTGAAGTTCTCGTCGCCGCGCCGGACCGCCGGTCCAAGCGGCTCGCGCGAGATCAGCTCGGGCAGGATGACGAAGTCATTGGGGTTGGCGAATTTCAGCCGCTCCGCCGCGAGGCCCGAGGAATCGGTCGTGAACGAATCGCAGCGGCCGGCCTCGAACGCCTTCACGCCCTCCTCGTTGGTCTTGAAGCTGACCACCTCGTATTTGAGGTTGTTGGCGCGGAAATAGTCCGCGAGATTCAGCTCGGTCGTGGTGCCCTGCGTGACGCAGATGGTCGCGCCGTTGAGTCCCTTGACCGACGTGACGCCCAGCGACTTGCGGACGATGAAGCCCTGCCCGTCGAAGAAGTTGATCACCGGCCAGGCCATGCCCATGCCGGTGTCGCGCGACATCGTATAGGTGGCGTTGCGGGAGAGCATGTCGACGTCGCCGGTCTGCACCACGATGAACCGGGTCGGCGTGGTGGTCTGGACGAAGCGGATCTTGGTGGGATCGTCGAAGATCGCCGCAGCCACCGCGCGGCAGAGGTCGACGTCGAGGCCGAGCCACTGGCCCTGGTCGTTCTGGTAGCCGAAGCCGGGCAGGCCGGTATGGACGCCGCAGGTCAGGAAGCCGCGCTGCTTGATGCGGTCCAGCACGTTGACGGTCTGCGCCTGGGCAGCTCCCGCCACAAGGCCTGCGAGCCCGATCAGGGCCGCAGCGATGGTCTTCTTCATGGTTGTTCTCCTCTGGAACAGTTCAGGCAATGTCCTGAAGGCTTGCATCGACGGCCTCCGCCAGCCGCTCGACGATCACGTCGATCGTAGAATGATCGACGATGAAGGGGGGCGCGATCAGCACGTGGTCGCCGTGGACGCCGTCGACCGTGCCGCCCATCGGATAGACCATCAGGCCGCGCGCCATGGCCTCGCGCTTGATGCGGGCGTTGAGCTTGTGCTTCGGGTCGAAGGTCTCTTTCGTGCCGCGGTCGGCGACGAGTTCGATGGCCTGGAACAGGCCACGCCCGCGTATGTCGCCGACATGGTGGTGATTGCCGAAGCGCTCGCCGAGGCGGCGTGCGAGATGCACGCCCTGGGCCTTGACGTTGTCCAGCAGGTTGTCGCGCCTGATCACTGTCTGCACCGCCAGCGCCGCGGCGCAGGCCAGCGGATGGCCGAGATAGGTATGGCCGTGCTGGAACATGCCGGAGCCGCTTCTGAACGCATCGAACACCCGGTCTGCCACCAGAACCGCGCCGATGGGAGCAAAGCCGCCGCCGAGGCCTTTGGCAATGGTCATCAGGTCGGGCGCGATGCCTTCCTGCTCGCAGGCATGCAGCGTACCGGTGCGACCCATGCCGCACATGACCTCGTCGAGGATCAGGAGGATGCCGTGCCGGTCGCAGATCTCGCGCACCCGCCTGAAATAGCCGGGCGGCGCGGTGATGCATCCGGCGGTCGCCCCGCCGACCGTCTCCGCGATGAAGCCGATGACGCTGTCGGGCCCGAGCCGCTCGATCTCGGCCTCCAGTTCCCGCGCCAGCCGTTCGCCATAGTGTTCGGGGGTCTCGTCGGCCCGCCGGCCCCGATAGTCGAAGGGCGCGGAGACATGGTGGGTCTCGATCAGCAGCGGCGCGAACTGCTTGCGCCGCCATTCGTTGCCCCCCACCGCCAGCGCGCCAAGCGTGTTGCCGTGATAGCTCTGCCGGCGGGCGATGAACTTCGTCCGCTGCGGCTGGCCGGTCTCCACGCAATATTGGCGGGCCATCTTCAGCGCCGCCTCCACGGCCTCCGAGCCGCCCGAGACGTAATAGACATGGCCCATTCCGGCCGGTGCATCGGCGATCAGCGCCTCGCCGAGCTCTTCGGCCACCCTGGTCGTGAAGAAGCTCGTATGGGCGTAGGCAAGCTGGTCGAGCTGGGTGTGCATCGCCGCCAGCACGTCCGGATGCGAATGTCCGAGGCAGGACACGGCCGCGCCGCCCGAGGCGTCGATGTAGTCGCGACCCTCGGCATCCCGGATGGTGACGCCCTTGCCGCTGACGGCGGTCGGATAATCCTGGGCGATGGAGCGGTGAAGGATGCGCGTCATGGCTTGCGTCGTCCGGATGTGCGGGAAGGGGGGAGCAGATAGGTGTCGAAGGCGGCGAGCTGGGCCTCGCTTGCCGCCAGCGCGTCGAGCGCGGGCTGGCCGCGCCGCGCCGCGACCAGCGCGCTCAGGGCTTCGACCGCCGCGAAAGCCGGGGTCATCGTGTGGAAGAAGGACGGTGTCTCGGTCCTGACCAGCACGACCGCGTCGGCGAGCCTCGCCAGCGGCGAGAGGGCGCTGTCGGTGATCGCCGCTACCCGCACGCCGCGGGATATCGCGAACTTCGCGGCCTGCACGGTAAGCCGGGTATAGGGGTTCACCGAGGCGCAGAACAGCACGTCGCCCGGACCCGCATCCCGCAGCGCATCGATGCCGCGTCCGCCGGCGGCGTCGGCGAGCACCGAAGCCTCGCCGGTGAGCTGGCGCACATAGTCGAGCATGAAGGCGGCGGGAAAGGCCGAGCGGAGACCGAAGCAGATGACCCTGTCGGCACCGGCGATGAGTTCCGCCGCTCGCTCGAGCCTCGCAATGGAATCCGGGCTCGACAAGGCGCCGAGATGGTCGCGCAGCGCGGCGAACATGTCCTGAGCCAGCGCCGCGTCGCCCTCCTCGCCACGCCGCGCGATGAGTTCGGCGGCCCGGCCGTGGAAGCTCTCGGGCCGGCGGCGAATCGAGACGGCAAAGAGTCGTCTCAGTTCCTCGTAGCCGGACAGGCCGAGGCGCTGGGCGAGCCGGGTCAGGGTCGCCGGCATGAGCCCGGCGCGGCGCGCCTGTTCACGCGTCGTCAGCAGCGCGACATCGGCAGGGTGATCCAAAACCCATCGCGCCGCCTGCCGAAGCTGTTCCGGCAGGTCGTCGAAGCTTGCCGCCAGTCTGTCGCTGAGCGTCGCCTGATCCATGCACGGCAAGCTAGCAGGCTCGCAGCGAAATGAAACATCCGTTTCACATTATCCGGATCGATACGAATGTTTCGCTCTGGACGGCAGCGGGAAGTCCCTATTGCGGCTCGATGCCGGCTTCCTTCACCAACGCCACGTAGCGGGCATATTCGGTGTCGATGAACCGCGAGAACTCAGCCGAATTGAGCGCCTCCGGCTCGAAGCCGAGATCGCCGAGGCGGCCCTTGAACGCGTCGCTGTTCGCGACCTTGCGGATGCCGTCCTCCAGCGTGGCGATCACCGGCGCGGGCATGCCGGCAGGGCCCCAGACGCCGTACCAGGTGTCGAGGTCGATGCCGGGGAAGCCGAGCTCGGCGAAGGTCGGGACATCCGGCAGGTGCGGGCTGCGCGTCTTGGCGCCGATCGCCAGCGCCTTGACCCGGCCACCACGGATCTGCGGCAGCGCCGAGAGGATCGGGTCGAGGAAGGCCGAGACGTGGCCGGCGACGAGGTCGTTCACGGCCGGCCCGCCGCCGCGATAGAGCACCAGCGGCAGTTTCACGCCGGAGCGCAGGCGGAACAGTTCCGTCGACATGTGGCCGGCCGAACCGAAGCCGGAAACGGCGAAGTTCATCTTGTCCGGGTTGGCCTTCGCCTTGGCGATGAACTCGGCCAGCGTGTTGATGCCGAGCGAGGTGGGCACCGAAAACACCACCGGACCGCGCGCCACCTTGAAGATCGGCGTGAAATCCTTGATCGCGTCGAAGCCGGCCGGCTCCTTGCGCGTCAGCGGATTCACGATGTGGATCGAGGCGTTGAAGTAGAGCGAATAGCCGTCGGGCGGCTGCTTGGCGATGTAGCCCGCGCCGACCACGCCGGACGCGCCGGCGCGGTTCTCGACCACGACGCTCTGGCGCAGCTCGCGCTCCAGCCCCTGCGCCACCAGCCGGGCGACCGAGTCGACCGGTCCGCCGGGCGCGTGCGGCACGGTCATGGTGATGCCGCGGGACGGGAAGGTCGCCTGCGCGCCCGCGCGCGTGGAGGCTGCGAGCGCGCCCGCGCCCGCAAGGAAAAGTCGGCGGTCCATGGCGTGCTCCTCAGGCGGCGATCGCGGAGACGGGCTTGATGCGATAGCCGTAGCGCTTGTCGAGGCCGAGTTCCTGGATGACGCGCACGCCCTTGGCCAGCGCCTCGCCCTCGAGGTTGGTCAGCGGGCGGCGCAAGTCGCCGACCGGCAGGCCGACGGCCTTCATCAGGCTCTTCACCGCCACCGGGTTGATGGCCGAATAGGTGTAGTGAAGCAGCGGCAAGAGGCCGAGATAGGCGTTCTTGAAGCCTTCGGCTTCGGCATAGCTGGTCCAGGGCTTAGAAATGGTCGCGAGCTCGGCGGGGGCGAGATTGCCGGTCATGTTGGCGGTGCCATGGCCGCCAAGGCTCATGGTCGGCACGACGAGGCCGAGATTGGGGCTGTCGCAGCACATGACCGAGACATCGGTGCGCGCCGCGAGGATCTGCGCGACCTGACCGACCCGCGTCGTCGATTCCTTGTGCACCACGTAGTTCGGATGCTTGAAGATGCGGATCAGGTTGTCCCAGTGCAGGTCGGTCTTCACCCGCGGGGGGTTGTTGTAGATGCCGAGCGGCAGGTCCGTGGCATCGGCGACGTCGAGGAAGAACCGCTCGATGTCGCTCTCGGAGCCGCAGATATAGGCGGGCGCGGCGAGAATGCCGCCGTCTGCACCCGCATCCTTGGCGAACTTGACGTTGGTGATGGTCGTGTCGGTGTTGTTGCCGGTCAGGCCGAAGAACAGCGGCATGTCCGCCGTCTTCATCTTCGCGGTCTCGACGATGATCGCCTTCTTTTCCTCCGGGGAGAGCAGCGAAGTCTCGCCGGTGGAGCCCATGATCAGGATCGCGCCGGTGCCGTTTTCGCGGTGGAAGGCGAGCAGTTCGCGGAAGGCTCCGAAATCGACGGCTCCGGTGCGGTCGAAGGGCGTGACCAGCGCAACAAAGGAGCCGGTGAGAAGTTTGGCTGGGGCGGACGACATGACAACCTCGAAGAAGTGATGGCCGATGGTTCGCCGCAGGCTTGCACGAGTCAAGCGGATGCTGCACGGCAGCACGCATGCACGGGCGGCGTGTCCGGCGGGCGTGGCGTTCGGCCGCATCCCCTCCTCCGCATCGTCGCGGCTCGAAAAGAGCGGCGGTCTTTACCCCTTGTTCACCATGACGGGGCTTGATCAACTGGCAGTCAGGCGCGCACGGCTAGTGTCGCGCCTTGCGGTATTGGCGGGAGGATTGGTGGCTTTTCCGGCGGTCGGTCGGCAGTTGGCGGCAGTTCTGCTCGCGACGCTCGGCGGCGCAGCGGTCGTCATCGTGCCCGGGTCCGCATGGGCGCAGGCCGGCGGTATCTGCGGCCAGATCCGCGCCCAGATCGCTCGGCTCGATTCCGCACCGTCCGGCGGCGGGACCAATCGGCGCTTTGCCGTGGCCGCCCAGCGCCAGCGCGCCGAAATCGCCACCGCCCAGGGCCGCTATCAGGCCGCCGGTTGCGGCGGCTTCTTCCAGAGCGGTCAATGTTCGGCTCTCGACGGGCGCATCCGGCAGATGCGCGCCAATCTCGCCCAGCTGGAGGCGCAGGCGGGCGGCGGCGGCATGGAGACCGCCGGCCGGGCCCAGCAGCGCGCGCGCCTGCTCGCCGCCTTCGACGCCAACGGCTGCCGCGGCGGCGGCTCCGATACGCGCCAGGCGCAGCCTGGACGGGAATACCGGACGCCGGATTACGGCCGGCCGCAGGCGGCCTATCGCGCCGAGCCTTCGGCGGGCTTCGGCGGCTTCATCGAGCATCTCTTCGGCGCGAGCCGCGAGCCCGCGCGCGGCGAGCCGAACTATGTCGAGCCCGTGCCGGAGGAAACGCTGCGTCCGCAGGATTCGGACGGCGAGCAGCGGCCGCGCAATGTCGGCCACCGCGCGGTCTGCGTGCGCCTCTGCGACGGTGCCTTCTTCCCCATGACCTCCTCCGCCCGGCCCGGCGCCTCGCTGGGGCAGGAGGAGATGTGCCAGATGCAGTGCCCCGGTGCCGAGGTCGCGCTCTACCGGATGCGCGACGACCAGATCGAGAATGCCGTGTCGATGAACGGCAGCCCCTACACGGCGCTGCCCAACGCGCTGCGTTTCCGCCAGCGGTTCGACGCGGCCTGCACCTGCCGGCCGCGCAACGGCTCCTGGGCCGAGGCCTTCTCGCATCGGCAGGATCCGACGCTACGGACCGGCGATCAGGTGATCTCCGCCGAGCAGGCGCGCCTGCTCTCCATGCCCGCGGGGCAGCGGCAGGCCGCCCGAGAGGAGTTCGCCGCAGCGGAGCGTGCGCGCCGCGAGGCCGAACGACAGGGCAGGGCCGACCGCTCGCGCGCCTCCGATGGTCGCCCGCGCGGCACGATCGGTCTCGACGGCCGGATTCGCCCGGCGCAGGACCAGGAGCCCGCCGAGATACGCGGCGCCGCTCCCCTCGCGCAGCCGGCGCCGGAGCCGCCCGCCGATGAGCTGCCCCTCGATGCCGAGCGGCGGCCTGTCAGGATCATTGGTCCGACGCTCGCCCCGCGCGCCGGTGCTCCGGCCGCGCCGGCCGGCGGCTGATCCATCCTTCTCTCGTAACCGGATCTCCCGATGGACCTTGCGACCCATGTTCTCGTCTGGCTGGGGCTGGTCGCGTCGGGCCTGTGGCTCGTCTCGTTCTGGCCGCGCTGGGTCGCGGCCGACCTCAACCTGCCGGAGCGCGCCTTTCTGCTACGGCCCTGGTCACGGGGGCTCGCCCCCTATCGCGAGCGCTGGCCGGTCATATCCTGGGCGTTCTACCGTTATCTGTGGATGCGCGGTCGCGGGCTGGAATTCGTCATCGCGCTGATCGTCTTCTATATGGTGTCGCGGGCGGCGAGCGCCTTCTTCAAGACCGCCGCCGCCGTTGTCCGCAGCCAGTCCTGACGACCATCTGGACGCTGCCCGGCCGATAGGGCAGAAGGAATTGGTTGCAGATGTAACCAATACGATATCCCGGGAGCCGCCCTTGGACGCACCGAGGTTCCAGTTTGCCTACCGCCGGTCGCCCGATCAGGACCGGCCTGAGCCGGCACGCCACCCCGTCGTCGTGGTCGGTGCCGGACCGGTCGGCTTGTCGGTCGCCATCGATCTGGCGCTGGCGGGTACCCGCGTCGTCCTCATCGACGACGCCGACCGGATCGGCGAGGGCAGTCGCGCCATCTGCTTCGCCAAGCGGACGCTGGAGATTTTCGACCGCCTTGGTCCCGGCGACGAACTGGTCGCCAGGGGCGTGACATGGAAGCGCGGCCGGGTGTTCCTCGGCGAGCGCGAACTCTACGACTTCGACCTCCTGCCCGAGACCGGCCACAAGATGCCGGCCTTCATCAACATCCAGCAATATTACGTCGAGGCGGCGCTGGCGGCGCGCGCGGGCGAACTGTCCGACCTCATCGACATGCGCTGGCGCAACCGTGTCACGGGCATCGTGCAGGCCGCCGATGGCGTGTGCCTGACCATCGAGACGCCGGACGGGCCCTATATGCTGGCGGCCGACTGGGTGATCGCCTGCGACGGGTCGCGCTCGCCCATCCGCGCGCTCATGGGCCTCGACTTCGCCGGCGAGGTCTTCGACGACCGCTTCCTCATTGCCGACGTGAAGATGACGGCGGATTTCCCCACGGAGCGCTGGTTCTGGTTCCAGCCGCCGTTCCATTCGGGACAGTCCGCGCTCTTGCACAAGCAGCCGGACGATGTCTGGCGCATCGACCTCCAGCTCGGCCGCGACGCCGATGCCGAGGTGGAAAAGCGGCCCGAGAACGTCGTGCCGCGCATCCGGCGGATGCTTGGCCACGACGACTTCGCGCTCGAATGGGTGTCGGTCTACACGTTCCAGTGTCGCCGCCTCGAACGCTTCCTTCACGGCCACGTCGTCTTCGCTGGCGACGCCGCCCATCAGGTCTCGCCCTTCGGCGCGCGTGGCGCCAATTCCGGCGTGCAGGATGCGGAGAACCTCGCCTGGAAGCTGGCGCTGGTCCTGAAGGGTGAGGCCGGGCCGGGCCTGCTCGCGACCTATGATCTGGAGCGCGGGGCGGCGGCCGACGAGAACATCATGAACTCGACCCGTGCCACCGACTTCATCGCGCCGCCCTCGCCGGGCGAAGTGAGGCTGCGCAATGCCGTGCTCGCGCTTGCCGCCGGGACCGGCTTCGCCAAGCGCATGGTCAATTCCGGCCGCCTGTCCGTGCCGTCGACCTACGACACGCCGCTGTCGACGCCGGACGATGCGGAATGGGCCGGTACAGCCCGCCTCGGCGCGCCCGTTCCCGACGTGCCGGTCGCGCGGCCGGACGGCGACATGGGTTATCTCAGCGAGCTGCTCGACGCGCGGTTCACGCTGATCGCCACCGGCGATGCACCGGAACCGGTCGCGGGCTGCGCCATGCTGGTGGCCGGTCGCGATTTCCACGATACGGAGGGACTGTTCGCGGCGCGTTTCGACGCGACGCCCGGCGCGGTCTTCCTGCTCAGGCCCGATGGCCACCTCGCCGCGCGCTGGCGCACCTTCGACGGCGGCAGGATCGCCGCGGCGCTACGCCGGGCAAAAGGATTCTGACACCAGGGACTTGGGTCGGGAAGTCCAAGTTGAATCAGATCATCAGGTCGGCCCGAGCGGACCTGAATCGAATTGTGAGGAACAGCGATGACCGGCCTCGACACGACCTCGCGCTTCGCCGACCCGGATGCTGCCTTCCGCCTGCTGGTCGAGGCGCAGCGCGGCCTGTCCGCCGATCAGAGTGCCGACCTCAATGCGCGCCTGGTGCTCATCCTCGCCAACCATATCGGCGACGCCGGCGTGCTGGCCGAGGCGGTTGCCCTCGCGCGCGGCGGCGGAGCAACGAAACAGCCCGGCTGAAATATGTGACAGCGGGAGGGATCGTCGGCGTGAAATGCCGACCGGGCAAACAGGCGCCATCCGCCGTCACGTCGCGGCCAACCCCACCTTCAAGGACCCGCCGCCATGTCGCTCTTCGTCGCCCGTCTGCTGCTCTCGGCCCCCAAGCCCCGGAACGACCGCCGCTGACCGCGGGCGGTCAGCCGATCGTCGATCGCCCTGTGAGCCAGGACGCCACCGCCATCCACGGCCGGTCCAGCACCGTGCCGTGGACGGGCCGATCCTCGCGGGCAAGCTTCATCGGGTGGATGTCGAGCAGCGGCAGGCTCGGCCCGGAATAGTTCTCACTGACCAGCAGGCCGGATTTCGGCCCGCGCACCAGCACCGCATCCGAGGGCGCCGACGAGAACATGGCTTCGTTCGGCGAGCGCTCGCGCCCGACGAGCCTCGTCTCCTCGAAGGCGACGGTCGCGCCGTTATCGGCGTGGACCAGGTAGAGCAGCGGCAGTTTCTCCGCCTCCTGGAAGCCGACCGCCTCGACGAAGCGCCAGCTTTCCTCCTGCACCTCGCCTTCCGCGATATCGGCCATCAGCGCCCGGCGGAGCGAACTCATCCGGCCGCGGCGAGTCATGACGCGCCAGGCGCTCATCGCGGCCCAGCCGCCTAGCCACAGCAGCGCCGCCGCGAGCCACGTGCGGTCCGTGCCGAAGGTGATGCCGGTCGCGAATTGCAGCGTCCAGGCGACGAGCAGCGCCACGGGGCCGATGAAGAGGAGGGTGATGGCCCCGAGGCCGAGGCCGGAGCCGACCTCGGCGAGGTCGGACTGGGCGTCATGGCGCAGGCCGTCCAGCGCCTGTTCGAGCACAGCACGCTCCGACCTATCCGCGGGACGGCGGTAGGACAGCGACAGCGGGCGTTCTCGTGTCTCGACCATGCTCTGCCGGTCCGGCGATCCGTTCTTGCCTTCGTTCATTCCGCCGCCGCGCGCGGCGGCATGCTGCCCATGGCACCATTGTCTTCGGGCGAATCCGGGGCAGCTTCCTGCGACCGCGCGGGAACGCCGCGATCGAGCCCCGCGATCTTCTCCTCGGCCTCGGCAGCCTCGCGCTGGCGGTTCCACAATCCGGCATAGAGGCCGCCCTTGGCAAGCAGGTCCGCATGCGTGCCGCGCTCGGCCACCCTGCCGCCGTCGAGGACGATGATCTCGTCGGCATCGACCACCGTCGACAGGCGGTGTGCGATGACGATGGCGGTGCGGTTTTCGGCGATCCGGTCGAGAGCGCCCTGGATCTCCTGCTCGGTATGGCTGTCGAGCGCCGAGGTCGCCTCGTCCAGCACCAGGATCGGCGGCGATTTCAGCATGGTGCGCGCGATGGCCACGCGCTGCTTCTCGCCGCCCGAGAGCTTCAGGCCCCGCTCGCCGACCTCGGTCTCGTAGCCCATGGGGCTGCGGCGGATGAAGGCGTCGATCTGGGCGAGGCGGGCGGCTTCCTCCACCTCCGCGTCGCTGGCATCCCAGCGGCCGTAGCGGATGTTGTAGCGGATCGTGTCGTTGAACAGCACGGTGTCCTGCGGAACCATGCCGATCGCCTGCCGCAGCGACGACTGGGTGATGTCGCGGATATCCTGCCCGTCGATGGAAATGCGCCCTTCGGCGATGTCGTAGAAGCGGAACAGCAGGCGCGAGATGGTCGATTTGCCCGCGCCGGACGGCCCGACGATGGCGACCGTCTTGCCCGCCGGCACCTCGAACGACACGCCCTTCAGGATCGGCCGCGCCGGGTCGTAGGAGAAATGGACGTCGTCGAAACGGATCGTGCCGCCGCCGACGGCCAGCGGCTGCGCACCGGCCCGGTCCTTGATCTCGGGGTTGCGGCCGAGGATCGCGAACATCGCCTCGATATCGGTCACCGCCTGTTTGATCTCGCGATAGACCATGCCCATGAAGTTCAGCGGCTGGTAAAGCTGGATCATCATGGCGTTGATCATGACGAAGTCGCCGACCGTGTTGCGTCCGGCGGCGATGTCCACCGCGCACATGGCCATGCAGATGGTCATGCCGACCGTGAAGATCGCGGCCTGCCCGGCGTTCAGCACAGCGAGCGAGGTCAGCGCCTTGGTCGAGGCCTTCTCATAGCGGGCCATCGAGACGTCGTAGCGGGCGCGCTCGCGCTCCTCGGCCGAGAAGTATTTCACGGTCTCGTAGTTGAGCAGCGAGTCGATTGCCTTGACGTTGGCGTTGGTGTCGCTGTCGTTCATGTCGCGGCGGATGGCGATGCGCCATTCGGTGGCGGCATAGGTGAAGGCGAGATAGGCCGCGACGGTCGCGAGGATCACCACGACATAGCGCCAGTCGAACATCCACAGCAGCACGCCGACGATCAGCGCGAGCTCCAGGATCGTCGGCGCGAGCTGGAGGATGATCATCCGGACGATGGTCTCGATGGCATTGCGCCCGCGCTCGAGCACGCGCGTGAGGCCGCCTGTCTTGCGCTCCAGATGGAAGCGCAGCGACAGGGCGTGCATATGCTCGAAGGTGATCAGCGCCAGCCGCCTGACGGCGTGCATGGAGACCTTGGCGAACAGGGCGTCGCGCCCCTGCGTCACCAGCGCCATCAGGACGCGGGTAATGCCGTAGGAGGCGGTCAGCGCCACTGGCGCCGCGATGAGCCAGGCCCACCACGAGGTCATCTCGACCTTCGGCGCCGCGAGTGCGTCCGTCGCCCATTTGAAGGTGAACGGCACCACCATGGTGACGAGCTTGGCGACGACCAGCAGCACCATGGCCCAGACGACGCGCGCCTTGAGGTCCGGGCGCTCCCCGGGCCAGATGAACGGCCAGAGATGAACGATGGTGCGTGTCAGCGCGCCGCCCTCCGCGGAAACGCGGGCGGCGGCGGGAGCCGCGGTCGGATCGGCGCTGGAGGACAAGTTGTCTGCTTCCCTGGTCGGCCGGAGGCCGTTCTTCTCTGGAACCGATATAATCACAGCAGCGGGCAGGGGAAGAGACTGCCGGCGGCCGGCAATGCATGGCTGACCTCGCCGCGCATGGGCGCTATGGTTCGTTCAAGGACGATTCAAGCGGCCCGGTTGCGGGCCCGATGCCGGAAGAGGCCGCCATGGCGACGATCACATCCATCTGTGTCTATTGCGGCTCGGGCAACGGCCACGCGGACATCCACGTGAACGCCGCCAAGGAATTCGGCGCGGCCATGGCCAAGGCCGGCATCCGTCTCGTCTATGGCGGCGGTGGGATCGGCCTGATGGGCGCGCTTGCCTCGGCGGTCATCGACGGCGGCGGCAAGGTCACCGGCATCATCCCGGATTTCCTCAAGCGCAAGGAAATGTCGCTCGACGGCGTCATGGATCTCGTCATCGTTCCCGACATGCACACCCGCAAGATGCGCATGTTCACCGAGGCGGACGCATTCGTCGCGCTGCCGGGCGGCATCGGCACGCTGGAGGAACTCATCGAGCAGATGACCTGGGCGCAGCTTGGCCGGCATGCCAAGCCCGTCGCCATCGCCAATGTCGGCGGCTTCTGGGACCCGCTCCGCGTCCTGCTCGATCACATGAAGGACGAAGGCTTCATCCGGCCGGGGCTGCAGGTGAAATATTCGGTCATCGACGAGGTCCGCGACATCATCCCGGCCTTGCAGGCGCAGGTCGCCAGCCTGCCGCAGGAGGCGCTTTCGGCCGAGCACGACCCGATCGTGACCGGGAAGATGTGAGGCGTTGAGGGCTGTACCGGATTTTGGTATAGCTTGGGCATGTCAAGGAATACGTCCGTCAGCCTCGGCGAGAATTTCGTGCGCTTCATCGATGAGCAGGTGGCCGATGGCCGCTACGGCTCGGCCAGCGACGTCGTCCGCGCCGGACTTCGCCTGCTTCAGGAGCGGGAGGCCCAGCTTGAGGCTTTGCGAGCCGCCGTCGATGATGGCGACCGCAGCGGACCTGCCACGCCTTTCGACGTGGGAGCATTCATCGCCCGCAAGGCGGATCGTCGCACGGAATGCTGATGCAACTCGCGCTGACGCCACGAGCCCAGCGCGATCTCGACGACATCGTCAGCTATTCGGAAGAAGCCGGGGGGTTCGATCAGGCTGTAGCCTATGTTCGCGGCCTGCATGCCGTGATGCAGCGGCTTTGCCGGTTTCCGCGCATGGGCCGACAGGCCGACGAGATCAGGCCGGGCATACGGGTGGCTGCGGCCGGATCACACGTGATCCTCTACCGCATTGGCGCGAAGCAGATCGACGTTGTTCGCATCCTGCACAAGCGCATGGACATCGACCAGCATCTCTGACGGCTCACACCCCGGCGCCGTCCTTGACCAGCTTGTAGGTGATCGAATCCGTCAGCGCCTGGAAGCTCGCATCGACGACATTGGCCGACACGCCGACCGTGGTCCACGTGTCGCCCTGGCCGTTCTTGCTCTCGATCAGCACGCGCGTCACCGCGCCGGTGCCGCCATTGAGGATGCGTACGCGGAAATCGACCAGTTCGAGATCGTCGATGAAGCGCTGGTAACGGCCGAGGTCCTTGCGCAGGGCAGCGTCCAGCGCATTGACCGGGCCATTGCCCTCGGCGGCCGAGATCAGCTCCTCGTCGCCGACCTTCACCTTCACCGTCGCTTCCGAAAAGGTCACGAGGTCGCCCATCGCGTTGTAGCGGCGCTCGACGCTGACCTTGAACCGCTCGACCGCGAAGAAGGCGGGAACCTCGCCCATGACCCGCTTGGCGAGCAGGAAGAACGAGGCGTCCGCGCCCTCATAGGCATAGCCGAGGCTCTCGCGCTCCTTCACCTCGTCGAGGATCCGGACGACGCGCGGATCGTCCTTGGCGACCGTCAGCCCGACGCGTTCCAGTTCGGCGAGCACATTGGATTTGCCGGCCTGTTCGGAGACGAGGACGTGGCGGCGGTTGCCGACCGTCTCCGGCGGAACATGCTCGTAGGTCTCGGGCTCCTTCAGCACCGCGGAGGCATGGATGCCCGCCTTGGTGGCGAAGGCCGAGGCGCCGACATAGGGCGCGTGCCGGTTCGGCGAGCGGTTGAGCAGCTCGTCCAGCTTGCGCGAGGCTTTCGTCAGATGGGCGAGCTTCTCCGTGGTCACGCCGATCTGGAACCGCCCGGCATAGCCGGGTTTCATCAGCAGCGTCGGGATCAGCGAAGTGAGGTTTGCGTTGCCGCAACGCTCGCCGAGACCGTTGAGAGTGCCCTGGATCTGGCGCGCGCCCGCGCGCACGGCGGCAAGCGAATTCGCTACTGCCTGCTCGGTGTCGTTATGGGCGTGGATGCCGAGATGCGCGCCCGGCACGACCGCGGTGACCTTGCCGACGATCTCCGCGACCTCCTCCGGCAGCGTGCCGCCATTGGTGTCGCAGAGCACGACCCAGCGGGCGCCGGCCTCGTAGGCCGTCTTCGCGCAGGTCAGCGCATAGTCCGGATTGGCCTTGAAGCCGTCGAAGAAGTGCTCGCAGTCGAGCAGCACCTCGAAACCGCGCGCCTTGGCGGTCGCGACCGAATCCCGGATGCCGTCGATGTTCTCATCCAGCGTCGCGCCGAGCGCGACATGGACGTGATAGTCCCAGGCCTTGGCGACGAAGCAGATGGCGTCGGCCTTGGCGTCGAGCAGCGCCGCGACGCCGGGATCGTTGGCCGCCGAGCGTCCCGCCCGCTTGGTCATGCCGAAGGCGGTGAAGCGGGCATTGAGCTTGCGCTTTTCGGCGAACAGGGCGGTATCGGTAGGATTCGCGCCGGGATAGCCGCCCTCGATATAGTCGAGGCCGAGATCGTCCAGCAGCGCGGCGATCTTGCGCTTGTCGTCCAGCGAGAAGTCGACGCCGGTCGTCTGCGCGCCGTCGCGCAGCGTCGTGTCGAACAGGTAGAGGCGCTCGGGCTCGGTCGTGGTCTCAAGGGTCATGGCGTGCGGTCGGCCGGCGGCCAGACCTCCGTGTCGTGGTCGGGATGCTGTTTGGAGATGACGCTGGCGAAATGGCCGTCCCATTCGGCTTTGGCATCGCCGGCCGGTGTCGGAAGCCCTGCGAGTTCGGCAAGCCAGGATGCGCGGCCGCCAACGCAGACCTGGGCCTCCGGCTGAACGGCTTGCGGATGGTCGAGGGTGCCGACGGCCAGTTCGTAGTGGCCGGGCGCATCCATGACGCAGAGCGGCGTGCCGCAGGCAGCGCAGAAGCCGCGCATGGCCTTGTTGGAACTCGCGAAATATTTCGGCTTGCCGCGCGTCCAGGTCAGCCCCTGCGCCATGACGAAGACGCCTAAAACGTTGCCGAGCGCCTTCTGGCACATGCGGCAATGGCAGACGACGGCGCGACCGAGGCCTTGGCACGCATAGCGCACCGCCCCGCACTGGCAGCCGCCGGTGATGCGGGTCATCGCACCACCTCCCAGGTCGTGGTCAGTTCGCCGGTCGCGGGGTCCTTGCCGTCCATAAGCTGAATGCCCATGGCCACGAGTTCGTCGCGGAGGCGGTCGGATTCCGCGAAGTTCTTGGCCTTGCGGGCGGCGAGGCGGGCGGCGACGAGATCCTCGACGCGCGCGGTATCCTTCATGTCGGCTTCCGCATCGGCGATGGCCGTCAGTTCGCCGGCCCGTGCGTCATCGAAACCGAGCAGATCCAGCGCTGCCTTCAGGCCGGCATGGTCGCCGCGCTTGTCGAGCGCATGGAGTTCGGCAATGACCTTCGCCGTATTGAGATCGTCGCCGAGAGCTTCGAGCACGGCCTGAGGAACAGCGGCGGGCGAGGCATCCGCCGTCGCGCGATACCAGCCGGCAAGCGTCTTCCAGCTTTCCTCCATGGTCCGGACCGTCCAGTCGATCGGCTGGCGGTAGTGGGTCTTGAGCATGGTCAGGCGCAGAACCTCGCCCGGCCAGGCCTTGCCCTGCCAGCCGTCCAGCAATTCCTGGATCGTCACGAAATTCCCGAGGCTCTTGGACATCTTCTCGCCCTCGACCTGCAGGAAGCCGTTGTGCATCCAGACATTGGCCATCACCCCGTGCCCGAAGGCGCAGGTGGTCTGCGCCACCTCGTTCTCGTGGTGGGGGAAGACGAGATCGATGCCGCCGCCATGGATGTCGAACACCTCGCCGAGATGCTTCCAGCTCATGGCCGAGCACTCGATGTGCCAGCCCGGCCGCCCTGGCTGGGCAATGCCGCACGGGCTCGGCCAGCCGGGCTCGTGCGCCTCGGTGCTCGGCTTCCACAGCACGAAGTCCATTTCCGAGCGCTTGTAGGGCGCGACATCGACGCGCGCGCCGGCGATCATGTCGTCCAGCGGCCGTTTCGAGAGCTTGCCGTAGGCCGGCATCGACGGCACCGAGAACAGCACGTGGTCCTCGGCGACATAGGCATGGCCGCTCGCGACCAGCTTCTCGCAGAGCACCTTCATCTCCTCGATGTGGTGCGTCGCCCGCGGCTCGACGGTCGGCCGCAGCGCGCCGAGGGCGTCGATGGCCGCGTGGAAACGCGCCGTCGTGCCTTCGGTCAGTTCCTGGATCGTGACGCCGCGCTCGTGGGCGCGCTTGTTGATCTTGTCGTCGAGGTCCGTGATGTTCCGGGCATAGGTGACGTGATCCGCACCGTATTCGTGCCGCAACAGCCGGTAGAGCAGGTCGAAGACGATGATCGGCCGCGCATTGCCGATATGGGCGTCGTCATAGACGGTGGGGCCGCAGACATACATGCGGACGTTGTTTGGATCGATCGGACGGAACTCGTCCTTCGACCGCGTCAGCGTGTTGTAGAGCCTGATCGCCATAACCGTCTCCGCAAAGCGTCGCGCGCCGCTGGCCGGGTGCGTGATCTTTTGCGCGTGTCAGTTTGGCAAAGAACGGCGACCGGCCAGCGAAACGCTTAGCCGCAAATAATCCCGATGAGGATCGAAAAACCGTTCATGGGCGAGAGATAGCGCAGATCAGCGGTCTTCCGTCAAGGCGCGGAACGGCGGAAGCCGCTGAACCCGGTTCAGCCAGTCGGGGGAGGGCGCGGCCCGCACCTCCAGACGCGCCACGGGCGCGCCGGCGCGCGCGTCGTCGAACGCGGCGATGACGAGACGTCCCGTCGCGACCGCCAGCGTGTCGAGCGCCGTGCGCGCAGCCAGCAGCAGCGGGCCGGTCTCGTTCGGGGTGTGGCCATGGACGACGTGGCGGCGGCCGTGCCCGCGTTCGTCGCGATGATCGTAGCGCTTCCAGAGCAGGACGTCGGAGCGCTGTTCACCGAGCGGTCGGTCTGGGTCGACACCCGCATGGACGAAGATGCGGTGGACATCGACATGGATCAGCGGCAATCCCGCGATCCAGTCGCGGTGTTCCTGAGGTACGATGCCGGGCAGGTAGCCGAGCTCGGGGTGCCGGCCGTAGGAGGCGAGGGTCGCGTCGCCGCCATTGCCGATCCACCAGTCGGGCCGGTGCATGCCGGCCAGCGTCTGCTCCATCATCTCCTCGTGGTTGCCCTTGAGGCAGATGAGGCGGTCGCCAGCGCGCGGCGCCCCGCGCATCAGCCGCTCGATCAGCTGCCGGCTATGCGGGCCCCGGTCGACATAATCGCCCAGCGCCACGATGGTCGCGGAGTTTGCCCCGGCATGCGCCACGATGGCCTCGAAGGCTGCGGCGGCGAGGTCGTCGCGGCCATGCAGGTCGGCAATGGCATAGGTGAGGCTCAAGCGTGTTTTCCTCGCGTGGGGGCGCTGGTGAAATGCAAGCTTCGTTCCTTCGGCATCAGGCGGAAGCGCCTCGCCGCTAGCAAGCCGGCATGAGACCGGAAACGCGCACCTCGACACCGATGGTCGTTCTGGCGCCTGCGGCGATCCTGTTGCGGCTGGCGCTGTGGAGCATTGTCGCCGTCCTCGTCGCGGTGCCGCTGCTCTGGCTCGACTACGCCGCCCACACCGAGCGGCATCGCATTCTCGTCGAATATGTCCACCCAGAAGCCGGGCAGGCGACCGTCGATGGCATTCCGGAGCCGCAGCAGCCGCCAATCTACCAGAACACGGCCGGCGGGGTGACCTTCACCGTCAATCACGAGGACCGCCGCGTCGCCATGGGCCTGCGCACGCCGTTCGGCGACAGCCGCGAGACGATCCGCGGCCAGCTTCGCCCGCGCTGCTACTACGACGCAAAGCTCGTCGCCCATGACGACCTTTGGCACGAGCGGTTGATGCGACGCATGGAGCGTCGCCGTGAGACGACCTTCGAGGGCATGGACATGCGCCGGCCGATGGCCATTGTCGAGGCGACCCTGGCTTATTGCGATCCAAACGGGCTCACCCGCCAGGAACGGCGCGAGCGCGACCGGCCGCAGACGGCCCGGGAATGGCTGGACCTGCTGACCCGCCAGCCGCGACCCACCGCCTCTAACTGATGAACTCGCCGCAGCGCTGGATGTCGCCCTGCTGGCCCCATGGCATGATCGGCACGGTGGAGGTCGAGTTCTGCGGCGAGCCGTCGATCAGCTTGTCGGAATAGATCATATAGACCAGCACGTTGCGCCGGGCGTCGCAGCCGCGAACGATCTGCACGCGCTTGAAGAAGAACGACCGGCCCTCGCGGAACACCACGTCGCCCTGTGCCGTGCGGTTGCGGAACCGGATCGGCCCGATCTGCCGGCAGGCGAGCGACACATCCGAGAGTTGCTCGGCAAAACCGAAGGCGCCTGCCCATCCACCCTTTTCCGGCACGGTGAAATGGCAGGCGACGCCCTCCACATCCGGATCGTCGAGGCCATAGGTGGCGAGCTTGTCGTTGGGGGACAGCAGCCGGAACACGGTGGAGCGGCGGAAGATCAGGTCGGGCGACTGGGAGAAGGCGGGCAGGGCAGGCATGGCGATGGCGGCAGCAAGAGCGAGGGCGAGAAGGCGGCGCATGGGGCGGGCTCCGGATGGTGCGTCGATTGCAACCCTACCGCCATCCGTTGGCAATGGGGTGTCGTTGTTGGGCCGAAGCCAAGGAACGGGCGCGCCCGCCGGCCGTTCCCCGCGTGAAGTCACAGGGAGACCACCATGGAAACGACCGAACTGCATCGCGGCCGCCTGATCGACCCGGACGGCAACAATATCGAGGCGGCCTATCACGGCGAGCACAGGCGCAGCGCGCCGTCGGTGACGGTGACGTTCTGAACGGAAGGGCTTGGGCAAACCGGCAAATGTAACGGTCTTGCGGTGGATAGGCGGTGCAGCCGTCCCGTTCCCCGCTTGTTCCCTCGTGCCTGCCCGCCTATTCAGGCGGGATGACCCTTTTCCCGATTCGCGAGGCCTGACCCATGGGCGAGCGCGTGACACCGCCCGGCGGCGACGGCACGGACGGCATCGAGAGCATCAACCTGCGGGAGGCGCTGGAAGAGCGCTATCTCGCCTATGCCCTGTCCACGATCATGGGCCGGGCGCTGCCCGATGCCCGCGATGGCCTGAAGCCGGTCCACCGCCGCATCCTGCACGCCATGCGGCTCCTGAAGCTCGATCCGGGCACCGCCTTCAAGAAATGCGCCCGCATCGTCGGCGACGTCATCGGCAAGTTCCACCCGCATGGCGACCAGTCCGTCTACGACGCGCTGGTGCGCCTCGCGCAGGACTTTTCCCAGCGCTATCCGCTGGTCGACGGGCAGGGCAATTTCGGCAATATCGACGGCGATAACGCCGCCGCCTACCGCTATACCGAAGCGCGCATGACCGAGGTCGCGCGCCTGCTGCTCGACGGCATCGACGAGGACTCGGTCGATTTCCGCAAGACCTACAACGAGGAGGACGAGGAGCCCGTCGTCCTCCCCGGCGCCTTCCCGAACCTCCTGGCCAACGGGTCGCAGGGCATCGCGGTCGGCATGGCGACCTCGATTCCCCCGCACAACGCCGCCGAGATCTGCGATGCGGCGCTCCACATCATCGCCCATCCCGACTGCACCACGCGCGACCTCGTCGCCCACGTGCCCGGCCCGGATTTCCCGACCGGCGGCATCATCATCGAGGGCCGGGCCTCCATCGAGGAGGCCTACGAGACCGGCCGCGGCGCCTTCCGCACCCGCGCGCGCTGGCATGCGGAGGACACCGGCCGCGGTACCTATCTCGTCGTCGTCACCGAGATTCCCTACGGCGTCAGCAAGGGCCGGCTGATCGAGAAGATCGCCGAGCTGATCACCGACAAGAAGCTGCCGCTCGTCAACGACATGCGCGACGAGAGCGCCGAGGACATCCGCCTCATCTTTGAGCCGAAGTCGCGCAACGTCGATGCCGGCATCCTCATGGAGAGCCTGTTCAAGCTGACCGAGCTGGAAAGCCGCATCCCCCTCAACATGAACGTGCTCATGAAGGGGAAGGTGCCGAAGGTCGTCGGCCTCAAGGAAGTGCTGCGCGAATGGCTCGACCATCGCCGCGAAGTGCTGATCCGCCGCTCGCAGCACCGCCTCGCCGCCATCGACAAGCGCCTCGAAGTGCTGGCCGGCCTGATCATCGCCTACCTCAATATCGACGAGGTGATCCGCATCATCCGCACCGCCGACGAGCCGAAGAAGGCCCTTGTCGCGCGGTTCGATCTGACCGAGGTGCAGGTCGAGGCCATCCTCAACATGCGCCTGCGCTCCCTCGCCAAGCTCGAGGAGATCGAGCTCCGCAAGGAGCATGATGAGCTGACCAAGGAGAAGGCCGGCATCGAGAAGCTGCTCGGCTCCGAGGCGCTGCAGTGGAAGACGGTCTCCTGGGAGATCGGCAATGTGAAGAAGCAGTTCTCCAAGGAGACGCCGCTCGGCAAGCGCCGCACCACCTTTGCCGAGGCGACCGAGGTGGATGTCGAAGCCTTCGCCGAAGCGCTGGTGGAGCGCGAGCCGATCACCGTCGTCGTCTCCGAGAAGGGCTGGATCCGCGCCCTCAAAGGCCATGTGCAGGATCTCTCCAGCCTGACCTTCAAGACCGATGACCGGTTGAAGATCGCCTTCTTCGCCGAGACGACCTCGAAGCTCCTTGTCTTCGCCACCAACGGCAAGGTCTTCACGCTGGAGGGCTCCAAGCTGCCCGGCGGCCGCGGCGCCGGCGAGCCGGTCCGCCTGATGATCGATCTCGAACAGGAGCACGACATCGTCGACGTCACCCCGTTCAGGGGCGGCCGCAAGGCGCTGTTCGCTTCCAAGGAAGGGCGCGGCTTCGTCGTCGCGGAGGACGATCTCGTCGCCAATACCCGCAAGGGCAAGGGCGTCATGGGCGTCGATGCGCCGGACGAGCTGGCGGTGGTCCGCTTCGTCGAGGGCGATCACGCCGCCGTCGTCGGCGAGAACCGCAAGCTGGTGGTCTTCCCGCTGAGCCAGGTGCCGGAAATGGCGCGCGGCAAGGGCGTCAGGCTGCAGAAATACAAGGGCGGCGGCCTGTCCGACGCCAAGACCTTCAATCTCGCCGATGGCCTGACCTGGAAGGATTCCTCCGACCGGACCTGGACGGTGGCGCAGGCCGACCTCGCGGAATGGCTGGGCAACCGCGCCGATGCCGGTCGTTTGCCACCCAAGGGCTTCCCGAAGAACAACAAGTTCGGTTGAATGCCGGTCGATGCGGTCGCAAGCGCCGCACGACCAGCGGGGATGACCGGATGAATGTTTTCAGGACGATGATGGCCGCGACGGCCACGATCGCGCTCGGCTGCGCGTCGGCGCTGGCGCAGGCGCCCGGCAGCGCGACGCTCCAGCGCATCAAGGAGCGCGGCCACATCATGTGCGGCGCGAGCCAGGGCGTGCCCGGCTTCTCGCAGCCCGACAATGCCGGCGTCTGGCGCGGCTTCGACACCGATTTCTGCCGGGCCCTGGCCGCCGCGATCTTCGACGACCCCGACAAGGCCCGCTATTCGCCGCTCGCCTCCAAGGACCGGCTGATCGCGCTTCAGGGCGGCAATATCGACGTGCTGTCGCGCACGACCACCTGGTCGATCAGCCGCGAACTGAATCAGGGCCTCGCCTTCACCGCGATCAATTACTACGACGGCCAGGGCTTCCTCGTCCGCAAGGCCGCCAATCTGAAGTCGGTGCGCGACCTGAGCGGCGCCACCATCTGCGTGTCGCAGGGCACGACCAACGAGCTGAACCTCGCCGACTATTTCCGCACCCATGGCCTGACCTATCAGGTCGTCACCTTCGGCAGCCTCGACGAGGTCGCCAAGGCCTATGACAATGGCCGGTGCGATGCCTACACCACCGACATGTCGCAGCTCGCCACCAACCGGCTTCTGCTGAAGAACCCGGACGAGCACATGGTCCTTCCGGAGATCATCTCCAAGGAACCGCTCGGCCCATGGGTGCGCAAGGGCGACCCGCAATGGTTCGACATTGTCCGCTGGACCCTGTTCGCCCTGATCGCGGCGGAGGAACTGGGCGTCACCCAGGCCAATGTCATGGAAATGACCCGCAGCCAGAACCCGGAGATCAAGCGCCTGCTCGGTGTCGATGCCGCCTTCGGCGAACAGCTCGGCCTGACCAGGGACTGGGTGGTGCGGATTGTCCGCCACGTCGGCAATTACGGCGAGAGCTTCGACCGCAATCTCGGCGCGGGTAGCCGCATCGGCCTGCCGCGCGGCGCGAACCAGCTGTGGACCCGCGGCGGGCTGCAATATTCGCCGCCGTTCAGGTGAGGCGGCTCAGGCCTCGACCCTGAACCACCCTTCCGGCATCAGGCGCTCCTGCGGCAGGAAGCGCGCCTTGTAGTCCATCTTCGGCGAACCCTGGACCCAGTAGCCGAGATAGACGTAGGGCAGGCCCATCGTCTTGGCGCGCGCGATATGGTCGAGAATGACCAGCGTGCCGAGCGACCGGGCAGCCTGGTCCGGCTCGAAAAACGAATAGACCAGCGACAGGCCGTCGCCGAGAATGTCGGTCAGCACGGCCGCCACGAGATCGCCCTTGCTGCGGCCGGTGATCGCCGTGTCGATGTCGCGCTTGCGATATTCCACGACGCGCGTCTTCACGTGGCTGTCCTCGACCATCATGGCGTAGTCGAGCACGGTCATGTCGGCCATGCCGCCGGCGCGATGCCGCGAGTCGAGATAGGCGCGGAAGGTCGAATACTGCTCGGATGTGGGCACGGCCGGGCGCATCTCGCCGACGAGATCGGCGTTCTTCATCATCACCCGCCTGAACGAGCGGTTCGGGCGGAAATCCGCGACCGGCACGCGGACGGAGATGCAGGCCCGGCAGGTCTCGCAGGCCGGCCGGTAGGCAATCGACTGCGACCGGCGGAAGCCACCCTGGGTCAGGATGTCGTTGAGTTGCGGCGCGCGCTGGCCGACCAGATGCGTGAACACCTTCCGCTCGAACTGGCCGGCCAGATAGGGGCACGGCGTCGGCGCGGTCAGGTAGAACTGGGGCGTGTCGCGCGGCTGCTGGGTCAAGGCGCCTTGGGGCTCTGGGGACGTCGGGCGGGCCGGCCGAAGCAGTCCCGCATTCCATCAACGATAGTCATGGATCGCGGCGCAGCAAGGGGCCGGCAGGGCCGGGTCAACGGCATGTGAACCTCTCTGATCGGAGGAGGGAGTCGAACGGATGGTGAGCGGTCCTCCCGGCAGGAATACTCGGGTGACCTAACGTCAGGGAGGTCGCCATGATCGAGATCGCATTTGCCCTTATGACCACGCTCGCGCCCGTCGAGATGCAGGCCCGTCGGCCGACGCCGCAGCAGGCGCGAGCGCAATGCTGGCGCGAGGCCGGCTTCGATCCGCGCGCGAGCCGGAACAATCGTGGCGCGTTCCCCGCGACGCTCCAGCCGCAGATCGAGGCCTGCGTGCGCCGCAAGCTCGGCCGCTGATCACAGCACGTCGGCGTCGCCCGCCTCGATCCGCGTCGCCGGCAATCCCTCTGCCTCCAGCGCCGCGAATATCTCGCGCAGGTGCTCCCGGTCGCGCGTCTCGATGGTGATGTCGAGCTTCGTGCCCTTGGCGGGCGTGTCGAGGAACATGCGGCGGTGTTCGACCTCCAGGATGTTGGCGCCCATGCGTCCGAGCAGCGTCGCGACGAGGCCGAGCACGCCCGGCCGGTCGGGAATCGTCAGCCGGAACGACACGATCCGGTCGTCGCGCTCGAGCTCGCGCATCATGATCGAGGCGAGGATGCGTGGATCGATATTGCCGCCGCACAGGATCAGCCCGACCTTGCGGCCGCGGAACCGCTCCGGTTCGGCGATGAGCGCCGCGAGGCCCGCCGCGCCGGCGCCTTCCGCGATGGTCTTCTGGCGGGTGAGGTAGAGGTTCACGGCGCGTTCGAGCTCGCTTTCGCCGACCAGAACGATGTCGCGGACATGCTCCCGCACCACCGGCAGCGTGCTCTTGCCGACGATCTTCACCGCGATGCCCTCGGCAAGGGTCGGCCCGCCGACCGGGCGCGAGCCGCCATGAATGGCGTTCCACATCGAGGGGTAGAGGGCGGCTTCGACGCCGACGATCTCGATGCCCGGACGCAGCGTCTTCGCAGCCACGGCATTGCCGCCGATGAGGCCGCCGCCGCCGATCGGGATCACGATCATGTCGAGGTCCGGCACATCCTCCAGCATCTCGCAGGCGATGGTGCCCTGTCCCGCCATCACGTGCGGGTCGTCGTAGGGGTGGACCCAGGTCAGGCCCTCGGCCGACTGGATCGCCTCGGCGCGTGCCTGTGCGTCCGACAGCGTCTCGCCGTCGAGGACGACGCGCGCGCCGTGCGAGCGGGTAGCGGCGACCTTCACGAAGGGCGTCGTCTCCGGCATGACGATGGTTGCGGGCACGCCGAGCCGGCTGGCGTGCAGCGCCACGGCCTGGGCATGGTTGCCGGCGGACATGGCGATGACGCCGCGCGCCTTCTCGGAATCGCTCAGCGAGACGAGCTTCACCAGCGCGCCACGCTCCTTGAACGAGTTGGTGACCTGCAGGTTTTCGTATTTGACGTAGACCTCTGCGCCGGTGATGGCGGAGAGCGGCGGCGCCGGCAGCATCGGCGTCCGCATGACCTGCCCGGCAATGGTCTTACGCGCGGCCTCGATGGCCGCCATGGTCACGTTCACGTGCTTCTTCCTTCTCTTGCGAACAGGCCGGCGGGGCGCATGACGACCAGCACCACGAGCACGGCGAAGACGACGGTATCCCGCCATCCGATCGGGCCATAGCCCGACCAGAGCGTTTCCACAAAGCCCAGCGCGAGGCCGCCGGCGAGCGCGCCGCCCACCGAGCCGATGCCGCCCGCCAGCGCCCCTATCAGCGCCTTCAGCGCGAAGGCGGTGCCGAGGGCGAAATGCGTCGAGCCGAAATGGACGGCATGAGCCGCGCCGGCGAGGCCCGCCAGTGCGCCGGACAGCGCTGCGGTGGCCGAGATCATCCGGCCGGGATCGACGCCGTACAGCTGCGCCGCGCCGGGATCGTCGGCGAAGGCCCGCCAGCGCCGGCCGAAGCCGCTGAGGCGCATGGCCGCGAGCAGCGCTCCCGCCGCGAGAGCGAGCACCATGGCGGTGCCGATCTGGTTGAGCGTCACCGTCGCGACGAAATCGCCGGACCGCGCCAGCGGAATGGGCGTGGAGGCGAGCGGCGGCGACCAGCGCGGGGCGGAACCGTGGATCAGCCGCAGCGCCTCCGACAGCGCCACGGCGAGGCCGACGGTGGCGATCAGCGCCGATTGCCCGGCCATCGCGCCGCGCCCGCCCGGAGCGGCGATCGCCCTGGCGATCATCCGGTTCAGGGCAGCGGCCGCGATCAATCCGGCTGCAAGGCCCGCGGCCAGCGCCGGCAAGGAGCCGAGCGCAGAGGCGAGCCCAGCGGCAAGGCCGAGCGTCGCATAGGCGCCGGCGACCGCGATCTCGCCGAACGCCAGGTTGATGCGGCCGACCAGCCCGTAGATCAGCGCATAGGCCGCAGCGAGCAGGCCGTAGAGCGTCGCGGGCACCAGCGCGTTGGTCGCCTGCTGGAGCGCATAGGCCAGCGCGAAGGGCACGCCCCGCGCGGCTCGGCCGGAATCGACGCGGCGCGCCGCCTCCGCGAGGACAGAGGCGTCGCCGAGCCACCAGCGACGGAGGATCTGGAGCTTCAGGTCGGAGACGGGTCCGCGATCGGTTTCCAGCGCCGCGAGGTCGAGCCGCGCCGCATCCGCGCCGCCGCCGGCAAAGGTGCAGATCGCGTAATGGGTGCCGCGCGGACGGCCCGGCTCGTCCGCGAGATAGTCGATGCGCAGGGTGTTCGCCCGGCCCTCGGCAGTCGCATGGCGCGTCTCGCGGATGGCCGCGTCCTCGGCATGGAGAGCCGGCAGCAGCGCGCGGCACAGGCGCAGATGATCAGGATCGACGAGGCTGGCGCAGCCGGCGAGGCCGAGCAGCGCGAAGCACAGAAGGAGGCCAGGGCCGACCCGGCGCAACGCCGCGCCCGCCGTCACGCGGCGGCGGCGAGCATCCCGGCGACGCGCGGCGCGAAATAGGTGAGGATGCCGTCGCAGCCGGCGCGCTTGAAGGCGGTCAGGCTTTCGATCATCGCCCGCTCGCCGTCGATGGCGCCAGCGCGGGCCGCCATCTCGATCATCGCGTATTCGCCGGACACCTGATAGGCGAAGGTCGGCACGCCGAACGTGTCCTTCACGCGCTGGCAGATATCGAGATAGGGCAGCCCCGGCTTCACCATCACCATGTCGGCGCCCTCGGCGATGTCGATCTCGACCTCGCGCAGCGCCTCGTCGGAATTGGCCGGATCCATCTGATAGGTGCGCTTGTCGCCGATCAGCGTCTGCTTGGTGCCGATGGCGTCGCGGAACGGCCCATAGAAGGCCGAGGCATATTTCGCGGCATAGCTCATGATCTGGACGTCGCCGAAGCCCGCGCCGTCGAGCGCCGTGCGGATCGCGCCGATCCGCCCGTCCATCATGTCCGAAGGCGCAATGCAGTCCGCGCCTGCTTCCGCCAGCGCCAGCGCCTGCCGGCAGAGGATCGCGACGGTCTCATCGTTGAGGATGCGGCCATCCTCGGTCAGCACGCCGTCATGGCCGTGCGACGTATAGGGATCGAGCGCGGCATCGGTGATCACGCCGATCTCGGGCACCGCCTTCTTGATGGCGCTGACCGCACGGCACATGAGATTGCGGTGGTTCTCCGCCTCGGAGCCGACAGGGTCGCGCAGCGCCGGGTCGACATAGGGGAAGGGCGCGAGCGCGGGGATGCCGAGGCGGGCGGCCCGTTCGGCCTCGCGCACGGCCTCGTCGACCGAGAGGCGGTCGACGCCCGGCATGGTCGCCACCGGCCGGCGCGGCTCCGCGCCGTCGATCAGGAAGAGCGGCCAGATCAGGTCGTTGGTGGTCAGGACGTTCTCGCGCACCAGCCGGCGCGACCAGTCGGCCTTGCGGTTGCGGCGCAGGCGCGTTGCGAGGTCGAGCTTCGGCGCCGCCGCGTTCTTGGCGGAGGATGAGGTTTCGCGCAGCGCTCGGATGGTCATGGTCGTCGTCCCGGCGGCGCGGATCGCCGCTTGTCGGCCCCATGCCCTATCACCCTGGAACGGTTCGGAACAGTCCCGGCCGTTGTCGCAGGCGATACGTATTCGGCGAGGGATGCTCAATTGTATGGTTTTGTGTCTTATGCGCCGCACGGCCGAAAAGGGGCGACGAACAGCCGGCGGCCACACGGGAGCATGATCATGGAGACCCTCCTTCCGATCCTGATTCAGCTTCTCGGCGGTGCGATCGGCGGCAATGCCGCCGGCAAGGCCTCGCCGAACCTCGATCAGGGCACGCTGATCAATTCCATTGCCGGTCTGCTCGGCGGCGGCATCGGCGGCCAGATCGTCGCGTCGATCCTGCCGCAGCTCATGGCCGGCGGCGGCCTGTCGGTCGGCGGCATCCTCACCAGTCTGGTCTCCGGCGGCGCGGGCGGCGGTGTGCTGCTCGCAATTCTCGGCATCGTCCGGAACATGATGGCAAGTCGCTGAGCGCTGCAGGTGGCCCGCCCGGTCTTCCGGGCGGGTGCCGCAGCGACCGGAAGGCCGCGATGAGGTCGACAAGCACAGTGGCCGCACGGGAAATGGCGCCGGGTTGTTCCGGGTGGCGCGGGCGGCGTTTTCTCGTGGCCCGGCCGGAAGTCACCTCGCACTCGGTTGTTTCAGGAGAGGGGCAAGCGACTTGAGCACTTGCCGGCGGCCGGGACACGGCAATCGCCCGTCGTTCCGCGGAACCCCCATTTCAGAATGAAGACCGTTCCGGTCAGTAAGTTGTCATGCCGGAGTTTACTGGCGATTGCAGGCGGTCGCAGGAGAATGTGCATGTCATCGGGCCCAGAAAAACGCAGGAGGAGTGCGTATTTGGAAAAATGTTGCGTTTTTGTATGCAATCTTGTATTATTTGTTGAGCCCCGAAGCCGGCAATGAAACGGCGCAAGGGGCGTATAGGAGGTATGTCATGGAAGGCTTTCTTCCCATCCTCATCCAGGCCGTGGCTGGTGCCGTCGGTGGCAACGCCGCCGGCAAAGCCGGACCTCATCTCGACCAGGGCTGGCTGATCAACACCATCGTGGGCTTCGTCGGTGGCGGCTTCAGTGGCCAGATTGTGGTGGCTCTGCTGCCCGGACTGATGGCCGGCGGCGCCATGGCCATGACCAGCGTGGTGACCGGTATCGTCGCCGGCTTCGTCGGCGGCGGCCTGCTCCTCGCCATTCTCGGCCTGATCAAGGACAAGATGGTCCATCACTGATGCAGATGCCTCGCCCGGACTTACCGGGGAGGTCTGACGCCAGTCGCTCAAACGGCCTCCGCCGCCCGGCGGAATTGACCGCCCCGGCGCTGGCCACCTAAGCCTTGGGGGATCGGGATTCCCCACCGTTCCCCCAAGGCTTTTCCATATGGACTTCGCGCTCACCGAGGAACAGGACGCCTTCCGTCAGGTCGCGCGCGACTTTGCCGCGGCGGAGATGGCGCCCCATGCGCGCGACTGGGACGCAGGTTCCGTCTTTCCCGAAGAGACGCTGCGCGCCGCCGCCGCCCTCGGCTTTGGCGGCATCTACGTGAAGGATGATGTCGGCGGTTCCGGCCTCACCCGTCTCGATGCGGCGGTGATCTTCGAGGAACTGGCGCAGGGCTGCGTCTCGACCACGGCCTATATCTCGATCCACAACATGGCCGCCTGGATGATCGACGCCTATGGGCACGACGATCTGCGCAGGCGCTACGTGCCCGACCTCTGCACCATGACGACTTTCGCCAGCTACTGCCTGACCGAGGCGGGGGCAGGGTCGGACGCCGCCTCGCTGCGCACGCGCGCGGTGAAGGACGGCAATTCCTACGTGATCAACGGCGCCAAGGCCTTCATTTCCGGCGGTGGCCGCTCCGACATCTATGTCGTCATGGCCCGCACGGGCGGGGAGGGCGCCAGGGGCGTCTCCTGCTTCGTGGTCGAGAAGGACACGCCGGGCCTCTCCTTCGGCGCGCAGGAGAAGAAACTCGGTTGGAAGAGCCAGCCGACCTCCGTGGTGGATTTCGACAATGTCCGCGTGCCGGCGGAGAATCTCGTCGGCGAGGAGGGGCAGGGCTTCCGCATTGCCATGGCCGGCCTCGACGGTGGCCGGCTCAACATCGCCGCCTGTTCGCTCGGCGGCGCGCAGTTCTGCCTCGACCGCACCGTCGACTACATGAAGGACCGCAAGCAGTTCGGCTCGCCGCTGAAGGATTTCCAGGCGCTGCGCTTCCGTATCGCTGACTATGCGACCGAACTGGAGGCTGCGCGCCTGATGGTGCGCCGGGCGGCGGTTGCCGTCGGCGCCAGGGAGCCGAAGGCGACCACGCTCGCCGCCATGGCCAAGCGCTTCGCCACCGATGTCGGCTTCGAGGTGGTCAATGGCTGCCTCCAGCTCCACGGCGGCTACGGCTATCTCAACGACCACCCGATCGAGCGCGTGCTGCGCGATGTCCGCGTGCACCAGATTCTCGAGGGCACCAACGAAATCATGCGCGTGATCGTCTCGCGCGACGTGCTCGGCGCGTGATATCAGGCCGGACATGAACGACCAGACCATCCCGGACAACGAAGTCCTGATCGAGCGGCGCGGCTCGGCCGGGCTGATCACCCTCAACCGGCCGCAGGCGCTGAACGCCCTGACGCTGACCATGGTGCGCGGCATGCGCCGGGCGCTCGACGCCTGGGCGACCGATCCGGCCGTTACGCGTGTGGTCGTGGCCGGCGCCGGCGGAAAGGCCTTCTGCGCCGGCGGCGACATCCGCGTGCTGCATGATCTCGGCAAGGCCGGCCGGCAGGACGAGGCGCTGCAGTTCTGGCGCGAGGAATACGAGCTCAACGTGCTGATCAAGCGCTACCCGAAGCCCTATGTCGCGCTGGTCGACGGCATCGTCATGGGCGGCGGCGTCGGCGTCTCGATCAACGGCAGCCACGTCGTGGCCGGCGAGCGCTTCACCTTCGCCATGCCGGAGGTCGGCATCGGCTTCTTCCCCGATGTCGGTGGCACCTATTTCCTGCCGCGCATTCCCGGCGAGATCGGCGCCTATTTCGCCCTGACCGGCGACCGGATGAAGCAGGGCGACGCCCTCTCCACCGGCCTTGCGACACACGCCATGGCCTCCGCGCGCTTCGCCGAGGTGCTGGAGGCCCTGACCGGCCGCGAGACCGTCGACCACACGCTGGAGGCCTTCGCCGACGTGTCGATGGTGCCGGCGACCGTCACCGGCCATCGCGCCACCGTCGATGCCTGCTTCCGCTTCGACGCGGTCGAGGAAATCATCGCGGCCCTCGATGCCAGCGCCGATCCCTGGTGCGCGGATGTCGCAAAGACCATCCGCACGAAATCGCCGACATCGCTGAAGATCGCGCTCGCGCAGGTGCGCGCGGGCAAGAGCCTCGATTTCGAGGATGCGATGCGGACGGAGTTCCGCATCGTCTCGCGCATCTGCCGCGGCCACGACTTCTACGAGGGCGTCCGTGCCGTGATCATCGACAAGGACAACGTCCCGCGCTGGAACCCGGCGACGCTCGCCGAGGTGACGCCCGACGCCGTCGCCGCCCATTTCGCGCCCTTGCCGGACGGGGAGCTGGTCGCGCCCGCTCGCGCGCGCGCATGAGCACCACCCGTCAGCGCGTGACGGGTGACGCCATCCTCGCCGAGGTCGGCGATGGCGGCATCGACTGGAGCCGCATCTTCCGCATCTTCATGCGCGCGCTGGCCGTGCTGACGATCGCGCGCGGCCTCGGCCAGTGGGCGGTGATCTGCGGCATGGTCGATGCCGACGGCATCGGCTTCGAGCACTACTCGCCCGCGCTCCAGACCTCGACCGTGTTCTTCGCGGTGATCGAACTCGTTGCCGGTGTGGGCCTTTGGCTCACTTCCGCCTGGGGCGGGGTCGTGTGGGTGTTGGCGACCGGCGTCGCGCTCGGCATCGATGCCGCGGCGCTCTACGGTGTCCAGGGCTGGGTGCAGATGGCGGCGCGGCCGCTGGCGGCAACCGCCGGCGACATCGCGCTGCTGGCCTTTTTCCTTGTCGTCACCATCGCGGCCGCACGCCAGGCTGACGAGGGGCTCGGCGACTGATCTCACGGGCCGCGTGGCCCGCAACGACCAGCCGGCGCCGACCGGCCACGAAACGGGAGGAGCGACATGAGCACTATTGCCTTCATCGGGCTTGGCAATATGGGCGGGCCGATGGCCGCCAATCTCGTCAAGGCCGGCCACAAGGTCGTCGGCGTGGACGTCACGCAGGCCGCCATCGAGCGCCACGTCGCTGCCGGCGGCGTCGCCGGCGGCTCCATCGCGGAAGCGGTCGCCGAGGCCGATGTCGTCGTCACCATGCTGCCCTCCGGGCGGGAGGTGAATGCGCTCTATCTCGGCGAGAACGGCATCGTGCCGAAGGTGAAGGCCGGGGCGCTGCTGATCGATTCCTCGACGATCGACGTCGACACTGCTCGCGCGGTGGCCAAGGTCGCCGCAGGCAAGGGCCTTGCCATGCTCGACGCTCCGGTCTCCGGCGGCACGGGCGGCGCGACGGCCGGGACGCTCACCTTCATGTGCGGCGGCGAGGATGCGACCTTCGCGCGCGCCAAGCCCTATCTCGACGCCATGGGCAAGACGATCGTCCATGCCGGCGGACCCGGCAACGGCCAGGCCGCCAAGATCTGCAACAACATGATTCTCGGCATCACCATGATCGCGACCTCGGAGGCCTTCGTGCTCGCCGAGAAGCTTGGCCTCGACGCGCAGCAGCTGTTCGACATCGCCTCGAAGTCGTCGGGACAGTCCTGGTCGCTGACCACCTACTGCCCGGTTCCCGGCCCGGTACCGACCTCGCCGGCCAACCGCGGCTATCAACCCGGCTTCACCGCGGCCATGATGCTGAAGGACCTGAAGCTCGCGCAGGATGCAGCCCGCTCGGCGGGAGCGGTGACGCCGATGGGCGCGGAGGCGGCGTCCCTCTACGGTCTCTACGCGGCGCAGGGCGAGGCGGGGACCGACTTCTCCGGCATCGTAAATTTCCTCCGCGGAAGGTGACGGGAAATCACTTCCCCAACGTCACTCGGAGGCGTGCTGAACGCTTTCTGAAGACCGGGACGAGCATTTGAGAAAGCGGGCGTCGGCTGATGGTTGACGCCCGCTTTCGCGTTTTCAAACGCTTTGTAAATGCCGGGGCGCAAGTGCAGGAAACAACGGGATTCCGATCCTGAATCGAATCTTGCGGTTTTTCCGTCAGGTTTATGAAAAGACAACGAGAGTTTATCGAAAGAACAACGCAAGTTCTTGTTCACTCAGTAGTGGTTAAGCCGCCTTCATCGTGTTTGTTCGGCCACTCTTAAAATTCGCGGCCTTACGTTCGGGTCACAAGAGCGGTGAACAGGGCCGCTCAGCCGAGGGCACAAAAAACGCCCCGGCGCCCCGCAACGAGGACAAGAGGCGTCCCATGAGCACGATGAGCAAGCAGCGCGATATCGCGTCGCCCCCGATCTCTCCCGAGCGCCAGGAGCGCTTCGAGGCCATCAGCCCCACCTATATGGAGGCGCTGACCCTCATCGAGCGGCTTCACCGCCGCCTCCTGGATGTGATCAAGGACGAGTTCGACCGGCGCAACCGTTCGGATATCAATGCCGTTCAGGCGCTCCTGCTGTTCAACATCGGCGACCGCGAACTGACCGCCGGCGAACTTCGGACCAAGGGCTACTATCTCGGCTCCAACGTCTCCTACAACCTCAAGAAGCTGGTCGAGATGGGTTATCTCTCCCATCAGCGCTCGCGCATCGACCGCCGTTCGGTCCGCATCAGCCTGACGCCGCAGGGCCACGAGATCGCGGAGATCGTGAAGGCGCTCTACGCCAAGCATGTCCGCACGGTGGAGCAGGTCGGCGGCATCTCGCACGACGACTTCAAGGCGCTGAACAAGTCGCTGCTGCGGCTCGAGCGCTTCTGGACCGACCAGATCCTCTATCGCCTCTGAGGCCTGCCATGACGGTCTCGATGCTTGCCAACTGGCCGGCCTGGATCGCCACGGCGGCGCTCCTTCTGGTCCTCGCGGAAAACGCGCTCGGCGTCACGGGTCTCGGCCTGTTCGCCGCCGGTGCCGACGATACGGGTGCCGACGGCGACTGAGCCTCCGGTCGCGCCGATCACCCTGAACCTGATTGCGCCCGGTGCGTCTTCGCACCGGGCTTTTTCGTGTCTTTCAGGCTTCATCGCTCAGCTGAAGCCGCCGAACACCGCACTTTCGCGGGGCTCCCCTGCGTCATATGCCTTGAGTTGGTCACATTGATTGCCATAGGTGGCCATCAGTGCCGGTGGGCATTCCTTAAGGATGTTGGTGTTTCCTCCCCTCGGGCGGCCGCGACCTCATGGGTCCCGCCGATCAGCCGGAGCCTGTGACGTGACGGATCGTTCGCCTGCCTCGACCCTGGGCCTGCTGCCCCGGCGCGCCGTTCTCGGCGGCCTGACCTCGCTGGCGGCCCTCGCGGCTGCCGCCCCCTCGGCGCTCGCGCAGGGCGTGCGCGGCGGCGCGACGGCGGAATGGTCCGACAGTTTCGACGCCGGCTCGCGCGCCCGCTCGACCCGCAATCCCTATCCGGTGCTCGGGCCGCACACGGTGCAGGGCCTCGAACAGGCCATCGCCCAGTATCAGCAGATCGTCGGCCGCGGGGGCTGGCGCCCGGTGCCAGCCAACGAGCGCCTGCGCATCGGTTCGCGCCGCCCGGCGGTGATCGCGCTGCGCGAGCGCCTTGTCGCTTCCGGCGACCTCGACGCCTCCGCCGGCCGCTCCGACATCTTCGATTCGTTCGTCGATACGGCCGTGAAGCGTTTCCAGACCCGCCACGGCATCTCGCCGGACGGTCAGGTCCGCGATTCCACCTACGCCGCGCTCAACGTCCCGGCCGAACTGCGTCTGCGCCAGCTCGAGACCAATCTCGTCCGCGTCCGCGCCCAGTCCGGCTTCCTCGGCAACCGCTTCATCGTCATGAACATTCCGGCCGCCCAGCTGGAAGCGGTCGAGAACGGCACCGTCGTCTCGCGCCACGTGACCGTGGTCGGCAAGATCGACCGCCAGTCGCCGGTCATCTCGACCCGCGTGCAGGACATCAACTTCAACCCGTTCTGGACTGTCCCGGCCTCGATCATCCGCAAGGATCTGATCCCGAAGATGCAGGCGGAGCCGGACTATCTCGCCAAGAACCGCATTCGCGTGTTCAACGGCCAGGGCCAGGAAGTGGCGCCCGAGTCCATCAACTGGAACTCGATGGATGCGATGAACTTCCGCTTCCGGCAGGACCCCTTCGAGGGCAACTCGATGGGCAATGTCCGCATCAACATCCCGAACCAGCACGCGGTCTACATGCACGACACGCCCTCCAAGGGCCTGTTCGGCGAGGACCAGCGCTTCCATTCCTCGGGCTGCGCGCGCATCCAGAACATCCGCGAGCTGATCGCCTGGATCCTGCAGGGCACGCAGTGGTCGCGTTCGGAGATCGACCGCATCTTCCGCACCACGGACCGCGTGGACGCAAAGCCGATCCAGCCGGTGCCGGTCTACTGGGTCTACATCACCGCCTGGGCCAATCCGGACGGCCTCGTCCAGTTCCGCGACGATATCTACCAGCGCGACGGCATCGGCGCGCAGGCGGCCACCAACACCGCCCAGCCGGTGGCGCTGCGCTGATCGCCGCGACCTGCGGATTGCGACGAAAGCCCGGCCATCGCGCCGGGCTTTTTCGTTGGCGCGTGGGTTGTGGCACATTCGCTCGATGCCCGACTCGCCCGGCCGTACCGTCTATTTCGAGCACCGGCCCCTTGGCGCCTATGTGCGCGTCGCCGCGATCTGCGCCGAGACCGGCACGGAAGTGGTCGTGATGGGGCCGGTCAATGCTGCCCTGCACGACCTTGAGCGACTTGCCCGGCGCAAGCTGGAGCGGCGGCTGGCGCAGGATACGGGCGAGGGGGCCTGACCTCGCCACAAGGTCTGGTGGTTTGGCGGTTGGCAAAGCTTGGACTCGGCGGGGGCGCTGTGCTACGGCCATCACCCATGCCCCGACACTGCCGGCGCCCGTCGCCGCTGCCCACGGAGTGATCCGGATGTCCTCGTCTTCCGCCGCGTCCAGCCAGCCCTTCGACGGCTTTTTCTCCGCCTCCCTCGCCGATGCAGATCCCGTCATCTTTGACGCGATCCAGAAGGAGCTCGGTCGCCAGCAGCACGAGATCGAGCTGATCGCCTCGGAGAACATCGTCTCGCGCGCCGTGATGGAGGCGCAGGGCTCGGTGATGACCAACAAATATGCCGAGGGCTATCCGGGCAAGCGCTACTATGGCGGCTGCCAGTTCGTCGACATCGCCGAAACGGTGGCCATCGAACGCGCCACGAAGCTGTTCGGCTGCAAGTTCGCCAATGTCCAGCCGAACTCGGGCAGCCAGGCCAACCAGGGCGTGTTCATGGCGCTGATGCAGCCCGGCGACACGTTCATGGGCCTCGACCTCGCGGCCGGCGGTCACCTGACCCACGGCTCGCCGGTCAACGTCTCCGGCAAGTGGTTCAAGGTCGCTCCCTACACGGTGCGCCAGGACGACCAGGTCATCGACATGGACGAGGTCGCCCGCATCGCCCGCGAGACGAAACCGAAGGTGATCGTCGCCGGCGGCTCTGCCTATGCCCGCTTCTGGGACTTCGCCCGCTTCCGCGAGATTGCCGACGAGGTCGGCGCCTACCTGTTCGTGGACATGGCGCATTTCGCCGGTCTGGTTGCGGGCGGCGCGCATCCCTCGCCGTTCCCGCACGCGCATGTCGTGACCACCACCACGCACAAGACGCTGCGCGGCCCCCGTGGCGGCATGATCCTCACCAATGACGAGGATCTCGCCAAGAAGTTCAATTCGGCGATCTTCCCGGGCATCCAGGGCGGTCCGCTGATGCATGTCATCGCCGCCAAGGCGGTGTCCTTCGGCGAGGCGCTGCGGCCGGAGTTCAAGACTTATGCTCATGCCGTCGTGGCCAATGCCAAGGCGCTGGCCGAGACGCTGAAATCGGCTGGCTTCGACCTCGTCACTGGCGGCACCGACAATCATCTGATGCTGGTCGATCTGCGGCCGAAGAACCTCACCGGCAAGGCCTCCGAGGCTTCGCTCGGGCGCGCCTACATCACCTGCAACAAGAACGGCATCCCCTTCGACCCGCAGAAGCCCTTCGTCACCTCGGGCGTCCGCCTCGGCACGCCGGCCGGCACGACCCGCGGCTTCGGCATTGCCGAATTCAAGCGCATCGGCGAACTGATCGCCGAGACGCTGGACGGTCTGTCCCGGGCCAATTCCGAGGAAGGAAACGCCCAGGTCGAGGCGGCCGTGCGCGAGAAGGTGAAGGATCTCACCGACCGCTTCCCGATCTATTCCTGACGCGCGGGGCAGACGGTGCGCTGTCCCTTCTGCGGCTTCGGCGACACGCAGGTGAAGGATAGTCGTCCCACCGAGGACGGCTCCGCCATCCGCCGCCGCCGGGTCTGCCCGGAATGCAACGGCCGTTTCACCACGTTCGAGCGCGTGCAGCTGCGCGAACTCGTGGTGGTGAAGCGTTCCGGCAAGCGCGTGCCGTTCGACCGCGACAAGCTGATGCGCTCGATCCAGGTCGCGCTCCGCAAGCGTCCGGTGGACCCGGAGCGGGTGGAGCGCCTCGTCTCAGGGATCGTCCGCCAGCTCGAAGCCTCCGGCGAATCCGACATTCCCGCCGAGAATATCGGCCGCATCGTCATGGAGGCGCTCAAGGCGCTCGACGACGTCGCCTATGTCCGTTTCGCCTCGGTCTATCGCAATTTCCGTGACCCCCGCGAGTTCCAGCAGCTCATCGGCGAGATGTCCGAGGACGGCGAGGCGACGGCGGACCCGAAGGCCGGATAGGCCATGGCCGATCGGGTCTTCTCGGCCGCCGACCGGCAGTTCATGGACCACGCGCTGCGGCTCGGCCGCCGCGGCCTCGGGCTTACCTGGCCCAACCCATCGGTCGGCTGCGTCCTTGTCAAAGACGATGTGATCGTCGGCCGGGGCCTGACCCAGCCGGGCGGCAGGCCGCATGGCGAGACTACGGCCATTGCCCATGCCGGTGGTTCCGCGAAAGGCGCGACGGCCTATGTGACGCTGGAGCCCTGCTCGCACTACGGCAAGACCGCGCCTTGTTCTGACGCGCTGGCGCGGGCGGGGGTGTCGCGGGTGGTCTGCGCGGTGGGCGATCCCGATCCGCGCGTGCGCGGGCGCGGCTTCACCATGCTGCGCGCCTATGGGATCGCGGTCGACGTCGGCCTGCGCGAGCACGAGGCGGCCCTCGACCATCGCGGCCATTTCAGCCGCATCCGCCTCGGCCGCCCCTTCGTCCAACTCAAGATGGCCATGTCCTCGGACGGTTTCGTCGCGGTGAAGGGCGGCGCGCGCACGCAGATTTCAGGGCCGCGTGCCCACGACCAGGTCCATCTGATGCGTGCCATGGCGGATGCGATCATGGTCGGCGTCGGCACGGTGCTATCGGACGACCCGATGCTCAACTGCCGTCTTCCGGGCATGGAACGCCGCTCGCCGATCCGCGTGGTGATCGATTCCCGCTTGCGCCTGCCGCTGGCCTCGCGGCTCGTGCGCACCGCGGGCGACATACCGACCTGGGTGCTCGGCACGGTCGGCGCCGCGCCGGAAGCCGAGCGCGCCCTGCGCGCCGCCGGCTGCGAGGTCATGCTGGTCCGGCGTATGGAGGACGGCTCGGTGGACGTCGCTGCTGCCCTGCGCCTCCTCGCCGTGCGCGGCATCACCCGTGTCATGACCGAAGGTGGTCCGACCCTTGCGCGGACGCTGATCGATGCCGATCTCGCGGACGAGATCTGGCTCACCCGCTCGCCCGACCCGCTCGGCGACGGAGTTCCGGCGCTCGCCGGCCCGCTTCCCGCCCGCTATCGTCCCGTCGAAAGCCGTCACGCCGGACGGGACCACGTTGAAATCTTCCTCAGGGAGCCCTGACCCATGTTCACCGGCATCATCACCGACGTCGGCGAGATCGTCGCCGTGGAGGAGAAGGGCAGCGCGCGGCATCTGACCGTCGCCTGTTCCTATCCGGCCGACTCCCTGCCACTCGGCGCCTCGGTCTGCCACATGGGCGTCTGCCTGACCGTCACCAGCCTGCAGCCCGGCTCGAACCATACCCTGATCACCATCGACGCCTCCGGCGAGACGCTGGCGCGCACCACGCTCGGCGACTGGCGTGCCGGCCGGAAGGTCAATCTGGAGCGGGCGCTGCGCATCGGCGACGAACTTGGCGGCCACATCGTCACCGGCCATGTCGACGGCGTCGCCGAGATCGTCTCGCGTGATGATCGCGACGGGACCGCATGGTTCGTGTTCCGCGCGCCGCGCGAACTCGCCAAATACATCGCGGAAAAGGGCTCGGTTGCCCTCGACGGAACCTCGCTCACCGTCAACGGCGTCAAGGACGACACGTTCACGGTCACCATGATCCCGCACACGCTGGCGGTCACCACCTGGGGCGAGGCGAAGGCGGGCGACCGGGTCAATCTCGAGGTCGACATGATGGCGCGCTACTCCGCGCGCCTTGCGGAGGCGAAGGCCGAGGGCTACTAAGCCGCTCCATTCTCCGAAGGACAGTCCATGGCCGCCCCGCGTTCCGCGCCTGAGCAGGTGATTCCGACCCACGCCCGCGTGTTGATCGTCGAGGCGCGCTTCTACGAGGACATCGCGGACGCGCTGCTCGATGGCGCCACCGCCGCGATCGCCGAAGTCGGCGCGACCTACGAGCTGCATACGGTGCCCGGCGCGCTGGAGATTCCGGCTGCCATCGCGATCCTGATGGACGGTGCGGCCGCGCGCGGCGAGCCCTTCGACGGCGCAGTGGCCCTCGGCACGGTGATCCGCGGCGAGACCACTCACTACGAGATCGTCTCGGGAGATTCCTCGCGCGCCCTGATGGAGCTTTCCGTCGCGCGCAAGATGCCCCTCGGCAACGGCATCCTCACCGTCGAGAACGACGCTCAGGCGTGGGCGCGCGCGCGCAGGAGCGAGCTCGACAAGGGCGGCGGCGCGGCCAAGGCGTGCCTTGCCATGATCCGCCTCAAACGCGCGGCGGAGCGTTCGTGATGGCTCTGGCTCCCACCCCGAAACAAGCGAACAAGCGCGGGACGGCCCGTCTCGCGGCCGTGCAGGCGCTCTACCAGATGGACGTCGCCGGGTCCGACATCAACGACGTGATCGGCTCGTTCCAGACCTTCTGGATGGGCCGCGAGGTCGAGGGCGAGACCTATTTGCCGGCCGATCATCAGTTTTTCCGCGACATCATCCAGGGCGTGATGCGCGAGCAGCAGCGCATCGACGTCGCCGTGGACCGCATCCTCGCCGATGAATGGCCGCTACGCCGCATCGAGGCGGTCCTGCGCGCGGTTTTGCGCGCCGGCGCCTACGAGCTGTTCGAGCGCCCCGATGTGCCGGCCAAGGTGATCATCACCGAATATGTCGACGTGGCGGATGCCTTCGTCGACCGCGAGGAGGTCGGCATGGCCAATGCCGTGCTCGACAAGATCGCCAAGCGCGTCCGCGGCGCCGAGATGGGCGAAGCCCCCAAGGCCTGATCCCACCCGGCGAAACCCCGTCCGCCGCTCCGCGTTCTTCCCTAATCCCATCGCTGCTGCCGCCTGTCGGACCGCGCGCCGGCAAGGTGCGGGAGTTGTTTGGGTCGCCTGGGAGGAAATGCGATGAGCTATGTCGATGGTTTCGTTCTGGCCGTGCCGAAGCAGAGCATGGACGCCTACAAGGCCATGGCTCAGACGGCGGGTGCCGTGTGGAAGGAATATGGCGCGCTCGCCTATGTCGAGTGCTGGGGTGACGACGTGCCCTTTGGCGAGCTGACATCCTTCCCGCGTGCCGTGCAGACCAGGGACGACGAGGTCGTGGTGTTTTCGTGGATCGTCTACGAATCGCGCGAGAAGCGCGACGAGATCAACGCCAGGGTCATGGCCGACCCGCGGGTGAAGTGCGAGCCGGCCGACATGCCATTCGACGGGAAGCGCATGATCTATGGCGGCTTCAAGTCGTTCATCGATCTCTGACCGGTGCCCGTCGCAACGAGGCTTGCGCCTCGGGGGCGGTGCGGGGATGGTGCCTTCCCCTGAAGTCCTGCCTTGCCGATGTCCCGCCCCACCGAAGACGATCTGATCGCCCGCTACCTTGCCCCCCTCGCCGTCGTGGCGGGGGCGGACGGGCTGACCGATGATGCCGCCGTGCTGCCGGAGGGGCCCGGCGAACTGGTCGTCACCAAGGACATGGCGATTGCCGGGGTGCACTTCTTCCCCGACGATCCGCCTGCCACGATCGCCGCCAAGGCGTTGCGCACCAATCTCTCCGACCTCGCTGCCAAGGGCGCGGTTCCCGCCGGCTTCCTGCTCGGCCTGGGCCTGCCGCCGGACTGGACGGAGGATTTCCTTGCAGGTTTCTGCGAGGGACTGGCGGTCGATATCGCCGCTTATGCCTGCCCGCTCTATGGCGGCGACACGGTCAAGGTGCCGGGACCGCTGACGATCTCCATCACCGCCTTCGGTCGCGCGAAGCGCTGGGTCCGGCGGCGCGGCGCGAAGGCCGGCGACCTCGTCTGCGTGACCGGGACCATTGGCGACGGGGCGCTGGGCCTTGCCGTGCGTGCGGCCGAACGCGATCCGACTGCGGCGGCATCATGGATCGGCGGGTTGACGGCGACCGAACGGGGGCAGTTGCGCGGGCGCTATCTGCTGCCGCAGCCCCGCACGGCGCTTGCCGAAGCGGTCGCCGCCCATGCCTCCGCAGCCATGGACGTCTCTGACGGCCTTGCCGGCGATCTCGCCAAGCTCCTGAAGGTCTCCGGCGTCGGCGCGACTGTCGCAGCCGATGCCGTGCCGCTTTCGGCCGCCGCGCGGTCTGCTCTCCGCCTCGATCCGCTGCTGCGACGTACCGTGTTCACCGGCGGCGACGACTACGAGATTCTGATGACCTGTCGGCCAGGTGCTTTCGCACCGCTGGCAGAGGCCGCCGAGACCGTCGGTGTGCCGTGCACCCGTATCGGTGAAGTCACCGCATCGGCCGGTTTCGTCGTACGCGACGGGCAGGGCAACACCCTTGATCTCGGCCCCGGCCGCTTCGAGCATTTCTGAGGGCGCATCGTGGCTGTCCGTCCGCTCGTCATGTTTCCCGATCCACTGCTGCGCCGGAAGGCCCTTGCCGTCGAGGTTTTCGACGAGGGCTTGCAGGCGCTGGCGCAGGATCTGATGGACACGCTCGTCGCCGCGCCCGCCATCGGCCTCGCTGCGCCGCATATCGCCGTGCCGGCGCGGCTGGTGGCCATACGCCTCGCGGACGACGCCCTGATGCGGCTTTACGTCAATCCGGAAATCACCTGGACCTCGCCCGAGACGAAGGTGGAGCACGAGGGTTCCGTATCGATGCCAGGCATTTCCGAGGAGATCGAGCGCCCGGCGCGTATCGGCCTGCGCTGGCGCACGCTGACGGGCGCCGTGGAGGAGGGCGAGGCCGACGGCTTTCTCGCCGTCGTATTGCAGCATGAGATCGACCAGCTCGACGGCCTGTTCTGGCTGGAGCGCCTGTCCCGGCTCAAGCGCGAGCGGGCGGTCAAGAGATACCGGAAGGCGTCAGGCCGGAGGTGACAGGCGGCCGGCCCGCGACCGTGGCCGTGCCCGGTCACTTGCCTCGAAAGACGGAATCCGGCTCAACTGGAACGTGCGGGCACGACTGACCGTGCTCAGGGGAGGGCCGAATGGCAGGCAAATTCGTGTTGAGCAAGGCATCGAATGGGCAGTTCCGCTTCGCGCTGAAAGCCGGCAACGGCGAGACGATCCTGACCAGTGAACTCTATACGACCAAGGCAGCCTGCGAGAACGGCATTGCCAGCGTTCGCAAGAACGCGCCCGAGGATGCCCGCTACGAGCGCAAGGCCGCCAAGAATGGCCCGATGTTCAACCTCAAGGCGACCAACGGCCAGGTGATCGGCACCAGCGAGGTCTATTCGTCCGAAAAGGCGCGCGACAACGGCATCGAGAGCGTCAAGAAGAACGCGCCCGACGCCAAGCTCGACGACACGACCGCCGCCTGACACCCCCTCAGTCAGCGCAACGCTCCGCCGCCCGGCCGTTCAGCAGCCGGGCGCGACCAGCACGTTGCCGACCTCGTTGTAGTGGAAATTGGCGAGGTGCCAGCCGCGATCCGAGCGGCGGAACACGAAGACGTAGAAGAAGAAGCCGGCGGCTTCCGCGCTCTCGCGCATGCGGTAGAGGCATATCATCCGGCCGACGCCCTCCTGCGTCCGGTCGGAGGCGACCGCGCCATAGCGCACCGGCCCGCGGTTGGTCATCGCCGTCATCTGCTGGGCGAAGGTGGCGGGATCGTTGGTGGAGCGCAGGTTGCCGATGACCGAGCGGGCGGCGCTGCCGAGATCGTCGTCATCGATCATCCGGGCGACTTCATCGGCATAGGCGCGGGGATCGGCGATGAGCGGGAAGGAGCGGCCCTGCTGGGCATGCACGGTCGGCGCGATGGCGGCGGGCAGGGTAAGCGCCATAACGGCGGCAAAAAACAGCGATTTCAGCGACATCGAAACCTCTCCGGCAGGCGACTGGGCCACCATCAGTTGTCGCGACACGGCATTTCCGCTTTGTGGCGCGGGCGGCGACATTCGATGAGCGCAGCCTGCTTCCGTCGACGTCAGCCGAGCCAGGCCCTGATACGCGCCGCGACAGCCTTGGCCGAAATGCCGTAGCGGTCGTGGAGCGTCGGCAGCGCGCCGGCGTCGAGGAAGGCGTCGGGCAGCGCGATCTGCCGGAAGGTTGGATGGACGCCGGAGCTCATCAGCAGCGCCGCGACAGCCTCGCCGAGCCCTCCGATGACCGAGTGGTTCTCGGCGACCACCACGAGCCGGCCGCCGCGTCCCGCCTCGCGCAGGATGGTTTCGGCATCCAGCGGCTTGATCGTCGGCGAATGCAGCACCGCGACGTCGACGCCATCGGCGGCGAGCGCCTCGGCCGCCTCCAGCGCGCGCATGGTCATGAAACCGGAAGCGATGATCAGCACATCTCCGCCGCCGCGCAGCAGTTTCGCGCGGCCGAGCTCGAAACTGTAATCGTAGGCGTCGAGCACCAGGGGCACGTTGCCGCGCAAGAGGCGCATATAGACCGGGCCGTCATGGGCGGCGATGGCGCGGGTCGCCTGCTCGGTATCGAGCGCATCGCAGGGATCGACCACGGTCAGGTCCGGCATGGCGCGGAAGATGGCGAGGTCGTCGGTCGCCTGATGGCTCGGCCCATAACCCGTCGTGAGGCCGGGCAGGGCGCAGCAGATCTTGACGTTCAGCCCTTCCTCCACGATCGCCTGGCTAACGAAATCGTAGGTGCGGCGCGAGGCGAAGACCGCATAGGTCGTCACGAAAGGCACGAAGCCCTCGTGCGCCATGCCCGCGGCGGCGAGCATCAGGAGCTGCTCGGCCATGCCCATCTGGTAGAAGCGGTCGGGATGGGCGGCGGCGAAGACGTGCAGGTCGGTATATTTCGACAGGTCCGCCGTCATGCCGATGATCTCGGGCCGTGTCGCCGCGATCTCGGCAAGCGCATGCCCGAAGGGGGCAGGGCGCGTCGCCTGCCCCTCGGCCGCGAGCGATGCGATCATCGCCGAGGTCGTCAACGTCGGCCGCGAGGGATCGGCCGCCTCCTGCCGCCGCAGAGCGAGGGCTGCGTCGCCGCGCCAGGAATCGGATCGGGAGCCGCTGCTGCTCATGCCATTCTCCCGGCTTCCAGCGCCGCGATCGCCTCGGCCCACTCATGCGGCTCGACGCGCAGGAAATGCGATTTCTCCCGCGTTTCGAGGAAGGGCACGCCTCTGGCCATCTTCGTGTCGCAGATGATCACGCGCGGCTTGGGCTCGGCGAAGGCGCGCGCCGCGTCGAAGGCTTCGACCAGAGTCGCGATGCTGTTGCCGTCCACGCGCTGCACATGCCAGCCGAAGGCGCGCCACTTGTCCTCCAGCGGCTCGAAGTTCAGCACGCCGGTGGAGACGCCGTCCGCCTGCATGCGGTTCACGTCGACGAGGCAGGTGATGTTGTCGAGCTTCCAGTGGCCGGCGGACATCGCCGCCTCCCAGGTCGGCCCCTCGTTCAGCTCGCCGTCCGACATCAGGTTGTAGACGCGCGCATCGGAACCCTTGCGCTTCAGCGCGAGGCCCATGCCGACAGCGATACCGAGCCCGAGGCCGAGCGAGCCGCCGCTCATTTCCATGCCGGGCGTGTAGCTCGCCATGCCAGACATCGGCAGGCGGCTGTTGTCCGAGCCGTAGGTCTCCAGTTCCTGTTCGGGAACGATGCCGGCCTCGATCAGCGCGGCATAGAGCGCGATGGCGTAATGACCGATGGAGAGCAGGAACCGGTCCCGGCCCTCCCAGCGGGGCTCACCGGGGCGGTAGCGCAGCGCGTGGAAATAGGACACCGCCAGCACGTCGGCGACGCCGAGCGCCTGCGCGATATAGCCCTGGCCCTGAACCTCGGCCATCCGCAGCGCATTGCGCCGGATGCGGAAGGCGCGTTCGGGTAGCGAAACATTGTGCCCGGCCGTGGTCGGTGGCGCTGGCCGCCCGTCCTGCATGTCGAAGCCTCCCCGTGGCCGGTCATGTGCCAGCCTTGCGGCGCAGGGTGCGGCCGGCGTGGCGGGATTTCAAACGATTTGTATGCGGGTGTGTCGTGCCGACGCCGTTTCGGATCGCGAAATCGATGAAGATAGCCGCACGGCCCGGCGTGGTTGATGGTTGACCTGAGCCCGCCGCCCGATCTCCCCGAATGCCGCGCGCCGGCATAAGGAAGACGGGTCTGGCTCAGCCGAGCCGCAGGATCGGATTGCATCGACCATGATCGCTCCCACCATCATCGCGGTCGCACCCAACGGGGCGCGGCGGACGAAAGCGGATCACCCGCGTATTCCCCTGACGGTTGCCGAGATCGGCATCGACGCCGTCCGCAGCGTCGAGGCCGGCGCGGCGATGATCCATGCCCATGTCCGCGCCGCCGATGGCACTCATATCCTCGATGCCGAGCTCTATCGGGATGTCACCAAGGCGATCCGTGCCGAGGCCGGCCCCACGCCGATCATCCAGATCACCACGGAGGCGGTCGGGCTCTACACGCCGGAGCAGCAGATGGCGGTGGCCGACGCCGTGGCGCCGGAGGCTTTCTCCATCGCCTTGCGGGAACTGATTCCAGACGCCTCTTACGAAACGGCAGCAGCGGCTTTCCTCGCCCGCCATGCGCAGTCCGGCTGCCTCGTCCAGCACATCCTCTACGACGCGGTCGATGTGCAGCGCTTCGTTGGCCTCGTCGGCAAGGGCGTCATTCCGACCGCCTGCGCCAGCGTTCTGTTCGTTCTCGGCCGCTACACGGCCGGCCAGCAGTCGGCGCCGGCCGACCTTCTGCCCTTTCTCGACGCATGGTCGCTGCCGCTGCCCTGGGCCGTCTGCGCCTTCGGGCTGCGCGAGACGGCCTGCGTCGTGACGGCGGCCGCGCTCGGCGGCCATGTCCGGGTCGGGTTCGAGAACAATCTGCATCTGCCCGACCGCACGGTCGCCGAGGACAATGCCGCGCTGGTCCGCCAGGTCGCGGCCGGCGCTGCCGCCCTGGGCCTGCGCCCCGCGACGCCCGACGAGGCGCGCGCGATGTTCCGGGCGTCGTGACTGCCGCCCGATCCATGACCCATCCCGTTCATCCCCGGACAGGCACCCGATGACCAGCGATCAGCGTCCCACAACTGACACGTTCCGGCAGCGCTTCGCAGCGCGCCAGCCGCTGCTCGGCACGTTCATCAAGACGCCGGCCGTCCACCCCGTCGAGATCATCGGCGATCTCGGCTTCGATTTCGTCGTCGTCGATCAGGAGCACGCGCCGTTCGACCGCAACACAACCGATCTGGCGCTGCTCGCGGCGCGCGCCACCGGAACCGCCGCCATCGTGCGCGTGCCTTCCGCCTCGCCGACCGACATCCTCTCCGTCCTCGACGGTGGCGCCACCGGCGTGCTCGTCCCCCATGTGGCGACTGTCGCGCAGGCACGGGCTCTCGCTTCCGCCTGCCGCTACCGGTCGGGCTCGCGCGGCTTCTCGGCCACCTCTCGTGCGGGCGGCTATGGCGCGCGCAAGATGTGGGACCATGTCTCCGCCTCAGACGCCGAGACGACGGTCATCGCCATGATCGAGGACCCGCATGCGCTTCCCGAGATCGAGGCCATTGTCGGGGTCGAGGGTATCGACGGCGTGTTCATTGGCCGCGGCGACCTGACGGTCGCGTTCGGTGCGCCGAACCGCGACGCGCCGGTGATCCAGGAGGCGGTCGACACGATCATCCGCGCGGCATCGGCGGCAGGAAAGCCGATCTGCGTCATGGTCGACGGCATCGCCGAGGCCAAGGCGTTCCACGAGCGTGGCGCAACCGCCTTCATCGTATCGTCGGATCAGGGGCTGATGCGCAAGGCGGCGGCCCAGGCCCGCGCGGATTTCGAAACCATCAAGTCCTGACGCCCTCGCGAACCCGGCACCGCGCGCCGCCGCTGGCGCACCGAAACAGGAGGCCCACCATGTTCCATGCTTCTGATCCCCGCGCGACGCTGGCGGCGTCCCGGCCGGCCAAGTCCGCGACTGCGTTCGCCGCGGCCGACTACGCCCGGTTCTACGCGACGCCGCCTCAGGAGGAGGGGCAGGGCTTCAAGACCTGGTACGCGCGCGGCCAGAATTTCCTCGTCGCCTATTCCGAGGTCGAGGCCGGCGGCGTTCTCGCACGCACGGCGCAGGCTGACGAATATTGCGTCATCCTTCCCGAGGCGGCTGCCGGCGCGCGCATCGTCGCCGGCGCCGAGACCGTCGACCTGCCGGGGCGCTCCATCGCTTTCGTGCCGCCGGGCGCATCGAGCCTCACCGCTTCGGCCAAGGGGCGGATCATCCGCATCTTCTCGACCCTCTCGCCGGATCTCAACGGCAAGTGCTCCAACGCCGCCTCCTATGCGACGGCCCATCCCAATGTCGCGCCGCTGGAGGCATGGCCCGATCCGGTCGGCGGCTGGCGCGTGCGCTCCTACAGCCTCGACGTGACGGGCGAGGAAGGGCGCTTCGGCCGCATCTTCCGCTCCACCAACCTGATGGTGAACTTCCTCGAGCCGCGCATCGGCCTGCGCGACGTCACCAAGCTGTCGCCCCATCACCACGACGATTTCGAGCAGGGTTCGCTCGTCATCGACGGCGCTTTCGTCCACGACATCCGCTGGCCCTGGACGCCTGACATGACCGTCTGGCGCGAGGACGAGCACGAATTGCTGGCGGCGCCCTCGCTCACCGTCATCCCACCGCCGGCCGTGCACACCTCGCGCTCGGTCCTGCCCGGCTTCAACCAGATGATCGACATCTTCTCGCCGCCCCGCCGCGACTTCTCGGAGAAGCCCGGCTGGGTGCTGAACGCCGACGACTATCCGATACCCGGCAAGACCGCGTGACGAAGGCGCTGCTTCAGGGAGCCACCATGTCCGACACCGCTTCCATCGACGCCCACCCGCGCGCGGCCGAGATCGCCGCGCTGCTGGTCGGAGCCATCGACCTGCATTGCCACAGCGGCCCGGCGGCGATGCCGCGCATCCTCGACCACCACGATGCGCTGATGGATTGCGCGGACGCGAAGTTCCGCGCGCTCCTCTACAAGGACCATTTCTATCTCGGCTCGGCCCACGCCACGCTGCTGGAGAAGCTGTTTCCGGAGACGGGGGTGAAGCTCTATTCCGGCCTGGTGCTGAACAATGCCTCCGGCGGCATCAATCCGCACGCCGCCGACCATGCAATCAAGCTGGGGGCGAAGATCATCTGGCTGCCGACACTCTCCGCCGCGAACCATATCGCGGTGCAGGCGAGCGGCCAGGCGAAGACGTTCCCGAAGACCGCGCAGAAGATGCTCGATCCGGTCCCGCTGACGGCGCTGGACGGCAATGGCCGCGTCACCGACGAGGTGAAGCAGGTTCTCGATCTCGTCGCCGAGGCCGACATCATTCTGGCCGGCGGACATCTCTCCGCTCATGAACTGGCGCTGGTCTTCGCGGAAGCACGCGCACGGGGCGTCGCCAAGCTGCTGGTCAATCACCCGACCTATATCGTCAACTGTTCCGACGAGGACATTCGCGGACTGGTCGCCCTGGGCGCCGTGATGGAACATTCCATCTGCATGTTCGTGCCTGGCCGATCCTACCGGTTCGATTCGGAGAACCTCGCCCATCTCATCCGGCTGGCGGGGGTGGAGAACACGATCCTGTCCTCCGATCTCGGCATCACCGGCGGGCCGCGCCCGGTCGATGGCTTCCGCCATGTCGTCGGGCAGTTGCTCGATCTCCAGTTTTCCGAGGCCGAGATCCGCGCGTTGGTCGGCGACAATGCCGCGCGCATGCTGAACCTGCCGCCGGCGTGACGGCGGCGGCAGGGGCGCGGGCGCTGTTCAATATGGCCGCGGCCTGATCAAATGAGCGGATCGGTGTCGCCGCGCGGGTGTTGCCTTGCCGTCCTACCCTCCGGTCCAGTCCGTCGTCCGGGCACTGTCGCTGCTCGCGGAGATCAACCGGTCCGATTTCACCACGGTCGGCGACCTGCATGCGGCCACCGGCCTGCCGAAGCCGACCATCGTGCGGCTGCTGGAGACGCTGATCGGCGCCGGCTACGTCCACTATGACGACCGGCTGCGGCGCTATCAGGTGACGGCGCAGACGGCCTCGCTCAGTGCCGGATTCCATGGAGCGCCAGTCCTGATCGAGATCGCCCGGCCCTGGGCCAAGGCCCTGACGCGCGAGATCAAGTGGCCGACGGCGGTCTGCGTGCTGGACCGCGACGCGGTCACCGTGAAGCTGAGTACCATTCCCGACAGCCCCATCTCGCCCTTCCACGCGACGATCGGGCAGCGGCTGAGCCTTGCCGCGCGCGCGCTCGGGCGCGCGTATCTGGCCTTCTGCCCGGACGACGAACGCCGGATCCTCGTTGAGCTGATGAAGGTGTCGCCCGATGCCGAGAACCGCGCCTGCACCGAGGCCGACCTTGACGCCATGATCGCGACCGTCCGGCGGCGGGGCTTCGCCGAGCGCGACGCCGAAGTCGAGCCGCGCTCGTCCTCGACCATCGCGGTGCCGCTGATGCTCGCAGAGCGGGTTCTGGGAACCTTCGGCGTGACCTTCTTCCGCTCGGCCGTGGCGACGCCGGAGGCCCGTTCGCGGATCTACTATCCGCTGAAGGAGGCCGCTGCCGGCATCGAGGCCGAACTGCGCGCCCGTTGATCGCCGGCCAGTCGCGCATCGGTAGCGCCTGCCGGCCGAAGATTTCGCGATGCGGAATGCGAGCCGATTGCCGCGAGCGGGGCAGGGCGTCGCTCTAGAGATGATCCATCAAGAATGGCCGTTTCAGCGCCATCGTGGAGGATCGCTCATGCATGGCTTCTGGCGCGCAACCCGCCGTGTGTTCCTGTCATTGCCGCTGGCGGCCGGGCTCGCGCTCCCCGCGCAGGCGCAGAGCTGGCCGGCGCGGCCGGTGACGCTGGTCGTGCCGTTCACCGCCGGCACCGCCTCCGACGTGCTCGCCCGCTCCTTCGCGGAGTTCCTCAGCCAGCAGATCGGCCAGCCCGTTGTGATCGACAATCGCGGTGGCGCCGGCGGCAATCTCGGCGGCGCGGCGGTCGCGCGCGCGGCAGCCGATGGCTACACGCTGCTGTTCGGCACCACGGGACCGGTCGCCACGAACAAGCTCATGTACGAGCAGATGCCCTACGATCCCGAGCGCGACCTCGCGCCCGTCGCGCTGGTCGCCAGCCTGCCGGTCATCATCGTTGCCAAGGCCGGTTCGCCGCTGCGCGACCTCCAGGCTCTCATCGCCCATGCCAAGGCCAATCCCGGCCGCCTCTCCATCGGTTTTCCTGGCAACGGCACCCTCGGCCACATCACCGGCCTGCTGCTCGCGCGCTCGGCGGACATCGACATTAACGCCGTCCAGTATCGCGGCAGCGGGCCGATCGCGGGCGACCTGCTCGGCGGCCATATCGATGTCGGCATGGATTCGATGGCCGCCTATGTCACCAATGTCCAGGAGGGCAAGCTGCCGGCGCTCGCCATCGCCAGCCGTCGCCGCTGGAGCGGGCTGCCCAACGTGCCGACGGTCTCCGAAGCCGGCCTGCCGAATTTCGAGGCCTCCGTCTGGTATGCGATCATGGCGCCGGCGGGCGTGCCGGCCGATGTCGTCGCAAGGGTCAATGCCGCCGCCAACGCCTATCTCGCGACGGCCGCCGCCAGGGACCTGTTCGGCAAGCTTGGGCTGGAGGCTCTCGGCGGCACGCCGGAGGAACTGCGCCTGTTCATCGGCAGCGAGCTGCGGAAGTGGGGCCCGATCGTCCGCAGCGCCAATATCCGGTTCTGAATCGGCCGTGCCCGCTGGCCGCCGGTCAGCGGCCGCCAGCGCCCGGCATGAAGACTTCGGGCGGCACGGCCCTGTCGACGATGGAGCGCAGCGCGAAGCTCGAATGCAGCCGCGCGACGCCCGGCAGGCGCGACAACTGGGTCATGTGGATGCGCTCGTAGTCGGCAATGTCGCGCGCGACCACCGTGATCAGGTAGTCGTCCGTGCCGGACATGAGCAGGCAGCGGACGATGGACGGGCAGCGCTGCACCGCCTTCTCGAAGGCGACGAGCGCCTCCTCGCTCTGCTTCTCCAGCGCGATGCGGATGACGACGGAGATCGCAAGGTCGAACTTGTCGAGCGACAGGCGCGCCGAATAGCCGGTGATGTAGCCGGCCTCCTCCAGCGTCTTCTGCCGCCGCGCGCAGGCGGTGGACGACAATCCCACGCGCTCGGCGAGCTCGACATGGCTGAGGCGGCCGTCACGCTCCAGTTCGCGGATGATGGCGAGGTCGATGCGGTCGATGTCCACGGCGGCTTCCGGCGTCTCTTGGCGAATGGACGCAGGATTCCTGTGCGCGAGGCGTCTGTCCAGTCGCTTTCGCCGGGATGCGCCGTGGCGCCCGTCGTAACCTCGCCCATTCTTTGCGAGGAGGGGCCAATGCTGATCGGCGTGCCAAAAGAAATCAAAACCCATGAATACCGCGTGGGCCTCACGCCTTCCGCGGTTCGTGAATATGTCCGCCACGGCCATCAGGTCCTGGTGGAGACGGGCGCCGGCGCGGGGATTGGCGCCGCGGATTCCGTCTATGAGGCCGCCGGCGCGACGATCGCCCGCGACGCGGCCGAGGTCTTCGCCCGCGCCGGCATGATCGTGAAGGTCAAGGAGCCGCAGCCGCAGGAATGGGTGCAGCTGCGCCCCGGCCAGATCCTCTTCACCTATCTGCATCTTGCCGCCGACCGCGCCCAGACCGAGGGTCTCGTCGCTTCCGGCTGCACCGCCATCGCCTACGAGACGGTGACCGATGCGCGCGGCGGCCTGCCGCTGCTCGCCCCCATGAGCGAGGTCGCCGGCCGTCTCGCTATTGAGGCCGCCGCTTTCAGCCTGCGCAAGCCCGCCGGCGGCCGTGGCCTGCTGCTCGGCGGCGTGCCGGGCGTGCCGCCTGCCCGCGTCGTGGTCATCGGCGGCGGCGTGGTCGGCACCCATGCCGCGCGCATGGCGGCCGGGCTCGGCTGCGAGGTGACGGTGCTCGACCGTTCGCTGCCGCGCCTGCGCGAACTCGACGACCTGTTCGCCGGCCGCGTCCGCACGCGCTTCTCGACCGCCGATGCGCTCGACGAGGAGGTGCTGGCCGCCGACGTCGTGGTGGGCGCCGTGCTCGTGCCGGGCGCCAGCGCGCCGAAACTGGTCGACCGGGCCATGCTGCCGCGCATGAAGCGCCTTGCCGTGGTGGTGGATGTCGCCATCGACCAGGGCGGTTGCTTCGAGACCTCGCGCCCGACCACGCACGACGCCCCGACCTATGTGGTGGACGGCGTCATCCACTATTGCGTCGCCAACATGCCGGGCGCGGTGCCGCTGACCTCCAGCCACGCGCTCAACCACGCGACGCTGCCCTTCGGTCTGGCGCTGGCCGACAAGGGCCTCGAGGCGCTGGCGCAGGACCCGCACCTCAGGCGCGGGCTCAACGTCCACAATCACGCGATCACCAACAGGGCGGTGGCCGAGAGCCTCGGGATGACGTTCAAGGAGCTGGCGGCGTAGGGGCCACAATGGCAAGGCGGCTGGTGGATGGGGCGATGCGGTCGTGGCCGTCCAGCGCGGTTCATCCGGCGGTCTGCTTAGCGCGTGCGCCGGAGTCGGAATGAGTACCGTGGGCTGACGGCTCCCCGTCAGGCCGGACCCTTTTCCACTCTGGTTCCGTTAGAGTGACGGCGAGCCGCTCGTTTCCCCGCGGCACGCCAAACGCTTGGAAAAAGCGTTCCTCCCAGATCGGGTTGCGTAGCTCATCCGGAAACACGAGCGCGTGGTTGTCGAGCGAGAATTCGGCCTCACGAGCAAACGAATCTCCTGAACGCATCCGGACCTCCGTTCGCTCGACGTACGGCGAGGCATCCTTGCTAAATTTGACGAAGACGGCCGGCGCCTTCAGCAAGTCGTCCCCCACATCATCGATCTCGATAATGTCTTCATAGGGTACGTCCGCGATGGCTTGGAAAAAGAACTGATTGTCTTTCGGCAGAGAATTCCAAAAATCCACGACTTGGCCAGATGTCGACGCCTCGCTGGCACGTTGTAACTCGTACCAAGGGTTCTCATGGGCGCTCGGGATCGACAAATCGACACCTGATGCAAAGTCCCATCGTTGGGTGTCGTAGTCATAATAGGCCCAAAACTCGCGCGTGACGATGCGCAGGCCGAAGACCCCGATTCCCAAGGCATTCCGGGGAAGCCACAGCGATTTCGTTTCTTTGAGGCTGTCGCCGTCGACGTAGGGATATCGGTCATCGGAAGGGTCGCGCAGTAGGACGGTTCTGCCGTAGCGGCTTTCGTCACCGAACAGCCGTTTCAGTTTGCGCTTGAGAGCCACTGTACGGCGAAGCTCGGTCGATACTCTCTGGCGTTGCAGACGAATTGAAATCCCAAAATACGCGAAGAGTAATCCATCATTCTGCGGTTGAAATAGTAGATCCTCAAGCTCGCCACGGCCCCAAACTATGCACTCCGAGACGCCATGCTGGCGGCACCATTCCCTCAGAACCTCTCGGGTCTTCAATGAAAAGTCGCACGCGGCGACGAATAAGAAGCCATGAAGGCCGCTGGCGCTCGCTGCGGGAATGGCCGCAAGATGCGCGCGCATCTGGGAGGGGCCGATTGACTTTTCGCGCTTACATTGGATGAGCCAAACGCGGTCGGTAAGGGATGCCGCTGGCGGTGTCTCGGCACCGTCATCGATATCTAAGTCAGCGTCAGGCATAACTCCGGGAGGGATTTCCAGTCCTCGAGCATCGAAGCCTTGATCAGAACCCGTACGACCGGTCGCTTCCAGCTGCCGCCAAGTCCTGAACCCGTAGGCGAGTTGGCGAGCCAGGTCTTCAAATCGCTTCGTCTCAAGATGCTCGAATGGAAGCGGATTGAGCGTTCGGGTCGTTCCAGCGGGCATCTCTTACAGCGCTCCTGCCAAAGCATTGGCCGCGCCGCTGGCGGTGACATACCCCCGCCGCAGCGGTCTCATATGCAGATTCCGCCGTCATTGACGGCGAAATCCGGTTCCTAAGACAGCTGCGTACGTTTGGTCGCCAAGCTCAGCTGCACCCCGTCGTGCTGCCACACGTGTCGCACTTCAGGCACGTGCCGTTTCGCACCAGCGTGAAGTTCGAGCACTCCGGGCAGGCATCGCCGACATAGCCGCGCAGCTTCGCCTCGGCCCGGCGGTCCGCCGTCGAGCGCTCGGCCTTCACTTCCGGAGCCGCCTCCGCCGCCTGGTCGAACAGGGCGGTGAGGGCGGGGGAGACGGCAGCCGCCACCTCCTCCTTCAGCGCGGTCGCGCCGACCGTCTGCGGCCCGCGCGAGGCCATGGTGACCACCGTGCCGGTGCGCGCATCGCTTGACAGCGAGCCCGGCGTCGGCTGGCCGCTCTGGCCGGCAACCACCGTGAACTTGTCGGTCTTGCCGCGCACCAGGCCCTTGGAGAGCACGCTCTTGGTGCCCTCGTTCGCGCCGGTGCCGAGCGCGTCGTAGCGGCTCTCGCCGGGATCGACATGGCCGAGATCGGCGCGGCCGAGATAGCTCACGGCCAGCTCGCGGAACACGTAGTCGAGGATCGAGGTCGCGTATTTGATCGTGTCGTTGCCCTGCACGGGGCCCGCCGGCTCGAAGCGGGTGAAGGTGAAGGCATCGACATATTCGTCCAGCGGCACGCCGTACTGGAGACCCAGCGAGATGGCGATGGCGAAGTTGTTGAGGAGCGAGCGGAGCGCCGCGCCCTCCTTGTGCATGTCGATGAAGATCTCGCCGATGCGGCCGTCATCGTACTCGCCGGTGCGCAGATAGACCTTGTGGCCGCCGACGACAGCCTTCTGGGTGTAACCCTTGCGGCGGTCCGGCATCTTCTCGCGCTCGCGGATCACCTGCACGCGCTCGACCACCTTCTCGACGATCTTCTCGGCGAGCGCTGCGGCGCGGGCGGCCTGCGGCTTCTCCAGGAACTCCTCGACCGCCTCGTCGTCCTCCTCGTCCTCGATCAGCTGGGCGTTGAGCGGCTGGGAGAGCTTGGAGCCGTCGCGGTAGAGGGCGTTGGCCTTCAGCGCCAGCTTCCACGAGAGCATGTAGGCGGACTTGGCGTCCTCCACGGTCGCCTCGTTCGGCATGTTGATGGTCTTGGAGATGGCGCCCGAGATGAACGGCTGGGCGGCCGCCATCATGCGGATGTGGCTCTCCACCGAAAGGTAGCGCTTGCCCTTGCGGCCGCAGGGATTGGCGCAGTCGAACACGGCGTAGTGCTCGGTCTTCAGGTGCGGCGCGCCTTCGAGCGTCATGGCGCCGCAGACATGTTCGTTGGCCGCCTCGATGTCCTTCTTCGAGAAGCCGAGCCGCGGCAGCAGCTCGAAGCCGGGTGCGTTCAGCTCGTCCGCCGGAATGCCCAGCGACTTGACGATGAAGTCCTCGCCGAGCGTCCACTTGTTGAAGACGAACTTGATATCGAAGGCGGTCTTGAGCTGGCCTTCGACCTTGGCTACCGCCTCGTCGGTAAAGCCCTTGGCCTTCAGCGAGCCCGGGTTGATGGCGGGCGCCTGCTTCAGCGAGCCGTGGCCGACCGCATAGGCCTCGATTTCGGCGATGTCCGCCTCGCGGTAGCCGAGCGTGCGCAGGGCCTCCGGCACGGCCTGGTTGATGATCTTGAAATAGCCGCCGCCGGCGAGCTTCTTGAACTTCACCAGCGCGAAGTCGGGCTCGATGCCGGTCGTGTCGCAGTCCATGACGAGGCCGATCGTGCCGGTGGGCGCGATGACCGAGACCTGGGCGTTGCGGTAGCCGTTCGTCTCGCCGAGAGCGAGGGCTTCGTCCCAGGCGCGGGTGGCGTGGGCGATCAGGCCCGGAACCGGGCAGTTCTTGTGGTCGAGAGCGACCGGGTTGACCGACAGCGTCTCGTAGCCGGCCACCTCGCCATGGGCGGCGCGGCGGTGGTTGCGGATGACGCGCAGCATGTGCTCGCGGTTCGGCTTGTAGCCGGGGAAGGGGCCGAGTTCGCCCGCCATCTCGGCGGAGGTCTTGTAGGAGACGCCGGTCATGACGGCGGTCAGCGCGCCGGCCAGCGAGCGGCCCTCGTCGCTGTCGTAGGGAATGCCCATGGTCATGAGCAGGCCGCCGATATTGGCGTAGCCGAGGCCGAGGGTGCGGTACTCGTAGGAGAGCTCGGCGATCTGGCGCGAGGGGAACTGCGCCATCAGCACGGAGATTTCCAGAACCAGCGTCCAGAGCCGGCACAGGTGCTCATAGCCCTCGATGTCGAAGTGCTTCGCCTTCGCGTCGTAGAACTGCAGCAGGTTGGCCGAGGCGAGGTTGCAGGCCGTGTCGTCCAGGAACATGTATTCCGAGCACGGGTTCGACGCGCGGATCGGGCCGGCCGCGGGGCACGTGTGCCAGTCGTTCATGGTCGTGTTGAAGTGCAGACCCGGATCGGCCGAAGCCCAGGCCGCGTGGCCGATCTTCTCCCAGAGGTCGCGCGCCTTCAGCGTCTTCATCACCTTGCCGGAGATGCGGGCGGTGAGGTTCCAGTCGCCGTCCTTCTCCACGGCCTGAAGGAAGTCGTCCTTCAGCGACACCGAATTGTTGGAGTTCTGGCCGGCCACCGTCAGATAGGCGTCAGAATCCCAGTCGGTGTCGTAGGTCGGGAAATCGATGTCCTTGTAACCCTGCCTGGCGAACTGGATGACACGCTTGATGTAGTTGTCGGGCACCATGGCCTTGCGCGCGGCCTTCACCTCGCGCTTCAGCGCCGGGTTCTGGTTCGGGTCGAAACAGGCATCGCCATCGCCCTCGCAGTTGACGCTGGCCTTCATGATCGCCTTGAGGTGCTTGGCGACGATCTTCGAGCCGGTGACGAGCGAGGCGACCTTCTGCTCCTCGATCACCTTCCAGTCGATATAGGCCTCGATATCGGGGTGGTCGGCATCGACCACCACCATCTTGGCCGCGCGGCGCGTCGTGCCGCCCGACTTGATGGCGCCCGCCGCGCGGTCGCCGATCTTCAGGAAGCTCATCAGGCCGGACGAGCGGCCACCGCCAGCGAGCTTCTCGCCCTCGCCGCGCAGGTAGGAGAAATTCGAGCCGGTGCCGGAACCGTATTTGAACAGGCGCGCCTCGCGCACCCAGAGGTCCATGATGCCGCCCTCGTTGACGAGGTCATCGGCCACGGACTGGATGAAGCAGGCATGCGGCTGCGGGTGCTCGTAGGCCGACTTGGACTTGGTGAGCTTGCCGGTCTCGAAATCGACGTAGTAGTGGCCCTGGCCGGGGCCGTCGATGCCATAGGCCCAATGCAGGCCGGTGTTGAACCATTGCGGCGAGTTCGGCGCGACCATCTGGTTGGCCAGCATGAAGCGCAGCTCGTCGAAAAAGGTCTGCGCATCGGCCTCCTGGTCGAAATAGCCGCCCTTCCAGCCCCAGTAGGTCCAGGTGCCGGCGAGCCGGTCGAAAACCTGCTGCGAGGTGGTCTCGCCGACCCAGCGCTCCTTCTCGGGGAGCTCCTTCAGCGCCTTGTCGTCAGGCGCCGAGCGCCACAGCCACGACGGCACCGAATTCTCCTCGACCTTCTTCATGCGCGCGGGCACGCCGGCCTTGCGGAAATACTTCTGCGCGAGAATGTCGGCGGCGACCTGGCTCCAGGTTTCCGGCACCTCGATGCCCTCGAGGCGGAAGACGATCGAGCCGTCGGGGTTGCGGATCTCCGACGTCGCCGTGCGGAAGGCGATCCCCGCATAGGGCGACTGTCCGGCCTTGGTGTAACGCCTGTCGATGCGCATCGTCCGATCCTCGTCTCAGGCCGGGATTGTGCTCCCGCGCCGCCATTGGGTCCAGCGATGTGGACCTGCCCCACCCGGTGTTATCCGGGCCCCATTTGCCGCTCGGCCGGCTTGTCACCGCTCTCCACAGGAGCGGTCGCCGGCACGTCGATGTTCTTATTCTCCGCGCCCTGTACGCGGACCCCGGCCGTCGCTCCGCCGCCGGAGATGCTCGGCCGCCGGGGCGGCCGCGATCTCGCGGTTGCAGAGACACTTTTCCAGCGCCGGCGCGTGCTCGCGTCAGCAACCTTCAAGACCGTCTGGGGAAGGTTCCGCGGAGACTTGAGACGATCCGCCGAGCCGGAGGCAACCGTATGCAACAGGCACTGATTGCGTCAAGATGTAGTAGGCGCGGGTAAACGAGACCCTAAATATGGTGTGGACGGCTCAAAAATGTAGGGGGAAGCGTTAACGGCCGAGCCAAGTGTCGGGAATCTCGGGGAGATTCGGCAAGTGGATTCTGGAGGGCTCAGACGGCCCGGACCGATTCCACGCGATGCAAGCGTGAAGTTCGCCTGTCATCCCCAGGGCCGCGTGTGGGGATGTGGCAAAATCGTGACACGACCCATGGCGCACCACGGCAATCCGTTCCGGCTCCGTTCATGCTGACGGAAGGGCAGGGCTGGTTCGTCGGGACGGCGTGAACCATCGCTGCATGTTCGAATCGCGACCGACCCGGTTGCCCGCCGATTCGTGCTCCCGAGTCGAACGGCCTCCTGCACCGCACCAACGAAAACGGCCGGGTCGCCCCGGCCGCTTGTCGTGTTCAGAAGGGCGTGCTGCCCGCTTCGCCTATTCGGCGGCCTTGCGGTTCCACCAGCCGGCCCGGCGCGCAGCCGGGGCCGCCGGTGCCTCGTCAACCGGCTCCGGATCGGGCGTGCGGCGGCGCTTCGCCGGCTCTTCCGCAACCGGAGCTGCGGCAGGAGCCGGCTCGGGCGCGGCGACCGGTTCGGCAGCGGCGGCAACAGGCGCTGCGGCAGCCTCGTCCAGCGGTTCGGCGGGCGGCGTCCGACGACGGCGCGGTTCGGCCGGAGCCTTGGCCGCGGACTCCTCCGGCGCCGGGCTCGGGGCATCGCCGTCGCCGATCGGGATCGACCGGCCGCGCCGTCCCGCATGGCGCGGCGCATCGGCCGGCTGCTCGCCGGCAGTCTTCTCCGCCTCGTCGGCAGCATCCTCGGCATCGCCGGTCGGCGCGGTGAGTGCGTCCTCGGAGCCCTCGGCCCCGGCCTCGCCATCCTCGCGCCGGTTCCGGCGGCCGCCACGGCGGCCGCGCCTGCGGCGGCGACGATCGCCTTCGTCGCCGTCCTCGCCCTGGGCTTCGGCGGCAGTCGCCTCGTCGCCCTCGGCCTCGTCATCCTCGCTCTCGTCGGCATCGCCGTCGGCGGCGGCTTCATCAGAGCCCTGGCGGCCATCCTCGCCCGTCTCGCCGTCGCGGCCACGCCGCCTGCGACGACGCCGGCGGCGCTTGCGGTCGCCGTTTTCACCATCGTCGCGGTCGCGATCGCGGGAGGCCTTGCGCTCGTCGCCGGTCTCGGCGGCGGCTTCCTCGTCCAGTTCGTCCTCGGCCTCGTCCTCGACGATGTCCTCGGGTTCGACCGGGACGGGCAGGGCGGCCGGCGGACGGTAGGCCGTCTCGGCGGTGTGGACTTGCGCGCCCTTCTCGATGGCGAACATGTGCTGGCCGGTCACGGCCTCGTCGGCATGGATGTCGACGCTGACGCGGAAGCGGCTCTCCAGCTCATGCAGATGCGCGCGCTTGTTGTTGAGCACGTAGAGCGCGACCGCCGTGCGCGTGCGCACGATGATGTCGTGGGTCGCCGAACGCAGCAGCTGCTCCTCGACCGAGCGCAGGAGATGCAGCGCGACCGACGAGACCGAGCGGACATGGCCGAGACCGCCGCAGGTCGGGCAGACCTCGGTGGAGCTCTCCAGCACGCCGGTACGGATGCGCTGGCGGCTCATCTCCAGAAGGCCGAAATGCGAGATGCGGCCGACCTGGATACGCGCCCGGTCGTTCTTCAGCGCATCCTTCATGCGCTTCTCGACCGCCCGGTTGTTGCGGTTCTCGTCCATGTCGATGAAATCGACGACGATCAGGCCGGCAAGGTCGCGCAGGCGAAGCTGGCGGGCGACCTCGTCGGCCGCCTCCAGATTGGTCCTGAGCGCGGTGTCCTCGATATTGTGCTCGCGGGTCGAACGGCCCGAGTTCACGTCGATGGCGACCAGCGCTTCCGTCGGATTGATGACGATATAGCCGCCCGACTTGAGCTGCACGGTGTTGGAGAACATCGCATCAAGCTGCGCCTCGACGCCCGAACGGGCGAAGAGCGGCTGCGGCTCGCGGTAGGGCCGGACATTCTTGGCATGGCTCGGCATGAGCATGCGCATGAAGTCCTTGGCCTCCTTGTAGCCCTCGTCGCCGGCGACGAGCACTTCCTCGATGTCCTTGTTGTAGAGGTCGCGGATGGAGCGCTTGATCAGCGAGCCTTCCTCGTAGGTGAGGGTGGGAGCATGCGAGCGCAGCGTCGTCTCGCGCACGGTCTCCCACATGCGCAGGAGATATTCGAAGTCGCGCTTCACCTCGGTCTTGGTGCGGTTGGCACCTGCCGTGCGCAGGATGACGCCCATGCCCTGCGGCACGTCGAGGTCGCCGGCGATCTCCTTCATCTTCTTGCGGTCGGTGGCGTTGGTGATCTTGCGGGAAATGCCGCCGCCGCGCGCCGTGTTGGGCATCAGCACGGAATAGCGTCCGGCAAGCGACAGATAGGTGGTGAGCGCCGCGCCCTTGTTGCCGCGCTCCTCCTTGACGACCTGCACCAGCATGACCTGCCGGCGCTTGATCACTTCCTGGATCTTGTACTGCTTGCGCGGCCGGAACGTGCTGCGGTCCGGCATGTCCTCGTAGGCATCGCCCGCGCCGACGGACTCGACCTGGTCCTCCTCGCGCGGCGCCTCGCCGGCCTCATCCTCGTCGTCTTCGTCCTCGTCGTCCTCGGCGGCGGCTTCCGCGCCCTTCGGCTCGCCCTCGTCCGTGGTGCCGTCCGACGCTTCGACCGGAGCATCCTCGGTCACGGCCGCTTCGGGCGCCACGTCGTCCGCTGCGGCCGGCGTCTCGGTCACCGTCTCGGCATGCTCGACGACGGTGACGTCGCCCTCGGTCCGCTCGGTCTCGACAACCTCGACGGTCTCCGTGCCGGCATCATCGACCTGCGCCTCGCCGGTCACGGCCTCGGAGGTCTTCGCCTCGGCGGCCTCGCTGCGCGGGCGGCGCTCGCCCCGGCGACGCCGCCGGCCATTGCCCTTGCGGTCGCCGCCGCGATCGTTGCGCCGGCCACGGCCGCCTTCCTCGTCATCGTCCTCGCGGTGCTGGCGCGCCTCGTCAGCGAGCAGCGCCTCGCGGTCGGCGACCGGGATCTGGTAGTAGTCGGGATGGATTTCGGAGAAGGCGAGGAAGCCGTGGCGGTTGCCGCCATATTCGATGAACGCGGCCTGCAGCGAGGGCTCGACCCTCGTCACCTTCGCCAGATAGATATTGCCGCGCAGCTGTTTGCGAGACTGGCTCTCGAAATCGAATTCCTCGACGCGATTACCACGGACCACCACAACCCGGGTCTCTTCCGGGTGGGCGGCATCGATGAGCATTTTGTTGGCCATCGGATGAACTCTTGTGTGTTGAGACGGCCCATGGCGCCGGCCCGACAGGGCCCCGCTCGGGGGAAAAAGCCGGGGCGGCGCCGACACGGCGCCGGCGCACAGCCGTCAATGCGGTGGAAAGGGAGGGCGCGGCGCTGGCGGAATGGCCGACGGCGGGGCCACGGCCGAGGGCGGCGGAGCCAACCCCTCGTCCCGAACCCGTAAGAACCGTCGATGCCGGCATGCCGCACACCCGTGAACTAAGCGCCGCGAACAGTGTGCGGCGACAGGGAAGGCATGGTCGTCGCAGCCGGCGAATGGCGGCTTGAACGGGGCGCTTGCCGGGAGGTGGAGCTGCGGGGCCGGCCATGCAAGAGCCGGCCGCATCGCGACTCGCCGCCCTTGGGCCCGCGAACCATGCGGAAGTCGTTGTAACGGCCCGATATGCCGATTGGCAAGCCGGATAAGGGAAGAGGGGCCACAATGGGCCCCTCCTGTCATATTCCCTGTAGCGTCAGGTAGAAGGCGGCTCAGCCCGCCAGCACCACGACCGGCGTGCCGATCCGGACACGATCATGCAGGTCGATGATGTCGTGGTTGAACAGGCGGATGCAGCCCGATGAGACGGCGGTGCCGATCGACGAGGGCACGTTGGTGCCGTGCAGGCGGTACATCGTGTCCCGGCCGCCGCGATGCAGGTAGAGCGCCCGCGCGCCGAGCGGATTGTTGATGCCGCCGGGCATGCCGCCGGCATAGCGCGCATTGCGGGGGTCGTAGCGGATCATGTTGGCCGTCGGGGTCCAGTTCGGCCACGAGCCCTTGCGGCCGATCACGGCGCGGCCGTGCCAGAGCGCGCCCTGGCGGCCGACGCCGACACCGTAGCGGACCGCCGTGCCGCGGCCGGTGACGAAATAGAGGTGCCGCTCGGAGGGGCGGACGACGACCGTACCGGGAGCCTCGCCGCCGGAATAGGCCACCGTCTGGCGCAGCCAGCGCGGGTTGACGCCCGACGTGTCCATGGCCGGCAGCGTGACCCGTCCCTCGGACACCGTGCCGTAGGAGCCCATGCCGCCGCCAGCGGTGGTGCAGGCGGTCAGAACGGCAGGGGCGGCAAGGACGAAGAAGCGTCGCGAGAGCTTCAGGCCATCCGCTGCGGGGGCCGTGGACCCGGACATATTCTCGGAATCACTCTGCATCTCGGCGCTGCCCTGCTCTGAATCATGGTTAAGCTGCGGACCTCAGTGGTGACCGCTTCGCGGAAAAGCCGCAATCACGAAGCTGCGATGTCAGCCTTCCGCTGCGTCGATCCAAGGTTTCATGTGGCGAAATTCCCACAGTTTCGTACCAGTTCGGGGCAACTCCAGACGATTGTCGTCTTGAGCCGGGCTGCTGACCTGATACGGAAGGTCACAGGACCGCCGCAGTTCCTCCGCAGGAGAGGCGCGAACAACCGGCGCATCGTCCCATGAGCGAACTTCCCATCACGCCGCATGGCGGCATCGGCCCCCTTCGGCTCAACGCGACGCGCGCCGAGATCCGGGCCGCCGCCGCGGGCCTGCGGCTCCCCGCCTCCGGCCAGCATGCCGAATCCGACTATTTCGCCGAGGAATCCGTTCAGGTCGAATATGATGCCGCGGGCAGGGCGCAGTTCATCGGCGTCTCGCCTTTGCCTGACGTCTATCGCGCGACCTATTCAGGCGCCGATGTCTGCGACACCGAGGCGGGCGACCTGTTCCGCCGGATCGCCGAGGCCGAGGGCGGCACCCACGCTTTCGAGGCCGACGGCTATCTGTTCCCGAAGCAGATCCTGCTGCTCTGGGCGGCCGACCGGGAGAACGACCGGTTGCGTTCCGGCCAGGCCGCGCGGCTGATCTGGGGGCAGGTCGGGGTTGGCACCGAAGCCTATCGCGCGACCGTAGAGCGTATTCGCGCCCGCGATACGTGAGGAATGCTCTCGCGGAGGTACCGCCGCGGCCGGGATTGGCTATATCGAAGTCCATCATGATCCTTGCAAGGCGTATCGTTCTCGCAGCGAGCCTCGTCGCTGTCGCTTTTCCGACCGTCGCCGCTCCGAACGGGCGCCTCGACGCCATGCTGCGCCGGCTGGAGCCGGAAACCCGGTTCGAGCAGGTCTGCGACATCGAACTGATGGCGCGCATCCGCGCCGATTCGAGCCCGTTCCGGCCGGATCGCGTGGTCGGCGGAGCGCTGGAGCCACCCCATCACGAGGGTGCGGTGCTGACCGGCAGGGGCGCGGCCCTGCGCAGCGGCGGCCTGTGGTACCGGCTGTCCTTCGAATGCCGCACCACGCCCGACCACATGCGCGTGCTCGAACTGACCTACCGGGTCGGCGATGCCATTCCCGAAGAAGCCTGGGGCGATTACGGCCTCTGGCGATAGGCCCGGGGTGGCGCCCCGGTCACAGCCCGCGCGAATTTCGCGCGCCCGCGCGTCCATATGGGTAACGATAGGTTAACCCGGCCGGCGCTATCGACTATCCCCTTCGACGAAGAGCCCGTTGTCCGGCGATTCGCCGGCCGGCGCGCCGAGAAGGGGAGCCATGGCCGGAACGCGCCGCACCGTCTGCCTGACTGTCGCCCTGCTGGCCGCGGCGCTCGTCGCTGCCGTGCCGGCTGCGCAAGGCCAGACGACCGGCGCTATCACGGCGACCTCCCGGGACCGGAGCGAGGCGCGCGCGGGCGCGCATGGCACCCGCTCGTCGCTTCCCGCCGTCGTCTCGGCGGCGCGTCTGTCGGGCGATGCCGCCCGCACGGTGCTGACCTTCGACCTGACGCGCGGCGTCGAGATGCGCGCCTTCGCGCTCGCGGACCCCTACCGGATCATCGTCGATCTCGACGAGGTGAACTTCCATATCGGCCCCCAGCTCGGCGGCGATCGCCGCGGCCTGGTCAAGACCTTCCGCTACGGGCTTTTCGCGCCCGGCAAGTCACGCATCGTCATCGACCTCGCGGGCCCCGCCCTGATCGAGCGCGCGCTGGTCGTCGAGGCTCACGACGGCGAGCCGCCGCGCCTGCGGCTGGACCTTGTCCGAACCGACGCCGAGGGCTTCCGGCGCGCCGTCGCCGACCGCTCGATGAGCAATCTCGCCCGCCGGGGCGACCGCGAAAGCCCGGGCGGGCGCCATGCCGGGGCGGAGGAGGCGGGTCCGCCGGTGGTCGTCATCGATCCCGGCCATGGCGGCATCGACCCCGGAGCCTCCGCGCCGTCCACCGGCGACGAGGAGAAGATGATCGTCCTCGACTTCGCCAGGGTGCTGCGCGACAAGCTCGTCGCGACCGGGCGATACCGCGTCGTCATGACCCGCGACCGCGACATCTTCATCCCGCTCGGCGAGCGGGTGAAGATCGCCCGCGACGCCCGCGCCCAGCTGTTCATCTCGGTCCATGCCGACTCGATCGGCGGCGCCAGCGAGAACGCCCGGGGCGTCACGGTCTATACGCTGTCGGACCGGGCATCGGATGCCGATTCCGAGCGTCTCGCCGAGCGCGAGAACAAGGCCGACGCGATTGCCGGCCTCGACCTCTCGGAAGAGCCCTCCGAGATCGCCGACATCCTGATCGACCTGACGCGCCGGGAGACGAGACTCTATTCGGCCAACTTCGCGCGCACGCTCGCGGGCGAGATGCGCCACGTCACCCGCATGCACCGCCTGCCGCTGCGCTCCGCCGGCTTTCAGGTGCTGCGCGCCCACGACATTCCCTCGGTGCTGGTCGAACTCGGCTTCGTCACCTCGCGGCAGGACCTCGAAATGCTCACCTCGGCCATCTGGCGGGACCGGACGGCCGATTCAGTCACCAAGGCGGTCGATCAGTTCTTCGCGCCGCGCATCGGCACTGTGCGCCCCGGAGCACAGCGCTAGAACAATCATCCCGCCCGCCCGCGCGCGACACATCCGCGCCACAGTCACACGTCAAGCGTGCGGCGAACCGGCGCTCCCCGACGCCACGGCAGCCTTCACAAGTCTGCGCGACATGGGCGAAACGGCGCGGCCGTGATATGGTTGACGACATTCATGAGGACAGGGCATCCCCGGCCCCGCTCCTGAGCCAGCGACGCCCCGGGGACCTAGAGGCGCTGCCCGAGAGGCGCGGATTGACCGGATGAAGCTTGTTCTTCGATTCTTCGGCTGGGCATTCGGCCTTGGAACGGTGGCCTTCCTGCTCGCGGCCGCCGGTGCCGCCGTCTATGTCGTGGCGGTCACCAAGGAACTGCCGGACTACAACACGCTGCGCAATTACGAGCCGCCGATCATGAGCCGCGTCCATGCCTCGGACGGCCAGCTCATGGCTGAATATGCGCGCGAGCGCCGCCTCTACCTGCCGATCCAGGCCGTGCCGAAGCTCGTCGTCCAGGCCTTCCTGTCCGCCGAGGACAAGAATTTCTACCAACACAACGGCATCGACTTCACGGGCATCGCCCGCGCCGCGCTCACCAACTTCCAGAATCGCGGCTCGAACCGCCGCCCGCAGGGTGCCTCGACCATCACCCAGCAGGTGGCGAAGAACTTCCTCCTGTCCGGCGAGCAGACGGTCGACCGCAAGGTGCGCGAAGCGCTGATCGCGATGCGTATGGAATCGGCCTTCACGAAGGACCAGATCCTCGAACTCTATCTGAACGAGATTTATCTCGGCTTCGTCATTCCCGGCTACGGCGCCTATGGCGTCGCGGCGGCCGCGCTCGTCTATTTCGACAAGTCGGTCCACGAACTGACCATTCCCGAGGCGGCCTATCTCGCGGCGCTGCCGAAGAGCCCGACGCAGTTGCATCCCTTCCGTAACCGCGACCGCGCTCTCGAGCGCCGCAACTACGTCATCTCCCGCATGGTCGAGGACGGCCATATCACGGCCGAGCAGGGCGAGGCGGCCCGGCGCGCGCCGCTGACCGTCAATCCGCGCTCACCACGCCAGCAGACCTTCGCCGCCGATTTCTTCGCCGAGGAAGTTCGCCGCGAGATGATCGACCGCTTCGGCGACAAGAAGCTGATGGAAGGCGGTCTCTCGATCCGCACCACGCTCGACCCCAAGCTGCAGGTCGCAGCGCGTCAGGCGCTGGCCTCCGGCCTGATGCGCTTCGACGAGCAGCGCGGCTGGCGCGGCCCGGTGACGCGCATCGAGGACATGCGCGGCGACTGGGGCACCAAGCTCGGCGATATCCGCGCGCTCAACGATGTCGGCTGGCGCGTCGCCGTCGTGATCGACGTTCAGGGCGAGACCGCGCGCATCGGCCTCCAGCCTCCGCGTGAGGCCTCCGGGCAGATTTCCTCGGCGCGCCAGATCGGCCTGATCACGGCGGACGGCGTCCGCTGGACCCGCCGGCCGATGAACCGCACGCTGAATGCCGGCGACGTCATCTATGTCGAGCCGATTTCCGGGCGCGAGGGCCAGTTCCGCCTGCGCCAGGTGCCGGAAGTCTCCGGCGGCCTCGTTGCCATGGACCCCTATACCGGCCGCGTGCTGGCCATGGTCGGCGGCTTCTCCTTCGACCAGAGCCAGTTCAACCGCTCGACGCAGGCGCGCCGCCAGCCGGGCTCCTCGTTCAAGCCCTTCGTCTATGCGGCGGCTCTCGACAACGGCTACACGCCCTCGACCGTCGTCATGGACGCACCCTTCGAGCTCAATGTCGGCAATGGCGAGGTCTGGCGTCCTGAAAACTACTCGGGCCAGTTCTACGGCCCGCAGACCCTGCGCTTCGGCATCGAGCGTTCGCGCAACGTCATGACCGTGCGGCTCGCCAACGATGTCGGCATGCCGCTGATCGCCGAATATGCCAAGCGCTTCGGCGTCTATGACGACATGCCGTCCTTCCTGTCCTATTCGCTCGGCTCGGGCGAGACGACGGTGATGCGCATGACCGCCGCCTATTCGATGTTCGCCAATGGCGGCCGGCGCATCCGCCCGACGCTGATCGACCGCATCCAGGACCGCACCGGCGCGACCATCTTCCGCCACGACGACCGGCAGTGCCAGGGCTGCACCGCGCCGCGCTGGCAGAACCAGGACGAGCCGATCCTGGTCGATCGCCGCGAGCAGGTGCTCGACCCGATGACCGCCTACCAGATGACCTCCATGATGGAAGGCGTGGTGCTGCGCGGCACGGCTACCTCGCTGCGCGCCCTCAACAAGCCGATCGCCGGCAAGACCGGCACGACCAACGATGCCAAGGACGCCTGGTTCGTCGGCTTCTCGCCGGACCTCGCGGTGGGCGTCTATGTCGGCTACGACACGCCGCGCAGCCTCGGCGGCAGCGCCACGGGCGGCAGCCTCGCGGTGCCGATCTTCCAGGACTTCATGCGCGTGGCGCTCGCCGACCGTCCGGCCGTGCCGTTCCGCGTGCCGACCGGCATCAAGCTGATCCGCATCGATCCGCGCACCGGCCTGCGCGCCGGCGCGGGCTCCACCGGCGCCATCCTCGAGGCGTTCAAGCCGGGTACCGCCCCGCCGGACAGCTACCAGCTGATCAACCCGTTCGACTCGGCCGCCGCCGGCGGCAGCCGCGGCCCCTCCAGCGAAAGCAACCGCGCCATCGGCACCGGCACGGGCGGCCTGTACTGAGCCGGTCCGAACGGGAATTGCATGCAGACAAGGGCGGCCTTCGGGTCGCCCTTTGTTTTGGGCTGGCTCAGGGCGTAGGAACGGGGCCGGTGTGACGCCTTCGAGCCGGGGTATCGCGATCAGCCCGCCGATGCGGCGGTCAAAACCGCCCGCTGCGCGGCGAACGCGCGGATGTAGGCGGGCCGCGCTTCGCCTCGGGCGACATAGGCAGCCAGATTCTGAAATTCATCGAGGATGCCCGATGGTTTCAGCCTCTGCAGCACATGCACCATCATCAGGTCCCCCGCGCTGAAGGCGCCATCGAGCCAGTCGGCGCTGCCAAGGCGAACGGCGAGTTGCTTCAACCCGTCGCGGACGCGCGCCTCGACCACGGGCAGGCGCTCCCTGGTCCAGGGCTTGTCGCCCTCCAGAAGCTTGGCGTTTGCAAGTTCAAGGATCGGTGGCTCGATCGTGCTGACCGCGACAAACATCCACGTGATCGCGCGCGCCCGCGCATTGGCATCGCCCGGCAGCAGGCCCGCATGCTGCTCGGCGATATGGAGCACGATCGACCCCGTCTCGAACAAGGCGAGATCGTCGTCCTCGTAGGTTGGAATCTGGCCGAAAGGATGAAGCGCCAGATGCGCTGGCTCCTTCATCGCGCGAAACGAAACAAGGCGAACCGCGTAGGGCTGGCCGACCTCTTCAAGCGCCCAGCGAACGCGCATGTCGCGCGCCAGTCCCCTGCCGCCATCGGGTGAGGTTTGAAAGGCAGTAATGGTGATGGCCATCGCGAGACACTGCCTTCCGTCGACCATTTGCCCGGATCAGGCGCCGTGCCGCGACTGATCCATCAGGGCGAGCCCCACCAGTGCCAGCGCGGCAAAGGATGCAATCGTCCTGACGCCGTTCCAGAAGCTCCAGTCCGCAAGATAGCGCGGCCATTCGCCGGGGCTGGCAGCAGCAAAGGCATTGTTCATCGGCACGTTGATCCACAGCGTGACCAGGAAGGCGCCGATCGCGAAGGTGACGAAGGCAGCCGTCAGCCACAGCGCCGCCATGCGCGCCCCGCCGAGGGCGGAGGCGAGTGCCGCAGCAGGCAGCACGACCAGCGGCCCGAAGAACGACGGGGCAAACATCGCGTTGCGCACCGTGGCGTTGATGCCCTGCATGGCGGGTGCCGCCACGGCGGCGCCTGCCGCATCGAGCCCGATCATCACGGAGCACCAGTAGGCGTAGAAAAACCCTGCGATCGCGCCGACCAGCAGGAGGCTGGACAGGGTGAGGCCGCGCGCAAGGGCGATGGTCATGGCAGGCTCCGGTCGGGCGTTGGAACAACGCGCCGACGCTAGCCGGGCCGATGGCGCCGCGCCGCTTAAACTTCGGTAATGCGGCTGCCGGGCGGCGCTTGCTTCAGAGGAACGAGACGATCTCGCCGAGCGGCTTCTTTTCCATGGCGTGCGCGGGGATGGTGGCGTGCTCGGCGGGGTATCCTACGACCATCAGGATATAGGGCTTTTCCTCATCCGGCCGGCCGCAGATCTCGTTGAGGAAGCCCATCGGCGCGGGCGTATGGGTCAGTGTCGCGAGCCCCGCCTGATGCAGCGCGGCGATCAGGAAGCCGACCGCGATGTTCACGGATTCCGACACGTAATAGTTCTTCCGCAGCACGCCGTCGGCGCTTACCGACTTGCGCGCGCCGAACACGGCGATGAGCCAGGGCGCGGTGTCGAGGAAGGGCTTGTCGGCATCTGTGCCGAGCGGCGCCAGCGCCTTCAGCCATTCCTCGCCGGCCTTGCCCGCGTAGAATTCCTTCTCCTCCACCTCGGCCGCCTCGCGGATGCGCCGCTTCACGGCCGGGTCGCCGATGACGCAGAAGTGCCAGGGCTGGTGATTGGCGCCGTTCGGCGCGGTGCCAGCGGCCTTCAGGCAGGTCTCGATGATGTCGCGCGGCACGGGCCGATCCGAGAAGTCGCGCACCGTGTGGCGCCGCCGGATCGCCTCGTAGAAGCTCGTCGCCCGGGCGCGCATCTCCTCGACGGGGATCTCGCGGTAGTCGGGCAGGGGAACCGGCTGGAAGTCCTTGATCATGACGTGTCCTCGGGCGCTGCTTGGCGGCCCGTCGAAATGGTTGCGGGCGAAACTATCTCTCGTTCCACCCGCCCGTTTCGTCAAGCCTGCGCCACCATCACTCCGGCTGCGGGTCTCGCAGCAGGTGGTAGAGGATGATCGCGCCGAAGGTGGCGGTGCCGATGCCGTCCAGCGTGAAGCCGGCGAGCGTCAGCTTGAAATTGCCGGCGCCGAGCACGAGCGCCACCGCCACCGTGATCAGGTTGCGCGGGTTGGAGAAATCGACCTTGTTCTCCACCCATATGCGTCCGGCGGTGGCGGCGATCAGGCCGAAGACCACGATGGCAAGGCCGCCGAGCACCGGCACCGGGATGGTCAGGATCAACGCCCCGAATTTCGGCGAGAAGCCGAGCAGGATGGCGATCAGAGCTGCGGCCACGAACATCAGCGTCGAGAAGATCTTGGTGACCGCCATGACGCCCATGTTCTCGGCATAGGTGGTGACGCCCGTGCCGCCGGCCGAACCTGACAGCATGGTGGCGACGCCGTCGCCGACGAAGGCGCGCCCGATATAGGGATCGAGGTTGCGGCCGGTCATGGCCGCGATGCCCTTGAGGTGACCGAGGTTCTCCGCGACGAGGATGATCGCGACCGGCGCGATCAGCACCATGGCCTTGGCGTCGAACACCGGCGCGGTGAATTTCGGCATGCCGAACAGCGGCGCGGCGGCGACCTTCGCGAAGTCGATGGGCGGCCCGAAGCCGAGGCCGTTTGCCGCGATCAGGTAGACGACATAGCCGGCGATCGCGCCGAGCAGGATCGGCAGGCGGCGCCAGAGGCCCGGCGAATAGACCGCGAACAGGCCGACCGCGACGACCGTGATCAGCGCGATCCAGCGCGAGAAGGCCGAGCCGTCGGGGCTGTTCGCGCCGGTGCCCGAGGCCATGGAGATCGCGATCGGGGCGAGGACGAGGCCGATGGCCGCGACGATCGCGCCGGTGACGACCGGCGGCATGACCTTCTCGACCCAGTCGTGGCCGACCGACATCACGACAATGCCGATCAGCGTGTAGAGCGCGCCGGCCGCGATGATGCCGCCGAGCGCGACGCCAATATTCGGGGCCGCTCCGGCCGCGGCGCCGGCTCCGATGGCCGCAAGGACCGGCCCGATGAAGGCGAAGGACGAGCCGAGGTAGCTCGGCACCCGGCCGCCGGTGATGACGAAGAAGATCAGCGTCGCGATGCCCGAGAACAGGATCGCGACGTTCGGGTCGAAGCCCATCAGGATCGGCGCCAGCACCGTCGCGCCGAACATGGCGACCACGTGCTGCAGGCCCATGACCACGGTCTGGCCGAGTGGCAGCCGCTCGTCAGGCATCACGACGCCCGACGTCTTCTCAGTCCATTTCGGGAAATAGCCTTCGGCCATGATGTGCTCCCCAGCCCCATCCGTTGCGGCGCGGTCCGACTCACGGGGGTCGAGAGCCGGCGGCAGCGCCGGGGCGGTAATCTATGCCGCCTAAAGGGCCGCCGAACAGGTAGCGGAGGCCCAATCCACCGGAAAACGCGCGATGGCGATCTAGGAAGGGCAGCGGCGCACGAGATGGTAGCGCTGTCCGTTCCAGCCCCAGACCGGCGCACAGGGGCCGGGCAGGGCGATCTCGATGTCGGGATAGCCGCCGCGGCGGCGCGGCAGGATGCGGTAGCTGCCGGCGGGAAAGCCAAGATTGCTCGACCAGCCGCCCCCGGGCGCGCGAACGAGAAGCGTCAGATAGCCGCCTGCAATCCCACCTTCGCAGGTGCCGGGGATGAGCACGAAGACCTCGTCCGTGCCGTCGCCGTTGAGGTCCACGCGCTGAATTCTCGGCGTCACGGGCGCGCCGCAGCTGTCGACCGGCCGGCCTGCGCGCATCTGCAGATTGACCGCTCGCGCAATATCGGGCGTCAGGCCTGAGCCAGCTTGCGCCAAAGCCGGCGCCGACCAGCTTGCGGCGAGCATGGCGACCACGAATGCGGCGCGGCGGGAATGTCCCGGCATGATCACCTCCCCGTTGTCGCCGTCAGGCTGACGCCGCATCGGTGGGGAAGGCAATCTTGGGACGATTACGCTAGGGCCGCCCGTCGGCGATCAGCGCCACGGCCGCCAGCGCCGTCGCGGCGAATCCGGCCCACATGCGCACCGCGTTCCAGCGGTTCCAGGGATCGACGAAGGCGCGCCAGTCGGCGGCGGGGTCGCCCGAGGCATCCTTCAGCCGTTCCAGCGCATCGTTGAGTGGCACGTTGAGGGCGATGGTCACGCCGAACGTGCCGGCGGCATAGACGACGAAGGCGGCAGCGAGCCATCCGGCGCTGGCACTGGCGCCCGATGACCAGGCGGTGAGCGCCGCGAGCGGCAGCAGCACCAGCGTTCCCATGAAGGTCGCGAAGAACAGCGGGTTGATGATGGCGACGTTGATCGTCTGCATCGTCCTGATCGCCGCCTCCGGCCGGAGCCGGTCGAGCGCGATCATCACCGAGCACCAGTAGGCGTAGAACAGACCCGCGACGGCGCCCGTCGAGAGCAGGCCGAGAACGGCGAGAAGGCGGCTGAGGCTGATCATGGGCTGCTCCCTTCGCGGGACACTATCACCCCGCGAAAGACCGAAGCATGGCCACAACCTCGGGACCGCTCAGCCGGCGGCAGCCTGCCGGGCCTCGAGCGCCGCATCGATGGCCGGAACCAGCGGCGGCGCGGCTGCCGCTTCCTTCAGTTCCTTGATGGCGGAATGCGGCCGGGGCCGGCCGAGAAGGTAGCCCTGCGCCTCGTCGCAGCCTTCCCGGGCGAGCAGGGCCAGCTGGTCGGCGGTCTCCACGCCCTCCGCCAGCACCGGCACCTCCAGGCTTCGACCGAGCGCCAGGATGGCGCGGATGATCGCCTTGGCCTGCTGGCTCGTCTCGACCTCGGTCATGAAAGTCCGGTCAAGCTTGATCTTGTCGAACGGGAAGGCGCGCAGCGTCTCCAGCGACGAATAGCCGGTGCCGAAATCGTCGATCGCGACGGTGACGCCCAGCGCCTTGATCCGGCGCAGCATGTGCAGCGCCCGCTCCTTGTCGGCGATGATGGTGGATTCGGTGATCTCCAGCTCCAGCCGCGTCGCATCGAGCCCGCTGCGCTCCAGTGCGCTGGTGAGGATGGCGATGAAGTCGCCATGACTGATCTGCACCGGCGAGAGATTGACCGCGATCTTGTAGGGGCGGGGCCAGCGCACCGCTTCCTCGCAGGCCGTCCGCAGCGCCCATTCGCCGAGCGGCAGGATCGCGCCGCATTCCTCGGCGATGGGGATGAAGTCGGCCGGGGAGATCAGGCCGCGCTTCGGATGGTGCCAGCGCAGCAGCACCTCGTAGCCGGTCGTCTCGCCGGTCGAGACTGACTTCTGCACCTGGTAATAGAGGCTGAACTGGCCGGCCTCGATGCCTTCCCACAGTTCCTTGGCGAGCGAGCGGCGGGTGCGCACCGCTTCATCCATGCGCGCCTCGTAGAAGCACACGGTGTGGCTGATGCTGGCCTTGGCGCGATACATCGCGAGGTCGGCGTTGCTGACCAGTTGATCGTGCTCCAGGGCGTCGTCGGGGAACAGCGCGACGCCCATCGAGGCGCCCGGCGCGATCTCGAAATCGTCGACCACCATGCGGCCGAACAGGCAGGCTTCCATCCGCTGGGCGAAGTCCATCAGGTCGTCGCGATCGGAGAAGACCTTCACCGCAGAGAATTCATCGCCGCCGAACCGCGCGACGAACTCGCCGGCCTGCAGCATCTCCGACATGCGCTGCGACAGGGTCTTCAGCACGGTGTCGCCGACTGCGTGGCCACGGAGGTCGTTGATCTCCTTGAAGCGGTTGAGATCGATGCCGAACACGGCAACCTTCTCGCCGGGTTTCGCGTCGGCCATGGCCGCGCCGAGATGGTCGTTGAAGGCGACGCGGTTGGGCAGGCCGGTCAGCGCGTCATGCCGGGCCATATGGGCGATCCTGGCCTCGGAGCGGCGGCGCTCGGTCACGTCCTCGCAGGTGGTGACCCAGGAGCCGTCGCCGATCGGGCGGTGAGAGAACGCGACGACGCGGCCCTCGCCGAATTCTTCGGTGACCATGCTCGGCTCGGCCTGTTCGACGAGCGCGCCGTGCCGGTCCTGCATGGCGCGGGCGCGGTCCCTGGAGCCGGCGATCGCGGTCAGGAACTGCTCGAAACTCATGCCATTCGTGAAATGGCCTTCCGGCAGGCCGAATATTTCGGCGAGCCGTCCGTTGAACAGCGCGAGTTCCTGTTTCCTGTCGAACAGGCAGAGCCCCTGCGACATGTTCGACAGGGCGAGATCGAGCCGCCGGCCCGTTTCCTCGATACGGAGACGATCGGCGCGCTGGGTCGTGACGTCGCGGGTGATCTTGGCGAAGCCGATCAGTTTTCCCATGTCGTCGCGAATGGGGTCGATCACCACATGGGCCCAGAAGCGGGAGCCGTCCTTGCGCAGCCGCCAGCCCTCGCCCTCGAAACGCCCTTCCGCGAGCGCCGTTTCCAGCGCCTTCTGGGGCTTTCCCGCGGCGCGGTCTCTCTCGGTGTGGAAGCAGGCGAAGTGCTTTCCCACGATCTCGTCGGCCGTATAGCCCTTGGCGCGGCGGGCGCCCTCGTTCCAGTTGGCGACCGTGCCATCCGGATTGAGCAGATAGATCGCGTAGTCAGTGACGCCTTCGACGAGGATGCGGAACAGTCGCGCGCGGGCCGACTGCGTGGCGCGGGCGCGCCGGCTCATCACCATCGAGAAGAGACCGAGCCCGAGCAGAATGCCGGCGGCGATGGAGATGCCGACCGCAAGCCGCTCCGGCGCGAGGATGGAATCCGCGACCGGGGTAGCCGGGTCGGGGAGGATGGTGATCGCGCCCATGCCGGTGAAGTGAAGCGAGCAGATGGCGAGCGTCAGCAGCACGGTGCCGTGGAGCGCGCCGGTCAGGTCCTGCCGACGGCGTGCGGCCATCAGCGCGGCGGCGGCGAGGGCCGCGCCGAGGACAATCGAGGCGACGACGAGGTCGGCGGCCCACTCGATCCGGCCGGGGATCTGGACGGCAGCCATGCCGAGATAGTGCATCGACGCGACGCCCAGTCCGACGATGCCGCCGCCGGCGGCGACAGCCCAGCGCTGGCGGACGAGGATGGCGACGGCGAGGCCCGCAGCGGTGACCAGAACCGCTACCACCAGCGAGAGAAGGGTCAGTCCCGTATCATAGCCGATGACCACTCCGGGATCGTAGGCGAGCATCGCGACGAAATGGGTCGCCCAGATGCCGAACCCGGATGCCATGGCTGCCGCTGCGATCCAGTAGAGACGCGCGAGTCCTTTCGCCGCCCGGGCGTGGCGGCCGATGTCGATGACCGAATAGCTTGATGTTATGCAAACGGCGGCAGCGAGCGCCACGAGCCACCAGTTATGCTCGACGGCAAGGCAAGTCAGGACACGAAACATGCAAACCTCATCAAATTGGATTGGTTCTATCGCGCCATTTCCTAACGGTTCTTGTGACGTTGCGGCAGTTCGCCACTCCGCAGGTTGAGGCAGTAAACAATCGGTTGCAGAAGGCATGTTTTGATAATGCAACAGTATAGACAATCGCCGATTATAGTCATCGGAGTACCGTTGGAGGAGGGCGCGGGCACGCCCGGCGCCGCCATGGGACCGCGCATGCTGCGGACCGCGGGCCTCCTCACGGCGCTGCGCGACCTCGGCTGCGAGGTCGAGGACCGGGGCGATCTGGTCTTGCCGCCATCGCTGCCCGAACCGCCGGCCGGGCTTGCCAATGCCCGCAACTTCTCCGCGATCGCCGGCTGGTCGCGGCTGATCGCGCGGGAGACGCACGCGGCCCTCGCGGGCGGCCGCCTGCCGATCGTCATCGGCGGCGACCATGCGCTGTCCATGGGGTCGGTTTCAGGTGTCGCCCGCCATTGCACCGACGAGGACCGGCCGCTCTTCGTGCTCTGGCTCGACGCCCATGCCGACTTCAACACGCCGGCGACTTCGCCTTCCGGCAACATGCACGGCATGTCGGCGGCGATGCTGACCCGCGAGCCGGGCCTGGAGGCGGTGATGGGAAGCGAGCCTCACGGCTCCGTCGATCCGCGCAACCTCACCCTGTTCGGCATCCGCTCCATCGACCGTGCCGAGCGCGATCTGCTGCGCGCGCGCGGCATCGAGGTCTTCGACATGCGCCTCGTCGACGAGTTCGGCGTCGCTGTCCTGGTCCGTCGCGTGATCGAGCGTGTCGCGGCGGCCGGCGGACACCTGCATGTCAGCCTCGACGTCGACTTCCTGGATCCCGCGCTCGCGCCGGGCGTCGGCACGACGGTCCCCGGGGGAGCGACCTGGCGCGAGGCGCACCTGATCATGGAGCTGCTCCACGATTCCGGATTGGTCGGCTCGCTCGACGTGGTCGAGCTCAACCCGTTCCTCGACGAGCGGGGAAAGAGCGCCCTGCTGCTGGTCGATCTGGTCGCCAGCCTGTTCGGGCGGGAGGTCTACGCGCGGGGGCCGTAACCCCCGCGCGCCTGCTGGCCGAACCGTGGCGCCGCCCGCGGACGGTGCCGCAGACATTCAGCGCGCGTTCGCCTTGATCCAGTCGAGGACGACGAGATTGCGTGAATAGACACCGGGACGGTTTTCGAGCGCGCAACCCTCGCCCCAGCTCACCTCGCCGACAAGGCGCCGCACGCCGGCGAAGACGATGGTCAAGGGGCCGCCGCTGTCGCCCTGGCAGCTGTCCTTGTCCTTGACCCCGGCGCAGAACATCCGGTCGGTGATCATGCCGTTGTACCAGTTCGCCGAATTGCAGGTCGTGCGGGCTACGATCGGCACGTCGACACGGCGCAGCCGCTGCTGAACATTGCCGCTGGCATCGACGCCCCAGCCGGAGACAGTCGAAATCGTGCCGGGCGTCACCGACGAACTGTCGGAAGACCGGACGACCTCGATGAAGGTGCCGGGAAAGTCGGCATCGATGCGGATGAGCGCGTAGTCGTAGTCGATCGTCTCCGAATTGTAGCGCGGGTGGATGACGATATCGGTGATGCGGTAGAACCGCATGCCGCCGCCGAGCAGGTCGATGCTGCCGCCGGCGACCTGATGATACTGCGCCGCGCCGATCATGCCGTGGACGCAGTGAGCGGCGGTAAGCACCCAGCGCCGGGAGATGAACGAGCCGCCGCAGAAGAAGCGTTCGGTGGCGGGCGTCGTGTCGCCCGGAAACGTCCAGAGCAGGGCTGCCTGCCAGGGAATCTCGCCCTCGGCTGCCGGCACGCCGCCGATGATCCTCAGTCGCGACCTGAGGCGGTCAGCCCGTTCCTTGACGTTCTGCTTGGTCTGGATCTCGGCCGGACCCGGACGGGTCGCAGGCTGGGCCTGCGCGGCCGGCAAGGACCAGCCAATGATCGATGCAAACGCGGATGCGGCCAGAAGTGCTCGAAGGCGTCTCATGTCCCGGTCCCCCCAAGAGTGGTTGCAAGGGGGATTCAATACAACTTAAAAGGGAAGTCAATTGCGCCCTCGCGCCGGAATTGCGGAATGGGAGCGCAGCCGGCGCATTGACACGCCGCCCCTCGTGACTAGGGTGCGCGCTCTTTTTCAAACCCCGTAGGAAAGCGCCATGCGTGCCGACATCGTCGCCACCGCCGAGGCCATCAAGGAGTCGGTCGGGCTCCTGAGGAGGCATCTTTGACTGGGATGTCTCCGTCAAACGCCTCGCAGAACTGAACGCCCTCGCCGAATCCAACGATCTCTGGAACGACCCGGACAAGGCTCAGAAGGTCATGCAGGAGCGCAATTCGCTCGACGCTCGCATGACCGCCCTGACCGAGATCAACCGCGACCTCTCGGACAATCTCGAACTTGCCGAGCTCGCCGAGGCTGAGAGCGACAATGCAACGCTGAACGAGGCCGCCAAGGCTCTCGAGGACGCGCGCGTCAAGGCCGCTCGCCTCCAGCTCGAGGCGCTGCTGTCCGGCGAGGCCGATTCCAACGACACCTATCTCGAAGTGCATGCCGGCGCTGGCGGTACCGAGAGCCAGGACTGGGCGCTCATGCTCATGCGCATGTACACGCGCTGGGCCGAGCGGCGCGGCTACAAGGTTGAAGTGGTCGAGGAGAGTCAGGGCGAAGAGGCCGGCATCAAGTCGACCACCATGCTGATCAAGGGCCACAACGCCTATGGCTGGCTGAAGACGGAGGCCGGGGTCCATCGTCTCGTCCGCATCTCGCCCTTCGATTCGAACGCGCGGCGCCACACCTCGTTTTCGTCGATCACGGTCTATCCGGTGGTCGACGACAAGATCGACATCCAGATCAACGAGAGCGACGTGCGCGTTGACACGATGCGGTCGGGCGGCGCCGGCGGCCAGCACGTCAACAAGACCGAGTCGGCCGTGCGGCTCGTCCACAATCCGACCGGCGTCATGGTGGTGTCCGAAGGCTCGCGCTCCCAGCACGCCAACCGGGCCGTCGCCTGGCAGATGCTGCGCGCCAAGCTCTACGAGCGGGAACTGAAGATCCGCGAGGAGGCCGCCGCCGCCGACTTCGCAGCCAAGACCGATATCGGCTGGGGACACCAGATCCGCTCCTACGTGCTGCAGCCCTATCAGCTCGTGAAGGACCTGCGTACCGGCAAGACCTCCGGCGTGCCCTCGGATGTGCTGGATGGCGACCTCGACGGCTTCATGGAGGCAACGCTCGCCATGAAGGCCTACGGCACCAAGGCGGGCGACACCGACGACGTCGACTGAGTTTGCTGCATTGCCAGCAAGGCCAGGGGCCGCCTCCGCGAGGCGGCCCTTTTTCATGCTGCAACGCCGCAGCCTTGATCTGCAGGTGCCATGGTAGGGTTTGTCATGCATTTGTGTTGCATGGCGGCAACAGCGGGCAAAATGATACCATCAATGCCGCATTTAACCACTATTCGGGAGCATTCCGAAGGGTAATAGATTACTGCAGCAATAGCCGATCCCCCCTCGGAGAATTGTGCCATGAAGAAGCTCCTTCTTGCCGGTGCCGCATTCGCCGCTCTCGTCTCCGGCGCCCAGGCTGCCGATCTCGGCGTGCCGCGCGGCCCGGTCGCCGCCGTGGTTGTCGCCCCGGTGTTCAACTGGACCGGGTTCTATGTCGGTGCGGATGTTGGCTTCTACTCGGCGCAGAACAGCTTCGCGCAGCCGGGGAACACGTTTACGGCCTCGGGCAGCCTCTCGGGCGTGAAACTGGGTGGCCACCTTGGCTATCGCTATCAGTTCGCCAATAATTTCGTGCTTGGCCTCGAAGGCGACCTGTCGTGGCTGAGCGCCGGCACGAAGGCCTTCACCATCAATGGCTTCGCGCCGAACGCCTACCAGGCTCGCGCGAACTGGGATGGATCGATCCGGGCCACTGCCGGCTTCGCGGTTGATCGCGCGCTGCTTTACGCCACCGGCGGCGTGAGCTTCATCGGAACGACGGGCTGCGGTGTAACCGCACCGGGCGCGGCCTGTGTCCCCAACACCCAGTTTGGCGGAACCCGTGCTGGCTGGACTGTTGGCGCTGGTCTGGCCTACGCCGTCACGCCGAACGTCGCCCTTCGGGGTGAGTATCTCTACGCCAACTATGGCACCCGGACGACGCTGGGGGCTGGCTTTGCCGGTGGCTCGATCGCGCATCGTCTCGACACGCACACCGTGCGGCTGGGCGTGAGCTACATGTTCACGACCGGCCCGTCGGCGGTCGTCGCCCGCTACTGATCCCGGACGTAGCGTCCGCGTGAAGGGCCGCCCCGGGCGGCCTTTTGCTTGCCAGCGCTGCAGCAGGCGGCGCGTCCGGCTATGCTGCCATCCATGAATGTGGCGTTTTCGCAACAATGCGCCGCGTAACAGGGCGAGCGCCACATTGCGCCACAATCCAGAAACATTCCGAAGGGTAACTCTTGTACACAACAACAGTACACCCATCGGAGAGTCACGCCATGAAGAAGTTCCTGCTTGCCGGTGTCGCGGTCGCCGCTCTCGCTTCGGGCGCCCAGGCCGCCGACCTTGGCGCTCCGCGCGGTCCGGTCGCCGCTGTGGTCGTCGCGCCCCAGTTCAACTGGACCGGCTTTTATCTGGGCGTGTTCGTCGGCGGAACGTCGACCCGCACCAGCGCGCTCGAAGTTCAGGGTGCCTCACCCGGTGCCTATAACGGCCTCGGCGATTTCTGGAGCGGCAGCCGCACCGGCGTGACCGCCGGCATTCTCGGTGGCTATAACTGGCAGTGGAATTCGGCGGTCTTCGGTATCGAAGCCGATCTCGGCTATCGCGGCTCTGCTTTCACTGCCGGTCCGAGCGCTCTGTCGACGGACACGTTCCTGCGCACGCGGGACGGCCTGCAGGGCTCGCTCCGGGCCCGTCTCGGCTTCGCCGCCGATCGCGCGCTGTTCTACGTCACGGGCGGTCTGGCCATCGGTGATTTCCGCAGCAACGTGTTCGACAATGTCGGCGTGACGATCAATACGAATGCGGTCGGAACCCGTGTGGGCTGGACCGTTGGCGGCGGTATCGAGTACGCCTTCACCTCGAACTGGACTGCCCGCGTCGAGTACCTCTATGCCAATTTCGGCACGGCGACCTCCACGGGCATCAGCAGCGTCGCGACCAATCGCGCCTGGCAGATCAAGAACGACACCCACACTGTCCGCCTCGGCGTGAACTATCTGTTCTCGACGGGCCCGTCGGCGGTGGTCGCCCGCTACTGATCGCGGGCGTGGCATCCAATATGAAAGGCCGCCTTCGGGCGGCCTTTTTGTTTGTCTGCGCCCGAGGCGCGTATTGCATCCGGATGTGGCGTCAGCCTGCCGGATGTTGCAATTGGGCAACGGCGTGCCGCACACGGGCGCGTCCGCCGCATTGTGCCACAATCCAGAAACATTCCGAAGGGTAACTGGTTGCCACAACAACACCCGATCCACTCGGAGAGTCGTGCCATGAAGAAGTTCCTGCTTGCCGGCGTCGCAGCCGCCGCGCTCGCCTCCGGCGCCCAGGCCGCCGATCTCGGTGTGCCGCGCGGGCCCGTCGCCGCCGCCGTCGTCGCGCCGATGTTCAACTGGACCGGCTTCTATCTCGGCGGCCAGATCGGCTATGGCTGGGGCCGCGCCACGCAGCCTTGGACCTTCGTGATCGTCAATCCCACGACTTTCCCCAATGCTCAGGCGAATGCTGGCCAGAGTGGCGTCGTTGGCGGCGGCCATGTCGGCTTCAACTACCAGATCAACCAGTTCGTGCTCGGTCTGGAGGCCGATCTCGAGGCGTCCGGCATCAACGGCAACGACGGCGGCTCCGGTGGCGACGTCAATGGCGTGCGCCATCGCTGGAACGCGTCGATTCGCGGCCGCGCCGGTTTCGCTGTCGATCGCGCTCTGTTCTACGCCACGGGTGGCGTCGCCTTCCTGGGCGCCCAGGGCACCCAGATTTCGCGGGCTCCCAACGAGTTCGTCGGCTTCAGCAGCACCGGCTGGACGGTCGGCGCGGGCATCGAATACGCCTTCACGCCGAACTGGACCGCGCGCGCGGAGTACCGCTACACCGACTATGGCGCGCGGACCGTGATCTTCCCGGTTTCTGGCTATTCGGAGCGTATCAAGCCGCAGATCCACACGGTGCGTCTCGGCGTGAGCTACCTGTTCTCGACCGGCCCGTCGGCGGTCGTCGCCCGTTACTGATATCGAGCCACAAAACGGCATCGCGAAAGGCCGCCTTCGGGCGGCCTTTTCCTTTTGGGCCGGACCCAGGATGTTTGAGCTTGCGGCCGCGGCAGGCCGTCAGCAGCGGGTCGGATAGGCGCGCGGGCCGGAAATGTGGAACGAACGCCAGAGTTCGTTGACGCTGCGGACCATCTCGCGCGCCATGGCGCGCGGGTAGCGGGCCTGGATCAGATAGACGACGCCCGGCTCGTTCCGGCTCTGCGCGACGATGTCGTAATAGTCGAGATCGGTGCGGAACCGCTCGCCATGCAGCACGCCGCGCCCGGACACGCTGAAGCCTCGGAAGCCGCCGGCATGCGGCGGCAGGCCGGCATCGTTCATGACCTGCCCGCGGCGCTGGCGCGGACCTTCCACGATGGCCTCGTAGTACCAGGCCTGCGCCGCGCAGGCGCCCATCTGTCCGGCATTGTTGGCGCTGATCACGACCACGGCGTCAGGGCTGCGCTCGTGAACCAGCACGGTATTCACCGGGCCCGGCAGGTCATTGTCGCTTTCCAGCCGGAAGTCCGGGCCGATATCGAAGGACCAGCGGTCGCGGCGGTGGCGATAGGGACCATCGGCCGGCGGAGCAGGGGGGATGGAGCCAGTGGTTTCGTTCGGTTGGGCGGGCGGCTGGCCGGCAGCCGGCGCGGCTTCCGGAGCGGCCACGCGCGGCGTCACCGAACCGGTCACGTCGCGAGAAGCCGCCGGAGCCGTCTGGGCCGCGGCGATCTGTGCCTCGCGCAGGCCGCGCGCCTCGATCTCCGCAGCATTGGCGCGGTTGATCGCCTCCTGAATGCGTTGCTCTGCGGTCTGCGCCGCCGTCTGGCTCGCCTGCTGGACGGTCTGGAGTTCGGCCTGCGCGCGGCGCATCTGGTTGCCGGCCTCGGCCGCCTGGTTCTGCCGCTGGATCAGCTCCGTCTGGCTGTGCGCGAGCTGGGTGCGGGCGACGCGCAGGTTCGCTTCAGCGGTCTCGGCACGGCGGGATGCCGTCCGCGCGGCCTCGCGCAGGCGCGGCAGTTCGACGGTCGATGCCTGCGCCAGTTCGGCGCGCTCGTGTGCGAGGCGCGAGAATTCGGCGATCCGTGGATGGGAATCGCCGCGCAGGGGGCCGGCGAACTCGGTGATGCCGGCTGCCGCAACCGAGCCGACGAGGAAGGCGGCGGCCGAAATGCCGGCCCAGCGCAGCGGCAGGCGCCCCGTTGCCTTGGCGGCGGCAAGCTGGGCGATTCTGGATTTCTCCATCGCAGTCTGCAGCCGCTCGTTGTCGGCGGAGAGGCGGGCGACGCTGTCGCGCAGGGCGGCGGCACCGTCGGCGATCGCGTCTTTCGGGTCGGGTGCAACGGCGGGTTGCCCCGCGCGCACCGCCTTGAGGTAACCGGTAAAGCCGTCCAGCGTCGCCTTGAGGCGGTCCTGCGCCGCCTGCCCGCGCTCGATCAGGACGCCGTGCGCCTTGCGGAACTCGGCGGCGAAGCGTTCGCGCTCGCCAGCCTCGAAGCGGGCCCAGATGGCCGCCGACGCGATATCGTCCGGGAATTTGCGCGCGAAGTCGCGCTGCGCGGGCTCGTCAGCCTTGCCGGCATCGGCGGCCACGGCGGCGGCGAGAGCGGCGAGGCCGGGGCGGCCGAGGGCCGTGCCGACGAGGTCGAGAAGCTGCGCCCACGCGGCCTTGCCCTCCGCGGTGGCCGCATCGGCCAGCCAGGGACCGAGCTCGGGCGCCGGCATGAGGCCGAACGGCGACTCCAGCCGCTCGGTGGCGAAGGGTTCGAGGCGGGCTGCGACCAGCTTGCCCTGTTCCTGGGCGGCGCGGGCCTGGCCGACGAGGCCGGCGTGGTTCTCAGTCGGGTCGAGTACGGCGGCCGGCCAGAGCACCAGCACGGCGCGTGCCTTCGCCATGGCCTCGCGGACCGCCTTGGCGACGCCACGGCCCTTGGCCTCGATGTCCGGCGAAACGGCGACGTGAAGCGCGGCCAGAGCCTCGGCGACGATGTCGGTGCGCTCCTTGTCGGCGCGACGGCAGGCGATGAACAGATCCGCCACGGACTTGTCTCCTCGATGACGCGGGCGACGGCGGCCCGTCGAACGACATGCACGTGTACCGGCTCGGGCGTTGCGGCCGGTCAGTCGGCCTCGGCAAGCCTCAGGCCCGCGCGCACGAAGCGCATCGGGTCGATCGCATCGCCGTTGATGCGGGTTTCGTAATGGAGATGCGGCCCGGTCGAGCGGCCGGTCGAGCCGACGCGGCCGATCCGGTGGCCGGCGCGTACCGTCTCGCCCTCCCTGGTCTCGATGCGGGAGAGGTGGGCGTAGCGGGTCGAGAGGCCGTTGCCGTGGTCGATTTCGACCATCAGCCCGTAGCCGCCCATCGGGCCGGCATGGGACACCCGGCCGCCGCCGGAGGCGAAAACCGGCTCGCCGGTCGCGCCGCGGAAGTCGATGCCGGAATGCATCGCCCAGGAGCGCAGGAACGGGTCCAGCCGCGCGCCGAAGCCGGAAGAAAGCTCGAGTTCGCCGGCATGCGGCCGGCCAAGCGGGACCTGCCCGACGATCTGGTTCAGGCGCTCCTTCTCGCGCATGACACTCTGCACGCGGAAGACCTGACGTTCGAAGGCCGAGGCTTCGGGCGAGGGCGGGGCGATCGGGATGAGCGGGCCGCCGGTGCCGGCGGTCGAGGCAGCCGGCGCGCGCGTGACCCGTGCCTCGCCGAGACCGAGTTCGGTGAGCACCGAGCGGATGCGCCGTGCACGGCGTTCGGTGCGCGTTTCGAGCGCCTGAAGTGCCGCCTGCTGATGCTGCTCGACGCGCGCCAGCGAATGCTCCACCCGGCCGATCGTGTCGTGCCGCCCGGGCGCGGAGGCGAGGGCGAAGCCGCGTGCGGCAGCGAGTTCGACCGGCGCCGGCCGCGATTCGAGCCGGGAGTGGCGCTCGGCGGGGGGAGCGAGGCGAACGGTGTCGCCGGGGCGCGAAGCCGGAATGGGGGCGACGGATTGCACCGGAGTTGCGCGCGGCGCGGATCGCGCGGGCGCGACCTGCTCGTTCAGCGATGCCACGATCGACTGGCGGGTCTCCAGCAGGGCCTGCCGGCGGGCCACCTGGTCGACACGCTGATCCATCTCGTTCTGGAGGACGAGATGGCGGCTGGTGAGCATGTCGACCTGGCCGCGCAGGTCGCGGATGCGATCCTCGTAGCCGTGCTGGACCGCCGCCTGACGGCTCATCATGCCGCCCACGATGTCGTCCTTGAAGGCGAGGTAGCTGGTGACGGCGACGCCCCAGACGCTTAGCGCGGCACCGAGCACGCCGAGCGTGCCGACAAGGCCCATGGAAAGGGATGTGGTGCGGGTGGCGCCGCCCGAGCGCCATGCAAGGGTCAGTGCGCCGGCAGGCACCTGGGCGCGCAGATTGGCCTCCTGGGCGAGCTGGGCGCGGTTATATCGGTGGGCCTGATGGGACATCGGCGAACATCCGTACGCGAACGGGACGCCGCATTACCGCCGATTAAGGTTAACGAACCGTGCCCGCGGCCCTGGGGCTCACAGGGCCCGCGCGGCGGCGAGCACCTCCTCGGCGTGGCCCTTGACCCGGACCTTGCGCCAGATGCGGGCGATACGGCCCTTCGCATCGATCAGGAATGTCGCCCGCTCGACGCCCATGAAGCGCCGTCCGTAGAGTGTCTTCTCGACCCAGACGCCATAGGCTTCGAGCATGCCGCCTGCCTCGTCGGTTGCGAGCGGCAGGGTCAGGTTCTGCTTGTCGCGGAATTTCTCGACCGCCTTGAGCGGATCGCGGGAGACGCCGACCACGGCGGTTCCGGCTTCCGCGAAGGCTTCGGTCAGCCGCTCGAAATCCTGAGCCTCGGCGATGCACAGGCTGGTATTGGCTTTCGGATAGAAGAACAGGGCGACCTTGCGGCCTTTGAAGTCGGCCAGCCGCACCGTTGCGCCGGCAAGGCCGGGCAGCGCGAAAGCGGGTGCCTTGTCGCCCGTCTCCAATGACATTCGCGCCTTCCTTTCGTCGGCTTTGTGGCGGATGTTCCGCCTCGCGGCAGAGCGGTTCCGATTTTCTATCGGGGATCGTGGGTGTACGGCGTGGATTCGTCCAGCCGATGGCCTATAAGCCTCGGATGAGGCGACGCCTGCTTTTTCTTGCCTAACGGATGGTTAAGGCGAGGTCAGGCAGGTTCTGACTTGTCGGCGTTTGGGCGCCGAGGATTGCGTGTCGGCGTTTGGGCGCCGCGAGGTGATGGTTCCGGGCCGGAGAGCCCAGCGAGGCGGGGGACGACCGAGGGATGGAGTGGCGCGCCGATCAGGGCCGTGGTCCCGCGTCTGCCGTTCCGGCGGATGAAGCGGTGGCGCGCCGCCTGGGGCCGCGCTGGTCCAACCGGCGGATCCCGGCCTTCCTGCTGGCGCTGTGCGGTGGCCCGGTTTCCTGCTGGTCGGCACGCCGGCGATGGGTGGTCGGCATAGCCGCGGCCCTTGTCCTTGTCATCTCGACGCCGATTCTCATTCTCGCCTGGCAGATGCGTGTCGGCAGCGGCGTCGGCCTCGACATGCTGACGCCGTGGATCGCGCGCTCGCTGTCCGAGCAGCTGGGCGATGGCCGCCAGGTGAGCATCGGTTCGGCGGTGGCCGCACGGGACGCGCAGGGCCGGGTCGAGATCGAGGCGCGCGATGTCGTCATCAAGGATGTCGATGGCCGCCGCGTCGCTTCCATGCCGCGCATCGCATTGGAACTCGACGGACTGCCGCTGCTCGGCCGTCCCGCCATCCGGCGGGTTGATCTGGTCGGCGCCTCGGTGGCGCTGAAGGTCGGCGAGGACGGCCAGATCGCGCTCGCGGCCGGGCGCTTCAGGGCGCAATTGCCGGAGGATACGGGTCCTGCCTCGTCGCAGCCCGTCCAGCAGCCGCAGGCAGAACTCACCTCAACCCTGCCGGAGCCCGAGCTCTCGCCGTTCCGCAGGCTCGGTATCTGGCTCGACATTTTCGAGCGCTCCGGCCTCGACGGCCATCGTCTGACCGGCTTCGGCCTTCGGAACGGCACGGTGATCGTCGACGACGTGCGCTCCGGCAAGCGCTTCGTCTTCGCCGGCATCGATTTCGACCTGACCGCACCGCAGCAGGGTGGTCTGTCGCTCGGCATCGACGCTTCCGGGTCCGGCGCGCGCTGGACCTCCACGGCCATGGTCACCCCGCGCGACGCCGAAGGCCGGCGGCGGATCGACGTGACCATGACCGGCATGTCGCCGCGCGATCTCAGCCTCGCGGTCCAGGGGCCACAGGTCTTCTACGCGGATACGCCGATTTCCGGTGCGCTGCAGGCCGTTCTCGACGCATCCGGCGATCCTTCGGGCTTTTCGGGGCGCGTCAGTCTCGGCCGTGGCGAGGTCGGCGACCTCAATGACGCCGCCATGCGTGTGGTGATCGACGAGATCGCCGCCGAGGTGCGCTGGCGGGCCGGCGACCGCGGGCTGATCGTCGACCGCGTCCAGGTGGTTTCCGGCCACAACCGCGCCGAGCTGAACGGGCTGGTGACGCCGCCCGCCACGGCGGGCGAGCCGCTCGTCGTCGAGGTCTCCAACGTCAAGGCCGTGACCTCCGTGCTCAACCCGCACGAACCGCCTGTTCCGATCAACGTTCGCGATGCGCGCTTCATTTTCGACCCCGGGCCGCGAACCCTCAGCATCGAGCGGCTGACCGTCGATCAGGGCGGCGACCCGCTCGCCAGCCTCACCGGTCAGGTCGCGTTCACGGGTGCCTCGCCGGGCATCTCGCTCGACCTGCGCGCCGGCAAGATGCCGATCGCGACGGCGCTGCAACTCTGGCCGCGCGCGTCGAACCCGCATGTGCGCGACTGGGTCGCTGACAATATGGCGGGCGGCACGACCGAGGAGACGAGTGTGCGCGTCACCGTGCCGGTCGGCCTTCTGGCCACCAAGCACTGGGTCCTCGAAAAGGATGCGCTGTCGGTGCGCGCGAAACTGCGCGGCACGGCGCTGCGCGTGATGCCGGGCCTCTCGCCGCTCTCCGGCACCGATATCGACGTCGTGGTCGACGGCCAGATGGCCCAGCTTTCGGTGTTGCGGGGAACGCTGGAGCCGGCTCCCGGCAAGCGGCTGGTGCTAAGCCAGGGGTCGTTCGACATTCCCGACCACCGCATCCAGCCGGCCCAGTCGATCAGCCGGTTCCGGCTGCAAGGCACGGCGGAAGCGGCCTTTGCGCTGCTCGGCCAGGAAGCGTTCAAGGGCGCCGCCACCGGGCCGACGCTGCCCTCGGGCAAGGTCGACGGCACGGTCGTCGCCAATGTCACGGTCAACGTGCCGCTGACCGAGACCTTCCAGCCGAACCTGATCGACTATGTGGTGGACGCCGACTTCACCGGCTTCGCCGCCGACAATGCCTTCGGCGAGATGCGCGTCGAGCGCGCCGCCTTCAAGGTCCAGACGACGCCGCGCTCCTTCACCATGCGCGGGCAGGGTGTACTTGGCGGCGCGCAGGCGAATTTCGAGTACCGCAAGCCCCGACCCGAGGCGAAGCCGGAGATTCGTCTCACCGCGACGCTGGACGATCGCGGCCGGGCGCGGCTCGGCCTCAATATCGGCCCGCGCATCGCCGGACCGACGCCCGTCCGGGTGATGACGGTGGGCGAGGATTCCGGCCGCTACAATGTCGAGGTGGACCTGGGGCCGGCGGCACTTGCCGATCTCCTGCCGGGCTGGACCAAGCCGCGCGGACAGGCCGCGCGAGCGCGTTTCGTGGCGGTCGAGGGTGATGACGGCTGGAAGCTTGAGGACCTGCTGGTCGAGAGCCGAGGCGTGCTGGTGCGCGGCTCGGCGACCTTCGACGACAAGGGTGCGCTCGTTTCCGGCACATTCCCTGCTTACAACCTGTCCGATGGCGATCGCATGAACGTGCGCGTTGAGCGCGCCGGAGCCGGCCATCGCGTCACCGCGCGCGGCGAGGTCATCGATGCGCGCAACCTCCTGAAATCGCTGACCGAGGCGCCCCGGCTCGGTTCCGGCCGCACGCCTGCCGCCGAACCGGCGACCGGCGAGATGGAGCTAGACTTCAAGGTGGCGGCCGTGGCCGGCAGCGGCGGCGAGGTGATCCGCCAGCTCGAACTGCGCATGAACAGGCGCGGCTCGGAGATCCGGTCGCTCACCGCCTCCGGCCGGGTCGGGCGCAACGCGCCCTTCGCGGTGGAACAGCGCGGGCAGGGCAATGCCGCTCGGATCGCTGTCTCGGCCGGCGATGCCGGGGCGCTGCTGCGCTTCCTCGATATCTACCGCTCGCTGCAGGGCGGCGAACTCGCGCTGGTCATGTCGCCGATCCAGTCCGGCGGGGATATCCGTCAGGGCGCTGTCGAGATCACCAATTTCGGCATCCGCGGCGACCGCGCCATTTCCGGCATGGTGGCGGCGGCGGGCGAACCGCCAAACAACAGCCGTGGCCAGGCCGCGCCGCCGCCGGCGGCGGGCAACGATGCCTTTGCCTTCACGCGCCTGCGCGCCAATTTCGCGCGCACCGAGGGGCGCGTGTCGATCTCCGACGGCCTTCTGTGGGGCGCCGCCATCGGCGCGACAGTCGAGGGCGAATTCGATCCCGGGCGGGACCGGCTGAACCTGCGCGGCACCTACGTGCCCGCCTACGCGCTGAACAACATCTTCGCGCGCATCCCCGTGCTCGGCCTGTTCATGGGCGGGTCGCCGGACGAGGGCGTCTTCGGCATCACCTACCAGATATCCGGCGCCGTCAGCGCCCCGCGCCTGATGATCAACCCGCTTTCCGCGGTGACCCCGGGCTTCCTGCGCAAGATGTTCGAGTTCCGCGGTGGATCGGGACGCGCCACCGCGCCCCGGCTGGACGATACGGTCGGCTCGACGCAGCGCTGAGCCTCAACCCCGCTCGAACGGCTGCCCAGCCATCGCCCAGGCCTTCAGGCCACCCGCGAGATGCGCGTCATAAGGCTTGCCGTGGCTCTGCGCGATCTCGGATGCCTGCACCGACCTGATCCCTCCGGCGCAGAGGAAGACCACGCGCCGACCCTGCGGATCTGGAATGTCGCGGGGATCGAAGCTGGACAGCGGCAGGTTCACGGCATCCGGGATGCGCGCCATGGCGACTTCGTGCGGCTCGCGTACGTCGATGAGCAGCATGGTGTCGTCGGCAAGGCCGGCAGCGACGTCGGCGGGCGAAAGGTCGTGGACGGTCATGGGCTTCTCGATGGCAGCAAGCGGTGGGGGCGATAGTAGGCCGGCCCGCTTGTCTATTCCACGACCACGCCGCCGGTGACCGGCTCCCGGACGCCGGTGGTGGACGGGAAGGTCAGCGGCAGGCCGCGCATCGACCGAACGGCGAGGAAGGCGAAGGCCTGTGCTTCGAGGAAATCGGAGGACCAGCCGACATCCTCGCCGGTCCTGACCTCGGCGCGCGCCGCTTCAGCCAGAAGGCGCAGCAGTTCCGGATTCTTCGCGCCGCCGCCGCAGACGATCCAGAGCGCCGGTCGCTCTTTCGCGAAATCGGCCGCGCGGGCGATCGAGCGTGCGGTGAAGGCCGTCAGTGTCGCCGCGCCGTCCTCCGTCGCGACCGTGCCGACAACCGAGAAGGCGAAGGCGTTGCGATCCAGCGATTTCGGCGGCGGCTTGGCGAAGAAGGGATGGACCAGAAGCCATGCAAGCAGCGCCTCGTCCGCGCGCCCGCGCGCAGCCGTCGCGCCGCCGGCATCCATGCGCGCGCCGGTGCGCGCAGCGATCCAGTCATCGACCAGCGCGTTGCCCGGGCCGGTGTCGAAGGCAAGGAGTTCGTCGCCGCGGCCGATGAGGGTGACATTGGCGACGCCGCCGATATTCACCACCGCAAGAGGCCGGGGCAGGGCCTTCTGTGTGGCGAGCGCCCGGTGGAATACGGGCACCAGCGGCGCGCCCTGGCCGCCTCCCGCGACATCGGCCTGCCGGAGATCGTAGACGACGGGGATGCCGAGCCGCTGACGCAGCGCAACGCCGTCGCCGATCTGCACGGTGAGCCCGATGTCAGGGCGATGCAGCACGGTCTGGCCGTGAAAGCCGATGACGCCGATATCGGCCCGGGTGAGGCTGTTCTTCTCCAGAATCAGCTCGACCGCCTCGGCATGGGCGCGGGTGATCAGGTCCTCGGCCTTCGCCATGAGCGGCGTGCGGGCCGTGCGGTCGGTGAACGTCGCGCCCTCTTTCAGCGCCTCGCGCAGCAGGGCGCGCTCGTCCTCGGTATAGGCCCGGTAGCCCGTCGGTCCGAAGGCCGAAATGGCCTCGCCGTCGGTGTCGAGCAGCGCCACGTCGACGCCGTCCATCGAGGTTCCGGACATCAGGCCGATGGCGCGCATGGAGACTAACCGAATCGATCAGATGAAATTGAGCCCTGCCTCTGCTACACCGCGCCTCCGCCGGGCGCGAGGTCCGGTGAATCAACGCCAACTGGAAAGATCATGACCGCCCCGGCTTCCGACTTCCTGCGCACCCTCACCGAGCGCGGGTTCATCCACCAGATGTCCGACATGCAGGGCCTCGACGCCCTGGCGGCCAAAGGGGAGGTCGTGGCCTATGTGGGCTATGACTGCACCGCGCCCTCGCTCCATGTCGGGCACCTGCTGTCGATCATGATGCTGCACTGGATGCAGGCGACCGGGGCGGGCAAGCCGATCACCCTGATGGGTGGCGGCACCACCCGCGTCGGCGACCCCTCCGGCCGCGACGAGACGCGCAAGATCCTCTCGCTGGACGATATCGAGGCCAACAAGAACGCGCTGAAGGGCGTGTTCGCCAAGCTCCTGACCTATGGCGGGGCCAAGACCGACGCCGTCATGGCCGACAATGCGGAGTGGCTGACCAAGCTCAACTACATCGAGATGCTCAGGGACATCGGCCGGCACTTCTCGGTGAACCGCATGCTGACCATGGATTCGGTCAGGATGCGGCTGGAGCGCGAGCAGGAGCTCTCGTTCATCGAGTTCAACTACATGATCCTCCAGTCCTACGATTTCGTGGAACTGGCGCGCCGCTACGGCACCAACCTGCAGATGGGCGGCTCGGATCAGTGGGGCAACATCGTCACCGGCGTCGATCTCGGCCGGCGCATGGGCACGCATCAGCTCTACGCGCTGACCTGCCCGCTGCTGACGACCTCTTCCGGGGCCAAGATGGGCAAGACGGCCGCCGGCGCCGTCTGGCTCAACGCCGACATGCTGTCGAACTACGATTACTGGCAGTTCTGGCGGAACACCGAGGATGGCGACGTCGCGCGCTTCCTCAAGCTGTTCACGCTGCTGCCGATGGCGGAGATCGACCGGCTGGCCGCTCTGCAGGGCGCCGAGATCAACGAGGCCAAGAAAGTTCTGGCGACCGAAGCGACCGCGCTGATCCGCGGCCGCGAGGCGGCGGAGGCGGCGGCCGAGACGGCGAAGAAGACCTTCGAACAGGGCGCGCTGGGCGATGACCTGCCGGTGGTCACCGTGCCGGAGGCCGAGCTTGCCGCCGGCATCGGCGTTTTGAACCTGTTCGTGCGCGCAGGCCTCGTCGCCTCCAACGGCGAGGCGCGCCGGCAGGTCGCGGGCGGCGGGCTCAAGATCAACGACGAGACGGTGACGGACCCGCAGGCGACCGTCACCGCCGCTGCGCTCAGGGACGGTGTCGCCAAGCTGTCCTTCGGCCGCAAGAAGCATGTCCTCGTGAAGGCAGGGTGAGATCATGGCCAAGATGAAGTTCTTCTACGGCCCGAAGACCTGTGCGCTTGCCTCGCGCATCGCGCTGGAAGAGGCCGGCGCCGACTACGAGCCGGTGAAGGTTGACTTCGCCACGGCCGAACAGACCAAACCCGCTTTTCTCGCGGTCAATCCGAAGGGCCGCGTGCCGGCGCTCGTCACCGACCGGGGCGTGCTCACCGAGAACGTCGCGATCCTCGCCTTCGTCGCCCAGAGCCATCCGGACAGGAAGCTCGCGCCGCTCGACGATCCGCACGCCTTCGCGGAAATGCAGGCCTTCACCAGCTACCTGTCCTCGACGGTGCATGTGAACCACGCGCACAAGCATCGCGGCGCCCGCTGGGCGACGGAGGAGAGCTCCTTCCTCGACATGCGCGCCAAGGTGCCGGAGACCATGGCCGCGAGCTTCGCGCTGATCGAGCGCGATTTCCTGAAAGGGCCGTGGGTGATGGGCGAGACCTATACGGTCGCCGATGCCTATCTCTACACGGTGTCGCGCTGGCTCGAGGGCGACGGCGTCGACGTGAACCGCTTCCCGAAGGTCGCCGCGCATATGAAGGCGATGGAACAGCGCCCGGCGGTGAAGGCCGCGCTGGCGGGGGAGTGAGGTCTCCCGATCAGCGGACCGCTTCCATCAGTTCGATCCGGTTGCCGAAGGGATCGCTGACAAAGATGCGCACGAAGCCGGGCAGGGGCTCGTCCTCATTCAGCGGGTAGCCGGCGGCACGCAGATCGTCCACCAGCCCGGCGAGATTGCTCACCAGCAACGCCGGATGAGCCTTCCGCGCGGGGCGAAAATCGGCCTCCACGCCCAGGTGAATGCGCAGCGCCCCCTGCTCGAACCAGCAACCGCCCCGCGCGGCGAGGGTGGCGGGCTTCGGCGCTTCGGGGATGCCAAGCAGGCCGGCATAGAAGGCGCGCGCTTCCGCCTCGCGGCCGGCCGGCATGGCGATCTGAACGTGATGGATGGCCTCCGTCGGCATGGACCCTACCCCCGTCGTTAGCGCCTGGGCGCGGCCCACGGGCGCCCGGCCGCGTCCTGCGCGAGGAAGGCCGCAATACCATCGGCCTCGGCCAGCGTCAGGTCGATGTCGTCCCAGCCCTTCAGGAGCTGGGTGCGCCAGACCGGGTCGATGGTGAAATCGACGACGATATTGCCGCAGGCGATGCGCTGCGCTTCCAGGTCGATGGTGACGGGCAGGTTGCCTGCCGCCAGCAGGGCCTCGGCATCGGCCTCGCTGACGGTCGCGGGCACCACGCCGTTCTTGACGCAGTTGGACGCGAAGATGTCGCCGAAGCCCGGCGCGATCACGGCACGGAAACCGAAATCGGCCAGCGCGTAGACGGCAGCCTCGCGCGAGGAGCCGCAGCCGAAATTGCGGCGGGCGACGAGGATGGTCTGGCCGGCCTCCGGCTTCGGCATGTCGGCTTCGGCGATCAGGTCGTGAAGCAGGAAGCGGCCATAGCCTTCCGGCTTGCGCGGCTCCTTCATGAACCGGGCCGGGATGAGCTGGTCGGTATCGACATTGGCGACCGGCAGCTTCAGCATCGCGGCCGTTTCAGTGGTGAACGGCCTCATGAGAAGCGCCTCACATCGGTGAGATGACCCGTGACGGCCGCCGCTGCGACCATGGCCGGCGACATCAGATGCGTGCGCGCGCCCGGCCCCTGCCGTCCCTTGAAGTTGCGGTTGGTGGTCGAGGCGCAGCGCTCACCGGGCGCGACCATGTCGCCGTTCATGCCGACGCACATGGAACAGCCGGACTCGACCCATTCGAGGCCCGCCTCCGTGAAGATGCGGGCGAGGCCCTCCTGCTCGGCCTGCTGCTTGACCAATGAGGAGCCTGGCGAGACGAGGCCCGGCACCTTCGCGCGTTTGCCGGCAAGCACGCCGGCGGCCGCGCGCAGGTCCTCGATCCGGGAATTGGTGCAGGAGCCGATGAACACCCGGTCCACCGCGATGGTGTCGAGCTTCTGGCCGGGCGCGAGCGCCATGTAGTCCAGCGCATCGCGCGTCGCGGCTGCCTTGACGGCATCGGCCATGCCGGCGGGATCGGGCACGCTGGCCGTGATCGGCAGGGCCTGTTCCGGGCTGATGCCCCAGGTCACGGTCGGTGCGATGTCGGCGCCGTCGAGGGCGACTTCGCGGTCAAAAGCCGCATCGGCATCTGTCGGCAGACGCCGCCAGTCGTCGATGGCGGCGGTCCAGACATCGCCGGCCGGCGCGAAGGGGCGGCCCGCGAGGTAGGCGAACGTCGTCTCGTCCGGCGCGACCATGCCGCAACGCCCGCCGGCCTCGATCGACATGTTGCAGAGGGTCATGCGCCCTTCCATCGACAATCCGCGTATGGCCGAGCCCGCAAACTCAATGGCGTGGCCGGCCGCGCCGTCGGCGCCGATGGTCGCGATGACCGTCAGCATGATGTCCTTGGCGGTGATGCCCAGCCCGATCATGCCATCGACTCCGACCCTCATGCGCTTCGGCTTTTTCTGCCAGAGCGTCTGGGTCGCCAGCACATGGGCCACCTCCGACGCGCCGATACCGAAGGCATAGGCCCCGAAGGCGCCATGGGTGGAGGTGTGGCTGTCGCCGCAGACGACGGTGAGGCCGGGCAGCGTCAGCCCCTGTTCGGTGCCCGTGACATGGACGATGCCCTGCCTGGCATCATCAAGGCCGAACAGCGTGATGCCGTGTGCGGCCGTATTGGCGGAGAGCTGGTCGACCATGCGGGCGACCGAGGCGTCTGGGATCGGCAGTCCGCGCCCGCGCGTCGGCACGTAATGGTCAGCGACGCCGAAGGTCAGGTCCGGCCGGGCGACCTTCGCGCCCCGCGCCGCGATCTGCCCGAAGGCGTGGTGCGAGCCTTCATGGACGAAGTGACGGTCGATCCAGAGCAGGGCGAGGCCGTCGTCGCGCTCGGTGACGACGTGACTGCGCCAGAGCTTGTCGAACAGGGTCAGAGGGGCGGGCAAGGCTTTGTCCGGTTCATGATGCCGCAGCAGGTCGCGGATTGCGATCTCGGCTTGACCGCGCAAGATTGTATCATAGGATAGACAAAAGCGGAAAATTCGTTATCACTTCCCATCGAACAGGTCGGTAGACAAATGCGTCCTGCCACGGCGACCATCACAAGCCGGGACGACGAGGGGGCCATGGCTCCGACCGACCGTCGAGGGGAGGGCGTCACCATGACAGAAGCGATTGAGACCTCAAAGACCCGGCGGGTCTACCTGACGCTCCGCGATCGCATCTCGTCGGGCGAGCTCACGCCCGGCACGCGCCTGCCGTCGGAGCCGGACCTTGCCGATCTCCATGATGTCTCGCGCGTGACCATCCGCCGGGCGCTGGCCGAACTCGAGCGCGAAGGACTTATCTCGCGCCGGCCGGGGGCGGGGACCTTCATCACCGCCCGCATGATCAAGCGGCCCATCGTCGCCGACCTTTCAAATGCGCTGGCGCATCTGGTCGAGATGGGCCGCTCGACCGATGTGAAGCTGCTGCAATTCGCCTATGTCGAGGCCGCGCCCGAGATCGCCGACGCCCTGAGGCTCGATCCCGGCGAGAAGGTGCAGCGCTCGGTGCGCGTGCGCATCATCGACGGCGAGCCCTTCTCCTATCTGGTGACCCATGTGCCCCAACGCATCGGCCAGACCTATTCGGAGGCCGAACTCGGCGCGAAGCCCTTGCTGACGCTCATCGAGCGTTCCGGCGTCAAGGTCGACCGCGCGACCCAGACGATCACCGCGACGCTGGCCGGCCCGGACGTCGCCGAAGCGCTCGGCATCGATATCGGCGCGCCGCTGCTGGCGCTGACCCGCACCGTCTTCGACATGAAGCGCCGCGGCATCGAGCACCTCACCGCGCTCTACCGGCCCGACCGCTACTCCTTCCAGATGGACCTCGTGCGGATCGATTCCGGCGGCGACCGCCTCTGGTCGCCGGTCGAGCGGCTGCGCATGGGCGTCGGCGTCAACGGAGCAGCCGCCAACGACTGACCCTTCACCCGGTCCGCCGGGACTGATTGCAACAACGACAAGCCGGCGGCCAACGCCGGCTGCCTCAGAGAGCGAACAGACGGAGACGATCGATCATGACGGCCACCGACGGCTTTTCCCGGCGACATCTTCTCGCAACCGGCGCCGCAGGCGCCATGGTCCTCTCGGCACCGGGCCTCGTCCGGGCGCAGGCCGCGCCCGTCAAGCTCGGCATCCTCCAGCCGGTGACCGGCAATCTCGCGCAGGACGGCGAGTACGGCCGGATCGGCGCCGAAGCCGCGATCAACGAGATCAACCAGGCCGGCGGCATCAAGTCGCTCGGCGGCGCTCGCATCGAGATGGTCTTCGGCGACGCGCGCTCGAATCCGGAGGCCGGCACGCAGGAGGTCGAGCGGATGCACGCCGAGGGCGTCGCGGCCGTGGTCGGCGGCTTCGCCTCGCCGATCTGCCTCGCAGCCTCGCAGGCCGCCTCCCGCTACGACCTTCCCTATGTGGTCGATGTCGGCGTGTCCGATCAGATCGTTTCGCGCGGCCTGAAGAACACCTTCCGCTTCGGACCGGGCTTCGGCACCTGCACGCGGGTCGCCATCGAGAACCTCGTCAAGCTCAACGACGCGGCCGGCAAGCCCGCCAAGACCGTCGTGCTGGTCCACGAGGACGGCCTGTTCGGCACCGGCCTCGCCAAGCTGATGAACGAGCGGCTCTCGGCGCTCGGCTTCCAGATCCTCGAGACCATCGCTCACCCGACGCCGGCCCGCGACATGTCCAATGTCGCGCTGCGCATCCGCGCGCTGAACCCGGACCTCGTGATACCCTCAAGCTATTACGGCGAGTTCGTCCTGCTCGCCCGCACCATGCAGCAGCAGCGCATCCGCCCGAAGGGCATTTATGCCGTACTGAACGGGGCCGCCTCGAACTTCCGCTTCGTGAAGGAGTTCCCGGACGCCGCCCTCAACGTCATGGACTGCAACCACTGGGCCGATCCGCGCAAGCCCAAGACCGCCGAATTGCGCCGGCAGGTCGAGGCCACCGGCCGCTTCTGGCTCTACAACGTGCCGCTGAACTATTCGGCGGTGAAGCTGACGGCTGATGCCATCGAGCGCGCCGGCTCGCGTGACCGGGTGAAGATCATCGAGGCGCTGGCCGCCTCCACCTTCTCCGACCACATCATGCCCTATGGCCCGACCAAGTTCGAAAACGGCCAGAACATGGGCGCGGCGCCGGTCAACACGCAGGTTCAGGGCGGCGACATCAAGGTGATCTTCCCCGACGCCTTCGCCGACGCCAAGCCGGTCTTCCCGGTGGTCGGCTGACGGTCCTTCGGCCCGGCCGGCGACATCTGGCCGGGTCCTCCCACTGATCCGATCTGTTCCATGGCCGGTTCCATCCGGCCAGAGCGCCCCCGCCATGCTTGTCCAAAGGCAACGACGTCCGTGCTGAGGTCCTATCCGCCGCAGATCGTGCTGGAGGCCGTGCTGAACGGTCTCCTGACCGGCGCGGTCTATGCGCTCGTGGCGCTGGGACTGACGCTGGTCTACGGCGTGCTGCACATCATCAACTTCGCCCATGGCGCGATGCTGACGCTCGCCATGTTCGCGGTGCTGATGGTGCATCTGGGCTTCGGGCTCGATCCCTATCTCGCCATCGCGCCGCTCGCCGCGCTGTTCTTCCTGTTCGGCTACGGCCTCCAGCGCTTCGTTATCTCGCCAGCGAGCCGCAATGACGATGGCGCGATCCTGCTGGTCACGCTGGGCCTCTCCATCGTCATCGAGAATGCGCTGCTGGCGGTGTTCCGCTCGGACACGCGCTCGCTGACGCTCGACTATTCGTTTTCGATTGTCGATCTCGGCTTCGCGCTGCTGTCGCTGCCGCGCGTCATCGGTTTCGGCGTGGCGATCCTCGTCGCGGGCGCGCTCTGGGCGATCCTCGCGCTGACCGATACCGGCAAGGCGATCCGGGCGGTGGCGAAGGAGAAGCTCGGCGCGGCGCTGGTCGGCATCGACGTCAATCACGTCTATGCCGTCACCTTCGGGCTGGGGGCCGCAACCATCGCCATCGCCGCCTGCCTGCTGATGCCCTCGTTCTACGTGAACCCTCGGGCCGGCAATGCCTTCGTGCTGGTCGCCTTCACGGTGGTCGTGCTCGGCGGCATGGGCTCCATTCCCGGCGCGCTGGTGGGCGGCCTGATCATCGGCGTCGTGGAGAGCCTCTGCGGCCTCTACCTCGGCGACAGCCTCGGGCAGATCGGCATCTTCCTGATCTTCATCCTCGTGCTGCTGCTGCGGCCGACCGGGCTGTTCGGAGCGCGGGCATGACCGCCTACCGCTCCATCTTGCTGGTCGTTCTGGGCCTCGCCGCGCTGCCGCTTGCCGCGCCCGCCCTGGTCGGTGCGGGCATCTTCGCGGGCGCCAATACGCTCTACAACCTGATGGTCTTCGTGCTGATCATCGCGCTGGCCGCGCAGGGCTGGAACCTCGCCGGCGGTTATGGCGGCCAGTTCTCCTTCGGCCACGCCGCCTTCTTCGGCACCGGCGCCTATGCGCAGGCGATCCTCCAGACCCGCTACGGCATCAATCCATGGGCCGCGCTGGTCGCGGCCGTGGCGCTCGGCGCGCTCGTTGGCGCGGTGATCGGCTTCCTTGCCTTCCGGGCACGGCTCCGCGGCTCCTATTTCGCGCTGGTGACGCTGGCTTTCGCCGAGGTCTTCCGCATCCTCGCCAATGCCGCGCCGATCACCGGCGGGGCGGCCGGCACGCTGGTGCCGCTGGACGTGCGCTGGGCCAACCTGCAATTCGCCTCGCGCGAGGCGTTCTACTATCTGGCGCTCGCCTTCGTGGCGCTGGTCCTGCTGCTCAACCGGCTGGTCGAGCGATCGCGCTTCGGCACCTATCTCGTGGCGGTGCGCGAGAACGAGGACGCCGCCCGGGCGCTCGGTGTCGATACGCTGCAGGTGAAGCTGAAGGCGATCACGCTCTCGGCCGCGATCACGGCGCTGGCCGGGGCGCTCTACACCCAGAAATTCCTCTATGTGGACGCCAATATCGCCTATGGCGCCTGGATCTCGATCGAGGCGCTGCTCGCGCCCATCGTCGGCGGCATCGGCACGGTGTTCGGCCCGCTGGTCGGCGCGCTGACGCTGATCGGACTCGGCGAAGCGGCGAAGGTCGCGATCCATGCCCTGTTCGGCTCAGCCATCCCCGGTGTCGACCTCGTCGTTTACGGCGTGCTCCTGATCCTCGTCATCGCCTTCGCGCCGCGCGGCGTCATCGGCCTCCTCGACCGGAGGGCGCGCTGATGCTGAACGTCGAGGGCGTCACCAAGCGGTTCGGCGGGCTCGTCGCGGTTTCGGACGTGTCGATGACGGTCGCGAAGGGCTCGATCAGCGGCCTGATTGGCCCGAACGGGGCCGGCAAGACGACATTGTTCACGATGATCTCCGGCTTCGAGAGGCCGACCGCGGGTCGCGTGCTGTTCGAGGGCGATGACGTCACGGGACGGCCGCCCGAGGCGTTGGCTCTGCTCGGCATCGCCCGCACCTTCCAGATCGTCCAGCCCTTTGCCGGCCTCACCGTGCGCGAGAACGTCGCGGTCGGCGCCTATCTCCGCCACCCCCGGCGCGAGGAGGCTTTCGCGCGGGCGGAGGAGGTGGCATCGCTCGTGGGGCTTGCCGACCTCGACCGTCCCGCCTCTGCGCTGACGGTCGCGGGCCGGAAAAGGCTGGAACTGGCCCGCGCGCTCGCGACCGATCCGAAACTGCTGCTGCTGGACGAGGTTCTGGCGGGCCTCAACCCCTCCGAAATCCGCGACATCGTGCCGGTGATCCACGCCATCCGCGATCAGGGCGTGACGATCCTGATGATCGAACACGTCATGCAGGCGGTGATGAGCCTCTGCGAACGCGTCCACGTCATCGCGAATGGCCGGACCATCGCCGCCGGCACGCCGGCCGAGGTGGTTTCCGACCCGCAGGTGGTCGAGGCCTATCTCGGACAGGGCGCGGCCGGGCGCCTTGCGGGGAGGGCGGTCCATGGCTGAGGCGCTCCTCGCCATCGACGGCCTGACCGCCGGATACGGGCAGACCGAGATCCTGCGCGGCATCTCGATGACCGTCGAGCCCGGCGAGATCGTCGCCGTGCTTGGCTCCAACGGCGTCGGCAAGACGACGCTGAACAAGGTCATATCCGGCGTCTGCGGCGCGACGGCGGGGCGGATTGTCTTTGCGGGGCAGGACATCACCAACATGGCGCCCGAGCGCATCGTCGCGGCCGGGCTGATCCACGTGCCGGAAGGGCGCAAGATCTTCCCCAACATGACCGTGCGCGAGAACCTCGAGCTCGGCTCCTACAGGCGCGCCAAGGCCAGCCGCGCCACCAATCTGGAGAAGGTGTTCGAGACCTTTCCGCGCCTGATGGAGCGCACTCGCCAGGCGGCCGGCACGCTGTCGGGCGGCGAGCAGCAGATGCTGGCCATCGGCCGGGGACTGATGGCCGAGCCGCGCCTCCTCATCCTCGACGAGCCCTCGCTCGGCCTCTCGCCGCTGCTGGTCGAGGAGATGTTCGGCCTCGTCCGCCGGATCAACGCCGACGGCCTCGCGGTGATGCTGGTGGAGCAGAATGTCGTCCAGTCGCTGGAAGTGGCATCGCGCGCCTTCATCCTGGAGAACGGCGTCTTCGCGCTTCAGGGCAATGCCACTGATCTCGCCGCTTCCGACGATCTCCGCCGCGCCTATCTGGGGATGTGACCATGGCGATCGTCACTGCAGGCGTGAAGACGGCATCGGAACTGGCGGCGGAGCCGCGCTCTGGCTGGCTCGCCGAATGGGGTCGCTTCGCAGCGGACATCCGCTTCGCCGACCTGCCGGCGGAGGTCGGCGCCCGGACGAAACAGGTCATCTACGACAGCATCGGCGCCGTCACGGCCGGCATGGCCGAACCCGAGATGCGGGCCCTCGTCACCCGGCTGGAAGCGCTGGACGGGGCTGGAGACGCTGAGGTCATCGGCAGCGGGGCGAAGCTCTCCGCGTCGAATGCCGCCTTCATGGGCGGCATTGCCGGCACGATGCTGGAGATCGACGAGGGCAATCAATATGCCCGCGGCCATCCCGGCATCCATGTCGTTCCGGCGGCACTGGTTGCGGCGGCGCGGCTCGGCGCGTCTGGCGAGGAGCTGATCGTGGCGGTGGCGCTCGGCTACGAGATCGGCGCGCGCATCGGCATCGCGTCCAAGCTGGTCGTCACCATGCACCCGCACGGCACCTGGGGCACGGTGGGCGCGGCGCTTGCGATCGCGAAGCTCCACAAGGCCGATGCCGACGCGATGGTCGCGACGATCAACGTCGCTTCGTCGCTGGGACTGGCGACCAGCCGCAAGACCATGCTGGAGGGTGCGACCGTCCGCAATTCCTATGCGGGCTTCTCGAACAAGCTCGGGCTGTTCGCGTGGGAGATGGTGGTGTCCGGCCTTACCGGCGAGCGCGACGGCGTCGCGACCGTCTATGGCACCGTGGCCGCCACCGACTTCCGGCCACAGGAGATGGTCGCCGATCTCGGCACGCGCTGGGAGATCGCGCGCAACTATTTCAAGCGCCACGCGGCCTGCCGCTACACCCACGCGGCGCTCGACGCGCTGGCGGACATTCTCGCCGAAGCCGGCAAGATCGACCCGCGCGAGGTGCTCGGCATCAGCGTCGAGACCTATGTCTGGGCGGCGCAGCTCGACGATCCCGAGCCGAAGAGCATGCTGGCGGCGAAATTCTCGCTGCCCTTCGCGCTGGCGACGGCTCTGGTGAATGGTGGCGCGACCATCGCCGCCTTCCGGGACGAGGCGCGCGGCGACCGGCTGGTGACCGCGCTGGCCGCGCGCGTCACCGTCGACGAGGATCCGGCGCTTACCGCCATGCTGCCGGCCGCGAGGCCGGCGCGGGTGACGCTCAGGCTCGCCGACGGGCGTTCGTTCACCGCGCTTGCCACGACCAACAAGGGCGATACGGAAGATCCGTATTCCGCCGAGGAGGTCGAGGCGAAGTTCATCGAGATCACCGCGCCCGTGTGGGGCGCGGACAAGGCAAGGCGCGTCGTCGCGGCGGCGAATGCGCTCGGCAACGGCATGGATGCGCGGCGCCTGCTGGCGCTCACGGCGACATCCTGAGGAGGCACGATGGAGAACCCCGCCCAAAGGCTTCGCGCCCGGCTCGACCGGCGTCCGGTGCTGGTCGCGCCGGGCGTGATCGACCCGCTGACGGCGCAGCTTGCAGTCAATGCCGGTTTCGAAGCGCTCTATCTTACCGGTGCTGGCATTGCCTATACGCGGCTCGGCATGCCGGATGTCGGCCTGACCACCATGACGGAAGTCAGCGAGGTCATCGCGCGCATCGCCGACAAGGTGGACGTGCCGCTGATCGTCGATGGCGATACCGGCTTCGGCAACGCCATCACGGTCCAGCGCACCATCCGCTTCTTCGAGCGCGCGGGCGCGGCGGCGATCCAGATCGAGGACCAGACCTTCCCGAAGCGCTGCGGCCATCTGCGCGGCAAGGACGTGGTGCCGGCGGAGGAAATGGTCGGCAAGATCAAGGCGGCGGTGGACGCCCGGCAGAACGGCATGCTGATCATCGGCCGCACCGATGCCGGCGCGGTGGAGGGCTTCGAGCGCGCCTTCGAGCGCGCCCAGCGCTATGCCGAGGCGGGCGCGGACATCATCTTCGTCGAGGCGCCGCGGACGCGCGACGAGCTCTCCGCCGTTCCGGCCAAGCTCGGCAATATCCGCCCGCTGATGGCCAATATGGTCGAGGGCGGCCGCACGCCGATGACGCCCGTCAAGGAACTTGAGACGATGGGTTACAGCCTCGTCGTCTTCTCGGCCGGCGTCGTCCGCGCCATGGCGATGAGCGCGCGGCGCTTCTACGACGCGCTGAAGGCGGACGGCACGTCGGATGCCGTGCGCGACGAGATGTATTCCTTCGACGAGCTCGCCGAGATCGTCGGCACGACGGAACTGCTGGAGGCCGGCCGCAAATACGATCCGGCGGGGGGCGGCGCGTGACCATCGATCCCGTCACGCTGGCAGTGCTGAAGGGCCGGCTTGAGCAGATCGCCGACGAGATGGACGCGACGCTCTACCGCTCGGCCTTCAACCCGATCATCGCCGAGGCGCGCGATGCCTGCCACGGCCTCTATCACCGCGACACCGGCGACACGCTGGTGCAGGGCACCAAGGGTCTGCCGATCTTCGTCGGCGCCATGGCCTTCGCGGTGAAGGCGGTGATCGACAAGGTGGCGGCCAGGGGGGGGCAAGAATCCGGAGGCCTTTCGCCCGGCGACACCTTCATCTTCAACGACCAATATGCCGGCGGCACGCATCTGAACGATTTCCGGCTGGTGCGACCGGTGTTCCGCAACGGCGCGCTGTTCTGCTGGCTGGCCTCGGCCGGACACTGGCTCGATATCGGCGGCAACGTGCCGGGCGGCTACAATCCGGTGGCGACCGAGAGCTTCCAGGAGGGTGTGCTCATCCCGGTGGTGAAGCTCGCCGCCGGCGGCGAGATCAGGCAGGACATCCTCGACATCCTCGCCGCCAATTCGCGCCTGCCCAACTCCAACTGGGGCGACCTCAACGGCCAGCTCAACGCTCTCGATCTCGGCGAAAGGCGCCTGAATGCGCTGCTGGACGAGCATGGCGAGGCGACCATCGATGCGGCTTTCGACGCCTTTTCCGCGCGCGCCGAAGCGCTGATGCGGGAGGCGGTCGCGGCGCTTCCCGATGGCACCTATGCCTTCGAGGACTGGCTCGACAATGACGGCATCGTCGACGAGCGCCTGACCGTCGCGCTCGATCTCACCATTGCCGGCGAGACGATGGTGCTGGATTTCTCGCGCTCGTCGCCGCCCTGCGCGGGGCCCATCAACATCTCGACGCCGACCAGCATCGCCGCCTGCTACGTGGCGCTGAAGCACGTCTTCACCGACGTTCCCGCCAATGCCGGCTGCCTGAAGCCGATCACCTTCGTGATCCCGGAGACGACTCTGCTCGGCGCCAAGGCTCCGAAGCCGATGGCCGGCTATACCGAGACCATCCTGCGGCTGATCGGCGTCGTCTTCGGCGCGCTGGCGAAAGCCGTGCCGGAACGGGCGACGGCGGGCCCCTTCGGCACGATCAACGCGCTCTCCATGGCCGGTCACAGGGCGAACGGCGCCCGCTGGGTGATGTTCAACTTCTTCGGCGGCGGGCTCGGCGGCAATCCCGAGAGCGACGGGCTGAACCACGCCAACAACCCGATCTCTACCGCGACCATGCCACCCGTCGAGATTCTGGAGGCCGCCTATCCCGTGATGTTCCGCCAATGGGCCCTGCGTCCTGACTCTGGCGGTGCCGGCGCCCATCGCGGGGGCTTGGGCGCCATCTACGAGATCGAGGTGCTGGACGAGCGCGGCGCGGAGGTTTTTCTGCTCGGCGAACGTGGCCGCTATGCGCCCTTCGGCGTCAATGGCGGCGGGGAGGGGGCGCTCAACCGCTTCTCGTGGAATGACGGCGACACAACGGGCACGCCGCCCATGGCGTCGAAAGTGACCGGCGTGAAGCTCCGCCAGGGCGGGCGTGTGCGGCTGGAGACCCCCGGCGGCGGCGGCTTTGGTGATCCGGTTGCGCGGGATCAGGCGGCAAAGGACCGCGACGTCAGGCTCGGCTACGTGACCGGAGCATCCGCATGACCACCCTCGTCGGCGTCGATGTCGGTGGCACCTTCACCGACCTGTTCTTCATGGACGAGGCGACGGGTGCGTTCCGCACGGCCAAGGTGCCTTCCAACCGTGGCGACGAGGCCGTCGGCTTCCTCGAGGGGCTGAAGACCTTCGGGGCGCTGTCGGCGCTCGGCTCCATCGTCCACGGCACCACGGTCGGCACCAATGCGCTGCTGGAGCGCAAGGGTGCGGTGATCGGCGTCATCACCACGGCGGGCTTCCGCGACGTGCTGGAAATGCGCCGCCGCGACCGCCGCAACACGTGGGGGCTATGGGGCGACTTCACGCCTATCGCCGACCGCGACCTGCGCGTCGAGGTCGCCGAGCGGACGCTGGCCGACGGCACGGTGCGGCAGGCGGTCGATCCCGCCGAGGTCGCGGCTGCCGCGACGGCGCTGGCCGCCGGAGGCGCGACCGCGCTCGCCATTATCTTCGTCAACGCCTATGCAAACCCCGCCAATGAGCGTGCTGCGGCCGCAGCCGCGCGCGCCGTCTGGCCGAACGAGCATGTCTCGGTGTCGTCGGAAATCCTGCCCGAGATCCGCGAGTTCGAGCGCGCCTCCACGACGGGGCTCAACGCCTATCTCCAGCCGGTCGTCGGTTCCTACCTCGCCAAGCTGGAGGCCGCTCTGGCGGGCGAGGCCTTCAAGGGCGCGTTCCACATCGTCCAGTCGAACGGCGGCGTCATGTCGACCGCGACCGCCCGGCGGCTTCCCGTGCGCACGGCGCTGTCGGGCCCCGCGGCCGGCGTCATCGCGGCTGCGGAGATATCGAAGACCGCGGGCTATCCCGACATCATCACCGGCGATCTCGGCGGCACCTCCTTCGACGTGTCGCTGATCTCAGGCGGCGAGGCGGCGCTGGCGGCGCAGACCACCATCGATTTCGGCCTCGTGATCCGCTCGCCGATGATCGAGATCACCACGATCGGCGCCGGTGGCGGTTCCATCGCGCGGGTCGATCGCGGCGGCTTCCTTGAAGTCGGGCCGGAAAGCGCGGGATCGCGCCCCGGCCCGGTGGCCTACGGGCAGGGCAACGACCGACCGACCCTGACCGACGCCAATCTGGTGCTCGGCCGCATCAATGCCGACAGGCCCATCGGTGGCAAACTCGCCCGGCTCGATGTCGATGCCGCGCGGGAGGCGCTCGCCAAACACGTCGGTGAGCCGCTCGGACTGTCGCCCGAAGCAGCCGCCGAAGCCGTCGTCCGTGTCGCCGATGCGCGCATGGCCGGCGCGATCCGCCTCGTCTCCATCGAGCGCGGCCATGATCCCGGCCGTTTCGCCTTCGTGCCCTTCGGCGGCGGTGGCGCGCTGCATGCCGGCGCTCTCATCGCCGATATCGGGCTGAAGGCGGCGCTGGTGCCGCGCTTTCCGGGCGTCACCTCGGCCATGGGCTGCGTCATGGCCGATATCCGCCACGATCAGGTGCAGACGCTGAACCTGATGCTGGACGGGCTCGATGCCGGCGGTCTCGATACCCGCATGGCTGCGGAAGGGGCAGCGGCGCGCGCGGTGGTCGAGAGCGCGGGGCTGACCGTCGGACGCATCGATCTCGTCTATGAGCTCGACATGCACTATCTCGGCCAGACCCATACGGTGCCCGTGCCGCTGCCGGTGACGCTGGATGGCGGACGGACCGGCATCAACGCGGAAATCGTCCGCAAAGCCTTCGAGACGGCCTATTCGCGCGCCTTCTCGCGGCTTCTGCCCGGCCTCGGCATCCGTATCGTCAACCTGCGCACCGCCGCCATCGGCCGGCGGCCGGCCATCGACCTTGCCGCACTCGCGCCGGACGTTTCCGCCTCGATGGCGAAGGCCCGCATCGGCGCCCGCAAGGTCTGGTTCGGCGGCTGGATGGAGGCGGCTGTCTATGCCCGGCTCGACCTGCCGGCCGAGACAATCGTGGAAGGCCCGGCCGTGCTGGAGCAGCCCGATGCGACGACGCTCGTGCCGCCCGGCCAGCGCGCGCGCGTCGACCGCTTCGGCAACCTCGTTCTGGAGCGCGCCTGATGGATATCGCCAAGACGGCCCTGCTGATCTGCGACCTGCAGAACGATTTCCTCCATCCGGACGGCGCCTATGGCCGCGCCGGCCAGTCCGCGCCGGAGATCGCGGCGGTGCCGGCCCGCGTGAAGCCGCTCGCCGACCTCGTCCGTGCCAAGGGTGGCTGGATCGTCTCGACCCATTTCACGCTGGTGCCGGGCAAGGGCGGCGAACCGTTCGTCTCCGACCATCTGAAGAAGCTGCGGCCGTTCCTGAGGAAGGGCGACTTCGTGCCGGGCGCTTGGGGCCACGACACGGTGGACGAACTCCAGCCCATCGACATGAAGGTGGAGAAGGTCGCCTATTCCGCCTTCTACATGTCGCGGCTGGAATGGGTGTTGCGGAAGGCCGGCATCGACCATTTGCTGGTCTCGGGCATCGTCACCAATGGTGGCGTTGCCTCGACTGTGCGCGACGCCCATGTGCGCGACTTCCATGTGACTGTGATCGAGGATGGCTGCGCGGCGTTCTCGCCGCAGGTTCATGCCGAGGCTATTGCCGGCCTGAAGCCCGTCGCACGGATCGCGACGGTGGCTGAACTGATAAAGGAGATCGGGGCCTGATGTCCCGCGTGCTGATCGACGATGGGCCGTTCGACTTCACCGTCCCGGTCGCCATCGTCGGCGGGGGCGCGGCGGGGCTCTGCGCCGCTCTGGCGGCGAAGGAAGCCGGCATCGATGCCGTCGTGTTCGAGCGCGATGCCCTGCCGCAGGGCTCCACCGCGCTCTCGGCTGGCCTCGTCCCCGCCCCCGGAACCCGAGCGCAGAAGGCGGCGGGCATCGCCGACAGCATTGAGCTCTTTACGTCGGACATTCAGGCCAAGGCGCATGGCGAGGCCGACCCCGTCGTGCTGAAGTCCGTGACCGAGGGTGCAGCGCCAGCCATCGACTGGCTGAGCGAGCGTCACGGCCTCGCCTTCACCGTGGTCGCGGACTTCTCCTATCCAGGTCATTCCGCGCGGCGCATGCATGGGCTCGTCTCGCGGTCCGGTGCGGAATTGATCGACCGGCTGCGCGCGGCGGTGGAGGCAGCGGGCATCGACATCGTCACCGGCGCCCATGTCACGGCGCTGGTGGCGGCTCCCGATGGCGCGGTGCGTGGCCTCGTCGTGACGCGCCCCGACGGCGCGACGGAGCGGATCGGCTGCGGCGCGCTCGTGCTCGCCTGCAATGGCTATGGCGGCAACAGGGCACTCGTCGCCGAGCACATCCCGGCGCTCAAGGACGCGCTCTATTTCGGCCATCCCGGCAATCAGGGCGACGCGGTCCTGTGGGGCGCGGCGCTCGGCGCGGAACTCAGGCACATGAGCGGCCACCAGGGTCATGGCTCCGTCGCCCATCCCCACGGCATCCTGATCACCTGGGCGACCATGACCGAAGGCGGCTTCCAGGTGAACGCCTCCGGCGAGCGCTTCTGGAACGAGGCCTCGGGCTATTCGGAAGCCGCGCTTGCCGTGCTCGGCCAGCCCGGCGGTATCGCCTTCGACATTTTCGACGCGCGGATCGCCGGCATCGCCCGCCAGTTCGAGGACTTCCGCCGGGCGGAAGCGGCGGGGGCCGTCGTTGAAGCTGAATCATCGGATGAACTGGCGCGGCGTCTCAGCATTTCCTCCCAAGTGATTCGCGCGACTCTCGAATCCGTCGCCGACTTAAAGCGACGCGGCGGAATCGATTTGTCAGGACGCGACTGGTCCGGCGTGCCGCAGCTGGAGCCGCCCTATCGCGCCGTGAAGGTCACGGGCGCGCTGTTCCACACGCAGGGTGGGCTTGCCGTCGACGGTTGCGCGCGCGTGCTGAAGGCCGGCGGCGAACCGCTGCCTAATCTCTTCGCGGCAGGCGGCGCTGCGGTGGGGGTGTCCGGCCCCGATGCCTCCGGCTATCTTTCCGGCAACGGCCTTCTGACGGCGGTGGTGCTCGGACGCATCGCCGGCGGGGAGGCGGCCCGCCTCACGCTTGCTGCCCGCTGAGAGACCCATGCCCGCCGATCCGAAATCACTGAGCCCGATCATCGCCCGAGTCCGCGCGACGCCGCCCGCGAGCCATCCGGACGACTGGATGGCGGCCGCCTGTCCGGATGCGACGCCTGCCGAGCGGGTGAAGCTCCGTGAGGCGCTCGCCAAGGCCCCGGAGCCGGATTTCGCGCGCGACGCAAAGCGTATCCCGGCGCTCCAGAAATGGCTGAAGAAGGAAAAGCTCGCGGCTCTCCTGGTGCCCCGTGCAGACGAGCACCAGGGCGAATATATCGTCGCTCGCGCCGAGCGCCTGAAATGGCTGACAGGTTTCACCGGTTCGGCCGGCTTCGCTATCGTCATGCAGAGGCGAGCGGCGCTCTTCGTCGATGGTCGCTATACGCTGCAGGCGCCTGCGGAGACCGACGCATCGGTCATCGAATGCCGCCATTTCCGGAAGCCTCCGGCGACCGAATGGCTCGCTGGCGAGTTGAAGAAGGGCGACCGCGTCGGCTTCGATCCGCGCATTACGCCGGTCCGCGAGGCCGAGCGCTGGCAGGCGGCGCTCGCCAAGGCGGGCGCGGAACTGGTGCCGCTGGCGGACAATCCGATCGACCGGCTGTGGGCCGATCAACCCGGCGACCCCTTCTCCTCCGTCCGGCCCCAGCCACTGAAGCTCGCGGGTGAATCGAGCGCAGACAAGCGCGGCCGGCTCGGCGAGGAGATCGCCCGGCGCGGAGCAGGCGCGAGCGTGCTCAACCAGCTCGATTCCATCGCCTGGGTACTGAATGTCCGCGGCGGCGACACGCCGGCGACGCCGCTCGTGCAGAGCTTCCTGATCCTCGCCGCCGATGGCCACGCCACCTGGTTCGTCGATTCCCGCAAGCTGACGGCTGGCCTCGCCGCAGGGCTCGGCAACGGCGTCACCATCCGGCCCATCGAGGCTTTCGCCGACGGGCTGAAGGACCTCGCCGGCAAGACGGTCTCCATCGAGCCGGACGCCGCCACCGCCTGGATCGACGCGGCGCTGAAGGATGCCGGCGCGACCGTCATCCACGGCGCGGATCCGGCCGTCCTGCCCAAGGCGCGCAAGAACCCGGTGGAGCTCGCCGGCACCCGCAAGGCCCATATTCGCGACGGCGCGGCCATGGTCCGCTTCCTGTCGTGGATCGACCGGGAGGCCGAGGGCCTCGACGAGTTGCAGGTCATGGCGAAGCTCGAGGACATCCGCGGCGCCGACGCGTTGCATCGCGGCCCGAGCTTCACCACCATCGCGGGTTCGGGGCCGAACGGCGCGATCGTCCACTACCGTGCCTCGCCGGAAACCACTCGCCCGGTTGAGAGCGGCACGTTCCTGCTGGTCGATTCAGGCGCGCAATATCTCGACGGCACGACGGACATTACCCGCACGGTGCCTGTCGGCGGCGTGCCGAAAAGGCTGAAGGAGCATTTCACGCTGGTGCTGAAGGGGCACATCGCGGTCGCGACCGCCCGCTTTCCGAAGGGCACCGGCGGCATCGCCATCGACGCCTTCGCGCGCCGCGCGCTCTGGCAGGCCGGCCTCGACTTCGACCATGGCACCGGCCACGGCGTCGGCGTCTATCTCGGCGTCCATGAGGGGCCGGGCCGCATCTCGCCCCTGTCGCAGGTGCCGCTGGAGCCGGGCATGATCCTGTCGAACGAACCTGGCTACTACGAGACCGGGTCGCACGGCATCCGGATCGAGAACCTGCTGGTGGTGCGGGAAAGCGGGAAGGCAGGCTTCCTCGAGTTCGAGACCATCACCTTCTGCCCCATCGACCGGCGCGCCATCGACGTGAGGCTGCTCGATGACGGCGAGCGCCGCTGGCTGAACGCCTATCACGCCAGGGTCTGGAAGCTCCTGTCGCCGGCGTTCGCGGGAAGGGAAAAGGCCTGGCTCAAGCGGATGACCAGCCCGCTGTGAGCATGAATTGGCGCAGATGACGTGACGTAAGCTGTTCGTTTTCTTGGTATTTTGCGCGATGATGCGGTGTCTCGACACCGCTTGTTAACCTATTTCCACGGATGGTCCCCACGTCATTAACCTTCGGGACCCCCATGCGCTTCTTCAATCGCCTCCCGCTTGCAGCAAAGGTTGCCGGCCTCTCCGCGCTGATGATTTTGGCGGTCGCCTCGGCCGCCGGCTTCTATGCCCTGAACCAGATCGATGCGCGCATGGACGCCATCGTCGAGGGGCAGATCACCGAACGCACGGTGGCCATCTCGAAAGCGGTTGAACTGGGTCTCAACGGCGGCAAGATGGAGCGTGATGCCCAGGGGCATGTGCTGCGCATCCGCGCCACGGCGCTGCCGGCGGAAGGCGATCATCGCGTCGTCGATCATGCCAGCGACTCCGCCAGCATGTTCCGTCTCGATCCGGCCACGGGCGACCTGATCCGCCACTCGAGCTCGGTCAAGGATGCCCAGGGCAATCGCGTCGTCGGCACGCGCATCCCGGCCGCCTCGCGCATCGCGCAGTCGGTGTCGCGCGGCGAGGTGATGACCGACCATATCGTCGTCGCCAACGTGCCGCGCATCGCGCGCTACACCCCCATCGTCACCGCCGACAACAAGGTTCTGGGCGCGATCGGCGCGGGCATCAGCCGCGCTGACGCCGAAGCCTCCGCAGCCGCCATGAGGCAGGGCGTGCTGGTCGCGCTGGGGCTGCTGATCGTCGCCGCCGCGGCCGGTGTGTTCATGCTGCTGACCCGCTTCCTGAAGCCGGTCCGCGAGGCCGCAGGCGCCATCAACGGGCTCGCCGAGGACAAGGCTGTCGAGATGACGAAATATGCCGGCAGGCAGGACGAGATCGGCCTGATCGCCCGCGCCGTCGACAGCCTTGCCCGCAGCCTCGCCGAGCGTGCCGCACTGCGCGCCGCCGAGGACCAGCGCATCGCCGCCGAAGGCACGCGCCGGGCGGCCATGGAAACGGCCATTGCCGAGTTCGACACCGCCATCGGCTCGGTCATGGAGCGTGTCGCCTCGCGCGCCGTCTCCGTCACGGGCTCGACCGATACGGTCGCGGCCTCCGGCGATGCGGCCGAGGCCGGCGCGCGCGATACCGTTCAGGCGACCGAAGAAACGCTTCAGCGCGTCACCGGCATTGCCGGCGCGACCGAGGAGCTGAACGCCGCCATCGTCGAGATCCGTCGCCAGACGGAAGAGGCCATGACCGTGTCGACGGAGGCGACGCAGGCCGTGGAATCGGCCTCCGCCGACGTGTCGGGCCTTGCCGCGACGGCCGAGAAGATCGGCGAAGTGGTGGAACTGATCCGCGCCATCGCCGAGCAGACCAACCTGCTCGCGCTCAACGCCACGATCGAGGCCGCGCGCGCAGGCGAGGCGGGCCGGGGCTTCGCGGTGGTGGCGAGCGAGGTGAAGCAGCTCGCTTCCCAGACCGCCCGCGCCACCGAGGATATCGGCGCGCAGGTCTCGGCGATCCAGCAGGCGACCGGCCGCACCGTCAATTCGATGACCAACATCACCGACACGGTGGTGAAGATGCGCCGCGCCAGCGAGGCGATCTCCAGCGCCATCGACCAGCAGGCGCAGGCGACGCAGGAGATCGGCGTCAGCGTCGAGGGCACGGCCTCCGTCGCCCAGACTGCCGGCCGTTCGATCGGCGAGGTGTCCGAGCGCCTGCGCGCGGTCGGCCATGCGGTCGGCGCGCTGAACGACGTTGCCCGTGGGCTGGAAACGGATGTCGCGGGGCTGCGCCAGTCGGTCGGCACCTTCCTCCAGGAGGTCAAGGCGGCCTGATCCGTCTCCGACCGCCAATTGAAAAGGCCCGCCGCGGTGAACGCGGCGGGCCTTTTCCGTTCAGGAGGCTCGGATCAGGCGGCGAAGGCCTGCTCGACGGCGGCGGCCATGCGCAGCATGCGGCGGTCCTGTCCGGCGAGCGCCGTCATCATGAAGCCCACCGGCAGGCCCTTGGCGTCGGGGCAGGGGATCGAGATGCCGGTGAAGGTGAAGATGTTGCCGACCGTCGTGTTGCGCAGCATCAGGCCGTTGGCGGTCCAGAACTGCTCGTCGGAGGCGATCAGGTCCGAGATCTTCGGCGCGCGGATCGGCGTCGTCGGCAGGATCAGCGCGTCGATGTCGGCGAGGCGGTCGCGCATCCGGGCGACGAGTTCGGCGCGCTTGTTGACGAGGCGGATGTAGTCGGGAGCCGCCGCCTTGGCGCCGATGCGGACGCGCGCCAGCACGCGCGGGTCGAAGTCGCGGGCGCGCTCCTCCATCCATTCCGCGTGAACGGCGGCCGCCTCCATGGCGACGAACGGCGCCTTGGCCATGGCGTCGGCGAGATCCTGCAGGAGGTCCTCGATCGAAATGTCGGTGACGCGCGCGCCGGCCCGGGTCAGGCGTGCGACCGCCGCCTCGAAGGCCTGCTCGACCTCCGGCTCGGTCTGGCCGAACAGGCGGCCGCGCGGAATGGCGAGGCGGAGGCCGGCAAGGGGAGCGGCTTCCAGAGCCCACGGCTCCTCGTCGGCGAGCACGGCATCGGTCGCGGCGCAGTCGGCCACGTTCATGGCGAGCGGGCCGATGGAATCGAGCGCATAGGACAGCGGGAAGGCGCCGGTGGTCGGAATGCGCCCGTAGGTCGGCTTGAAGCCGACGCAGCCGTTCAGCGCGGCGGGAATGCGGATCGAGCCGCCGGTATCGGAGCCGAGGCCCATGCGCGCCGTGCCTTCCGCCACCGAGACGCCGGCGGCCGAGGACGAACCGCCGGGAACGCGGCTCTTGTCGGCCGCATTGCCGGGCGTGCCGTAATGGGGATTGATGCCGATGCCGGAGAAGGCGAACTCGCTCATGTTGGTCTTGCCGACGATGACGCAGCCGGCGCGCCGCAGCCGCGACACGGTTGGCGCGTCGACCTTGGCCGGCGGCTGGCCGCGCAGGATGATCGAGCCGGCCGTCGTCACCTCGCCGGCGACATCGAACAGGTCCTTGATCGAAATGACCCAGCCGTCGAGCGGCGACAGCTTCACGCCGGCCTTGGCGCGGGCGTCGGCCGCGTCCGCCTCGACCCGCGCGCGCTCGCCGTAGACCTTGGTGTAGGTGACCCGCCCGTCGGAGTTCGGGTCGTCGATACGGGCGAGGGCGGCTTCGAGCGTCTCGCGGACGGACTGGGGCATGGGGCACTCCGATGGGTTCGAGGCGGCGAATGTCGGCGGTCGCGACGCCTGCGGTCAAGAACCGGTTGATGATGCGCCGCTCATGGCACGGCTGCCATGAAAGCGTCGGTCCCGGAGACCGAATCGATCCGGGTGACGCGCACGCCGCGCTGTTCAGCCGATGCCACGGCGGCGCGGATGCCGGGCATCCAGTCGCGGTCGACCTCCCATATGGTGCGGAACAGCGCCTCGGTCGGCGGTGCCTGGACGAGGCCGGCGGGGCGCTCCTCTGGCCGCAGGGCGGGCCACGCCATCTGGCGTTCCGCAGCCAGCCAGAAGTGCATCCACAGTGGCATGTCGATGAGGACGATGTCGGTGGCCCGTTCGAGCCGCGCGGGGATGCTCTCCCGCCGCCCCAGACCGTCGATGATCCAGCCTGAACCGCCGATCAGCAGGGCGTGCCCGGCTTCGTAGGCCTCGACAGGCGTCGGCACCCATCCGGGCTGCCAGAGCAGGCCATCGATCTCGTGATGGACGAGGCCGAGGCGCGCCGCCAGCCGGCGCGCCAGTGTGGACTTGCCGCCGCCGCTATTGCCGATGACGACGACACGCTGCATGGCGTCTCCGTTCAGGCCGGCTCGGTGCCGCACCATTCCGCGACGAACAGTGCCATGGACTTGGTCGCCTTGCGCAGGCTCTCGATGGAGAACCGCTCGTCGAAGCCGTGGACCCGCTCGGCCGAGGGGCCGTAATTGAGCGTCGGGATCTCGTCGAACAGCGCATAGACGCGTCCGTCCAGATAGGCTGGCGTCGTCGATTCCTGCAGCGGCTCGCCCCAGGCGCGCTGGTGGGCGCGGCCGAGCACGGCTTCAGCCTCCGAGCCGGGCTGCAGGATGTAGCCTTCGGTGGTGAATCCGTTCCAGACGATCTTCGGCGGGTTGTTGGCGAGGAAGCGGTCCTCGCGTGCGGCCTTGGCGATGGTGTCCTCGATGGCGCGCATCATCGTCTCCGGCTTCTCGCCGGGGAAGATCGAAATGCGGCAGTCGACGGTGCACCAGGCCGGCACGGAGGACGCCCAGTCGCCACCCGCGATCTTGCCGAAGTTCAGATTGATCGGGTGGGGCTCGTCCTTGAAGATCGGATGATCCGGCGTCTTGGTGTTCCAGAAGGCCTCGAGCTCGCGCAGCTTGCGCATGACGCCATAGGCGGCCTCGATGGCGTTCTGGCCGGAGCCGGCCTCGCGGACATGGACCGGATGGCCCTGGACCGTGAACTGGAACCAGACCACGCCGACATTGCCGCGGGTGATGCGGCCCTGGCTCGGCTCGGGAATGAGGGCGGCTTCCGCCTTGTATCCGCGCAGGTGGCACTGGAGCGCGCCATTGCCGGTGGACTCCTCCTCGACGACCGACTGCACGTAGACGGTTGCCGCCGGCTGCACGCCGGCCCGCTTCAGCGCATCGAAGACCGCGACCATGGCGCCGTGGCCGGCCTTCATGTCGCCAGCGCCCCGGCCGTAGAACCAGTCGCCGTCGATGCGCGGCTCGTAGGGCGGCGAGGTCCACATCTCCTCGGGGCCGACCGGAACGATGTCGATATGGCCCTGCATGATCAGGCTGCGGCCGGTTTCGTTCTGCGGGCGGTGGATGCCGACCACGATGGGCGCGGTAGAATGGGTGGCTGAGAAGGGCGAACCGCCGGGATGGCGCTTGATCGCCTCCTCGTCCATGGCGAAGCGCTCCATGGCGAAGCCGCGCTTCCTCAGCTCCTGGAAGAAGAAGTCCTGAACGGCATGTTCGTCGCCGCGCTGCGAGGGATAGCGCACCAGCGTCTTGAGATAATCGAGCTGGGCGTCGAAACCGTCATCCACGGCTTTGACGATACGGTCGGCGAGGGCGGGATCGAGAGGCATATGGCGGGGCTCCGTTTCGCCGGCAGCCTAGCCGCGCGTCGGCGCGGGACAACCGCCGCGGCCGCAGCCGAGATGCGCCGGCGCGGCGTATCGCGGAGCGAGGCGGATATGCGCGATGTCCCGGCGGTCCTTGCTCGCGAGGCGCTGCGGCGGCAGTGTCTGCCTTTCCCCGAATGCCGAGTCCCCGTCCATGAAAGCCGTCTTCACCGACCTGCACAAAGGCCACGATCCCAAGCGCTTCATCCTGCGCGGCAAATTCGCGCAAGGCGAGGAGCGCCCGGCGCGCGCCGAGCGGCTGACGGCCGGGCTGAAGGCGGGCAAGCACGAACTCGTGCCGGCGGAAGTCTTCGGGCAGGGGCCGCGGCTCGGCGTCCACTCCGTCGACTACCTCCGCTTTCTCGAAGAGGCGGCCGTCGAGTGGAAGACACTTGCCGATGCCTCGGACGAGGTGCTCGGCAATGTCCACCCCGTCCGCCGGCAGGGCACGATGCCGGCTTCGCTCACCGGCCGCGCCGGCTGGTACATGCAGGACATGGCCTGCGGCATCGGTCCCGACACCTGGACTGCCGCCTCGTCGGCCACCGATGTCGCGGTCACGGCGGCGGAGTTCGTCATCGAGGGTGAGCGCGCGGCCTATGCGCTCTGCCGCCCGCCGGGCCACCATGCCTATCGCGACATGGCCGGCGGCCATTGCTTCATCAACAACACTGCGGTGGCTGCCCAGCACCTGCGTTCGGTCCATGACCGCGTGGCGGTACTCGACATCGACATTCACCACGGCAACGGCACGCAGGAGATATTCTACGACCGGCCCGATGTGCTGACGGTATCGGTCCATGCCGATCCCTCGCGCTTCTACCCGTTCTTCTGGGGCTATGCCCACGAGCGCGGCGAGGGGGCCGGCGAGGGCGCCAACCTCAACCTCCCGATCCCCGTTGGCTCCGGCGACGACGTCTATGTCGCTGCGGTGGAAGCCTCGGCGCGGACGATCCTCGCCTTCGCGCCCGGCACACTGGTGGTCGCGCTCGGCCTCGACGCCTCGGCGGACGATCCCTTCGGCGGCGCCAAGGTGACGGCGGACGGTTTCCGCCGTGCCGGCGAGGCGATCGCGCGTCTCGGCCTACCGACGCTGTTCGTGCAGGAGGGCGGCTACCTCTCCGATCAACTCGGCCCGAACCTGACCGCCGTGCTCGGCGGCTTCGAGGCGGCTGCCTGAGCGGAAGTTTGCGCGCCGCGTGGTGATCGGCTCACATGCGCGGAAACAGGAGCGCCTTGATGATGGCCAGATCGACGATCACCTGTCCGCTTTGCGGTCACCGGGCGACCGAAACCATGCCCGAGGACGCTTGTCAGTTCTTCTACCGCTGCACCGGATGTGGCGAACTGCTGCGACCGAAGGCCGGCGACTGCTGCGTGTTCTGCTCCTACGGCGACGCGCCGTGCCCGCCGATGCAGGCGGAGGCGGCGACCGGGGTCGCCGCCTGCTGCCGGTCGCAGACCTAGTCCGGCCCGAGAGTGTCGCCATGAGACCGGCCGGCAGGGGACCCCTCGATTCGCTCTACTTCGCCTATCCGCATTTCGCCGCGCGCCGCGCGCCGGAGCAGGACGATGCCGCCACAGTCCATCCGGTGGTCATCGTCGGGGCGGGCCCGGTCGGGCTGACCGCCGCGCTGACGCTGGCGAAATACGGCGTGCGGTCCGTCGTGCTCGACGCCAAGGCCACGTTCAACGATGGCAGCCGCGCCATCTGCATCGCCCGGCAGAGCTTCCACATCCTGGAACAGGCCGGGGCGGCCGCCCCCTTCCTCGCCAAGGCGCTCGGCTGGACCACCGGCCGCAGCTTCTATCGCGGCGAGGAGATCTACCGGTTCGACATGCCGGATTCGGAACATGAGAAGTTCCGGCCGATGTACAATCTGCAGCAGCAGTACATTGAGCAGTTTCTCCACGATGCCTGCATCGCGACGGGGCTGGTCGATCTGCGCTGGCAGAGCACCGTGGTCGGCATCGACAACCGTCCGGACAGCGTGACGCTGATGGTGGAGACGCCGCTCGGCGCCTATGCGCTTCAGGCCGCCCATGTCCTTGCGGCCGATGGCGCGCGCAGCGCCATCCGCTCGAAGCTCGGGCTGCGGCTGAAGGGCGAGAACTACGAGGGGCGCTACGTCATCGCCGACGTCAGGATGGACCATGCCTATCCGACCGAGCGGCGCGCACTGTTCGAGCCGGCCTCCAATCCCGGCGGCACGGTGCTGATCCACAAGCAGCCGGACGACATCTGGCGCATCGATTATCAGCTTCGCGACGGCGAGGACCCGGACGAGGCGATCCGCGAGGCGGAGATTCGCGCGCGTGTCGGCGCCATCCTCGCGGAGATCGGCCATCAGGGTTCATGGGAGCTGGAATGGTGGTCGATCTACACCGCCAACACGCTGGCACTCGATGACTACCGCCACGGCCGGGTGACCTTCATCGGCGACAGCGCCCATATCGTGCCGATCTTTGGCGTGCGGGGCCTCAATAACGGCCTCGCCGATGCCCAGAATATCGGCTGGAAGCTCGCTTATCTCCTGAAGGGGCTGGCGGGAGAATCCCTGCTCGACAGCTACACGCCGGAGCGGCGCGGCGCGACGCTCGATGTCTTCGCCAATGCGGGCAAGAGCGCTCGCTTCATGACGCCGCCGACGCGCGGGCACCGGCTGGTGCGCGAGGCCGTGCTGTCGCTGGCCGCGACTGAGGCTTTCGCGCGCAACTTCGCCAATCCGCGCCAGATGCAGCCGCACACCTATGCGGACAGCCCGCTGACGCGCTATCCGGCGCGCGACGGGGCATTCTCCTCGGGACCGGCTTCCGGTGCTGCGCTCGCCAACGTCCGGCTGGCGGACGGGCGCTTCCTCAGCGACCTGATGGGCGAGGGGTTCACCGCACTGGTCTTTGCCGGTGGCCCTGTAGCGGAATCGATCGACGCGTTGCGTGAGGCGCTCGCCGCGCTCGATCCGCTGTTCCGGGCGGTGGTGGTCGGAGAGACCGGCGAACTGCCGGCAGGCGTTGTCGGAATCCGCAGCGGCGGTGACCTCTCGGAGCGCTATGGCGCGACGGGAGGCACCCTCTACCTCATCCGCCCGGACCTGCATGTCGCCGGGCGCTGGAGGACAATCGTGCCGGCTGAAATTGTCGCGACGCTCGACGCCTGTCTGGGGAGGACCGCATGAGCCATCCCGCCGAACCGCGATCCTTCGAAGCGATGGAACTTGTCTACGAGCAACTGGCCGCGGCGCTCGATCGCGTGGGGCCGGATGACGAAGTGCTTTTTCTCACGCGGCTGGCGATGGTCATGGCGCATCGCGCCGGCGCCGCGATCGACCTCGCCGCCTGCATCGAGGCCGCGCAGGGAGAAGGGGCGCGTCGCCCCGTCGCGGCATCCTGATCGGTCCCGCCCTGCACCCGCCGCAATCGCGGCGTCAGGTGGCGTCGTGCATGCGGGAGACTGCCATGAAGCTGTTGCGCGCTTTTCTCGTTGCTCTTGCCGCCCTTGCCGTCCTGACCAGCGCCGCCGCGGCCCGCGTCGATGTCCGCTTCGTCCAGCCGGAGCGTTTCGTCGGCGAGGATTTTCGCAACACCTACTCCCGCGAGCGGCTGGTCGCGGAGTTCGACCGTTTCCTGAAGGCCGAGGGCGCGCGCCATGTCCGGGCCGGGCAGACCCTGCGCATCGAGGTGCTCGACATCGATCTCGCCGGCCGGAACCAGCCCTTTGCCTCGCGGCTCGGCGATATCAGGGTCATGCGCGAGATGACGCCGCCGAGCGTCAGGCTGCGCTACGTGCTGGAGGAACGGGGCAGGGTGGTCGCGCGGGGGGAGGAGACGCTCCTCGACTGGAACTACCTGTCCAACGTCCGCGCGCGCAATTCCAGCGAGTGGCTGCCTTACGAGAAGGCCATGCTGCGCGATTGGTTCCGCCGCCGCTTCGGCGATTCCCAGACTGCGGCACGAGGGTAGCGGCTAGCCCAGCCGGCCATTGGGCGCGAGCCAGGGTGCGGCCGGGCTGTTGAGGCCGAGCAGCGCGGGTATGACTCTGCGCTGCACAAAAGCCGCCCCGAGCAGCGGCGACAGGACGAGGTGCAGGAAGAGCTTCCGCCAGCGCGCCTTCGAGGCGAGGAAGCCGGTGGGAATGCTGGTCATCCGCAGCACCTGGGCCCCGACGGGGTGGCGTGCCTCGGTGTAGCCGTCGCTGCGGCCCTCGGCGAGCATCCAGGCGAGCCAGCAGGCATCCTCGATGCCGAGGTTCATGCCGCGCCCGCCAATCGGCGAATGGATGTGGGCGGCGTCGCCGGCGAGGAAGACATTGCCTTTCTGATAGGTCTCGGCCTGCCGGTAGCTGATCCTGAATGCCGATTGCCAGACGACGTCGCCGGCTTTCGCGCCGTCCGGCAGGACCGAGAGCGTGTCGGGCCGCGTCGAGATGAACCGGCCGAAGCCTTCGCCCATCGGAATAAAGGCCAGCACGTGGTCGCCGCGGAACATGCCGACGGCCTTGTCCCACGGGTGAGGCCAGTCCTTGAAGCGGATGTCGGCGAGGCCGAATTCCTGCTGTTCGCTGGTGCCCGGAAAGCCAATGCCCATCGCCTTGCGGACGAAGGAATGTGATCCGTCCGCGCCGATCAGCGCGTCAAAGGGCGTGCCATTGGCGATGATGCCCGCCTCGTCGGTATCGAGGCTTTCCAGCGGGGTATGCCAGCCGACGGCGATGCCGCGCTCCGCCAGCGCGCCGATCAATAGCTTCTCGGTCTCGGATTGCGGATAGCTCAGCAGGAAGGGATAGGGGCCGCTGGCATTGCCCATGTCCATGCGGACGAGCGGCTCGTCGCCATCCATCAGCAGAAACCCGTCGACCCTATGCCCCTTGGCGAGCAGCCGTCGGGTGACGCCGCTCGGAGCCAGCAGCGCCAGCGTGCGCGGATTGACCGCCAGCGCGCGCGATTCCGGCGTCGGCTCGCCGTCATTGTCGATGATCTCGGGCCGAAAGCCGCGGCGCGCCAGCTCCAGCGCGGCGGCGAGGCCGACCGGGCCGGCACCGGCGATCAGGATCCTGGCAGTCTTGTCCATGGCCGCAGTCTCCGATCGCGCGGGGCGAGCGCGGGCCGGGCCCGGAGCCTGTCACGCCTCCTCGGCGCGGCCCCGGAAGCCCATGGCGAGCACGTAGAGTTCCTTGGAATCGGCGCGGCTCGCCTGCGGCTTGATGTGCTTCACCGTGGCGAAATCGCGCTTCAGGTCGGTGAGCAGATCCCCCTCGGTGCCGCCCTGCAGCACCTTGCACAGGAAATGGCCGCCGGGCGCCAGCACCTCGCGCGCGAACTGGATCGCGAGCTCGGCGAGATAGATGATCTTGATCTGGTCGGTCTTGCGATGGCCGGTCGCATTGGCCGCCATGTCGGACAGCACGATATCGGCCTCGCCGCCGAGCATGTCCTTGAGCCGGTCCGGCGCGTCGTCGGCGGTGAAGTCGCCCTTCATGAAGGCGACGCCCGGCACCGGGTCGATGTCGAGAAGGTCGATGCCGACGATCTTGCCGCGGCCCTGGTCGAGCCCGATGCGCTTGGCCGCGACCTGCAGCCAGCCGCCGGGGGCTGCGCCGAGGTCGACGATCCGCTGACCGGGCTTCAGGATCTTCGCCTTGTCGTCGATCTCGATCAGCTTGAACGCCGCGCGCGAGCGCCAGCCTTCGCGCTTGGCACGGGCGACGTAGGGGTCGTTGAGCTGGCGCTCCAGCCACTTCTGCTGGCTGGTGGTGCGCTTCTTGGCGGTCTTCAGGCGCACTGCGAGCTGGCGGCCGCCGCCGGTCTTGGTGGTCATCGCCGCTCTCCCTGATAGCCGGAATCATGGGGCCGGTGGTGGAAGGGCCTGCGCCACACGCCGTCCTGCCGCATCAGGCCGACGAGGATGCCCTCGCGCAGGCCGCGATCGGCGACGCGCAGGCGCTGGCAGGGGAAATGCCGGCGCATGCCTTCGAGAATGGCGCAGCCGGCAAGGACGAGATCGGCACGCTCGGCCCCGATGCAGGGATGAGCGATGCGGTCCTCGTAGGTCATGGCGAGCAACTGGTCGAGGATCACGTCCACCTCGTTCGCGCCGAGCCAGGCGCCGTCGACGCGGCGGCGGTCGTATTTCGGCAGGCCGAGATGGACGCCCGCGAGCGTCGTCACCGTGCCGGACGTGCCGAGCATGTGCAGGTGCTCGATCTGGCCCTGGATCGCCGCGCGATGGGCGAAGGGCTCGATCATGGCGGCGACCTCATCGACCATGCGGTCGAAACTCTCGCGCGTGACGTGCTTGCCGTCGTGGCGCTCGGCCAGCGTCACCACGCCGACGGGGAGCGAGGTCCAGCCGAGGATTTCCGCCGTCGGCGGTCCGCCATTGCGGCCCGGCCCGCGCGGCAGCAGCCAGACCAGTTCGGACGAGCCGCCGCCGATATCGAACAGAATGACGCCGCGTGCCTTCGGGTCGGCCAGCGGCACGCAGCCCTGGGCGGCGAGCTGGGCCTCGGTGTGGCGGTCGACGATCTCCAGCGCGAGGCCGGTTTCGTCCTTCACCCGCCGGATGAACTCCTCGCCGTTCGACGCCTGCCGGCAGGCTTCCGTCGCAATCAGCCGGGCGCGGGCCACCTGCCGGTCCCGCAGCTTCATGCGGCAGACCTTCAGCGCCTCGACGGCGCGGTCCATGGCCGCATCGCTCAGGCGGCCGGTCTGGCCGAGCCCTTCGCCGAGCCGGACGATGCGCGAAAACGCATCCACGACCCGGAAGCTCGCGCCTTCGGGCTTCGCCACCAGAAGGCGGCAATTGTTGGTTCCGAGGTCGAGCGCGGCATAAAGCCTGCGCGGCCGGTGCGGCTGCCGGGCGCGGTCATCGCCCGCTCCCGCCGCCGTTGCCGGTTGCACGCCCGATACTCCCGGCGAACCGCTCGGCGGTCCGTGGGCCATGGCGACCTTTCCATCGGTGCCCGGAGCACGCGGGCGCGCTCGACGGACGAACCGATTGATCTGTTCAGTTGCACCCAATGTAACAGCCGCACCTCGCGCCGCAAGCGCGAAGGCCGTCTCGCGCATGGCTCCGGCTTCGGGTCTTGAACACCGCGCGGCAATCGACTATGACCGCGCCTCGCACCGGCGACCGGGTCGTTTCGCACGGCCCTGCTGGGGGATAGTTCAACGGTAGAACATCGGACTCTGACTCCGAGAATCTTGGTTCGAATCCAGGTCCCCCAGCCATCCCGGCGCGGATATCTGACTTAAAGCCCTGAAAAATCAGAAGAAGCACGTGGCCTTGCCGGCTGTGGACTCGCGTCCCTGCCCACCGGCTTGCCCACCACGGACGCTTTGCGGGCTTAACCATGCCGACCCCCTACCAGCGCACCCGCGGTAGACGGATCCACATCCGGTGTAAAATTCCAAAAGATTTGCAAGCGCGATTCGCGTGCAGTGAGGTGTCGATATCCATCGGGCACGCCTCTCGCACCGAGGCTCGCCTTGTGAGTCACAGGTTCCGGTTGAGTATGGAGTCCGTGTTCATGAGCGTGAGACAGGATGCGAATCTGACGACCGAGCAGATCAAATCGGTCGTCAAGAGGCAGACAAATCCATTTGATGAGGAGTTCGACGCTTATATAGCCTCCGTTCCGCATGGCCGGCCTATGCCGCCCGAGCAGGAGCCAGCGCACCAGGCTCTGCTTATGGACGCCGCCAAGGCGGTGTTGAGGAGCGCCCTCGTCGAGAACGATATCGACCCTCTGGTCCGCAATATCGCAGCGCATCTCCCGGTCTCGTCTACCGTCGATGACCTCACGCTTCGTCGCCTTGCCCGGGAGATCCTCACGCAGCGTGTCGAGCAGCTCAACGTTCAGGGCAACACACTGAACGAGATGGCGAACGCACGGCCGATTTCGCCGCCCGCCGTCGAGCCCAAGAACCCCGTTACTGTCGAGTTCGAGGTGGACCGGGACACCTATGACCGGCTCACGCAGGAACGACTGACCGCCAAGGTCGGCGATGTCTCACCGCTGCACGAACATCTCACCCGACGGGTCAATGAAGAGATCGCGGCCGGCAGGACCATCCCCGATCACCAACACAATTCCCCTCAGACCCCTGTTCGCGAGGTTGTTTCACCCATGCTGGTTCCAGAACAGCCGACGGATGTCGGGCCGACGCTCTCGAAGATGTGGCCCTTGCTCAGCGACGAGCTGGTTTTGAACGGAGAATGGACGCCGAAGGTCCGGATCCAGAGCCAAGCCACCTTGAAGCTGATGTTGGGCGTGTGCGGTGACAAGCCGCTGGCGCTTTACACCGTGCCGGAGCTGAGGTCCCTGCGCCATGTCGTCTTGCGCCTGCCGAGCACCTACTCCAAGTCCCCTGAGTGGCGGGATCGATGCGATGCAGGCCAGTTTGTCTGTATCGCAGAGGCTGCGGATGCGTCTGTGTCCGCAGACGGGCCGGCGATCGCAAGGGTCAAACCGAAAACCTGGAACAGGCACCTGTCCTGTGTGAACAGGATCTGGAAAGCAGCTCGAGAGCACGGCTGGACGCCGACGCGCCTTAGCCCCTTCAACGAACTGCATCTCGACCAGAAGAGTGGCAAGGCGGCGCTTCGCGCTAAAGCCTCCAGCTATCTGAACTTCGATGAGTCAGATCTTGAGGCCATATTCCGGTTGCCGGTGTTCACAGGGCATGGGTCGGGCCCCAGCGATATCAATAGGCCGGGGCCTTTCGTTTATGCGGACCATCGCTACTGGGGCATTCTCGTTGGCGCATACACCGGAATGCGCGAGGGCGAAGTTGCGCAACTGCGGTGCCGCCACGTTCGGCAGGCGCCCAGTGGAGGGTATTTCCTGGCCCTCGACGCATCCGAAGGGTCGCTCGACTTCAAGGAGGTCGGCTCTGAACGGATCGTCCCTATCCATTCAGACCTGATCCGCCTCGGTCTCATTGAGCTCTGTGTGAAGGGGCGCAACCCCAATCATTTCCTGATCTCAACGAAGCCGCTGGCCAAAGCCGCCAGTGACCAAGGGAGTCAGGCTCAGGCGCTTGGAATCTCCGTCGGCCGCTTCTTCAACAGGACGGTCAAGGTGCACCTCAAGCTCGATGACCGGAAGGTCTTTCATAGTTTCCGCCATACCGTGACGACGCTTCTGATCCGCGGAGGCGTGGCCCCAGATCATGTGAGCGAAATCATCGGCCATGCAGATGGCAACAGGCCGAAAGTCACCCAAGGCTACTTCCACGGTCTGACGCTCGCTGAGCTGACGCCCGCTATCGAGAAGTTGAAGTTGCCCATCGACATCGACCGGCTTCTCGACGCTCGCCGCTTGAGTGCCATCGTGTCCAAGAGCGGGGGCGGTAATGACGACTAATCGCACCCAGCGGGGCGAAGTGCCCGCGTTTCTGAATTCCCAAGCCGAGTGGATTAAGGGGAACCTTGGGATCAGCCAAATCGAGATTGCTCGCAAGCTTCTGACGCGTACCGGCGCGCCGATGATGTTGGAAGGCGCGATGGAGGTCGCCCTCTCCCGATGGCTCAACAAGCGAGGTTTGTCAGGGAAGGCCCTTAAGGCCGACCTTGCGGCAGCTCAGCGTCAGAGCGGTCTGGCCGTCAGCGAGTGTGAGGCACCCTCACAGGCGCCGCCGGCACGCTGCGAGGGAAAAGCATCCGGCAACATGGAGGCGCTCTCGCGAGGGCCTGACCCGCTGGATCTGTCAACGCAGGGATCTCCTGAACAGCAGCTGGACGTCAGCTCCCCACCGGCGCCCGTGGGCGCATCACCCTCGCTATCAAAAGAGGCGCGACCTTCGGAGGGCTATGGATCCGGAGGGCAGCTTCCAGAGAAGGTGGGTAACGCCGATGCGCCCTTGGTGCCGGTCGCTCCGACCAAACTGCCTCGCAAGCGCGAGAAAATCGTCAAAGACGACAGCCTGATCAGTTCAGTTGATCGCTGCCGTCATAAGTCAAACCTCGACGGGGCCAGGACGGCCGACATTGAGTGGTGAGGAAACATCATGAGTGAGTTTGCAAACGTATTTGAGAGAACCGTGTTCGTGACTCACGGCTGGAAAGGAGGCGACGGGAAATCGAAGACGGTCGATGCGTCTATGTCCGCGCTCAAGAAGCATGGAATACCATGCATCGGCTACGAGACGGACATGGTGAACTCCTCTCTGGCTCAGATCGGGCTTGCGAAGGAGGACCCATGGGATCTTCTGGATACGACGACACGTGGCAAATTCTTTGCTGTCGCGAAGGCCTTCGAGAAGGGCTCTACCGAGTGCGTGTTTATTGATCTGGCAGCCCAGCACGGACCAATCTTCCACGAGCTCATTGACGACTTCAATCGGCGTCTGAAGCTGGGCGGCGCCCAGCTCATCATTCTTCGCCCTCTTGACGCCAGTGTGCACGCCGCTTCCGAGGCCGCGAAGTTCGCCAAAATCTTCGAGCACATTCCGCAGATTGTCTTGATCAATCTGGGGCGTGTCCGGACGCCAAAGGATTGCATCGGCTGGACCAACACGACAGGGCGCAAGAAGGCGCTGGAGGGTTTAACCGTCGAAGCCATCATGGAGGACTTCTCCGCTCGGGTGACAGCCAACTCGGCCGCGTTTGGTCTATCCATGGCCGATGTCGCGAATGGGAATTTCAAGAAGGTCAAACCTGAGGACCGGGAGCGGGTTGCATCTGTCTTTGACCTTCCGACCAAGCTGTTCGTGGAGGACCGGCTGGACGTTCATTACGCCACTCTCAAAGCGGCGGTGATTGCCGTGCGCGCGAAACTCGCAGAATACATCGATGAGGGCGCTGATGGCTGATTGGCGCACCCAAGTTCGTCCGTGGGACCGGGGTCTGTCAGCGCGAACCCTCGCGATGGGGCAGCCCGGTCGGATAGCCGTTTACCTCTCCCGTTACGTTGGCGGCTTCCTCGCCGCTCTCGTGGTGATGCCCGCGCTCTTGGTGGCCTCCGGCTATACCCTCGTCACTCATGACCAGCGTGCCGCTATCGAGGCGGCCATCCAAGGGACAGGCCAACCTCGCGAAATCGCTACCGTGGTCGACTTCCTGAACGCGACCGGTCTATCGACCGATCGCGACCTGCGAGCCATTCTCGACGTCGCCGCGGCAACCCGAAGCGCCGACAACCCACGCGAACGCCTGGCACAACTGGCTCTCGCAGCCGAGTCGTTTCGAAGCGATCCTGCGGGGTACGTGGCCACAGTGCGGTACCTCGCGGTGCTTCCAGCCGAGACTCGCCAATGGTTGATCGGCCGACCACCCTCCCACTGGGTGGAACTCTCGAGGCGCTTTTCGGGCATCGAGGCAAATGGACCTGGGCTGGTCTACGCTCGCCAGACACTCGTGCAGGAGGAAGCGTTCCTTGGGCGGGAGCTAAACCTCGTGCAGCGGCGACTGGCGCAGCGTCGCACCTGCCGGACGCCTCTCGATCAACTCATCCGCTGCGTCGAGGCGGCTCCTGCCGCAGTCCAATCGCCTTGGCCTTCGCGGCCTCAATGACCATCACGCCGTCGGCGTCGCCGACAAGCCATGCACCGGGTGACGCCGCTTCATCGACGTAGTTCAAGGTCAGCTGCTCCTCGAACGGCTGCCACGGCACAACGCACCTTCCGATCGCGAAGAGCTGCAGGTGACCATCGAGACCCTCATGAGTATCCCCGCGGATCATCCCATTGACTGCAAGGCCCGCCAGCTTGCTCGCCTTGGCCAGCCGCAGGTGTTTTCCGGACGCCAAGGCAACATCGTCCCGCCCGCCGGCATCCAGAAAAAGCACTTTGGTTGAAGGCTGCGGAACTTTCCCGATGATCTCCAGGATGTCTGGAGCCTCCGCATCACCGTCGACGCGCTGGTAGTGGATTGGTGCCGCGAACCGGACGTAGTTGAAGCCGATGATCCCCGGGAGGAGTGTGACCTGACCGTCCAACGCGTCGTACACGCTGGCCGAGCATATGAACTTCATCATCGAGAAATCCCCTTGTTCTTAGCCTTTGCGGCGGTGGGCTTCAGTGCGGGAAGAATCCTGGGCTTCTTAACCGCTTCGGCGGTTCTCGAAATTCCACTGGCAGGGACTGCCGGCGCGTGAATCTGGTGTAAGGGGGCGGACTTCGGGGCCGACACGGCGGTTTTGCTCGGCGCTGGAGGGCGCTTGCTCTCAGGCGACGGGCGTTTGCTCTCAGGCGACGGGGAGAGCGCAGCAGGCTCACCCGGAGAAGCCATCGCCTGATCGGTTACCGGCCTTGGTTCAGAGGGAGGGATCGACAATGGGTGCACTCCGCGGCGGCTCGTCGCAGCCGCAACAGCAGGCACCTGCGCAGCAGGAGCACCGGGTGCTTTTCCACGATGTTCTCGAACGAAAACGCGCACTGGCGCGATCCTCCGCTCCTGTCCCCGAAACTCTTGTCGAACTCGGGCATAGGCGTGGTGCAGCTCCAGCGCCTGCGTTTCGCGATCCCGCTGTCGCTCGATCCCAGACGCCTTGGCCAGTGCACGGGCTCGCTCACGTGAAGGCAGCAGGGTTCGGGCCACCCCGCCTGCGATCAATGCCAGACCAAGGCCGCCGCCACTCAGGAGCACGCCGGCTGCCGCTGCTGCAAAGACGATCCTGCGAAGCCTTCGATCGCAGAAGATGCCGGCTGCCGCGAAAGCACGATCGACCCGCTGCTGGCGCAACTGATCCCGTATCCGGTAGTGCTCCTTTATAGCGCCGCGACGAGCCTTCAACGTCTGCTTGAATGTAAACTCTACAGGCGGGAGCAGTGTGGTCTCTCGTGCTTCGACCGGGCCAGGATCGCGGTCTTCATCCCGTTCCGCCACGAGAAGCTTCTTTTCTCTGCGATGCGCATCGACCGCACGCTCGAGCGCGTCCTTAAACCCTGCTTCGCGAGCCAACTCCAATGCCGGGAGACCCGCAGACGCAGGAACCTGATCAGCGGTGACATAGAGGGAGAGACGCCGCGCTTTCGCTGCTGCATTGATGGTGCGCCGGAGAGACGCGTGAAAACCTGTCGCATCCTCGACAACGAGGACAATGGATCGACGCTTTTTCGTTCCGGCCCCTAACGCCAGTCGTAGACCACGTCGGCCCAGCGCCTCGGCAAAATCCTGACCGGCATGATGCTCTTGCCATGCATCCAAAACGTTCGCCTGGAACGAGGCGATATCCGTCTCGCTGCGGGCAGCCATGTTGTAGGACTTGTCACCCAGACGGGATCGACGATCCCTTTTGGGAGCCTGCTCGAGCGTGTCGGCTTCCTGGTCTCGACCGGACTGGCGGAAGTGAGCGATGACCATTGGCATGCGAGGGCCGGGGATGAACCGCTCGCCGAGCACTAGCTCTGCCTCGCGAGAGATGATCTCGTCGCGAAGGTAATTGCCGTGACTTCTGACGGAAGTTCCATCTGTGCGAACCGTTGGCCATAGGACGTGAAAATGGTCGGCGCGGTCACCCTTTGAATGCCGGACAACGATCCGCGGTTGATCAGAAGGAATGCCGTGGATTTGTTCGTTCAGTTCCAGCAAATGCAACAGCTGAGCGTCCGAGACGGGCTTTTCGGGTGCTATGCGAACATGGATCAAAGTACGCTCGACACGCCTATTGGTGAGCGAAATTTCCTCAAACAGGCTTAGGTCAAGGTCTATATCGGCCATGGTGGCCCGCCCCGCGGCGGCCACGACCTCGACACGCTTGTTTGTGTCGGTACGCGCAAGGTGCTGGGGCATGGCGCCCAGCTGAATCCAAGACGACCTGTTGATCACTTGGATTTCCTTGAGAGCGACACCACCGCAGCAATCAACTGCCGATGAGTCACCAGTAGGGCTTCGAATTGCTCGCTTGAGACGCCATCCGTTTTGCCAGAGTTCAAACGGTAGGCGATCTGATTAATGTTGTTACCTTGGCGGCCGACTTCCGTCAGCAGTCCACGCAGATCGGCCTGATTGATGATGTTGCGATCTCCGCCGCGCACCGCATGGACAATGAGGTCGCGCCCAAGCACAGCAGGTTGCACCCCGCTTTCCTCAGCGTGTCGCACCACAGCCGCGTAGTCGCCTTCCGACAAGCGAACCATAATATGTTTTGTAAAGGTCCGACGGCGCATGATGGGGTCACGATGAATTCGTGCCCAGTATAATCGCATCGCCAAAGTTCATCAATTTGTAAGATATTACGTTGACGCTAAGTTTTAAGACAATGGTGTCGCCCTATGTGATTAATTACACTCATCGGAAGACAGTGCCGTCTGCAGGGGGGGGCTTTGCCATTCTTGGCTGATGATAATCAGCCGTTGCTCGGGCTGGCACAATCCTGAAGGGGGCCTTCAATAACGTCAGGCCGGAACGAAGCCGCTCTTGGGCCCATTGCTGACTCCGGGAATGTCCGCTCACGGCTTAAGCGGCTTTGTCATAAATCAGGACTTACGCAACATGGCGCGCCCGGAGATGTCCTGGTGCAGCGTGGCATACGCCCGTGAGGACTCCAGCATGCTCTTGGGGGCAACGCCCAAGGCGTATGACGACCCAGAGAAAACGGCCTGAGTGTCACCCCCCACATAGATGAGCTGCCCTGCGACAAGATAGTTTCTGCCGTAAATTTTGTCGGATCTTGACCCCACTTTCGTTTCATGAAAGCGTTGGATCGTGAACTCAGCATTTATCGATGTCACAATATGCATATTGCCAGCGTAGTTCTGAGAGCGATCACCCTTCGATCTCTCATTAATTCCTTAACGCAGAAAGTTTTATTACTTTCTTACACTGTTCTGTTTTCCACCGCTTCGTTCGCACAGGAGCGCGCTGCGGAATGCGATACGGGCGGGCCCGTTATCGTCGGCGACTTCCGCATCAATGCCGCGCACGAGCTTGCCGCTGTGATCCCCCACCCGAGCAATCCCGACGCGTCCATCAGGCCTTTGTTCGTTTCCCGAGAGCCCGCGCCCGACTGCACAGTCCGAATGGCAGCCCTACGGCTCGACCAGGTCTATCTTTCGCGTTGGGCGAAGGAGACCCATCCACGGGCGCATGCACGGGCTGCCGCCATCGGGGCCGCAACGATCGTGGTGCTTCGACGCGGGCCAACCGGCATGCCCTTCCTGACGCCGCGGAGTGACCTCCCGCGATCAGCACTCCCGAGCGGCGACATTTGTATCGGCAATATGATCAGGGCCAAGCCTTCCTACGAGCGGGAGGTCGGGCATCCCGTCGTCGCGGGGTGCGGCCGCGGCTGCGGGGCCGACGGGCGAATGCGCGGCTGCGACCTAGTCTATCCGTTGTCCGACAAGGTGTCGCTGCGGATCCAGTTCTTTGCCCCGACGGATGCGGAAATTGACCTGGAGCGGGTCGACCGCGCCGTGCGCCGCATCCTCCCTGAATTCATCCAGCGCGTTGAAAACTGAGGGAAGAAGATGCCTTAGAGCCTGACCGAAAAAGAAGTTGAGTGATATCAGCCGCTTGTGATTCCGTCGGTGGTTGCGAGACCTTCGATGGAGATCGGCATGTGGACCGATATCACCCGGGCGCATCATGCGCGCGATGGACTACGCCTGCCAAGCGATTTGACGGATCGGGAATGGGCACTGATTTCGCCCCATCTTCCAGCGCGCTCGCGTCTTGGACGCCCTGCGCGCTGGAGCCTTCGGCGGATCGTTGAGGCGTTGATGTATCTGCTGCGGGGCGGTCTGCCGTGGCGGATGCTTCCGCCCAGAACCTTCCCACCAGCGACCACCGTTCAGCACTATTTCTACTTGTGGCGGGACCTGGGGCTGTGGCCGTCGATCAACCACGCGTTGGTGACGGCGTAAGCATCCGGCGAGGACCGCGGGCGCCGAGTGCCCGATCAGTGGACCTTGTTCTGGCTCTTGGCGAACGCGGCCTTGCTTATGGCGCGGCGTCTGGCGAGCTTGCCAAGGCGGGCTTGGATGCCGGGCTCATCTACCCGCTCTGGATCAAAGGGACGGCCGTGCCAACGCATCAGTTCGCCGTGCTGATCATGGTCGGGATCTCCCATGGCCGTCACGAAGAGTTCGAAGCCAGGTAGCCCGCCAACATCCTCCGGCGGGCCGCATCTGGCACCGTCGATGTACCGGGGGTAGTCAGCGCCAGGAGTGGCATCCAGGAGCTTCTCGACAGTGATGGTGTGTCGCCAGTCGTCGCCGAAGTCATAGGTATAGGAGAGTTTCTCGATGCCGCGATCAACGAGGGCGCCGAGCTTCGTGGTCTTGGCGGAGAACGTCCTGTGACGCAGGCTATCCCACTCTGGATCCGGGATGGCATAGCGCTTCCCATCGGCGTGGAACTCAAAGAGATGGTAGTCCTCGAACGGCATCGCGGCCTGGATGACGTCGTGTAGAGCCTTCAGCGAGGAGGTCAGCGGCACCTCGACACGCCGCCAGATGACGGGCGTCCAATCGTCGAGTTCGATCATCAGACGTGCGATGCGATCACCATGGCTCATGCCGCAAGAACCTCGCGATCCCGGGGTTCCCGCCAGTTCCACGGCAGCAGCTCCGGTAGACTGGACTGCGGGATGGCGGCGATGCGGGCGAGGACGTTTGCGAGCCATGCTTGCGGATCGATGCCGTTGAGCTTGGCCGTCTCGATCAGCGTCGCCATGGCCGCAGCTCGCTCGGCCCCGCGATCGGATCCCGCAAAGAGCCAGGCCTTGCGGCCAAGGGCAAAGCCTCGCAGCGCCCGCTCGGCAGCGTTGTTGGTCAGGCAGATCCGGCCATCGTCGAGGAAGGCGGCGAAGCGATCCCAGCGCTTCAGCATGTAGTCGATCGGCTTGGCCACCGTCGCCGAGCGGGAGAGCGTGCCGCGCTGGGCCTGGAGCCACGTCGCCAGTTCATCGACGAGCGGCTTTGCGGCCTCCTGGCGGGCTCGCACCCGCTCCTCCGGCGATCGGCCGTTGACCTCCCGCTCGATCGCAAAGAGCGCATCGATCCGCTTCACCGCCTCGAGGGCGATCGGCGAGACGGCGGCGGCGGAGCCACGTCGGGCCCTGGCCGCGATGTCGGCGAGCTCATAGAAGCCGCGCCGGGCATGGCTCCAGCACAGGGCAGACGTCACCGGCCCTTCGGGTCGTCGCGGGTCATAGAGCCCGTTGTAGCCACCATAGGCATCGGCCTGCAGGATGCCCCGCCAGCCCCGGAGGTGGCCATCGGGATGTTCCTGTCGTCGATCCTTCGAGGCGAAGTACAGTGCCGCCGGCGGATCGCTTCCACCAAAGGGCCTGTCGTCGCGCATAGGTCCAGATCCGGCCCGTGTCGGTCTTGCCCTTGGCGAGGATCGGCACCGTCGTGTCGTCGCCGTGTAGCCGTTCCGCCGCCAGCACATGCGCCGCGATCAGAGCGTGCAGCGGCTGCAAGGCCGATGTTGCGGCTCCCACCTGGTCGGCAAGCGTCGAGACGGAGAGGTCGATCCCTTCCCGGGCATAACGCTCGCTCTGCCGGTTCAGCGGCTGATGCTGTCCGAACTTCTCGAACAGGATCGTTGCCAGGAGGTTCGGTCCCACAAAGCCGCGCGGTGTCGGATGGAACGGTGCTGGCTCCTGCGTGATCGTCTCGCAGGCCCGGCAGGCGAACTTCTCCCGCACCGTCTGGACCACCTTCCACTGGCGCGGCACGAGCTCCAGCGTCTCCGTGACGTCTTCGCCGAGCTTCGACAGCCTCGCCGATCCGCAGCACGGGCAGGAGGTCGGTGCCGGCAGCACCACCCGCTCCCGCGGCAGATGATCGGGGAAGGGTTTGCGCACCGGCCGCCGCCGCGGCGTCGCCGTACCGGAGGCCAGGATCGCCGCAACCTCATCCTCGGTCGCAGCCGCCTCGCACTCCTCGAGCTGCAGCTGCAACTGTTCGAGCTTCTGCGTGCCGCGCTCGGAGCTCTGGCCATAGAGCTCCCGCTTCAGCTTCTCGATCATCAGCTGGAGGTACGTGATCATCGCCTCGTTGGCCGAGGCGGCGCTCTTGGCGAGGCTCGCCTCAGCTTCAGCAAGATCGGCACGTGCCGCGGCGCTGGACGCTTTCTCTTCCGCCGCAATCCTCGCATCATGCTCTGCCAGACGGGCCGCGCGCTCCGCCAGGAACATCGCCGCAAGAGCTGCCGGATCGGTCGGCAAATCCAGCGGTTCAGAGGGGTTGGAGGGCGTGTTCACACGAAGATGGAATCACAGAACGCTGCCGCTCCAAAGCAAATTCCGAGGGCAGAGCTGGTCATCCGATCGAGGTCGGCCGCCACGTCTCCTGCGGGTTCCGCCAGTCGATCCCGGACAGCAAATAGCCCATCTGCGCCGGCGTGATCGTGACGATCCCGTCCGCCGGCGAGGGCCACAGGAACCGTCCGCGCTCCAGCCGTCGCATGTAAAGGTTCGCTGCCTGGCCGTCGTGCCAGATCACCTTAATCAGGTCGCCGCGCCGGCCGCGGAAGCAGAAGATGTGGCCGCCCAGAGGATCGCGTTTGAGCACCTCCTGCACCTGCAGGGCCAGCGAGGCAAAGCCCTTCCGCATGTCCGTGTGGCCGGTCGCCAGCCACACCTTCACGCCCATCGGCACCGGGATCATCGCGGCGCCTCAAGGCCGCGCGCCAGGCGGAGGATCACCTCCACGTTGATTGCGCCCTCCGCTATGATCCGGCGATCGCCACCAAGGACAATCTCAATCCGTGGAGCCCGATCCGGCACTACTGCTGGATCCTGCTTCCGATGATCCTGATCCAGCACTGCTGCCGCACGATCCGGACTGACTGTCACCGGAAGGAAGGATGCCGGAGCCGCTGCTCGATCGAGTCGCTCGCGCCAGCGATAGATCTGCTGCGTCTGCAGGCCGTACCGCTTGGCCGTCGCCGCGACGTTCCCACTTGTCGCGGCCTCTTCGACGACTGACCGCTTTTCCGCCAACGTCCAATGCCGCCGCCGGACATAAGTCTCGCTCTCCAATCCAGCTCTCCAGCACTACTGCCGGCAGTACTGCCGGATCAGCAGAACGGCATCATCAGCCGCCTCAGCACAAGGCGGCCCTCGCCGGATGCGTACGTGACGGCAGCCCGCGAGCGGGCTGGACGCGAGGCCTCGCCGACCGCGGGCGTCATCGACAGCCAGAGCGTCAAGACCACGGAAAGCGGCGGAATTCGGGGATTCGACGCGGGAAAGAAGCTCGTCGGACGCAAACGCCACATCGTCACCGACACACAGGGCTTCATGGTGGGAGCCGTCATCCACGCGGCCGATGTGCAGGACCGTGACGGGGCACCCGGCGTGCTGGCCATGATCCGCCACCGCTATCCGTGGCTGCGCCATGTCTTCGCGGACGGCGGCTATGCAGGCAAGAAGCTCAAGGCCGCGCTCGGCCGCATGGGCAAGTGGACGATCCAGATCGTCAAGCGATCTGACAAGGCCAAGGGCTTCGAGGTGATCCCGCGTCGATGGGTGGTGGAGCGCACCTTCGCTTGGCTCTCCAGAAACCGGAGGCTCGCCAAGGACTTCGAGAGAACCATCGAAAGCGCCACCGCCTGGCTCTTCATCGCCTCCGTCCAGCTCCTCGCCAGGCGCATCGCAAGCCATTGATCCCAAAGCAGATCTTTATGAGTCAGACTCTTAGGCGCTTGAAGAGCCACGCCCTTAGTTTCCCGCTACGGAGCGCGCTCCGCCGGTCCGAAAGGTCTGGGAGACCACGGGCTCACCGCGCCTGTTGATCCTCGCCTGGTACAGGATGGGGTTCGATATCCCTCTGGAAGGCACCGGTTCCCGGCTTACGGTGTTCATCGACTATCGTCTGCCCGAGACCATGGGTCTGGCGACGATTTCCCGCGCGCTTGGGCCAGCCTGCACGAGATGGTGCCTTAATCGCATCGTTACGGACGCCGGAAGCGTCTCGCGGGCCGTCGCCGGTTGAGCCAGCGCAAGTCATCGGTCGGTTTCCTGATGCAATTTGTTACCCGGCGGAAATATCTGAGAGACCTCGGTACGCCAACGTGCCGTCAATCCGGCGAATGCGAGGGCGTGATGATTGGAAATCTGAAAGCTGGAGTGGACCGTCGTTCGTTTCTGGCCGGCGCATCGGCGTTGGCGCTGACGGGAGCGCGTGCCAGTCAAGCGCAGGCTCAGGCTCCACTCCTCACCGTTGCCACGCGGCAGATCGAGGTCAAGCGCCGCGGCGCGACCGTCTATGGTGTCAGTGGAGCAGACGGACGTCTTGGCCACTTCGCCAGCGAAGGAGACAGTTTCGCCGGCGAGATCCTCAACCGAACCTCCGAGCCTCTCGTCATGCACTGGCACGGGCAGATTTATGCCGCAGAGGAGCAGGACCGGTCACGGCCTGACGGTGGCGCGATTGCCCCCGGGGCCAGCGATACCCACACCTTCCGGCTCACTCCGGGCACCCATTGGATGCACGCGCATCAACTGAGCGAGCAGCAGCTCCTCGCCGCGCCGATGATCACGCACGATAAAGATGCGGGGGACATACAGGACGTCGTGATCATGCTGCACGACTTCGCCTTCCGCTCGCCGACCGAAATCCTCGCCGAACTCGGTGGCGCGAGCGCCCATGGCGGTCATGGCCCCCAGGGGCAGCCGCCGGCTAGAACCGGCGGCATGATGCACGGCGGCGGCATGCACCACGGTGGCCACGGAGCGAGCATGCTCCATGCAAACGACGTTCGCTATGACGCCTATCTCGCCAATGACCGAACCCTTGACGATCCCGACGTGATCCGTGTCGAGCGCGGCGTATCGGTCCGCCTGCGCATAATCAATGGCGCGACGGCGACGGCGTTCTTCATCGACACCGGCGCATTGGACGCTCGATGCATCGCCGTCGATGGCAGCTCATGTCAGCCGATGACGGGTCCACGCTTCCCGCTGGCGCAGGGCCAGCGGATCGACCTCGCGATGACGGTTCCGGCCCAGGGTGGCGTCTTTCCGATCCTGGCACAGGTCGAAGCCGCGACGATGCGCACGGGTATTATCCTCGCAACGCGGGGGGCGAGTGTCGCACGCATTCCAGACACGGCGGCCGTCGCCGCGCCACACACCGATCTGTCGCTGGATGCTGCCCTTAACGCTCGGGTACCACTGCCGGCCCGCCGGGCCGACCGCGTGATTCCCATGATGCTAGGTGAGGCTGACGGCTATCGCTGGCTGATCGACGGTGCGGTGCATGGCCGCAATCGCCCGCACGAGTTCCAGCTCGGCCAGCGCGTCGAAATCACGTTTATGAACCCTACGTCGATGATGCACCCCATGCATCTGCACGGTCATCATTTCCAGGTCGTTGGTGTTGGCTCGCGACGCTTCTCCGGCCCTGTGCGCGACACAGTGATCGTGCCACCGCACATGCCGGTGACGGTGGCCGTCGACCTCGACAAGCGCGGCCGCTGGTATCTCCACTGCCACCATCTCTACCACATGGCGGCAGGCATGATGACCGAGGTGGTCGTGAGCTGAGCCGCTGGGGACATCAGCCAAAGGAGGACCGACATGATGCAAGGTTACGGATGGTATGGCGAAACGATGTGGATGGGCGACTGGGGCCTCACCCACGGGGTGATGATGGTGGCGCTGCTGGCACTTATCCTCTATCCGGTAGGCCTTATCCTGCGGCGGCTCGGTTATTCGCCACTATGGGCGGCGCTCGCCTTCGTGCCGGTCGTTAATCTGGTCGGCCTGTGGATTGTCGCGCTCGACGTCAGGAGGTCGTGACGACTTGCATGGGCCGATACCGGTATCACCGGCTTCGACCTTTTTCGCACATTGCCAGCTATGGTTCGCAGCATGCGCTACTATATCGGCGTCGTCGACCGCCCCTCCCAAGGCATTCTTGTCGGCAGAGGCCGCAACATAGCTCCCAGGCTGTGTGAATTCCCGATCTATCGCACATCACTCAAGCCGCAAGCAGACGTTAGGAACTTCAGCTTAGGGCCCAAAGAGCGACCAGGCACAGCGTCTGCTTCGCGCCTCTAGTGCAGACATTCGGCCGCCTGCGCGAAGCGGACCTTTTGGATCGCTGCCTCTGAGTCGCCGCACACGTAGCTGGGCTAAGGTCCCTGTCGAAACGGGGGCGGATCAAAAGCCCGAATCCGCCTGCTTCTTTGGCTTTTCCAAGCCCCCGCTCGACCTTTGCATTTCGGTCCGAAGGAATTTCATCTCCTGGCTCATCAATGACCGCTCGTTGAACCGTTTGGCGCCTCGACCGCGGCAATGGAGACGGAACCCAAGGAGTCACCCGTGACGAACCGCATCAAAGGTCTTTCCCTCGTCGCCGTGCCCGTCCTCGCTGGAGTATGAGGGGCATAGGACGCGAAGACGGCAACAATCGCCCTGAACAGCCTGCCGTACGGTGGTGCCGTATAGGTTCCGTGGATCTAAAGGAAGTCTGCAGTCGAGGTGTTGAGGGCGTAGATATCGAAATAGTAAGCATCGATCGAGTAGCTGTCGGCGAAGAGAACCGTCCGGACCCTCACATCGTCTCCAACCTGATCGTAGAATACGCTGCGTCCGTACCAGGTGGACTGGCTCGCCGCGAACGCGTCGATTTGCGAAAAATCGAAATGGTCGCCTGCCCCGAAATCGGCGATCGTCACGCGCGGAACCGTGCCCGACAGCGGATCCTTCCAGCCACTCCCGCTTGGTGTCGACGCGTAGAACGACTCCATCGTCAGAATGTACTTGTCGGCTCCGTCCTCCCCGTAGAACGTATCCTCCATGCCGCCGATGTAAAAAGTATCGTTGCCGGCGCCGCCGAAGAACGTCTCGACATTGTTGGCGTTGTCGACGAACACGTCATTGTAATCCGTACCGTGAAACGACTCGATGCTAATGTAGATATCGTCCGTCGCATCGCCGGCACCCAGCGCTGAGTTGCGGGTGTTGATCGTGACCGGGGCATCTGAATGCCAGTAGGCCGCGACATCCCAGTCCGCCCCTCCGTCAAGGGTATCTGCTCCCGCACCACCGATGAGGATGTCGTCGCCCCCTCCTCCGCGGAGGATATTGTCGCCATCTCCCAACGCCAGAATGTCGTCATTGCTGCCGCCCGTTATCGCGTCCACGCCCGTGATGAAGATGTCCGAGCCGACGAAGGAATCATAATAGAATTCGACCTTCGTCGTGACCGCACTCAGGTCAATCAGGTCATGACCGTTCGACTGGTCTTCCATGTGCACGGTCAGATTGATGTTCGGGATCGCGCCTGTGAACTTGATGGTATCGGCCTTTGAAGTCCCGATGATCGTCTCTATCGAGTACAGGAAGTCCGTGGTGCCGAAAGTGTCGTTCTCGATCTCGTAGTAGCGTAATCATCCGGCGTAGGCCGCGGCAGGCCTATTTTGGCCTGCTGCGATGGATTTCGATGAGGTTGAGCAGGCTTTCGACGCCGTATTCGGTGAAGGCCATGGTCCCGTCCTCGTGCTGCGG
>JAIUOO010000009.1 GCA_020161695.1 Pseudomonadota bacterium | reverse complement strand
GCACCGGCCTCCTGCTCCTTCAGCATCCCGATGATCTGCTCTTCCGTGAACCGCGAGGGTCGCATCGTCCGTCTCCGTGATCGACGGACTCTACCCAAATCTGGAGGAGGTTCAGGGTCTCAGGTCACCAACCATATGGTCAGGCGCAGGCGTCACTCGTTTTCCCGGTAACGAGAAAGGCGAGCCTGTATCTCGGCCTTGGGCAACCGGCAGCGCGGGTGGCCGGCAATCGCTCCCAACCCTTCTGCCAAGTTCGTCCCTGCCAGAATTTTGGCCTCGAATAAACGGTCCAGGACCCAGAGAACGCCGTGGAAAGGCAGGGATTGCGCCTGTGCAAGCTCCCGCAGCTCCCCATCACCTGTCAGAAGCGCCCAACTACGCGAGCTTGCGAGGACATAGGCATACGCATCGGCGACCGAGAGCTTGACGTTGCCACCGCGCACGGCCTGCACCGCCGACAGTTCGTCGTTGGTCAGCTCTTCAATCCGTAATCCCTGCTCGATGAGGCGTTCTCCGCCGAAGCCCGCCAGCTCACGCTTATAGAGCAGGCCCGGCACGACGAACTCAAACGGCAGCCGAAAGCACGGCTCCAGAAGCTGCCCGCGCTCCAGATCGATCAGAACAGACGTATCCGAAACCAGAACCTTCATCGGTCAGGCGGCCTCGGGACAATCCATTTGTCGCGTCATTTCGCGCACGGACATGCCCAGCAGCTCGGCCGCTTTGGCCTCTGAAATCAGCCGTTCCGCCAAGGCCCGGAAACATAGCCGTTCCATTCGGCGCGGGTGTTCCTTCTCCGGCGGGATAGCGCCCGGCTCCTCGTAAGGGTGTTTGCGCCAGCCATTGCGATTGAACGTCTGAAACAGGCTCCGGAATCCGGCATCGGCCAGGATAGCGAGGTCTTTACACCGATAGGCGATTGCCTGAAAACTCGCCCCGAACAGCTCCTTAAGGCGTAGCAGTTCGCCCAAGCTGATCATCGTGCGGTGCTTGCCGATCTCACGCCACAAGGCCTCAACGGGCATAAGGAAGGCACCGGCGAATCTGTTGGCGGCCTTTTCGGCGTCAACACCGGCAGCAACCTCCATCACCATGTGACCAAGCTCATGCGCCAGCGTGAAGCGCTTGCGCTCAGACCACGCGCTTTTCTTGATCACGATAACAGGCACCGACTCTTTGCCCTTGCGACGCACGCGCGCCGTCAAGCCGTCGATGTCCGATAGATCGACCGACAGCACCTTGATGCCCCGCTCCTCGAGCAGCTCCGACAGATTGGGGATCGGATCGATTCCTAATCCCCAGTGCTCGCGTATGGCCCTGGCCGCGCGCTCCGCATCCGACAGATCATTGACCGGATACGGCGCTTCCAACGGCCGATCCCAGACCACGCTGCGAAGGCCAAGCGCGTCCTCAATGGCGAGATAGCGCTCTAGGAGATGCAGCGTCTGCCCCTCGACAAACGCCTCTTCCCGCTTCGACGTGATCTCCTTCTTCCGGAACTCGACGCCATCCAGGACCAACTCCTCCGTCGCCAGAAGATAGTCCTCCGTCACGCCTAGGGCATCGGCCAGCGCGCTTAGGACGCGCGAACTCGGCATGTCCTCGCTGCGCTCATACTTGCCGATCGCCTGGGCCGTTACCAAGTTTCCAATTTCTGCTTCCAGATCGCGAAGCGATAGCCCGGAAGCAGCGCGTGCAATCTTAAGCCTTTGTCCGATCATGGCTTTCTCCCTTCACTGCTTCGGTTTACAATTATGCCAGTCTGTGCTACAGTTGTAAACTGATACTTAGTGCATAGGGCTCCATCGCCTTGAAGGGGTGAGCCCTGATTTTTCGAGCAACAGGCGCCCGTATGGGGCCGGAAAGGATTGCCATGAACCAGCTTGTCAGATTCGGTGACCAAATTGCCCGTTTTAGCCCCGTCGATATTCTCTTGGCGGATGTGGCCGTGCGGGTTCAGCTCACGCCGACGGAGTATATGACTGCCGTCCGCCACTACGAGGTCATGGGAGAATGGATCGACCGGCCAGGCAGCCCCCTGCGCGGGCGTGTCGAAAACTTCTACCCTCAGGGTGGCTTCTCCACCGGCTCGACCGTCTCAAGCCATGACGATCGGTCGGAGTTTGATCTCGATGCCATGGCCCAGGTCGATTGGGACCGGAACATCGACCCGGAGACGGCGCTTAGCACATTGCACGAGGCCATCGCGGGCGATCCGGGCTCGCGCTATCACGACAAGTCCGAGCGCAAAACCCGCTGCACCCAGATTCAGTACGACGGGATGCATCTCGACGTCACGCCGTCGATCCTGCTCCCCGAGCATCGGGCGAAGACCAGCTTCATTTTCCACTCCAAGCCGTCGGACCCGTCCGTCCGCAAGGAGACGCTTTTCGCCAATCCTTACGGCCTTGCGGATTGGTTCAACGGCCGCACGATCGCCGACGAGGCGTTCGGACAGTTCTTCGAGCGGAAGTCGCTGGACTACGACCGCGCCCTTCTCAGCGAAATGAAGGCCGACACGTCGCCCGTGCCGCCCCAGCTTCCGGCCTACCGCAAGTCGCCTCAGGTCGTCTGTCTTCAGCTCATCAAACGGTGGCGGAACATTGCCTACGCGCGTCGTCACAAAGGGATGCGCCTGCCGCCCTCGGTCCTGCTGACCTACTATGTCGGCCTTCATACGGGCGGCACGCGGTCGCTGACCGACGAACTGATCCATCATGTTGATCGGATCATCGAAACCATCGGCGCCGCCGAGGCCTGCGGCCTGCTCATCGAGGAATACAACCCGCGCTGCGATCAGGACGAACTGACGGATCGCTGGCCCGGTGACCGCCGCAATCAGCAGGTCTTCCTCGGCGAGCTGATGGATTTTGCGGCTGATCTGCGCAAGCTCAAAACGGGCATGCCGATTGCCGAGATGCGCAAGACGCTTGAACGCCTGTTCGGCGAAAAGCCGGCCGGGGACGCTATTGCGGCATTCACCAAGCAGTATGCCGACGACAACGAGACCGGAAAGGGTCTCTATATCCCCGGCAAGGGTGCGATCCCGGCGCTCGGCGCTCTGGCCGCGCCTTCCTACGCGCGCCCGATGCCCAAGACCACACCGTTCGGGGATTGACGGATGGCGATCCTGTCCGTGCTCGAACAGGACGCCCTAATGCGGCGGTCCTTCCCGGCGTTCAAACTGGTCCTGAATGCAGGCTGGTACGCATACTGGGAAGGACCGCTGACGCCCATTTGCCAGACGTATCGCGTGCGTATTCGCCTCATTCGGCGCAGGCATATGAACGGCTTCGTCCTTACGAATCCGGTCGAAACAGTCACAGTTCTCGATCCCCCGATTGGTCCAGACCCGAGAGGGACCGGCGAACCGCCTCAGCACGTTTATTCGCTCGGATATCCGCGTGCGTATCCGCGCCTATGCCTTCACGACCCCGCGCAGGATGAATGGACGGCCGAAAAGTCCATTGCCGATGTGCTCATCCCCATGATTATTCGCTGGCTGATCTTCCATGAGGATTGGGTCGATACGGGCATATGGCGCGGCGGCGGACGTCACCCGGAAATACCAACAACGGAGGATGCATGGGATCAGGACAACTTAGACCAGGCGGCCCGCGCTCGGAGGGTGCGATCCCTCAACGCCGCATTCCACAGGATTGGCCAGCGGATCGGTGCTTTCGGATCTTATCGGTGGATGGCGGAGGCATTCGGGGCATTTTCCCCGCCACCATCCTTGCCGAGCTGGAGCGTCGCTTTGGAAACGGGCGGCATGTCGGGGACTACTTCGACCTCGTGGCCGGCACCTCCACAGGCGGCATCCTGGCTCTCGGCATCGGTGCGCGCATTCCTGCGGCAGAACTCCGCGACCTCTATGTCACCCGAGGCGTCGAGATATTCCCCGAACCCAAGCGCTCCGTCCTTGGCCGCTTGAGATCGGTGTTCCGCAAGGGATCGCACTGGTTTCATCACCTTTATGATCGGGACGCGCTGCAAGCGATATTGACCGAAAAGCTCCAGGATCGACTGCTGGGCGATTCCCAATCACGCCTGTGTATCCCGGCGTTCGACGGCAAAAACAGCGAGGTTTTTGTCTACAAGACCCCGCACCATCGCGACTACAAGTGCGACCGCTACGAAAAAATGCTCACCGCGGCGCTCGCGACATCCGCCGCACCCACGTATTTCCAGCCGCTGAAGCACGGTGGGCATCAGTTGGTGGACGGTGGCGTGTGGGCAAACAACCCGGTCATGCTGGCCGTGATCGAAGCATTGATTTGCTGGAAGGTCCGCCCCGAGCAGATTGACGTCTTGAGCCTTGGATGCGGCGAAGACCCTTACCTTCTATCCAACTGGCAGCTTGGATGGGGCGGTAAGCTGTTCTGGGGCGATTCCATCTTTGCCGCGATGCGCCTCCAATCGATGGCAGCAACCAATCAGGCGAGATTGCTATTGGGTCCACCATCGGTCATTCGTCTGCTCCCCAAGTCACATCAACCGCCCATTGAACTGGATGACTGGCGGCGATCTGTTGACCTGCTCCCGCAGGATGCACTGGAGGCGTTGGACGCTCACGTTGACCGGATTGGCGCGATGTTCTTTGCGGAGCCAGCCCAGCCCTTCGTCCCTGTCCCGGCAGAATCGACGCCAGCGGCTTAGCTCCGTTGCGACGCGAGGGCGAGCTACTGCTGGCGGTTTAGCCTACGCAGAATGTCGCTGCCTTCGATGTCGCGGTCCTTCTCCCATGCGGCGACGAGGAAGGTGGGCAGGGCCACGCGGAACAATGCTCCGCTCCGGGCAATGTTTTCCACCATCCTGCTACACTCAGCGTCAGCCATCCGCACGTTGTTCCGCACGACCCCACACACGTCTTCGGGGCCGAAAATCGCCGGCATGTCAGTCTGGGGCTTCATCAGCCAAACTTGATAGGTCGGATTGGACGCGGATTTCGGCAGATACAAGAGCCGGTAACCAGCGCCATACGCGATCAGCGGCGCAACCACGAGAATGGCGACCGCGATAAGCAACTTCTTCACGTTCCTACTCCGGATGTCCAGAAGATCGTCGATGTTATGTGAATTGGTTGCGCATTCTTGTGCGCTTATGCTTGCTGTGAGCGTACAGGCGATTTCACCGAATACGTGAAAGTGTCGAATCGGCAGGAAGAGTGCGGTTCGTTGTTGATCGCGGATTCGCCGATTGCTATTCTCAATGCAGAAAGCGCCAACGGGATGCAGGGTTTCCAAGCGCTTAGGCGAGGGGTGACCCAATCACGTATTCCGTCCAGCGCTGCCACACGCCGCCCGTGTCCTGCGCGAAAGGCAGCGCATGCAGACACGAGCGTTTCACGTCGGAAGCCTCTATAGCGGCAGCGGGCAGCGCAAATATCTGACGGCCGCCGAACGCTTCGAGTTCATCGCCGCTGCGAACGCTGCCCCGCCCCGTGACCGCGCACTGTGCCTGACCCTGATCTACACCGGCGCGCGGGTGTCCGAAGTGCTGGCGCTGACCGCAGGCGCGCTGAACGGTTCGGAGGGCTTCATCACCATCCGCAGCCTGAAGAAGCGCCGCAAGGTGATGTTCCGCGACGTGCCGGTCCCTTTTCCGCTGTTCGCCATCATCGAAGCGGGGGCCGCCCTGGAACCGGGCAAGCCGTACAAGCGGCTGTAGCCGATCACGCGCGGCCGTGCCTGGCAGATCGTCAAGCGCATCATGCGGGAAGCCGGGATCGGGCCGGGACTGTTCGCATCGCCCAAAGGCCTGCGTCATGCCTTCGGCCTGAATGCCGTGCGTAGCGGCGTGCCATTGACCCTGACCCAGCGCTGGCTTGGCCATGCATCCATTGCGACGACAGCCATCTACCTCAACGTGATGGGCGCCGAAGAACGTGAGATCGCGTCGCGGATGTGGGTCACAGCCCCTTCTCGCGCGCCCAGGCCGAGGCGCTATTCGCACGTGGCTATCGGGCGGTCTGCGGCTTCGACGTGCTGACGCTGCGCGCGCAAGCGGCCGAGATGGGCTCATGGCTCGGCGCGCCGGCACCGGCGAGGTGAGGCATGACGACGATCACCGCGACCGTCATCGGCGCGGGCTCCGTTGGCCCCGGCATGGCGGCGAGCCTCGCCATCGCCGGCCAGCGCGTGACGCTTCTGACGCGCGTCGGTTTCGTCGCGGCGCTAGCGGGGAGCCCCATCACGGTCGGCGGCAGCATTTCGGCTTCGCCGCGACCGCCGGCAAGGAGATCGGCAAGCAGGTTGCGAATTGGGGTAATCATCCGGCGTAGGCCGCGGCAGGCCTATTTTGGCCTGCTGCGATGGATTTCGATGAGGTTGAGCAGGCTTTCGACGCCGTATTCGGTGAAGGCCATGGTCCCGTCCTCGTGCTGCGGATCGTAGACCCAGATCAGCCCGTCCTCCGGCTCCATGTCGAGCGCGAGATCGGCGAGCCAGTCTTCGTCCTTGTCGAGATCGCGAGCGACGAGCGCCAAGGTCCGGACGGAGTGGACCTTGTTGACGTGCATCGTCAGGCCGCGACTGCTGTGATCGACGGCGCGCGCCAGTTCCACGGCAAAAGCTCGTCGAGCCGGCCTTGGGTCATTCCGGCGATGCGGGCAAGCACGTCGGCGAGCCAGGCCTGTGGATCGACGTCGTTCATCTTCGCTGTCTGGATCAGCGTCGCCATGGCGGCGGCACGCTCGGCGCCGCGATCGGAGCCCGCGAAGAGCCAGGCTTTTCGACCGAGGGCAAAACCTCTGAGCGCCCGCTCGGCGGCATTGTTCGACAGGCAGGCCCGTCCGTCGTCGAGGAACGAGGCAAAGCCGTCCCAGCGCCTGAGCATGTAGTCGATCGGCTTGGCGACGGTCGCCGAGCGCGAGAGCTTGACGCGCTGCTCGCCAAGCCAGGCGCGCAGGTCGTCGACGATCGGGCGGCTGCGCTCCTGCCGGACCTGGCGGCGCTCGTCGGCGTCCAGGCCATTGATCTCGCGCTCGATGGCGAAGAGCGCGTCAATGCGCTTCACCGCCTCCAAGGCGATCGGCGACACGGGCGCGGCGCCAGGCCCGCGCCGTGCGCTCGCGGCGATGTCGGCGAGCTCGAAGAAGCCCCGGCGGGCATGCGACCAACAGAGCGCCGACGTGACCGGCCCGCCCGGACGCGCGGGATCGTACAGCCCGTTGTATCCGCCATAGGCGTCGGCCTGCAGGATGCCGCTCCAAGTCGCGAGGTGCACGTCCGGATGCTCTTGCCGCCGGTCGCGTGAGGCGAAGTAGAGCGCCGCCGGCGGATCGGCGCCGCCGAAGGGCCTGTCGTCGCGCACATAGGTCCAGATCCGGCCCGTGTCGGTCTTGCCCCTGGCGAGGATCGGCACCGTCGTGTCGTCGGCGTGCAGCCTCTGCGCCGCCATGGCGTGCCGGGCGATCAGGTCATGTAACGGCGCCAGCGCCACAGTCGCCGCGCCGACCTGGTCGGCGAGCGTCGAGACGGAGAGGTCGATGCCCTCTCGAAGGTATCTCTCGCTCTGCCGGTTCAGCGGTTGGTGCTGACCGAACTTCTCAAACAGTACCATGGCCAGCAGGTTCGGCCCCACGAAGCCGCGCGGCGTCACATGATAGGGCGCCGGCGGCTGTGTGATCATCTCGCAAGCGCGGCACGTGAACTTCTCCCGCACGGTCTGGATCACCTTCCAGGACCGCGGCACGACCTCCAGGGTCTCCGTCACGTCCTCGCCGAGCTTCGACAGCTTCATCGAGCCGCAGCACGGGCACGATGTCGGTGCTGCGATCACGACCCGCTCGCGCGGCAGATGCTCCGGGAAGGGCTTGCGGACAGGACGACCGCGCGCCCGTACGGGCAGCGATGCCTGGCGCGACATCGCCTCCGCCGCAAGTTCGTCCTCGGTCGCCTTCGATTCGAGCTCCTCGAGCTGAAGCTCCATCTGGTCGATGAGGCGCATCGTGCGCTCCGAGCGCTGACCGTAGAGCTCGCGCTTGAGCTTCTCGATCATCAGCTTGAGATGCACGATCGTCGCCTCGGTCGATGACGCCGCGGCCTTCGCGGTGAGGGCTTCGGCTTGCGCCTCGATACGCGCCTGGCGCTCCGCCAGGATCATCGCATGCGCCGCTGCCAGATCAGTCGGCAGCGTCGGCGGGACGGGCGATTCAGCGGGCGCGTTCACAAGGAGAGGGAATCACATCCGCCTGCAAACACAAGACTCGAAGCTCTATCCGATCGCCGTCGGACGCCAGGTCTCCACCGGATTGCGCCAGTCGATGCCGGAGAGCAGGTAGCCCATCTGAGCGGGCGTGATCGCGAGGACGCCGTCGGCCGGCGACGGCCACAGGAAGCGACCCTTCTCCAAGCGACGCACGTAAAGGCTCGCCGCCTGCCCGTCGTGCCAGATCACCTTCAACAGATCGCCGCGACGCCCGCGGAAGCAGAAGATGTGGCCGCCCAGCGGATCACGCTTCAAGACCTCCTGTGCCACCAGCGCCAGGGAGGCGAACCCCTTCCGCATGTCCGTGTGGCCGGTCGCCAGCCACACCTTCACGCCGACCGGAACCGGGATCACCTGAGCGCCTCAAGGCCGCGTGCGAGGGTCAACACCGTATCGGCATCCACCGCGCCCTCGACTATGATGCGCCGACCGCCGCGCAGCACGATCTCGATCCGCCCCGGCGTCGGCGCGGCGACCGCCAAGGCCGACGGCGCTCCCGCGCCCATCATCCGGGCGTCCTCACGCCGGTCAGTCTCGGACGTCACAATCATCGGGACAAAGCCTGCAGGTGCAGCACTGGGCTCGACGAACAGCGCCCGCCGCCAAGCCAGCAATTGCGAGCGCGCGATCCCATGCCGCCGCGCCGTCGCGGAGATCTGGCGCGGACCGGCCATGCTCTCCAGCACGATCCGCTCCTTCTCGCCCTCGCTCCAGCGGCGACGGCGCCCAGTCTCCACCATGTCGAGGCGGCTCAAGACACTGTCAGTATGGCTGTCCATACTCACAGTGCTCAACGATTTGCGTCACTCAGCGCAAGGCGGCCTTCGCCGGATGCATACCTAACCAACATCGCTCTGCATGATCCAAACCCGCTCATGTTGCTTCAGTGTAGATTGAGTACAAGGCACTTTCGCCTGGTCCGGCTGCAGTCAGCTTTGCGCCCCCAAAGCGGAAGGTAACTCGTCACCGAGAAGCAGACGTCCATATCTTCGTACCGAAGCCGGCCTCGAGCTTGGCGCCCAAGCCGGGCGCACGAAATCTGCCCCAAATGCCCGGCAGCATCAAAGTTAGGCTGGCTCCGAATATAATGTAAATGACATTATCATATATTAAGACTGATGAAAATGTCATTTGCTCTTCTGGGCTCGACGGCCTCTCAAATCTTCGTCGGAAAGGCACAAAGGTGGTGCATGCCGACGCATGGCGAACCCGGGGAGGGCGGGCGCACGATGTCCGGGCGGATCGCCGAGGAGTCGTCCGCTGAGAAATGTTCTGTTTGGGGGTGCGAACGTCTAAGCCAGACAATTGCGGGAGAGGGCTTGGGCGTTCGGCTTTGCCGCTCGCACGCGAATGCATTCCAGCGCCATGGGAGTGTGGACCGGCGGTCCTTCACGGCTACCGAGATCAGGCCGTTGCGGCGCATAGCGCTTGAATGGATCAAAGCGAACGAGAGCGACCCCCTGGTTGCCGAGACTATTGTGAAGGTCAGGGCGCTTTATATCCCAACCGAGGCTTCGGGTGCCGGCCCCCGGCCGGGCGATCCGGCCCGCGCCGCCTGGGAGCTTCGCCATATCTCGGGCCTGGATCCGCGAAAGGTAATGGCCGCGCGACTGGCGGTAGAGATGGCAGGCGAGGCAGATCCGCAATCGGGAAATTCCCGGGAATTCAAACTTGTTCAGACCTCGAAGGTCATCCATCGAATGGCCACGCGCACCCGTCGAGCCTGGGATCGACGCGATGGCTTGGTCGAAATGAATGTTTATCCGCACAACCAGGGCGCGGGCCTCAGATATATGGGACGCGCGGTAGACGACGCATGTTCAAGCCTGCTCGAACGCCTGCGGCCCTTCATGGCAGTGGGCCAGGAGTTGCCGTAAGAGGCCGCGGACTGGGTCCAGCGCTGCCGCGTAACGGCTTCGGCATCGGACTAGCTGGCCTTCCTTTTGGCGAGTGTCCTTGGCGAGCGTAGCGCGGAGCTCGACGCGAGGGCTTCGATCACGCGACAGGCGGCCACTTCCCCCCGTTGGCAGTCGCTGACCATGCGCGACAGCTCCTCGCGCAAGCGCAGGAGCCTGGCTATGCGGCTCTCAACTTCGGCCAACTGCGACTGAGCGATGCGGCTGGCGTCTTCACAGGAAGCGCCCGGCTGTTCCTGCAGGGCCAGAAGTGTGCGGACCGCTGAGAGTTCAAATCCCAGCTCGCGCGCATGTCGTACGAAACCCAATCGCTGAGCATCTGTATAGGTGTATAGCCGCCGGCCGTTGCCTTGTCGCTGTGGCGGCGGCAGCACGCCAATCCGCTCGTAGAACCTGATGGTTTCGATGTTCACGCCGGCGTGACGCGCGAGCTGGCCGATCTGCATATTTTGGTCTTGCTCCTGTAGTCGCTACAGGATGTAGCCTACAGGGAGTCTGACAATTGAGAAGCCCCCATGACGACCGAGACAGCCCCTATCCGCTACCGCATCACCGGCATGGATTGCGCCTCCTGTGCCGGAAAAATCGAGGCAGCCGCCCGTAAGGTTGAGGGGGTTCAACATGTGAAGGTATCGATCGCATCGCAGATCATGACGGTCGATGTCGACGAGCCTGGGCGACGCCTCCCGGAGCTGGAGAGCGCGATCACCGGCATCGGCTACCAGCTCGACCGCATGGGCGAATTTAAAGTCGCGGGAGCTGGCGCTGGCCAGGATGACGACGACAAGATCCCGGATTTGTCGCATGTGACCCCGGCGTACAAGCGGGCGCTGTGGATCGTGGTTCTGCTCAACACAGGCTATGGGGTGGTGCAAATTATCGGCAGCGTCCTGGCTGGCTCACAGGCGCTCCAGGCCGATGCCCTCGACTTCATCGGCGACGGCCTGATTTCGTTCCTCGGGCTGATCGCGGTGGGGTGGGGCCTGGCTGCCCGTGCGAAGGCGGCGCTTCTCCAGGGTATCTTCCTCGCGGTCCTTGGATTCGTCGTGGTCGGCACGACGACCTACCGCGTCTTCGTCACGCACGAGCCGCAGACCCTGCTGATGGGCGGCCTCGCTATCGCTGCCTTCTTCGTCAACGTTCTGGCGGCACTCGTGCTGATCCCGCACAGGAAGGGAGACGCGAACATGCGTGCCGTTTGGCTCTTCTCCCGCAACGACGCGATAGGCAACCTGGCCGTTGCCGCCGCAGCTCTCCTGGTGTGGTGGCTCTCCTCGCCCTGGCCCGACCTGCTGGTGGCGTTCGCGGTCGCTGGCCTGTTTTTGCAATCGGCCTGGGCGATCATCCGGGATGCACGGTCAGACCTTTCCCACGCTGCCTAGGCTCGGGCGCGGGCTTTCTCTGCCCGGCGGTTCTGAAACACCGCTTGCTCCTCTAGCCGCTACAGGATGTACCCTCATTCCCCGTCGGTACTTTGCCGCAGCATGATGCTGAGGTCGGCCGCCATGTCCTTGGAGCGCGTGGACACTATGCGGCTTGTCCATTGGATTGATGGTCTGAGCGAGAAGCTGGCTTCCGTGGTCAGCTGGGCGCTGCTGCTGAACGCGTTGCTGATCACATTTAACGCGATCAGCAGAAAGGTGTTCTCCGTCGCCTGGTCGTCGGCCTTTGACATGCAATGGCACTTCTTCGCTGCCGTGGTTTTCATCACGGCGGCGTATGCCTTGCAGAAGAACGAGCACGTCCGTGTCGACGTTTTCGCAAACCGCATCGGCGAACGCGGCCTGGCCTGGATTGATCTGTTCGGGATTCTTTTCGTCCTTCTTCCCGTATGCGCCGGCATGATGTGGCTCAGTGGGCCGAAGTTCTGGGAAGCTCTGGTAGCGGGACACACCCGGGCGACGCGCGAAAGCTCAAGCGCCATACCCGCATGGATCATTCTGAGTTTTATCCCGTTCGGCTTCGCGCTCCTCGCTCTCCAAGGCCTGGCTGAGGCTGTGCGCTGTATAGCGTTCCTGCGAGGGATCGAGACAGGCAGCCGCGCCAATCGCCGCTTTTTCGACGGGGAATGACATGACATTGCTCGCGCCGGCAATGTTCGTTGCGCTCGTCATCGTCCTCTTTTTGGGTTTCCCGGTTGCGTTCTCCCTCGCGGCAATCGCCAGTGTTTTCGGCGCCATTGGAGTTCTCAACGGGCATTTCGACGTCAGTTTTCTGAGCGCGATCTTCTTCAGGATCCAGGGCATCTTCAGCAATGACAATTTCCTGGCCCTTCCCATGCTCGTGTTCATGGGCCTCCTCCTCGAGCGCATCGGCATCGCAGAAGGAATGTTCGCCGCCCTGAACAGGCTTTTTGGCAATGTATCCGGCGGGCTTGCTTATGCGACCATCATTGTTGGCGCTGTGATTTCCGGCATCACCGGGTTCGTCTCTGCTTCCGTCATCGCAGTGGGATTAATTGCTTTACCGGTGATGCTGCGGGCGGGATATGACCACCGGCTGGCAACAGGTGTCGTTGCAGCAACTGGAACGCTCGCGCAGGTCATTCCGCCAAGCCTCGTCTTGATCGTTCTGGCCGAACAGATGGAAGTGTCCGTCACGGATCTCTACCGCGGCGCGCTGGTGCCCAGTCTGCTGCTGATCGGCTCCTACTTGACCTATGTGTTCGTCCTCACCCGCATCCGGCCCGGCAGCGCGCCGCCCGATCCCTCGCTCGCGACTGAACGTCGCGTCGGCTTACTCATCCGCCAAACGCTCGTTGCTGCGGGACTGCCCTTGGGGCTGGTCCTCATGGTCCTGGCCGCGATCTATTATGGAGTGGCGACACCGACCGAGGGCGGGGCCATCGGCGTGACGGGCACTCTGTTGCTGGGCCTGCTTCAAAACAAGCTCACGTTGAAGAAGTTGCGACAGGCCATGCTCGCAACGGGCATCCTGATCTGCGGGCTGATGTTCCTGCTGATGGGCGCGTCGTTCTTTACGCTGGTGTTCAGGGGATTGAACGGGGAGCAGTGGGTCCAGGCCCTGTTCAATTACGTCCCAGCCGGTCAGATGGGCTTCGTCATATTCGTTAGCCTGGTCGTATTCCTGGTTGCCTTCGTCCTCGATTTCTTCGAGATCGCTTTCATCGTTTTGCCGCTTATCGTTCCTGTCGCGCAGAAACTCGGCATTGATATGATCTGGCTGACCATTTTGCTGGCGGTCAATCTGCAGACCTCGTTTATGCATCCACCCTTCGGCATCGCGATCTACAACCTTCGAAGCATTGCCCCTTCGATCGTTCGGACGGTCGACATATACTGGGGAGCCGTACCTTTCCTCTGCATTCAGATCTCAATGGTCGGCCTGCTTATCATGGCGCCGCAACTCATACTGAAGGCGCCGCCGCCATCAGTTTCGCCGCAGGATATCAACATCAGCATCCCCCCGCTTTTCGGTGATTCTGATACAGCGTCCCCTTGGAAATGATGCTCCCGTGAAAGCCGAGCAGTGGCCGGCGCTCGGCAGGGTCCATACCGCGGGAGCGACGCGAAGAAGCGCCAACAAAGGCTCTTGATCCTGTACTGACTACAGGATGTACGGTGGCGTCATTCGGCAAACGGATGACCAGCACATGACGTATACACCCGCTGCGGGCTATCACTGGCTAAGCCCGCTGTACGATCTCGGCGTCGCGTCGCTCACCCGGGAGAAGCGATGGCGACGCGCTCTCATTGCGCAGGTCGGTCCAGATTCCCGGGATATCATTCTCGACGTGGGCTGCGGCACAGGCTCGCTTCTCGTTCTTCTCGGCAAAGCCGCACCCTCAGCAAGGCTTATCGGGATCGATCCCGACCCGGCGATGCTGGCGCGAGCACGAAAGAAGGCTGAAACGGCTGGAGTTCGCGCCGAGTACCATCTTGGCCTGGCGCGCCAGGCGGTGGAGCTCCTGGGCGCAGTAAGGCCGACCAAGATCGTATCGAGCCTGGTGCTCCATCAGGTGTCGCTGGAGGAAAAGGCGGCATCCCTCGCCGCGATGAGTTCGGCGCTCGAGCCAGGTGGCCACATCCACATCGCAGACTACGGGTTGCAGCGCACGCCGTTGATGCGGACGCTCTTCAGGGCCTCGATCCAGAACCTTGATGGACGCGCCAACACAGAGCCCAACGCCAAGGGGGCCTTGCTTGAGCTCATGCGTAGTGCAGGACTCCGTGAAGTGGAGGAGACCCTCGTCATTCCCACCGTGAGCGGATCGGTTTCGCTCTATCGCGGACGACGCTGAGCCGGCCGTTCCCGCACATGTGAACATGCGCCGAAGATCCAGGGCTTAGAACAGCCTAGCGCTTTCTGGATGGATCTCTGTCAACCCTGAGCCGGGCAGATCGCTCTCTCGAAACCAACGCACCCTAGGACGTAATGGTGGCAACGGTTGATATCTCGCTTGTCGGCCTGGCAACGGCCGCAACCGCCGGTGCGATCTCGTTTCTCTCACCGTGTGTCCTTCCTCTTGTGCCCGGATACCTCTCCTATATCGCGGGCGGGGCAGGTGAACGCGACGGTGCAGATCAGGTCACGCGGCTTCACACATTCCGCCTGGCACTGCTGTTCGTGGCAGGGTTTACGACATTGTTCGTCTTGCTTGGCATGAGTGCCATGGCGCTTGGCGGCGTCCTGCAGCGGTATCACAACGAGGCCAATCTGGTTGGGGGCGCTTTGGTCATCGTCTTCGGCTTGGTGATGACCGGACTGTTCCGCCTGCCCGCGCTGATGTCTGATTGGCGCTGGCAGGGTCCCCGCCATGTTCGCGGGCCACTGGGTGCCTTCCTGCTCGGCGTTGCTTTCGCGTTCGGTTGGACGCCCTGCATTGGACCGGTTTTAGGTTCGATCCTGACCGTCACGGCAACATCGTCAGGCAACGGAGCGATACTTCTTGGCGCCTATGGGCTCGGGCTTGGCGTGCCGTTTCTTCTGACGGCATTGTTCATGGGAAGTGCTGCCGCTGCGATCAAGCGAATGCGTCGAGCCGGCGCCGTGCTGAACATCGGGGCGGGTGCGATCATGATCGGCATTGGTGTCTTAATGATCACCGGCCAATTGCAGGCGGTCGCGATCTGGATGCTGACGACGTTTCCAGCTCTTGGAGCCATCGGCTGATCCTTTCTTCTCCAACCGCGAGGAGACGGGTCACGCCGATCTGCCGTGGCTAGCCCTTTTTGGCGCTGCGCAGCTGACTGTTCTCCGCCAGGGTCTCAATCACCATGCAGTCGGATACTGAGCCGCCGGCGCACGCCGTGATCATCCTCCGCAGCTCCTTGCGCAAAGCCGTGAGCGATGCGATCCGATGTTCGACGTCGGCAAGCCTCGCCCGGGCTATGACATCCGCCTCCGCGCAAGACCGCTGGGGATTGTCCTGTAGGTCGAGCAGCGCCCGGATCGCGTCGACCTCAAAGCCCAGCTCGCGGGCGTGGCGGATGAAGGCGAGTCGCCGCATCTCTGACTCGCTGTAGAGGCGCCGATTGCCTTCCGAGCGCAGGGGCAAGGGCAGCAGCCCGATCTGTTCATAGTAGCGGATCGTCGGCACCTTCACGCCTGATTGCGTGGCTGCCTGGCCAATCGGCAATGCCTCTTTCATTTCAGCTTGCTCCTCTAGTCACTAGAGGATGTACACTGTTGGCCAGGATCGCAAGAAGATTAACCCATGAAAGCAAAAAAGGATGTCGGCATCAGCAGTTAAGGCCCGTTACCGCGTCGGCGGAATGGACTGCGTATCGTGCGCGACCAAGATCGAAACCGCGGTGCGGCGCCTGCCTGGTATCGATGAGGTTGGCGTGTCGGTCGCCAGTGGGACGCTCACCGTACTGCTGGCGGACAAGCACGGCGCCGCCGCTGTCGAGCGGCAGGTCAAGTCGCTGGGGTATACCATTGAGCCCGCAGACGCGCCGGACTCGCGCTCCCATCCAGCCGGTGCGGGACAAGCTCCGCAAGGGGCGGCCGGCCGGGGTGACGAGACGTGGTGGAAGCAGCCCAAGGCGCTGCTCACGATCGGCTGTGGTGTGGCGCTGGTGCTGGCGTATGTCGCCGGACAGCTGCTGCCGCGGATAGAGACCTGGGCGTTCCTCGCAGCGATGATGATCGGCCTTGTGCCCATCGCCAGGCGGGCCTGGACCGCGGCGTTCGCCGGCACGCCCTTCTCCATCGAGATGCTGATGACGATCGCCGCAGTGGGCGCCATCATCATCGGCGCTGTCGAGGAAGCCGCGGCCGTGGTCTTCCTGTTCCTGGTCGGCGAGCTGCTGGAAGGCGTGGCGGCCGGCCGTGCGCGCGCGAGCATCCGCGACCTTGCGACCCTCGTGCCCAAAACCGCTCTGCTCGAGGAAAAAGGAAAGACGCGGGAAATCCCGGCCGAGCTGCTCGAGGTCGGCGTGGTGATTGTCGTGCGTCCCGGCGACCGCATCCCGGCCGACGGCGAGATCGTCGACGGCAGCAGTTCCATTGACGAAGCGCCGGTGACCGGTGAGAGCACGCCCAAGCGCAAAGGCGTGGGCGAAAGCGTTTTTGCCGGCACGATCAACACCGATGCCGTCCTGCGCATTCGCGTCACGGCGGCGGCGGCCGACAACACCATTGCACGCATCGTCCGGCTGGTCGAAGAGGCGCAGGAGAGCAAGGCGCCCACCGAACGCTTCATCGACCGGTTCTCGACGTACTACACGCCCGCGGTGCTGGTCGCCGGCGCGCTTGTCGCCATTCTTCCTCCGCTCGTTGCGGGGGCCTCGTGGACCGACTGGATCTACAAGGGCCTGGCGGTCCTCCTGATCGGCTGTCCCTGCGCCCTGGTCATCTCGACGCCGGCGGCGATCGCCGCGGGCCTCTCAGCCGGCGCCAGGAGAGGTTTGCTGCTCAAGGGTGGCGCGGTGCTCGAAGGGCTGCGCAAAATCACCACAGTGGCGTTCGACAAGACCGGCACCCTGACCCAGGGCAAGCCAGTTGTAACGGATGTGGTGGCCATCGGAGTGGCCGAGCGCGAGCTCCTGTCACTTGCCGCGGCTCTCGAGGCCGGTTCAAACCACCCGCTGGCGGTCGCGATCCTCGCCCGCGCCAAAGACGATCGTGTGCCGGTTCCGCCGGCGGCCGATGCCAAGTCCCTGGCAGGCAAAGGTGTGAGCGGCAGGGTAGGGGGCAAAACCGTGCTGCTCTGCTCGCCGTCGGCCGCGGCCGAGCGAGCGGCCCTGTCGCCGGACCAGTCCACCCGCATCGCCGCGTTCAACGCACAAGGCAAAACCGTTTCGGTCCTGCTGGTCGACGATCAGATAGGCGGGTTGATCGCCATGCGCGACGAGCCGCGCGCCGACGCCATCTTAGGCCTTTCCGCTCTGAAAGCGGCCGGCATCCGCACGGTGATGCTCACCGGCGACAACCAGCAGACCGCGGAGGCGATCGGCGCATCCCTTGGCATCGAGGTCCGCGCGGAACTGCTGCCGCAGGACAAGCAGACCATTGTCCGCAAGTTGCAGGACGAGGGCTCGTACGTGGCCAAGGTTGGCGACGGCATCAATGACGCGCCCGCGCTCGCGGCGGCGGATATCGGCATCGCCATGGGCGGGGGAACCGACGTTGCGCTGGAGACCGCCGACGCGGCCGTGCTGCACGGCCGGGTGCTCGACATCGTCAACATGGTCGGCCTGTCGCAAACGGTCATGACCAACATCGCGCAGAACATCACGATCGCCCTGGGGCTCAAGGCGGTGTTCCTGGTGACCACGGTTCTGGGCGTGACGGGCCTCTGGCCGGCGATCCTCGCCGATACCGGCGCAACCGTCCTGGTGACCGCCAACGCCATGCGGATTCTCGCATGGCGAGGCAGATCTGAGCCGCAACCGTTCTTTGCGGCTGATCGGCCGTAGCTGCACCCGACAACCCACCGTTTCCTGCCGTTGATTGGAAGACTTGAACATGCGTACGCAGATCCGCGCGGTCCTCTTCGTGACAATGGCAGCCGGCGCCGTTGCCCTGACGGGCTGCTCGTCAACGGTGTCGGAACGTCGGGATCTCGCGCCGATACCTGCAGCGCTGCTGACCGAGATGCAGGGCAGAGGGATGACCCCGGCTGACCCGATCGTGATCCGCATCTTCAAGGAGGAATCTGAACTCGAACTCTGGAAGCGTGACCGCAGCGGGCGCTATGTCCTGCTCAAGACCTATCCCCTTTGCCGCTGGTCGGGACAGCTGGGGCCGAAGCGACGGGAAGGGGACCGGCAGGCGCCGGAGGGCTTCTACACGGTCCGACGCCAGCAGATGAACCCCAACTCGCAATTCCATCTTTCCTTCGATCTCGGCTTTCCCAACACGCTGGAACGCGCCCAGGGGTTCACGGGCACGTCGTTGATGGTGCATGGCGCCTGCACCTCGTCGGGGTGCTTTGCCATGACGGATGCCGGTGTCGCAGAGGTCTACGCGGTGGCGCGTGAGGCGTTCGCCGGTGGTGCGGAGAGCTTTCAGGTCCAGTCGTTTCCCTTCCGCATGACCCCGCGCAATCTTGCGCGGCATCGCCGCAGCCCTCACCAGGCGTTCTGGACGAACCTGCGCGAGGGCAACGATCATTTCCTTGCGTCGCAGCGGCCTCCCGATGTCGCCACCTGCGGAGGCCGCTACCGTTTCAACGCACGCGTGTCGGATCCGTCGACGCGCCTGGATCCGCTGCGACCGTGTCCGGAGTTGCAGCTCGATGCGACGATTGAGGCGGCTGTGCTCGCGAGGCGGCAAACCGATGACGCCGACGTGCGGCAGCTCGTTGCGACCGGCCTGCCGGCCATCCGCGTCGAGTTCACCGACGGCGGCATGCATGGCAGCTTCAGGGACATCCTTCAGCGGGACGGCGTGGAGCGGCTTCGCGCGATGACATCCGCCCGCGTGGAAGTGAGCCGGCCACAGGCGGTGATGGCGCCGCCGAGGGAAGTTGTGCTCGAACAGGCAGCCGCACCTGCCGGCCAGACATCTCCTTCCCCCACGCGCGTCGCGTCACAACCCTGATCTTGCGGCACGACCCTTATGCCGTCCCGACCCCTGCATCAGGCATGGCTGCTTGCCACCGTCGTCGCGGCAGTCGCCGCAATCGACATCACCGCCAAGACACTGGCCGTCCAGTATCTCAGCGCTTCCCCGATCTCCGTTGTGCCGGGCGTGAATCTCAGCCTGGGCTTCAACCCGGGCGTCAGCTTCGGCCTCCTTGCCGCTGAGACGCCGCTGCAGCGGTGGGCGCTTACGATGATGACCCTGCCGATCATTGCGGGACTGGCAGTCTTCATGTGGCGAAGCGTCGACACGATCGAACGCTTGTCCTGCGCACTGATCATAGGTGGCGCCGTCGGCAATCTCCTCGATCGCATGGGCGATGGAGCCGTGACAGACTTCATCGACGTTCACGCACGCGGGTGGCATTTCCCGACGTTCAATCTTGCCGACGTGGCCATCACCTGCGGGGTGGCCGGATGTCTTATCTCGGCGCTCCGGCCACCTTCAGGCGCAAGATGACGATGGGCCTAGGTGTCGGCCGCAATCGGCAATGAGCGTTTATGCGCGGTCGCTGTGTAGGCGCTGACGATGCGGGCCTGCGCGGCTGCCGGGATAGATTGTCCCTCCAGGAAATCATCGATCTGATCGTAGGTGACGCCGTATGCGTCCTCATCCGGCCGGAGCGGAGCGTTGGTTTCCAGATCCGCCGTCGGGACCTTGACCACCAGGTGTTCGGGCGCCCCGAGATGAAGCGCCAGGGCGCGCACGCGGCGCTTGTTGAGCCCGGCCAACGGCAGGATGTCCGCGGCGCCGTCGCCATGCTTGGTGAAGAAGCCCATCACGGCCTCGGCCGCGTGATCGGTCCCGATCACCAGGCCCCGCCACCGGCCGGCCAGGGCGTACTGCGCGATCATCCGCTGCCGCGCCTTGATGTTCCCCAGCAGGAAGTCCTGCTGACCGGAATCCACCGGCTGCAGACCGGCGCGGAGGAGCTCCTCCATCATCGCGTCGGCCGCCGCCTTGATGTTGACCGTGGCGAGTTCGTCGGGGCTGATCACCGCCAGCGCGGCTTGGGCGTCGTGTTCGTCGGCCTGCCGGCCATACGGCAACCGCACGGCGATGAACCTGGCCTCATAGGATTCCGCCCTCAGTTCGGTCACCGCGCGCTGGGCGAGGAGAGCGGCCGTCAGGGAGTCGACGCCGCCGCTGATTCCCAGCACGTACGTGCGCATATGCGCGCTCGTGAGATAGCGTTTGAGAAAGTTGATCCGCCTTGCCGCTTCGTCGGCGGCCGCAAACGCGGGGGCCACCCCCAGCGCGCGAATGATGTCACTCTGGTCGCTCATGAGGCTTCTCTTGTCCGAATACCAGGAGGTAGGCCGCGCCCTCATCCACACCGAAGCTGATGACGAGCTGCTGCAGAACATTGCTGGCGTGACGCGCGTAGCGCCAGATATCCCAGGCGAGCGAACGTACCCGCGCTTGAGGCTCCGGCTGGTGCGCGCTGTCACGTATGTAGCCATCCCGCATCAACCGGTGCAGCACGCCTTCCAAAACCTCCGGCGAGAGGGGTGAAGCGGGCAGCTGACACGTCACTGTGCCTTCTCCCCGCAGCAGGTAGGTGAGCGATGCCCCAGTGATCAGGCAGGTCGAGACAATCGCATCGAAAGGAACCTGGTTCCTCTGCCGCCACTCCTCGACGGCATCCGGGGTGACGCCTATGAACACCGCCAGGTCGCGATCTGCTTCGATCGCCAGCGCCTGCTTCACGCGCGCCAGGACGTCGCCGGCAGCAAGCAGGCCAAACCTCGGGTCGCGCACCTGCAGCTGGGTCATAGGAACTTGCAACCGGTCTCCTCAACGGGCTGCGGGCCAACCCCGCATGGGCGCGAATCCACCTTATCATTTTTCGTGCTGCACATCCGGCGGGCAGCAGGGCTTGCGGCCACGGCGGCATGCGACAGACTGGCGGAGTAATTTCCCTGAGCTTCGGCTCCGCGCGCCCTCCGGCGGTCGCGGGGCAGAGCACGAAAGCCATGGACGTGAACGCCGATCTTTCTGAACTTTTATGCACGATGTTGCGGGCGGACCGCCGCGAGGTGGCGCAGGCGATCCTCATGGAACCCGACATCGATGTGAACCACCGCTCAAGCGGCGGGCAGACGCCGCTGCATATCGCGGCCGGGCTGTTCCTCCACGGCCTTGCCGCCGTGCTCCTGGTCAAAGGCGCCGACCCCAACGCCCGCGATCAACGCGGACGGACGCCACTTATGAATGCCGCCAGGGCTGGCGACACACGCACCGCATCGCAGCTGCTCAAACATGGCGCCAATCCCGACCTCGCCACAACGCGCTTTCGCTGGACGGCTTTGATGTGGGCGTCGCGCTACCAGCGCACGGGTCTGCTCAAGCAGCTGCTGGACGCCGGCGCCGACCCAGCGCTGCGCGACCTGAAGGAAAGGAGCGCCGCGGACATTGCCCGTCAATACCACGGCAACGCAGCGCTTCGGCTGCTGGAACCTGAAACGACAATGGCCCCGCCGTGAGCGGGGCCATTTAACATAACAGCTATTATGCGACTAAGTTATTGATTATATTGATTCTCAGGAGACACAGACCGGCTGCGGCGCTTGGAACGATGATCTATACGGTCAGCGCAACCGCCACCAGGCCTCGCGCGCTTGTGAGTGCTTGTGAGACCGCTCCCGTAGTAGGCTCCGTCGGCGAAACAAGGAGCGCCGTCTGTGGCGAACATCGACGCCGGGCACCAGCCCTTCACGGAGGCGATCTCCACGCCATCTACCGGTGCGCTGGGTGGTCTGGGAACGGCAATCGGTCTTAGCACTCTGCTCGCGTCATCCTGCTGCGTCGTGCCTCTGGCCCTGGCCGGGCTTGGAGCCAGCGGAGCCTTGTTCAGCGGCCTGGCGTTCCTGGCTCATATCCGGCCCTGGCTCCTCGGCGGGGCGACCGTGACGCTCGCACTCGGCTGGCTATTGTTCTTCTGGCGATCGCGATCGGTCGCATGTCAACCGACCCAGGTGTGCGCCGCGCCGGCATCGTCGCGCCTGTCCCTGTCGCTCCTCACCGCAGGATCCCTCATTATCGGCCTGGCGCTGGTGTGGGAGACCTATCTTGAACCAATCCTGTTGAAGCTGATGCGGTGATGATGGTGCAACTTCAATCGACCCTGACTTGCCCGCATTGCGCCCATCAGGCGCTGGAAACCATGCCCGCCGATGCCTGCCAGTTCTTCTACAAGTGCACCGGCTGCGGGGAGCTGCTGAAGCCTCTGGAAGGCGATTGCTGCGTGTTCTGCTCCTACGGGTACGTGCCGTGCCCTCCGATCCAGGAGGCGGCTCTCAACCCGATATCAGCAGCCTGCTGCAAACCACAAAACTAGCCTGACAAGCCAGACTGGTAGCCCATGTTTGCCGTCATGCCGCGCTGTGTTGCCTTATTCGCATAAGGTATCATATGAAACACGCGTCTCGGATTCCGTAACGCCCGCAAAGCGCCTCATTAGCTGACATTTCGCAACGGCCACAAAGCAGACATAGGAGCTGCGGTTCTTCCACTGCCGCAGTTATCGGCGAAGCTTTTTACCATGGTGGCGATGGCGCCCGGACCTGAAATCGTTCCGAGTCATGATCGGCAGAGCCTGGACCGAAGGCCCTAGCTTACAATCTCAATGGGCCGGCGCCAAAGCAGTTACTCTTGCGCCCGATGTCGACTGTGACCACGCCATTCGCCTGAGAGGGCCGCGAGATTTTCAGTGCTCAGTCCTACTGAGGAGAAACGTCGGATGGTCCGGCTGCATCCCTTCGACAGACCAATGTGATGTTCCGTGGGTCGATGATGAGCTTCAGATCGGAGGCCGCGGCCTGGTCCATCCCGTATTCTTCCAGGTCGTCGACCTTTGGCCGAACGTCGAGCGCTTCGAAGCCCGTCGAACGATACCGCCATTTCGGATCATCGGCCTTCTCGAAGAATACCTTCGTGACGTTGCCCCTCTGGGATAATCCAGCTTGAAGTTCGTTCTGGCCCACTGAGAGGACCAGAACATGAGGCGCAACCGGCCCGAGGGGGCCAAACCAACCGCTGGAACGAACTCAAGGCCGGATAGAAACTGGGGGCAACGTCAGAATCCACTATCGGCCTGATCCAGAGAGCGCGCTTGACCGCTGTCAGTTCAAAGAGATTTCGATGAAACCCATCCGGCTGAACTGATAGGGTTTGCCGTGATCGGCATCGTCGTAGAACAAAAGCGTTGGGAACTGCGGGTCCGCTTCGTCTCGCACCGCCTGATAGTACTCCGCGCGCCCCTCAATGCCACGACCGACAATGATGATATCGACCGATGCCATCGGGGCCTCAAACGGCCACTCCCGATCAGGGAATAGGTCCGGCATATAGCAGACCGTCTTCTCGGCCAGCTGCGCGAGAAGCCGGCATTGATAGGCGAGATTGACGGCCTCCAGGGTCGATTGGGAGTCCTTGAGCTTGCGCATTTTTTGTTCGCGGGAATTCATGAGCAAAGTCCTCTGTGAGTTGGACTGCGATATGATAAATTGCTCTCAAGTGGCTCAGACTCACGCTCTATTGCGCGCTAGTGCGGGCCAACGAGGCATCGAAAGCGCTTACGGACAGCGCGATCATGTTGGGCCGCCATTTTCCGCCATCTGCGGTGCAGCCCAACGGCCGCTTCACCGAGAACGAGCGCCGGTTATGGCTCTCATCGATGGCGATCATTTCAGCTTCCAACAAGAGCCTTTTCGCTTGGTCGGGCGCGCAGATGTGCTGAACAAGAGCACCGAACGCATCCTCCCACATGAGCACCTCAGGCCCACGCCTGGGGTGCTCGTAAGTGAATCCAGGCATTGCTCTGATCGCTCGGTCGGCAGCACTCATTCCGGAGTTAATTCCTGCCGGCCGCAGCAGATGCCGATTGGCCGAATGCCACTCCCGCAGAACCGCAAGGAGGCGTGAGGCCTTGCTGGCTTTGTCCGCTACGCCCCCCGGAGCGTTCAAAACGGTCAGTTGGACATGCCCAGCAAGGCTCTTGGCGATAGCCGCAGCCAGTTCCTTCCTCGTCCACGGATGGAGCCCAAAACGGATTGCCAGGCACCCAGCCGCATAAATCAACGCAAAACGGCGTAAGGCCCGCTCAGGAGTGCCAGCGGCGCTATACTTGGCGATGAACCAGGCGGCCCGTGCGCGAAGCCAGGCGATGCATTCCTTCCGATCACACTGCACCCAGGCATGCAGTTGCAGGAGAAAGTCCAGGGACACAGAACCCGCATCCTTGAGCGCGGCTTCCTTTAGCGCCGTGCAGAACGCACCAAGGCTCGGATATCCGTGCAGATCCTCGAAGGCCTGATTGGGTGCAGGAAGCGAAACCTCCGGTGCTCGATCAAGCATGGCCCGGTCAGCCTCATACGTGCTTCCGACGGCCTCCTGCTGCAAGGACTTGTTGGAGGAGACAACGGTAACAGCGCGAAAAGTTGCTGGCTTGTCAGACGTCGTCGCCCGCCCCCGCTCATCGCCCTCGACCAAGCCTTTAATGAGGTCTTCTATCGCAACCGCTCGGCTGCCGGACGTTCGGAACGAGCGGAGATCGTCGACAGCAAACCCAAGATCATTGTGGGCGATCGCGGGGTAGTCGAAATCGGCGAGCGTGCGTTTGGCGGTCTCCGCACACCCGAGCTTCATTGCGCGATCGCGGCTAGCATGAGCTCCCCACTGGGAAGAGCTGACGACGATCACAGTCGACCGGCCTGACCCAGGGGGACCAACTAGCACGAGGATGAAATTCTCCTCGCCGAGCAGCCCCAAGATCGGGGAAAGCAGCATTGCGGCACAGGCGGTGATGGCGAGGGAGTTGCCCCGCAACAAGCCGCCCACGCGACGACGCCAACGGCGTGACGAACCGACAGCGCGAAACTTGGCGCAATAGCCATCGGACTTGAGGCTTGGGGCGAAAACAATGTCCCGCCCCGCTTTGCCGATCGCTCCGTATGGCAGGACAAATGCCTTGTGCCCCACGTGCCAGCCGGGTTGCTCCGCTACGTAGAATGAGGGCTCATCCCCGAGCTTAGCCTCGATGGCCTTGGTCAGGACGTTCTTCGAAGCCTGGGTTAGGGTTCGGCCACCCGCATTGGCGATCTTGCGAAAGACTCCGGCGGGCTGCGCAGCAAGTTCTCCCGCAGACACGGTGAGCAGTTGGATATGCTTCCCTTCACCGACGAGGAGCCGCACGAAGCGCTCACCGGCAGCCCCGACACCAACTCCAGCAAACTGAACCCCTTCAACCCCGGGCAGCGGAGTGCCCTTGGGAAACTTGCGACTAGCAAATGGGTGAAACTCTGAACCGAGGCGCTCCTCCTGCTGTGCCTTCAGGACGTTCTGAGCTCTGATGCAGAGGGCGCGAAAGGCCTTTTTGGTCAGCCCGCTGCTCCGAGCAGAATGACTGACCCTCTTGCGCCGACCTGCGCCCGAGATGTCTCTGCGACCCTTTTTCACCTGACGATGAGAGGTGCTGGTGGATGCGTTTCCCGAGGTCCTTTTGCGTTTCACCGTGTGCGTCCTGTGAGAGGGGTGGCGGCCTGCGCCAGAGCAATCGTGACGACGACAGGGCTCGCGCGATCAGAAATTGAGGTGATCAGGGGAGCCGGATGTGTCCTCGTGATTTTGAGGCGCACGCTGCCAAAGGGCATGCGGATGAGGTTGAGGACTGAGTTGAGGGCTTCCAGGGGCAGGTTGAGGTGATCGGGAAGGGAGGGGGTCGTAACACTGCATGCGAGTAAGCTGAGGCAAGGGCTCTGACTGCTCTCTCGTGACGATGTCGTCATGTCGTCACGCTCGAAAAGGCTCAATTCCCCATCACAGTGCCTCGATCCGTGATCCGCGGCGCCGACATCCATAGAGGAAAAGAAAATCCTGGAACTCGTGCCGTTGCCACCACGCCAGTAGCTCGCGCAGGGCTGGCTGAGGCATTGGAACCGCTCGCTTCCGGTGCTTTCCAAATTGAGCGCCGGGTCGGTGCAGGGTCAAAAACTTGATAAGGTAGGACAGCTGCCTCGCTGGATCGCGGAGAGATTGAACTTTCAGGGCACGCTGCCCTCTTCGCTTAAGCCGATTAGAGAGCTCGCGGCGGGCTTCGATGGTCGCTCCGAAAACCCCAAGATGAAAATGGAGATGCCAGCCGGCGCGTTGGAAATCATAACCCGCCTCCAGGCCACCGACGATGATGGATCCATTGAAACCGCAGCGGGACAAAAGGATCCGTAACTGGTCTTTGACAGAGCGAGGTTCAATGCGGTCAAGGTCTCCCGCGGGCACAAAGCGCAGCAGGACTGTGTAGATCTTATGCGGACCAGGACGGGAGTGCCGGATTGCGGCGGTCTGCACGTAAGACCATCCGCGAAAACGCCTGGACTTGTAGGGGCAGACGGGCCCCGTGCATGCTCCGAGAATAAGCCCACCAGACGGACGAGTCGCAACTTCTTGGCATTCGGCGCAAGGCGTCCAAGTTCCCCGCAAAGCGCGTCGCTCAACCTCAGCGGCGCAGTCCAAGGTGCTTTCGATCTTGAGGCGATGCAGTCGCCGCCACCGACCAGTGCGCGGCGGGATTTGCGGGATGTCGAAGAAGTTTGTTCGTCTAGCAGATTGCGCTGCGGTCGGCTTCGCACCGATGCGCCCACGGACAGGCGAGTGACGTTCTGACACTTCAAGAATCCCCTTTACGTTCAATGCCGGAACGAAAGGGGAAGCTGTCAGAATGGTCGCTGGTGGAGCTATGCTTTGCGCTGACTCTTAATCAGCGGGTCGAAGGTTCGAGTCCTTCATCACCCACCATTTCTCTCCAGACCACATGCGGATCGAGCGGGCATCGGCGATGCGCCGCCTGCCAATGACGCGATTGGCGCACGCTCGCAAAGAGCGCGCGCCAGACTGTTCGCGTGCAGGAGCCCCAGCCTCAAATCGGTGGCGACGGGAGGCTCACGCTAATGTTGGCGCGCCATCATTCCGCCGGCGCGGCGTGGGGCGTCGGCAGGTCGTGCCGGGCGAGTGGCCGATTGCCCGTGATCGCTCGCATCAGCACGTAGAAGACCGGCGTCAGGAAGATGCCGAAGGCGGTGACGCCGATCATGCCGGCGAAGACCGCAATGCCCATGGCCTGCCGCATCTCGGCGCCCGCACCGACCGAGGTGACGAGCGGCACCACGCCCATGATGAAGGCGAGCGAGGTCATCAGGATCGGGCGAAGGCGCAACCGGCTCGCCTCGATCGCCGCCTGAACCGGCGTTCGCCCGGCGAACTCTAGCTCTCTGGCGAACTCGACGATCAGGATCGCGTTCTTCGCCGATAGTCCCACCAGCACGACGAGGCCGATCTGCGTGAACACGTTGTTGTCGCCGGCGGTGAGCCAGACGCCGGTGAGCGCCGCCAGGAGGCCCATCGGGATGATCAGCAGGATGGCGATGGGCAGGGTCAGGCTCTCGTACTGCGCGGCGAGCACGAGGAAGACGAGCAGGATCGCCAGCGGGAAGACGATGAGCGAGGAATTGCCCGCCAGAATCTCCTGATAGGCAAGGTCGGTCCACTCGAAGGCGAAGCCGCGCGGCAGAGTCTCGCGGGCGATCTGCTCGGCGACCGCCTGCGCCTGCCCCGACGAGAAGCCGGGTGCCGGCCCCGCATTGATGTCGGCGGTCAGGAAGCCGTTGTAGCGCATGGCGCGCTCCGGGCCCGCCTCCGGCTTCACGGTCATCAGCGCGCTGAGCGGCACCATCTCGCCGGAGGACGAGCGGACGCGCAGGCGGCCGATATGCTCGGGGTAGGCGCGGAACTGCGCGTCGGCCTGCACGCGCACCGTGTAGGTGCGGCCGAAGCGGTTGAAGTCGTTGACATAGGTCGAGCCAAGATAGGTCTGCAGCGTCTCGAACACGTCGGTGACCGCGACGCCGAGCTGTCGCGCCTTGGTCCGGTCGATGTCCGCCTGAAGCTGCGGCACGTTCACCTGGAACGACGAGAAGATGCCCGCGAGTTCCGGCGCCTGCATGGCCCGGCCGAGGAAGGCCTTCGTCGCCTGGTCGAGCGCCGCATAGCCGTGGCCGGCGCGGTCCTCGATCTGAAGCTTGAAGCCGCCGACCTGGCCGATGCCCTGCACGGGCGGCGGCGGGAACATCGCGATGAACGCCTCCTTGATCCCCGCATATTGCTGGTTGAGCTGCCCGGCTATGGCGAAGCCCGAGAGGTTCGGCGCGCGCCGCTCCTCGAAGGGCTTCAGCGTCACGAAGACGATGCCGGCATTGGAGGAATTGGTGAAGCCGTTGATCGAGAGGCCCGGGAAGGCGAGCGCCGCCTCGACGCCCGGCTGCTTCATGGCGATCTCGCTCATGCGGCGCATCACCTCTTCCGTGCGGTCGAGGGTGGCCGCATCGGGAAGCTGGGCGAAGCCGACGAGATATTGCTTGTCCTGGTTGGGCACGAAGCCGCCGGGCACGGTGCGGAACAGGAAGACCGTGAGGCCGACCAGCACGAGATAGACCGCCATCATCACGGCCTTGCGCGAGAGGATGCGCGTCACCCCGCCGCCATAGGCGCTGGACCCCGCTCGGAACGCGCGGTTGAAGCCGCGGAAGAACCAGCCAAACAGCGTGTCCATGATCCGCGTCAGGCGGTCCTTCGGCGCGTCGTGGCCGCGCAGCAGCATGGCGGCGAGGGCCGGCGAGAGGGTCAGCGAATTGATCGCGGAGATGACCGTCGAGATGGCGATGGTCAGCGCGAACTGCCGGTAGAACTGGCCGGTGAGGCCGGAGATGAAGGCGAGCGGCACGAAAACCGCGACCAGCACCAGCGCGATGGCGATGATCGGTCCGGACACTTCGCGCATGGCCTTGTAGGTCGCCTCGCGCGGCGACAGCCCGTCCTCGATGTTGCGCTCGACGTTCTCGACCACGACGATCGCGTCGTCGACGACGATGCCGATGGCGAGCACGAGGCCGAACAGGCTCAGCGCGTTGATCGAGAAGCCGAAGACATACATCACCGCGAAGGTGCCGACGATCGACACCGGCACCGCGACCAGCGGGATGATCGAGGCGCGCCAGGTCTGCAGGAACACGATCACCACGAGCACGACGAGCAGCACGGCTTCCAGCAGCGTCTCGACGACCGAGCGGATGGAGGCGCGCACGAACTGCGTCGTATCGTAGGCGATGCGGTATTCGACGCCTTCCGGCATGACCTGACGGATTTCCTCCATCACCGCGCGCACGCTGTCGGACACGGCGATGGCGTTGGAGCCCGGCGCCTGGAACACGCCCATGCCGACGGCGGGCTTGTTGTCGAGCAGCGAGCGCAGCGAATATTCGGCCGAGCCGAGCTCGATCCGCGCGATGTCGCGCAGGCGCACGACCGCGCCGTTCTGGCCGGTGCGCACGATGATGTCGCCGAACTCCTCCTCGGTCTGCAGGCGGCCCTGCGCGTTGACGGAGAGCTGGAGGTCGAGCCCGGCCGGGCTCGGCGAGGCGCCGATGACGCCAGCCGCCGCCTGCACGTTCTGGGCGCGGATTTCGCGCACCACGTCGCTCGGGGAGAGGCCGTGCTCGGCGACCTTCTGCGGGTCCAGCCAGACGCGCAGCGAATAGTCGCCGCCGCCGAAAATCTGCACCTGGCCGACGCCCTGCACGCGGGCGAGCCGGTCGCGGACGTTCAGGAGCGCGTAGTTGCGCAGATAGGTCAGGTCGTAGCGGCTGTTGGGCGAGAGCAGGTGGACGACGATGGTGAGGTCCGGCGAACTCTTCACCGTGGTGACGCCGAGGCGGCGGACCTCTTCAGGCAAACGAGGCTCGGCCTGGCTGACGCGGTTCTGGACCAGCTGCTGGGCTTTGTCGGGATCGGTGCCGAGCTTGAACGTCACGTTCAGCGTCATGACGCCGTCGGTGGTCGCCTGGCTGGACATGTAGAGCATGCCCTCGACGCCGTTGACCGCTTCCTCGATGGGGGTGGCGACGGTCTCCGCGATGACGCGCGGATTGGCGCCCGGATACTGCGCGCGCACCACGATGGTCGGCGGCACGACGTCCGGATATTCCGAAATCGGCAGCGAGCGCAGCGACAGCAGGCCGCCGACGAAGATGAGGATGGAGAGCACCGCCGCGAAGATCGGGCGGTCGATGAAGAACTTGGACAGGTTCATGGCTCGCCCCTTTCGGGCGTGATTTCAGAGGGCCGGTTCAGCGCGGGGCGCTGTCGGCGGAGGTGTTCGCGGCGACGGGGCGAGGGGGGAGATGCTCGGCCATCGGCACCTGCTCGGGTGCGACCACCCCGCCGGGGCGGACGCGCTGCAGGCCGTTGACGATGATCCGCTCGCCGGGATTGAGGCCGCTGGTGACGATGCGCAGGCCCTCGTACACGGCGCCGAGCGTGATCTCGCGATAGACGGCCTTGTTCTCGGCATCGACGACCAGCACGAACTTCTTGCTCTGGTCGGTGCCCACCGCCCGCTCGGTGATCACCAGCGCCGGCGCCGGCCTTGCCTCGCCCATGCGCAGGCGCACGAACTGGCCGGGCATCAGCGCGCCGTCGGCATTCTCGAAGATCGCGCGCACGCGCACGGTGCCGCTCGCTCCGTCGATGCGGTTGTCGACGAAGCGCAGTCGGCCCTGCCGGCCGTAGTCGGCCCCGCCCGCGGTGCCCATGAGGACGGGAATGCGGTCGAGCGCGCGGTCGTTGGCATTGGCTTCCGGCAGCGTCGCGAGCGCGCGCAGCATCGAGCCCTCGTCGGCGTCGAAGCCCGCATAGATCGGGCTCACCGAGACGATGGTGGTGAGCAGCGTCGCGCCGGCACCCTGACCGATCAGGTTGCCGGTCGTCACCTCCATGCGGCCGATGCGGCCGGCGATCGGCGCGCGGATCTGCGTGTAGTCGAGGTTCAGCCTGGCGGTCTGCAAAGCGGCCTGCGCGGCGCGCAGGTTCGCCTGCGCCTCCTTCATGCCGTTCAGCCGGGTGTCGAGGTCACGCTGAGACAGCGCCTGCGTGGCGATCAGGCGCTGGCCACGCTCGTGCTCGGTGGTCGCCAGCGCAAGGCGCGCCTCTGCCGCCAGCACCTGCGCGTGGGCGCGCTCGAACTCGGCCTTGTAGGGCTCCGCGTCGATGCTGACGAGGAGATCGCCCTGCGCGACGACGCTGCCCTCGCGGAAGTGAATGGTCTCGATCACGCCGGCGACGCGTGCGCGGACCTCCACGCGCTCGACAGCCTCCAGACGGCCGGAAAAGTCCGACCAGTTGATGATCTGGTGCTGTTCGACGGTCGCCACCGACACTGCGGGCGGGGGCATGGCCGCCGGGCCGGTATTGCTGCGGGCTTTCTCGCCGAGGCCGGGCCAGACGAGGGTGCCGGCCGCGATGGCGAGGGTCGCGGCAAAGCCGCCACCGAACAAGGCACGACGAATCGTTCCCTGAGACATGGGTTCATTCCTTGTGAGCGAAAGAAAGTGCGTTCCGCGCCGCCGTCAGGACGGCGCGGCCGATCTGAAGAAAGTCACTAGCGGGTCGCGAACCGATTCAAGGCAGCAGGCCTCCGTCCCGGTGGCTGAATAGGTTGTCGGCCAGCCGGTCGGGCCGGTCTCGATATGAAGCGTCGCCCGTACGCCCGCCTTGCGCAGCTTGTCGGCATAGGTCGCGCATTCGTCGCGCAGCGGGTCGTCCGCCGCGGTCACGATCAGCGCTGGGGCAAGGCCGGACAGGCGCGCGGCTCCGAACGGCGCGGCATAGGGGTGGGCCGCCCGGTCGGGCGAGCCGAGATAGGCGTGCCAGCCGTCCGCCCAGCGGCAGCCGACTGGACCGGCATCCGCGGCCCGCAGCGAATGGGTGGCGAGGCAGGCATCGAGCATGGGCGAGAACAGGATCTGCCCTGCGAGCTTCGGCTCGCCCCGGTCGCGCGCCATCAGCGAGAGCGCGGCGGCGAGGTTGCCGCCGGCCTCCTCGCCAGCCACATGAAGTGGCACGGCGCGTCCACCCAGGGCGCGTCGCTTGGCGTGAAGTTCCTGAAGCGCGGCATAGGCCGCCTCGAGCGGCTCCGGAAAGCGATGGTCGGGTGCCAGCGGATAGGCGACGGAGACGACGGTTGCTCCGGCCTGCCTCAAAGCCTCCGCAACGGAGCGTCCGCTATCGAGCGACCCGTCGTTGAACGTGCCGCCGTGGAGATGGAGCACGATCGCCGCCGGCGTCGCGCAGCCGCAGCCATAGACACGGGCGGCCAACTGGCCGATCCGAATCTCCTGGTCTGTGGCGAGGGCGCGCGAAGCGAGCATGGGGGAACCGGGACGTTGCAGTGCAGCAAAAGCTATGCGCGCGCCCATCTTGAATAAATAAGGCCTTGGCTCCTACATTGTTCCCATATGGAAATAATGAGAGCATGACCGATGGATCAACTCAACGCCATGCGCGCCTTTGCGCGGGTCGTCGAGTCCGGCAGCTTCACCCGGGCGTCCGAGCTTCTCGACATCCCAAAGCCGACGGTGACCAAGCTGATCCAGCAGCTGGAGGCCCATCTGCGCGTCAAGCTTCTCAACCGGACCACGCGGCGCGTGACGGTGACCACGGACGGCGCCGCCTATTACGAGCGGGCGCTGCGCATCCTCGGCGATATCGATGAACTCGACGGTAGCGTGACCGTGTCGCAGGGAAGTCCGCGCGGCCGCCTGCGGATCGACCTCAGCGCCTCGCTGGCCAATCTGGTGATCATCCCGGCCCTGCCGCTGTTCCACCAGCGCTATCCGGAGATCCAGCTCGACCTCGGCCTTGGCGACCGGCCGGTCGATCTGCTGGCCGAGAACGTCGATTGCGTCGTCCGTGGCGGCACGATCACCGACCAGAGCCTGATCGCGCGGCGCATCGGTGAAATCCACCTCATCGCCTGTGCGTCACCGTCCTATCTGCAGCGTCACGGCGTGCCTCAGCATCCAACCGATCTGGAGACCGGCCATGTAACGGTCGGCTATCGCATGGGCGCGACCGGGCGGGTCTGGCCGCTGGAATTCGAGAACGGCAAGGAGACCTACGAAATTCGCGCGCCGTCCGTCGTCACCCTCAACGAGGGCACCGGATATGTCGCTGCGGTGCTCGCCGGGCTCGGCATCGGTCAGGCCGCAACCATCTCCGTGCAGGACGACATCGCCGCCGGCCGGCTCGTTCCGATCCTCACCGAATGGTGCTCGGGCTCGGTGCCGCTGTACATCGTCTATCCGCCGAACCGCCACCTCAGCAACAAGGTGCGCGTCTTCGTCGACTGGCTGGCCGACCTGTTCGCCAACGACGACCTGATGCAGCGGCGCTCGCGCATTCCCAGCCTGGAGCCGGCAAGATGATCGAACCGGCCCGTGGAGGACCGCGGGCTCACTCTGCTTGACGCGCTCCGCGACGGCGGCATCGATGCGCCGGTCGGGTCACGATCGGGAGACGTCCCAGAACATCGGGTAGGACGACTGCGGCAGGTTGCGCAGGTTCGACCGATATCCGGCGGGGATGGTGAATTGGCCCCACATGACGGCCGGGGTCAGTTCATAGGCGATCCTCTGGATTTCCTCGGCCACCTTCTTGCGACCGGCCTGGTCGTCCGCGCGCGCGAAGGCCTTGAGCAGGTCGGGGATGCGGGTGTCGCAGGACCAGCCGGGGAAGTCCGCGCAGGTCGAGGCGATGTAGAAGTGGTTGAGCGGGGAAATCATGTCGGTCCCGTTCGAATAGACCGAGAACATCGACCAGCCGTCCTTCTTGGCGCGGCGGGCCAGCACCGTTCCCCAGTCCATCGTCTGGGCATCGACCGTGAAGCCGGCATCCTTCATGTTCTGGCTCAGCACCTGCGCCGCCGTCTGGCTGATCGAGCCGGCCACCTCCAGGATGATCACCGGTTGGCCGGCATAGCTGGTTGCCTTCAGCGCCGCCCGCGCGGCCTCGATGTCGACCTTGGCGACCTCCGATCCAGCGGTGGTCGACAGCGGCGCGTCGCACATCCAGAACGACGGGCACTGGGGCGCACGGAACTCCTCGGGGATGCCGATGGCCGAGAGGATCGACGACTGGTCCGCGAGCTTCCAGAGCACCCGCCGCACCGCCGGATCGTTGAACGGTGGAAATTCGTGATTGAGCCGGAAATTGCCCTGGAACTGGTGGATGCCGCCAATGCCGAGCAGCTTCACGTCGCGCGCCCGGCGCAACAGCGACAGCGAGTCGAAGGGCAGATACTGCATGTAGTCGATCTCGCCCTTGATGAGGGCGCTGGCGCCGGTCATCTGGTCGGGCATGACGCGCAGGTCCAGCCGGTCGATCTTCACCGAACGTCCGCCGGCGAGGAAATCGGCAGGCTCGGCCCGCGACACGTAGTCGGGATTGCGCTCGAGGATCATCGAGTTGCCGGACTTCCAGAGATCGGCCCGGAAACGGAACGGCCCGGAGCCGACCGGCGGCACGGTGATCCGCTGGTCGCTGGGGGTCGAGGCGAAGCGCATCGGCATCATCACCGGCAGCGGCGCATTGGCCTTGCCGAGGGCCGGCAGCATCAGCGGGAAGGGCTCCTTCAGGACGATGGAGAAGGTCTTGTCGTCTTTCGCCGCCATGGAGGCGGTCGCCGCCCGCAGCATCCGGCCGATGGCATCGCGCGGCGCCCAGCGGTTGATCGAGGCGACGCATTCGGCGGCCGTCACCGGCGCGCCGTCGTGCCATTTCAGGCCGTCGCGCAGGGTGAAGGTCCAGGTCAGCTTGTCGGGCGAGGTGTCGTAGGACGACACCATCTGCGGCCTGATCTCGCCCTTGCCGTCCATCGCGAACAGCGTGTCGAAGATGTGGTAGCCGAAGGTGCGGGTGATCGCGGCCGTGGTGAAATGCGGGTCGAAGATGACGACCTCGGATTCCAGCACCACCGTCAGCGTCGTCTCGGCGCGCGCCTCCCGCGGCCTGATGATTCCGGCCACGCCGAGTGCCGTTGCGCCGGCGAGCGCGTTCCTGCGGGTGATGGTCGGATAGGCCATGGCAGTCTCCTCGCTTGCTTCGCAAAAGCCGGGGAGGCCGCCGGGCGGCCCCGAGAGGATGCACGTCGATAGGCCCCCGAAGGTTAGCCGGACCACGCCGACGTGCAATCGGCACAAGAGGAAATCATTCCATCGCAGGCCTGCCTTGCAGAAGGCTGGTTCGGCCTCCTGTCGGCTGGACGGGAGGAAAGTCGCGCCACAAGATTGCGCCTGCGAGGAGCGGCGTGGCGGCCCCCGGGGCCTTCTGCCACGCGCAGATGTCGCGCGAGGAGCCGCCATGCCGGATGCCGACCTCCTGTTCATCTCCGCGACGAAGGCGGCGGCGCTGATACGCGCGAAGAAGCTCTCGCCGGTCGAGTACACGAAGGTCGTCCTGGCGGCGATCGAGCGCGAACAGCCACGTCTCAACTGCTTCGTGACCGTCATGGCCGATCAGGCGCTGGCCGATGCGAAGCGAGCCGAAGAGGCGGTCATGGCCGGCGGGCAGCTCGGGCCTCTGCATGGCGTGCCGGTGCATATCAAGGATCTCGTCGACGTCGCGGGCGTCAAGACCAAGCACGGCACCGCGATCTTTGCCGACAATGTCGCGTCGGGAGACGATGTGCTGGTCACCCGCCTGCGCGAGGCCGGGGCGATCATCGTCGGAAAGACCACGACGCCGGAATTCGGCAACAAGGGGCTGACCGACGGACCGAGCTTCGGCGTCACGCGCAATCCGTGGAATCTCGACCGCACGCCGGGCGGATCGAGCGGCGGCGCGGCAGCGGCGGTCGCGGCCGGCGTCGCACCCCTCGGGCTCGGCACCGATGGCGCGGGGTCGGTGCGCGGACCTGCCGCCTGCTGCGGTCTAGTCGGGCTGAAGCCGACGCTCGGCGCCGTGCCCTACGACACGACGCGCGACGCTTTCGGCAACAACATCTATGCCGGACCGCTTGCCCGCACCGTCACCGACGCGGCGGTGATGCATGCCGTCCTGACGGGCGCGACAGCGAAAGACCCCTGGACGCAGGGCAACGAGGACCGCCGCCGGCTCTCGCCGACGCTGATCGGGCAGGATCTCTCCGGCATCCGGATCGGCTACATCGAGAGATGCGCCAACCCCCGCGTCGCGGCCGACGTGCTCGCCAATACGCGCGCTTCGCTCGACGCCTGGGCAGGGCTCGGCGCGGATGTCGAGGACGTGACCGAGACGATCGACTGGATCGAGCTCGAAGGACGCATCCTCTACCAGTCGAACTTCGCGGTGTTCTGCGCGCCGTTCCTGCCGAAATGGCAGAACCAGATGGACCCGGTGACGCTCGCCTTCATGCAGCGCGGCGCCATGTTCAGCCTCGCCGATTTCCGCAACGCGCAGTTCGCCCGCACGAAACTGTTCCGGCAGATTCAGGGCCTGTTCGACCGCTACGACATGCTGGTCATGCCGACTCATTCGCGCACGGCCCTGCCGGTCGGGTTCGACGCCGCCAACGACGAGGTCGAGGTTGACGGCGTCAAATGCGGCATCACCCGGCAGGGCTGGACCTCCTACCAGTACCCCTTCAACCTGACCGGCCATCCCGCCGTCTCGATCCCGTCCGGTTTCGGCGCGGACGGCCTGCCGACCGGCATCCAGATCGTCGGGCGCTGGGGGCACGACACCGACGTCCTGCGGTTCGCCTCGCTGCTCGAACTGACGCGCCCCTGGGCGCAGCACCGGCCGAAAGCGGCCTGAGGATTTCCCCGATGCAAGACGCGGACTGCTTCCTGACCATCGCGGAACTCGGCGCGCGCTACGCCGCCGGCACCGCCAAGCCGAGTTCGATCGCGAGCCTGCATCTGGAGCGCATCGCGCGCATCGATCCCGTGCTGCATGCGATGCAGGTCGTCGATGTCGATGGTGCGCTGAAGGCGGCGCAGGAGAGTGACGCGCGCTGGGCGGCCGGCCGCCCCACGGGGCCGCTCGACGGCGTCACCGTGACCATCAAGGACAATGTCGACGTTGCGGGATTTCCGACCCGCCATGGCTCCCGCACGACCCCGGATACGCCCGCCGCGGCGGACTCGCCGGTCGTTGCGCGCCTGCGCGAGGCGGGTGCGATCATCCTCGGCAAGACGCGCCTGCCGGAATTCGGCTGGAAGGGCCTGACCGACGGGCCGCTGCAGGACGGGCCGACGCGCAACCCCTGGAACATCGCGGCCTCGCCGGGCGGCTCCAGCGGCGGCGCGGCGGCCTGCGTGGCGGCCGGCATCGGCACCATCGCCTTCGGTAATGACGGCGGCGGTTCCATCCGCATCCCCGCCAATCTCTGCGGCCTCTACGGGCTGAAGCCGACCTTCGGCCGCGTGCCCCATCACCCGCAGGAGGGCATGTTCGCGACCCTCGTTTCCGGCGGGCCGATCACCCGGACGGTCGAGGACGCCATCGCGACGCTCGACGTCATGGCGCGTCCCGACGACCGCGACTGGTTCGCGCTGCCGCCGACGGTTCCTGGCTGGATGACCGGGCTCGAACCCAAGCTCAAGGGCCTGCGCATCGCTTACGCGCCGGTCCTCGGCGGCTTCGGTCCCGACCAGGAGGTGCGCGCCGTCGTCGATGCCGCCGTCGAAAAGCTGCGCAGCTACGGCGCCACGATCACCGAGGTGCCCTCGCCGATCGGCGAACTGAAGGGCCGCTTCGAGGTCTACTGGATTGGCGCCTTCGCGCGCCGCATGCGCCTGATCCCGAAGGAGCGCTGGGACGAGCTCGATCCGACCTTCCGTGATCTCGCCGAAAGGGGCATGGCGGTCACCATCGACCAGTTGCTCGATGCCGAAGCGGCGCGGGCCGCGCTCGGTCGCGAGTTCGCGGCCTTCCATCGCGACTACGACCTGATGCTGACGCCGACCATGCCGCATGTCGCCCCGCCGGTTGAGACGATCTATCACTGCCAGGTCTATGACCGCTGGCGCGACAGCGTGCCCTTCACCCTGCCGTTCAACCTGACGGGACAGCCGGCCTCGACAGTGCCCTGCGGGTTGTCGGCGTCAGGCCTGCCGATCGGGCTGCAGGTCGTGGGAGCGAAATACTCCGAGCGGCTGATCCTCGAAGCCGGGCTCGCCATCGAGGCGGCGCTCGGCTTCGCGCAGCCTCATCCGGTGCTGGTCAAGGCGCTCGACGCGCTGGTCTGAGCTTCAGCCCATCCGCGCCACCGCTGCGAAGCCCTCGTCCGCCGCGTCCAGCGCGCGGTCGATATCCGCTTCCGTGTGGGCGCAGGACAGGAACATGTTGTGCTTCGGGTGAAAGTAGGCGCCGGCCTTCAGTGCGGCGCTGCAGAAGGTTGAACCCTTGGCGAAGCCGGTATCGTCCGCGAACAACATCAGCGGCATTTGCGGCGGCCCGCTCTGCGAGATCGCAAGCCCGTGCTTCGCCGCGAGCCGACCGAGCCCATCCCGCAGCCGCTGACCCATGCGCGCCATGACGGCTGGTCCCTCGATGCGCTTCAGCTCGGTGATGGTCGCTAGCGCCGCGGCCATGGGCACCGCCTCGCACCAGAACGAGCCGGTGGTGAAGATCTTCGTTGCCGCCTCGCGCCAGCGGTCGCGACCCGTGATGGCGCCGAGCGGATAGCCGTTGGCGATCGCCTTGCTGTAGGCGGCAAGGTCGGGCGCGACGCCGATCGTCTCCCACGAACCGCCGAGATGAAGGCGGAACCCGGCGCGGACATCGTCGAGGATCAGGGCCGCGTCGGCCGCGTCGCAAAGCTCGCGCATCCGTCGCGCGAAGGCGGGGGCGGGCATTTCCAGCGCCCTTGCCATGTCGTGCCGGAATGCCGTGACGAGGATACCCGCGAGATCTCCCCCTGCCTGGTCCACCGCAGCCTCGAGGCTCGCGATGTCGTTGTAGTCGTAGTGCAGGATATGGGCGCGATCTTCGGCCGTGACCCCGGCGAGCGAGGGCGTGCACCAGGGCACCGCGCCGTGATAGCTGCCGCGCGCGACCAGCAGCTTCTTCCGGCCGGTTCCCGCGCGGGCGATGGTGACGGCGGCGGTGGTCGCGTCGCCGCCATTCTTCTCGAACAGGCACCAGTCGGCGTGGGGGATGAGCTCGACCATCAGTTCGGCCAGTTCCACCAGCACGGGGGCGGGGCCGTTCAGCGTGTCGCCAAGAGCCGCCTGCCGGCGCGTCGCATCCTCGACGGCCGGGTGGTGGTGACCGAGGACGATCGGCCCCCATGAACACATGAAGTCGACGAACTCGCGGCCGTCCACGTCGATGACGCGGCAGCCCTCGCCGCGCGCGAAGAACTGCGGATAGCCCTCCGGCAGGTTGGCGGCGTTGAGATGGCCCCAGAGGCCGCCGGGAATGACCTGGCGCGCCCTGAGGCGCAGGGCTGTATCGACCGAGTTGGTCAACGCGGGCGGGGCGGACGCATGCATGGCGTATCTCCGGCGGCGGATGGCTCATCCTAAGCGTGGGTGCGAGGCACCGTCACGCGCGGGACAGCCCTGCGCCGGTATGCACGCCAGCCCGTCGTTCGGGCGCATTGCCGGCCGCATCAGCGGTGCCGCACGATGCCCTCAAGAGGATTGGGGGGATTGCCGGCAATGGATGCACGAGGCGAGGCGTCGCGCTGGCTTTCGGCTATTTCCGGGCATCTTTCGGGCAATGCTCCCGCCGGCGCGGCGGAGCTCTTTCGCGACGAATGCTACTGGCGTGATTTCGTCGCCTTCACCTGGAACATCGCGACGCTGGAGGGCCGCGCCGACATTGCCGCCATGCTGGCGAGCCGCGGGCGGGAGACCGGCGCCTCGGCATGGGCGCTCGATGGCGAGCCCCGGACCTCCGACGCCGGCGTCGAGTTCTGGTTCATCTTCGAGACGAGGCTGGGACGCGGGCGCGGGCACGCGCGCCTGAAGGACGGCCGCTGCTGGACCCTGCTGACGACGCTGCGCGAACTGAAGGGGTTCGAGGAGAAAAGCGGCGAGACACGCCCCTTGGGCACGACTCACGGCGCCGTGCGCAACCGCGTCACCTGGGCCGACCAGCGCGCGACGGACGCCCGGCTCGGCACCGACGGGCAGCCCTATGTGCTGATCGTCGGCGGCGGGCAGGGAGGCCTCGGCCTCGGTGCCCGCCTGAAGCAGATCGGCGTGCCGGCGCTGATCGTCGACCAGCATCCGCGGGCGGGCGATGCCTGGCGCAACCGCTACCGCTCGCTGTGCCTGCACGATCCCATCTGGTTCGACCACATGCCCTATCTGCCGTTCCCCGAGCACTGGCCGGTGTTCACGCCGAAGGACAAGATGGGCGACTGGCTCGAGGCCTATGCCTCGATCATGGAACTCGATCTCTGGACGAGCACGGCCTGCCGGAAGGCGGCCTACGATGCCGCGCGCGGCGAGTGGACCGTCGAGGTAGAGCGCGCCGGCGAGCCCGTGACTCTCCGGCCGAAGCACCTCGTGCTGGCCACCGGCATGTCCGGCAAGCCTCAGGTTCCGCGCTTTCCGGGACAGGAGCGGTTTCGCGGCACCCAGCACCATTCCAGCGCCCATCCCGGCGGCGAAGCCTATGCCGGCAAGCGTTGCGTGATCGTCGGCGCCAATAACTCGGCCCACGACATCGCCGCCGACCTCTGGGAGCACGGCGCCGAGGTCACGATGATCCAGCGGTCGCCAACCCTTGTCGTGCGATCCGAGACGGTGCAGCGGCTCGGCTGGTCGCTCTACTCGGAAGCGGCGCTGAAGGCTGGCATCGATGTCGACAAGGCCGACCTGACGGTCGCCTCGACGCCCTTCGCCGTGCTGCCGCAATTCCTGAAGCCGGTTGTCGAGCGCATGAAGCAGGAGGACGCAGCGTTCTACGATGCGCTGCGCGCTGTCGGTTTCCAGCTGACCTTCGGCGAGGACGAGACCGGGCTCGGGCTCATGTATCCGCGCCGGGGTTCCGGCTACTACATCGATGTCGGCGCGTCGGAACTCATCGCCACGCGGCAGATCGCCCTGCGAAGCGGCGTCGGCATTGCCGGCCTGTCCGAGGACGCGGTGCTGCTCGACGACGGGAGCAGGCTTCCGGCGGACCTCGTCGTTTATGCGACCGGCTACGGCTCCATGACCGGCTGGGCGGCGGAGCTGATCTCGCCGGAGGTCGCCGAGAGGGTCGGGCTCTGCTGGGGCATGGGGTCCGGCACGGCGCGCGATCCCGGGCCATGGGTCGGCGAACTCCGCAACATGTGGAAGCCGACCGCGCAGGAGGGCCTCTGGTTCCACGGCGGTAATCTCGCGCAGTCGCGGCACTACTCGCGCTACCTGGCGATCCAGCTCAAGGCGCGGTTCGAAGGCCTGCCGACCCCCGTTTTCGGGTTGCCGTCCTCCGAGGGGCGAGCCTGACGGGGAATGAGGTCGGTTCGAGGCTCGGCGCGGCATCGGCAACGGCCGCAACGCATATCGCCATACGTCGTCCCGCCGTGCCCGGGCTTGTCTGCGTTTGACTGCGCCGGAGGGCTCACGCTCCTGTGCTAAGGACGCGGCTTATCCCGACGGCAGCGGCTGGAGGCACGGCAGTTGAGATTCCTCGCCCTTCGCTATTTCAACGAGGTCGCCCGCCTCGGCTCGATCCGCAAGGCGGCCGACCGCCTCCACGTCGCCCCCTCGGCCGTCAGCCGCCAGATCGCGCTGCTGGAGGCGGAACTCGGCACCGAGCTGTTCAAGCGCTTCAAGACCGGCGTCAGGTTGATGCCGGCCGGCGAGGTGCTGGCGCGCCAGAGCCATCGCATCTTCCGCGACCTGGAGCGCGCCCGCTCCGGCATCGACGACCTGATGGGGCTGCGCCGGGGCACGATCAGCCTGTGGGTCATCGAGGGCTTCGTGACCGGCCTGCTGCCGGGCATCCTCTCCGACTTCAACCAGCGCTATCCCAACATCTCGTTCCGGGTCTACACCGACTCCACCGACCGGATCGTCGAGGCGCTGCTGGAGGACGAGGCGGATATCGGCATTACCTTCAACGCCGTGTCGCGCCCGGAAATCGAGGTCGTGGCGGAGTTCAAGGAAGGCATTTCCTGCCTCGTCGCGCCGTCCCATCGGTACGCCGGCCGCGAGAGCCTGTCGCTCGCCGAATTGTGCACCGAACAGCTCGCGCTTCCCGTGCAGAGCTTCGGCCTCCGCCAGGTGTTCGACAAGGTGGTGGCGAGCCGTGGCTACGATCCGCGCGTGCTGGTCACCACCAACTCCCTCGAACTCACCAAGACCCTCGCGGCGACGGGCAATGCCATCGCCTTCATGCCGGCGCTGACCGTCGTGCGAGAACTGGCGGCGGGATCGCTGATCGCCATTCCCATCTCCGACCGGGAGTTCCGGACGTCCCGCTCCAGCGTCAGCATTCACCGCGACAGACCTTTGTCCCATGCCGCCGCCGACTTCCTGAAAGTGCTGGTCGCGCAGATCCAGAGCCTCGTCGATGCGCAGGCGCGTAACCGTTGATGTGTTGCCTTTTCGTCAAGATCGCATGACCGATTCTCGACTTTGAACAACACGCCAGGCCCTCTAGGCTTCCCCTCAATCAGAAGAGGGGATTGTATATGCACACCGAAAATCCGACCCGCCCCGCCGCTCCGGCGCTCTCCTTCGCCAGCCGGCGCACGGTCGTTCTCGGCACCGGCGCCGCGGCGCTGTCGGCCGTCTTCGGCAGGCTCGGCAGCCCGGCGCTCGCGCAGGCCGCGATCCCCGTGCGCGTCACCGAGGCCATCCATCTCGGCATGTACGTGTCTGTCTATGCCGCCAAGCACGGCGGCTTCTTCCGCAAGCACGGGCTCGACGTGACCGTGTCCTCGGCCGGCGGCATCGCGCTCGCCGTACCGGTCGTGCTCTCCGGCAACGCCTCCTTCGCGGTGACCGGCGCGGGCATGTCGGTCAATGCCGCCAACGAGGGCGCCAAGCTCGTCAACGTCGCCAAGATCGTCGGCGGCGTCGCCATGTGGGCGGTCGCCAAGCCGGGCTCGCCGATCAAGGCGATCGGCGATTTCCGTGGCAAGACGATCGCGACCCTGCGCTATCCGTCCTCGACCATCCAGACGCCGACCTTCGCCATGAAGGAGCGCGGCGGGTTCGAGCCCGACAAGGCCGGCGTCCGCTTCCTCCAGCTGCCGAACGGCGCGCAGGCGCAGGCCGTCCTCGACGGCCGGGCCGATGTGGCGACCATGTTCGAGTGGGATGTCAGCATCTCCAAGCAGCAGTTCAATCTGGAGCCGGTCTTCTCGTTCTCGGACATTATCGGCCCGCTGTCCTGGACCACCGCGATGGTCAAGCGCGACCTGATCGACAAGGACCCGAAGCTGGTTCAGGCCTTCTGCGACGCCATCGCCGAGGCTCAGGCCGCCCTTCATGCCGACGGCAACGAACTGTTCGTGAAGGCCTCGGTCGCCGAGTTCTCGCAGGTCTCCGAGGCGGTCATCCGGTCGGCGGCGGACAATCTCCTCAGGAGGTCCAGCGCCATTCCGAAGAACCCGACCATTTCCAAGGCGGAATGGGAAGCCGACATGGCCTTCGAGCTGGCCGGCGGCGCGATCAGGACGACCCGGCCCTACGAGGAAATGGTCGACAACGGATTTGCCGAGCGCGCCACCGCCAAGGTCGGCCGCCCGAGCTGACAAGCAGGACAATCATGAGCATCACCCTCACCGCCAGCCCCGAGAGCCTGTCCTTCGATCCGCTCCGCACGGCGCTGATCATCGTCGACATGCAGAACGGCTACTGCTCGCCCGGCGGCTATTTCGGCCATCTCGGCGTCGACCTGTCGCCGGCCGATCGGGTCATCCCGACCATCGACCGGCTGGCGCGCAGCGTCCGGCGGGCGGGCGCCCAGGTCGTCTGGCTGCAGAACGGCTGGGACCCGGAGCTGAAGGAGGCCGGTGGTCCGGATTCCGTCAACCAGCGCAAGGGCAATTCGCTCAAGCTGATGCGCACCCGGCAGGAGCTCTCCGGCAAGCTGCTGACCAAGGGCGGCTGGGATTATGCGCTGGTCGAGGGCCTGACACCCGATCCGGCCGACATCGTGGTGCCGAAGCCGCGCTACAGCGGTTTCGCCGGCACCCAGCTGGACAGCATCCTGCGCAGCCGCCGCATCGACACGCTGCTGGTCTGCGGCGTGGCGACCAATGTCTGCGTGGAATCGACGATCCGGGACGCCTTCTTCAAGGAGTATTTCCCGGTCCTCGTCCATGACGCCTGCTTCCAGGCCGGTCCGGACTTCATCCAGCAGGCGACCATCTACAACGTCGAGAAGTTCTTCGGCTGGTCGGCCGTGACCGACGACGTCGTGCGCGCCTGCGACGGCGTCGCCGCGGTCGCGGCCTGACCGACAAGAACCAAGTTCAGGGAGAAGACATATGGCCGTTCAGCCGATCATTCCGCCGGGTTCCGCGCCGCCGCTCGCCCCCTACAGCCCGGGCAGCAAGGCCGGCGGCTTCATCTATGTCTCCGGCACGCTCGCCATCGGTCCGAACGGCGAGACGCTCGCGGTCGGCGATGCGGCAGCCCAGACCCGTCACGTTCTTGAGAGCATCAAGTCGGTGGTCGAAGCCGGCGGCGGCACGCTGAAGGACGTCGTCTTCAACCAGATATTCCTGAAAGACCTCGCGGACTACGCGGCCATGAACACGGTCTACAAGGAGTACTTCCCGGAAGCGCCGCCCGCGCGCTACTGCATCCAGGCGCCGCTGGTGCGCCCGGAATTCCTCGTCGAGATCGCCACCACGGCCTATGTCGGCAGCTGACCATGACGAGCGTCGAGACGACGGGGCGAGCCGTGGCTGACGGCCGCGGCAGCGCTCCCGCACGCCCGGCCGCGCGGCGCCTGCTGCCCGGCACCGGCCGCATCTTCATCTACCAGGTCCTCGTCATCGCGGGCTTCTTCGCGATCTGGGAGGTCGCGATCCGCGCCGGCTGGATCCCGGTCTACATCTATGGCCAGCCCAGCGGCGTCGTCCGTGAATTCGTCAAGGGCATCACCGACGGCAAGCTGCTGATCGACACCTGGGTGACGACGCAGGAATCGGTCATCGGCTTCCTGATCGGCAGCCTGTTCGGCTCCGCCGCGGGTCTTGCCCTCTGGCTGTCGCCGACGACGGCGGCGGTGATCCGCCCGATCATGGTGGCGCTCAACGGCCTGCCGAAGATCGCGCTCGCGCCGCTGATCATCGTCTGGTTCGGCATCGGCATCGAATCGAAGATCGCCGTGGCTGCCATCATCACCTTCATCGTGGCGATGATCGCGAGCTATGCCGGTAGCCAGGAAGTCGACAACGACTACGTCCGCATGCTCAAGGCGCTGGGGGCGACGCGCTTCCAGATCTTCCGGATGGTCATCGTTCCCGGCTCCGTGCCGTGGATCGCCTCGGCCTTCCGCCTGAACATCGGCTTCGCGATGATCGGCGCGGTGGTCGGCGAGTACATCTCGGCGGAACAGGGTCTCGGCCAGCACATCTACTATGCCGGCACGCTCTACAATCTGAACGGCGTCTGGGCCGGCATCTTCGCCCTGATGATCCTCGCGCTCGTGCTCGACTGGTTCGTCGGCCGCGCCGAACGCCTGTTGAAGTGGCGGTGAGGGCGGATCATGCCGATCGCACGACTTGGCGACGTCGATATCCGCTTTGAGGTGACGGGGGACGGCGATCCCGTCCTCCTCGTCGCCGGCCTCGGCGGCTCCGCGGGCTACTGGACGCCGAACGTCGCGGAACTGGCCAGGAACCATCGCGTGGTCCTGCACGACCATCGCGGCACGGGCGGCAGTTCGCGCTTCGAGGGCCGCTACTCGGTCGAGGGCATGGCCGACGACCTTCTGCGCCTGATGGACCACCTGGAGATCGGCCGCGCCCATCTGGTCGGCCATTCCACCGGCGGCGCCATCGGGCAGGTCCTTGCCGCCAATGCGCCCGACCGGATCGCGAGCCTCGTGCTCTATGCCAGCTGGGCCGTCCTCGACGGCCAGATGGAGATGTGCCTCGACCTGCGCCGGCGCATCCTGCGCGACGGGGGCGAGGCCGAGTATCACCGCGCGACGCCGGTGTTCCTCTATCCGCCCTATTACGTGAAGGACCGGAAGGCGGCGCTCGATCAGGAGGCCGAATCGGCCACGTCCGCATCGCCCCCGGCCTCCATTCTCGATGCGCGCGTGGCCGGCATCATGGCGTTCGACGGCAGGCCCTACCTGCCGCGGATCGCCTGCCCGACCATGGTGCTGGTGGCCGAGGATGACATCCTGACCCCGCCCTATTCGTCCGAGCTGCTGGCTGGCGGTATCGCCGGAGCCCGGCTCGTAACAGTGCCACGGGGCGGCCACGCGCTGTCCCGCACCGAGCCCGACCTGTTCAACGAGACGATCGCCGCGTTCCTCGCGGACCATGCGATCGCCCGGGAGGATGTCCATGCCGCATGAATCCGCGACCGTCCTGCAGGCCGCCAATGTCGGGATGACCTTCAATCCCGACACGCCCGAGGCGGTGACGGCCATCGCCGACATCAGCTTCGAGGTGGGCCGGGGCGAGGTAGTCGCCATCGTCGGCCCGTCCGGCTGCGGCAAGACAACCCTGTTCAACATCATCGCCGGCCTGTTGAAGCCGACGCGCGGCGACATCGCGGTCGACGGTGTCCCGGTCCACGACGCGACCGGTCATGTCGGCTACATGCTCCAGAAGGACCTGCTCCTGCCCTGGCGCACGGTGCGCGACAACGTCACCATCGGCCTCGAGGTACGCGGCACGCCCTCGCGCGAGGCAGCCGGCATCGCCCAGGCCCTGATCGAGGCCTATGGCCTCAAGGGCTTCGAGGACGCCTATCCGTCGGCTCTGTCGGGCGGCATGCGCCAGCGCGTCGCGTTCATGCGGACGCTGGCCTTCTCCCCCGAGGTGATCCTGCTTGACGAGCCGTTCTCGGCACTCGACAGCCAGACGCGCCTCATCCTGCAATCGGACGTGATGCGCATCATCCGCGAGCGGCAGTGCAGCGTCGTGCTCGTCACCCACGACGTGGGCGAGGCCATCACCATGGCCGACCGGATCGTCGTGATCACCAGCCGTCCGGGCCGCGTGAAGTCGGTGCACCGGGTCGATATCGCGCCGGAACTGCGGCACCCGCTGAAGATCCGCACGCTGCCGCGCTTCAACCAGCTCTTCGAGACGATCTGGTCCGAGCTCGGCATCGAGCTTGCGGCCTGACGGGCGGATATCGCGATGCTGCATCACGAGAGCTTTGGCTCGCCCGACAGGGAGTGCGTTGTCATGTCGGCGGGCCTCGGCGGCGCCGGCGCGTTCTGGCGTCCGCAGATCGCGGCGCTGGCCGAACATTTCCACGTCGTCGTCTATGACCAGCGCGGAACCGGCGGCAGCCGGGAGCCGCTGCCCGACGGCTACTCGATTGAGGCCATGGCCGATGACGTGGTCGAGATCCTCGATGCGCGCGGCATCGGCAGCTGTCATTTCGTCGGCCACGCGCTCGGCGGCATTGTCGGCCTGAAGCTCGCGCGTCGCGCGCCCGCGCGCGTGCGCAAGCTCGTGCCGGTCAACGCCTGGGCCGCGGCCGATTCGCACACCGCGCGCTGCTTCGCCATGCGGCTCAACCTGCTCCGGCACGTCGGCGTCGAGGCCTATGTCAACGCCCAGCCGATCTTTCTCTATTCGGCCGCCTGGCTCTCGGCCAATGCCGATGCGGTCGATGCCGAGGTGCGGCACGGCATCGACCATTTCCAGGGCGCCGACACGATCGAGAAGCGCATCGCCGCGCTGCTCGCCTTCGACATGGCCGACGAACTGCGGGCCATCCCGCACCAGACTCTCGTCGTCGCGTCACGCGACGATGTCCTCGTGCCGTGGACCGCTTCGCAGCGTCTTGCCGACGGCCTGCCGAACGCGCGGCTGTGGATGGTGGAGAGCGGTGGTCACGGCTTCTCGGCGACGTCGCCGGACCCGTTCAACGCGGAGCTGATCGCGTTCCTGCGGGGCTGATCCGGCAGCGCCGCCGCCGCGTCATTGGGCTCACCCCGTGGGCCTGATGCGCGACGCGAAGACGCAGAGGAATGGCAAGTAAAGCATGCAAAGCGGTATCATGGTGACGCATCTGATTCTGTAATTTTAAACAAACATCTCCGAGAGTGGGCCATCGTTCGCTCGGGGATGTTCACGATGGCTTCGATCCTTCACCGCTTCCGCAAGCAGGAATCGGGCGTCGTTGCGATCCTGTTCGGTATCGCGATCATTCCGATCATGCTGTTGGTCGGCGCTGGCGTCGATTACGCTCGCTTGTCGGCAGCGCAGGCTGCTGCCCAGGCGGCCGCCGACGCTGCCGCTCTTGCCGCTGCGGCTTCGCGGATCGAGACCGAAGCCTCGATGAGTGTTGTCGCCACCAATTACCTGCGGGCCAACACGACCGGCACCAACGCCGACGCGACGCGGATCACAACCTTTCGCTACGACACGACCAAGCGCGAGGTCACGCTGATCGCCGAGGGTTCGATCAGCCCCGCCTTCATGCAGTTGGCCGGTTACAGCCAGCTTGGCTATCGCGTCACGGCCAATTCGATCAGGGCGCTGAACGGTTCCACCGAACTCGTCCTCGTCCTCGACAACACATGGTCCATGTCGGGCTCCAAACTGGCCGCGCTCAAGGATTCCGCTGCGGAACTCGTCACCACGCTGTGGCGCGATCCCTCGGTCGACGTGAAGATCGGCGTCGTGCCCTATGCCGATTACGTCAATGTCGGGACCGCCAATCGCAACGCGACCTGGGTTTCGGTCCCCGCCGATTACGACGTGACGTCGCAGCGCACGTGCGTCACCAAGACGACGCGCTCCGTCTGCATCAGGGGGCCTGCCAAGACCTGCACGCGGACGATCGACGGCAACGTCGAGACCTATGACTGCACGCCATCGACCTGCACCGAGCAGACAGTCCCTCCCTACGAGTCATGCTCGGGAGGGGGCACCACGCGCTATCGCTGGTACGGCTGCGTCGGCTCGCGCACCAGCGGCACGCTGCGCCTGACCGATGCCCAGCCCTCAACGCCCTATCCGGGCTATCTGGCCACCAGCCAGAACTGCCTCAACCCGATCATCCCGCTCTCGACCAGCCCGTCGACGGTGACGGCAGCGATCCGCGGCATGGTGGTCAATGTCGGCGGCTACAAGCCGTCGACCTATATTCCGGGCGGCCTGATCTGGGGCGTCAATGTCCTCTCGCCCACCGCGCCGTTCTCCGAGGGGCGACCCTACGATTCCCAGAACCGCCGTCCCCGCAAGGTGATGGTGCTGATGACGGATGGCGCCAACACGCTGCAATTCCGTGCCTCCGACGGACGCCACGTCGCCTTCAACGGCAATACGAACAATCAGGCCAAGCAGCTTGCGCAGACCTATTCCGACATGGACGCGATCTGCACCTACGCCAAGTCGCAGCAGATCGAGATCTACACGATCGCCTTCGACATCACTGATCCGACGGCGCGGACGGCGATGCGCAGCTGTGCGAGCTCGTCGGCCCACGCCTTCGACGCGACCGACCGCACGTCGCTGCAGGAAGTGTTCAAGAACATCGCCCAGTCGCTTCAGAACGTGCGCCTGACCCGCTGAGCCGCAAGCTCCTTCGAAGCCACGGGCCCGCTGCGTTCGTTGACGGCACCGTCAGCGACGCGACGCCTCCTCGGCGGCAAAGGTTGCGACCGGTCGCCGGCAAAAGTGACAGGCGCATCGCTGCCTGCCGAGGCATTGCCATGAAGGGCAATGCCTGCGGGCGAACCTCTCCGTCACCGTCCAGCAAGGCATCCGGCGCGCGATTTGCTTGACTGCAGCAGACGCAAGGCTCGGGTCGAAACGACGCATTGCAATTCTATGCAATCGTTTGCATGATGGGTCATCAGCCTATGGGCGACAGAAAGGGGAGAATGGGCATGACGACGTTCACGAGGCGCGGATTCGTTCAGGCATCGGCCGCGGGCGCCACCTTTCTCGCAGCGCCCCAGGTCATGGCGCAGTCCGATTTCATGGAGCCCGCGCGCATCCGCATGGGCTTCGCGCCCTATATTTCGGCCGGCCCCTACTACATCGCCCAGGCGAAGGGCTACTTCAAGAAACTGAACATCGAGATCGTCCCGACCAGCCATGTCGATGGTTCGCTGTCGATGCCGGCGCTTGCCGCGGGCGAGCTGGACATCACCGGCGCGACGCTCTCGGCGGGCCTGTTCAATCTCATGTCGAAGGGTGCGGGCCTGCGCCTCTTTTTCGAGCGTGGCCGCGAAGCGCCGGGCTGGGGCTCCAACTCGATCATGGTCTCCAACGAGATGTGGGAGAAGGGCTTCCGCACCGTCGATGGCTACAAGTTCGCCAAGGGCGCCAAGATCGGCATTTCCTCGCGCGGCAGCGTTGCGCACTACCTGCACACGGTGGGCCTCGAGCGCGCCGGCCTGAAGTTCGAGGACGCCGACTGGAACTGGGGCATGTCGCCGCAGGTCAGCCTGCCGCTGATGCAGCAGAACCGCATCGACATCCTCAACATGCCGCTGCCGGGCGCCTATGCCGCCCAGAACCGCGGCGTCGGCAAGATCGCCACCTGGAGCGACGAGATCGCCCCCGACTTCGTGCTGGCCTGCTCCGTCGCCAGCGAGAAATTCCTGCGCGAGAAGCACTCCGCCGCGGTCCGCTTCTCCATGGCGATCATGCAGGGCAACATCGACTTCATGGACGCCGCCCGCACCGGCAATCCGGAAGTCCTCAAGATCATGGCCGAGGGCACCGGCCTGACGCCGGAGGTCATCAACTCCACGCGCCAGCGCTGGACCTACATGACCGTCGACGGGCTGCCGAACATGCCGTCCATCCTCGGACAGCAGAAGTTCTGGCACGAGAAGACCGACCTCCTGCAGCGCATGGTGCCCGAGGACCAGATCTTCGACGACCGCGTGATCCGCGAGGCAAAGAAGCGTCTCGACGACAAGAACCCCTTCATCTGATCCCGCGGCAGTCCTTTCATCGCGCTGGGAGGCGCGTTTTCACGATGCAGTTCGAGGCAATTTCCATCGAGGGCCTGTCGCACCGCTTCCTCTCCAGGACGCGGCCGCCGACCACGGCGCTCACCGACGTGACCTGCCGGTTCCCGGCCGGCAAGGTAACCTCAATCGTCGGGCCATCGGGCTGCGGAAAGTCGACGCTCCTTCTCATCATGCGCGGCCTCGTCAAGGCGAGCCAGGGCGACGTGAAGTTCCTCTATGGGAACGGCGCGGGCGCCCTGACGCCGGGCGATGCGCCGCGCATGGCCACCGTCTGGCAGTCCTTCAACCTGCTGCCCTGGCGGACCGTCGTGGACAATGTCGCCTTCGGCATGGAGCTGCAGGGTGTGTCTAAGGCCGAACGCCGCGAGAAGGCGATGGACGCCATCAAGTCGGTCGAGCTCTCGGGCTTCGAGAATCACTATCCCGGTCAGCTCTCCGGCGGCATGAAGCAGCGCGTGGGCCTTGCCCGAGGCATGGTGATGTCGCCGGACATCCTGTTCCTCGACGAGCCCTTCGGCGCGCTCGACGCGCAGACGCGGCTCTACCTGCAGGAGCAGTTGTCCAGCCTTGTCGAGAAGAGTGCCAAGACGGTCATCCTGATCACCCACTCGATCGAGGAAGCGATCTTCCTCGGCGACCACGTGGTGGTGATGACGGCGCGCCCCGGCAAGATCGCCGCCAGCCTCGATGTCGATCTGCCGCGCCCGCGCGGCATCGACGTGCAGAACGACAAGCGCTTCGGCGAGCTGTTCTCCGAGATCTATGGGCTGCTGCGCGACGAAGTCCGCAAGTCGATGATGAACTGAAGGCTTGCGATCATGACCGACGTGAACCGCTCAATCGCTTTCCAGGCCGAGAAGCCCGCATCCCCGCCGCAGGCTGACGAGCGTCTGCGCGACGATACCTGGTGGTATGGCCCCGTCGCCATGGCCTGCTTCCTGGTGTTCTGGGAAGTCTCCGTCATGTTCGGCTCCATCCCCGAACTGTTCCTGCCGCGTCCCTCAGTGGTCGTCGTCACGCTCTACGACCTGTTCGCGACCAAGGGTCTCGTCTACGACCTCGGCCTGACGCTCTATCGCATCTTCGGCGGCTTCTTCCTCGCCGCCTTCGTCGGCATCGGCCTCGGCCTGCTGATGGGCATGTCGAAGCGCATCTATGCGATCGCCGACATCTTCGTCGCCGCGCTCTATCCCGTGCCGAAGATCGCCCTCGTGCCGCTGCTGGTCATCTGGCTCGGCACCGGCAACTCGTTCCAGATCGCGCTGTCCGCGCTCGGCTGCATCTTCCCGATCCTCGTCAACACGATCATCGGCGTGCGCCAGTGCGACGAGGGCCTGATCCTCGCGGCTCGCGACCTCGGCGCGAACACGGTGCAGATCCAGCGTAAGGTCGTGCTGCCGGCGGCGATCCCCGCCATCTTCGGCGGCCTGCGCCTCGCGCTGGGCATCTCGATCATCCTGGTGGTCGCGGCCGAGATGCAGACGGCCCGCTACGGCCTCGGCGCCAAGCTGCAGGCCGCCGGCCAGGTGCTCGAGACCGGCCAGGTCTTCGCGATCCTGCTGCTGCTGGCCGTGCTCGGCATCCTGCTGACCAAGGGCCAGGACCGGCTCGGCGGCCTCGTCAACCGCTGGCGCGCCAACTGATCCGCGCCCGCTGATCCGACCAACTGGATAGAGGGCCGCCTGACGGCCCGGGAGAAGTTCCCATGAAACGGACTCTGATCGAGTGCGGCTGGCTCGTCTCGATGGACGACAAGGTCGGCGACCACAAGGGCGCGCGCATCCTGATCGAGGGCAGCCGCATCGTCGCCGCCGGCAAGGGCATCGAGGCCGATGCCGACGAGGTGATCGATGCCCGCGACAAGATCGTCATGCCGGGCCTGATCGACGCCCATATCCACACCTGGCAGGCGGGCCTGCGCGCCATCGGTTCGGAATGGCTGGGGCCGGACTACCACAAGAACATCCACGCCAATCTCGCGACCCATTACGGCCCCGAGGACAACTATGTCGGCAACCTGATCGGCGCGCTCGGCCAGATCGACGGCGGCGTCACCACCATCTGGGACTGGTGCCACAACATCACCTCGCTGGAGCACGCGGAACGCTCCGTGGACGGGCTGGAGGAGTCCGGCATCCGCGCCCTGTTCGCCCATGGCACCGCCAAGCCGCCGACCAGGCCGGGCGAATTGCCTTACACTCACGTTCCGCATCCGCGCGACCGCATCGAGGCGCTGCGTAACGGCCGCTTTGCCTCCGACGACCGGCTCGTGACCCTCTCCATGGCCATCCTCGGCCCGCACTGGGGCACTTACGAAGTGGCCGAACAGGATTTGAAGCTCGCCCGCGAGCTGAACCTGATGTCGACCTCGCATGCGACCCGCAAGATCCCCGATCAGGTTGCGCCCGGCGGCTACGGCAAGCTGGTCAAGACCGGTCTCATCGGGCCCGATCACAACCTCGTCCACGGCAACTACATCGAGGATGAGGAACTGCAGCCGCTGGTGGAGGCGGGCGCCTCGATCACCGGCACCGTGCTGGTCGAACTGCACGGCCATGCGGCCGAGCCGGTGACGCTGCGGGTGAAGAAGTTCGGCGGCATGCCGTCCATAGGCATCGACGTGGAACCCATCGTCACCGGCGAGATGTTCCGCGAGATGCAGGCGGCGCTGCTGCATGCCCGCTGGGCTTCGCTGCGCGACAATCAGGCGGCCGGCAATCCGCCGTTCCAGTCGATCCCGATCAAGTCGCGCGAGGCGCTGATGTGGGCGACCATCGGCAATGCCCGCGCCATGGGCATGGAGGACCAGATCGGCTCGATCACGCCCGGCAAGAAGGCCGACATCGTCATGCTCCGGGCGAACGACCTGAACCTGTTCCCGGTTCACGATCCGCTACTGTCGATCACCGACCAGGCCCATGGCGGCAATGTCGATACGGTCATCATCGACGGCGTCATCAGGAAGCAGGGCGGCAAGCGGGTGTTCCGCGACGACGTGCTGGCAAAGCGCAAGGCGGAGCTTGTCGCTTCGATCGAGCGCATCATGCGCGCCGGCAATTTCACGTTGAAGGCGGCCTGATCTCCATGGCCACCAAACTGATCAAATGCGGCTGGATCGTCTCCATGGACCCGGCCGTCGGCGACCTGAAGGACGCCGAAATCCTGATCGATGGCGACCGCATCGTCGCCATCGGCAAGAGCCTCGAGGCCGACGCCGACGAGGTGATCGATGCGCCGGCCATGATCGCCATGCCCGGCCTCGTCAACGCCCACATGCACACCTGGCAGACGGGCCTGCGCGCCATCGGCTGCGAATGGGCGCACGGCGAATATTTCAAGTACCTGCACGGCGGCATGGCCACGCAGTACGGCCCCGAGGACAATTATCTCGGCAATCTCATCGGCGCGCTGAACCAGATCGACGGCGGCTGCACCACGCTCAACGACTACTGCCACAACATCACTTCGACCGAGCAGGCCGAGCGCTCCATCGACGCGCTGCAGGATGCCGGCATCCGCGCGGTCTTCACCATGGGCGCCGGCAAGCTGCCGCCCGAGCGGGAGAAGGTCGAGCCCTTCGAGAAGCGCATCAATCCGCGCGAGCGCGTAACCCACATCCGCAAGCGCCTCGTCGATGACGGTGCACTGGTGACCATGGCGCTCGGCGTCGCCGGCCCGCACTGGGCCGAGATGGAGCCGACGCGGATCAATCTGCGCCTCGCCCGCGAGATGGGCCTGCGCTCATCCACCCACGCCACCAAGCGTCCGGAACTCGCGGTCGATCCGCGCGGCTACTATCCGCTCATCGAGGAGGGGCTGGTCGGCGCGGATCACAGCGTGGTCCACGGCAACTACCTTTCCGACGATGAGCTGAAGCGTCTGTTCGATGTGGGCGTCACCTTCTGCGCCACGGTCCAGACCGAACTGCGCGGCTATGCCGGCGATCCGCTCGTCGGCCGCGTCAAGGCGCTCGGCGGCACCTGCTCGCTCGGCGTCGATGTCGAGCCGCGCGTTTCAGGAGAGATGTTCCGCGAGATGCAGATCGCGCTGCTCTACGCGCTCTCCGTCTGCCAGCGCGAGAATGCGCGCGACAGGAAGCCGGCCTTCTCGGTGGTGCCGATCCGCTCGCGCGAGGCGCTCGCCTGGGCGACCATCGGCGGCGCGGAGGCTCTTGGTCTCGCTGACCGCATCGGCACGCTGTCGCCGGGCAAGAAGGCCGACATCGTCCTGCTGGACGGCAACGATCTCAACCTCTTCCCCGTCCACGATCCCGTGCTCTCCATCGTCGAACAGGCAAACCAGGGCAACGTCCACACCGTGCTGATCGACGGCGTCGTCAGGAAGAAGGACGGCAAGCTGGTCTTCCCCGAGGCCGTGCGCCGCCAGCGCATGGTCGAGCTGGCCGCCTCGGTCGATCGCATCATGGGCGAGGCCGCCTACGTGCCGTTTGGGAGATAGTGCCATGGCGACGGGGAAGCGCACGCTGATCCGCTGCGGCTGGCTCGTCACCATGGACGACGGGCTCGGCACGCTGAAGGGCGCCGATATTCTCGTCGCCGGTGATGCCGTGGAGGCGGTGGGCCAGCGGCTCGACCTGCCGCATGACGAGATGATCGACGCCTCCGGCATGATCGTCATGCCGGGCCTGATCAACATGCACCTGCACACGTTCCAGGCCGGCTTCCGCGCCGTCGGTTCGGAATGGCTGGGTCCGGACTATTTCCGCAATTTCTACGGCAATGCCGCCGTCCGGTTCGGGTCGGAGGACAATTATCTCGGCACGCTGTTCGGCGCTCTGAACCAGCTCGACCAGGGCGTCACCACGCTCGCGGACTACTCGCACAACCTGCGTTCGCTCGAACAGGCGGAGCGCTCGGTCGATGCTCTCGTCGATGCCGGCATCCGCGCGGTCTTCATCCATGGCGATGGCCTGCGCGAACCGGCCGTGCCCGGCGCCATGCCGTCGCGCCGCCTGCATCCGCGCGAGCGGGTCGAGGCGCTGATGAAGAGCCGCTTCGCGACACCCGGCCTCGTCACACTGGCGCTCGGCATTGCCGGGCCGCACTGGGCGGACTGGGAGGCATCGCTCCACAACGTCCGGCTCGCCCGTGACCTCGGACTGATCGCCTCCTCGCACGTCACCCGCAGTCACGCCAACGCGGTCACCCCGGACGGCTACGACCGGCTTGCTGCGATGGGACTGCTCGGGCCGGATCATAATCTCGTCCACTGCAACCATCTGACGACGGACGAGGTTCATCGCCTTCTCGATGCCGGCTGCACGATCACCGCGACGACGACCAACGAGTTCCACGACTATCCAACCGACTCGGTCCTGCGGAAGGTCATGGATCGCGGTCACCAGCCTTCCATCGGCGTCGATGTCGAGGCGATGGTGGCGGGCGACCTCTGGCGGGAGATGCAGACGGCGCTGCTCTTCGCCCGCAACGAGGGCCTGCGCGCCAAACGCCTCGACGCCATGATCCCCTCGCGCACGGCGCTTGGCTGGGCGACGACGGCAGGCGCAAAGGCGTTGAGGATGGAAAAATCCATCGGCCGCCTCGCGCCAGGCCTCAAGGCCGATATCGTCCTGCTGCGCGCAGGCGACCTCAACCTGTTCCCGGTCCACGATCCCGTCTTCTCCATCGTCGAGCAGGCCAACGCCGGCAATGTCGACACGGTGATGGTCGGCGGCGAGATCAGGAAGCGCGACGGGCGGCTGCTGTTCGACGAGGGCAGGCGCCGCCTTCTCGGCGAGCGTCTCGCCGACTCTGCGGCGCGCCTCGCATCCGAAGCGGGCTGGCCGCTGGCGCGTTCCTTCGGGGCCTAATCCCCCACCGCCCGAAGCGGCGGATGGCCTTTCAATGCTGGCAGCGCCTCCCGTGCGAACAGGCGCATCGCGGCGAGCGCCGCCTCGTTCGACAGCACGCCGTTGCCGTTGAAGATGCAGCGCAGGTGCCGGATGCCCGTGCCATCCGCCAGCCGCCGGATCTGCGCGACGCAGTCCTCGGGCGTGCCATGGACGAACTGGTCCAGCAGCACGGTCTCGCGGTCGGGCCGCTTCACGTTCTCCGGTGTCTCGCCGCGCAGGGCCGCGAAATGCAGGCGGCGCACGTGCAGCGCGTCGAGCAGGCTGTCGAGCGCGGCTTCCGCCACCGCCGCGCTGGGCGCGACATTGACGTAGCGCGCCAGCGTCGAGCGGCCGAGCGCGCTGCGCCTGCCGCTCCGTTCCAGCAGCGACCTGTAAATGGCGAGCTGCCGGCCTTCCGGCGGCTCGAGGCTGAGCAGCAGCGGCAAGTCTTCCGAGAGCGCGAAGTCGAGCGTCTCGGCGGTCGAACCCGCGACGTAGATCGGGGGATGCGGTCGCTGCGCCGGCGCCGGCCCGACCACCGTCTCGGGGAACCGCCAGGGCCCATCGGCGGACGTCGCCCGGCCATTTGTGAGCACCGCGCGGATGATGCGCAGCGAGGCCTCGAACCGCAGCCGCGCCTCGGCATGCGGGATGCCGAGCGAGGCGAAGGTGTCCGCCGAGGTGCCGCGCCCGACGCCGATATCGAGCCGCCCGCCGCTTTGCAGATCGAGCTGGGCGATTTCCTCCGCGAGCATCAGCGGATGGTGGATCGGCAGGACCAGTACCGAGGAGCCCACCCGCAGCCTTTCCGTGCGCGCGAAGATCGCGGCGGCCAGCAGGTGCGTGGAGGGATAGGGGATCGGTGGGTCCATGAAATGGAACTCGTTGAACCAGACGCCGTCGAAGCCGAGGCGGTCGGCTTCCTCGAAGATCGACAGGAACGCGCGGTGGTCGCCGAAGGTCGCCTCGCGTGTCCAGCCGGCAAGGTCGATGCGGACGGGCGCGCTCATGTGTGCCGCCCGGATGCCGGCCGCGCGATGGCGACGCCGTCCACGACGATGGTCTCGAAGGGAACGCGAAACACGCGGGGCAGCACATCGCTGCCGGCGAGTTCTGCGCTCGGCAGGTCGGCGGCGATGCGGCCCTGATCCATCACCACCACCCGCTCGAACCATGTCGTCGCGAGTTCGATGTCATGCAGCACGACGATCACCAGACGCTCGCGCCCGCGCTCGGCGAAGCCACGCACGAGGTCGATACGGTGGCGGATGTCGAGGCTCGCGCCGGGTTCGTCCGCGATGAGGATCGGCGGGTCGGTCACCTCGACCGAGGCCAGCAGCGCGCGCGCCTGCTCGCCGCCCGACAGCGCCGACCAGCGGCGGTCGGCGATCGGGTCGATCTCGCGGGCGGTGAGCACAGCCGCGATCGCGGCGGCATCGGCCTTCGCGCCACGTTCCGCGCCCATCTGCACGAGCATGCGCGGCGTGATGTCCCAGTGCGGGTGGAAGCTCTGCGGCACATAGCCGATGAGCGCGGTACGCTCCGGACCCGTGAGCGAGGCGAGGGGGCGGCCGGCAATGCTCGCGGCGCCTGCATGGTCGGCGATCAGTCCGGCGAGGATCTTGGCGAGGCTCGACTTGCCCGCGCCGTTGGGTCCGATCACGGCGATGGCCCCTGTCGGACCGGCGGCGAAATCGACGCCGTCGAGAACCGTCTTGGAGCCGCGCTGGAGTGTCAGCCCCGTCGCCTCGATCCGGCTCATGACCTCAGCCTCCGTGCAAGGAGGATCAGGAAGAACGGCCCGCCCGCGACGGCAGTGATGAGGCCGAGCGGCACTTCGGCAGGCGGCAGGGCCGAGCGCGCGATGGCGTCCGCCAGCACCACCACGATGGCGCCGACGAGGCCAGATGCCGGGATCAGCGGCCCGTGGCGCGGTCCAACCAGCCAGCGGGCAATATGGGGGGCGGCGAGGCCGACGAAGGCGACGAGCCCGCCGAAGGACACCGCAACTGCCACGACGGCAGCGCCGACCAGCACGGCGAGCGCCACGAAGCGCTTCACGTCGAGGCCGAAGCCGTGGGCCATGGCCTCGCCGAGGCCTAGAAGGTCGAGCCCACGGGCCGTTCGCTGCGCCAGCAGGAAACATGCGAGGGTGAGGGCGGCGAGCAGCGCGAGCCCGCTCCAGCCCGGCGTCTGAATGCCGCCGAGCGTCCAGCTCAGCACCACCTGAAGGCTCACCGTCTCGTCGGACAGAGCCAGCATCAGGAACGAACGCAAGGCGCCGAGCACGGCTGCGATGGCGACTCCGGCGAGCAGCAGGCCCGCCGCGTCTACCGCGCCCGCGACGCGTGAGACGCCAAGCACCAGCAATGTCGCGCCCCAGGCGCCGAGAAAGGCGAGAACCGGCAGCAGCCAGTGCTGCGGAACGCCGAGCGGCACGAGCAGCGCAACCGTCGCGCCGATGGCGGCACCTCCTGCCGAGCCGAGCAGGTAGGGCTCGGCCAGCGGATTGCGGAACAGGCCCTGGAACAGGCAGCCGCCGAGACCGAGCAGCGCGCCGACGCCGGCCGCGGCGAGCACGCGCGGCAGCCGCCAGTCGGCGATCAGCCGGCTGTCGAGGGACGGGTCGCCGCTGAGCGCGCGAACAATCTCGGCCGGGCCGGCCCAGTCGTGGCCGGCGGCGAGCCCGAGAAGGATGGCGGCAACCAGCAGCGCCGCGAGTGTCGCCCAGACACGGATCATCGCGGCGCGTCCGGATGAAGCACGGCCGCGAGCTTCTCGATGCCATCGACGACGCGCGGGCCGGGAATGAGGAACTCGGCACGGGAGACGGTCAGCACCCGGTTCTCGCGCAGCGCGCGCAGGTGCTGCCAGCCTGGACGGGCGAACAGTTCGCGCCGGTCGGCTTCGGAGCCGGCGAACAGCACGATGTCGGGGTCGGAGCGCAGGATCGCCTCCGGCGAGACCTGCGGCAGCATCTGCGGCTGGTCGAAGGCGAGCCGCGCGCCCGCCGCGACCATGGCGTCCGCCGTATAGCTGCCGGGCCTCGCGATCAGCATCAGCCCCGTCGCGACCCGCCCGGTGATCATGATCACGCGCGGCCGCCCGCGCCCGGCCAGGCGGCGCGCGACCGCATCGAGGCGGGACTGAAGCGCGTGGGTCACTGCCTCGCCGCGTGCCTCCACGCCGGCCGCCTTCGCGACCAGGCGGATATTGGCGAAGACCTCGTCCACGCTGCGGTGGGTGACGACGAGGATGGGGATGCCCAGCCGCTCCATGGGATCGACGAGCTGGTGCACAGCCTGCCGCGCCGGCGTCACGATGACGAGGTCCGGCCGCTGGCGCACCACGCGGTCCACCGAGAAGCCGAGCCGTCCGCCGACCTGCGGACGGCCCACCACCTCTGGCGGAAAGCGCGTGAAGCTCTCGATCCCGACGATGCGGTCGGCAAGGCCCACGGAAGCGACCAGCTCCGTGTTGGAGGCGAAGATCGTCACGAGCCTCTGCGGCGGGCGCTGAAGCGTCACCTGCCGCCCCAGAGCGTCGGCCACCGTCACGGCCTCGCCTGCGGCCGGGGCCGCAAGCGCGATCGTGAGGGCGGCCGCGGCGATGAGGCGCATCGTCAGAACCGCGCCTGCAGGCCGGCGACGATCTCGCGGCCCGGCATCGAATTGCCGGGATTGCCGATGCCGTTGGTGTTGGACACTGCCGGGCTGCCGATGAACGGCGACCGGTCCAGCGCGATGAACAGCGCGTGCTGATTGACGTTGAACATGTTGTTCATCGCCACGAAGCCGGTGAGGCCGGGGCGCAGTTCAGCCTCGAGCCGCGCGTTCCAGGTCCAGAAGGCCGGCTTCTGGTGGATGAAGCTGGTCGAAGGCTCCGCGCCCACCACAAGCGTCTCCTCCGTGTCGTACCAGATGGGTCCGCGCAGGATGCCGGTCACCGAGAAGCTCCACGGCATGGCGACGCCGGTGCGCTGGCCAAACCGCGTGCCGAGGGCGACCTGATACTTGTAGGCCCGCTGCACCTGGCGGGAATTGGCGGTGGGAGCCGCACCGAAATCGCGCATGTCGAAATTGTAGCCGCCATTGGCGAAGAGCGACCAGTGCCAGCCGTTCGGCTGGGCGGTGACGGCGCGCAGCACGTCGAGGCTCGCCTGAACCTCGACGCCGCGGATGACGATGTCACCGGGATTGTTGACGTAGTCCGAGATGTTCAGCGGCCCGGCCCGGCGCCGCGAGATGATCCGGTGCGAGATCGTGTTCTGGAACAGGGCTGCGTCGATGCTGAGTCCGTTCCACGAGAAGGTGGTGCCGACCTCGTACTGGCGGCTGGTCTCGGGCCTGAGGCTCGGATTGCCGAAGATCTGGCCGCCCGCCAGCACGGTGTAGTCGCCGGCAAGCTCCGTCGCCGTCGGCGCGCGGAAGCCGGTGGCGACGCCCGAGCGGAACGAGAGGTTCTCCGTCGCGCGGAACGTGCCGCCCACCGTATAGGTGGTTGCGCTGTAGGGCCGCGATCCCGTCGACTGGTTGGCAAGGTTCGGCGTCGGGTCGAAGCTGGTCGAGCCGCGGGTATGGCGCAGGCCGGCGCGCAGTACGACGCGGTCGTCGAACAGCCGCTGGCTGTTCTCGGCATAGAAGGCCATCAGCGAGTCGGTCTGGTTGGCGTCCTGCGGGGCCACCTGCGGCATGGTGTAGGGCGGACTGATCGCCTCGCGGTAGCGCGCCGAGCGCAGCCAGCTCCGCTCCAGATTGATGCCAAGCAGGAGCTCGTTGCCGGGCAGCAGGTTGAAGATCGGCTCGAACTTCGTGCCCATGATGGAGAGGTGGCGGCGGTTGATGTCGAGCCGCGTGCCGCCGGACCGCGAGGCCCAGCGGAAGATGTCCTGATCCTCGACGAGGTAGCTGTGCGAGGTCCAGCGCGCGAACTCGCTCGGCGTGCGTCCGGAATAGACGAAATCGAACGAGGTATTGGTGCGCTGGTCGCGATTGAACGTGCTCCACGACGAACCACGGAAGCCGGCATCGTAGATGCCGTCCGAACGCACCGTGACATCGACCCGGTTGAACTCGTTGATCTGGTGCCCGAACGCGCCGGTGATCCCAAGGCGCTGGTACTGGGTATTGCCCATCAGGCCGCCGCCGGCGCCGGACGAGTAGCTGTCGCGCCGAGCGCCGGACAGGCCGATATAGAAGTCGCTGCCGCCCTGCTGCCCCGCCATGTAGCCGCGCCCCGACAGAAGCCCCCACGAGCCGCCTGACAGTTCGGCGAAATTACCCTGCGTGTTGCGGCCGTTCTTCAGGATGATGTTGATGACGCCGCCCATCGCGCCGGAGCCGTAGATCACCGAGGCGGGGCCGCGGATCACCTCGATGCGGTCCACGTCGGCGGGCGAGAGTTTCGAGATGTTGGCGGTGCCGGCGCGGCGACCGTTGATCAGCACCAGAACCTGGCTGCGGAAGTCCTTGCCCTGGCCGTCCGACGAGCCGCCGCGGATGTTGATCGAGGTCTGCCCGGGGGTCCATTCGGAGAAGAAGCCGACGGCATTCTCGGCCAGCAGGTCGGTGACGGAGCGGGCCTGCGAACGGGCGATCCGCTCGCCCTCGATGACCTGCACCGTGCCAGTGATCCGGCTGCGTGGCTCGGGCCGTCCGGTTGAGGTCACGACGATCTCGTCGAGCAGGGTCGGAGGCGCCGCCGCAGGTTGTGCCGCCAGGGGACTGGCGACGGCGGCAGACAGAAGGGAGACGAGCGCGGGCACGCGGCCCGGCATCGGGAGACGAGGCATCGATAAGCTCCTTCCGGCCCACCGCCGGCTTGGGGTTCACTCGATCTCCGGCCGGTCTCCTGGCTCGCGGGTCGACGCGCTCTCCCGATCCTTCCCGACCATGGACCTTGGGTCCGTTGCCAGTGGTTCGTTCGAGGAGCGCTCGCCGCTTACAGTTGCGGGGGCAGCCGCGGCATTGCGCCCGAAGGCGCGCACCGCATTCCCGTTTCACTCCCATTGACGGGAGCACCGAAGATGAAGGCACCAAAGCAGGAATCACGCGCCACCGCAAACCCGCCGAACGTGTTATGTAATACTATTACATATACCGCAAGTGGGGTGGCTCGCACCTGCCGTCGGCTGCGGGCGGACAGGTCGTGCTACCGGCATTAACCATGCGTTGTTGCTATCGCCGGTAATCTGTGCCGTCGGCGTCGGCATTTCGGCGGTTTCGCATTGGCTGAGAGAAGAACTACGGCGCTGCGGGTGGGCGGCGACGGCCTTGAGGGGACGGATGAAACGCCGCAGGCCGCGCTGCAGGCGATAGCGCTTGATGCCGTCGAGCATGGGCTGTGCGTGTTCGATTCACAGCTGGTCATCCGCCTGTCGAATCGCCGGATGCGCGACCTGTTCGACATGCCGGAGGAGATGGTCCGGCCCGGCGTCACGATGCTGGATCTGCTGCGCTACAGCGCCGCCATGGACCGGCTCGACGGCATGACCCTCGACGAGGCGTGGCGGGGCCGGCGGACCTTGATCGCGCGGGGCGAGCCCTTCGTGCGCTACGAGCGCTTCCGCGACGGCCGGGTGATCTCGATCAGCTACCGGCCCACGGGTGACGGCGGCTGGGTCGCGACCCATCAGGACATCACCTCGCAGTACCGGCTTGAGGCCGAGTTGCGGGCGCAGGCGGGCCGGTTCGGGCAGGCGCTCGACAACATGAGCCACGGCCTCGCCATGTTCGACGACGACGAGCGGCTGATCATCTGCAATGCGCAGTACATGAGCCTGTTCGGTTACGACCCGGCCATCATCCGTCCCGGAATCCACCTCATCGATGTCTTCGCCCATGCGCTGGAGCGTGGCTTCTATTCGGGCCAGACGCTGGAACAGCTCATCGCCGATGCACGAGCCTGGAGGGTCACGGGCACGGAGTTCACGGGAGTTCTCGAACTCACGGGCACGCGCCGCCTGTCCGTCTGCCGCCGGCCGATGCCGGGCGGCGGCTGGGTCTTCACCTGCGAGGACGTCACCGCGCGGGTGAAGGCGACCGAGGCGCTCGGCGAACAGCATCGCCGCTTTGGCCAGGCGCTCGCCAATATGAGCCACGGCCTCGCCATGTTCGATGCGGCCGAGCGGCTGATCGTCTGCAACATGCAGTACATTGATCTGTTCGGCTTCGACCCGGCCGTCGCACGCACCGGCGCGACGCTCCGCGAGATCCTCGCTCACGCGATTAGCCTCGGTCACTATCCCGACCAGTCGCTGGACGATGCCCTGGCCGCGTCGCGTCTGCGCATCGCCCGCAGCGGCGATCACGGCCTTCGCGTTCTGCCCGATGGGCGGCTGATGGCGGCGCGGTCCCGCCCCATGCCGGACGGCGGCTGGGTCTTCACCTGCGAGGATGTCACGGACCACGAGCGGGCGGTGCTGGAGCTTCGCGAGCAGCACATGCGCTTCGACACGGCGCTCAACGCCATGTCGCAGGGGCTCTGCATGTTCGACGCCGACAACCGGCTGATCGTTTGCAACGCCGTCTATGTCACCCTGTTCAATTCGGATCCGGCATTCGCGCGGCCGGGTGTCACGCTGATGGAGATGTTCGAGCACGGCGTCGCCTACGGCAATTACCCCGGCTCCAGCGCGCAGGAACTCTACGACCGGCGGATGTCCACCGTCGCCCGGGGTGGAGTGCAGACCTACGACCAGCTGATGGCCGACGGGCGGACGATCGCCTGCACGCTGCACCAGATGGAAGGCGGCGGCTGGCTGGGCATGTTCGAGGACGTTACCGAGGAGCGCCGCGCCGCCGCGCTCCAGAGCGCGATCATGACGCAGCTCAACGCCCAGAACGTCCTGCTCGATGCGACGCTCGAGAACATGGCGCAGGGCCTGTGCGTCTATGACAGCGGCTGCCGCATCGTCGTGCGAAACCGCCGCTTCCTCGACCTGCATACTTTCTCCGACGACGACGCCCGCCCGGGCGCGCATCTCGCCGACCTCATCCGGCTGTCGATCGATCGCAGCAACATGCCCGGCGATACCGATGCCGGGGAGGTCTATGAGCGTTTCGCCGCCTTCCTGGCGAGCGGCAGCGACCGCATGGTCCAGCGCCGGCTCGGCGACCGCGTCGTCGCCATCCGCAGCCAGCCGATGGCGAGCGGCGGCTGGGTCGTCACCTTCGAGGATATCACCGCCCGCGAGATCGCCGCTGAAGCCCTGCGCGAGCAGCACCGCCGCTTCGACGCCGCGCTGAACAACATGGCGCACGGCCTCGCCATGCTCGACGCCGACCTGAACCTCATCGTCTGCAACCGCCGCTATCTCGACATGTACGGCATGTCGCCCGATGTCGTGCGGCCCGGCTCGACCATGCTCTCCATCGTCGCGCACAGCGTCGCGCTCGGCAATTATCGCGGCATCACGGCGGAGGAGATCGTCGCCGGCTATTTCGAGCGCCTCGCTGCGGGCCAGCATCTGTCGCATCGGCAACTCGCCGACGGACGCATCGTCGAGGTGCTGTATCACCCGATGGAGCATGGCGGCTGGGTGGCCGTCCACGAGGACGTGACGCAGCGCCGCAAGGCCGAGCAGCACATCGCGCATATGGCGCATCACGACGCGCTGACGGACCTGCCGAACCGCGTGCTGTTCCGCGAGCGCATGGCGGAGGGCCTGCTCAAGGCCGAGGCGACGGGCGAGCCGCTGGCGCTGCTGTGCCTCGATCTCGATCACTTCAAGGCCGTCAACGATACGCTCGGCCACCCTATCGGCGACCAGCTTCTCACCGCCGTTGCCGACCGGCTGGCCAAGGCGGTCGGGCGCACCGGTATGCTGGCGCGCCTCGGCGGCGACGAATTCGCCATCCTGCTCCGCTCGGCGACGGCACAGTCGGCGGAAACGCTGGCCCGACGCCTCGTGCGGACCATGACCGACCCCTTCGTCATCGACGGGCACCTGATCAATACCGGCCTGTCGGTCGGTATCGCGGTCGCGCCGGAGGACGGCACGGCCGGCGACCACCTGATGAAATGCGCCGACCTCGCGCTCTACCGTGCCAAGTCCGAGGGGCGCGGCATGTTCCGCTTCTTCGAGCCGGACATGAGCCGCCGATTGCAGGCGCGGCGGGAACTGGAGCTGGACCTCCGGCAGGCGCTCTCGGCCGGCGAGTTCTCGCTCGCCTTCCAGCCGCAGGTGCGCGCGGAGAGCGGCGCGCTCTCCGGCTTCGAGGCGCTGCTGCGCTGGAACCAGATCGCCCGCGGGCCGGTCTCGCCCGCCGACTTTATCCCGCTTGCGGAGGAGACCGGGCTGATCCTTCCGATCGGCGAATGGGTGCTGCGCGAAGCCTGCCGCGAGGCGGCGCGCTGGCCGGCGCCGCTGAAGGTCGCCGTCAACCTCTCGCCGGTGCAGTTCAAGAACCGCCGGCTGGTCCGCTTCGTCATGGAGACGCTGGCCGAGGCGGGCCTTGCCCCCGCACGGCTCGAACTGGAGATCACCGAGGCGGTTCTGCTGCAGAACGACGACGTCACCATCGCCATGCTGCACGAACTGCGCTCGCACGGCATCCGCATCGCCATGGACGATTTCGGCGTCGGCTATTCCTCGCTCAGCTACCTGCGCTCCTTCCCGTTCGACAAGATCAAGATCGACCGCTCGTTCATCGCCGACCTCGACCGCAACCGCGACAATGCCGCCATCGTCCGGGCCATGGCGGGGCTGGGCGCGAGCCTCAATGTCGACACCACGGCGGAAGGCGTCGAGACCGCCGAGCAGCTCGCGGTCGTGCGCCATTGCGGCTGCACGGAAGTGCAGGGCTACCTGATCAGCGCGCCGCGGCCGGCAGTGGAGCTCGAAGCCTTGATTGCCAGTCTGGGGACCGAGGCGGAGGTCGCCGCCTCCGACGAGGTCGTCGCCGCCTGAGATTACTCGGCGGCCTTGCGCGTCTGCCAGCTGGTATGGCTCACGCGCTCGAGCGCGAACACGTCCTGCTGGTGCGAATAGAGATTGCCGAACAGGCGGCCGATCGGCCTGTAGGCGTCGATGTCGACATTGAAGCGTTCGTCCATCACGTCCTCCCGGACATGGACATGCAGCACCCGTCCGATCAGCAGTTCCCGCTGCGGGCCGAAATTCAGCGACAGTTCCCGCACGCATTCGAGCGCGGCGGGCGCTTCCGCGACCCGGGGCGGCGCGACCTTGAGCGAGGCGGCGGCGGTCAGGCCGATCGCGGCGAGTTCGGATACCTCGGCCGGAAAGTCGGTGGCGCAGAGGTTCATCGCGTCGGCAAGCGGCTCGTCGACGAGGTTGACGACGAACTCGCCATTCGCGCGGATGTTGACGGTGGTGTCCTTCGGCGAATGGTCGGCCCTGTGCTGCAGGCCGAGGACGACCAGCGGCGGCGCTTCCGAGAACACGTTGAAGAACGAGAAGGGCGCCGCATTGACGATGCCGCCGGGCCCGAGCGTCGAGACCAGCGCGATCGGCCGCGGCACGACCAGCGAGCACAGGATCTTGTACACGCGGTCATCGGGCAGGCTGTCGAGCGCGATGGAACGCATCGGGCATTCTCCGGAAGCGGCGGCTGGTCGAAACGAAGCGTCAGCTCGAATAGGGCGAGCTCTCGACCCAGATCTCGATGTCCTTAGCGCCGTTGTTCTCGAACACCAAGGTCAGGGGAAAGCGGTCGCGCACGGCGAGCGGCCGCTTGAGCCCGGTCAGCATGAGGTGCGGGCCGTCGGCGCGCATGCCCACCGGCCGGCGTGGCGCGATCTCCCAGCGCGCAGCGGCGGGTTGGCCCGCGACGGGGTGGAAGGCCACCGCATCGGCGACCGGGGTCGTCGCGCGCACGAGCACGTCGCCGCGCGTTCCCGAAACGGCCAGCGGCATGAAGGCCTTGGTGGTGGCGCCGGTCGAGGGCAGGCACCAGGCATGGCCGATCATCAGCTCGCCCTGCCGGTACGAGTGCGCCTCCGCCACGGCGGCGGGAAGGAGTGCGGGAAGGGCCAGGAAGGCGCGGCGGCGGAGCATGGGGCGGGACAGCGTCAGCGGCCGGGCGGCGGCGCTGCGGGCGGCTGCGGGCTGGACTGTGCCTGTCCCGGCACCACCGGCGCGGTCTGCTTGCAGTCGGTCAGCCACACGTCATAGACGGGATGTTCGACGCCCGAGAGGCCCGGGCTCGCGGCGAACATCCAGCCGCCATAGATGCGGCGGACCTCGCCCCCCAGCGTCACCTCGTCGACCTCCACGAAGGTCGTCGTCTGCGGCGTTTCGGTCGGCGGGCGCGTATAGCAGACCTTGGGCGTCACCTGCAGCGCGCCGAACTGCACCGTCTCGTCGATGGCGACGTCGAAGGCGATGATGCGGCCGGTGATCTTGTCGAGCCCGGAGAAGACGGCGGTCTGGTTGTTGATCCGCTGGCGCGGAGGCGCGATCACCGTCTCGTCCGGCGCCGGCGCCACGGTCTCGCCGGGCAGGGCGCGGCGGCGGTCGCGCGGCGCATCAGGCTGGCTCGGCGGCGTGTCGGAGGGCGATGCCGGCCGCGCCTGGCGCTGCTGGGGCCGGGGCGCCGGTCCGGTCTGGCCGGGTGGCGGCGCGGGGCGCTGCTGGGGCTGGCCCGACGGCGGCCCGAGCTGCAACTGGGCGAGTGCCTCGGGGGCGGCCTGCGGCAGCGCGAAGCCCACCGCTCCGAGCACTGCGATGCCGGCGAGCGCGCGGATGACCAGGGGGCGGGCCGGAGGGAAGGGGGCCAAGGGGTTTCGGGCCAAGTGCGATCCTGCCGTCATATTCGTCCGGACGGCATAGACGCCCGGAAAATGGCGGAACGATGCCGCAGGGATAGAGGAGCCTACTGGCCGGGCGTCCAGGCCTGATAGTCGCCGGTTGCCTGCGGGCGCCGGCCGGCGGCCAGCGTCGAGCCCGGCGGCCGGTAGGCCATGGCCGTGCCGGTCATGTTCTCGCGGTGCGGCTTCTGCCACTCGCGGGGGCTGTAGCTGCCCTCGGTCGGCGGCGTGTCGGTGCGATGGTGCATCCAGCCCCACCAGCCCGGCGGAATGCGCGACGCCTCGGCGACGCCGTTGTAGACCACCCAGCGGCGCTCGTGGCCCATGGCCGGATCCTTGGCGAACCGCGAGCGATAATACTTGTTGCCCGCCTCGTCCTCGCCGACGAACACGCCGTAGCGCCAGATGGTCAGCTGCGTGCCGAAGGTCTGGCTGTTCCACCAGGTGAAGAACTTGAGGAAGAAGGCCTTCATCGCCTGCCTGCGGGTCGGGTGCGGGTATGGTCCGGTTCATGCCACCCGCGCGGCTCAAAGTCCAGCGATGGACCCGGAATGCAGAACGGCCGCCCGGATAGGGCGGCCGTCCGTGTCGTCAGGCGAGGGCGACGTCAGACGTCGTCGCCGCCGAAATCGTCATAACCGCCGCCATCGTCGTAGCCGCCATTGTCGTAGGAGGCCTGCTGATAGCCGCCGCCCTGATCGTAGCCACCCTTGTCGTATCCCTGATCGTAGCTGGCCTTGTCGTAGCCCTGGTCGGCTCCGCCCTTCTCGGCGCTCTGCTCGGCGGCCGAGGCCGGCGTCGCGCTCTGGTCGGCGCTCTTCTCGGCCGAGGTCTGGTTGCCGGCCCCCGGCGTGCCGCCGGCCGGCGTCGAGGACGACGGCGAGGCCGGGGCAGGCGAGGCATTGGCGCGGCCGCCGCCCATCATGGACGAGATGGCGCTGGCCGCCAGCATGCCGCCGGCGACGCCGACGGCTGCGGTCGCGGCGGTCGCGAGGAAGCCGCCGCCACCGCCACCCTGCTGGGGCGGCGGAGCCTGCTGGCCCCAGGGACCCGGAGGCGGAGCGCCATAGGGTCCGGGCGGCGGGCCGCCCTGCGGGGCACCCCACGGGCCGCGCGGCGGCGCACCATAGCCGGGCGGCGGGCCACCCTGCGGTTGACCGAAGCCGGGCGGAGGCGGAGCCATCTGCGGGTTGAGCGGCCGCGGCGGCATGGGCGGCACGGCCGGCTTGGAGCCGAAGATGCCGGACAGGAAGCCGCCGCTCTGCTGCTGCGGGGGCGGAGCCTGACGCAGGCGGTGCAGTTCGCCCTCCATCTGGCCGATCTGGCCCTGAAGGTTCTGCAACTGGCCCTGCATGTCCTGATTCTGGCGCGAGAGATCGTTCAGCGCCTGATCCGAGACGTACATCGACTGGAGCAGGGCGTAGATGGCGCCCGGCTGCTGGACGAGGCGATCCCTGATGAAGGCGTCGACCTCGGGGTCGCGCTGCTGGGCCTCGGCCGATTTCAGGCGGTCGAACAGGCCGGCGAGAATGTCGCGTTCCTGCTGGTTCATGGGGAAATATCCTCCGGGAGGAATGTTCGTGGCGGGTCGCCCCCGCATGCGCCCTTCCTGTCACCGCCGCGTTGCAGTCTGATGTCGTGCCGCGGCAGGCCGGTCGAGCGACGAGAAGATGGGATATGCCGTGAGGGAACGCCAGAGGCCTCGGGGGGGCGTGGCGGCGAGTCGCAGGGGCGGCCGCAAACGAAAAGGCCGGGGCGAGCCCCGGCCTTTCGCATGTCTGACGGTTTGCCGCGATCAGCGGTAGGGCAGCTTCGACCACTGCAGGTCGACCGAGAGGGTCGCAACCACGCTGTGGCCGCACCAGGACGACTTGGGCGTCGCGGTCAGGACGCCGCGATAGTCGCCGGTCGTCGCGAAGCACTGGGCCGCGGTCAGGTTGGTGCCGTGATAGCGCAGGTCGAGGGTGACCGCGTCCTTGTAGGTCCAGGAAATGCCGGCGTTCCAGTAGAAGTAGTCCTGGATGTTGAAGTCGTTGCCGGCGCCGAACACCGTGGTAGTGCCGAGGAAGTAGTGGCCGATGGCACCCGAGATGGCGAAGTCGTTCGGCAGCTTGTACTTGGCGTTGGCCTCGACATAGGTGCCGGAAGCGCCGGTGCCGAGCCAGTTGGGCGCGAAATAGACGGCCGCGCCGACATTCAGCTGCGGCGTGAAGTCGTAGCCGACCTTGCCGTAGATCTCGACGAAGTACGTGCGGGCGGGCGCCCACACGCCCGCGAGCGCGCCCGGAGGCGTCACGATATCGGTGCGGAACTGCGTCTCGTTCGGATAGAGATAGTACATCACGCCGAGGTCGAAGGTGGCGTCGCCGATGACCGGCCGGATACCGGCGTAGAGATCGACCTCGCCGACCGGGCGGTTCGGCAGCTTGGTGGTCCAGAAGGCCGCACCAGCATAGAGCCAGCCGTAGCGGGCCTCGCCGTAGACGTTGACCGCCGGGCCGCGGGCCGACTGCGAGATGCCGCGGAAATTGTAGTCCGACATCAGCTTGCCGCCGAAGGCGAAGTCGAAAGCCCAGGGCGCAGGCGCCGCGATCGGCGCGGGAGCCGCGACGTCGGCGGCGAGAGCCGGTCCGGCGAAGGTTGCGGCCACGAGGCCTGCGAGGACTGCTTTGCGCATCATGGTCTGCTCCTGCGGGGGCGACGCCGTTGTCGGGTTGCGATGAATCGGAACCATCACAAACTGGACACAATGACGTCACGCATGGGGCAGGCGGGACAAGGCAAAAAACCAGGCAAACGGGCCGAAAATGCCTATTGGAAGTGCAATTCAGGGCCATTCCCGACAAGGGAAGCCGGCTGTGGCATTCACGCCACAGCCGGTTGGTGGGTACCCTTGCGGCATTCCTTAACGACAGGTTTCCATGCCGCCGGACAGAGCCGGCTCAGCCAAGCATGCGATAGGCCGGGAGCGTCAGGAACTCCTCGAAGTCCGGCGCAAGCGACAGCGTCTTGAACAGGGCGATCGCATCGGGGAACCGGCCCTTGGCATAGGCGTCGGTGCCGACCTCCGCCTTCACCTTGTCCATCTCCTCGGCCAGCGCCTTTTCGAAGAAGGCCGGCGTGCAGGCGGTACCGCCCTCCAGCGCCACGCCGTACTTGGTCCACTGCCAGATCTGCGCGCGCGAGATTTCCGCCGTCGCAGCGTCCTCCATCAGGTTGTAGATCGGCACCGCGCCGCGGCCGCGCAGCCAGGCCTCGATATACTGGACGCCGACGCGGATGTTCTCGCGGTAGCCGGCTTCCGTCTTGTTGCCCTCGTGGATTTCAAGGAGTGCCGTCTGGCTGGCGGTGACATCGTCGCGCTGCTTGGCCACCTGATTCGGCTGCGGCATGAGCCGGTCGAAGGCCTCCATCGCCACCGGCACCAGGTCGGGATGGGCGACCCAGGTGCCGTCGTGACCGATGGTCGCCTCGCGCTCCTTGTCGGCCTTCACCTTGGCGAAGGCGGCGGCATTGGCCTCCGGATTGTTCTTGATCGGAATCTGCGCCGCCATGCCGCCCATGGCGAAGGCGTTGCGGCGGTGGCAGGTCTTCACCAGCAGCTCGGCATAGGCCTTCAGGAAGGCCTTGCTCATCACCACCTGGCCTCGGTCCGGCAGCACGTAGGCCTTGTTGCGGGCGAGCTTCTTGATGAACGAGAAGATGTAGTCCCAGCGGCCGGCATTGAGGCCCGCCATGTGATCCTTCAGCTCGAACAGGATCTCGTCCATTTCGAAGGCCGCCGGCAGCGTCTCGATCAGCACGGTCGCCTTGATCGTGCCCCGGGGGATGCCGAGCTTCTCCTGCGCGTGGACGAAGACATCGTTCCAGAGGCGTGCCTCCAGATGGCTCTCCATCTTCGGCAGGTAGAAATAGGGCCCCGACCCTTGCGTGATCGACGCCTTGGCGTTGTGGAAGACGTAGAGGCCGAAATCGAACAGCGAGCCCGACATGTCCTCGCCGTCCACCTGGACATGGACCTCCGGCAAGTGCCAGCCGCGCGGACGCGGGATGATCACCGCCACCTTGTCGTTGACCTTGTAGGACTTGCCGGAATTCGGATCGGTGAAGGCGAGCGTGCCGGCCCAGCGGTCCTTCAGGTTGATCTGGCCTTCGATCTGGTTCGTCCAGGTCGGCGAGTTGGCGTCTTCGAAGTCCGCCATGAAGCACTTGGCGCCGCAGTTCAGCGCATTGATGACCATCTTGCGGTCGACCGGGCCGGTAATCTCGACGCGGCGATCCTGAAGGTCGGCCGGGATCGGCGCGACCGTCCAGTTGCCGTCTCTGATGTGCTTCGTCTCGGCGAGGAAGTCGGGAAGGGCGCCGGCGTCGAACTGCTTCTGCCGCTCGGCGCGCACCTTCAGGAGGCGCTTGCGGGTTTCGTTGAAGGTCCGCTGGAGGTCGACGACGAAGGCCACCGCTTCGGGCGTGAGGATTTCCTCGAAGCGCGGCCCCATCGCGCCCTTGATCGCAACGCCGGGCATGGGGTTGATGCTGGTCATCGGTGAAGTCTCCTCGCTGGCGGATGGGGCCTTTTCGCCCGCTCTGTGCAGAACCATACGTCAAGCCCGCCTTTGCCAGAATGGACGAAGGTGACGATCACTTTCTCCATGAGTGAAAAGATCCAGCGGGCTGGCTTTTCGCGCCCCGGGCGTCTAAAGGCGCACGGCTCCGCCGTTTTTCCGCGAAGGTCCGAACTTCTCCAGACGCCATGGCGCAGATCACCTCCGTAGAGACCTATTCCTTCGTGCCCGGGGACCTGAAGGTCGCCGCGCGCCGGCCGGGCATATCCGCCTTCGTGCGCACGAAGAACGGCGCGGATTTCATCGCGCCGACCATCCGCAGCCATGCGCCCTATGTCGACGAGATCGTCGCGGTCTATAACCAGTGCACCGACGATACCGAGGCGATCCTTGCGGGCCTCCAGGACGAGATCGGGCCCGACAAGCTGAAGCTCTTCCACTACCTGCCGCGGGTCCATCCTCCCGGTTCCGCCGAACATGCGGCCGAGCCCGGCGCCTCGCCCGCCAGCGTCGTCAATTACTCGAACTTCGCGCTGGCGCAGACCACGCGGCAGATCGTCGTGAAACTCGACGACGACCACATCGCCTTCGACCGGCTGCTCCGGCCCATGATCGAGCAGCTTCGGCGCGACGGTCTCGCGCCCGGCCGCATGAACTGCTTCTCGGGCCTCAATCTCGCCGCCGGCGAGGATGGCCGCATCGGGGTCCATGCCGGCACGCCCTTCTCGGGCAATGGCGATATCGGCTTCTTCTCGATGACGCCGGACGCCTACTTCGTCCACGACCGGCGCTTCGAGGATTTCCGCAAGTACCATTTCCGGCGTGTCTTTGCCGGCTTCGCCTATTGGCACATGAAATATCTCAAGACGGGGCTCGGCTTCGCCAATTACGAGATCGAGACCGGCACCAACCGGCGCTTTGCCCGCAAGGAGCGCGACTTCCACCGCGAGCGCGATGTCATCAGCGTTTCGGGCCTGCGGGCGACGATGCCGGTACTGCGCGCACGGGTCATGCGCGCCATACCCTTCGACAAATGGGCGCTGATCGGCAATCGCGCTCTCGCCATCGCGGCAGGCGAGGTGACCGATGCCGATGTGGCGGACTTCCTCAGCCAGTACGATATCGGCGAGCCGGTCTGAGCGCCCGAGCACGACAACGTCATGCCCGGCCTTGTCCCGGGCATCCACGGCTTCCTTTGGCTGTCGTGCTCAAGACGTGGATGGCCGGGACAAGCCCGGCCATGACGACGGGTAGCTTTCAGATAGTGATCAGGCCACTGACAGCCGCACGTCGAGATTGCCGCGCGTCGCGTTGGAATAGGGGCAGACCAGGTGAGCCTGCTCGACCAGCTGCTCGGCCACGGTCTTGTCGACACCGGGAACGGCAACCTGCAGCGCCACGTCGAGGCCGAAGCCACGGCCGTCGTCGCGCGGGCCGATGCCGACCGTCGCGGTGATCGTCGTCTCGGGCGACAGCTGCACCTTGGCCTTGCCGGCGACGAACTTCAGCGCGCCGAGGAAACAGGCGGAATAGCCGGCCGCGAAGAGCTGCTCCGGATTGGTGCCCTCGCCGCCATTGCCGCCGAGTTCCTTCGGCGTATCCAGCGCCACCTTCAGCCGGCCGTCCTCGCTGCCGGCCGAACCCGTGCGGCCGCCGGTGGCCGAACCCTTGGTGGTGTAGAGGACCTTCATGATGCGTCTCCCGCGACGGTTTCAGGGGCGCGCAGCCGCGCCGTGTGATTTAAATAGCGCAAAATTATATTGTGTGCAATGTATAATCGACGACTGGCGCAGAGATCGATTTCGCGCAATTGAATGGCGAGCCGGAAGGCGTGGAACTGGAGGCTGTCATGGCGGGAAAGAGGGGCGAGCTGAAACTCTCGGACCATCTGTGCTTCGCGGTCTATTCGGCGGGCCACGCGTTCAACCGCGCCTACAAGCCGCATCTGGAGAGGCTCGGCCTGACCTATCCGCAATATCTGACCATGATGGTCCTGTGGGAACAGGACGGTCTGCCGGTCAAGGCGATCGGCGCGAGGCTCGGCCTCGATTCCGGCACGCTCACCCCGCTGCTGAAGCGCCTCGAGGCCGCCGGCCTGCTGGCCCGTTCCCGCGACATGAGGGACGAGCGCTCGGTACGCGTCGGGCTCACCGATGCGGGGAGGGCGTTGCGTGAGAAGGCGGAAGGCGTGCCTTTCGCCATCGGCTGCGCCATGGGTCGTTCGATGCCGGAGATCGCGGCGCTGCGCGAGCAGATCGTCGCACTGCGTGATGCACTGGAGGCCTTCTCCGATGCGCAGGAGAAGGCGGCCTAGCTATTCGGCCGCCTGAAGCGTCGCCGCCGGCAGTTCGCTGAACCCCGCCCGCGCCAGCGCCTCGGGCATCGGCCCGCCGGACACCCAGTCGAGCAGTTCGACCGTGTGGACGATGGGAATCGGCCGGTCCCGTTCCGCGTAGCCGTTCGCGATCTGCGTGATGCAGCCGATATTGCCGGCGGCGATCAGGTCGGGTCGGGTCTTGTCGATATTGGCGATCTTCCGGTCGCGCAGCGCCGTCGCGATCTCCGGCTGCATGATGTTGTAGACGCCGGCCGAACCGCAGCAGAGGTGCCCCTCCGGCGGCTCCTTCACGGCGAAGCCGGCGGACTTGAGCAGGTTCTTCGGACCGTCCTTGATCCCCTGTCCGTGCTGCATCGAGCAGGCCGAATGATAGGCGACCGTCAGTCCGGTCTCGCGCGGCGGGGCGGCGGGGCCGAGTTCGGTCAGGAATTCCGTGATGTCCTTCGCGATGGCCGAGACGCGCGCCGCCCTCTCCGCATAGGCGGCATCGTCGCGGAACATGAAGCCGTAATCCTTGATCGTCGTGCCGCAGCCGGAGGCCGTGATGACGATGGCGTCGAGGCCCTTGCCGTCCATCTCGGCGATCCAGGCATCGATGGTGCGCTTGGCCTGCGCGTGGCTCTCGTGCTCGCGGCCCATATGATGGACCAGCGCGCCACAGCAGCCTTCGCCCTTGGCGAACACCACCTCGACGCCGCGCCGGGTCAGCAGCCGCACGGTCGCCTCGTTGATCGAGGGCTGGAGCACCGACTGCGCGCAGCCCTGAAGCAGCGCGACGCGCCCGCGCCTCTCGCCCGCCGCCGGATGCGCGCCGCCGCGGTCGAGATGCGAGCGGGCCGGCAGCCGGTCAGGCGACAGATCGATCATGGCGCGGGTGCGCTTCAGGATGCCGACCCGCTCGGAAACCGGGCCCATGGCCTTGCGGCCGACCGCCACCGCCGCACGCCCCCTCCAGCGAAGGACGGAAACGACCGACAGCGCCTTCTTGGCGAGGAAGCCGCCGGCCAGCGCCAGCCGGAACCGGTTCGGATAGGGCAGGATGCGGGCGAGCACCGCGCGCACCAGCCGGTCCTGCCACGGCCGGCGATAGGTCGCCTCGATATGCGCCCGCGCGTGATCGACGAGGTGCATGTAGTGCACGCCCGACGGGCAGGTCGTCATGCAGGAGAGGCAGGAGAGGCAGCGGTCGACGTGCTTCACCACCTCTGAAGTCGCTGGCTTTCCGGTCTCGAACATCTCCTTCATCAGGTAGATGCGCCCGCGCGGGGAATCGAGCTCGTCGCCGAGCAGCTGGTAGGTCGGGCACGTCGCGGTGCAGAAGCCGCAATGGACGCAGGTCCGCAGGATCTTCTCCGACGCCGCCATGGCCGGGTCTGCGAGCTGCTCGGGCGTGAAGTTCGTCTGCATGGTTCAGAGGCCCGCATACATGCGGCCGGGATTGAGGATCCCGTCCGGATCGAAGCTCGATTTCATCCGCCGCTGGATCGCCATCAGGGGCGCAGCCGGTGGCGCGAAGACATCCGCCGCAAGCCGCGCCGGCTCGCTGGCGCGGATGAGCGTCGCATAGCCGCCATGGCGGGCGGCTTCGGCATGGACGAAGGCCGATTGCGGATCGTCGCCCGCACCAAGCATCGCCCAGACGAGCCCGCCGCCCCAGTCGTAGAAGACCCGCGCGCCGCGCGCCTTGAGGGCCGCGCCGACCGCGGCTCCCTTCGACGGCGCGACCGAAACGCGCCAGACCGGGTTCGGCACGCCGGCGAAGGAGGCGGCATCGCGGATGTCGGCCCAGAGGGTCGCGGCCTCCGCCCCGGCCAGCGCATCGAGCGCGCCGTAGGTCTTCAGGAGCCTCGCCAGTTGCCCCGCCCGGTAGTCGAGCGACGATGGCACGCCCTCGATGCGGATCAGCGTGCGCGCCTGGCTCATGCCCTCCGCCGGCAGATGCGCAGCGCCGGTCGGCTCGAACGGCGAGCCGAGAGCGGCGGAGAGCGCCTCGATCGCGCGGATATCGTCGAGCTCCGTCAGCACCAGCGTGCGCTCGGCTTCAGGCTTCGGCAGCACCTTGAAACAGACCTCGTGGAACACGGCGAGCGTGCCGTGCGATCCGGCCAGCGCCTTCACGAGATCGAGGCCGGTGACGTTCTTCATCACCCTCCCGCCGGACTTGATGTCCTCGCCGCGGCCGTTGACGAACTTCAGCCCGATCATGGCATCGCGCGCCGCGCCGAGATTGATCCGCGCCGGCCCCGAGACGTTGCCGGCCGCGACGCCGCCGACCGTCGGCTCGCCCGTCGTCCCATAGAGCCTGCGGTGGTCCATCGGCTCGAAGGGCAGGCGCTGCCCGCGTGCTTCCAGCGTCCGGATGACCTCGCGCAGCGGCGTTCCCGCCTTTGCGGCGATCACCAGTTCAGCGGGCTCGTAGAGCGTGATGCCGTTCAGGTTCCGTGTGGAGATTTCGGCAGCCGCCTGCACTGGTCGGCCGAGGCCGGCGCGGGTCTTCCCGCCCGCGACTGACAGTGGAGTGCGTGCAGCACGCGCGTCCGCGATGATGCGTGTCAGTTCGTCCGCCGAGCCAGGCATATGCACGGTCATGCCGCGTCCCTCGGCGCATCCAGCGGAAACACCTTCGCGGGATTCAATATCCATTTCGGGTCGAGCGCCGTCTTGATCCGCGTCTGCTGCAGGAGATCGACTTCCGTGAACTGCTCGCGCATCAGGTCGCGCTTCTCGATGCCGACGCCGTGCTCGCCGGTCAGGCACCCGCCGACCTCCACGCACAGCCGCAGGATGTCCTCGCCGGCATGCTCGGCCTTCACCTGCTCGGCGGGGTCGTTGACGTTGAACATGACGAGGGGGTGCAGGTTGCCATCGCCGGCATGGAAGACATTGGCGACGCGCAGACCGTAGCCTTTCACGATCCGGTCGATGCCCTCCAGCACCTCGGGCAGGCGGCCGGTCGGGATCGTGCCGTCCATGCAGATATAGTCGGCGACGCGACCGGTCGCGCCGAAGGCGGACTTTCGGCCCTTCCAGATGGCGGCCGTCTCCATCGCCGACTTCGATTCCTTGATCACCGAGACGCCGTGCCGCCTGGCGATCTCGACGATGCGCGCCAGCGTCGCGTCCATCTCGGCATCCGAACCTTCGACCTCGATGATCAACATGGCCTCGACATCGAGCGGATAGCCGGCCTTGGCGAAGGCCTCGCAGATGTGGATGGCCTCGCGGTCCATATATTCGATGGCGACCGGGATGATGCCCGCACCGATGATATCCGCCACCGTCCGGCCCGCCGCCGCGATCTCGTTGAAGCCGAACAGCACGGGCCGCGCGCCTTCCGCCGAGCGCAGGATGCGCACGGTCACTTCGGTGACGACGCCAAGCTGGCCCTCCGACCCCACGAACAGGCCGATCAGGTCGTAGCCGGGGGAGTCGAGGGCAGCGCCGCCGATCTCAACGACCTCGCCTTCCACCGTCACCAGCGTCAGGCCGAGGATGTTGTTGGCCGTCACCCCGTATTTCAGGCAGTGCGCGCCGCCGGAGTTCATCGCGACATTGCCGGCAATGGTGCAGGCGAGCTGGCTTGAGGGGTCCGGCGCGTAGAAGAATCCGGCATGGGCCACCTCGCCTGATATGGCGAGATTGGTGATACCCGCCTGCACCCGCATGGTCCGGTCGGCGAAATTGGTGTCGAGCACGCGGTTCATCTTGGCGACGCCGAGAACGACCGCATCTTCTTGAGGGATCGAGCCGCCGCAGAGCGAGGTGCCGGCCCCGCGCGCCACCACCGGCACGCCCTCGGCATGGCAGAAGGCCATGATAGCGGCGACCTGCTCGGTCGTCTCCGGCAGCACCACCACCATCGGCACGCGCCGATAGGAGGTCAGCGCGTCGGTCTCGAAGGCGCGGCGCTCGTTCTCTTCGGTAATGACGCCCTCGCCGGGCACGATCGCCTGAAGCGCGGCGATCACCCTGTCGCGCTTGGCGAGCACCTCGGCGCGCGGTTCCGGAAAGGCGATGGTCATGGCGCTGCGCCCCTTGCCGCCGCTCCACGAGGGCGGCGTCTGGAATGATTATAGCGCGGGCCGGGTCTGGCGAAATGGCGCAAGCAGCGGCAAGATTGTTTCCACTGGGGAAAAGATGCGGGGCCTGCCGTGACGCCTTTCGCCGACCTCGACGTGTTCGCGCGCGTCGTCACCGCGGGCAGCATGTCGGCCGCCGGCCGCGAGCTTGGCTTGTCTCCGGCGGTCATCTCCAAGCGCATCAAGCGGCTGGAGGAACGGCTCGGCACGCGGCTGCTTCAGCGCACCACGCGCCAGCTGTCGCTGACCGAGGCCGGGCAGGGCTATTACGAGCGCGTCGCGGCGATCCTCGCCTCCATCGATGAGGCCGAGGCCTTCGTCACGCGGCGCTCGAACCTCGCGCGCGGCATGCTGCGCGTCTCGGCGCCCACCTCCTTCGGCCGCCTGCACATCGCGCCGCATCTGCGCACGTTCCTCAACGCCAATCCCGACCTGATCGTCCATCTGGAGCTCTCCGACAGCTTCGTCGACATCGTCGGCGAGGGCTATGACGTGGCCGTCCGCATCGGCGAACTCGACGATTCCTCCTTCGTCGCCCGGCGGCTCGCGCCCAATCACCGCCTGCTGGTCGCGACCCCCGGCTATCTCAAGGCGCGCGGCACGCCGCAGTCGCTGGCGGACCTCTCCTCCCATGCGCTGCTCTCGCACAATTCCGACACCTGGCGTCTCGAAGGCCCGGACGGGCCGCAGATCGTCAGGCTGCACGGACCCTTGCGCACCAATTCCTCGGAGGTCGTGCGCGAGGCGGTGCTCGCCGGCATCGGCATCGCGCTCCGCTCGACCTGGGACGTCGGGCCGGAACTGAGCGACGGCCGGCTGACGGCGGTCCTGCCGAAATGGCGTGCCTCACGCCGCGTCGGCGTCCATGCCGTCTATCCCACCCGCCGCTTCCTGCCGCAGAAGGTGCGCGTCTTCGTCGACTGGCTCGCGACCCTCTACGGCCCGGTGCCCTATTGGGACGAGGGGCTCGACCTTCCCGCCTGACCCCGCTACAGCAATGCCGAAATCCCGTTGCGCGAACCATTCTCGGCCCGCGCGCTACACAAGCGAAAGAAATACTCGCTGGAAGCCGCCGGAAATGCCCACCGCGACGACATCCCTCTCCGCACTCGACATCAGCCTCGCAGCCCTGCTGGCGGAGGCCGGTTTCGTGCGTGCCGAGCCGCCGCTGCTCATGCCGGCCGATCTTGTCCGCGATCTCGTCGGCGAGGCGCTGGCGCGCCGGCTCTACCTCACCACCGATGCCGACGGCGCGGAACTCTGCCTGCGCCCCGACTACACGATCCCCGTCGTGCAGGCCCACCTCGAAGGGCCTAATGCGCGCGAGGCCGCCGCCTATTCCTATCTCGGCCCGGTCTTCCGCCACCGCGCCGGCATGGCCGGCGAGTTCAACCAGGCGGGCATCGAACTGCTCGGCCGGACCGACCGCGAGGCGGCGGACGCCGAGGTCATCGCCATCGCCCTCAAGGCGGCGCGCGTCTATACGGACGGGCCGCTGCAACTCGTCCTCGGCGATGTCGGCATCTTCCTCAGCCTGATCAACGCGCTGGGCCTGCCCGCCGTCTGGCGGCGTCGCCTCGCCAAGGATTTCCGCCGCTCCGGCATGCTGGCCGACGACCTCAGGCGTCTTGCCGAGCCTGCCGCGCAGGGGCCGACTCATGCCGGCCTGCTGGCCGCGCTCGAGGGCTCGGACCCGAAAGCCGCGCGCGAACTCGTCACCGACCTTCTGTCGATCGCCGGCATCACCACGGTCGGCGGGCGTTCGGCCGCCGACATCGCGGAGCGCTTCCTCGAACAGGCGGCGCTCGGCTCCGGCGGGCTCGCGGCGGACAAGGTCGCGGTGGTCGAGCAGGTCCTCGGCCTCGACACCGACCCCGTTTCCGCCGAGGCGCAGCTGCGTGAGATCGCGAGCAGGGCGGGGCTCGACATGACGGCCGCCATCAATCGTCTCGCCGAGCGCAACGCATTGCTCGTGGCTGCCGGCGTCGACCTGTCGGCGGCGAAGTTCTCCACGCGGTTCGGTCGCGACGTGGACTACTATACCGGCCTCGTCTTCGAGATTCACGACGGCAGCGGCCGCGCCGGCAAGCCGCTGGTCGGCGGCGGCCGCTACGACAGGCTCACCGACATGATGACCGCCAAGCTCGGCCTCGACCTCAAGGTGCCGGCGGTCGGCTGTGCCTTCTGGGTCGAGCGTCTCGCGGTCGCCGGGGGGCGGGCATGACACTGGTCTTCGCCATTCCCTCCAAGGGCCGTATTCTCGAGGCCGCGCAGGGCTTCCTCGACCGTTCCGGCCTGAAGCCGGTGCAGGGGCGCGGCGTGCGCGACTATCGCGGCACCATTCCCGGCCTCGACCATGTCGAGGTCGCCTTCCTGTCGGCCTCCGACATCGCCCGCGAACTCGTCGCCGGCAATGTCCATCTCGGCCTCACCGGTCTCGACCTCATGCACGAGGCGACGCCGGAACCCGAGGACCGGCTGGTCTCGCTGACGCCCCTCGGTTTCTCGCGCGCCGATGTCGTGGTCGCCGTGCCGCAGGCCTGGATCGACGTCCGCACCATGGCCGATCTCGACGACGTCGCGAGCCAGTACCGCGCGCGCCACCGCACGCGCATGCGCGTCGCCACGAAATACCTGAATCTCACCCGCTCGTTCTTCGACCGGCACGGCATCGCCGATTACCGTATCGTTGAATCGGCGGGCGCCACCGAAGGCGCGCCTGCCGCCGGGGCTGCCGAACTGATCGTCGACATCACGACCACCGGCGCGACGCTCGCCGCCAACGCGCTGAAAGTGCTGGACGACGGCGTGATCATGAAGTCGGAGGCGCATCTCGTCGCCTCGCGCACCGCCCAGTGGAGCGACCGCGCGCTGGCGAGCGCCGCCGACATGCTGGACCGCATTGCCTCCGAGGCGCGTGCGCGCAAGGTCAAGGAGGTCCGCACCCGCTTCCGCGCGGCGGATGACGGGGTGCTGGCCGAGGCGCGCGAGCGGTTCGGCGTCGAGACGCCGTTCGGCGGCCCGACCTCGTCGGGCATGCTGACGCTGCACTGCCCACCCAAGGCGATCTTCGCCCTCTCGCGCTTCCTGCGCGAAAAGGGCGCGGAGACCGTCTCGGTGATGGAACTCGACTACGTCTTCGGCAAGGACAATCCGCTCTACGAGCGCCTCGCGGCGTCGCTAGCCCGATCCTGAGCGGCCGCTTTAAAGTCGTGACCTATTCGTCATGGCCGGGCTTGTCCCGGCCATCCACGACTTGAACACGTCCTTGAAAAGAGAAGACGTGGATGCCCGGCACAAGGCCGGGCATGACGTGGTGAAGGGCGGCCTTCCAACAGCCTCTAGAACCCCAGTTGCCGCGTGGCGATCACCGCCGCGACGCCGAGGCCGAGCGCCGCGACATCCTTGCGGATGAAGATCATCGCCGCGGCAGCCGCCGCGATGCCGAGCCAGGCGTCGATCCCCTCGCGCATCGCCAGAGGCACCACAGTCGAGACGATGATCGCGCCGGGCAGGGCCTCGAGCGCGGCGCGCACGAAGGGCGTCAGCGGCACCTGGCTCATGATCCAGTAGCCGGCGAAGCGGACCAGATAGGTCGCCGCCGCCATGGCGAGGATCGCGGCAATGGGCCCGGCCCAGCTAGCGGCGGTCACGCAGGAACCCCGCTGCCAGAGAGCCGGCGATCGCGCCGACGATGATGAACCAGTAGCCGCTGATCAGCCGCTCGGCCGCGAAGGCGCAGACCGCCGCGATCGGCCAGACCAGCCGGTCCCGGCGCACGCGGAACAGGCCGACCGCCATGGCTGTGAAGGTCAGCGGCAGGATCATGTCGACGGCGAGCAGCCGCGGATCGGTCAGGAGATAGCCGAGCAGGTGGCCGGGCACGGTCGCCAGCGTCCAGATCACCCACATGAACAGGCCCGCGCCGACGAACACGCCGGCGTCCTCGCCGCCATTGGCGTGATAGCGCGAGCCGACGATGAAGTTCGCGTCGGTCAGGCAGGCAAGGCCGAGATGGACCGGGCCGGATGGCGCCCGCGACAGCCAGGGGTGCAATGAGGCCGCCATCAGCAGGAAGCGCAGGTTGACCGCCATGGTCACCACCACGATGGCGGCGATGGCAGCGGGCGTGAAGGTCTGCGGCCAGAGCTGGAGGGCCAGAAGCTGCGAAGCTCCCGCATAAACGGCGAAGCTCATCAGCGTCGCCTCGCTGAGCGTCAGGCCCTTCTCGGCGGAGGCCGCGCCCAGCGCGGCGGCGAAGATGAGGATGCCCGGCAGGAGCGGCACGCAGAGGCGCGCGCCCTCGATCATGCCGGCAAGCGTGACCGGCGCTGGTTTGCGGGAATCCGTGGAGGACGGCGGCATATCTACGCTTTGCCCGCCGCCCGTCGCGCCGTCCAGCGCATGCGGCGCAGGTCCGCCGCGCCGGCCCTGCAAAGGTCACCGTCGCAAGGGTCAGGCGAGCGGCATGCGGAAGCAATATTCCCAGCTGGCGCTTTCGTCGGCGAGATAACGCATCACCGGTTCGCGTCGGAAGCCGAGCTTTTCGTAGAAGGCATGGCCCCGCTCGAAACGGGTGTCGGTCCACAGGATCATGGCGTTCGCGTCGCGGGCCTTCGCGTGGGAAAGCCCGGCCTCGAACAGCCTTTGCGCCAGCCCCGAGCCGCGCGCGTCGGCGGCGACATAGACCTTGAACAGCTCCGCGAGACCCGCGACCTCGGTCATCACCACTGCGAGCGAGCCGATGACCTTGCCGTCGCGCTCGGCAACCATCAGGCTGCAGCCCTGGCCGGCATAGTGGCTGGCCGGCGCGGCGAGCTCCGGAAATTCGGCATCCACGAACAGGCAGCCCGGATATTCCGAGAACGTTCCGGCGATCAGCGCCTTGATCGCGGGTCCATCGGCGTCGATGGCAGGACGCACGGTTGGCGAAGAGTTTGGCTGCACTCGCATTTTCCCTGACTTTACCAGTCGCGGCGGTATCACGATGCTGGTCCGCCTGCCGTCATGGAACAGGAGACGTGCCATGCGAACTGCCGTGTCGATGCTGATCGGATTGGCCGCGCTTGTCGGCGCGGCGGAACAGGCTTCCGCTCAGGTTGCACCCTGCACCATTCGCGGCAACCGCTATTTTCCGGCACAGAACGACAGCGTGACGCATGACATGATCGTGCCGCGCACCGGCAGCTGCATCCGGAACTTCCAGACCCGCCAGATGACCTTCACCGGAACCCAGCTGGTCTCTCCACCATCGGCAGGGACCGTGCAGGTCACGGGACCGTCGAACCTGAGATACACGGCGCGCGCCGGTACCCGCTCCGACCGTTTCGTCGTCCGGGTCTGCGCGCGGGGGCAATCGGGGTCGGGGTGCTCGACCATCACCCATGTCGTGACGGTGCAGCAATAGATCGATCTGCGTCCTCTCGCGCCGAGATCAGCGCCAGGGCCGCTTGCGCGTCCAGCGGCTCCGCACGCCATTCCGCCCGCTGCGTCACCGCCGCTTCGAGAAGGCGCTGGTAGCGGGCACGCGGCACCTCGATCGCGCCGAGCGAGCGCAGGTGATCGGTGACGAACTGGGTGTCGAGCAGCTGGAAGCCGTCCTTGATGAGCCGTGCCACCAGATGGACCAGCGCCACCTTGGAAGCGTCGCTCTCGCGGTGGAACATGCTCTCGCCGAAGAAGGCCGCCCCAAGGCTGACGCCATAGAGCCCGCCGACCAGCCGGCCGTCGCGCCAGGCTTCCACCGTGTGGCAATGGCCCACCCGGAACAGCGCCCCGTAGAGGCCGCGGATGCGGGCGTTGATCCAGGTCGTGCCGCGACCCTCCGCTGGCGCCGCGCAGGCGTCGATCACCGCCTCGAAATCATGGTCGATGCGGATGTCGAAGCGGCTGGAGCGCACGGTGCGCGCAAGCCGGGACGACACCTGCAGCCCATCCAGCGGGATCAGGCCGCGATGTTCCGGCTCGACCCAGTAGAGGCCGGGATCGTCGGCGCTCTCGGCCATGGGGAAGATGCCGCAGGCATAGGCCTTCAGCACGACCTCGGGCGTGATGGCGTGGGCGAGATCGTCCGCGTGACGGCTCATGCGCCGACGATAGCCCTATGCCGGACAGGCCGCCAGTCGCCGGGCACGATCAGCCGATCGGCTTCTGGAAGATGACTTCGCCGCTGTCGGTGCGCCCGACATCGGTCCAGCCGTTGCGGCGGTAGAACCGCTCGGCGCGGGTGCCTTCGTCCGTGGACAGGCACACCGCTGTATGGCCATCCCGGGCAAGCGAGGCGCAGGCAGCGGCGAGCAGCGCCTGGCCGATGCCGCGTCCCTCGTGAGCCGGATCGATGAACAGCGCGAAGATCGAGCCGTCGCGCGGGTCGGCCGAGGAAAAGCCGAGAATCGCCCCGGCCTCCTCGAAGACCCAGAAGCCGTCGCGGTCGATCAAATACTCAACCGCGGCGGTGATCTTTTCCGGCCGCGACAGCACGTTCTCCGTCACCGCCATGCGGATTTCGGAGATGCGCGGCAGATCGGCTCTGGTCGCGATGCGGATCATTGCTTCTCGATGCCCGCGACGCGCACCGCCTCGGCCCACTTGTCGGCCTCGACGCGCACGCGCTGGGTCAGCTCGTCGGGCGAGGACGGCGCGATCTGCATGCCGAGATTCTCCGACAGGGCACGCACCAGTTCGGGAGCCACCGCCGCCTGCCGCACGGCGGCGTTCAGCTTCTGCACGGCGTCCGGCGGCGTGCCGGCCGGCACGAACATGCCGAACCAGGCGATGAGCTCGTAGCCCCTGGTGCCGGCAGCCTCGTCGACGGTCGGCAGGTCCGGCATCTGCGGCGAGCGCGCCTGCGACGTTACCGCGAGCGCCCGCACCGTGTTGGCGCGCACCTGCGGCAGCATCACGCCGAGATCGGCGGTGAACAGGGTGACGCGGTTGGCGATCAGGTCCTGCATGGCCGCCGGCCCCTGCCGGTAGAAGACGTGGGTCATCTTCATGCCGGTCATCGTCAGCAGCATTTCGGTTGAAACGCGCTGCGAGGCGGAGGCCGAGGCGAAGGTGAGGTCCGTCCGGGTTTTGGCGAGGTCGATGAGCTCGCGCAGCGTGCGCGCCGGCGTCTCGTTGGAAACCGCCACGATGAGCGGCACGGAGCACAGGAAGGACACCGCCTGGAAGTCCTTGTGCATGTCAAACGGCACGTTGTTGTAGAGCGCCGGCGCCGCCGCATTGGTCGAGTTCGTACCGATCAGGATCGTGTAGCCGTCGGCATCGGCCTTCGCGACCGCATTGGCGCCGATCATGCCGTTGGCGCCCGGGCGGTTCTCGATGACAATGGACTGGCCGAGCGTCTTGGAGATCTGGTCGCCGAAGGTGCGCGCGACGATGTCCGTGGCGCTGCCGGCCGCGAAGGGGACGATGGCGCGGATGGGCCGGTTCGGGTAGGGCGCCTGCGCCTCGGCGCGGCCCGCCATGCCGGCGACGGCCGCCGCGCCCGTCAGCGCTGCTGCGGCCCAGAGATTGATGACCCTGCGTGTCGGCGTCGTGCGCGGCATTGCGATTTCCCCTCGGCGGTCCGGGCGTCGTCATGCGTCCGGTGTCGGCAGCGTGTTTATCGGTTGGCGTGTCGCAGGCCAAGGCGGCGCGCGGTCGCGCCGTCATGCGTGCGGACCCCGATACCCGGTGCTTGCGCCGCATGGGCCGCTGTCGGAACTTCCTCCGCGCGCGGCGGATAAGGGGGATAAGGGGGCGACATGCGGACGGGGTGGATCGGCTGGGCGTTCGCCTTGCTCGCGGTCGCGGCCGGCCCGGCCCCGGCGCGCGAACTGGTGCCCGTCGCCGCCTCATCGGCGGAGGCGCGGCCGCTGCTCGACGGCCTGCGGCGCGGCGGGCTCGTCATGTTCTTTCGCCATGCCGACACGACCGGCATGCCCTGCGACCGCTCCTTCAGGGTCGGCGACCGCGACGGCCAGCGCAACATATCGGAGGCGGGCCGCGCGCAGTCCCGCCGCATCGGCGCGGCCATGGCTGAACTCGGCGTGCCGGTGGAGTGGCCGGTTCTGGCCGGTCCGGTCTTCCGCGCCGCCGACACGGCCACGGAGGCATTCGGCGGCGACCGCGTCCGCATCACCGACGCGCTGACCGCCGACGACTTCTCGGGAAGCCGGCTCGACTGGGTTCTCGGCGAGCACCGGCGGCTGCTGTCCGCGCCGGTCGCCGCCGGCACGAACCGCGTGCTCGTCGGCCACCGCACGCCGGCCATCATGGTTCTGGGCGATGCGGTCGGCGGCCGCGCGCTCCCGGAGGGCGGCGCCATCGTCCTGGAGCCGGCGACCCCGCCGCGCGTGCTCGGCATCGTCATGTTCGCGCCGATCCCCGGCGCCGGCTTCCATGGCTGCTGAAACCCCGCTCGCGGCGCAGGGAAGATCGGCGGAACGGCCGATTGCCGATTCGTCTAGATTATTATACCTATCAGCCCGCTGAGTCCGGATCAGCCTTTCATGCTTCAGTCCTTTCCCGCCATCGTCACCGCCCTCGGCCTCACCCAGATCATCTCCTGGGGGACGATCTTCTACGGCATATCGGTTCTCGCGAAGCCGATGGCGCAGGAGCTCGGCTGGAGCATGACCTTCGTCTTCGCCGGCTTCTCGGTGTCGCTGCTGGTCGGCGGCATCGTCTCCAGGCCGGTCGCCGCCTTCATCCAGAAGCGCGGCGGGCGGGTGACGCTGACGCTGGGCTCGCTGGTCGGCGGCGTCGGCCTCGGCCTGCTGTCGCAGGTCGACAGCCCCGTGCTCTACATCGCCGCGTGGATCATCCTCGGGCTTGCCTCGCGGCTGACCCTCTACGATGCGGCCTTCGCCACGCTGGTCGAGATCTACGGCATGAAGGCGCGCCGGCCGATCTCGATCCTGACCCTGTTCGGCGGTCTCGCCTCCTCGATCTACTGGCCGATCTGCCACTACGCCAACGAGGCCATCGGCTGGCGTGGCGCCTGGCTTGTCTGTGCGCTGTCGGTCCTCGTCATCTGCACGCCGCTGCACATGCTGCTGCCCCGGCCCGGCGCGGCGGTCGCCGGCGGCGTCAATGGCAGCGACGCACCGACGCCCGATCCCGAGCCGCTCGTGCCGGCGGAAAAGCGCGCCTTCGCGGTGCTGATGCTGACCATCGCCATGGCCTGTAATTCCTTCATCACCACGGCGCTGTCGGTCCATCTCATCCCCGCCGCGGTCAGCCTCGGCATGGTGGCCGCGACCGCCGTGTGGATCGCCTCGATCCGCGGCGTGTTCCAGACCCTCGGCCGGCTCGCCGAGATCCTCTGGGGCAAGAACCTCGACCCGTTCCTGTTCGCCAACATCTCCACCGGCATCATGGTGCTGGCCTTCGCGCCGCTCGCGGCCGGCGGCGTCGCGGTGCCCGCTTTCCTCGCCTTCAACATCCTGTTCGGCGTCTCGCTCGGCCTTGTCACCATCGTCAAGGGCGCGGTGCCGCTCGTCCTGTTCGGCCGCCACGGCTATGCCGGCGTGCTGGCCGCCATCGCGACGCCGGGCCTGATCGTCACCGCCACGGCCCCCACCGCCTATGCCGCCGTGCTCGACCTCGTCGGACCGGTCTGGGGCTTCGCGCTGCTTTTCGCGATATCGCTGGTCTCCTTCGGCGCGACGCTCGCCCTTGCCTGGAGGTTCCGTCGTCCCTCAATGTGAACAGGGGGAGCATTTTCGAGCGAAGTGGATTCCGGTTCGCGTGAAGAAAATGCGACAAACAAGAAGAATGAAGCAGAACGCCTGATCCGCTATCGGGCGCTTTGCTCTCGGGGATGACGGGCGATGATTCTGGAACTGCTGCTGGGGCCGGGCGATCCGATCCGCGCGCTGGGCGTGGGTGTGCGCTGGCTGGCGCTCGTCGGCGCACTCGGCGCCTGCGGCACGGCGCTGTTCCTGGTCTTCCTCAGCGAGCACCTGACGACCGACGAAGCCCGCGCGGCGCGGCGCTGGCTCGTCCTGTTCTGGCTGGTCGCGGTGCTCGCCTCGGCGGCGCTCTGGCCGTTCCGCGCCATCGAACTCTCGGGGATCAGGGACGGCGCGGCCCGCTGGCCGCTCTATGGCGAGATGCTGCGCTCGGCCTTCGGTGACGCCGCGCTGATCAAGGCGGCGGGACTGGTCCTGCTGCTGTTCTCGCGGGTCCGGACGACCTGGGGAGCCGGCATCGCGACGGCCGGCGTCGTGCTCGTCGCGCTTGGCCTCGCGCTGTCGGGCCATGTGCCCGGCCTGCGCCAGCGGCAGGAGGCCGTGGCGCTCATGGCCGTTCATCTGGCGGCGGTGGCCTTCTGGTTCGGCGGCCTGTTCCCGCTGCGCAACATCGCCCTGCGCCGCGATCCGCGCTCGGCCGCCGAGACGCTGCTCGTCTGGTCGCGGCAGGCCATGGTCTTCGCGGTTCTGGCGCTGGCGACCGGCGTCTGGGCGGCCCTCGCCATGGCCGGCCCGCCATTGCGGCTGCATCAGTCCGGCTATGGCATGGTGGTCATCGCCAAGTCCGCGCTGGTCGCAGCCATGCTGCTCGGCGCCTTCGCCTGCCGCTTCCGGCACGTGCGGCTGATGCAGCGTGGCGACGTGCTGGCGGGCGACGCTTTCCGCCGGTCCTGCGGCCGGCAGATCCTGCTGGCGCTGCTGGTTCTCTACCTGTCGGCGGAGCTCGGCGCGGCTGACCTCGCCGCGCGCAATTGACCGCGATGGCGGTGGAAAGCGGCAGGTTGCCGCAACAGGCCTCAGGCCACCAGCATTTCCAGTCCGCGGGCGGCCATCGCCGTCACCAGCGGCGGCTCCGGCGACTGGTCCACGATGATGCCCGTGGCGCTGTCGATCCCCTCGATGCGGACCGGCGTCTCGCGCTCGAACTTCGAGGAATCGATGATGAAATAGGCCCGCTTGGCGGCGGCGACCATACCCTTGCGCTGCTCGGCCCAGACACGGCTGAAATCGGTCGGCTGGCCGTCCGCCGCGATGCCGCCAGCGGCCACGAAGGCCACGTCGACGCGGTAGTTCTTCAGCATCTCGATCGTGTCGATGCCGACCGAGCCCTCGTCGCTGGCATCGACCTCGCCGCCGAGCATGACCACCCGGAATCCCGGCACGCGCGCCAGAAGCACCGCATTGGCGAGGCCGTTGGTGATGATGGTCAGCCGCGTCTTGGCGGTCAGCGCCTCGGCGACGGCGAGGGCCGTCGCGCCGGAATCGAGCAGCACCACCATGCCGTCCTCGACCAGGCCGGCCGCGGCGCGCGCGATGGCGGCCTTGCCGCCGCTATTGTCGGCAGCGCGCAGCGGCGAGGGAGCATCCGCGACGCCCTGCCGGCGGACCGCGCCGCCGTGGACGATGTCGAGCTCGCTCCGGTCGGACAGCAGCTTGAGGTCGCGCCGGATCGTTTCGCGCGACACGTTCAGTTCGTCCGCCAGTTCGGCGACGGTCACGGAGCCGGTTTCGTCCAGATAGTCGCGGATGCGATCGTGACGGTTGATTGCGAGAGGTCTTGCCATCGAATGCCTGTTGACGCTGCACGGAAAGTAAGCAGGCCACGTTCCTTGTCCATGGGGGCGCCGTGCTCAAGCCCGCGGAATGTCGCGCATGCGCCCCGATGACGCACCCTATCGGCCCAATGTGGGCGCTGTCGTGTTCGACCGGCGCGGCCTTGTGTTCCTCGCGCGGCGCCTCGGAAATGACGGCCCAGAGGTGGTTTTCTCAGGCTTTGAGTGGCAGTTGCCGCAAGGCGGCATCGGCCTGGACGAGGATCCCGCGGTCGCGGTTCGGCGCGAGCTTCGCGAGGAAACCGGCATGGTGACCGTATCGCATATCGCTACGCTTGGCCGGCAGGTCACCTATGATTGGCCGCCATATTTTGGGCCTCCGCACCCCCTTACCGTCTGGCGCGGACAGGTGCAGACGTGGTTCGCCTTTCGATTCGCGGGTGACGAGCGTGAGATCGACCTCGCCAGCCCAGCACCCGGCGAGACCCCCGAATTCGACATCTGGCGGTGGGAGCGGCTCGACCGGATCGCCGATCTGGTCGTGCCATACAAGCGGCACATCTACCTGGAGATCGCCGCCGCCTTCGCGGCTTTTGCGCGGCCGGCATGATCGCCTTTTCGGCGGGCATCGGCGATCATCATCTGGTCACGATGGCTGACGATGGTCGCGCCGCAATTCGATTGAGACCGGAAATTCGAACCCCATGACCGAAGCCGTCGCCACCGAAGCCGTCGCCCGCGCCTTCGCGGCTCTGGAAGAGCATCGCCGCATGCAGGCGGCCAAGCCGATCGCATCGCTGTTCGACGAGGACGGCAAGCGCTTCTCGCGGTTTTCCGCGAAGCTCGGTCCGGTGCTGATGGACTATTCCAAGACGCACCTCACGGCGAAGACGGTCCGCCTGCTCACCGATCTCGCGCGTGCCGCCGGTGTGGAAGCGCGGCGCGACGCCATGTTTGCGGGCGAGCGGATCAACACGACGGAGGATCGCGCGGTCCTTCACGTCGCACTGCGCAATCTCTCCGGCGCGCCCATGGCCACCGACGGGCGCGACGTGATGCCGGAGGTCGCCGCCGAGCGCGAGCGCTGCTTCGCCTTCGCCGATGCGGTGCGTTCCGGCGCCCTGCGCGGGGCGACGGGCAAGCGCTTCTCCACGGTGGTGAACATCGGCATCGGCGGCTCCGACCTCGGCCCAGCCATGGCGGCGCAGGCGCTGTCGCCCTACGCCAAGCGCGGGCTCGCCGTGCGCTTCGTGTCCAACGTCGACGGCGCGCATATCGCCGACACGCTGAAGGGGCTCGATCCCGCCCGTACGCTGTTCGTCGTCGTGTCGAAGACCTTCACCACGGTCGAGACCATGACCAATGCCACCTCCGCGCGGGCGTGGGTGGCGCAGGCGCTCGGCGAGGCGGCGATCGGCCACCATTTCGCGGCGGTCTCGACCAATCTGTCGGCGGTGAAGGCCTTCGGCATCCCCGAGGCCAGCATGTTCCGTTTCTGGGACTGGGTCGGCGGCCGCTATTCCGTCTGGTCGGCGGTCGGCCTCGCGCTGATGATCGCCGTCGGTCCGCGCCATTTTACCGCCTTCCTCGCCGGTGCTGAGCGTGTCGACCAGCATTTCCGTACCGCGCCGCTCGCCCGCAACCTCCCCGTCCTGATGGGGCTCCTCGGCATCTGGCACCGCAATGTCCTCGGCCACGCGAGCCACGCGGTCATCCCCTACGACCAGCGCCTTGCCCGCTTTCCCGCGCATCTCCAGCAGCTCGACATGGAGAGCCTCGGCAAGGGCGTCACGCTGTCGGGCGCGGCGGTCGACCGCGCCACCGGCCCGGTCATCTGGGGCGAGCCGGGCACGAACGGCCAGCACGCCTTCTTCCAGCTCATCCACCAGGGCACCGAGGTCGTGCCCTGCGACTTCCTGATCGCCGCCTCGCCGCACGAGCGCGGCCGCAAGCATCATGACCTGCTCATCGCCAACTGCCTCGCGCAGAGCCAGGCGCTGATGAAGGGGCGCACGCTGGACGAGGCGCGCCAGCAGCTTCAGGGCAAGGGCGTGTCCGCGAAACAGGCGGCAATGCTCGCCCCGCACCGGGTCTTCCCCGGCGATCGGCCATCGACGACCTTCCTGTACCGCAAGCTCGATCCCTCGACCCTTGGCATGCTGGTGGCGCTCTACGAGCACAAGGTCTTCGTCATGGCCGCCGTGCTCGGCATCAACGCCTTCGACCAGTGGGGCGTCGAACTCGGCAAGGAACTGGCGACCGCGCTGGAACCGGTGGTCGCCGGCCGCGCCCAGCCGGGCGCCGATCTCGACGGCTCGACCGCCGGCCTGCTCGGGCAGCTTGGAAAGCTGAGGGTCTGAAAGCCCTCGAACGGGTGTCCAATCCACCGCCGTCATGCCCGGCCTTGTGCCGGGCACCACGAATTCCTTCATTGTCGTGTTCAAGTCGTGGATGGCCGGGCCAAGCCCAGCCATGACGAGAGGAACCATTGTTCCCCGACCTCAAGGCGGTTTGTGAGCGTCAGGCCGCCGGCCCGATGGTGATCGGCGTGTAGTCCTGGAACCAGTTGCGCGCCTGCACGAAGCCCTTCACGCGCGGCGACAGCCCGCGCGGGTTGAGGTCGTGGACCACGAACAGCGCGGCGGCATCGTCCACCAGCAGCGCGTGCAGCTTGCCCATCGCCTCGTTCTGCGCGGCCGGCTCGAAAGCCTCGCGCATCGCCTTGATGGCGGCGTCCACGGCCGGGTTGCTGTACCAGCCCCAGTTGACGCCGCGCGGTGCCGTCAGCCCTGAATCGTAGATCACCCAGCCGGTCGTCGGGTCGATCGAGGGGATCGCGATATTGAGCGCGTGGAAGCCCTTCTGCTGGTCGGAGCGGGTGCCGCCGCGCAGCATGTTGATGATGGTGGTGAAGTCGACCACCTCGAACTTCACGTCGATGAAGATGTCCTTCAGGTTCTCCTGCATCATCTCGTTCATCGGCATGGGCACCATCTGCCCGCCGCCGCCCGAGGCGATGACCGCGACCATTTCCAGCCGCTTGTTCGGGCCGTAGCCGGCCTCGATCATCAGCTTCTTCGCGGCCTCCACGTCGTAGCGGATGTCGAAGGTCGGGTTGCCGTACCAGGGGTCGCCCGGCAGCACCTTGCCCTTGGCCGCCCGCGCGGTGCCGGAGAGCAGCTGCACCATGCCGTCGCGGTCGATGGCGAGGTTCGCCGCCTTGCGCACGCGCACATCCGCGAAGGGCGTGCCGGGATTGACGTTGAGCCGCCAGGCCCAGATGTGCGGATAGGAGTTCTGGACCACCTGCATGCCGGCCGCCTTCAGCGACGGGATGGCGTCCGGCGGCAGCGTCTCGGCGATGTCGATGGTTCCCGCGCGCAGCGCCGCGATGCGGGCATTGCCGTCGGGGATCGGCAGCAGCACGGTGCGCGTCGTCTTCGGCACGCGCTTCGCATCCCAGTAGGCGGAATTGGCTTCCAGCTCGACGCGCTCGCGCGGCGTCACCGAGACGACCTTGTAGGGGCCGGTGCCGGCCGGGCGCTGGGTGAATTTCTGCCAGTCGCCGCCGAGTTCCTTCCAGCGCGCCGGCGAGACGTACCACATGAACGACAGCTGGTAGGGAAACATGCCGTCCACGACATTGGTCGTGATGGCGATGGTCTTCGCATCGACCTTCTCGTAGGCCGCCAGCGAGGAGAGGCGCGAGCGCACCAGACCGACGCGCGGCTGGTGGAATTGCGGCGCATCGGCCTTGAAGATGGAATCGAGGTTCCAGATGACCGCATCGACGTCGAACGGGGTGCCGTCATGGAAGGTGACGCCCTCGCGCAGCGTGATCAGCCAGCGCTTCCTGTCGGTGGGATCGACGGTCCACGCGGTCGCCAGTCCGGGCGTCAGGGCGGAAGGCGCGTCGGCCTTGCTCATGTCCCAGTTGATCAGCGCGTCGAACACCATGTAGCCGCCGAAGCGGATGCCCTCGAAGCCGCCTTCCGGCCCGCCCCACATGCGCGGCACGTCCGAGAGCGAGATGCCGATGCGCAGCGGCTGTGCGGTCTGGCCGGACGCCATGCCGGGCAGCGAGACGGCGCCGGCGGCGAGCGCCGCGCCTTTCAGGACGGTGCGGCGGGAAAGGGCACTGCGAGCCATGGCAAGCCTCCGGATTTTCGACCCGGAGGGATTGCATACAATTCACGTGCCAGTACGAGACGCCGCCAATACTGCCATTTCGGCGGACAGGTGCCTCGCGCCGTGACCGGAATCCCCGCAATCTGCCGAAATGGCGGGCAGAACGCCGGCGAGGCAATCAGCGCCCAAGGGGGGCGCCGACGCCGGTGCGCTCGGTGATCAGGCCGTAATGCTCGGTGCGCCGGTGGCGCTTGAAGTCGAAGATCGTCTCCTTGCCGAACACGGTATCGTCGAGGTCGCAGGCATGGACGAGGACGCCATCGTCCTCATGGTCGAGCTCGCCGACGATCTTGCCGTTGGGATCGACGATCAGCGTGCCGCCCATCAGGTGGTTGCCGTCCTCGGTGCCGGCCTTGGCCACCGCCACGACCCAGGTGGCGTTCTGATAGGCGCCCGCCTGGCACGACAGGCGGTGATGGAACAGGCGGTCGTCCAGACCTTCCGCGCCGCGCTGCGAATTGACCGAGGGCGTGTTGAAGCCGAGCACGACCATCTCGACGCCCTGCAGGCCCATGACGCGGTAGGTTTCCGGCCAGCGGCGGTCGTTGCAGATCGCCATGCCCATCAGGCCGCCCTCGAAATTCCACACCGGGAAGCCGGTATCGCCCGGCTCGAAATAGCGCTTCTCGAGGTGCTGGTGGCTGCGCTCGGTGTCGAACTCGACATGGCCGGGCAGGTGGGTCTTACGATACTTGCCGACGATGGTGCCATTGCGGTCGACGAGGATAGAGGAATTGAAGTGATGGCCGTCGGGCGTCAGCTCCGCATAGCCGAAGCTCATCGCCATGCCGAACGCCCTGGCCTTGTCGAACAGCGGCTGCGTCGCCGCACTCGGCATCGCCGCCTCGAACCAGTGGTCCATCTTGGACCGGTCCTCTTCGTACCAGCGCGGGAAGAAGGTGGTCAGCGCCAGTTCCGGATAGACGATGAAGGTCGCGCCTTTGGCGTGCGCCTCCTCCATCAGCGCGATCATGCGCGCGACGACGCTCTGGCGGCCCTCGGCCTGCTGGATGGGGCCGAGCTGGGCTGCGGCGACGGTGACGATGCGGGCCATGGCGGCACTCCTGCGGGGCAGATCGGGGATCAGTGGCCGAGCCTGTGCTCCAGCCGGCTGACGAGCCGGACGACGGGCCAGAGCACGGCGAGGTAGAGGATCGCGGCCAGCACGATGGGCGAGGTGTTGTAGGTCACCGAGCGCGCCATGTCGGCCGCGTAGAGCAGTTCCGTGAACGAGACGACGGAGGCGATCGAGGTCAGCTTGATCACCTCGACCGTGTTGGAGACGAGGTCCGGCAGCACGTTGCGGCTCGCCTGCGGCAGCACCACCGTCTGGTAGGTCTGCATCCAGGTGAGGCCGGTCGAACGCGCCGCCTCCCACTGGCCTTTGCCGACCGATTCGACGCCGGCCCGGAAGATCTCGCCGTAGAAGCTCGATGCATTGAGGAAGAAGGCGAGGCACACCGCCATGAAGGGCGAGAGGCGGATGCCGGCGAAGGGCAGGCCGGAATAGATCACCAGCAGCAGGACCAGCGGCGGCACCGCGCGGAAGAAGTCGACATAGCCCTTGGTCAGGATGCGCGACGTTCGCGAGGTCGAGATCGAGCCGGTCGCCACCATCAGGCCGCCCACGAGCCCGAGCGGGATGACCGCGAGGCACAGGAGCAGCGTCATCTTCGCGCCGTCGAGGATCAGCGGCAGCGCCTGCCGCATGATGTCGAGGTTGAAGAACTGGAACAGGAAGATGTCCATTGCCTACGCCTTCTTCCAGGCGAAGCGCCGCTCGATCCACGAGCCGAGCGCGACGACCGGCACGAAGATCGCGACATAGGCGATGGCGGCCATCATCAGCGGCGTCGCGTTGCCTGACAGCGACATGGCCGAGGTGCCCTGGTTCATGATCTCGCCGACGCCGATCACCGTGCCGAGCGCGGTGTTCTTGGTCACGGCGATGGTGCGGTTGGTCAGCGGCGGCACGCAGATGCGGATCGCCTGCGGCAGCACCACGGAGATCAGCGCCTGCCAGTGCGAGAGGCCGGTGGACCGCGCCGCGTCCCACTGCCCCTTGCGGACGGAGATGAGGCCCGACCAGAAGATCTCCTCGGCGAAGGCCGCCAGCACCAGCGACAGCACCAGCCACAGCACCGCGAAGCTCGGAATGTTCACGCCGAGATTGGGCAGGCCGAAATAGACGATGAGGATGACGACCAGCGGCGGCAGCGCCCGGAACACGTCGACGAAGACGATGACCGGCGCGTTGACGAGCCGGTAGCCGTAGCTGCGGACCACTGCCAGCGCGAGGCCGAGCGCCAGTCCGGTGACGACCACCGCAACGGCGATCTGCAGCGTCACCGCGATGCCCGACAGGATGTCCGGCAGGTAGCGCTCGATCAGCTCCGGCTTGAGGAAGGCGTCGCGAAAGCGGTCCAGCCCGGTCATGAGCGGGATTCCGCTGGATGAGGGAAGTGCGTCCTTCGAGGCTCGCCCGCTTCGCTCTCTCGCACCTCGGGATGAGAAAGATCGTGACTGGCATCGGCGCCGGACGTGGCTCTACGATCACGCATCACGGGAGGCTGATGCAGTTCACACACATCCCTCATCCTGAGGTGCGAGCTCGCAAGGGCGAGCCTCGAAGGACGCAATTCGGCCGTGCGGCAAGCCGTACTCACCGCGACAGCTCCGCCACGAATTCCCGCGCCCGCGGATGCTGCGGGTTGCCGAACACCTCGGCCGGCGTGCCCTGCTCGACGATCTGCCCGTCGGCCATGAACACGATGCGGTCGGCGGCGTCGCGCGCGAAGCGCATCTCGTGGCTGACCACGACCATGGTCATGCCCGCGGCCTTCAGGTCGCGCATGACGCCGAGCACCGCGCCGACCAGTTCGGGATCGAGCGCCGAGGTCGGCTCGTCGAACAGCATGATCTTCGGTTCGAGCGACAGCGCCCGCGCGATGGCGACGCGCTGCTGCTGGCCGCCGGAGAGCTCGGACGGGTAGTTGCCGGCCTTTTCCTTCAGGCCCACCCGGTCGAGGGCCGCGAGCGCGATGGCCTCGGCCTCCTCGCGCGGCTTGCCGAGCACCTTGCGCAGCGCCAGCGTCACGTTCCCGAGCGCCGTCATGTGCGGGTAGAGATTGAACGCCTGGAACACCATGCCGATGCGCCGCCGCATGGCGTTGATGTCGGTGGAGGGAGCCATCAGGTCGACGCCGTCGACGAAGACGTGGCCGGCCGTCGGCTCCTCCAGCCGGTTACAGCAACGCAGCATGGTGGACTTGCCGGAGCCCGAGGGGCCGATCACGAAGACCAGCTCCTGCGCGGCGACGGAGAAGTCGATGCCGCGCAGGATTTCGGTGCCGCCGAAGCTCTTTCTCAGGCCTCGGACCTCTAGCAGGGAGGACATCAGCAGCGCGGTTCGCGCGGGGTGGCGACGTAGCCGGCCATGCCGGGGATGCCGGAGCCCGGGAAGATGGTCGCGGCCGCCGAGTCCGGACGCGGCTTGATGCCGAACCAGCGCTCGAAGATCGTCGCCATCGTGCCGTCCTTCTTGATGCACTCGATGGCGTTCTCGATGCTGTCGCGCATGGCCGTATCGCCGTTGCGGACCGGAATGGCCCAGACGAGGCCGGTCTTGTGCAGGTAGTCGAGCTTGATCTGCGGGTTGTTCTTCACCGCGAAGGCCGCGACCGTCTCGGCCGTGACATTGGCGACGGCGCGGCCGGCGATGACCGCCTGAACCGCGTCGGTCTGCGTGCCGAAGGCCTCGACGGTCCAGCCGACCGTCGCTTCCATCGATTTCGCCCAGATCTCGTAGGCGGAGCCGCGATTGACCGAGACGGTCTTGCCGCGCAGCGAAGCGAGGTCGGTGATCGGCGCGTCGCCCCGGCGGGTGACGAGACGGAAGTCGGTGTCGAGATAGCCCTCGGTGAAGAGCATGCTCTCGGCGCGCTCCTTGGTGGCGGTCACGGGCGCGGCAACGAAATCGTAGGTGCCGGCATTGAGCCCCGGAATGATCCCCGAGAACTGCGTCGCGGTGATCTCGATCGGCCGGTTCAGGCGCTTGGCGATCTCGCGGGCGAGGTCGATGTTGAAGCCCTGAACACCGCCGCCGGCGAGGTTCGGGAAGGCGTGCGGCGCGAAGGTGCCGTCGACGGCGGTGCGCATCGGCGCCTGCGCCTGGGCGGGCGCGGCCATGAGGGCCGCAAGACCTGCGGCGGCGATCAGGTGGCGGATCATGTGACGAACCCCTCTGTTCGGTGAAACCGCTCTCTCGGCGGGATGGGCCACGAAACCACGCGGCGGAAGGGGCCTCAATATCATCAGCAATGAAAAATGGACGCGCATGTATAATCGATGATTATACTGCCCGGCGGTTGGGCACGGGGAGCGCGGCATGCTGAATCTGCGACAGCTGGAGATCTTCCGGGAGGTGATCCGCTGCCAGACCACGGTCGGCGCGGCGGAGGCTCTCGCCATTTCCCAGCCGGCGGTCTCCAACGCCATCCGGCAGATCGAGGCCCAGCTCGGCCTGCCGCTGTTCGATCGCGTCGGCAATCGGCTCGTGCCGACCGACGAGGCGCAGGAGGTGATGCGCGGTTCCGAGCCGATCTTCTCGCTTTACCGCGCCTTCTCGCAGAAGCTGAAGGACCTGCGCGACACGCGGACGGGCAGCCTGCGCGTGCTGTCCACCCCGGCTCTGGCCAATGCCCTCGTGCCGCGCGCGCTGAAGGCCTTCCTCAGCAGCCGGCCGGACATGCACGTTTTCTTCGACGTGCGCCGCACGCCGGGGGTCGTCGAGGGCGTCGAGACGGGCTTTGCCGATGTCGGCTTCTCGCTGGCACCGCAGCAGCGCGCCGGCATCGAGGCGAGCCCCATCTCGGTCGGCCAGATGGTCTGCGTCTGCCCGCCGGACCATCCGTTGGCCGACCGCTCCGAAATCTCCGCCCGGGACCTTGCCGACTATCCGTTGATCGGCTTCGAGCCGGGCACGCCGCTCGGCGTCGCGCTCCATCAGGGGTTCTGGACGCCCGCCCTGCAGGAGCGGACGATGATCGAGACGCGCTACAGTTCCACCGCCTGCCTGCTGGCGGAAAGCGGTGTCGGCATTGCCGTGGTCGATTCCTTCGCCGTGGTTGGCGGGCGCTATCAGCTGGCGGCGAGGCCCTTGTCGCCGCGCGTTCCCATCGAGGCTTTCGCCCTCACCGCGCGCCACCAGCCGATGAAGCGCGTGGTGCGCGCCTTCCTCAGGGAGGTGCAGGCGGAAGCCGCCCGTGCCGAGCACGCCTACAAACCGTGATACACCCGCGATCAGGCCAGACCTGCGGCGGCGGCCTTTGACCCCGGTGCCCGTTCATGCGATCCGCAGCGCGAAAATTGCCCACCAATCCGAGGAAGCAGCCATGAAGGCCAACGGCATCGACCTTTCCATCGCGAGCGGCGTCTATGTGATCGCGGCGACGCCGTTCCACGAAGACGGCCGGATCGACGAGAAATCGACGGATTCCATGGTCGACTTCTACCGCGCCTGCGGCTGCGACGGCATGACAATCCTTGGCGTCATGGGCGAGGCGCCGAAGCTCTCCGGCGAGGAATCGATCGCGATCTCCAAGCAGATCATCAAGCGCGCCGGCCCCTCCATGCCGGTCATCGTCGGCGTCTCGGCTCCGGGCTTCGCGGCCATGAAGTCGCTGGCCCGCACGGTGATGGATGCCGGCGCCGCCGGCGTCATGATCGCGCCGCCCAACACGCTGCGCACCGACGACCAGATCCTCACCTATTACAAGCAGGCGGTGGACGCGATCGGCGACGACATCCCCTTCTGCATCCAGGACTTCCCGCTGACCTTCTCGGTGCAGATGAGCCCGAAGGTGATCCGCTCGATCATCCAGGAACTGCCCTCCTGCGTCATGCTGAAGCACGAGGACTGGCCGGGCCTCGAGAAGATCTCGACGCTGCGCGGCTTCGAGGCCGACGGCTCGCAGCGCCACGTCTCGATCCTCTGCGGCAATGGCGGCCTGTTCCTCGACTTCGAATGCGAGCGCGGCGCGGATGGCGCCATGACCGGCTACGCCTTCCCCGACATGCTGGTCGATGTCGTGAAGCTGCAGAAGACCGGCAAGCGCGACCAGGCCCACGATCTGTTCGACGCGCACCTGCCGATGATCCGCTACGAGCAGCAGCCGGGCGCCGGCCTTGCCGTCCGCAAGTACCTCCTGAAGAAGCGCGGCGTCATCGCCTCCGAGGCCCAGCGCAAGCCGGGCGCGCCGCTCTCGGCCAAGGCGCGCGCCGAGGTCGACTACCTGTTCGACCGCCTGTCGAAGCTCGACGCCCGCGCCAAGGCGGCGTGATGCCGGGCAGGGCTGGCGGCTTCGGCCGGCGGCCCACCGCATGTCCCGTCGGATGACGTCACCCCCGGCGAGGCCATAGCGAGATGCGAACGCATCTAGCGTTCGCTCGATGCTATTGGCCGAGGGAAGGGGGGCCAGGAGTGGAAGGGCGCAAGCTGACCGGCCGCTGTTCTGCAACCCCTGGGTCCCCTTCCCCTCGCTTCGCTCGGCCGGGGATGACAGACTGTGCTCTTCATTGAGAGAAGGGTCATGGCCGAACCGATCCCCGTCACCCCCTTCCTCGACCTCGACCCCGACGACATCGCCTACAATTTCGTCCGGTCCTCCGGACCCGGCGGCCAGAACGTCAACAAGGTCGCCACCGCCTGCGAGCTGCGCTTCAACCTCGCGGGTTCCGCCCTGCCGCCCGACATCAAGGCGCGGCTCGTGCCGCTCGCCGGCTCGAAGCTGACCAAGGACGGCGTCATCGTCATCCAGGCCGATCGCTTCCGCTCGCAGGACATGAACCGCGAGGATGCGCTGGCGCGGCTGGTCGAGATGGTCGCCAAGGCGGCCGTCCGGCCGAAGCGCCGCATCGCCACGAAGCCGACGCGGGCCTCGAAGGAGCGACGGCTGGAGGGCAAGCAGAAGCGCTCGGGCGTCAAGAAGATGCGGCAGGGCAAGCCGGGAATGGACTGATCACACCAGTCCCGCGACCTTCGCGATCCGGAACTGCCCGGCGAAGGCGGCATCGGGCGCCGCCACCTCGCTCGCCATGCCGAGCGCGTCGAACGCCGCGCGATAGCGCGCTGCGAGATCCTCGCCGCCGACGATCAGCACGGGGCCACCGACATCGGGAGCAAAGGACCGCGCCTCCGCGATCTCCGCGCCGATCAGCAGGCCGGACAGCCGCTCCGCCGTCTCGGCCGCCGGAAAATCGCCGAGCAGCGAGCCCGCCCGCTGGCGGAACAGCTTGCCGAGCAGGCCCGCGCCGCCATCCGCCGCACCGGTCCGCACGCCGGCCGCGAAGGCCTCCGGCGAACCCGTCGATTCCGCCGTCGTCAGTTTCAGCACCGTATGGCCCCTGACCGCCGCGAACACGTCTCCGGTCATCGCCGTCCGGAACCCCGCGATCCGCCCGCCCGTCACATGCACCCATTTGGAATGGGTGCCGGGCATCACCGCCAGCCGCTCGCCGGCAAGGCCGAGCCCGGCGATCTGCGTTTCCTCGCCACGCATCACGTCGGGCGCGCCGTCCCCGTGGCGGAAGCTCATGCCGGTGACGAAGGCGATGCGCCGTCCGCCGCTCGTGTCGATCCGCGCGAGCGCCGCCGCCAGTTCAACCGGCCCGGCGGGGCAGGGCAGGTAGGGCGTTTCCACCCAGCCCGTGCGGCTCGTCACCATGCCGGACGCAACCACCGGCAGGCTCCGGCCGGCGTCCCAGCCGGCCACGGCCCGCTCCAGAACGCCCTCGAAATCGCGGTTCCCGACGCCGAGAAGCCCGTCCTTGCTGGCGATCCGGTCGAGGATCGCGCCAGTCCCGTCCATCAGTGCGGCGCGGAACGAGGTCGTGCCCCAGTCGATGCCGATCAGTGCCGCCGCGCCCATGCTTGTCCCCCGCTCATTCCGCCCGTACCGCGTCATCCCGCCGCTCTTATGGGTTGTCCCCTTGCATGGCCGGCGCGCGTCGATTTAATCCCGCCCGCAACTATCGTGAAGCCGGCCCTTCCACAGCGCAGATCATCGCTCATGTCCCATGACCTCGCCGTCGCCCGCGCCGCGACCATGAAGCCCATCGCCGCGGTCGCCGAAACGGCGGGCATTCCCGCCGATGCGCTGGAGCCCCACGGCAAGCATATCGCCAAGCTGGACGCCGACTATCTGGCGTCGCTGAAGGACCGGCCCGACGGCCGCCTGATCCTCGTCACCGCCATCAACCCGACGCCGGCCGGCGAGGGCAAGACCACCACGACCATCGGCCTCGGCGACGGCCTGAACCGTATCGGCAAGCGCACCGTGATCGCGCTGCGCGAGCCCTCGCTCGGTCCGGTCTTCGGCACCAAGGGCGGCGCCACCGGCGGCGGCAAGGCGCAGGTCCTGCCCATGGAGGCGATCAACCTCCACTTCACCGGCGACTTTCACGCCATCACCGCCGCGCACAACCTGCTGGCGGCGCTGGTCGACAACCACGTCTACTGGGGCAATTCGCTCGGCATCGACACCCGCAAGATCGTCTGGCGGCGGGTCATGGACATGAACGACCGCGCCCTTCGTGCCATCACCAACGGCCTCGGCGGCGGCGGCAACGGCTTCGCCCGCGAGGACGGCTTCGACATCACGGTCGCCTCCGAGGTCATGGCCTGTTTCTGCCTGGCGCGCGACCTCGACGACCTCGAGGAGCGGCTCTCGCGTATCGTCGTCGCCTATACCCGGGCGAAGAAACCGATCACCGCCGGCGACCTCAATGCGGCCGGCGCCATGGCCGTGCTGCTCAAGGACGCGATCCGGCCGAACCTCGTCCAGACCATCGAGGGCTCGCCCGCGCTGATCCATGGCGGCCCCTTCGCCAATATCGCGCACGGCTGCAATTCGGTCATCGCGACGCGCGCCGCCATGAAGCTCGGCGACTACGTGGTGACCGAGGCAGGCTTCGGCGCCGATCTCGGCGCGGAGAAGTTCTTCGACATCAAGTGCCGCAAGGCGGGCCTGAAGCCCGACGCGGCCGTGGTCGTCGCCACCGTCCGCGCGCTGAAGATGAACGGCGGCGTCGCCAAGATCGATCTCGCCCGCGAGAATCTCGACGCACTCCGCGCGGGCATCGTCAATCTCGGCCGCCACGTCGAGAACGTCCGCGCCTTCGGCCTGCCGGTGGTCGTCGCGATCAACCATTTCACCACCGACACGGCTGCCGAGCATCAGCTCATCGCCGATATCTGCCGCGACGAGTTCGGCGTCGAGGCGGTGCAGTGCAGCCACTGGGCGGACGGCGCGGCCGGGGCCGAGGAGCTCGCCCGCAAGGTGGTCGAGCTCTGCGAGGGCGGCACGGCGCATTTCCAGCCGATCTATCCGGACCACATGCCGCTCGCGGGGAAGATCCTGACCATCGCGACGCGCATCTACCGCGCCGCCGAGATCGCCATTGCGCCCAAGGCGGCGGCGGACCTCGCGGCTTTCGAAGCGGCCGGCTTCGGCGACCTGCCGGTCTGCATGGCCAAGACGCAATATTCCTTCTCGGCCGATCCGACCCTGCTCGGCGCGCCGTCCGGCCACATCGTGCCGGTGCGCGAAGTCAGGCTCGCGGCGGGCGCCGGCTTCGTCGTCGCGATCTGCGGGGAGATCATGACCATGCCGGGCCTGCCGAAACTGCCGGCGGCGGAAGGCATTCATCTCAACGATCAGGGCCAGATCGAGGGGCTGTTCTGAGGGGCTCTTGTCAACTGCGGTTGCGCGTCCCGTCATGGCCGGGCTTGGCCCGGCCATCCACGACTTGAACACGACTGCGGGAAGAAGTCGTGGATACCCGGCACAAGGCCGGGCATGACGGGCGGGGGCGTTAGTCTCTAGGCCGAAGATCCATGCCAGATCGGAACGAAACCCTCGCGCAGCACGGCAATCATCGCTGGCGGGGTCAGCGTCTGCGCTGGACCCGCGCCTCTGCGCTCAGGTCGCCCATAGCCGCCATACGACCACGGCAGCAGCGCATCGCCGCGTACGGCCCACGCCCGGCCATCCCGCGCGATCATCGCGCCGTCGGGCAGGTCTTCGACATAGGCCGGATGATTCCGCTTGGCTCGTCCGTCCAATCGTTCGGCCTGCAGCACGACATCCATCTCCGGTGCCTTCGGCGGAGCAGGCAGTCCCTTCGCTCTCGCCCATGCCGCCGCGAAGCGCGTGGCGTCCGCCCGCCGGCACTCGAAACAGGGGCGGTGGCCGCTCGCGAGCGCCGTCACCTCGTCGAGGAAGAACAGTTCGGTGAAGCCGCGTCCCATCAGCGGCGCGCGCCTGCGCCCCTTGAACGACAGCACGCAGCAGATCCACTGCCGCGAGGCCCAGGGCTTCTCGCCGATCGTCCTGTCGTCGCGATGGAAGCGGCCGCCCCGGTTGCCGTACATCAGGCCGCGCTCCGGCACCGCCGCAATCGCACCGAAGGGATCGACGCGATTGGGCAGCGGCATGGCGGGCCTCAGTAGCGCATGTCGGCTGAAGGCTGGCGTCCCGGCTGCGGCGGCGCGCCGAACAGGCCTTCGAGGAAGTTCCGCTGCTGCGGCGGCGCCTGCTGCACCTGCGGCGCGACCTGGACCGGCGCCTGCGGCGGGCGCTCGGCCGGCCGCACCACGCGCTGCGGCGGCGCACCCGGTGCGTCCCAGCCATAGATGTCGTCGCGGAACTGCACGGTGCCGTCGGGGGCGGCCCAGCCGGTGAGATAGACCCACGAGACCGGTACGGCCTGGGTCAGACGCACGTCGCGGCGCTGCGTCTCGGTCATGCCCTCGACCACCTGCTCCTTGGTCCAGCCCTGCGGCGTCAGCAGCCAGGTGACGAAGTCCGAGACATCGGCGACGCGCACGCAGCCCGACGACAGCGAGCGGCTGTCCGACTGGAACAGCCCGCGCGAGGGCGTGTCGTGCATGAACACCGCTTCGGTGTTCGGCATGTCGATGCGCACGCGGCCAAGTGAATTGCCGGGTCCCGGGTCCTGCCGCAGCGTGTAGTTGACGGCCCGCTCGGTCGACCAGTCGATGGTCGCCGGGTTCACCTCGTTGCCGGAACGGTCGAGGATGCGCACGCGCATGTTGGCGAGCGTCGCCGCATTGCGCCGCATGCGCGGGATGATGTCGCGCTTGATGATCGAGGTCGGGATCGTCCAGGTCGGGTTGAAGTTCACCACCGTCAGGCGGGATTCGACCATGGGCGAGGCATGCGCGGTCTTGCCGACGATGACGACGTGGCGGCGGCGGACGACGCCGCCCTCGACGGCCTCGGCCGCGGCGGCCGGGATGTTGACGATCACGTAGCGCTGGCCGAAGGCGAAGCGGCTGTCGGCGAGCCGCTCCAGCGACTTCTCCAGCGCCCGCACGCGGGCTTCGGCGGGGATGTTCAACTGGCGGATGGTGGCCGCGGCCACGACCCCCGAGGGCAGCAGGCCGACGCGGCGCTGGAAGCGCCTCACCGCCTCGGCGGTCGTCTCGTCGAAGGCCTCGCCCGGCGAGAGCGCCGGATTGAGGTCGCCCTCGATGGCGAGACGCTGCTTCAGCTGGGCGACGGCAGGCCCGCGCGCGCCCTTGGCGAGCCGGGTGGCGGCGGGCAGCGTGCCCCAGCCGCCCTGATGGGCGATGCGGCGATAGGTTTCCAGCGCCCGCTGGGTGGTCGCGACCGTTTGCGGCGCATAGGTCGGCTGCGGATCGGAGGAGATCGCCGTCACGCGCGGTGGCGGCGGCGGTCGTTGCGGCCGGGGCCGCTGCGGCACCGGCGTGGCCTGCTGCTGGCCCTCGGGGGCGCCGGCCGAAGGCGGAACGGCGGGAAGGGAAGGTGCCAGCGCCGGCGGCGGATCGGCCGCGGCGGCGGCAGGTGCGGCCGGAGCCTGCTCGGTCTGGGGTTGTGTCTGCGCCATCGCCTCGGCCATGGCGAACGATGCCGCGGCGCTGAACAGCGCGGCGCGAACGAGCCGGGGAGCGAGAGACGAGATCATGACCGAGGGGAATGCTTCCTGTTGGTTGAGGCGCTCTAGCCGTTATCCTTAGCGCAATTAAGGCAAACAATTCCTGAACGTCAGGTGGCCTCAGCCGGCCGCCGCTGCGTCGATGGCGGCCGTCAGGCTCCCGGGAAGCGGGATCGGCCGGCGGTTCTCCGCGTCCACATAGACATGGACGAAATGGCCGTGCGCCAGCGTTTCCGGGCCGTCGGCGCGGAAGATGCCGATCTCGTAGCGCAGGCTCGACCGGCCGCGCTCGGCGAAGGCGAGGCCGGCCTCCAGCGGTTCCGGATAGCTCGCGGGCGCGAAGAACGAGCAGCGCGTGTCCACGACGAGCCCCATCCACGGGCCCGTGACCGGCACCAGCCCCGCCTTGTTGATGAGGAAGGCGTTCACCACCGTGTCGAAATACGAGTAGTAGACGACGTTGTTGACGTGCCCGTACTGGTCGTTGTCCGACCAGCGGGTCTGGATCGGGGCGAACCAGCGGAAATCGCTGCGGGGACGGGGCAGGGGACGGGCGGACATGGCTCTCCGGCTTGGCTTGCGGTCGATGACCGACCAGAACCGATCCGGCGGCTTTTGAAAAGCCTTCAGCCCTGCGCGGGCGCCATCAGCACGGCGGCATCGAGGGGGCGGAGATCAGGCTCCAGCCAGCCGAGCCTCGCCCGCGGCGTGAACAGGCTCTCGCGGCTCCAGAACCGGAAGATGCCCTCCTTGCCGCCGAGCGGGCTGGCGACGAAGCGGTTGACGCGGTCGACGAGGCTGCCGCCGGGATCGTTGTCGAGGTGCCGCGCCGCAGCCCAGGCGAAGTAGAACGTCACCGTCTCGTGGTAGCCGCGCATGTCGTCGTTCACCCGGCCGACCGCGACATTGTAGGCGCTGATGCCGTCGCGCAGCCGGACCTTCGCCGCGTCCTCTCCGAATGTCGCGACATGCCAGAGGCCGACCGCCAGATGGGCCTGATGGCTCCAGTCCGCGAAAGGCAGGCTGCGCGCACGGAACCCCTCGATGACGGTCGTCACCGCCGCCTCGTCGGCGAAGGGCGGAAAGGTCTTCTGTGGCGTGTCCATCGCCATGGCGCGTGCTTGCTCCGGCCGGTGTCAGCGATTGGGGAAGACGACGAAGCGCGTCATGGCGAAATTGGCGACGAAGGCGAAGCCGATCGGCACGATCGCCGCCAGCGTCAGCGGCAGGTAGCGCACGGCGACGAGGAAGCTCAGGACCTCGACCGTCAGTCCCAGCGTGCCGGACGCGACGAACTTGCCGTAGGTGCGCCAGCTCAACCGCCGGCCACTCTCGGCCGCGAAGGTGATCATCGTGTTGAGCAGGTAGGAATTGGTCACCGCCACGGCCCAGCCGGCCGCCTTGGCGACGCCGAGCGCGACATCGTCCGTCGCCAGCCCGAAGCGCGCCAGCACGAACAGCGTCAGCCCCACGGTGACGGCGTAATTGACCACCCCGTTCACGGCGCCGATCAGCCCGAAGGACACGATCTTGCGCGCCTCGCTGATCAGCCGGGCCGCAAGGCCCGGGCGCTCGCTGCGATTCTGTTGTCCGTCATTCATCATGAGGCCGTCGTCTACACGCTTTTCGGTCATCAATCAGCCGAGCCCGTCTGGCAACCCTTCACGCGGCCGTGAACACGGTGCATCATTGGGAACCTTATCCGGAGCGGCGAAAGCCGTTGACCACATGACCAGTGACAGGCGCGTGATTGCCTTCCCCGGGGCCGAGCCTCCCTTCGGCCTCACCATTGTCGTTCCGGCCTATAACGAGGCCGAGGCGCTGCCACACACCCACGCCAAGCTGGCCGCCCTCGCGCGCAAGCTGAAGGAGACGCGCGGCCTCGCCGTCGAGATTCTTTATGTCGACGACGGCTCGCGGGACGGCACGGCGCTGGTGGCGCAGGGGCTCAAGCCCGACGGCGCGGATGTGCAGGTCGTGTCCTTCTCGCGCAATTTCGGCAAGGAGGCGGCGCTGCTCGCCGGCCTCGACCATGCCCGCTACGGCGCGGTGATCTTCATGGATGCCGACGGCCAGCACCCGACCTCGGTGGCCGAGACGCTGATCTCCCGCTGGCTGGACGACGGCTACGACGTCGTCTTCACCTACAAGGCGCATCGCCGCGACGAGCCGCGCCTGCGGACGCTGTTCGTCAGCGCCTTCTACGGGCTGGTCAATGCCGGCGTGAAGCACAAGATTCCTGCCGATGCCGGCGATTTCCGCCTGCTCTCGCCGCGCGCCGCTGCTGCCCTGCGCATGCTCCCGGAGCGCGGCCGGTTCTTCAAGGGCCTGTCGAGCTGGGTGGGCTTCCGCCAGATCGGCATTCCCTACGAGCCCGCCCCGCGCGAGCAGGGCGAGGCCAAGTGGAGCTTCTGGGGCCTCCTGACCCTGTCGCTCGAGGGGCTGACCTCGTTCTCCATCGTGCCGCTGCGCATCGCCAGCCTGCTCGGCGCGCTGCTCGCCGCCGCCTCGCTGCTCTATGCGCTGGCCATCGTCGTCGAGACCTTCGTCTTCGGCCATGCCGTTCCCGGCTATCCCTCGCTCTTCGTGGCCGTGACCTTCATCGGCGGCGTCCAGTTGCTGATGATCGGCGTGCTCGGCGAATATATCGGCAAGATCCTGTCCGAGCTGAAGGGCCGCCCGGTCTATCTCGTCGGCGACCAGTCGCTGAAGCGGGCGGTCGACCAGCCCGGCGCGCGCGACACCGGCCCGCTGGCGCAGGGCGACTGACCCATACCGATGAAGCGCCTGATCCTCTGCGCCGACGACTACGCGCTTGCGCCGGGCGTCTCGCGCGCCATCCGCGAGCTTGCCGCCGCCGGTCGCCTCAATGCGACCTCGGTGATGACGCCGGGGCCTGATCTCGCCGCCGAGGCGGAAGCGCTGCTGGCGGCCGCGCCGCCCGGCTTCCAGATCGGCCTGCATGTCACCCTGACCGGCGGCCTGAAACCGCTCGCCACGCCTGACCTGCCGGCATTCTGGCCCTCCATCGCCCCCCTGATGGCCATGGCCTTCCTGCGCCGGCTCGATCGCGAGGCGCTTGCCGCCGAGATCGAGGCGCAGTTCGGCGCGTTCCGGTCGGCCTTCGGGCGGGCGCCCGACTTCGTCGACGGCCACCAGCACGCCCATCTCCTGCCGGGCATCCGCAACCTCGTGCTGGATGCCGCCAAGCGCCATGCTCCCTATGCCTGGATGCGCCAGTGTCGCGGCCCCCACGGCGCCGGGCAGGGCCTCAAGGGCCGGGTCATCGCGGGCCTGTCCGGCGGGCTGGCGCGGGCGGCCGCCGCGCGCGGCATCGCCACCAATCCGGCCTTTTCTGGAGCCTATGACTTCGCGCAGGCCGGGACGTTCCCGGCCATCTTCCGCAGCTTCCTGCCGGCGCTGCCCGACGGCAGCCTCGTCATGGTCCATCCCGGCCATGTCGACGAGGCGCTGAAGTGCGTCGATCCCGTTCACGGGCCGCGCGAGCAGGAACTCGCCTATCTCGCCGGCGACGCCTTCCCGCGGGACCTCGCCGCCGCCGGCTTTTCCCTCGGCGCGCGCACCATCAACACCGCGTGAGACCTGCCCGCGATTGTTGCGACGCCACATCGACCTTGGCGCGACGCCATGGATCGGCCATAACTCGCCCCGACAAGGCGGTGTCATGGCGCGCTTCTTCTTCAATCGCAGGGGGCCAGATCCCGAGACGGCCGATGCGTCGCGCCGGCTGTCGGCGATGGTCCGCTCCCATCTCGCCCTTTCCGAGGACGACGGCGTCACCGTCAGCGAGATCGCCTGTTCCCATCCCGAATGCGGCGATGCCGAGACGGTGGTGCTGATCATGCGCCTCGGCCGCGCCACCGAGGCGGTGAAGGTGCTGAAGGCGATGCGTCTCGTCACCGAGGAGGATCTGCGGCAGGCCCTTGCCGCGGCGCCCGCCTGAACCCGGCCTTTCCTTCCCACATGCCGCGTGGTCCATAGTGGCCGCCGCGTCCCGCCCGATTTCCCGATCCGAACCGCTCCCGGTAACGCCCATGCTTCCCATCGCCATCGTCGCAGGACTTGCCGGCGCACTCGTCGGCGCGAGCTCCCTTGCAGGCCGGCTCGACCTGCCCTGGTGGGTCTATTGCCTGACGCTGGTCGCCGGCGCCGTGGCCTTCCTCGCCCGCTCGACCTCGACCATGGTGCGGGCGATCATCGGCTTCCTCGTCGTCTGGCACCTGTCCGCGCTGGCCCTGCTGCTGGTCAAGGAGGCGGGCGCGCTGCCCGACGGTCTGGGGCCGTTCCTGCCGACCCGCGCCTCGATCCTGCTGTCGGTCATCTTCGCGGTGGTCGTCTACGGAATCTCGTTCCTCGCCACGATCCGCCAGATCACCCGGCTCGCCGACCCCTTCTTCGAGGCGCGTGATCTCGGCAACGTGGAACTGCCCTTCGGCCTGTCGTTCCGGGTGCAGGAGCGCTACGTCGCCCATGCCCTGCTGTTCATCCTGCTCGCCATCAACATCGCGCAGGTGCTCGCCACCGTCCTGCTCAACCAGTGGAACAACCGCTTCTACACGGCGCTTCAGGAGCGGGCCGAGGCGACCTTCTGGATCGAGCTGCGCTACTTCACCGTCGTCGCCTTCCTGTGGGTGATCCTCGCCGTCTACGAGCTCTACCTCACGCAGTGGACGCAGATGCGCTGGCGGCGCTGGATGACCGCGCGGCTCGCCGGCCACTGGCTGGCCGATGGCGGCCATTACCGCATGCGCCTGAAGGGCAGCCAGGCCGACAACCCCGACCAGCGCATCGCGGAAGACATCCGCATGTTCACCGACAACACGCTGGCCCTCGTCATCCGCTTCTTCTCGGCGATCCTGTCGCTTTACGCCTTCGTGCTGATCCTGTGGGGCCTCTCCGCGAGCTTCCGCTACCAGGTCTTCGGCGTGAATCTGGAATCGATCCCCGGCTACCTCGTCTGGGCCGCGCTCGCCGTCGCCGTCTTCGGCACCGTCTGCGCCCATCTGATCGGCCGCGCGCTGATCGGCATCAACTTCCTGCGCCAGCGCTACGAGGCGGATTTCCGCTACAGCCTCGTCAGGGTGCGTGAGAACGACGAGCAGATCGCCCTGCTCAAGGGCGAGGCCGCCGAGCGTCAGGGCCTTGCCCGCCGTTTCGCCAACGTGGTCGCCAACTGGTTCGACTACATGAAATATACCAAGCGGCTCACCTGGTTCACGACCTTCGTCAACCAGGCCTCGGTGATCTTCCCGTTCGTGATGCTGGCGCCGGCCTACTTCTCCGGCGCGGTCCAGCTCGGTTCGCTGACGCAGACGGCGGGCGCGTTCGGGCGGGTGGAATCCGCGTTGATGATCTTCACCAACCTCTATGCCTCGCTGGCCGACTACAAGTCGGTGATCGACCGCCTCTCCGGCTTCGAGGCTTCCGCCGCCGCGGCCCGGACCGCGCCCGCGCCGTCGATCTCGACCGAGAAGGCGGGCGAGGCGCTGGCCCTGTCCGGCCTGTCGGTCACGCTTCCCGAGGGCAGGACGCTGGTCTCGGCCCCCGACATCACCGTCAATCCCGGCGAGCGGGTGCTGGTCACCGGTCCTTCGGGCTCCGGCAAGTCGACGCTGTTCCGCGCCATTGCCGGCATTTGGCCGCATGGCTCGGGCAAGGTCGCGACGCCCGCCGGCGCGGACATCATGCTGCTGCCCCAGCGGCCCTATTTTCCGGTCGCGAGCCTGCGCGACGCGGTCACCTATCCGGCCGAGCGCGGCGCCTATGACGATGCCGACATCATCCGGGCACTGGAGGCGGTGAACCTTGCCGCGCTTGCCCCCCGCCTCGACGAGGAGGCCGCCTGGCACCAGATCCTGTCGGGCGGCGAGCAGCAGCGCCTGGCGCTGGCCCGCGCCCTGCTGTGCAAGCCGGACTGGCTGTTCCTCGACGAGGCCACCGCCGCCATCGACGAGGCGGGCGAGGCGAACCTCTACGCCGCGATCCGCGAGTGGCTGCCGAACGCCACCATCGTCTCCATCGGCCACCGCTCGACGCTGGCGAACTTCCACGACCGGCGTGTCCACCTCGCGAAAGGCGACGACGGCGTCCATGTCGCCGCCGACGCGCCGCTCATGGCCATGGCGAAGGCCTGAGGCTTTAGAACGCCGGCTCGAAGGTCACGGTGCCGCGCACGCCCGTGAAGGTCATGCCGCGCAACCCGTGCGGACGCCATGCGCGCGCGCCCTGGATCGCCCAGAAGATCGCCCGTTCCTGACGGTCGATCTCGCCGCCGCAGCGCCGCTCGATGAAATTGAGCGGCCCGAACCGGATGTCGCTCGGGCCGGCGCGGCGATAGTCGGCATTGACCGGGTTGCAGCCGCCGAACCCGGTCATGCGGAAGCCGCTCGTGAAGGTGAAGGCCGGACGGTCGGTCGCCGAGGGACGGCGGCCGTTGATCGACACGACGGCGAGGCGCGTGCCGACGGGGAAGCGCTGGTAGAGCATGATCTCGGCGCGCGTCGGCTGGCGCGGGCGCGGCGGTTCGCGGCGGCGCTGGGCTTCGGCGGCATCGACGAAAACAAGGCTGGCAAGGCCGGCGGTCGCGGCGACCAGCGCCGCGTATCGGATCGGTCGGTTCTGCATCGCCCCCGACTTAAACGAGGCGGCTTCCCTCCGGCAACCCCTTGAGTCCGGTCAGCCTGCCTTGGCGAAACCCTCGCGCGCCCAGCCCTCGCGTTTGCGATAGATGGTCGAGGGGCTGATCTCCAGCGCCGCCGCCGCGCGCGACAGGTTGCCGTCGAAGGCCGCCAGCGCGTCCTCGATGATCCGCCGCTCCTGCAGCCAGAACGGCTCGACCGCCGGCTTCGCGATCGGCGCGGTCGCCGCGACGGAGCGCTGCGTGTCCTGTGACCCATGGGCGAGCGCCAGCGGCAGCATGGCCGCCGTCACCCAGTCGCCGTCATGCATGACGACGAGCCGGCGGATGACGTTCTGGAGCTGGCGCACATTGCCCGGCCAGGGGAAGGCCGTGACGATCCGTGCGGCGGCCTCGTCGAAACCGTGGAAGTGGCGGCCCTCTTCCTGCGCGAAGCGGGAGAGGAAGGCTTCCGCCAGCGCCAGCACGTCGGCGCCGCGCTGGCGCAGCGGTGGCAGGTGGATCGGCAGGACGCAGAGCCGGTAGTAGAGATCCTCGCGGAAGCGCCCCGCCGCGACATCGGCGAGCGGATCGCGATTGGTGGCGCAGACGAAGCGCACGTCGACCTTGCGGATGCGGGTGTCGCCGACCCGGCGAACCTCGCCGGTCTGGATGAAGCGCAGGAGCTTGGTCTGGAGCGCGAGGTCCATCTCGCAGATCTCGTCGAGGAACAGCGTGCCGCCATCGGCGAGCTCGGCCGCGCCCGCGCGATCCTCGGTGGCGCCGGTGAAGGCGCCCTTCACATGGCCGAAGATCTCGCTCTCGATCAGGTCCTTGGGGATCGCGCCGCAGTTCAGCGCGATGAACCGGGCGGCGGGCCGGCCGGAGCGGGCGTGCAGGGCCTGCGCGGTCACTTCCTTGCCGGTGCCGCTCTCGCCGGTGACGAAGACCGGGGCCTTCGAGGGCGCGATGCGGCGGATCTGCTCGTAGGCGGCCTTCATCGGGCCGGAGGCGCCGATGAAGCCTTCGAAATCGGGCTGGCTGCGGCGCTGGGGCACGACCGGACGGGCCTTGGCCTCGGCCTCGATCAGCAGGGTCGCGCGGCGGACGAGGTCGGCCCCGGCGACGGGCTTCACGGCAACGTCGCTGGCGCCCGCGCGCATGGCCTCGACCGCGACATTGAGCGACCCGCGCGCGCTGGTGGCGAGGATCGGTCCCTCGTAGCCGGAGAAGCGGATGGTCGCGATGAGCCCGGAATCGGTCGCCGCGCCCTGGTCGAGGCAGGCGATGATGAGATCGGGTTCGGAGCGGTCGAGCGCCGCGAGCGCCGCATCCTCGTCGCTCGCCTCCATGCAGCGCGCGAAACCCGACAGCGCCTGCAGCGCCATGCGCCGCGCCGCCGGATCGGCATCGATGACGAGAACGCGACGCGCTGGTCCTTCTGGACCCAATTCATGCGGCATGGCCGGGCGACCCCTCACACGGACCGTGGATATGTGGCCGCCGACTGTGCGCGAACAGGGTAAATGCCGGGTTTCGACAATCCTTCCAAAGCGTTCGGAAACGTCCCGAAACGAAACGGGCCCGCGCATGGCGGGCCCGTTGACTGGTGATCGGCGGCTGTTCGAGCCGGGTGCCGGTCAGAGCCGGCCGCCCTCGCCACCCGGGCCGCGCCGCGGGCCGTCCTCGCCGCCGCCACGGCCCCAGCGGTGCATCATGCCGTGGCCGCCCATCATGCCGGACTGGCCCATCATGCCGCGCCGCATCAGGATGCGCTCGGCGCGGCGCTTCTGGTTCTCGTCGAGCGAGGCGTAGAGCGGCGCGCCGGCATCGGCGATCTTCTTCATCACGGCGGCGCGGGCGGCCATCTGCTCGGAGGCGGCGCGCAGGCGCTGGATCGGATCGGGGCGGGCCGCGTCGCGATTCTCGCGCATCTCGCGCCAGCGCTGCATCCGCTCGGTCATCCGCTGGGTGCGCAGGGCGGCGCCCTCGCGCAGCGCCGCCTCGAAGGCGGGCCAGTGGCGCTCCTGCTCGGCCGTCAGGCGCAGCACGGCCTTGAGTCCGGCAATGCGGGCATCGAGGAAGGCCGCGCGGTCCTCCGGCGACATCTGCATCATGCGGCCGAACCGGCCTGGGCGATCGGGATTGCCTGCGGCGGGCGGGCCGCCGGGGCCGGCAGGCGGCGGCGTCTGCGCCACCGCGACGGCGGCGGTGACCATGGTGGCCAGCACGCCCGCGACAATGATCTTGGTTCTCATGGGTCGATCTCCGGAAAAGCGTTCGCCCCCGAACGGCAGTCGGGGGAATCTACGCCGGCTCCGGCCGGAACCCGAGTTAAACTTCGTTCATGTGGCGGCTGTCGGCCGGGCTCTCAGGCCCCGGCCTGCGGCTTGCGGCCGAAATCGGCGAACAGCTTCTCGAGCTGCGCCAGCTGCTGGTCCTGCATGTCGCGCCCGGTCTCGAACAGGCGCCCCATCGTCGCCGTCCACGTATCGGCCGCCTGCTGGCCGATCGTCCGCGGCCCGGAAGCCTCGCCCGCCGGCTGCGGGTTGGTCAGCGAGCCGTTGAGCAGCGGGTTGGCCGCCTGCATCTGGCGCGCCAGCTCGACGAGCTGGTCGAGTCCCGGCAGGCCGCCGATGCCCGCGGCCGGCTTGGCCGCGCCGCCGAAGAAATTGGTGAACATGCCCATCATCCCGCCGACGGGGTCGGCCGTGCCGGGCGCCATGGGCGGCATCAGCCGCGCGATGGTCTGCGTGATGAGGTCGCCGAGCGGGTTCTGCCCGTTCAGGGCTCCCTTCATCAGGCCGCCCATCAGCAGCGAGGCCATCATCGGCATGACCTGCTTCATCGCCTCCTGGCCCATGCCGGTCGCCATCGCGGTCTGCTGGGCGATGGCCTGGGTGAGGTCCTGGGAGCCGAAGATGCGCGTCAGCGCCTGCTGGCCCGCCGTGATCATCGACTGGCCGGCGGCCAGCGGGTTCTCGAACATCTGCGCGTAATTGGGCCCGCTGGTGAACAGCCCGAACAGGTTCGCCATGTCGGCCGGCGACTGCGTCGCGCGATTGAGCCCGAGCGAGAAGGCCGGCAGCAGCGCGTTCATCGCCGTCCTGATCTGGTCGGGCGCCATGCCGAACTGGCGGGACAAGGCGTCGAAGCCCTGATTGTTCTGGGCCTGCGCCAGGATGTCGGCGAGATTGAACATGGTCGGCGCTCCCATCGCTTCGGGCCGGCCGGCCCGACGGCCGATTCCTCAGCCCTTGGAATGTATCTAACCATGCCGTCGCCGGCCCGTCACGAGCCGGCGGTAGCCCCCTTTCCGGAGGTGAAGGGCGACTGCGCCGAGGGCGATGCCGGCGGCAGCGGCGGCTCGTCCGGCGCGCGCAGGGCGATCCTGTCGATCACCCGGAAGCAGACGATCATCGACAGGATCGCGAACAGGATGCCGCCCACCGCCTGCCCGGCGATGATGCCTTCCGCGCCGCGCGCCGGCCCCATCAGCCAGGCGCCGGCATAGGCGAAGGGGATGGTTCCGATGGTCGCCCGGCCCCAGTTGAGGGCGGTCGAATAGGTCGGAAAGCCGAGATTGTTGAAGGCGGCATTGCCGACGAACACCGCGCCGTTGAAGGCCCAGCCGAGCGAGGCATAGACGCAGAAGAAGCTGATCACCGCCGCCGCGCCGCCGGTCGCGTCGAACAGCGCCACGATATGCGGCGACAGCGCCATCAGCGCCAGCCAGACCGCGATGCCGTAGAGGCTGAGGAAGATCAGCGAGTCGACCAGCGTCTGGCGGACACGCGAGAACAGCCGCGCGCCGACATTCTGGCCCATGATCGGGCCGACCGACCCGGACAGCGCGAAGAAGGCGCCGAAGGCGACCGGCACCAGCCGCCCGAGCACCGCCCATCCCGCCACCGCGCTGTCGCCGTATCGGGCGATCATGGCGGTCACGACGCCGTTGCCGACCGGCGTCGCGACATTGGTCAGCACGGCGGGCACCGCGATGCCCGCGAGCGGACGGATGTCGGCGGCGATGCCGGCGAGCGTCGGGCGCGTGGTCAGCCGGTGGACATAGGTCACGCCATGCAGGCCGATCGCCGCCATGGCCATGCGCGAGATGATCGAGGTGATCGCCGCGCCGTCGACGCCGAGGCCGAGGACGAAGATGAGGATCGGATCGAGGATGGCGGTCACGACGCCGCCGGTCAGCGTCACCCACATGGCGCGCTGGGCATCGCCGACGGCACGCAGGATCGACGAGTACATCATGCCGAGGCCGAGGAAGCCGGTCGCCGGCATGACGAACCACAGGAAGCGGTCGGCGATGGCGAGCGTGCGGCCGGTCGCGCCGATCAGGCCGAGCAGCCTGGCCGAGAACGGCAGAAGGCAGAGCGACAGCACCGTCATGCTGACGGCGACGAGCAAAAGGCTCGACGTGCCGATCCGCCTTGCCTTCTCGCGATCACCCGCGCCGAGGGCACGGGCCACCAGCGCCGTGCCGGCAATCGACAGGCCGATGGAGAAGGAGGTCAGGAAGAACAGCAGCGTCCCGGCATAGCCGATGGCCGCGGCCAGTTCCTGCTCGCCGAGCTGGGCGATGTAGAACAGGTTCAGGAGATCGACGACGAAGATCGCCACCAGGCCGATCGAGCCGGTCGCGGTCATGACGATGACGTGACGCATCGTCGAACCCTGGGTGAACTTGGCCGGCACGCCGCCGGCGGCTGGCCGGTTCATCCCGAATACCGCGTCTCGTCGGAGAGCACGTCCTCCGCCTCGGCATTGAGCGCCGTCGCCTTGCGGACCGGCTGGGTCAGCGGCGCGGGCTGCACCTGCTGGTGCATCAGGTGGGCGCCGGCCTGGATGCCCTCGTGCATCTGCAGTTCGAGCCGTGCGGCGTCGCGCTTGCGCAGGTCCGCGATGGTCTGGCGCGCGATCTCGCGGTCGATGCCGAGCGTCACCAGCGCCTCGCGGCCGAAGACCAGCGCGCTTTCGAGCACTTCGCGGATCTCGAAGTCCACGCCTTCCTCGCGCAGCTTGAGCGTCTGCTGCCGGTCGAAGGAGCGCACGAACAGCTTGGCGAACGGGAACTCGGCCTTGATCAGCTCGACGATGTGCCCGGACACTTCCGGCTTGTCGACGCAGACGCAGATCATCCGCGCCCGGCCGGCCCCGGCCGCGCGCAGCACGTCCAGCCGCGTGCCGTCGCCGTAATAGATGCGAAAGCCGAAATTGCCGGCGGCCTGGATCATCTCCACGTCATTGTCGATGATCGTCACCTCGGCGCGTTCCGACAGCAGCGCCTGCGAGACGACCTGTCCGAACCGGCCGAAGCCGATCATCAGCACCTCGCCGGAGAGGCCGTCGGCGACCTCGAGGCCGTCGAGGGAGGGCTTCTCCACGGGCACCAGATAGCGCAGGCCGATCAGCGCGAGCGGCGTCAGCACCATGGAGATGATGACGATCGCCGTCAGAACGGCATTGGCCTGCCCATCGATCAGTCCGGTGCCGAGCGCGGCGGAATAGAGCACGAAGGCGAACTCGCCGCCCTGCGCCATCATCACCGTGCGCTCCAGCGCCTCGGCGTGGCTGGACCGCAGGACGCGGGCGACCAGATAGATGCCGACCGCCTTGGCGATCATGTAGGCGAAGACATAGACGGCCACGAGCCGCCAGTTGGCGGCGACCACCGACACGTCGAGCGACATGCCGACCGCCATGAAGAACAGGCCGAGCAGGATGCCGCGGAACGGCTCCACATCGGCCTCGAGCTGGTGGCGGAAGGTCGATTCGGACAGCAGCACGCCGGCGAGGAAGGCGCCCATGGCCATGGACAGGCCGCCGACCTGCAGGGCGAGCGCCGAGCCGAGCACGACGAGCAGCGCCGCGGCGGTCATCACCTCGCGCGCGCCGTAGGCGGCGAGGAAGCGGAACATCGGGTTGAGCAGGTAGCGGCCGGCGGCAACCAGGGCCGCGATGGAGCCGATGCCGACGGCCACCGCCGTCAGGCGCGAGGCGATGTCCGAGCCGGCGCCGCCGGTGACGGCGGGCGCGAGGAAGGCGACCAGCGCCAGCAGCGGCACGATGGCGAGGTCTTCCAGCAGCAGGATCGAGACCATCTTCTGGCCGGGCGGCGTGTTCAGCTCGCCGCGCTCCTCCAGCGTCTGCATGACGATGGCCGTGGAAGTCATCACGAAGCCGGCGCCGGCGACGAAGGAGACCGTCGCCGGAAAGCCGCCGGCCACGCCGACCAGCGTCAGCAGCGCCGCGCAGATGCCGACCTGCAGCAGGCCGAGGCCGAAGATCTGCTTTCTCAGGCCCCAGAGCTTCGACGGGCGCATCTCCAGTCCGATGATGAACAGGAACATGACCACGCCGAGTTCGGCGACATGCAGGATCGTCGAGGCGTCGCTGACGAGCCTCAGGCCGAACGGGCCGACGGCGAGCCCGGCGGCGAGATAGCCGAGGATCGAGCCGAGCTGCATCTTCCTGAACAGCGGAACGGCGACGACCGCCGCGGCGAGCAGCGTGACGGCAGGGACGACGAAGGCGGTGGGGGAGTGGACGTCGGCCATGCGCTCGCGGAACGGTCGGAGGAGATAGCTCTCCTATCTATGCAGCACTTTCCGATGCAACACCCGCAAGTTTTCATGCGGGCGATGTCGGCCGCGATCAGATGCCGAAAAACAACAGGTCGATGGCCCGGGCGACGGCATCGCGCTCCGCGGCGAGGGAGGCGACGCGGCCCTTGAGCAGGCGGCGCGGCAGCGGCGCCATCTGGTCCGGGGCCAGCACGTGCGGCTGACCCTTGATCACGAAGATCGGGTTGAGGCCGCCACGGGTGGCGGCAAATTCGTCAGCGGGCATCAGAGGTGCGCATAGAACCGACTCGGTCTGGTCGAGAACATCGTTCTGCAGCACGACGACATAGGGGATCGCGGAAGCGGACGATGTGGGATTGCCGAACACGTCGAACTGGCGACCCATCGGCGTCACCAGGGCCGGACGTCTTCAGCCCAGAATCCGTGTTTCCGGTTGAACTCGTTCTGCGCCTCGATTGCCGCGCGGTTTTCTTCCTTCCAGCGCCGCGCGCGCTCCGCGCTTACGGCTTCGGACAGTTTCTCCTCGACGAACTGCGACAGGTTCAGGCCCTGCGCCTTCGCCTCGTCGACGAGCGCGGCGGACAGCGAGAGGTTGACCGCGCGCTTCGGCGCGGAAGCCCTGCGGTGCGGACGGTCCAGCATGTGCCGTGCCTCAAAGGATGATCATGCGCAGGCTATATGCGCATGGTCATTGCGGCAACCCGGCCTCAGCCGGTGCCGCCGACGGTGATGCGCTCCATCTTCAGCGTCGGCTGGCCGACGCCGACGGGTACCCACTGGCCTGCCTTGCCGCAGGTTCCGATGCCGGTATCGAGACTCATGTCGTTGCCGACCATGGTCACGCGCTTCATGTCGGCGGGGCCGGAGCCGATCAGCATGGCGCCCTTGACCGGCGCGCCGATCCGGCCGTTCTCGATCCGGTAGGCCTCGGTGCACTCGAAGACGTACTTGCCGGAGGTGATGTCCACCTGGCCGCCGCCGAAGTTCACGGCATAGAGGCCGTTCTTCACGCTGGCGAGGATTTCGTCGCGCGTATGGTTCCCGCCGAGCATGTAGGTATTGGTCATCCGCGGCATGGGCACGTGGGCATGGCTCTCGCGCCGGCCATTGCCGGTCGGGGCGACGCCCATCAGGCGGGCGTTCTGCCGGTCCTGCATGTAGCCGACGAGGCGGCCGTCATCGATCAGCACCGTCCGGTTCGAGGGCGTGCCCTCGTCGTCGATGGAGATCGAGCCGCGCCGGTCGGCGATGGTGCCGTCATCGACGACGGTGACGCCCTTCGCGGCGACCATCTCGCCCATCAGCCCCGCGAAGGCCGACTGGCCCTTGCGGTTGAAATCGCCTTCGAGACCGTGGCCCACCGCCTCGTGCAGCATGACGCCCGGCCAGCCGGGGCCGAGCACGACATCCATCTCGCCGGCCGGGGAGGGGATGCTCTCCAGGTTGACGAGCGCCTGCCGCACGGCCTCGTCGACCGCATGTTTCCAGCGCCCTTCGGCGATGAACTCGGCATAGCCGGCCCGGCCGCCGAAGCCGTGCGAGCCGACCTCCTGCCGCTCGCCGGAGCCGGCGACCACGGTGACGTTGAGCCGCACCAGCGGGCGCACGTCGCGATAGAGCTCGCCGTCCGGCCGCAGGATCTCGACCACCTGCCAGGAGCCTGCCACCGAGGCCGTGACCTGCCTGACCTTCGGGTCGCGGGCGCGCGCATAGGCATCGACTGCCTCCAGCAGCCGGACCTTCGCGGCGAAGGCGGGAGCCTCCAGCGGATTGTCGTCGCCGTACAGGCGGACGTTGGAGCGGATCGGCCCGGGCGCCAGCGTTCCCGAATAGCCGCCGGCGACGGCGCGCACGGTCTCGGCCGCGCGCTTCAGCGCGGCTTCGGAGACATCGGAGGAATGGGCATAGCCGACCGCCTCGCCCTTCACGGCGCGCAGGCCGAAGCCCTGGCTGTTGTCGGTGCCCGCCTGTTTCAGCCGGCCATTGTCGAAGACCAGCGATTCCGACTGCTTGTATTCGACGAACAGTTCGCCGTCGTCGGCGCCGGTCAGCGCCTCGGCCAGAATGGCGCGCGCCTTTGCCGGGTCGAGTTCGGCGCGGGCGAGGAGGGAATGGTCGGCCATGGCGGCTCCGGACGAATGGTGTGGTCCGGGCTATCTAGTGCCTAACCATGGCCGATGCGAGCCCGGCGGAGGGCTTCGTCAGGGCAGGGCCTCGAAGCCGGCCTTGAAGCCGTTCAGCGACACGGGCACGCCGATGCCCTCTTCCGGCGTCTGGAAGATGATGAAGGTCGCGGTCTGGCCGCCGGAGAACTGGCCGAGCAGGTTGTCGTCCATCACCACCTCGGCGACGCAGCCCGAGGGCAGGCAGCGCACGAAGCCGGCGCGGCCGACATCGGTGGTGTCGATCTTGAGGCCGAGGCCCGAGGGCAGCAGCACGCCGAGCGGGGCGAGGACGCGCAGGAGTCGGGCGCGGCCGTCGGCGGTCTTCAGCGCGATGACGGTCAGCGCCACGTTGGGCCGGTCCTCGGCCGCGACGTTCTGGACCAGCGCGCACTGCTCGGCCCGCGAACCGGGCGGCGTATCGCAGCGCACCTGCCAGTCGCCGTGGGTGGCGCGCACCGCGCCCTGGGCGAGCGCCGCGCCCATGCCGATGCCGGTCGCCAGCGCGACCGCCAGTCCGAACGCCCCGAGCCGGGCTGCGCCTTGCCGCATGGTCCTGTTGGTCATCCGTCACTCCAGGGGATCGCCCGCCAGGGCCTGCAGACAATCTCGGGCCGCCTGCCCGCCGCGACCGGGCGCATTCGTCCGGCTGGCGGACGAATCGCCGGGCCGCCGCAAAGGCGCCAGCCGACATGGGACGGACCATTCCCCCGCGAACCTGTCAAGATTATGTGCGAAATGCCGATGCGTCATGCCGAATTCGAGCGGCAGCGTCGCCTTTCGGCGGATTTCACGCAGTGCAGCAGGAGTTTATAACGCCTTCAAGCTGAGGCCGCTCCCCTGTCTGGAACGGCTCTCAACGGTCGCATTGCGAGCATGGCGTTTTTGTGTTTCAAGGGGGCCGAAAGCCCTCCCGGCAGCCTTTGCGGCGCGGTCGTTTGTGACCGGCGCCCGGCCGGAACACGAAGGGCCCGCAAGGTCGTGATCGGCCGGGCGGACAAGAACGAGCCGGTACGGGGCCAAAGCAGCCCACGGACCGAGGTTATGGAGCGGATGAAGATGCGTTTGGCGATGCGGAACGGCGCGTCGGCGGTCAAGGGCGGAGCAGTCGCGCTCGCCGCCGTCGCTGCGCTGGTGGCGGTTCTCGATCCGGCCTTCGCCCAGCAGGGCCTCGGCCAGCCGGTGCCGCGGGGCATCGGCTTCCAGGAATCGGTCACGCCGATCATGGATTTCATCGAGTGGTTCCATAACGGCTTCCTGCTGCCGATCATCACCGTGATCTGCATTCTCGTCGCCGGCCTGCTCGGCTGGTGCCTCTACCGCTTCTCCGAGAAGCGCAATCCGGTGCCGTCCAAGACCACGCACCATGTCGGCATCGAGGTCGCCTGGACTGTCATCCCGGTCCTGATCCTCATCGTCATCGCCATTCCCTCGTTCCGCCTGCTCTACCAGCAGCAGGTGATCCCGCGCGCCGACCTGACCATCAAGGCCACGGCCTCGACCTGGAAGTGGTCCTACGACTATCCGGACCACGGCAATTTCTCCTTCGTCTCGATCATGCAGACGGATGCCGAGCGCGCCGAGCGCATCGCCCGCGGCACCCCCGCCCGCGAGGTTCCGCGCCTGCTGGCGGTCGACAACGAGATCGTCGTTCCCGTCAACAAGGTCGTCCGCGTCCAGGTCACCGCCTCCGACGTGATCCACGCCTTCGCGGTGCCGTCCTTCGGCATCAAGGTCGACGCCGTGCCGGGCCGCCTGAACGAAACCTGGTTCCGCGCCACCCGCGAGGGCATCTATTTCGGCCAGTGCTCCGAGCTCTGCGGCAAGGATCACGCCTTCATGCCGATCGCCGTGCGCGTCGTCTCCGAGCAGGCCTTCGCCGCCTGGGTCGAGGACGCCAAGAAGCGCTTCGCATCGACGCCGCAGCCGACGCAGGTCGCGGCCAACGAGATCACGCAGGCGCGCTGACAGACCGGCGCACCGCACAGCAGACGACTCTTGTCGAGGACTTGACGATATGGCTCAGGCTCACGCCACCGCCGACCACAGCCACGATCACGGTCATGACGATCACGCCATCCCGACCGGCTGGCGGCGCTACGTCTATTCGACCAATCACAAGGACATCGGCACGATGTACCTTGTCTTCGCGATCTTCGCCGGCCTGATCGGCTTCGCGCTTTCCATCGGCATCCGCATGGAGCTGATGGAGCCGGGCATGCAGATCTTCACGAACCCGCACACGTTCAACGTGTTCACGACCAGCCACGCCCTGATCATGATCTTCTTCATGGTCATGCCGGCGCTGATCGGCGGCTATGCCAACTGGTTCGTGCCGATCATGATCGGCGCGCCGGACATGGCCTTCCCGCGCATGAACAACATCTCGTTCTGGCTGCTGCCCCCGGCCTTCGGCCTGCTGATCATCTCGCTCTTCGTCGAGGGTCCGGCCGGCGCCCAGGGCTTCGGCGGCGGCTGGACGGCCTATCCGCCGCTGTCCTCGGTCCTCGGCCATCCCGGCCCGGCCATGGACTTCGCGATCCTGTCGCTGCACATCGCCGGCGCCTCGTCGATCCTCGGCGCGATCAACTTCATCACCACGATCTTCAACATGCGCGCCCCCGGCATGACGCTGCACAAGATGCCGCTGTTCGCCTGGGCCGTGCTGGTCACCGCCTTCCTGCTGCTGCTGTCGCTGCCGGTTCTCGCCGGCGCGATCACCATGCTGCTCACCGACCGCAATTTCGGCACCACCTTCTTCGACCCGGCCGGCGGCGGCGACCCGATCCTGTTCCAGCACCTGTTCTGGTTCTTCGGCCACCCCGAGGTGTACATCCTGATCCTGCCGGGCTTCGGCATCGTCAGCCACATCATCTCGACCTTCTCGCGCAAGCCCATCTTCGGCTATCTCGGCATGGCCTACGCCATGGTCGCGATCGGCGTGGTCGGCTTCATCGTCTGGGCCCACCACATGTACACGGCGGGCCTGTCGGTCACGACGCAGGCCTATTTCGTGGCGGCCACCATGGTCATCGCGGTGCCCACCGGCGTGAAGATCTTCTCCTGGATCGCCACCATGTGGGGCGGCTCCATCCGCATGACGACGCCCATGCTCTGGGCGGTCGGCTTCATCTTCCTGTTCACGGTGGGTGGCGTCACCGGCGTGGTGCTGGCCAATGCCGGCGTCGACCGCGCCCTCCACGACACCTACTACGTCGTGGCGCACTTCCACTACGTGCTGTCGCTCGGCGCCGTGTTCGCGATCTTCGCGGCCTGGTACTACTGGTTCCCGAAGATGTTCGGCTACATGTACTCCGAGTTCATCGGCAAGCTGCACTTCTGGGTGACCTTCGTCGGCGTCAACCTGATCTTCTTCCCGCAGCACTTCCTCGGCCTGCAGGGCATGCCGCGTCGCTACGTCGACTATCCCGACGCCTTCGCGACCTGGAACTACGTGTCCTCGATCGGCTCCTACATCGCCGCCGTCGGCGTCGCGATCTTCCTGTTCGGCATCTTCCACGCCTTCTCGCGCAAGCAGCTCGCTGGCGACAATCCGTGGGGCGAGGGTGCGACGACGCTGGAATGGACGCTGACCTCGCCGCCGCCGTTCCACCAGTTCGAGCAGCTCCCGCGCATCCGCTGAGCCGCAGACGACAGTCCCGAAGCCCGGAGCCAAGGCCCCGGGCTTCATCCCTGAAAGGGCAGCCCTCCCGGCCGCCGAACGAGACGCAGCAAGATCTTGTCCCTCGTCGATGACACGAACCCGGTGAACCGCGCGGCGCTCGTCAGCCAGGCCGAGCCGCGCGACTTCATCGAACTGCTGAAACCGCGCGTCATGTCGCTGGTGATCTTCACCGCGCTGACCGGCCTCGTCGTCGCGCCCGGTTCGCTGCACCCGGTTCTTGCCGCCATCAGCCTCCTGTGCATCGCCGTCGGCGCGGGCGCTTCCGGCGCTCTGAACATGTGGTACGACGCCGATATCGACGCGAAGATGGTGCGCACCGCCAATCGGCCGATCCCGGCGGGCCGCGTCTCGCCCGGCGAGGCGCTCGCCTTCGGGCTGGTCCTGTCGGCCTTCTCGGTGCTGGTCCTCGGCCTCGTTGCCAACTGGCTCGCTGCCGGCCTCCTCGCCTTCACCATCTTCTTCTACGCCGTCGTCTACACGATCTGGCTGAAGCGCTGGACGCCGCAGAACATCGTCATCGGCGGCGCCGCCGGCGCCTTCCCGCCCATGATCGGCTGGGCGGCGGTGACCGGCTCCGTCTCGGTCGAATCGATCGTCTTGTTCCTGATCATCTTCTTCTGGACCCCGCCGCATTTCTGGGCGCTGGCGCTGATCAAGTCCGAGGATTACGCGCGCGCCGGCGTGCCGATGCTCCCGGTCGTCGCCGGCGAGGCCGAGACGCGCCGCCAGATCCTGATCTACACGGTGCTGCTCGCGCCGCTCGGCATGGCTCCCTACTTCCTCGGCTTTGCCGGCATGGCCTACGCGGCCACCGCGCTGGTCGGCGGTCTCGCCATGCTCTGGCTGGCGGTCGAGATCTTCCGCAAGCGCGAGGGCGGCCCCGCCCGCAAGGCCGCGGGCCGCATGTTCGCCTTCTCCATCGTCTATCTGTTCGCGCTCTTCGCCGTGCTGCTCGTCGAGCAGGGCGTCGTCGCGCGGCTGTTCTGAGCGGTGGCCGCCATGTCCGACAAGTCCCGCGAGCCCGGCATCGTCCTCACCCCCGAGGAGAAGAAGCGCCAGCGCCAGCGCAATGTCGCCATCGCCATCGCGCTCGCCGGCCTCTGCGTCATGTTCTGGGTCATCACCCTGGTGAAGGGCCCGGCCATGCTCCAGCGTCCGATGTGAGGCGCGGATGACCGAACCCGTCACCGCCACCCCCCGCAGCTGGAAGCGCGACGTCAAGGTCGGCCTGTCCGCCTTCGGCTTCGGCGTCTTCATGTTCGGCGCGGCCTATGCCGCCGTGCCGCTCTACAACCTGTTCTGCCAGGTCACCGGCTTCGGCGGCACCACCATGCGGGCGGAGCGTCCGGCGGACCGCATCGTCGATCATCCCATCGATATCCGCTTCGATTCCAATGTCGGCCCGGGCCTGCCGTGGCGCTTCCGCGTCGACACCGCGCGCCAGACCGTGCGCGCCGGCGAGACGCATACGATGACCTACACGGTCACCAACACCTCGGATCAGCCGGTCACCGGCATGGCGACCTACAATGTCGCGCCCGCCGAGACCGGCCGCTTCTTCAACAAGCTGGAGTGCTTCTGCTTCACCGAGCAGACGCTTCAGCCGCACGAGTCGCGCGAGTTCACGGTGGTCTATTTCGTCGATCCGGCGATCGCCGACGATGCCGAGGCCAAGGGCGCCAACACGATTACGCTGAGCTACACCTTCTTCCGCCAGAACCAGCCGCCGCGGCCCCTCGCCGAGCGGCAGGGCGCGGAAGCGGGCGGCTCGCGGACGAACTGAGACGAACAAGGGTCGGCGGGCGGCAGCCTGCCGGGCGAGTAAGGATACGGAGACCTGCGATGGCCGAGGCCCACGCCAAACACCACGACTACCACCTGGTGCCGCCCAGCCCCTGGCCGTTCATCGGCTCCATGTCGGCCTTCGCCATGGCGGTCGGCGCCGTCATGTGGATGAAGGCCATGCCGCTGGCCGGCATCAAGCTCGGCCCGGTGGTGTTCTTCGCGGGCCTGATCGGCGTGCTCTACACCATGTACGGCTGGTGGGCGGACGTGATCAAGGAAGGCCAGCAGGGCGACCACACGCGCGTCGTCTCGCTGCACCTGCGCTACGGCATGATCATGTTCATCGCCTCCGAGGTGATGTTCTTCGTCGCCTGGTTCTGGGCCTTCTTCGACGCCGCTCTGTTCCCGGGCGAGGTCCATCAGTTCCAGCGCACGGAGCTGACCGGTGGCCACTGGCCGCCGAAGGGCATCGAGACCTTCTATCCGCTGCAGCTGCCGCTGCTCGGCACCATGGTCCTGCTGCTGTCGGGCACCACGGTCACCGCCGCCCACCACTACATCGTCTCCGGCGAGCGCGAGCAGGCCAAGATGTACATGTGGTTCACGGTGCTCCTCGGCGTGCTGTTCACCTGCATCCAGGCCTATGAGTACAGCCACGCCCACTTCAACTTCTCGGGCCACATCTACGGCGCCACCTTCTTCATGGCGACCGGCTTCCACGGCTTCCACGTCATCGTCGGCACGATCTTCCTGTTCATCTGCGCGCTGCGCCTCTATCGCACCACGCACCTGACCCCGGAAAAGCACTTCGGCTTCGAGGCGGCCGCCTGGTACTGGCACTTCGTCGACGTGGTCTGGCTGTTCCTCTTCGCCGCGATCTATGTCTGGGCCTACGACTGGTCGGGCCGGGCGCTCGCGGGCGTGGCCGGCGCCGGCCACTGATCCCGGCGCTTCCGAGCGGTTTTGCCTTGAAGGGGCGGCTTCGGCCGCCCCTTTTGCGTTGGCTGCCGCGCGGTGGGTCTTGATTCGGCCCTTGTTCGCGCCAACATCATCACGCTCTTGTCATGATGCGGCGGTCCGCATCCATGGCTCACTTCGCTCCGGTGCCTTTTCGGCGACGGCGTGCGTGCCGGCGCATGTCACCTCCAAGGTCTGTTGATGCTGATGACGCGACGCTCCTTCACGACAGGCCTTGCCGCCGCTCCGGCGCTGGTGCCCGGCCTTGCCCTCGGCCAGGTGCCGGTCGAGCGCGTCTTCCGGCATGGCCTCGCCAACGGGCTGGAGGTCGTCGCCATTCCCGATCACCGCGTGCCGGTGGCGACCCACATGCTCTGGTATCGCGTCGGCTCGGCCGACGAGGTGCACGGCAAGTCCGGGCTCGCGCACTTCCTCGAACACCTCATGTTCAAGGGCACCAAGCGCAATCCGAAGGACGTGTTCTCGCGCGCCGTGACCTCCGCCGGCGGCAACGAGAACGCCTTCACCTCCTACGACTATACCGGCTACTTCCAGCGCGTCGTTGCCGACCAGCTGCCGGTCATGATGGATTTCGAGGCCGACCGCATCGCCAATATCGTGCTCACCGACGAGGTCGTCCTGCCGGAGCGCGACGTCGTCCAGGAGGAGCGCCGCCAGCGCACCGACAACGATCCCGGCGCGCGGCTCTCCGAGCGCCTGCTGAACCGGCTCTGGGGCGACGGCCACCCCTACGGCATCCCGATCATCGGCTGGGCCAACGAGATCGCGGCCCTGTCCCGCGAGGACGCGCTCGCCTTCTATCGCCGCCACTACGGGCCGAACAACGCCATCCTGGTGGTGGCCGGCGACGTGACGCCGGACGAGGTCTTCCGCATGGCGGAGGAAACCTATGGCCGCGTCGACGCCAATCCGGCCATCCAGCCGCGCTCCCGGCCTCCAGGGCCGGCGCGTGAAGTCGGCGACCGCGTGCGGCTCGCCGATGCGCGCGTCCGCCAGCCGAGCCTCTCCAAGACCAGCGTCGTGCGCTCCTACCGCACCGCCCGGCCGGGCGAGGCGGAGGCGCTGGAAATCCTCGCGCAGATTGCCGGCTCCAGCCCCAATGGCCGCTTCTACAAGGCGCTGGTCACCGATCAGGGGCTCGCGGTCGGCGCCGGCTGCTTCTATTCCGGCTCGGCCCTCGGCGACGGCCGGTTCGGCGTCTATGCCTCGCCGCGCCCGGGCGTGCCGCTTGAGCGGCTTGAGGCCGCCATGGCCGAGGTCGCCGCCCGCCTCGCGGAGCACGGCGTCACCGACGACGAACTGGCGCGCGCGCGCACGCGGCTCATCGCCGAATCCGTCTATTCGCAGGACAGCCAGGCCTCGATGGCGCGCATGTATGGCGCCTCGCTCACCTGCGGCGCCTCCATCGCCGACATTCAGCAATGGCCGCAGCGCATTGCCGCGGTCACCCGCGCCGAGGTCGACGCCGTCGCCCGGCACGCCTTCGATTTCAGCCGCGCCGTCACCGGCGAACTGGTCCGCGAGGAACGGAGCTGATGTTCGCCGCCGCCCGCACCCTTGTCCTCGGAATGTTCGCCATGGCCGCCCTGACCCCGACCACCCCCGCGGCGGCCCAGCATCCGGCGAGCCATTCCAGCCGCATCGAGCGCGTCGTGTCGCCCGGCGGCGTCGAGGCCTGGCTGGTGCGCCAGACGCATCTGCCGATGCTCGCGCTGTCCTTCGCCATGCGCGGCGGCACGGCGCAGGACCCGGCCGACCGGCCCGGCACGGCCAGCCTCATGGCGCAGATGCTCGACGAGGGCGCCGGCGACATCGACGCCGAGACCTTTCACCGGCGGCTGGAGGAGCGCGCCATCGAGATGAGCTTCTCGGCCGGCCGCGACGCGCTGACCGGCTCGGTGCGCACGCTCACCGAAAGCCGTGGCGAGGCTTTCGCCCTGCTGAAGCAGGCGCTCGAGAAGCCGCGCTTCGATGCCGCGCCGCTGGCGCGGGTGCGCGAGTCGGTCCTCTCCGGCATCCGCCGCGCCTCGACCAATCCGAATTCGCTGGCGAGCGAGACCTTCTCGGCCACCGCCTTCCCGAACCATCCCTATGGCCGCCGCAATACCGGCACGCTGGAGGCGGTCGCGGCCATCACCGCCGACGACCTCAGGGCGATGCATCGCAGGATCGTCGCGCGCGACCGGCTGAAGGTCGCGGTGGTCGGCGACATCACGGCCGCCGAGCTCGGCCCCCTGCTGGACGATGTGTTCGGCGCGCTGCCGGCGGGAACCAGCCTGACGCCGGTTCCCGAGATCGCCATGGCCGCGGCCGGCGAGCGGCGCGTTGTCCCGATGGATATTCCGCAGGCGATCATCGCCTTCGGCCTGCCGGGCCTGAAGCGCGACGACCCCGACTTCATCGCCGCCTTCGTGATGAACCACATCCTCGGCGGCGGCACCTTCTCCTCGCGCCTCTATACCCAGGTGCGCGAGCAGCGCGGCCTCGCCTATTCGATCTCGTCCGGCCTCGTCACGCTTGACGGCACGGGCCTGCTCAGCGGCGGCACCTCCACGCGCAGCGACCGCGCCGCCGAAAGCCTGTCCGTCATCGAGACCGAACTCAGGCGCATGGGTTCCGAGGGACCGACGACCATCGAGCTCGAACAGGCCAAGCGCTTCCTGATCGGCAATTGGGCGATGCGCTTCGAGACCTCGTCGCAGATCGCCTCCAACCTCATCCGCATCCAGCTCGACGGCTTCGAGCCCGATTATCTCGACCGCCGCAACGACCTGATCGAGGCGGTGACGCTGGAGGATGTCCGCCGCGTGGCGAAGCGGCTGCTGGGCGATCCGAAGCTGCTGGTCGTCGTCGTCGGCAAGCCCGAGGGCATGTAGTCAGCCGCGCCGCGCCGTCGCCGCCATCGCGTCGGGAGCGGCCCCCGCATGGCTCAGCACCATGCGGATATCGGTCGCGCACCACCGGTCGCGGCCCCAGCAGGGAATGCCGCGCCGGTTGAGCGCCGCCGCGATCGCCCCATGGTCGCGCAGGCCGTGCGCGAGATGATCGCGGATCAGCGGCTCCACGGCCTCGACGAAGGCCTCGAAGATCGCCGATGTCAGTTCCGTGTTCGCGATGGCCTTCTGCCGCGGCGTCGCTGCCGTGGCGGGCATGGTGGCGAGCGTCATGGCCGCGCGGCGAAGGACGAGACGCCGGGATCGTCGGAGAAGCAGACGACGTTGTCGTGGCCGCCCTCGACGAGGGCGAAGCGGACCGCATCCTTGCGGCTGCGGAACAGCCCTTCGGCGAGCCCGTTGGCCTCGCGGGCGATCCACAGGCCATCGGCCGACGGGCAGACGAGAAAGAGGCGGGTGGCGGGAAACGGGCAGGCCTGTCCCATGGCGGCGGTCCTCAGCCCGGCACGAAGAGAGCGGCGCGCAGCGACAGGCCGGCAACCACCGGCACCATCAGCGCGACGACCATCAGGACGAGCGGCAGCGCCCAGCCCCATGCCGGTCGCACGGGTGAATTCGCGCGGGCGGCGATATGCGGCCGGAGGCACTTGGCGGGGCTGGATCGGACGGGAACATAGGGCATGACGACCTCCTTCGGGTCGCCACGGGATATGCGTCCGGCCGGCGTCAGGCCGCCATATCGATTGGGCGGGAAGCCGTAACGGCGTCGTAAAGGGCGGCCCCGCTCAGGGGCGGCCCCGCAGCCGCTGGCGCGCGAAGGCGGCGAACACGCCGATCAGCGTCAGTGCCAGCCCGTACCACGTCAGGGCATATTCGAGGTGCCGGTTGGGGAAGGACAGCAGCGTCTCGCCCCCCTGCGGCCAGCCACCCGGCATCGGTGTCGCATCGGCGTCGATGGAGAAGGGCGCGGTGTCGCCGGCGCCCATCACGCGGGCCATCTTCGCGAGATCGCGCGTGTAGAAGATCCGGCGGAAATCGTCGTCGGTCGCCGCGAAAGTGCCGCGCGGCTCGGGAAACCGGATCAGGCCGGTGACGGTCACCATGCCCTCCACCTGTCCCGCGCGCCGCGTCGCAGGGTCGCGCCGCTCGGTCGGCACGAAGCCGCGATTGACGATGACGGTCGCGCCATCGGCGGTCGTCAGCGGCGTCAAGACGAAATAGCCCTGTCCCCGTGGCCGGCCCGCGTCCTGCCGGCGGCTGTCGCCGGCGACGTGGTAGAGATAGGCCTCGCGGTCGTGGCGGAATGTGCCGGTCACGATGACGCGCCGATATTCGTCGCGCTCCGCCGTCATCCGCGGCCAGCCGGCGCGCCCCGCGAGCGGCAGCGGAGTGGCCGTCGCACGGGCCTCGACCTGCGCGATCAGCCCCTGCTTCCAGGCGAGCCGCGACAATTGCCAGGTGCCGAGCGACAGCAGGATGGCGAGCGCCGCGAGCGCGGCCAGTCCCGGCGCCGCGAGGCCGCGCAGGCGGGAGGCGAGGGGAGCCGGATGCGAAGTGGTCATGTCGTCAGCCCGGCGCGCGCTGCGTCTCGGCCGCCCTTGGCGTTCTGGAGCGCGGAGGAACAAGCGTCCGATGGGGCGCGGAGCCGGCCCGGCAGGTCCTGATGGGAGATCATCGGCCTTCCTATAGCCCCCTGCGGCGGGCGAGGCGAGCATCGGCGCCGCGCGCCAACCATTCCGTAACCCTGAAGGCAAGCTGCCGCCGGCGCGCCGGATTGCCGCCGTTTTTCGGGCATCGCGGCACCCCCCGTTAACCGCTTCTTCAAGGCTGGCACAGCATTTTACCGCCGGAAGCCGCGCTTTTTGCGGTGCTGGCGAATTTCGGGAACGGCGTAGCAGGATGCGGCGCCGCGGTCTTGGAGCTGTTTGATGGCCGTTGATCTTTCGATGCCGATCCTCGTGGTCGACGATTACAACACGATGATCCGCATCATCCGGAATCTGCTGAAGCAGCTCGGCTTCGACGACATCGACGACGCGTCGGACGGCTCGGCCGCGCTCGCCAAGATGAAGGAGAAGAAGTACGGCCTCGTCATCTCCGACTGGAACATGGAGCCGATGACCGGCTACGAGCTGCTCAAGGAAGTTCGTGCCGATTCCGGCCTGACCCGCACGCCCTTCATCATGGTGACGGCGGAATCCAAGACCGAGAACGTCATCGCCGCCAAGAAGGCCGGCGTGAACAACTACATCGTCAAGCCGTTCAACGCCCAGACGCTGAAGGCCAAGATCGACGCCGTCTTCGCGGACTGATCGACGGACGCGCATGAGGGGATGGCCGGTATCGCTGGGGGGCGACCGGGCGAGATGGGGCTAGGCCGGCCGCGTGCCGAACCGATGCCCCGAGACGACCGGGCGGCACGTCGCTTTGCCGCCCCAGGGAACAATCGGCGCGATGAAGAGCGTTTCGACTGAGCATCTCGACCGGATCGTCGAATTCGTCCGGACCAAGCGGGAACGCGACGTGTCGCTCGCCGACGTGGTCGCGCTCGCCGAGGTCACGGTCGAATCGCTCTCCACCTTCTTTCGCGCGATCGACAACTCGGTCTATCGCGAGCTGTCCGACATTGCCTTCTTCATCACCAACATGAAGGAAGAGATCGGCCGCCTTCAGCCGAACGACCTCAAGCAGAGCCGCATTCCCGCCGCCGGGCAGGAGCTGGACGCCATCGTCAAGGCCACGGAAAAGGCGACCGACACCATCATGGGCGCCGCCGAGGAGGTGATGGCCGGCGATGCCGCCAGCCCCGGCTACAAGGCGATGGTCGACGAGCGCATGATGCTGATCTTCGAGGCCTGCTCGTTCCAGGACATTACGGGACAGCGTGTCGCCAAGGTCATCGAGACTCTCAAGCACATCGAGAGCCGCGTCTCGCGCTTCGCCGAGGCGATCAACGCCGCCGACGCCGACGGCTACATGTCGGACGAGGAAGAGCGGCGCGAGGAGCGCAAGGTCAAGAACATCCTGCACGGTCCGCAGCTCGCGGGGCAGGGCGTCGACCAGGACGATGTCGATGCGCTGTTCGACAAGCCGGTCAAGGCCAAGGCTGCTCAGGACGACATCGACGCCCTGTTCAGGTAGGGCAAGGTCTCAGCGCCCAGCCTTCCGGGCTCTTGCATAGGCCTTGAGGACATTGGCCATCCGGGTCAGATGGCCCCGGCCCTCGCTGCGGAAGAACTCGGCCGTCTCCGCATCGATCCGCAGGCTGATGGCGGTCTTCCGCTCCTTTTCAGCGATTGATCGGGCTTCCCGCCAGAATTCCGGCGGCAGTTCGGGCTGCTTGCCCGCGCGCCGCGGAAGCAGTTCGCCGCGCTCGGCGCGCTTCTCGATCTCATCGAGTGTTGCGGTCCTTGTATCGTTTTTCGTCGTCATGGCTGGCTCTCCAAGCAGTGATCAGCCTGATGCGGCCTGCCCTGATCGTATAGACGACCACGAAGGCTTCGCCTCTGATCTCGCCGAGTGTGACCCTGCGCTCCTCGCCGTAGTCCCGACGCGAATCGACCCAGTCGAGACGAGTGGCGTCACGGAAAACCAGTGCCATCTCGACGAGATCGACACCGTGCTCGTCGTGAACAAGACGGCGCTTAGCTTCGTCCCACTCGAATTCCATCGAGTGAGTATTGTATACACAAAATGTATTGGCAACAAGGCGCCGGTTGTCACCTATCAGACCAGCTTGCGCATCACGAAGCGCGGGTGCTGGCCGGTCTCGGCGATCAGCGCCGCCAGGCCCTCGGGCTTGATGCCGCCCGGGCCGAGCAGAACCTCCGCATGGATGCCCTCGGCGAGGAACAGGCAGTCCATGCCCATCCGCACCGCGCCCGCCACGTCCGTCCGCATGGCATCGCCGATGGCGAGCACGCGCGAGGCATCGGTCCGCTTGCCGACGATCCGCTCGGCATAGCGCCAGCAGGCCTCGTAGGCCGGTTCGTAGGGCTTGCCGGCATAGAGCACCTCGCCGCCCATCGACTGGTAGCGGTCGCCGATGGCGCCAGCGCAGAAGATCAGGTCATGGCCGACCTCGACCACCTTGTCGGGGTTGCCGCACAGGAAGAACAGGCCGCGCGCCCGCATCCGCTCCAGCCGCTCCTGATAGTCGTCGGGCGTCTCGGTGCGGTCGTCGACGAGGCCGGTGCAGACGACATAGGCCGCCTCCTCGATATCGACGAGGCGCGTGTCGAGGCCCTCGAACACGACGAGGTCGCGCTTCGGCCCGACATGGTGGACCGGCTGGCCCGGCCGGGTGCGGATATAGTCGCGGGAAATGTCGCCCGACGTGACGATGGCGTCATAGGCCGCGCGCGGCACGCCCAGCCGGTCGAGCTGGCCGACCACCACCGGCGCCTGGCGCGGTGCATTGGTGATCAGCACCACCGGCACGCCCGCCTTGCGGATGTTGACCAGCGCCTCGCAGGCGGCCGGATGCGCCTTCATGCCGTTATGCAGCACGCCCCAGACATCCGTGAAGACGAGGTCGTAATTGCCGGCAATGGCGGCGAGGCCGTCGATGACGGGGGGCAAAGCGAGCTGCGGGGGGCCGGTGTCGTTCATGGCCTGCGGGTTAAGCGGCGAGGGCAGGCGGGTCAAGCGTGACCCGCGCCGCAGGTGCCGCTTGCCGGGCGCGCGCTTCCGCGTCAGGCTCGCGCAAAACGGGAGGACAGGCATGACCGGCACGACGCCCCGCGCGGTGGCGGAAGCCTTTTACGAGGCCTTCGCGGCCCGCGACGCCAAGGCCATGGGCGAGCTCTATGCGGACGATGCCAGTTTCGAGGATCCGGTCTTCGGGCGGCTGGACGCGCGGCAGGCGCGCTTCATGTGGCGCGTTCTGGTCGGACGGGCCACCGACCTCGCCATCTCCTATGACATCGCGGCCGACGACACCGCGACCGTGACCACCAAGTGGACGGCCGAATACACGTTCGGCCAGACCGGCCGGCCGGTGGTCAACGAGGTAACCGCGGTGATGACCTGCCGGGACGGCCTGATCGTCGATCACCGCGACACGTTCGACTTCTGGAAATGGTCGCGGCAGGCGCTCGGCACGCCCGGCTGGCTGCTCGGCTGGACGCCGTTCTTCCGCGCGCAGGTCGGCGCGCGGGCGCGCAAGGGCATCGGCCTTGGCTAAGCCTGTTCGAGCACCGTTTCCCTGAGGAACGGCAGCAGCGCCTTCAGGCAGCCCGCCGGGTTCTCCTCCGGCACGAAATGCCCCGAATCGACCGCCTGTCCGGTCGCCTCGGGCGCCAGCTGCTTCCAGGCGTCCAGCGGGCTCGCCCCGGCCGAGGGGATGCCGGCGCTGCCCCAGATGGCGTGGACCGGTACGTCGATGGTGCGGCCGGCCGCGATATCCTTCTCGTCGGCGACGAGGTCCACCGTCGCGCCGGCGCGATAGTCCTCGCAGGCCGCATGGACGCGCGAGGGTTCGTTGAACGAGTCGCGATAGTGCTGGAGCGCGCGCCAGTCGTAAGCCGCCAGCGTGCCGTCCTTGCTCCAGAGCGCCAGCTTGGATTCGAGATAGGCGATGGGGTTCTTGCCGATCTCCGCCTCCGGCACGCCCTCCGGACCCGACAGGAACAGCCAGTGCTCGGTCTTCGGCGAGGGCGCGGCGGCGATCCGCCGCCACATGACATAGGTCGGCACGATGTCGATCAGCGCGATCCGCTCGGCGCGGCCGGGATGATCGAGCGCCATGCGATAGGTCACCCGCGCGCCGCGATCATGCCCCACCGCCGCGAAGCGGATATGGCCGAGCTGCTCCATCACCTCGATCAGCACCCCGGCCATGGCGCTCTTGGAATAGGGGAAGTGATCCGGCCCGCCGCGCGGCGCAACTGACCAGCCGTAGCCCGGCAGGTCTGGCAGGACGAGCGTGAAGTGCTTGGCCAGTTCCGGCGCGATCCGGTGCCACTCGACATGGGTCTGCGGAAAGCCGTGGACCAGCAGGAGCGGCGGCCCCGAGCCGCCGGAGCGCGCGAAGATGCGGCCGATGGACGTATCGATCCAGTGCGATTCGAAACCGGGGAACAGGTCGGCGGTGGACATGCGCGCTCCTTGGCCGTGGCGTTGAAACCATAACCGACATCGTCGGCAATGGTGCCATGCGAGTTTCGTCGGGCATCGGTCACTGTGCTGCCGGCCGGATATTGCGTAACGTCACGGTGCAGTTCGGCGAAGGGAGTTCCCCATGCCTCTGAACGCGCTTCTGATTGCACTCGCGGCCTTGGTCGCCATTCCGGGCGGCTGGAGCTATGCCGTGGCCCAGTCGGCCAGCGAGCCCGGATATGTCGGCCGATGGGCTGCCCAGGCCGGCTGGTGCCGCAATCGGCCGGGCACAACCGGTGAACTGCCCATCCGGCTGACCGCGAGCGGCATGGAGGGCCTGGAGAACTCCTGCCGCTTCACCCGCATCGAGGGCGGGTCGCCGGAATGGCGCGTCACCAGAACCTGTCAGGTCGAGGGCATGACGCAGCGCGATCGCATCGTCCTGCGCCGGGAGGGCAGCTCCCTGCGCATGAGCTTTCCGGGGCAGGGCGGCGAGAGCGTGCTTTTTGTCCGGTGCCCGTAGGGCCGCCGCTCGATCCCGCCTCAGCGCGCCTGCTCGCGCGCCACGGCCTGCCAGCCGATGTCGCGGCGGCAGAAGCCGCCGGGCCAGTCGATCAGGTCGACCGCCGCATAGGCCTTGCGCTGCGCCTCGGTCACGGTCGCGCCCGTCGCGGTCACGGCCAGCACGCGGCCGCCACTGGCGACGATCGCGCCGTCCTTCTCCGCCGTGCCGGCGTGGAACACCTCGACGCCGTCCAGCGCCCGCGCCCGGTCGATGCCCCGGATGACGGTGCCCTTCTCGGGCGTGCCGGGATAGCCGTTGGCGGCCATGACGACGGTCAGCGCGGCGTCGTCGTACCAGCGCGCGCTCATGGTCGCGAGCTGGCGGTCTGCCGAGCCGAGCAGCAGGGTCAGGAGGTCGTCCTTCAGGCGCATCATCAGCACCTGGCATTCGGGGTCGCCGAAGCGGCAGTTGTACTCGATCAGCTTAGGCCCCTCGGCCGTGATCATCAGGCCGGCGAACAGCACGCCCTTGAACGGGTGGCCCTTGGCCTTCATCGCCTCCAGCGTCGGCCGGATGATCTCGGCCATGGTCCGCGCCACCATCGCCTCGGTCATCACCGGGGCGGGCGAATAGGCGCCCATGCCGCCGGTATTCGGCCCGGTATCGCCGTCGCCGACGCGCTTGTGGTCCTGAGCGGTAGCGAGCGCCAGGGCATGGTCGCCGTCGCACAGCGCGAAGAACGAGGCCTCCTCGCCGATCATGAATTCCTCGACCACCACGGAGGCGCCCGCCGCGCCGAGCCCGCCGTCGAACATCATGTCGACCGCCGAAAGCGCCTCGTCGAGCGTCATGGCGACCACCACGCCCTTGCCGGCGGCAAGCCCGTCGGCCTTGATCACGATGGGCGCGCCCATGCGCCTCACATAGTCCTTCGCCGCGCCGGCCTCGGTGAAGCGCTCATAGGCGGCGGTCGGGATGTTGAACTCCCGGCAGAGATCCTTGGTGAAGCCCTTCGAGCCCTCGAGCTGGGCCGCCGCTTTCGACGGGCCGAACACCTTGATGCCGGCGGCGGACAGGTCGTCGGCAAGTCCGGCGACCAACGGCGCTTCCGGCCCGACCACCACGAAGGTGATCTGGTTCTGGCGGCAATAGGCGATGACGGCCTGATGGTCGGCGACGTCGAACCCCGCCAGCGTCGCAAACTCGGCAATGCCGGGATTGCCGGGCGCGCAGTGCAGCGCGGTCAGGAGCGGGCTCGCCGACAGGGCCCAGGCGAGGGCATGTTCGCGGCCGCCGCCGCCGATCAGAAGCACATTCATCGCGTCAAGTCCGGACCCGTTGGCGGGCGCGGTCCCTTATAGGCTGCTGCGGCGGCTCTTGGTAAGCCGCGCCGAATCGACCACCGTCCACTCAGCCATAGTGCCGGCGCGCGTCCTTGAACGAGACGAGGCGGCGGCGTTGTTCGTCCCAGAGCGTCAGCCGCACACACCCGAAACTCTGCCACAGCGTGAGCCGCCCGACATCGCGCAGCTTGGGGTGGTCGCGCAGCACCTCGGGCAAGCGGTAATAGGGGATGCGGCTGGCGAGGTGATGCACATGGTGCATGCCGATATTGGCGGTGAACCAGCGAAGCACGCCGGGCAGATCATAGTGCGAACTGCCGTGAAAGGCAGCCTCGTGGAAGCTCCAGGTGTCGCTGCCGGCCCAATGGGTTTCCTCGAACTGATGCTGGACATAGAACAGCCAGACTCCGACCGTCGCGCTGATCAGCACGATCGGGATGTGGACCAGCAGGAACGTCCAGATGCCGACGGCCCAGATCAGCAGGCCGGCTGCGGCGGCGATGGCGATATTGGTGGCCATGGTGCTGATCCAGGGCTGCCAGCCCTTGGTCATGAAGCCGATCGGCAGGCGGCTCTGCAGCATGAACAGATAGACGGGTCCGAGGCCGAACATCACCGCCGGATTGCGGTAGAGCCGGTAGACCAGACGCCCCCAGCGGGAGCGGGCGCGATACTCCTCGACCGTCAACGTGTCGACGTCGCCGATGCCGCGATGATCGAGATGGCCGGCGCTCGCGTGGTGGATCGCGTGGCTGCGCCGCCAATGATCATAGGCTGTCAGCGACAGCACGCTGATGACGCGGCCGGTCCAGTCGTTGCCGTGACGGCTGGGGAAGAACGACCCATGGCCGCAATCGTGCTGGATCAGGAACAGCCGGACCAGGAAGCCGGCGGCGGGGACGATCAGCAGAACATAGAGCCAGACATGGCCGGTGTTCAGGGCGGCGGCCATCGCGCCCCAGGCCAGCGCGAAGGGACCGGCGGTGACGGCGAGCTCGAAGACCGCACGCCCGAGATGCGGACGCCGGTAATCCTGCAGCCTGGCCATCAGGGTCTTGAGATCGTCAATGGAATACCCCGACGAAATTGCGGCCGCCATCGCTCAGTCTCCGTCTCGCGCGCACCAAGGGATGGCCCGCGAGCCGATCGTTGATGGGATTGGGGGGTCGTCCGCCGGCCCCGCACGGAACCGGCAAGGCATGGGTGTGGGCCATGAAAGCGCTGGAAGCAAGCCCGGCTGAGTGACGCAGCGGACGGGGTCTTGCCGTCCTCATCGCGCGCGTCGAGGTCACCGCCGGCGATCAGAAACACGTTCATCGGTCACTCCGCCGGTCGGCTTGCATCCGCCGGGTGCGTCCTTCGAGGCTCGGGACATGCATGGTGCTTCATCCCCGTTCCGTGAGCGTCTAGACAGGAGTCCCACACTCACCCGGATTCGCCGCGTGTCCGACATCGCACCCTCCAATATGCGCGAGGTCTCCGTCTCGGAACTGTCCGCCGCCATCAAGCGGACGGTCGAGGACGCATTCGGCTATGTCCGCCTGCGCGGCGAAATCTCGGGTTTCAAGGGGCCGAGCAGTTCCGGCCATGCCTATTTCCGGCTGAAGGACGACCGCGCCACAATCGAGGCGGTGATCTGGAAGGGCACCTACGGGCGGCTGCCGATCAAGCCGCAGGAGGGGCTGGAGGTCATCGCCACCGGCCGCGTCACGACCTTTCCCGGCTCGTCCAAATACCAGATCGTCATCGAGAGCCTGGAGCCGGCCGGCGTCGGCGCGCTCATGGCCCTTTTGGAGGAGCGCCGGAAGAAGCTCGCCGCCGAGGGCCTGTTCGATGCCGCCCGCAAGCGCGCTCTGCCCTACCTGCCGGAGGTGATCGGCGTCGTCACCTCGCCGACCGGCGCGGTGATCCGCGATATCCTCCACCGGCTGGAGGACCGCTTTCCGCGCACCGTGCTGGTCTGGCCGGTGCGCGTGCAGGGCGAGGGCAGCGCGGCGGAGGTCGCGAGCGCCATCCGCGGCTTCAATGCCATCCGCCCCGACGACGACCTGCCGCGGCCGGACGTACTCATCGTCGCGCGCGGCGGCGGCTCGCTGGAGGATCTCTGGGGCTTCAACGAGGAAATCGTCGTCCGCGCCGCCTTCGAGAGCGCCATCCCGCTGATCTCGGCGGTCGGCCACGAGACCGACACGACCCTGATCGATTTCGCCGCGGACCGGCGCGCGCCGACCCCGACCGCCGCGGCGGAAATGGCGGTGCCGGTCCGGTCCGAACTGATCGCGGAAACATCCGGCCTCGGCCGGCGCATGGCCGCGGCGGTTGTGCGCGGCATGGAGGGCCGCCGCACCGAGTTGCGCGCCGCCGTCCGCGCCCTTCCCGATGCCGAGCGGCTGCTCGAATCGGCGCGCCAGCGGCTCGATGCCGCCGCCGAGCGCCTGCCCAATGCGCTGGCCGCCAATGCCGGGGCGCACCGCACGCGGCTCGTCCGCGCGGCGGGGCGGCTGGCGCCGGGCCTGCTGAAACTCAGGATCGACCGCTCCCGCGACCGGATCGACGTCCTCGGTGCCCGTGCCGCCGCTGCGCTCTCCCGGCGCACGGATACGCGCCGGCAGCAGTTCGATGCGCTCTCGGCGCGGCTGTCGCGCTCGCTCGGCGTCTATGCCCGCGCCCAGACCGACCGTATCGGCCGCTCGCGCGAGCGGCTCGACCAGCTCTTCGCCCGCGCGCCCCGCGCGCTCGACCTGCTGATGAAGCGCCGGACGGACAGGCTCGATGCGGCGTCGAAGCTGCTGGCGGCGCTGTCCTATCAGGGCGTGCTTGGCCGGGGGTTCGCGCTGGTGCGCGATGCGGGCGGCAAGCCGCTCAGGACGGCCTCGGCCGTGGCGTCGGGGCAGGTGCTCACCATCGAATTCGCAGATGGCCGGGTAGCCGCGACCGCCGACGGCGACGCGCCTCCGAAGCCGGCAAGGCCCGCCGAGCCGCGGGCCGCGAAGAAGAAGCCGGAAGGGCAGGGCAGCCTGTTCTAGCCTTACCGCGCCGGGGCGGCGTCCCTGAGTTTCGCCACCGTGTCCGCGAGGCGCTCCAGCGCGGCTGGCTGGAGCGTTGTCGCCATGTGGTCCATCCCGGGCAGAACCTCGACCGCGATGCGCGGGTTGGCTGCCGTCACGGCGGCGGCATAGGCATTGGCGAAGAACAGTTCGTCGTCGGCGCCGATGATGATCGCCGCCGGCCTCGCGATCGCCGCCAGCGCGGCGCGCCAGTCGCGCGGCAGGCTCATGTTCGCCAGCAGGCGGTGCGAATAGACGCTTGCCCGTTTGCCCGGCGCGTCAGGCGGCACGGCATAGGCGACGACCGGCAGGCCGCCGAAAGCGGAGATGCCCAGGCTGTCGAGCAGCGACAGGGCCATGATGCGGGGAACCGCGGCATCCGCCCAGCCGCCCGAACTCGGCCGGCTGACCGGGGCTTCCGGCGACAGGAACGGCGAAGTCGCGAGCACTGCGTCGAACCGCCCGCCGAGTGGCCCGGCGGCGATCCGGAAGGCGAAGGCTCCGCCCAGCGAATGTCCCATGAGAATGCGCCGCTCGCCGGGGTGGCGCTGTTCGACCGTGGCAAGGAGATCGGCCATGTCGTCTTCAAGCTGGCCGCGATAGGCGATGTCGCCGAGCGGGCCGCTTTCGCCGTGGCCGCGCAGGTCCAGCACGTAGGAGGCGACCCCCTTCGCCGCGAGCGCGCGAGCGACGCCGGCCATGCTGATCGAAGAACCGGTCGAGCCATGGACGACCACCGCGATGCCGCCGCCGGGGCGACCCTCGAAGAAGCGGTAGCCGAGCCGCGTGCCGTCGCGGGCGGTGAGAAAGGCATAGGGCGGCAGATCGTTCATCCAGCGTCCGATCGTCTGCCCGGCCGCTTCCATCGCCGGCATGGGCGGCGGCGCCTTCGGGCGCGATAGCGCGATGGTCGCGGCGAAGCCGGCGATGACGAGGAGGGCGATGGCGATGGAGGCACTGGCAATGAGGCGCATGGGTGGGCTCCGGTGAACGGGCGTCGATTGCCTAGCCGCCGGGCCGGCCCTAGTCTCCGCCGACTTCGCCAACGGCACGATTCATTCGCCAATGACCCAGAGCTTCGCCTCCCGGATGGGCCGTGTGGCTGGAGCCCTGTGCTCAGGTCCCGTGCTGGCTGTTCTTGGCTTCGGCGTCCTGCTCGGTGTGCTCGGCCCATTCGGCTCCTATCTGGGCATGGGCCTCTCCGTCCGCATTCTCCACTACACCGTGTGCATGGCGGTGATCAGCGCCATGGCGGTCGCCGCCAACACGCTTGCGGCGCGCTTCGTCTTTCAGGGGCCGGTGCCGTTCCCGGCGTCTCTGGCGATTGCCATCGCGCTGGCGCTGCCCGGCGCGGTGGTCGTATGGGCCCTTTTGTGGCTTTGGGCGCCGCAGGTTCTGCCGCATGTCGCGTTCTGGGAGCTCTGCCTTCAGGCGGCCCTGATCAACGTCGTCGTCACCCTTTTCGTGCGGATGGTGCGGGGCTGGCTCGCGGACCGTGGAGCGGCGCCCATCGCGGCGCCACGGCCACCCGTCGAAAGCCGGCCTGCCGTCATGGCCTCTTCGCCCGATCCCCTGCGGGACAAGCTGCCGCCGAGCCTGCGCAGCGCACCGGTGATCGCCCTCAGCGCCGAGGATCATTACCTGCGTGTCCACACCGCCCGCGGCGATGCGCTGGTGCTGCTCAGCCTGTCGAACGGCATGGCCGCTCTCGGCCCGGAGGCCGGCATCCAGGTCCACCGGTCCCACTGGGTGGCCCATGCCGCTCTCGCCGGCGGTTCGGCCCGGCTCGGGCGGTCCGGCATCGTGCTCGACGGTGGCCGCATGCTGCCGGTCAGTCGCGCCGGCCGCCGCCGGCTTGTCGCCGGGAACCTCGTCTGAACGTCGCGGTCCGGCGTGGCCGCCAACACGGCGATTGACGGGCGCGGCCCGCTCGGAACCGCGCCCGCTGCATCATTGCAGCGTCTGGTGGGCGATCCAGGTCTTCACCGCCCGCAAGGCGTCGTGCGGCGTCTCGGCGAGGCTGAGCGCCGATTTCCAGACGGTCAGCTGGCCGTCGGCGGAGGTGCCGCGCTCGCAGATGTCGAGGCACCTGGCGAGATCGTCGACGCAGCCGAGCGCCTCGGCATCGTCCGCGATCTGCGCCGTCAGCTCCTTCACGAGGTCCGGCACGGCGATGGTGGTCCGACGCACCTCGTCGACGAAGGAGCCATGGATGCCGTAGCGCTGCGCCCGCCACTTGTTCTCCTGCGCGATGGCGCGCGAGACCGGCGACAGCGCGCCGTTGAGTTCGGGATTGCGCAGCAGGTGGCGCACCAGCGACCGGTAGAGCGCGGCGATCGCCAGCGTGTCCTCGACATGGGTGCAGCTGTCGGGCGCGCGCAGTTCCAGCGTCGGGAAGCGGCGCGACGGGCGCACGGCCCACCAGACATAGCTCGAATCCTCGATGATCCGCGCCTCGACCAGCAGCGCGACATAGTCGTCGTACTCCGCCTGCGTCTTGAACAGCTCCGGCAGGCCGGTGCGCGGCAGTTCGTCATAGGCGGCAAGGCGGTAGCCCATCAGGCCGGTGGCCCGCGACTGCCAGAACGGCGAGGACGTCGATAGCGCGATGATCAGCGGAATGAACGGCATGATCCGCCCCATCACGTCGACGCGGCGCGACAGGTCGTCGAACTCGGCATGGACATGTAGGCCGCAGACGATGTTGCGCTGGCCGAGCATCTGCAGGTCGTGCATCACGTTGTCGTAGCGCGGGGCATCGCTCGCCCGCTGCGTCGCCCACATGGCGGTGGGGTGGGTGCCCGAGCCGAGAATGGCGAGGCCGTGCGCCGCCGCGACTTCGCCGAGCGTCCCGCGCATCGCCTGAACCTCGTTGCGCGCCGCCGAGGCGGTTGAATGGATGGAGCTGGTCAACTCGACCTGCGACTGCAGCATTTCACTCTTCACGCGGTCGCCGAGCCGGTCCTTGGCCGTGGCGAAAAAGCCCTGCGGCATACGCCGCATGACCGCCTTGGTCTCTGCATCGACCACGAAAAACTCTTCCTCGATCCCGAAGCGACGAGTATCGGTCATGACCTATCTCCATGATGCCATGGCTAAATTTATTGATATGCGCCGCCGGGAGGCGGCGGCGTTTTGGCCATGGCCGACGCCAGTCACACCGGGCCGCGGCGAGCGACAGGCTGAAGCGGCGGCGGGCGAAAATGTGGCCCGATCCGGACACGCGTTGCCGCATTTCTGTAACGCTTTGAAAGATTGCGTGAACTTAAATTCGTTGACCGGGGCACCCGTTTCGGCATCGCCGCTGCTTCGCGGCGCACCGGACTTCCCTGTCAGGGAACTAGCGCCAGTCGCCCAGCGTCGCCTGCACCACGGCGAGGGCGGCGACGGCCGCCGTGTCGGCGCGCAGGATGCGCGGCCCGAGCGAAATCGCGACCGTATCGGCCCGTTTGTGCAGCATGGCCCGCTCGTCCTGCGAGAAGCCGCCCTCGGGGCCGACAAGCACCGCAAAACCGCCGGTCCGGCCCCGGAAAGGCGCGAGAACCTCGACGGGATTGGCGCTGGCGGCACCCTCGTCGCAGAAAACGAGCAGCCGGCCGGGCGGCCATCCATCCAGGGCTTTGGCGAGCGGTTGCGGGTCATGGCACTCGGCAACGGCCAGAACGCCGCATTGTTCCGCTGCCTCGATCGCGTTGGCGCGCATGCGCTCGGTGTTCACGCGCGCGATCTGCGTGTGCTGGGTGATCACCGGCTGGAGCCGCGAGGCGCCCATTTCGACCGCCTTCTGGACCAGATAGTCGAAGCGCGCGTGCTTCAGCGGCGCGAACAGGAGCCAGAGGTCGCCCGCCGGCGGCTGCGGCCGCACCTGTGCCTCCAGCGCCAGCCGGACGGCCTTCTTGCCGTCCTTGCGGACGCGCGCGCGCCATTCGCCGCTCGCGCCGTCGAACAGCAGAACCGCGTCACCGTCGGCGAGGCGCATCACATTCAGGAGATAATTGGCCTGGTCGCGGCCGGTCTCGATCTCGCCGCCCGCGGCCAGAGGCCCCTCCACGAATAGCCGGATGGAGGTGAAATCGTAGGAAGCCATCGGTTCTGCCCGTCCATTCCGCCGCCGCGAGCCACCCGCCGCATGCGGCTGCGGCGCGCGGGGCCCATCGTCACATTGCCACGAAGTCGGCCGATTGGTATGAACACTGCCGATTTCACGCAACCTTCGTCGCGCTGCGGACGTTTTCACGGGGGCCGAACGATGCGCCGTCGCCTGCCAAATCGCATTCCTCTGGCCGTCTTCGCCGCGGCGATGCTCGCCGGTGGCTCCGCCATGGCGAACGAGATCTGCCAGTCGGAATTCCAGCCGCTCATCGCCGCCCACCAGGAGGTGATGAAGCAGACGCAGGCCGCCATGCCGCGCGGCCGCCCGTCCTCCTTCGAGCAGGCCCGCGCCAATGCCCAGCGCGCCTGCCAGGCGCTGACCAACGCCCAGAACTCGTTCCGCCGGCTGCAGCAGTGGGTGTCGACGAACCAGGACTTCTGCCGCCTGCCCGACCAGGTGGTGAACGACGTCAATACCGGCATGACCAACGTCTCCCGCAACCGCACCCAGGCCTGCAACGGCGTCGCGCAGCTCGACCGCCAGCGGCGGCAGGCGGAGGCCGGCGGCGGTGGTGGCGCCAATCCCTTCGCGCCCAATGCCGGCCGCAGGCCGCAGCTCGACCTGCGCACGCCCGGCGCGCTCTGATCCCCGCATGTCCGCCGCCGATGGCCGTGTCGCCGATGCCGTCCGCGGCTCGTGGGTCGATACTCTCGCGCCGCCCGGCTGGCGCCCCTATCTGAGGCTCGCCCGCGCCGATCGGCCCATCGGCTTCTGGCTGCTCGTCCTGCCCTGCTGGTGGTCGTCGGCGCTCGCCGCCATCGCCATGGGCCAGCCGCTGCCGAACCTCTGGCACATGGCGCTGTTCGCCATCGGCGCGATCGCCATGCGTGGCGCGGGCTGCACCTACAACGACCTCGTCGACCGCGATATCGACGCCATGGTCGAGCGCACCCGCTCGCGGCCGCTGCCATCGGGTCAGGTCACCGCCCGTCAGGCCAGGCTGTTCCTTGTCGCGCAGGTCGTGGTCGGCGCGCTGGTGCTCCTCGCCCTCGCCGATCCCTTCGCCTGGATGGTCGGCATCGCCTCGCTCGCCATCGTCGCGATTTACCCCTTCATGAAGCGCATCACGTCCTGGCCGCAATCGGTGCTGGGCCTCGCCTTCTCGTGGGGCGCGCTGATGGGCTGGGCCGCCGCCTTCGGCAGGCTCGATCCGCCGGCCCTGCTGCTCTATGCCGGCTCGATCCTGTGGGTCATCGGCTACGACACGATCTACGCCCATCAGGACCGCGAGGACGACGCCATTGTCGGCGTCCGCTCCACCGCCCTGCTGTTCGGCGAGCGGACCCGGCCGATCCTCGCTGCCTTCTATGCCGGCGCGAGCCTCCTGTTCGCCGTGGCCCTCTGGTCGCTTGGCGCGCCGCTGGTCGCCTATGCCGGGCTTGCCGCCTTCGCGGCGCACCTCGTCTGGCAGGTCGGCCGCCTCGACATCGCGGACCCCGATCTTTGTCTGCGGCTGTTCAAATCGAACCAGTATGCCGGTCTGATCCTGCTCGCCGGCCTGGTCGCGGCTTCGCTGGTGCGGGCTTTCGGGTTCGGCTGATCAAACCTTCGCATCGCCTCCGGCGAAGATTCTCCCTCACGTCTCCCCCTTCCCTCGGTCGGGAATGACAGGTTGACGGTCGCAGAGGGCGGGCCGGAAACGCAGTCAGGTTCCGGCAACCCAACTCCCGGAACATGCCACAACCGATACCATCCAGCGTTACGCTGGTCAAGGTAAAAAATCTTATCGCAAGAAAATAGGCCTGTCAGCGCCGCCGGTTCTTCTCCACCCAGCGCCCGACCTCCCGGTCCATCGGATCGTCCGCCGCGGCAAGACCTTCGACCACGCCATCGACATCGGCGGCCGGCCGGTTCTGGCTCATCTTGACCTTGCCCTCGAGGGCGGTGATCTCGAAGCGCATGCCGACAATGGCGCGCATCTGCATGGCGACGAAATCGTCGGGCGCATCCGACAGCGCCCAGCGGTGCTCGAACTTCGCCTCGTGCTGGTCGGTGAGATCGGCAAGGTTCTCGCGCAGGAAGCCGGTATCGGTCGGCCAGGACACCGTGCCGCGCGCATGCACGACCGCATAGTTCCAGGTCGGCACCACCTTCGCCGTCTCCTTCTTGGTGGCGTACCAGGAGGGCGTCACATAGGCCTGCGGTCCCGAGAAGATCAGCAGCGCCTCGGTGCCTGCGGCGGCGCGCTGCCAGTGCGGATTGGCGCGGGCGAGATGGCCGAAGAAGGCGTGGCCGGCGCCCGCCTCGCCGCGCTTCAGGACGACCGGCAGATGGGTCGCGAACAGGCCGTTCGCGCCGGAGGTGACCAGCGCGGCGAAGGGGAAGGCCTGACAGAACGAGAGAAGCTCATCGTCCTTGTCCATGGCGAACAGCGGCGGCACATACATGGCGGGCTCCCGCAAAAGAAAACGGCCAGAGCGCTACCGTAAACGCTCCGGCCGTTCCAATGGAGGCTTTTGATCCGGGCTATTCGCCGCCGTGATCAGGAGCATTTTCGAGCGAAGTGGATACCGGTTCGCGTGAAGAGCAGCGCGCGAACAGCGTGCAAAATGCGACCTCCTTGCCCTATGCCGCGCGCACCTCGCCGACGAAGGTCTTGAGCGCGGCGTCGATGCCGGCGGAACAGACGGCCAGACGCTTGCCCGCGGTATCGACCTCGCCGGCCGAGCGGCCGGTATCGGCCGCAGCGCCGCTGACCTCGACGATCGAGGCGCGCGCCTCGTCGGCATGGCCGTTGGCCTCGGCGATGGCGCGCGAGATCTCCGCCGTCGAGGCCTGCTGTTCGTCCACCGCCGCGGCAATGGCGGTGGTGATCTGGTCCATGGAGCCGATGGTCTCCGCGATGACGCCGATGGCGGTGACCGTCGCGTTGGTCGCGGCCTGCATCCGGCCTACCTGCGAGGCGATCTCGCCGGTCGCCTTGGCGGTCTGGCCGGCGAGCTGCTTGACCTCGGCGGCGACCACGGCGAAGCCCTTGCCGGCCTCGCCGGCTCGGGCCGCCTCGATGGTCGCGTTCAGCGCCAGCAGGTTGGTCTGCTCGGCCACCTCGTTGATCAGGCTGATCACCTCGCCGATCTTGCGGGCGGCACTGTCCAGTTCGGCGACGCGGGACGTGGTGTCTCCCGCCTCCTTCACGGCGCGGCTGGCGACCTCCGAGGATGCCGCCACCTGGCGGGCGATCTCCAGGATCGAGGAGGCGAGCTCCTGCGATGCGCCGGCGACCGCGCTCATATTGGCGGTCGCCTCGTCGGTGGCGCCGGACGCGATGCCGACCTTGCCGCTCATGGCGCCGGCGGCCTCGCCGAGCGCGCGGGCGCTGCCGCCGAGATCGCCGACGGCGGCATTGGCCTCCGCGATGCGGTCCGCCATGGTGCCCTCGAAGGCCATGATCGCCTGTTCCAGCCGGCGGGCGCGGGCGCCGCGCTGCTCCGCGTCCGCGAGCCGCGTCGCTTCCGCGTGGCGCGCCGTGCGGGCATTGTCGCGCATGACGGTGAGTGCCCGGCCGAGGTCGCCGATCTCGTCGCGGCGGTTGTTCGCGGGGATGTCGGTATCGAGGTCGCCGGCGGCCACCCGCTGCAGGGACTGCGTCGCCGCGGCCAGCGGCCTGACGGCGCGCCGCACGACGAAGGCGGCGACGAGGCCGAGCAGCAGCACCACGCCGAACAGCGACAGGATCATCGTCACGAGGGTCTTGCGGGCCGCGGCCTGCAGATCCTCGATCGGGATGCCGATATAGAGGACGCCCACGACATTGCCGGTCGTGCCCACCACCGGATGATAGGCGGTGTAGAAGGACCGCCCGAACAGTTGCGCCGGCCCGTAATATGGCTGGCCCTGGCGCAGGAGCGGGTGAGCCGGGTGATCCGGCGCGAGCTGCGTGCCGACGGCCCGCTCGCCGTTCTCCTTCTTCACATTGGTGGTCCGGCGGATGTAGGCGCCCTTGTCGTCGGTGACGAAGATCGTCGCATTGCCGCCGACGGCCTGCGCCGTGCGGTCGACGATCGTATGGTCGGCAAAGGTGGGCATGGCCGGGATCCGGACTTCGGAAACCCGCTGGTCATTGGCGCTGAAACGGGCGTCCGGGTGAGCGGCCTGGAACAGCACGGTCAGCGTGCGCAGGTTGGTCCGGGCCTCGCTGAGGGCGGTGTCCTCGTTGCGCTGCTGGATCAGCGACCAGCCGGCGATGATGGTGAGAACGCCGGTGAAGACGAGTAGTCCGACGACGAAAGCGACCGATTTCGTGCCGATGCGAAGTGCTGGAAGGCGGGACAGCATTGCGAAGCGATCCTCATGTTTGGAGCGCTTCCAGTTGTGGGAGCAATGGTTAAGGGAACGGAAATAATTTAGTATCCCGATACCATCTGACGAAAAATAGCAGATCTTGACTGTGATTTGCCCGCGTCACGCGCCTTTCAGCATGTCCCGCGCGGCGAGGCTGTCGCGGTCCATCTGCGCCACCAGCGCATCGATCCCGTCGAACTTCAGCTCGTCGCGGATGAAGCCGGCGAACACGACGTCGACGCTCCGCCCGTAGAGATCGCCGGCAAAGTCGAAGACGTGAACCTCCAGCAGCGGCGCGCCATTGTCGAAGGTCGGCCGGCGGCCGAAGCTCGCCACGCCGTCGCGCCAGGCGCCGTCGATACCGAGCTTCACGGCGTAGATGCCGAACCGAAGGCCGGTGCCGGGCGAAAGGCGCAGGTTGGCGGTGGGATAGCCGAGGTCACGCCCGCGCTTGTCGCCGTGGATCACCTCGGTCGTCACGAACCAGTCGCGACCGAGCAGGTCGCGGGCCGTCCGCAGGTCGCCGCCGGACAGCGCCGCGCGGATCGAGGACGAGGATACGGGCGCGCCTTCGCGCAGCAGTGCGCCGACCTCGGTGACCGCGAAGCCCTGCACGCGTCCCGCTTCGCGCAGCATGCCCGGCGATCCGGCCCGGCCCGCGCCATAGTGGAAGTCGCGGCCCACCACCACGTGCGAGGCGCCGAGCCAGTCGATCAGCACCTCGCTGACGAACTGGTCGGCCGTGAGCGCGGCGAAGGATGCGTCGAAGGCGGCGACGGCGACTGCGTCGATGGCCTCGGCGGCGAGCAGGCGCGTCTTCGTTTCGGGGCTCGTCAGCCGGAACACCGGCTGCGCCGGCTGGAAGAAGGCGCGCGGGTGCGGCTCGAAGGTGAGGGCGACGGCCGGGCTGCCGGCTTTCGCCGCGAGGCCCCGTGCTTCCGCCAGGACATGCCGGTGGCCGAGATGCACGCCATCGAAATTGCCCACGGCCACGACGCCGCCGCGCAGCGGGTCCGGCAGGCGGCGGTCGCGGGTGACGACCGGAAAATCAGAGCGCGGCCGCGGCGGCGGCAGGATCAGGGGCATGGAGCGGTCTTGGCAAGAAATGTCCGGTCGAAAGGTCGCCGGACCCTGCCGAGCGCCGTCCGGCGCGTCAAGCCGCGGCGACGAGTTCCGCGCGCGAGGGCACGCGCACGATGGCCTCGCCGTCCAGCACCACGGTCGCGTCCACCGCGCACTCGCACACGAGGCGCGCGCGCTGGCGCGCGTCGATCAGCTCCGCCACCTCGACATGGACGCGCACGACATCGCCGATCTTCACCGGCGCCTTGAAGTTGAGCGTCTGCGACAGATAGACCGCGCCCGGCCCCGGCAGCCGCGTGCCGATCACCGCCGAGATCAGGCTCGCAGTGTAGAGGCCGTGGGCGATGCGCTGGCCGAACCGCGTCTTCGAGGCATAGAGCTCGTTGAGGTGGATCGGGTTCTGGTCGCCGGATATGTCGGCGAACCCGACCACGTCCTGGTCGGTGACCGTCTTGAACACCAGCTCGGACAGGCCGACCGAGAGATCCTCGAAGGCCAGGGAGCGGATCGAACGCGTCGGCATCGGCGTGCCTCCTCGTGTAAGGGGCGGACACTGTTCCGGCGTTCATGCTGCAGCGCAATAGGACCAAAGACGGAGGACTTGTCCTATAATTTGGTCAGTCCTGGACGGCTTCGCCCTCGATTTCCACCAGCAACTCGGGGCGCGCGAGGCCCGCGACCTGAATGTAGGTTGCGGCGCAAACATGATCGCCGAGCTTGCGTGCCCGCACCGCGCGGAAGGTCGCCAGCGCGTCCGGCACCGTCACCAGCGTGACGATCTTGGTGAGGTTGGCGATGGTCATGCCGCCGGCCTCGATCACCGCGATCAGGTTGTCGAGGCACTGCTCGAACTGGGCCTCGAGCCCTTCGGCGGTCGTGCCGTCGGGGCGCACCCCCACCTGGCCGGAAATGACCAGCCGGCGGCCTGAAAGCGCGTGCAGCGCCCCGTGACGGTAGCTCGGCGCGGGAGCATGGACGGTGGGCGGATCGAAAAAGGTCGGCATGGAGCGTCTCCGGTATTGCTGGGCGAGGCTATGGCCTTGGATATCAGGCCGCAATGGCGTGCGCGGGCGAGACGAATCAGACGGATTCGGGGCAAGCTTCGCCGGAAGTCCAACCGGAAACGACCGTCCCGCCCTGCCATGCCCCGTTCGGGTTCCCATTTCATCGCGCTCTGCATGGTGGCGATCGCCGCCTCGGCCGCCGTGCTGGCCTATGCCGCCGCCTCCGTCGAGGCTGGTGCTTCGGCAGCCATCGGGTTCGGCCTGTTGCTGGCGATGGTGATCGGCCAGTTCGGCGCGCAGCGCTCGGCCGACCGCCTCGCGATGGAGGCAAGGCTCGTCGATCTCGCGCGTTCCGCCACCGGTCTTGCCCGCGATGTCGAGGACATGACCCGCCGCATCGAGAAGGTCGAGGCTTCGGGACCGGATCAGGCCAGGGCCGCGACCCAGCCGATCGCCGAGGAGATGAAGGAACTCGGCCATCTCGTGAAGCAGTTCGCCGAAACGCTGCAGATCCACGAGGCGGCGATCCTGCGCGTCACCGTGCCGATGGAGGCGGAACCTGTTCCGGTGCAGCGGCGCGAGCCAGCGCCTGCAGCCGAGCCGCGCCGTGTCGCCACACCGGTTCCGCCGGCCGTCGCGCCCCCGTCCGTCGCCGCTCCGGCGCTGCGCCGCGAAGCCGAGGCGCTCCAGCGCCAGATCGACCGCCAGAAAGCGCCGGCTCATCGCGCCGACGACCTGCCGGCGGCCTTCGCCGGCCTGTCGCGGCCGGACGCCATCGCGATCATCGACGAGGCCATCAGCGCCCGCCGCTACGAACTGTTCCTGCAGCCGATCGTCACCCTGCCGCAGCGCAAGGTCCGCGCCTATCAGGCCTCCGTGCGCCTGCGCAGCGCCGAGGGCGCGGTTTTCGCGCCGGCCGACTATCGCAGGCTGGCGGACGAATCCGGGTTGATGCCGGCGCTCGACGCCGAAATCCTCGGTCGCTGCATCCAGGTGGTCCGCCGCCTGACGGCGCGCAATCGCGACGTCAGCCTGTTCTGCGACGTGGCCGGATCGTCGCTCGCCGATGCCGCCTTCTCCACCGAGCTGGTCGCCTCGCTGGAGGCTGCGCGCTCCATCGCCGGCTCCCTGGTCATCGGCGTCGAGCAGGAGGCCGTTCGCTCGCTGTCTCCGCTCGACGTCGAAACGCTGCGCGGGCTGTCGGACAAGGGCTTCCGCTTCTCGATGGATGGTGTCCGCGACCTCCGGATCGAGCCGCGCGACCTTGCCGACAAGGGCTTCCGCTATGTGAAGGTGCCGGCCGACCTGATGATCTCGCGCGCGGTCGACGCCGGCGCCGAAATTCATGTCGCCGATCTCGCCGGGCTTTTCGCGCGCTACGGGCTCGACCTCATCGCCGAGGGCATCGACACCGAGGCGATGGTGGTCGACGTGCTCGACTACGAGGTGCGCTTCGCTCAAGGCCTGCTGTTCTCGCCGCCGCGCCCCGTGCGGGCCGATGTGCTCACGGGCGCCGAACCCGCGGGGATGCAGGCCGGGCAGGCCGCGCCTGCGGCGCGCACGCGGCCCGATATCCGCCAGCCGGAGGTGCGCCAGCCGGCCGCCGCGCCGCAGACCCTTGGCGCAGCGGTGCTGGCGGCAGGCGCCGCCTCGCGCGAGCCGCGCAAGCCGGGTCTCGGCCAGGGCCTCAGGGCGCTGATCCGCGACCGCTCCTGACGGGCGCCGGCCTTGCCGCTAGGATGAGACGATGATCGTCCGCCAGCTTCCCGAAGGCATCGTCAACCGCATCGCCGCCGGCGAGGTGATCGAGCGGCCAGCCGCCGTCGTCAAGGAACTCACCGAGAACGCGCTGGATGCCGGCGCATCGCGCATCGACATCGTCGCGGGCGGCGGCGGGCGCCGCCTGATCCGCGTCAGCGACGATGGCTCGGGCATGGCGCGGGACGACCTCGTCCTCTGCGTCGAGCGGCACGCGACCTCCAAGCTGCGCGGCGACGACCTGCTCGACATCCGCACGCTTGGGTTTCGCGGCGAGGCGCTGCCCTCCATCGGCGCGGTCGCCCGCCTTACCCTGACCACGCGCCATGCCGGGGAGCCACATGCCTGGGCGCTCACCGTCGATGCCGGCGCCAAGGGCGAAGCCATGCCGGCCGCTCTGGCCAAAGGCACGCGGATCGATGTCGAGGACCTGTTTTCGGCGACGCCCGCGCGGCTGAAATTCCTCAAGAGCGACCGCGCCGAGGCTGCCGCCATCGCCGATGTCGTGAAGCGGCTGGCGCTGTCGCACCCGACGGTCGCCCTGTCGCTGGCCGATGACGACGGCGGCACGCGCACCTGGCCCGCCCAGCCCTTCGGCGAGGCCGGCCTGCTCGCCCGCATCGGCGACGTGCTCGGGCGCGACTTTGCCGCCAATGCGATGGCCGTCGATGTCTCGCGGCACGGGGTCAGGCTCTACGGCTTCGCCGGCCTGCCGACCCTGAACAAGGCCACCGCCGCCAGCCAGTTCCTGTTCGTCAACGGCCGGCCGATCCGCGACCGGCTGGTGCTGGGCGCGATCCGCGGCGCCTATGCCGACGTGATGCCGCGCGACCGCCACCCCGCGGCGGTGCTGTTCATCGAGCTCGACCCGCACGAGGTCGACGTCAACGTCCATCCCGCCAAGACCGAGGTGCGGTTCCGCGATTCCGCGCTGGTGCGCGGCCTGATCGTCGGAGCGATCCGCGACGCCATCGCGCGCGCCGCCCCGACCACCGCCTCGACCCTCGGCACGGCGACCGTCACCGCCTTTCGCCAGCCCGCCGGGCGCACGCCCCATGGCGGACCGCAGGCGCCGCTGCGCGACTGGCGTGCGAGCGCCGTCCGGCCGTTCGCGGGCGGCTTCGCGGAGGGCGCGCAACCGGCCTTCACAATGGACATGGCCCCGGCCGCCGATGCCCGCGCGGCCGCCGGCCCCGTGCCGGAGGTCGTCGCGGACCTGCCGCTCGGGGCCGCCCGCGCGCAGCTGCACGGCACCTACATCCTCGCCCAGACCCGCGACGGCCTCGTCATCGTCGACCAGCACGCCGCTCACGAGCGGCTCGTCTATGAGCGGATGAAGCGGCACATGGCCGAGGCCGGCATCGCGCGGCAGGCGCTGCTGATCCCGGTCGTGGTCGAGCTCGACCCCGCCGATGCGGCGCGGCTGCTCGCCCGCGCCGACGACCTCGCCGCCTTCGGGCTCGTCATCGAGGGGTTCGGGCCGGGCGCGGTCGCGGTGCGCGGGGTGGTGCGGATCGCCTGATCCATCTCCAGGACCAGCTCGTCCTCCAGATCGGTGCGCGCGACTTCCTTCCAGTTGATCACGCCATAGATGAAGTCGATCGCCTCGCCGCTGGACGAATAGGGCATCAGGATGCCGCGATAGAGCGTGTTCGATCCGCGCACATTGACGAACTCGGCCTCGAAGCCGATCGGCGCGCGGTTGGCGATGATCTCCAGATAATGATCGGTCAGCCGCGACAGCAGCGAACGACTCGGAATGTCGGCCACGTTGATCGTCTGATCGAATCCGCATTCGTCCTGCAGCTTGCGGCCGAGATAGGCGATCGACGGGTTCTCGGGATCGGCGGTGAAATCCAGCAGCACGCTGTGCGGGCCGAAATCCTCGAGATCGGCGGGCTGGAGATCGGAAATCAGCGGAAAGGGGCGGCCATCGAGCAGCGACGCCCAGTGATTATAGGCGCGCACATGCATGCGCCGCTCGTCGGTTCCGATCGCGACGGACATGTCGGCGGATCCTTCGTCCGCACGATCGCGGTCGAATACATCCTGCTCGTCGATTGCCCGCATGCTATCCATTCCGCGCTCCGGGGCACGTCGCCCATCAGCCATCAGTGCACCCATATGGTTGAGGAATGGTAAAGTCCGCCGCCGCGAAATCTCGCGCAAGCGCGGCATTCGATGCTTGTGCAACACCCGAAGCGCTGCTAAGCGCCACCCCGCCCACGCACCGGCGCGGGCATTTGCAGTGGGCCGCTTTAGCTCAGCCGGTAGAGCATCGCATTCGTAATGCGAGGGTCAGGTGTTCGAGTCACCTAAGCGGCACCACCACCTTTAAGCGCATTGGACAGGTAAAATCTCCCCGACCTGCGGGAGACTCATTGCGCTGCGTGCGGTCGTGGGTCCAGCGTGGGGCGGTTTGGGCTGTTTGCAGATCGACATTAAGGTGGTTGCCTCCTAACGCGAGACGCTTTTGATGGTGGCTGCCTAGGCGCGATCACAGGTGAGCTGGCGGCTGGTTCACTAGTCGCTCCAAACTCTGCTGCCACGACGCCTTGAATGCCGCATCGTTGGCGAACAGCTTATACAGTTCCAGCTCGTCCTTGCGGCGCATCAGCATCACCTCCTTGAGCATTTTCTCGAAGGCCAGCTCGCGGTTATGCGGGTCGGGGTTGTTCTGGTACTTCTCCGCGAAGTCAGGATGCGCCTTGATGCTGTTGGCGATGTTCACGAACTTGACGCGCTGCTCCTCGGGCGTTGCACTCCAGCCTTGGAACCAGCGTTCGTTGAAGCTGCGTACGATCTCGTCCAGCGGGTCCTTCTGTTCGTCCGCACCATGTGAGCCGCGCGGATTCGGGTTCTGCGGTGCAAGCTCGGTTTCTGAAGCGTCGAGAAGGATCGCGTGATTGAGCTTCACCCGCTCCAGCCCATAGGAGGAGAGGTCAACAGCTTCGAGCAGTTCGTCCAGGGAAACCTTGGTAGGGTCCTCGATCTTGAGTTTCGGGATCAGGAACTTGAGGAACCAGAACAGCTTTTCCCAGTCCACCACCTCGAATGGCATGATCGATGCCATCTGGCCGTAGATCTTGACGAACTGCTTGGCCTTCACCTTGAAATCGATCTGGACATCGATCTCCAGCTGCAAGCCGTTGGCAAAGCGGCTGGCGGCAACGTCGATGATTGTGCTGAGCTTCTGCGCATCCTCGTTTCCGAAATAGCGCGTGGCGAAGTCTTCGACTTCAGACCACTCATACACCCCCACGTCGTCCAGCGCCGCCTTCAATTCGTGCAGCACGTTGACGTCGGTGGCTTCTGAGAGGCTGGTGGCCGTGTAGAACGGATCGAAGGCGTCCTTAATGTCGTCAACCGTGTTGAAGAAGTCCAGGATGAACAGGTCCTCGGTCTTCTTTGCCAGCTTGGGGGCGGAACGGTTAAGGCGGGACAACGCCTGGACGGCAAGCACGCCTTGCAGCTTCTTGTCCACGTACATGGCGCAAAGCTTGGGCTGGTCGAAGCCGGTTAGATACTTGTTGGCGACGATCAGCAGGCGATAGGTGTTTTCGATCGACTGGCCGTTGACGATGATCGGCTTGCCATCGCGGTCGAAGCCATCGAAATATTCCCGCGTGCGGTCCTCTCCTATGCCGTTCAGTTCGGCTTCGGTGTATTCGTGACCATCGACCTCCTTGGAACCGGAAAACGCCACCAGCGCCTTGAAGGGCCAGCCGAGCTTTGCCAGTTCGCCGTTGATCGCCTTGTAGTAGCGAATGGCGGTTTCGATGTTCTGCGTCACGACCATGCCACGGGCCTGGCCCTTGAGCTTCTTGGCGTTGATCACGCTGGGGATGAAGTGGTCCAGCATGATTTCGGCTTTGGTGTTGATCGTCTGCTGGCTGCGCTCGACATAGGCGCGAAGCTGTTTTTGTGCCTTCTTCGTGTCAAACAGCGGGTTGTCCTCGATGGACTTCGCGATCTCGTAATAGCTCTTGTAGGTGGTGTAATTGGCCAGCACGTCGAGGATGAAGCCCTCCTCGATCGCCTGCTTCATGCTGTAGAGGTGGAAGGGTTCGAACGTGCCATCGGCCTGCTGCTGACCGAACTTTTCCAGCGTGGTGTTCTTCGGTGTGGCGGTGAAGGCGAAATAGGAGGCGTTGCCGCGCATCTTGCGGGCCAGCATTGCCTTCAGTATCACGTCTTGCGCATCGTCTTCATCCGGGTCCTTGCCCATCACGCGGTTCATCTTGTCGTGGGCGCTGCCGCTTTGCGAACTGTGGGCCTCGTCGATGATGACGGCGAAGCGCTTATCGCTCAGGTCTGCAATGCCATCCACGATCACCGGGAACTTCTGGATCGTGGTGATGATGATCTTCTTGCCGTTTTCCAACGCCGCCTTCAGCTCGGACGACTTCGTGGCCGGGGCGATGATGTTCTTGACCTCGGAGAAGTCCTTGATGTTTTCGCGCAGCTGCTTGTCGAGTAAGCGCCGATCGGTGACGACGATCACGGAATCGAACAGTGGCTGGTCCAACTCCTTCGCCCCCGGTGTGGAGGCAGAGGCGGGATAGGCCTCGATCAGCTGATAGGCCGCCCAGGTGATCGAATTGGATTTTCCCGAACCGGCGGAATGCTGGATCAGATAGGTCTGGCCCACGCCATTGTGGGCGCAATGGTCGATCAGCCTCCACACCACGTCGAGCTGGTGATAGCGCGGGAAATAGAGCGCGCGTTTGTTCAGCTGGTCCTTGGCTGATCCGTCCAGCCGCACGAAGTGCTGGATAATGTTGGCGAGACTGTCCTTGGTGAACACCTCTTCCCAAAGGTAGGCGGTCTTGTGGCCATTCTTGTTTGGCGGGTTGCCTTGGCCGTGGTTGTGCCCCTTGTTGAAGGGCAGGAAGAATGTTGACGGGCCTGCCAGCTTGGTGGTCATGAACACTTCGTCGGTATCGACCGCCATGTGCACAAGGCAGCGTCCGAATTGCAGCAGCGGTTGGGTGCTGTCGCGGTCTTCCCGATATTGCTTCTGGCCGTGATAGCGGGCGGTCTGGCCCGTCCAGGCGTTTTTCAGTTCCAGCGTGATCAGTGGGATGCCGTTCAGGAACAGCACCATGTCGATTTCCTGCAGGGTATTGGCCTGCGAATAGCGAACCTGCCGGATGCAGCTGAAAATGTTGGAGGCGAAAGCAGCGTGCACGCTTCCGCTCGAACTGGCCAGCGGGGCAGGATACATCAGCGTGAAGAAGGCGTCATCGACCGGCAGGCCCTTCTTGAGCAGATGCAGCAAGCCATTCTTCTTGATCAGCCGATCAAACCGTTCAAGCACCTTGCGCTGCCAGTCGGTCGGGCTGTTCTTCTTCAGCTTGGCCAGCTCCAGCGGCTGGGTCTTTTCCAGAAACCGCCAGAACCGGCGCGTGTCGAGCGCATACTGGGCATTGAAGTCTGACGGCAGGCCCATGTCATAACCGAGATTGCCCGGATCAAGCGGCACGATGCTGCTGATCAGCTGGTCGCCCAACGTGGTCCACTCGATCTCGGCCTTGATCGCCTCGCGGGTGGTGCCCGTGAGCTTTTTCTCGATCGCGGCTTCCAGTGCCTGTTCGTTCGTCTGACTGACCATGCCCGTCTCTATGCCACCTTGATTTTGCCGGTCACGGCGCTGTTAATCAGTGTTGCTTTGTATTCCTTAAGTGCGGCGATCTGCTTCTGTTTGAGCGCGATTCCTCCATCAATTACGGCCAATTTCTCCGCAATGACTGTTGAAATGGCAGCCTGCTCTTCGACTGGAGGCAAGAGCGTCACAAGAGTCTTGAACTCCTCCCAGTAGAGACGCTTCCTGAAATCTGTGATCCCCTTGGAGTTGCAATCCATCTGCCAGATAAATGCTGGAGTCCTATAGAGATATTCAAAAAATTCGGAGTTCAATGCAATTTTTGGCTCAAGCACAACATAGGCCGGACTCACCATGCCTAGGCTCAGGACCCATTGATTGGCTGAGGGCGATGTGATTCAGGCTCCGCGCGAGGAGACTGAGCATGAGCGACCTGTACTGGCTGACGGACGAGCAGATGGCGCGTCTCTCGCCAT
>JAIUOO010000008.1 GCA_020161695.1 Pseudomonadota bacterium | reverse complement strand
GCACCGGCCTCCTGCTCCTTCAGCATCCCGATGATCTGCTCTTCCGTGAACCGCGAGGGTCGCATCGTCCGTCTCCGTGATCGACGGACTCTACCCAAATCTGGAGGAGGTTCAGGGTCTCAGGTCACGCCTTTGGCACGCACTTTGACCGTGGCCGGATCGTGCAGCCATTTGCCATCAAGGTCCTTGCCCACGGTGATGGTGTGATGAATGACGATCGTATGAGGCGGCACTGCTCCGGGAACGAAGGCAATGCCGTCCACCGGCGATTTTACGGTTTTACCTTCAGCATTGACGCCGGGATGACTGACAAGGGCATAAAGCGGGTCGGCTCTGCGCAGAACAGCCGTCGCGAGGCGTTCGAACAAGCCTTCATCTGTGATGCCGGCCAAAAGGCGTATGGTCTCACCGGTCCCCATAGTCCCCAAGATAGGTCAAGAGGGGCAAAAATGCCTCGACTATCGTAAGAGATTCGATTGTTAGGCGCGTCCATTTTGGACCGGGCTCTATTCGCTGGTGCTCACCAGGCCAGCCCGTTGCCGCAAAGCTGCGGAATGTCTGTTCCGGCCGTTCGGTGACGATGCCTCGTGCACTTTCATTCGGCCCCCTTCGCCGGAGGCATACCGGCCAGATTCCCCACGGCGAGAAGCCGGCCGATATGCCATTCTTGCAGCCGACCGTTTTTGTATTTGGCCATCAATCTCAAGGCAGCCAAAGCTTCCGGTCAGGACCCATTGATTTGCGAGGCAGCGTCTGATTCAGGCTCCGCTTGGGGGAGGCTGTTGCGTTGTCCAACTGACTTCTCCGTGGTCAGAAGTGGCTCGTGCGGCATCCCGTCGCAATACCCCGACGAGAACAAAAAAAGAACTTGCCGTTAAGAACAAAACGTGTACGGTGGATTTATCGGGGGATCGGCGTCACGGCCCTTGCAAGCATTGAGGAGCGACAGCATGAGTCAGGCCGCACTGCGACTCGTCGAAGGTTCATCCATGGACAAGACCAAGGCGCTGGACGCCGCGCTTTCCCAGATCGAGCGGGCCTTCGGCAAGGGTTCGATCATGCGGCTCGGCAAGAGCGACAAGTCGATCGAGATCGAATCGATCTCGACCGGGTCGCTCGGTCTCGACATCGCGCTCGGCATCGGCGGCCTGCCGAAGGGGCGCGTGGTCGAGGTCTATGGGCCTGAATCCTCGGGCAAGACGACGCTCGCCCTGCACACGATCGCCGAGGCGCAGAAGAAGGGCGGTACCTGCGCCTTCATCGATGCCGAACATGCGCTCGACCCGGTCTATGCCCGCAAGCTCGGGGTCAATCTGGATGAGCTTCTGATCTCCCAGCCCGATGCGGGCGAACAGGCGCTGGAGATCTGCGACACGCTGGTGCGCTCGGGCGCCATCGACGTGGTGGTGGTCGATTCGGTCGCGGCCCTGACGCCGCGCGCCGAACTCGAGGGCGAGATGGGCGACAATCAGCCGGGCATGCAGGCCCGCCTGATGAGTCAGGCGCTGCGCAAGCTGACCGCCTCGATCTCCAAGTCCAATACGATGGTGATCTTCATCAACCAGATCCGCATGAAGATCGGCGTCATGTACGGCTCGCCGGAGGTGACGACCGGCGGCAACGCGCTAAAATTCTACGCCTCGATGCGTCTCGACATCCGCCGGATCGGCGCGATCAAGGAGCGCGACGAGGTGGTCGGCAACCAGACGCGCGTCAAGGTGGTCAAGAACAAGCTGGCGCCGCCGTTCAAGCAGGTCGAGTTCGACATCATGTATGGCGAGGGCGTGTCCAAGATGGGCGAACTCATCGACCTCGGCGTCAAGGCGGGCGTCGTCGAGAAGTCGGGCGCCTGGTTCTCCTACGACTCCCAGCGCCTCGGGCAGGGCCGCGAGAACGCCAAGACGTTCCTCAAACAGAACCCGGACATGGCGGCCAAGATCGAGGCGGCGATCCGCCAGAATGCCGGACTGATCGGCGAGAAGATTCTCGGCGAGGCCGAGGTGGACGGCGACGCCGACAGCCCGGACTGAGCGCGACCGGCGCTGAAGGGTCGGGTCGGGAGCACGCCGTGCCCGTTCCCGATGCCGTCGGGAGTTTCGCCGGGGTCGGGCCATGCCCGGCCCTTGGCCGTTCCGGTGGCCGGCTTGCCGTCGAATCCGGTTCCCTATCGTGGGAGAAATGCTCTAGAACAGCCGCCGGCCAGATTTCAGGCGGCTCCGGGTTGTCGGGAGCCTGCCGCAACATCAGTTTCGGACCCATGACCGGCGTCAATCAGATCCGCAAGACCTTCCTCGATTTCTTTGCGAAGAACGACCACGCCGTCGTCGAATCCTCGCCGCTCGTGCCGCGCAACGATCCGACGCTGATGTTCGCCAATTCCGGCATGGTGCAGTTCAAGAACGTCTTCACCGGCGTCGAGAAGCGGCCCTATTCGACGGCCACCACAGCGCAGAAATGCGTGCGCGCCGGCGGCAAGCACAACGACCTCGACAATGTCGGCTATACCGCGCGGCACCATACCTTCTTCGAAATGCTCGGCAATTTCTCGTTCGGCGACTATTTCAAGGAGCGCGCGATCGAGCTGGCCTGGAACCTCATCACCAGGGAATACGAGCTGCCGGTCTCGCGGCTGCTCGTCACGGTCTATTCCGAGGACGACGATGCCTTCGCGCTCTGGAAGAAGATCGCCGGCCTGCCGGACTCCAGGATCATCCGCATTCCGACGTCCGACAATTTCTGGCGGATGGGCGATACCGGCCCCTGCGGCCCGTGTTCGGAGATCTTCTACGACCACGGCGACAAGATCTGGGGCGGCCCGCCCGGCTCGGCCGATCAGGACGGCGACCGCTTCATCGAGATCTGGAACCTCGTCTTCATGCAGTACGAGGAACAGGCGGGCGGCATCCGCACCGATCTGCCGCGCCCCTCGATCGACACCGGCATGGGGCTCGAGCGCATTTCCGCCGTGCTCCAGGGCACCCATGACAATTACGAGATCGACCTGATGCGGGCGCTGATCGGCGCCAGCGCGGTGGCGACCGGCGTCGAGCCGGACGGGCCGCACAAGGTCTCGCACCGGGTGATCGCCGATCATCTGCGCGCGGCCTCGTTCCTCGTCGCGGATGGCGTTCTGCCGTCGAACGAGGGCCGCGGCTATGTCGTGCGCCGCATCATGCGCCGGGCCATGCGCCATGCCTCGCTGCTCGGCGCCAAGGAGCCGCTGATGCACAAGCTGGTGCCGACGCTGGTGCGCGAGATGGGCCAGGCCTATCCCGAGCTCGCCCGCGCGGAGCCGCTGATCGCCGAGACGCTGAAGCTGGAGGAGACGCGCTTCCGCAAGACGCTGGAGCGCGGTCTTGCCATCCTCGACGACGAGTCGCGCGCCATGGGCGAGGGCGCGACCTTCTCGGGCGATACCGCCTTCACGCTCTACGATACCTACGGCTTTCCACTCGACCTGACGCAGGATGCGCTGCGGCCGCGCGGCATAGCCGTCGATACTGGCGCTTTCGACGCCGCCATGCAGCGGCAGAAGGAGAAGGCGCGCGCCGCCTGGGCCGGCTCGGGTGAGGCTGCGACCGACACGGTCTGGTTCGGCGTGCGGGAGAAGACGGGCGCGACCGAGTTCCTCGGCTACGACACCGAGACCGCCGAGGGTCAGGTGCTCGCCATCCTCAGGGACGGCCAGGAGACCGCGAGCCTTTCGGCCGGCGAGAGCGGCCTCGTCGTTGTCAACCAGACGCCGTTCTACGGCGAATCCGGCGGCCAGCAGGGCGATCGGGGACAGCTCTCGGGCGAGGGCCTCAGTGCCGCCGTGACCGATACGCAGAAGAAGCTCGGCGACCTCTTCGTCCATGCCGTCACCGTCGGCAACGGCACGCTGACGGTCGGCCAGGCGGTGCAGCTCGATGTCGACCACGGCCGCCGCGCGGCGATCCGCGCCAATCACTCCGCGACCCATCTCCTGCACGAGGCGCTGCGGCAGGTGCTCGGCGACCATGTCGCGCAGAAGGGCTCGCTGGTCGCGCCCGACCGGCTGCGCTTCGACTTCTCGCACCCGAAGCCGATCAGCGATGAGGAACTGGCCGAGGTCGAGGACATCGCCAACCGCGTCCTCCTGACCAACCAGCCGGTGGTGACGCGCCTGATGAGCCAGGACGATGCCATCGCATCGGGCGCGCGCGCGCTGTTCGGCGAGAAATACGGCGATGAGGTCCGGGTCGTGTCGATGGGTCCGGCCCCTGCCGGCTCGAACGCCTCCGGCTGGTCGGTCGAGCTCTGCGGCGGCACGCATGTCGCGCGCACCGGCGATATCGGCCTGGTGACTATTGTCGGCGAGGGTGCGGTCGCCGCCGGCGTCCGGCGCGTCGAGGCGATGACCGCCGACGCCGCCCGCCGCCATCTCGCGGGTCAGGCGCGCAAGCTCGAGGCCGTGGCCGGTCTGGTGAAGACCTCCGTCGGCGATGTCGAGGCGCGGGTCGAGGCGCTGGTCGAGGACCGCCGCAAGCTGGAGCGCGAACTCTCCGAGGCCAAGAAGAAGCTCGCCATGGGCGGCGGTGCCGGCGCGGCCGATCCGGTCAAGACGGTCGGCTCGGTGCGGCTGCTCGCCAAGTCGGTCTCCGGCGTCGAGATGCGCGACCTCAAGGGCCTCGCCGATGCCGGCAAGGCGCAGGTCGGGTCGGGAGTCGTCGCCATTGTCGGCGTCTCCGAGGACGGCAAGGCCGGCATCGTCGTCGGCGTCACGCCGGACCTGACCGCGAAGGTCAATGCCGTCGATCTGGTCAAGCTCGGCTCCGAGGCGCTCGGCGGCAAGGGTGGCGGCGGCCGTCCGGACATGGCGCAGGCCGGTGGTCCCGACGGCTCCAAGGCCGAGGAGGCCCTCGCCGCCATCGAGAAGGCGCTGGCCGCGGCCTGAGCCAGATCACGGTTGACGGGCGGGAGTGCCGTTGGGCACCGTTCTCCCGCCCGGACATGGCGCCAGCGCTGCCGGGCCAGCGCCGGAGGGGCCATGAACGCCGCAGCCTTGCGCCAGCGAACCCACGATATGCTCGACAAGGGCATGGTCGGCTCGGGTGCGGCTGACGTCGTCCACGGCGCCCTGATCGGCCTCGTCCTCGTCAATGTCGCGGCCGTCGTGCTGGAATCGGTGCCGTCGATCGCCGAGCGCTACCGGATCGGCTTCGTCCTGCTCGAAGCCGTGTCCATCGCCGTGTTCACGGCGGAATATGCGGCCCGGCTCTGGACCGCGGTCGACCATCCGGCCCTGCGCGATCTGTCGCCATTGCGGGCAAGGCTCAGGGCGGCGCTGTCGCCGGCCATGCTCATCGACCTGATCGCGATCCTGCCGTTCTACGCCAGTTTCGTCGCCGATATCGACCTGCGGTTCCTGCTGCTTCTCCGCCTGCTGCGCTTCTTCAAGCTGGCCCGCTATTCGCCCGGCTTCACCAGCCTCGTGGATGCGGTCTGGAGCGAGCGACGCGCGCTCGGCGCCTCGCTGCTGATCTTCACCGGCGCGATGATCATGGTGGCGGCGGCGATGCGCATCGCCGAGCAGGACGCCCAGCCCGACAAGTTCGGCACCATCCCCGATGCGCTGTGGTGGGCGGTCATCACGCTGACGACGGTCGGCTATGGCGACGTCTATCCGGTGACGCCCGCCGGCAAGGTCATTGCCGGGTTCACGGCCATCCTCGGCATTGCCATGCTGGCGCTGCCGGTCGGCATCATCGCGACGGCTTTCGCGCGCGAGATCCAGCGCCGCGACTTCGTGATTTCGTGGAGCATGGTGTCCAACGTGCCGCTGTTCGCCGGCCTCGACGCGGCCTCGGTCGCCGATGTCATGCGCGTGCTGAAGAGCGCGACCTACGAGCCCGGCGAACTGATCTGCCGTTCGGGCGAGCGCGCCCGGTCGATGTTCGTGGTGGCCGAAGGCGAGGTCGAGGTCGATCTGCCGGACGGATCGCGGCGGCTCTGCGCGGGCGAGTGCTTCGGCGAGGCGGCCGTTCTCGACCGGTCGAGCCTGCACCAGACGGTGCGCGCCTGCGCATGGGTGAAAGTGCTGACGCTCGACGCCGACGACCTGCAGATGATCGTCAATGCCCGTCCGCATGTCGGGCCGATCATCAGGGCGGCGGTGACGATCCCGGATGCACCGGAGGCGAGCACCGCCGCCGGCGGCTAGAGCACCTTGCGGTACTGGATGAAGCCGCTTTTGTCGGCGATGCGGTCGTAGAGCAGCATGGCGGTGTCGTTGGTCTCGTGGGTCAGCCAGTGGACCCGGCTCGCGCCGCGCTCCTTCGCCAGCGCATAGACCCGCTCGATCAGCACGCGGCCGGCGCCGGTGCCGCGCGTCGCGGGATCGACGAACAGGTCCTGCAGATAGATGTAGTCGCCGACCGTCCAGGTCGAACGGTGCTGGATGGCGTGGACGATGCCGACCATGCGGCCGTCGTCGAAGGCGCCGAAAGCCCACATCGGCTCGGCCGGATCATGGAACCGCTGCCACGTGGCGTCCGTGGTCGAGGCGGGAATGTCGGTCTTGTAGAAGGTCTGGTAGCCCTTCCAGAGCGGCTCCCACTCGGCGCGGTCGGCGGGCGTCAGTTGTCTCACGGTGGCTGGCATTCGGATTCTCCTCGGGGCGCAGTCTGGCGGCCCGCGCGGCGCAGTCCATAGCCTTGTTGTCATTGCCGCGATCACCGAATGCGATGGGTGCGGTTCATGGCAACGCTCGTGGCAACGCTCATGGCAACGCCTTGGCAACGCCGCGTTAACCGGTGACATGGCCTAGTGCGGCCAGGAAAGGATTTCCGCCATGGTATCTGCCCTCGGCTCGAGCGCCTGGGATTCGATGCAGTCGTTCCGGCAGAGCCGCAGCTACGGCGCGGCTCAGGGCCTGGCGAACTCGTCGGCCATGGCGAGCCAGCTGTTCGGCGCGGACCCTTCCACCAATGCCGCCCTGGCGGTTTTCGGCGTCGATACCGCCTCGGCCGACAATCTTTTCGCGACGACGAACGAGGGTCTCGAGGCATCGATGACCCTGGCCATGGCGCGCGTGGCCTGGGCGGCCGACACGCCGAGCAAGGCCGACGAGCGCACGGCGGCGGCGCTGGCCGAGGACGGCCTCGGCTCGATGTTCGACTTCCTCGCCTGACCTCAAAAGCTAGTCCAGCATCTCGCCCAGCCGGCGCACGGTGTTCCAGTTGCGCGCCGTGCCGATGCCCAGCCGTTTCGGCGTCAGCTGGCCCGCGAGCTTCGATTCGTGCGACGGCCCGCGAAAATGCATCCACAAATGGCCATCGACGACGGCCACGCGCTCTCCCTGAGTGAGGTAGGGCGCAAGGCCGTCGGCAGCCGCAGGCGACAGCCGGTCGCGCATGACGCGGACATGGACCGAGGTCGGCGCGGCTTCGGCCTCGGCGCGAAACGGATTGGCGGCGACGAGCGCCCGCCATTCCTTCGCAGTCGTCACGATGATGTCGATGTGCCGTCCGAAACGCGGGGCGAAGGCCGCTTCCAGACGCGTCTCGATGGCGCGAACCGTCGTCCGGGGCGGGGCGGCGAAGACGAGATTGCCGGAGGCGACCAGCGTGCGCGGGTCGGCGAAGCCCAGTTCCTCGGCCATGGCCCGGAGGTCCGCCATGACCACGCGCCGCTCCGGCGTCAGCACGATGGAGTAGAGCAGGGCGACATGGCTGGTCACGGCTGCGGCTGGCCGCGCTGCGGGTGGATGGTCTCGCCGCGCGCGAGCATGGCGACGAAGGCCGCGATGCGCTTTCGCCTGCCGGCCTCCGTCTTGAGGCTGTGGATGCGGAACACGAGGGCGAAGCGGTTCTGCGCGCTGAGCGCCCTGAACATGGCCCTGGCCTCAGGGTCGGAGTCGATCGCGGCCTGCAGGTCGTCGGGGATCTTCGCGTCGCGCACGCGATAGGCGCGGTCCCAGCGGCCATCCGCCCTGGCCGCCTCGACATGCCGCTGGCCGTGCTCGGTCATGCGGCCCTCGGCGGTCAGCCGCGCGACATTGGCGACATTGATCTCGCTCCAGACGCTCTTGCGGCCGCGCGGCGTGTAGCGTTGCAGATAGCTGGTCGCGTCGAGCCCCTTGCGGACGGCGTCGATCCAGCCCCAGCACAGGCAGATGTCGATCGCCTCGGCAGGCGTGATCGATTTCAGCCCGGAGGCGACCTTGTGGATGCGGATCCAGACCTCGGTCTCGCTGGCATGGTTCCGCGACAGCCAGAGATGGAAGGCTTCCGCATCCTCGAAAGCGTGGACCTTGTCCGGATCGACCTGCACGGGCGGCATGAAGGCTCCAGTGCTCTGGCGCGCGCGGCGCCGAATGAAAAGGGCCGGCCAGCATGATGCCGGCCGGCCCGATAAACTGTCAGCAGCGGGCGTTGCCGCCCGGGCCGATCGTCAGTTCCACTTGCCCATGGCGGCGGAGAGATTCTCCGACACCTTGTCGAGGAAGCCGGTCGTGGAGAGCCACTTCTGGTCCGCGCCGACGAGCAGGGCGAGGTCCTTGGTCATGTAGCCGCTCTCGACGGTGTCGACGCAGACCTTCTCCAGCTCGTCCGCGAAGCGCTTCAGCGTCGGATTGTTGTCGAGCTTGGCGCGATGGGCGAGACCGCGGGTCCAGGCGAAGATGGAGGCGATCGAGTTGGTCGAGGTCTCCTTGCCCTTCTGGTGCTCGCGGTAGTGACGCGTCACCGTGCCGTGGGCGGCTTCCGCCTCGACGGTCTTGCCGTCGGGGGTGAGCAGCACCGAGGTCATCAGGCCGAGCGAGCCGAAGCCCTGCGCCACGATGTCCGACTGCACGTCGCCGTCATAGTTCTTGCAGGCCCAGACATAGCCGCCCGACCACTTGAGCGCCGAGGCGACCATGTCGTCGATCAGGCGATGCTCGTAGCCGATCTTCTTCTTGTCGAACTCGGCCTTGAACTCCGAATCGAAGATCTGCTGGAAGATCTCCATGAAGCGGCCGTCATACTGCTTCAGGATGGTGTTCTTCGTGGACAGATAGACCGGGTAGGAGCGGGCGAGGCCGTAGTTGAACGAGGCGCGCGCGAAGTCCTTGATCGACTCGTCGAGGTTGTACATCGCCATGGCGACGCCCGAGCCCGGAGCCTTGAACACCTCGCGCTCGATGACCTTGCCGTCGTCGCCGACGAACTTGATCGACAGCGTGCCGGCGGTGGGGAACTTGAAGTCCGTGGCGCGGTACTGGTCGCCGAAGGCGTGGCGGCCGACGACGATCGGCTGGGTCCAGCCGGGGACGAGGCGCGGCACGTTCTTGCAGATGATCGGCTCGCGGAAGATGACGCCGCCGAGGATGTTGCGGATCGTGCCGTTGGGCGACTTCCACATTTCCTTCAGGCCGAATTCCTTCACGCGGCCTTCGTCCGGCGTGATGGTGGCACATTTGACGGCGACGCCGTGCTTCTTGGTGGCGTTGGCGGCGTCGATCGTCACCTGGTCGTTGGTGGCGTCGCGGTGCTCGACACCGAGGTCGTAATATTCGAGATTCACGTCCAGATAGGGATGGATCAGCTTCTTCTTGATCAGATCCCAGATGATGCGGGTCATCTCGTCGCCGTCCATTTCGACGACTGTGCCCGCGACCTTGATCTTCGACATGGGTCGGCCTGTAGGAGCGCTAGAGCAGAGGGGACTCAGCCTCGGTGCTCCGGACATGCGCTCGTTAGCCCGGGCCCCCGCGACTGGCGCGGGCGTCTTAGCAGAGGCGGGGGCGGGGGGTAAGGGCGAAGAAGGTCGATGGCGGCTGCATCCCGCGGCGGTGGACATGCCGGCCGGGCGGCACCTCCGGGAATCGACTTCGGCCAGCGCCATGGCCAGAATGCCGGCATCGGAGGACAGCATGCCGGCGTGCATCCATTGCCAGACGGACAGCCAGTTCCTGACCTACGACGCGCTCGGCCTGTGCCATCATTGCGCGCCGCAGCATGCGCCGATCATCGCCGGGGCGATCCAGGGTATTTCCGAAGCGGCGGCGAGCCGGACCAAGGCGCGCAGGGCCGCTGACCAGCTCGAGGCCCTGAGGGAATCGCTCGGCCACTGCGACGTGCTGCAGGCCTATGCCGGCCTGAGGTTCGAGGGCGTCGATCCCGCCAAGCTCCGCTCGGAACTGGAGCAGATGCGGACCGACACGGTCGAGCAGGCGATCCGGGATCACTGGTTCGAAGCGCGGGAACGGGCCAGGGATGCGGCCTCGCCGAAGGGGATGGCCGGATCCTACGGCAAGGCGATCTCCAGGCTGCAGGATCTCGCCGAACACGTGGACGACGCAGCCGTCATCGAGAAGGCGGTCATCGTCCTGCGCGCCGAGAGGGACGGCCTGGTCTTCGAGGATCTCGTCCGTCAGGCGCAGCTCGCCGAGCAGCAGGGGCGGAAGAGCCGGGCGCGCGACCTCTATATCGAAGCGGTGTTCGCGCTGCGAAAGGATGGCACGCCCGACGCGTACCAGACCGACAAGATCGAGCTGGCTGAAAAGCAGATCGAGCGCCTCGGCGGCCGGCCCTAGCTGCGTCGGACGCGGCGAGGCGGCATCGCCAGCAGCCGCAACGGCACGTCTCGCCGGGCAGGCCTGAGCCCGCAGCCTATTCGGACGCGCCTGCCGGCTTGCGCCGCGGGCGGCCGAGCGGTTCGGGCGCAACCCGCGCGATGCCCGGCGGTTCGGTCGCGGCGATTTCGACGCCGCGGCGCTCGACCGCGCGCCAGACACGCAGGACATTGCCGGACGCGATCCTGCCGATGGCCTCGTCGGACCAGCCGCGCCGGATCAGTTCGGCGATGAGATGGGGAAAGCGGGAGGCGTCGTTCAGGTCCGGCGGGTTCGGCCCGCCGTAGAAATCCGAGCCGATGCCGATATGGGCAAGGCCGGTGCGGCCGACGATATATTCGATGTGGTCGCAGAGTTCCGGTATCGAGCCGCGCGGCCAGGGGCCGTCGGTCTTCGCCCTGGCCGTCACCGCCGCGTCGATGTCGAGGCCGGGCCGGGTTTTGCCGTGCGTCTGCAGCGGCGTCATCCAGCGGTGGCTCGGCCGTGAGATGAAGTTCGGCACGAAGGTGGCCATGACCAGTCCGCCATTGGCCTTGACCCGGTCGAGCACGTCGTCCGGCACGTTGCGGGGGTGGTCGCAGAGCGCGAAGGCGTTGGAATGCGACCAGAGGAGCGGCGCCTTCGCGGCGTCGAGCGCCGCGTGCTGCGCCTTCGGCGAGGCGTGGGCGAGATCGATCATCATGCCGAGCCGGTTGCATTCGGCGATCACGGCTCGGCCGAAACCGGTGATGCCGAGTTCGTTGCCGTCAACTTGCCGGGGCGCGTCGGTCGCCGAATCGATCCAGTCCAGCGTCTCGTTGTGGCAGAGGGTGAGGATGCGGACGCCAGCCGCGTGCCAGACGCGGAGCGGCGACAGCGAATTGCCGAGGCCGACGCCGCTCTCGACCGAGATGATCGAGGCGATCCTGCCCGCGCGCCGTGCCTTCGCGATGTCCGACGCCTTGCGGGCGGGGAGGAAGACGTCGCCGTGGATGGCCTCGATGTCGAGCGCGATGGCGATCTGTTCGAGCGTGAAGCGCGCCGGGTCCGGCACCGAGGTCGGCACGAAGGCGGCGAAGACCTGCGCCGCGACGCGGCCCTCGCGCAGGCGGGGGATGTCGGTGTCGCCCTCCTGATGGACGCGGTCGAGCCCATAGGCCTTCACGTCGCCATCGGTCTGCCGGCGGATGACGAAGGGCAGATCGTTGTGGCCGTCGAACAGGCCGAAGCGCACGAGCAGTTCGTTCGCCTTGGCCAGCGCGGCATCCGCCTTGGTCATGTCAGGGAGCCTTTTCCTCGGCGATGATCACCGCGGGAATGCGGTCGACCGCGACGACGCGGCCCTTCTCGATGGCAAGCGCCAGCTTGCCGTGCTTCAGCGCCAGCGCCTTCTCGCCGAACATTTCGCGACGCCAGCCCTTCAGCGCGCCGACTTCGGCCTCGTCGTTCTCGGCGATCCGGTCGAGGTCATCCGAGGTCGCCACCACCTTGGCCGCGACGTGGTGCTTCTCCGAGACCATCTTGAGCAGCACCTTGAGAAGCTCGACGGTGGCCGACTGGGCCTGGCTCTGCGGCCGGTGCTTTTCGATGGCGGGCAGGGTGCGCGGGTCGTGGGCAAGGCCACGCTGCACCGCCTCGACCACCGCAAGCCCGTCGCGCGAGCGCTCCCAGCCCTTGGGCGTCGAGCGCATGGCTCCGAGCGCTTCCGCGCTTTTCGGGCCGGTCAGCGAGATGTCGAACAGGTTGTCGTCCTTCAGCACGCGCGAGCGCGGCACGTCGCGGGCCTGCGCCTCGCGCTCGCGCCAAGCGGCGACCTCCATGAGGACGGCGAGTTCCTTCGGCTTCCGAACCCGGTTGCGGAAGCGCTCCCAGGCCCGTTCGGGCTCCTGGCGATAGGTGTCGGGCGAGGAAAGCACGCGCATTTCCTCGGCGACCCATTCGGTGCGGCCGCGCTTCTCGAGCTCGCCGGTCAGCTTGACGTAGATGTCGCGCAGATGGGTGACGTCGGCGATGGCGTAGACGATCTGCGCCTCGCTCAACGGACGCTTGGACCAGTCGGTGAAGCGCGAGGTCTTGTCGAGCTGCGTGCCGTTGGTGCGCTGGACCAGCTGATCGTAGGAAATCGAATCGCCGTAGCCGAGCACCATGGCGGCGACCTGGCTGTCGAACAGCGGCGTGGGAATGCGCTTCGACAGATGCCAGACGATCTCAATGTCCTGCCGCGCCGCGTGGAATACCTTCACGACATTCGGATCGACCATCAGATCGAAGAAGGGCGCGAGGTCCATGCCCGGCGCAAGCGCATCGACCGCCACGGCCTCGTCGGTCGAGGCGAGCTGGATGACGCAGAGCTTCGGCCAGAAGGTGGTTTCCCGGAGGAATTCCGTATCGACCGTGACGAAGGGGTGCTTGGCAAGCCGGGCGCAGACCGCGGCGAGATCGGACGAGGAGGTGATCAGCATCACATCCTGCATACAGGAGATTCCACCGCATTGCGAAGGGGTGCGCCCGCGCTTCGCGGGGGGCAGGGCCTGACTTTATGCGTGACCGGATGCTGCCCGATCACGCGCGGATACTGGTCGCAGGCGCTGCGGTCGATCATGTAGCGCGCGGTGGGCTGCAACCAGCACCCGGCAGTCACGAGGCCGCCAGCTGCGCCTCGATCAGGGCGACGATGCGCGGGTCGGTCGGCCGCACGCGCGCCGGGAAGGCGCCGGCGACCTGCCCGTTTCGGCCGATGACATATTTGTGGAAGTTCCAGGTGGGGATGTCGGAAGGGCGCTGCGCCGCGACCCAGCGATAGAAGGGATGGGCCTCGCCGCCGGTCACCTTCTGCTTGGCGGTCATCGGGAAGGCGACGCCATAGATACCGGAGCAGAGCTCGGCGATCTCCCTCGCGGTGCCGCGCTCTTGGTTGAAGTCGTCCGACGGCACGCCGACGATGGTCAGCCCGCTGTCGCGATAGCGCCCCCACAGCGTCTGCAGGTCGGCATATTGCGGGGTGAACCCGCAGGACGAGGCGGTGTTGACGACCAGCAGGACGCGCCCGGCATGGTCGCCGAGGCTGACCGTGCCGCCCTCCAGCCCCTCGAACGAGAAGGCGTAGGCGGTGGACGAGGACAGCGAATAGGACGGCGTCGTCGAGACCTGTGGTCTCGAGACCGGGCCGCTGGACGTCTGGGCAAGTGCCGGAGCCGCGACCAGCGACGCCGTGGCGGCGATCAGGGAGCGACGGCTCGGACGGAACAGGCTGGCGGTGTTGGCGACGGACATGGGCGGTTCCCCTTGCACGTCAATCATACGCGGCAGGATGCCGAACGGATGCATCACACGCAGTTGTGAAAGCGCGGCGCCAGGCGAGCAGCGAGCAGCGAGCATGCCACCGGCCGACATGCCGGACGTGGCCGTGCCGTCGCCATAGCTCCGGTATCGGCCTATGGTCGTCAGTCTCGCCACCGGCAGACCGTCGCGTGCTCGACGCTTCGGACCTGCCGCACGAGAGGGAGGCTCCGTATGACGCAGTCCATCCTCTATCACGACGGCAATCGCGCCCTGCAGGACCAGTTCGACAGCCGCCGCATTTCGGACCGGCTGGAGGAGAAGCTGGCCCGCACGGCATTCAGCCCGGACGACAGGGCCTTCATCGAAGGCTCGATCTACTTCTTCCTGGCGACCGCCGATGCGGAAGGCCGCCCGGACTGCTCGTTCAAGGGCGGTGCTCCCGGCTTCGTGCGGGTGACAGGCGCGTCCGAACTGGCCTTTCCGGACTATGACGGCAACGGCATGTTCAAGAGCCTCGGCAACATGCTGGCGAACGCGCAGGTCGGCATGCTGTTTATCGACCTGCACGAACGGCCGCGCCGGCTGCGGGTCAACGGCACCGCAACCGTGTCGCGCGACGACCCTTTGATGGGCGAGACGGTCGGCGCCCAGCTGATCGTGAGGGTGCAGGCGACCGCGATCTTCCCGAACTGCCCGCGCTATATCCCGAAGCTGCAGATGGTCGAGGCGTCGGCTTACGTTCCCGCGCCGCACTGCGACCCGGTCGAGCCGGCCTGGAAGGGGTTCGATCTGTTCAAGGACGCCATCCATCCGCGCCAGCCGACCTGGCGCGGCGATCCGCCCGAGGGATGATCGCGTGGGGCGGGCAGGCGGGCGATCTCCCCACGGCATCAGGAGCGACCTTGTCTGCGGCGTGTGCGGAGGCAAGCGATGTCAACGCCTCCTGACCGGATGCGACGATGTTCAAGCGCCGTCCGCGCCGACCTCCAGGCGCTGTTCGGCGTCGGGCGGCGGAGGGTGCCCGTTCCTGACGCGCTGGTCTTCGAGATGCCGGAAGAGAAAGGCGAGCACCGGCCGAAACCGGGCGGTACTCCAGCCGCGCCCCGCCGAGGGATGCCACATCGGCGCTGCAACCGCCTTGTCCGGCCCATAGAGCCGCGCCCGGCGCTGAGTGCCCTCGAATTCGAAGGTTGGCGCGCCGGGCAGGCCCTCCTGCATCCGCGCCCAGAGCCGCGAGCCACAGACGATGATGGCCTCGGCCTCGGATCGACCGACGATGTGCTGAAAGGCGAGCGGCGCCTCGCCGTGCCACATGGCCTCCGGTGGCGCTACCCCGGCCTCATTGGCGGCTATCCACGGGATGTAGTTGTAGTAGGTGATGCTGTCCCAGATGTTCCGCCGATCATCCGCCGACAGGGTGTCCGAGGGGCGGCCGCTGATGAGAGATGTGAGCTTGGCGTAGAAGCGGCGCGCTTCCGGCCGGAGTTCGCCGCCTGCGCCTTTCAGGAATTCAGCGACGCACCAGTTCGTCATGTCCGGGTGGCGGTCCCAGACACGGAACTTCCTCGAGTAGTGCGACTCTCCGAGGACAAGCAGCCGCCGGCCGCCGAGAGCGTTGTCGCTCAGGCCCCACTGGCCGCCCTTCCAAGGATGAAACATCCTGCCGTCCCCGCCGCACCTGCCTGCACATCTTGCGATAGATGCAGTCGCCGCGTGAAGGACTGAGGCCTGACGTCAGTCCGAGGCGCGGCAGCAGTGGGGTGGTGCGCGGCTCGGTTCGTCAGCCCTTCTTGGCGGCTTCGCCGGCCAGGAACTTCTCCAGCCAGTGAATGTCGTACTCGCCGGCGATGATCGAGGGGTTGCGCACCAGCGTGCGGAACAGCGGCAGCGTCGTCTCGATGCCATCGACAACGAACTCGTCGAGCGCCCGGCGCAGGCGCGCGAGGCATTCGGTGCGGGTGCGGCCGTGGACGATGAGCTTGCCGACCAGCGAGTCGTAGTTCGGCGGGATCGTGTAGCCCTGGTAGGCGTGGCTGTCGACGCGCACGCCGATGCCGCCCGGCGTATGAAACAGGTTCAGCTTGCCGGGCGAGGGGCGGAAGGTCGCGGGGTTCTCGGCGTTCACCCGGCATTCGATGGCATGGCCCTCGATGACGATGTCCGACTGCTTCAGCGACAGCTTCTGGCCCGAGGCGATCTTGATCTGCTCGTTGACGAGATCGACACCGGTGATCATCTCGGTCACCGGATGCTCGACCTGGATGCGGGTGTTCATCTCGATGAAGAAGAACTTGCCGTCCTCGTAGAGGAATTCGATGGTGCCGGCGCCGACATAGCCCATGTCGGCCATGGCCCTGGCGCAGACGCCGCCGATCTCGGCGCGCTGTTCCGGCGTGATGACCGGGGAGGGACCTTCCTCCCAGACCTTCTGGTGGCGGCGCTGCAGCGAGCAATCGCGCTCGCCGAGATGGATGGCGTTGCCCTGGCCGTCGCCGAGAATCTGGATCTCGATATGGCGCGGCTTGCCGAGATATTTCTCGATATAGACGGCGTCGTCGCCGAACGCGGCCTTCGCCTCCGTCTTGGCGGTCTGGAGCGCGATTTCGAGCTCATCGGCGGAGCGGGCGACCTTCATGCCGCGTCCGCCGCCGCCGGCGGCTGCCTTGATGATGACCGGGAAGCCGATCTCCCTGGCGACCGCGCGAGCCTCCTCGTCGTCGGAAATGCCGCCTTCGGAACCGGGGACGGTCGGGATCCCTAAGCGCTTGGCCGTGCGCTTGGCCTCGATCTTGTCGCCCATGATCCGGATGTGCTCGGCCTTGGGGCCGATGAAGGTGATGCCGTGGCTTTCAAGTATCTCGGCGAAGCGGGCGTTCTCGGAGAGGAAGCCGTAGCCGGGGTGGACCGCATCCGCGCCGGTGATCTCGCAGGCAGCAAGCAGGCTCGGTACGTTGAGATAGCTCTCTCGCGCGGCCGGCGGGCCGATGCAGACGCTCTCGTCGGCGAGCTTCACATGCATGGAGTCGGAATCGGCGGTCGAATGGACCGCAACGGTCGCAATCCCGAGCTCCTTGCAGGCGCGCAGCACCCGGAGCGCGATTTCGCCGCGATTGGCGATCAGCACCTTGTGGAACATGGGCTGGGCGCTCACTCGATGATCATCAGCGGTTCGCCGTATTCGACCGGCCGGCCGTCCTCGAACAGGATGCGCGTGACCGTGCCGGCGCGCGGGGCGACGATGTCGTTGAAGGTCTTCATCGCCTCGATCAGGCAGAGGCGATCGCCCTCCTTGACCTGCTGGCCGACCTCGATGAGGGGCTTGGCGTCGGGCGAGGGGCGGCGATAGGCGGTGCCGACCATGGGCGAGGGCACGACGCCGGGATGCTTGCGCGGATCATCGCCGGCGGCCGCTGCCGGCGCGGCAATCGCCGCGGGAGCGGCCAGGGGGGCGTAGGCCGGAGCTGCGGCCATCTGCGCGGGCGCGGCGACGGTGGCGTGGACGGTGACCTGCCGGGCGACGCGGATCTTTAGCGCCTCGTGCTCGATCTCGATCTCGGTCAGGTCCGTGTCGGCCAGAACCTGAGCCAGCTCGCGGATCATCGCGGTATCGATGGGGGATTTGCCTTTGAGCATGGTGCCCTCTTGAACTGATTGCCGCCGCCGCCGTCAGGCGGTCAGGGATGCGAGCGCGGCGATGCCGAGCGCGTAGCCGAGGGGACCGAACCCCACGATGATGCCGCGCGCGACGGGTGACAGGAACGAATGGTGCCGCACCGGCTCGCGGGCATGCACATTGGAGATATGGACCTCGACCAGCGGAATGCCGGTCGCCTTGGTGGCGTCGGCAAGGGCGAGCGAGGTGTGGGTATAGGCGCCGGCATTGAACACGACGCCCTTGAGGGTGCCGGCCGCGAAAGCCTTGCCCGCCTCGTGGATCCAGTCGACCAGCACGCCCTCGAGGTTCGACTGGCGGAAGTCGACGGACAGCCCGTGCTTGCCGGCCTCGGCCCGGCACAGCGCCTCGATGTCGGCAAGCGTGGTCGAGCCATAGATGGCCGGTTCGCGCGTGCCGAGCAGGTTGAGGTTCGGGCCGTTCAGGACGAAGACGGTGCTCATGCGCCGGGTTCTTGGAATCCGTTCGGTAACAGGCGGAATCGCGCGGGGCCCGACAGGCAGGCGCCTGCGGGCGCGCCCTTATAGGCGCAAGCTTCGCGTAAGCAAAGGGAGCGCTGTGGACCGGTGTTTTCCTGTTTGGTCACGCCATCCGTGCCTCGCGGCCATTGCCGCGGGCGACGGCGGAACGTAACAACCGGACAGACAGCTGCCGGGGCACGGATCGTCAGCCGCTTCAGGAGAGTTCCGGAATGACCGATGCAGCCGTCAATCCGGCCGCCACGCCCCCGGCCGCGCCCAGTCTCCACAGGGTGATGGGGCCGTGGCTGCTGCTGCTGTTCATCGTCGGTGACATTCTCGGCACCGGCATCTATGCGCTGACAGGGCAGGTTGCCAAACAGGTGGGCGGAGTGGTCTGGCTGCCCTTCGTCGTCGCTTTCGTCGTCGCCCTGATCACCGCCTTTTCCTATCTGGAACTGGTGACGAAGTACCCCCGGGCGGCGGGGGCCGCGCTCTATACGCACCGCGCCTTCGGCATCCATTTCATCACGTTCATCGTCGCCTTCGCGGTGATGTGCTCGGGCATCACCTCGTCATCGACGGCCTCGCGGGCATTTGCGGCGAACCTGTCCCACGCCTTCGGGTTCAACTTCTCGGCCTCTGGCATCACGGCGGTGGGGCTCGGCTTCATGGCCCTCGTCGCGGCGATCAACCTGCGCGGCGTCGGCGAAAGCGTGAAGGCCAACGTTCTGCTGACCGCAGTCGAACTGACGGGCCTGTTGATCATCATCGTCATCGGCCTCTGGGCGATCAGCCTCGGGCAAGGCGACGTCTCGCGCATCACCCAGTTCAAGCCAGCCGATGGCGGCGGGCTGTTCTGGCCGGTGATCGCGGCCACCACGCTTGCCTTCTTCGCCATGGTGGGCTTCGAGGACTCCGTGAACATGGCGGAGGAGACCCGGGACCCGACGCGCATCTTCCCGCGCGTCCTGCTGGCCGGCCTGCTGATCGCCGGCGTCATCTACGTGCTGGTTTCGATCTCGGCGATCACGCTGGTGGCGCCGGAGGAACTGGGGTCGGGCGAGACACCGCTGCTGAAGGTCGTGCAGGCCGGCGCGCCGAATTTCCCGATCTGGGTTTTCGGCTTCATCACCATGTTCGCGGTGGCAAACTCGGCCCTCATCAACATGCTGATGGCCTCGCGCCTCGTCTACGGCATGAGCCGCGAACAGGTGCTGCCGCCGGTGCTCGGCAAGGTCCACCCGACCCGCCGGACGCCTTACATAGCGATCGGCTTCACCACGCTGCTGGCCTTCGCGCTGATCACCTTCGTCGGCGAGGTTCCGGCGCTCGGCGGCACGACCGCGCTGCTGCTGCTCTGCGTCTTCACCGTGGTGAACGTTGCCGTGCTCGTGCTGCGCAAGGACCCGGTCGACCACAAGCATTTCCGGACGCCGACCTTCCTGCCGATCCTCGGGGCGCTGTCCTGCGCCTTCCTGGCCGGGCCGTGGACCGGGCGCGACCCCGTTCAGTACCGGATCGCCGGCGTGCTGATGGGGATCGGCATCGTGCTCTGGGTCGTCACGGTCTTCGTCAACCGGGCGGCCGGAGCGAGACCGGCCGATCCGGCGATGGAGGATGTCGGCGGCAAGGGCGCCCAGAACTGACGGACAGGCTCAGCGCGGACGCGCCAGCGCCGCTCCCGGCCAGACCTTCTTCGCGACGCGCGCATATTGCGGCGGGAAGGGGATGTCCGCGCCGAGTTCCTCGGCGGCATGCCAGCCCCAGCGCGGGTCGTCGAGCATGCCGCGGGCAAGCGCGACCATGTCGGCGGCGCCGCTTGCGATGATCTCCTCGGCCTGTTTCGCCGTGCCGATCATGCCGACCGCGCGCGTCGCGATGCCGGAGCCCTGCTTCACCGCCTCGGCGAAGGGAACCTGATAGCCGGGCTTCACCGAGATGCGGATCTTCGGGTGGATGCCGCCGGAGGACACGCAGACGAAATCGAGGCCGGCGGCCTTGAGCTCGGCCCCGAGCGCCACTGCGTCCTCGACCTGCAGGCCGTCATCGGTCCAGTCCTGACCGGTGATGCGGGCGCCGACCGCGATGGTGTCCGGGACGGCCTTGCGCACGGCCTCGGCGATGGAGAGCGGCCAGGCGAAGCGGTTCTCGCGCGAGCCGCCGAACGCGTCCGTGCGCTTGTTGGAGACGGGGCTCATGACATTGTGGAGCAGATAGCCGTGGGCCATGTGCAGCTCGATCGCGTCGAAGCCGAGCCGGGCGGCGCGCCTGGCCGCATCGACGAAGGCGCAGCCGATGCGCATCTTGTCCTGGCCGGTCAGCTCACGCGGCATGTGCCAGCCCTCGTCGAAGGGAATGGCGGACGCCGCCACGGTCGGCCACGGGTCGGCATTGTCCTTCAGAGGGCCGCCGCCTTCCCACGGCCGCTCGGAGGAGGCCTTTCGGCCGGCATGGCCGATCTGGATGCAGAACTTCGTGCCGGGCAGGGCGACGCCCCGGGCCGCGGCCAGAACCCGGCCCAGCGCCAGTTCGTTGCTGTCGGAATAGAGGCCGACGCAGCCATGTGTGATCCGGCCGTGCCGCTCGACCGCCGTCGCCTCGACCACCACCATCGCCGCGCCGGACATGGCCAGGCTCATCAGGTGCTGCAGGTGCCAGTCGTTCATGGAGCCGTCGTCGGCGGAATACTGGCACATGGGCGCAACCACGATGCGGTTGGCGAGGGTCACGGGACCGATGGCGAAGGGCGAGAAGAGCTGGCTCATGCGGCCTCTTGCAGTCTGAACAGGGCATTCGGGGCATTTCGCCCGGCGTTTCGGGGCCGATGTGGCCGCAATCGATGCCCTACGGCAAGCGCCGGGCATGCAGGGCTGCCTGTCCGCTTCGTAGCTCCGTGCCGGCGGCACCATGCCCGGCACGCAGCCCACTCCGTCTGAAGGCGTCTGGCTGGCGCTGTCGATTCCGGCTAATCGAGTGAGAAATTCTCCCCGTGCCGGCTTCCTGCGTCACGGGCTTCCCGATCGAGGCCAGGGCGGGAAATAACCGTCCTGTGACGCCATGACAGCTTCCGTCTCCGACACTGCGCACCACCACGACGACCGGCTGGCGCGGCGCAACGCCTTCATTCTGGCGTTGGCGACGGCGCTGGCCGGCGCCAATACGACCGTCATGTTCGCCACCGGCGCGATCGTCGGCGCGCAGCTCGCGCCGGTCCGCTCGCTGGCGACACTCCCCATTTCGATCTTCGTCGTCGGCCTTGCCGCGGCCTCGCTGCCGGTGGGCATGCTCGTGCGCCGCTACGGCCGCCGCACCGCCTACCAGATGGCGACGGCCGCCGGCGTGCTCACCGGCCTGTTCGGCTATCTCGGCGTCGTCTGGTCGAGCTTCCCGATCTTCTGTCTCGCGACGTTCTCGGCCGGATTCTATGCCTCCGCCGCGCAGAGCTACCGCTTCGCGGCTGCCGATACGGCTTCCGACGCGTTCCGGCCGAAGGCGATCTCCTGGGTCATGACGGGCGGCATCATCGCGGGCGTGGTCGGACCGCAGCTCGTCGTCTGGACCAAGGATGCGATGCCGCCGGTGCTGTTCGCCGGCACCTATCTCGGCCAGGCGGTGGTGGCGCTGGCCGCCGGCGTGATCCTCTCCTTCATCGACATTCCGAAGCCGAAGCCGGCGCCCGCGGGCACGGTGCGCCGGCCGATCTCGGACTATTTCCGCGACCGCTCGTTCCTGACCGCCGTCATCTGCGGGGCGGGGACCTACATGCTGATGAACTTCGTCATGACGGCCGCGCCGCTCGCCATGATCGCCTGCGACCACACGGTGGACGCGGCGGCCTACGGCATCCAGTGGCACGTCATCGCCATGTATGCGCCGAGCTTCTTCACCGGACATTTCATCACCCGCTACGGTGCGCCCAAGGTGGTGGCGGTCGGCCTGGCGCTGACGGCCTTCTCGGCGGTCGTGGCGCTGCTCGGCATCACCGTGGCGCATTTCTACGTGGCGCTGGTCCTGCTCGGGCTCGGCTGGAACTTCGGCTATATCGGCGCCAGCGCCATGGTCGCCGCTGCCGCGCGGCCGGAGGAGCGCACCCACGTCCAGTCGGTCAACGACTTCTGCGTCTTCGGCGTGATGGCGGTCGGCTCGTTCTCGTCGGGCCAGATCGTCACGACCTATGGCTGGGATGCGGTGAACTGGGTGGTCTTTCCGATCGTTGCGGCTGCGGCCGTGGCGCTTGTGGTCGGCACGCGGCGGCGGGTGGCGGTGGCCTGACCGGGCGGTCCTTTCTGGAATCCCTCGAAATCCCTGAATAACCGCCAAAAGACCGAGCCGCGCACGGCTCCCATCCGTTGCTTCGCCCGCGCGACTTTGGCAAAAAAGCGTCGGACTCGTGGTGGGGTGGGCGTGAGCCGGTCCGAGCCGCAAAAAGAACGAGCAGGCAATATCCGGCACGGGAAGGCCGGTCGGACGCCCCGCGTGCGGGCGCCGCGACAGAGGAAACATCGATGACGACAGCCTTGTGGGTAATTATCGGCTGCGGACTTCTGTCCGTGGTCTATGGCGTATGGGCGACCAAGTCGCTGCTGGCGGCCGATGCAGGCAGTGCCCGCATGCAGGAGATCGCCGGCGCGGTCGCCGAGGGCGCCGCGGCCTATCTGCGCCGCCAGTATCTGACCATCTCGGTCGTCGGCCTCGTCATCCTCGTCCTCGTCGGTTACCTGCTCGGCACCACCGTCGCGATCGGCTTCCTGATCGGCGCGGTCCTGTCGGGCGCCGCCGGCTTCATCGGCATGAACGTCTCGGTGCGTGCCAACGTGCGCACGGCGCAGGCGGCGTCGAAGTCGCTTGCCGCCGGCCTCGACATCGCCTTCAAGGCGGGCGCGGTCACCGGCCTGCTGGTCGCCGGCCTCGCACTGCTCGGTGTCGCCGTCTATTTCTGGGCCCTGACCGGTCCGGGCGGCCTTGCCCCGAACAGCCGCACGGTCATCGACGGCCTCGTGGCCCTCGGCTTCGGCGCTTCGCTGATCTCGATCTTCGCCCGTCTCGGCGGCGGCATCTTCACCAAGGGCGCCGATGTCGGCGCCGACCTCGTCGGCAAGGTCGAGGCCGGCATTCCGGAGGATGATCCGCGCAACCCCGCGACCATCGCCGACAACGTGGGCGACAATGTCGGCGACTGCGCCGGCATGGCCGCCGACCTGTTCGAGACCTACGCCGTGACCGTGGTCGCGACCATGGTGCTCGCGGCGATCTTCTTCGCGGGCACGCCCGCGCTCACCTCGGCGCTGATCTACCCGCTGGCGATCTGCGCGGTCTGCATCGTGACCTCCATCGTCGGCACCTTCTTCGTGAAGCTCGGCGCCAACAACTCGATCATGGGCGCGCTCTACAAGGGCCTGATCGTCACCGGCATCCTGTCGGTGGGCGGACTTGCCCTCGCTACCCAGTTCGTCACCGGCTGGGGCGTCATCGGTACGGTCGCCGGCAAGACCGTCACCGGCTCGGCCCTGTTCGCCTGCGGCCTCGTCGGCCTCGTGGTCACCGGCCTGATCGTCTGGATCACCGAATACTATACCGGCACGGGCAAGCGTCCGGTGGTCTCGATCGCCCAGGCTTCGGTCACCGGCCATGGCACCAACGTGATCCAGGGCCTCGCGGTCAGCCTGGAATCGACGGCGCTGCCGGCCATGGTCATCGTCGGCGGCATCATCGCCACCTTCCAGCTGGCCGGCCTGTTCGGCACGGCCATCGCGGTGACGACCATGCTCGGCCTCGCCGGCATGATCGTCGCGCTCGACGCCTTCGGCCCGGTCACCGACAATGCCGGCGGCATTGCCGAAATGGCCGGCCTCCCGAAGGAAGTCCGCCACTCGACGGATGCGCTCGACGCGGTCGGCAACACCACCAAGGCCGTGACCAAGGGCTATGCCATCGGCTCCGCCGGCCTCGGCGCGCTGGTGCTGTTCGCCGCCTACAGCTACGACCTCAACTACTTCATCGCTGAAGCCAACAAGGCGGGCTCGACCGCCTACAGCTACTTCAAGGGCATGACGCCGGTCACCTTCGACCTGTCGGATCCCTATGTGGTCGCCGGCCTGATCTTCGGCGGCCTCATCCCCTACCTGTTCGGCGGCATCGCCATGACCGCCGTCGGCCGCGCCGCCGGCTCGGTCGTGGAAGAGGTTCGCCGTCAGTTCAAGGAGAAGCCGGGCATCATGGCCGGCACCGACAAGCCGGACTATGCCCGCGCCGTCGACATGCTGACCAAGGCCGCGATCAAGGAGATGATCATACCCTCGCTGCTGCCGGTTCTGGCGCCGATCGTCGCCTATTTCGGCGTGCTGTGGATGTCGGGCTCGAAGGCCTCGGCCTTCGCGGCGCTCGGCGCCTCGCTGCTCGGCGTGATCGTCAACGGCCTGTTCGTCGCGATCTCGATGACCTCGGGCGGCGGCGCCTGGGACAATGCCAAGAAGAGCTTCGAGGACGGCTTCGTCGACAAGGACGGCGTGACCCACCTGAAGGGCTCGGACGCGCACAAGGCCTCGGTCACCGGCGACACCGTCGGCGACCCCTACAAGGACACGGCGGGTCCCGCCGTGAACCCGGCCATCAAGATCTGCAACATCGTGGCGCTGCTCCTCCTCGCGATCCTCGCGCACTGAGTTCGGCTCACGTCATGCAACGAGCCCCGCGGGAGCGATCCCGCGGGGCTTTTGCTTTCGGGGCGTCGGGGGCGGGCGGACGTCGCGGTCCGCGAAGCTCGGCTCGCGAGCCGCAGGTTGCCGCGCCGGAATACGAAAAAGCCCCGCCGGAGCGGGGCTTGTCTCATGCGGACCGGAAGGCCCTGCGCCGCGCAGCTATCAGGTGCGCGGACCCTGGATGATCTGGCGCAGCAGGTTCGCTTCCTCGCCGCCGGTGACCGTCGAGCGCGATATGAAGTCGAAGACCTTGCCGTCCTGAAGGCCGTAATTGGCCATGCGCTCGACCTTGCGCTCGCGGTTGAAATAGATGGCGAGCACGTTGCGCTCGACCGTGCGCGGCGCCTGGAACTGGAAGGTGCGGGTCTGGCGCTCGGAGATGTAATAGAAAACGTCGCCGTTGATCGTGGAGATCGTCGTCGGCGTGCCGAGCGCGATCATCACCTGATCCTGGCTGTTGCCTTCCTTGACCTGGGCCAGCGCTTCCTCGGAGGGGACGTAGCCGCGGTTGAAGGTTTCGCCGAAGCCCATGCGCTCCTGCTGCGGCAGGGAGGGGGTCAGCGAGGAGATGCTCGGGCCGGACGAGCAGGCTGCGAGCGTGACCGCGGCGCCGGCGATCAGCGCGAGCCGCGCCGCGGCGATACGGCGCGAACCCACGGAAATTGCGGCCTCGGCGGGACTGGACGGCACGCGCTTCATCTTGTCGAAACCTCTGGACCCAACCTGATCGCGCCCCTGGCGCGGCGCGCCACGCTTGAACGCGGCGGCGCGATGACTTAACCCCCGGCTGCGGCCATTTCAACCCGAAGGCACCAAAACCGATGATTCTGGGCCTGTTCAGGCGAAGCGCGCGCGACGCGACCATCGAGAGGCTTTACGGCGCCATCGTGGCGCAGGCGCGCGAGCCTGCCTTCTTCCGCGACCATGGCGTTCCCGATACGGTCGACGGGCGGTTCGAGATGGTCGTTCTGCACGTCTTTCTGGTGCTTCACCGCCTGAAGCAGGAAAGCGAGGAACGCCGGGAGCTGGGGCAGGTGCTGTTCGACCTGCTGTTCGCTGATTTCGACCGCGCGCTGCGCGAACTGGGCGTCGCGGACACCAAGGTGCCGAAGAAGATCCGTCAGATGAGCCAGGCCTTCTACGGGCGCACCAAGGCCTATGACGAGGCGCTCGCGAGCGGCGAGGGGCAGGCGCTGGAGGAGGCGCTGGCGCGCAATGTTCGCGCCGACGCGACCGCTGACACGACCGCGCTCGCTTCCTATGTGAGGGCTGCGGCGGCTGATATAGCCGCGATCCCCTATGCCACGTTGGCGGGCGGGTCGATCACCTTCCCACCGGTGCCGAAAGGGCCTCAGCCGAAAGGACCGCTGTCATGACCGGTAAAACGCCATCCGGGGACGGTCTGCCACGCTGGCCGGTGCGCCTCGCCGATGTTCCCGCCGGCGGCGTCCATGTCCGCAAGCGCGGGCTGGCCGCGGCGGAGCTGGCGGCCTTCGCCGCCGCCGTCGGCGTCGAATCGATGTCGGAGCTCGACGTCGATCTGCACGTGAAGCCCTATCGCGGCGATGGTCTGGCCGTTGAGGGCAGGGTGCGCGCGACGGTCGGGCAGATCTGCGTCGTCACCCTCGATCCCGTCGAGAACGAGATCGACGAGGAAGTCGAGGCGACTTTCCGCCCCGAGGCGACGCTGAAGCCGCATCTCGTCCATGACGAGGACGAGGGCATGGCGATCGACGCCTCGGTCGCCGCCGACGACCCGCTGGTCGGAGGCGTCATCGACGCGGCGGCCATCGCGGCGGAATTCCTCGCGCTCGGCGTCGATCCCTACCCGCGCAAGCCGGGCGTCGCCTTCGAGGCGCCGGAAGGCGCTGGCGAAGGCTCGGCCTTTGCAGGCCTTGCCAAACTGAAGCGCGGCGGCTGAATGACGCGGCGAATGAACCGATCCGGCCTGCCCGCCTCTTGTGCAGGCGCGGGCAGCCGCTATTGTCCCGGCTCCCTGCGTCGGTCGCTGCCGCGCGGTCTTGAATGGCGCAGAGCGCCGCGCGAACGGACGTGACGATGTCGGAGAAGGTCAGACTGGCGCTCGATGTGATGGGGGGCGATTTCGGCCCGTCCGTCGTCGTGCCCGGCGCCGAAATTGCTCTCTCGAGGCATCGCGACATCGAGTTCGTGCTGGTTGGCGACGAGCGCCAGATCACGCCGCTCCTGGCCGCCAATCCGCGGGTCAAGGCGCATTCCGAGATCGTTCATACCGACATCGCCATCCGCATGGACGACAAGCCGTCCAAGGCCCTGCGCTACGGCCGGCGGGTCTCGTCGATGTGGAAGGCGATGGACGAGGTGAAGTTCGGCCGGGCCGCCGCCGCCGTTTCAGCCGGCAATACCGGCGCGCTGATGGCCATGGCCGCCTTCAACCTGAAGACCATGGAGGGCATCGAGCGCCCGGCGCTCGCCGCGCTCTGGCCGACGCTCCGCGGCGAATCCATCGTGCTCGACATGGGCGCCTCCATCGGCGCCGATGCGCGGGCGCTGGTCGACATGGCGGTGATGGGCGCGGCCATGGCGCGCGTCGTCTTCGATCTCGAAACGCCGACGGTCGGCCTGCTCAATATCGGCGTGGAAGAGGTCAAGGGCCTCGAATTCATCCGCGAAGCCGGTCAGATGCTGCGCGACACGCCCATTCCGGGCCTCGACTATCGCGGGTTCGTCGAAGGCGACGATATCGGCAAGGGCGCGACCGACGTGATCGTCACCGAGGGCTTCACCGGCAACATCGCGCTGAAGACCGGCGAGGGCACCGCCAAGCAGATCGGCGAATATCTGCGCGCGGCCATGGCCCGCACCTGGCGCTCGCGCCTAGGCTACCTGCTCGCCCGCAACGCCTTTTCGACGCTTCGAGAGAAGATGGACCCGCGCAAGAGCAATGGCGCGGTGTTCCTTGGCCTCAACGGCGTCGTGATCAAGAGCCATGGCGGCACCGACCCGCTCGGCTTCGCCAGCGCGGTCGATGTCGCCTACGACATGGCGCGCTACGACCTTCAGTCGAAGATCCGGTCCATGCTCGACGCCTATCATGCATCCCGGCCGGCAGTTCCGGCCGTTCCCCTCGAGGCCGCATCGTGACACGCCGTTCCGTGGTGCGCGGCGTGGGCAGCCATCTGCCCGCCCGTGTCCTGACAAATGCCGAACTGTCGACCATGGTCGACACATCCGACGACTGGATCGTCCAGCGCTCGGGCATCCGCCAGCGGCACATCGCGGCGGAGGGCGAGACCACAGCCGAGCTCGGGCTGAAGGCCGCGCAGGCGGCGCTCGCCCATGCCGGGCTCGACGCACAGGACATCGACCTGATCGTGCTGGCGACATCGACGCCGGACCGCACTTTTCCGGCCTCGGCCACCGCGATCCAGGATCGGCTGGGCATCCGCCACGGCGTCGCCTTCGATCTCCAGGCGGTGTGCTCGGGCTTCGTCTTCGGCGTGTCGACGGCGGACAAGTTCCTGCGCTCGGGCAGCCACAAGCGGGCTCTGGTCATCGGCGCCGAGACCTTCTCGCGCATTCTCGACTGGTCCGACCGCACGACCTGCGTGCTGTTCGGCGACGGCGCCGGCGCCATCGTGCTCGAGGCGCAGGACCAGCCGGACGGCACCGCGGGCAGGGGCGTGCTGACCACGCATCTGCGTTCGGACGGACGGCACACCCCGAAACTCTATGTCGATGGCGGCCCGTCGCTGACGGGAACGGTCGGGCATCTGCGCATGGAGGGCCGCGAGGTCTTCAAACATGCGGTCGGCATGATCACCGACGTGATGAACGACGCCTATGCCGCGACCGGCACGACCTCCGAGGATCTCGACTGGTTCGTGCCGCACCAGGCGAACAAGCGGATCATCGACGCCTCGGCCGAGAAGCTGAAGATCGCGCCGGAGAAGGTGGTCATCACCGTCGATCGCCACGGCAATACCTCTGCGGCCTCGATCCCGCTGGCGCTGGACGTTGCGGTGAAGGACGGCCGGATCAAGCAGGGCGATCTCGTCATGCTGGAGGCCATGGGCGGCGGCTTCACCTGGGGATCGGCACTGATCCGTTGGTGACGATGCCGGTGCGGACGGGTTGACCGTCGCGTGCCTAGCTCATAGTGATAATGAAATCAGAGTGATAAGGCGGATGGCGGCGATGCGGCCGCTATTGAGGCATGGGTCCTGGGGGGGTCGATATGGCGGGCAAGACCGTCACGCGCGCTGATCTTTGCGAGGCCGTCTATCAGAAGGTCGGGCTGTCGCGGACCGAGTCGGCGCAGCTCGTCGAACTCGTCCTGAAGGAGATCACCGACTGCCTCGCCGATGGCGAGACGGTGAAGCTGTCCTCGTTCGGTTCGTTCATCGTCCGCTCGAAGGGCGAACGCATCGGGCGCAATCCGAAGACTGGCCAGGAAGTGCCCATCGCGCCGCGTCGCGTCATGGTGTTCAAGCCCTCGAACATTCTGAAGGCCCAGATCAACGGCCAGAGCGGCGAGGGCCTGAAGGACTGATTCCGTCCGTCCGGCGCCGTCCGTATTTTGCGCCCCCGGCGCGACGTTTGCGATTGCCGCTCCGACACGAATCCGCCACCGTTCCGCCGCCCGATACGGCTAGGACCTTCGGGCCTTCTCGCGACAAACCGGATTGATTGGTGGACAAGGCCCCGGACGCATATCGCACGATCAGCGAGGTCGCCGACGACCTCGATCTGCCCCAGCACGTCCTGCGCTTCTGGGAGACGCGGTTTGCCCAGATCAGGCCGCTGAAGCGCGGCGGCGGCCGGCGCTATTACCGTCCCGAGGACATCGACCTCCTGAAAGGCATCCGCCATCTGCTCTATGGCGAGGGCTACACGATCCGCGGCGTCCAGCGGATCATCAAGGAGAGCGGGGTCAAGGCCATCCAGGCGCTCGGGCGCGGGGAGGGCGCGGGGAGCCTGCCGAAGCCGAAGGGGCCGGAGATCATCGGCTCGGACATGGCCAGCCCCGGTGCTGCGGCCCGCGATGGGCTGGCCGAGGACGAGATCGGACCAGACGAAGCGGCGGATGCCGAGATTGAGGCCGACGAGCCTGCGGCACCGGCACAGGGCGGGCTTCGCCCCGGCCTCAAGGGACTGTTCCGCGGCGAGCGGGCCGATACGGTCCGGCCATCGTCGCCGCTGGTGCTTGGCGCGGAGCCTGCGGGCCGGTCGCTCGGCGGCGACAATTACGGCGAGCGGCCCTTCGCGGCGTTCCGGCGCGAGCCGGTGCTGGAAGCACCGACGCATCGCGAGGTTGCGGCGCAGGATGCCCGCCCGTCGCATGCTGGCGAGGAGGCCGGCAGCGAGACGAGAATTGCCGGCGAAGCCGCTGATTTCCGCGCTCCGGTCCGTCCGGTGGCCGCCCCTGAAATGCCCCGCCGGATGGCGGAAATGACACCGCCGCACGACGAGCTGCGGATGCCGTCGCGGGCGGCCGAATCTGCTCCCGCCCCGCCGGCTCAGCGCCGGCTCAGTGCCGAGGACGTCCGCAGGCTTCAGGCGGCGATCTACGAGCTGACCGAGTGCCGGAAGCGGCTCGATCAGGCGATCGTCGTTCGCTGACGGGCTTCGCCGTCGTCAATCGACGGCGATATTGTCGAGCAGCCTCGTCGTGCCGAGCGTCGCCGCTGCCAGCAGCCTGCGGGGCCTGCCGATGCGCGGCTCGCCGAGATCGGCGGCATCGCGCAGTTCCAGGTAGTCGGGCGTGAAGCCGGCGGCCGCGATTGCCTTGCGGGCGCGGGCGAGGGTGCTCTCGGGCGCCTCTCCGGCCACGATGCCAGAGGAGGCGGCCTGCATGATGCGGTGCAGTTCGGGCGCTTTCGCGCGATTTTCGGCCGAGAGGTAGACGTTGCGCGAGGACATGGCGAGCCCGTCGGCCTCGCGGACGGTCGGCGCGCCGATGACCTCCACGGGCAGGTCGAGATCGGCCGCCATGCGGCGGATCACGGCGAGCTGCTGGAAATCCTTCTCGCCGAAGACGGCGACGTCGGGCGCGCTCTGGGTGAATAGCTTGGCGACGATGGTGGCGACCCCGGCGAAGTGGAACGGCCGCGCGATATCCTCGAGGCCTGCCGTCGCGGGCCCCTTCAGGCTGACGGTCGTGGCCGCGTCCGGCGGGTACATGACCTCCACCGTCGGCGCATAGACCGCGTCGGTGCCGATCCCGGTGAGTTTCGCGAGATCCGCCTCGAAGGTGCGGGGATATTTCGAGAAATCCTCGGTCGGGGCGAACTGCGTGGGGTTGACGAAGATCGAGACGATGATCCGGTCGGCGTGACGCCGCGCGATCTCGACCAGCGAGATGTGTCCGGCATGCAATGCGCCCATGGTCGGAACGAGGCCGACGCGCTTGCCCTCGGCTCGCCACGAAGCGACGAGGGCGCGAAGGTCGGGGACGGTGCGGGCGATGGCCGGCGCGATGTCGGTCAAGGCGGAACTCCGATGCTGCGACTGCGAAGGTCAGGCAGTCTCGTCATCCGGATCCGGTTTGGCCATCCACCAGATGACCAGCATGGCCACCGGAATCCAGGCGATGCCGGCGAGCGCATAGAAGACCGGTTCGCCAACCGGGCCGAAGCGGCGCACGGCATTGTGCATGATCGCCATGACCAGAAGGGCGTAGAACGCCACCCAGGCGACGAGCAGGACGGTGCCGAAAAGCTTGCGGGTGCGCTGGCGCATGAAGGGGTCCGGTCCGGCGTGCCTTGTTCGGCACCGGCCGGGTCTATATCTCTCCGGCGGTGCCCATCACAAGCCGGAGGTTTGCCGCATGACGGCCGCTGCAGCGCGTTCCGCGAGCCCGAAGTCCGACCGCATCGTGCGGTTGTGGCTGTTCGCCGTGGCGGCGCTGGTCTTCGCGATCGTCGTCGTGGGCGGCGCGACCCGGCTGACGGATTCTGGGCTCTCGATCACCGAATGGAAGCCGGTGACGGGCGCCTTGCCACCGCTGTCGCACGCACAATGGCTGGAGGAATTCGCCAAGTACCGCGCCAGCCCGCAATATGAGGCAGTCAATCGCGGCATGAGCCTCGGCGATTTCCAGTTCATCTTCTGGTGGGAATGGGCGCACCGCTTTCTCGGGCGGTTGATCGGCGCGGCCATGCTGCTGCCGTGGCTGTTCTTCGTCGCCAGGGGCTGGCTGCGCGGCCGGATGGCGGCAGCGACCTTCGGCATCGGACTTCTGATGGGTCTTCAGGGTCTCGTCGGCTGGCTGATGGTCGCTTCCGGCCTGCAGCCCGGCATGGTGGCGGTCGCGCCGCTGAAGCTGATGTTCCACCTGACGCTCGCCTGCCTGATCTTCGCCCTGCTGGTCTGGCTGGCGCTCGGGCTCGGGCAGGGCCGGGAACGCGCACCCGCTCCCGGCCGCGTCCGGTTGGGCGGCGTAGCGGTGCTCGCGCTGCTGTCGCTGCAGATCGCGCTCGGCGCGCTGGTCGCCGGCAACCGCGCCGGCATGCGGTTCAACGACTGGCCGCTGATGGACGGCGCGTGGATCCCCCCCGCGAACGTGCTGTTCGACCGGCCGACCGTCGCCGAGGCCTTCGTGGATTCGCTGGCGCTGGTGCAGTTCAACCACCGCCTCGCCGCCTATGCGCTGCTGGCTCTGGCGCTGTGGCACCTGCTCGCCGCGCGCGGCACCGCCTTCGCGAAAGGGGCGGTGGTGCTGTTCGGCCTGATCGCCGCGCAGGCGGTGATCGGCATCGTGACGCTGGTGCTGGTCGTGCCGCTCTGGGCCGGCCTCGTTCATCAGGGCTTTGCGGTGCTGGTCCTCGGCCACGCGCTCGCGCATGTCCACGGCCTGACGCGGGCACCACGACCGGTGCTGCACGTCATCGGTCACACGGCAGCGCCGGCATAGCTCCCGCTGTCCGTCATGGCCGGGCCTGTCCCGGCCATCCACGTCTTGATCCCGCCCTGACTAGGGAAGGCGTGGATGCCCGGCACAAGGCCGGGCATGACGGAGGAGAAGACCGTCCCGTCGCTCACGCCGCCGCCAGCGCGCTTTCCAGATCGGCAATGATGTCGGCGGCGTCCTCGATGCCGATGGACAGGCGGACGACCTCCGGGCCGGCGCCGGCCAACGTCTTCTGCTCGTCCGAGAGTTGCCGGTGGGTGGTCGAGGCCGGGTGGATGATCAGCGAACGCGTGTCGCCGACATTGGCGAGATGCGAGAACAGCTTCACCTCCGAGACCACCTTCACGCCCGCGTCGAATCCGCCCTTGAGGCCGAAGGTGAACACCGCGCCTGCGCCCTTCGGGGCATATTTCCGGGCGAGGGCGTGGCCCTTGTCGGACGGCAGGCCGGGATAGCTGACCCAGGCGACCTTCGGGTGCTTCGACAGGAATTCCGCAACCTTCAGCGCATTGGCCGAATGCCGCTCCATGCGCAGCGGCAACGTCTCGATGCCGGTGAGGATCTGGAAGGCGTTGAACGGCGACAGCGCCGGCCCGAGATCGCGCAGGCCGAGCACGCGTACGGCGATGGCGAAGGCGAAGTTGCCGAAGGTCTCGGCGAGGACGATGCCGCCATATTCCGGGCGCGGCGAGGTCAGGAACGGATAGCGGCCGGACTTGGCCCAGTCGAACGAGCCGCCGTCGACGATGACGCCGCCGATGGAATTGCCGTGGCCGCCGAGGAACTTGGTGGCGGAGTGCACGACGATGTCGGCGCCGTGCTCGAACGGCCTGATCAGGTAGGGCGTCGCCAGGGTGTTGTCGACGATCAGCGGGATGCCGTGCTTCTTGGCGATCGCCGAGATGCCGGCAATGTCGGTGATGTTGCCCGCCGGGTTGGCGATGCTCTCGATGAAGATCGCCTTGGTCTTCGGCGTCACCGCCTTCTCGAACGAGGCAAGGTCGTCCTGGTCGGCCCAGGTCACGCGCCAGTCGAAGCTCTTGTAGGAGTGATTGAACTGGTTGATCGAGCCGCCATAGAGCTTCTTCGATGCAACGAACTCGTCGCCCGGCTGCAGCAGGGCATGGAAGACGAGGAACTGCGCTGCATGGCCGGAGGCGACGCCGAGCGCCGCGGTGCCGCCTTCGAGGGCGGCGACGCGCTCTTCCAGCACGGCATTGGTCGGGTTGCCGATGCGTGTGTAGATGTTGCCGAACGCCTGCAGGCCAAACAGCGAGGCCGCGTGGTCGACATCGTCGAACACGAAGGAGGTCGTCTGGTAGATGGGCGTCGCGCGCGCGCCGGTGGTCGGGTCGGGCTGCGCCCCCGCGTGAACGGCAAGGGTCGAGAAGCCCGGAACGCGATCAGCCATCATTTCCTCCATGGGCCGCAGAGCGGCTTGATTTCTCCCCAAGCGGGGATTGATTTTCTAGTTGCGTGGCCGCACGAGCGTCAAGCGAATGGAATTTTCTATGTTTCGCTCGATCCGGAACCGAAGGTCTGCCTGAGCCCCAGCTTCTGGAACTTGCCTTCCTTGAGCTGCGGCGCGCGCTTGGCGGAGATGGTCCGCGAGTTGACCCCCATCCACGCGATCTCGGAGGACAGCCGCCCGAGCTCGATCTTCGGGCAGCGGTTCATCACCACTTTCAGACCGGCGGCCTCGGCTCTCGCGGCGGCGTCGTCGTTGCGCACGGAGAGCTGCATCCAGATGACGCCAGGCTTCGGGTCGAGGAGGAGCGCTTCGTCCACGACCGCTCCCGCGGCCTCCGAATTGCGGAAGACATCGACCATGTCGATCGGCTCCGGGACGTCTTTCAGCGCCGTATAAACGGTGCGGCCGAGGATTTCCCTGCCGGCGAGGCCCGGATTGATCGGATGGACGCGATAGCCGCGGTCGAGCAGGTATTTCAGCACGAAGAAGCTCGGCCGCACCTCGTTCGCGGAGGCGCCGACCATGGCGATGGATTTCACCGAGGCGAGAATGCCGCGGATGTAGTCGTTGGAATAGCTGTCGTGATTCACCGGTCTTCCCACCGCGGCTCGCGCTTGGTCAGCAGCGCCTCGATGCCCTCGGCGGCGTCGCGCGCGAGCATGTTCTCGACCATCACGGCGCTGGCATGGTCGTAGGCTTGCGACAGCGTCATGTCGATCTGGCGGTAGAAGGTGGATTTGCCGGTCTTGACGGTCAGCGCGGATTTCGAGGCGATGATGGCGGCCAGCGCATGTGCCGCTGCCACTTCCTCGCCGGCGGGCACCACGCGATTGACGAGGCCCATGCGGAAGGCCTCTTCGGCCGGTGCCTGCTGTCCCAGCAGCAGCATTTCCATGGCGTGCTTGGGCGCGACGTTGCGCGAGAGCGCGACCATCGGCGTCGAGCAGAACAGCCCGAAGTTGACGCCCGGCGTGCAGAACCGCGCGTCTGCCGATGCCACGGCCAGATCGCAGGAGGCGACGAGCTGACAGCCGGCGGCGGTTGCAAGCCCCTGGACGGCGGCGATGACCGGCTGCGGCAGGTTGACGATCTGCTGCATCACCTGGGAGCAGCGGCCCATGATGTCGGCGTAATAGGCGCGGCCGCGATCCGGATCGGCGCGGTGCGCGGTCATTTCCTTGAGATTGTGGCCCGACGAATAGACCGGACCTACGGCCGTCAGGATCACCACGCGCACGGAGCGGTCGACCGCGATCGCGCGGAGCGTTTCGGAGAGGGCCGCGAGCATGGCCTCCGACAGGCTGTTGCGGCTCGACGGATCGTCCATCGTCAGCGTCGCGACGCCGGCCGCATCCTCACGCGCGAGGACGCGGGGGCCGGTCGAAGGGGTGGGCGAGGGTGCGTGCATCTCCATCCGCCTTTTGCAAGAGGGGACGGCCGCGACCTTGGCCCGCTAACTTCGGCGCTTCAAGGCGGCCGAACGGCCGCAGCAGGATTGGCCGCCATGTCCGACGCGCAGACAACGTCCCCGAAGATGACGACGGAGGCCATGGAAGCATTCCTCGAACGCGAATTCCCGCAGGTCTTCGGGGCGGGCAAGCTCTATCATGTCGAGGCGGTCGGCCATCGCTTCGCGCGCATGCGCTGCCGCTACGACGCCCGCCAACTCCGCCCGGGCGGAACGATCTCGGGTCCGACCATGATGACGCTGGCCGATACCGGGCTCTACGTGGCGATCCTTGCCTCGATCGGCCCGGTGGCGCTGGCGGTCACCACCAACCTCAACATCAACTTCCTGAAGAAGCCGGCGCAGCGCGACCTGATCGCGGAATGCCGGCTGGTGAAGCTCGGCAAGCGGCTCGCGGTCGGCGAGGTCTCCATCTGGTCGGACGGCGAGGCGGATGAACTGGTCGCCCATGCCACGGGCACCTATTCGATCCCGCCGGAGCGATAGGGCGCGTCAGGCGTCCTGCAACCGTTTCCGCAACTCCGCCTTGGCGATCTTCTCCAGCGTCGAGCGCGGCATGTCGTCGACGAGGTGGATTTCGCGCGGCACCTTGAAGTCGGCGAGGGCGGAGCGGCAGGCGGCGAGGACGGTATCGGCGAAGCCGGGCGGAGCGCCGTCGAGGCCGCCCTGCGGGATGACGAAGGCGACGGGCACCTCGTCCAGCATCGGATGCTTCTTCGCGACGACGGCCACTTCGCGCACGCCCGCGACCTGCACGATGGTCTGCTCGATCTCGGAGGCCGCGACGTTCTCGCCGCCGACCTTCAGCATGTCCTTGTCGCGGTCGGCGAAGCGGATGAAGCCGTTGTCCAGCAGCATCACCCGGTCGCCGGTGATGAAATAGCCGTGCTCGTCGAAGCTCTCGCGCATGGCCTTGTCGTTGAACAGGTACTCCTTGAACAGCGACAGGCCGGGAATGCCCTTGATGAGCAGATGGCCGGTTCCTCCCGGCGGCGTCGGCGAACCATCGGCGTCCACGACCCGGATGTCGTATTCGGGCGCGGCGCGACCGATGGCCATGGGCGTGTTCGGCTGGTGCAACTCGCCGACGATGCCGTGGGTGATGGTCTCGGTCATGCCCCACCAGCCGATGGTCCTGATGCCGATCGCGGCATCGGCGGGCGGTGACGAGACCGCATTCCCCCAAAGGCGGAAGGTGTGGCTCTTGGGGATGTCGCGCTCCATCAGCGCGCGCACGCAGAAGGGGACGACAGATGTCCAGGTGCAGCGGTGCTCGGCGGCGGCCGACCAGAAGCGGCTCGCCGAGAAGCGCGGCTGGACGACCGCGGTTCCGCCCACCCACAGCGTCGCCAGCACCGAATAGGCCAGCGCATTGGTGTGGAACAGCGGCAGGTGGACGAGGTGGATGTCGTCGGGCCTGAGATCCTCGTGGGCGGCGTTGATCTTCGCTCCCCAGAGGGCGTTGGCGTGGGTCCAGAGCACGGCTTTCGGCCGCGCCGTGGTGCCGGACGTGTACTGGACGCTGCACGGCCAGAGCGGGTCGTGCGGCCGGCGCGGGCGGTCGCTCGCATCGGCGAACAGGGCGTCGAAGCGTTCCGCCTTCTCCGGCAGATGCGCGCCGGTTGCGGGCTCGCCGCCGTCATTGTCGGTGACGGCCAGCCAGCGCAGCGCCGGACAGTTGGCGGCGACGATACCCGCATAGGCCGGCTGGGTGATGGCGGCGACCGCGCCGCAATGTTCGGCGAAATAGGCGACTTCCGGCCCGGCCGAACGCGTATTCGTGGTGACGGCCACCGCGCCGAGTTCGATGCAGGCATACCAGGCGAGAAGTGCTTCCAGGCAGTTGTCGAGATGGATCAGCACGAACTCGCCCGGCTTCACGCCGCGCCTCGCAAGACCTGCCGCGAGTGCGCCGACGCGAGCGTGGAAGGCGGCGTAGGTGAGGGTGACGGGCGGGCGCTCGAACGGCGCCCAGACGATGAACGGATGATCGCGCCGGGTTTCCGCGCGCAGCTGGAGAAGCCAGGGCACGTCCAGTCCGGCGAAGGGGCCGACATGGCCCGGCGCGAGGGTCGGCATCGGCATCTGGCAGTTCCCCCTTGGGATGGCCGGGCGGCTAGGGCCGCCTCTTGTCGCGGATCAGCCTAGCAAGCGCCGCGTGCGTCTCAACACGGCCATTCCGGAGAGAGGTTGCGCGGCCCGCGACCTGCGCGTGGCGCAGGCGGCCTGCTGCCAAAATGCGCCTTGTTCGCGGGATGGCGCTGCCCATCTGTGCCGGGCGGCCCCGCCATGCCCGGCCGACCAGGAGCATCCATGACCGATCTTGCCGCCTTCCCGATCACACGCCGCTGGCCGGCCCGGCATCCCGACCGCATCCAGCTCTATTCGCTGCCCACCCCGAACGGCGTGAAGGTGTCGATCATGCTGGAGGAAACCGGGCTCCCCTACGAGCCGCACACGATCAATATCGGCCAGAACGAGACCTGGGGCCCCGAATTCCTGTCGCTGAACCCGAACGGCAAGATTCCCGCGATCATCGATCCGAACGGCCCCGGCGGAAAGCCGCTCGGCCTGTTCGAGTCCGGCGCGATCCTCCTCTACCTCGCCGAGAAATCCGGCAAGCTTCTGCCGGCCGATCCCGCGCTGCGCATCGAGACGATCCAGTGGGTGTTCTTCCAGATGGCCTCCGTCGGCCCGATGTTCGGGCAGGTCGGCTTCTTCCACAAATTCGCCGGCCGCGAATACGAGGACAAGCGCCCGCTGCAGCGCTACGTGGCGGAGTCGAAGCGCCTGCTCGGCGTGCTGGAGACGCGGCTTGCCGGGCGCAGCTACATCATGGGCGACGACTACACCATCGCCGACATCTCGCTGCTCGGCTGGGTGCGCAACCTGGTCGGCTTCTACGGAGCAGGGGAGCTCGTCGAGTATGGCAGGCTGAAGGAGGTTCCGGCCTGGCTGGAGCGCTGCCTGGCGCGGCCGGCGGTGCAGCGCGGGCTGGAGATCCCGAAGCGGCCCTGATTGCGCGCGGCTCGCCTCCGCGCAAGAAGGGGACATGCCGCCGCCAGATTTCGACGCTGCTTTCCGCGATCAGTTCACGACGCTGCTGCGCTGGCGGAGAGATGTCCGCCATTTCCGCCCGGACCCCTTGCCGGGCGGGATGCTGCGCGAGCTTCTGGCGCTGACGGAGCTTGCGCCGTCGGTCGGTCTCAGCCAGCCGTGGCGTTTCGCGATCGTCGGCGACCCCGCGCGGCGGGCGATGGTCAGGGCCAGTTTCGAGGCCTGCAATGCCGAGGCGCTCGCCGGCCTGGGCGGCGAGCGCGCGGGACTCTATGCGCGCCTCAAGCTGGCCGGCCTCGACAGCGCGCCCTGCCACCTTGCGGTCTTCGTCGATCCCGAGCCGGAGCAGGGCCATGGGCTCGGCAGGCGCACCATGCCGGAGACGGTCGCCTACTCTGCCGTGACCGCCATCCATACGCTCTGGCTGGCAGCCCGCGCGCATGGTGTCGGGGTCGGCTGGGTTTCGATCCTCGAGCCCGCGGCTGTGACGAGCGCGCTCGACCTGCCCGCAAGCTGGCGGTTCGTCGCCTATCTCTGCCTCGGCTATCCGATGGACGAGCAGGAGGTGCCTGAACTCGAACGGGAGGGCTGGGAGACGCGGAGGGCCACGGGCCAGACAGTGATCCCCCGCTAGGCCGCCGCACCGCCTAACCGACTGCGAAATCGCAACAAAAACGATGGTGCTATAATACCAAAATTATAAGCCATTGATAAATATAGGTAAATCGATACGAATCTGCGTTGACGCGCGATCCGCGCTCGCCTATAGCCCTCTCGACGCGGCTGCCGGCTCCGGTTCGCCGCTCGGATTTCTCCCAACCCGGAAGACACGACCATGAAGACCTATGTGGCGAAACCCGCCGAGGTCGACAAGAAGTGGGTTCTGATCGACGCGAAGGGCCTGGTTGTCGGCCGCCTCGCGACGATCGTGGCGATGCGCCTGCGCGGCAAGCACAAGGCCACCTATACCCCCCATGTCGATTGCGGTGACAATGTCATCATCATCAATGCGGACAAGGTGGTTTTCACCGGCCGCAAGTGGGACCAGAAGGCCTACTACCATCACACCGGCTATCCCGGCGGCATCAAGGAGCGCATCGCGAAGACCATTCGCGACGGCAAGTTCCCCGAGCGCATCGTCGAGAAGGCCGTGGAGCGCATGATCCCGCGCGGCCCGCTCGGCCGGCAGCAGATGTCGAACCTGCGCGTCTATGGCGGCGACAAGCATCCGCACGAGGCCCAGTCGCCGGCCGTCCTCGACGTCGGCATCATGAACACCAAGAACGTGAGGGCCTGACGATGGCTGAGACCGTTTCGTCCCTCGAGGGCCTCGCGGCCCTGAAGCCGGCGGCAGCCGATGCCCCCCGGCATGTTCAGAAGCTCGACAAGCAGGGCCGCGCCTATGCCACCGGCAAGCGCAAGGACGCGGTTGCCCGCGTCTGGGTGAAGCCCGGCTCCGGCAAGATCACCGTCAACGACCGCACGCTCGAAGTCTATTTCGCTCGTCCGGTTCTGCGCATGCTGTTGAAGCAGCCGCTGGTCCTCGTCGGCCGCGACTCGCAGTACGACATCAACGTCACGGTTGCCGGCGGCGGGCTTTCGGGCCAGGCCGGCGCGGTGCGCCACGGCATCTCCAAGGCTCTGACCTACTACGAGCCGGACCTGCGCGGCGCGCTGAAGCGCGGCGGCTTCCTGACCCGCGACAGCCGCGTGGTCGAGCGCAAGAAGTACGGCAAGGCCAAGGCCCGTCGTTCCTTCCAGTTCTCGAAGCGCTGATCGCGTCTCGTACCGATCTTCGGGAAAGCCGGGCCTCGTGCCCGGCTTTTTCGTTTGGAGGCGGCGTCAGCGCCCGGCATCAGCGCCCGACATGGGTGGCGATCCACCACGTATTGCCGGAGGCGTCGGTGAAGCCGCCGCGCCGGTCGCCATCGCCTTTTTCCGAAGGCTCCTGCGCGCTGGTCGCGCCAGCCGCCAGGGCCTTGGCGTAGGTCGCATCGACGTCCGGGACATAGACGTGGAGCCAGACGGGGGAGGCCGGGAACTCCGCCGTCGCATCGGCGAGCATCACGACGCTGTCGCCGATTCTGACGGAAGCATGCAGGACCGAACCGTCCTCGCGCGGAAGGTTCATCAGCACCTCGGCGCCGAATATCTGCCGCAGGAAGTCGATGAGGGCGCCGGCGTCCCTCGCCATGACATAGGGCGAGACGATCGGATGGTCTTGCGCGGCGAAGGAGGCTTGCGTCATCGGGGCGTTCCTTGTGAGCGGGCGGGGTTCCACGGCGGCTGCGCGTCAGCCTAGTCTCGTCCGGCAACCGCCGTGTCAGCAGTCAGGCTCCGATCATGTCCATCGATGTCTCGCCCGTCCCGCAGGACATTCGCGATGCCGCCTACAATAACGGCCAGGCCGTGCCGGGCTGGGTGGAGAAGTTCGCGCGCTGGACGGAGGAATCCGCGGCCATCCGGGCCCGTCATGGCGCGACGATGGATCTCGCCTACGGCCCACGCGAGCGGAACCGGATCGATCTCTTTCCCGGGACCGTTCCCGGCGCGCCCTGCCTCGTCTATTTTCACGGCGGCTACTGGATGCGGAACTCGCGCGAGATGTTCGCCGTGCTGGGCGAGGGCGTGGCGGCGCATGGCTGGTCGATCGCCATTCCCGGCTACACGCTGGCGCCTGAGGCCTCACTCGCCGACATCGTCGCCGAATGCGGCGCCGCGCTTGACTGGCTGGCGGCCAACGGCGCGCGCCATGGTGTCACGGGTCCGTTGATCGTGTCGGGATGGTCGGCCGGCGGGCATCTTGCCGCCATGGCCCTGCCGCACCTTGCGGTGAAGGCGGGCCTCGCCATTTCCGGGATTTTCGAGCTGGCGCCGCTGCGCGACACCTATCTCGACGAGAAGCTGAAGCTGACCATGACCGAGATCGCGGACCTGTCGCCGCTGCGGCGGCCGCCGGTCATGAAGCCCCTCGCCATCACTTACGGAGCGCTCGAACTGCCGGCGCTCGTCGCCAATTCGCACGCCATGCACGCGGCGCGGCAGCGCAACGGCGCGGCGGGGCCGCTGCTGCCGGTGGAGGGGGCGGACCACTTCTCGATCCTCGACGCGATGCGGACAGAGGATGGCGCGCTGACCCGCGCGCTCCTGGACCTCGCCTGATCAGAGCGAACTCCATCGGGTTCGCCCTGATACTCTGTCGGCTCGCATTTTGCGCGCTGTCCGCGCGCGTTGCTTCCCGCGAACCGGTGCCCGCTTAGCTTGAAAGTGCCTCAAGTTCCGATCTTGCCGCCGCCGCGCCGGGTGATCGCGACGATCGATGGCCGCGGCGGCATGTCCGGTCTGAAGTCCGGCCAGCGGGTCGACGGGTTCTCGTAGGTGGCCGGCGCGGCGCTCGGATCCTCCGGGTCGGTCTCGCCGGGGTGCTGGATCGCGACGAAGAACGTCTCGCCGTCCGGCGTGAATTCCGGGCCGCAGAGTTCGGCGCCGAACGGGCATTTGAAGAACAGCTTCGACGCGCCGCGCGCCGCGCCTTCGGTCTCCATCGCCCACACGCCGTCGTTGCGCTGCGTGCGACCGGGTGTGTTGCCGTCGGTGGCGACCCACAGACGGCCGTCGGCGTCGATGGCGCAATTGTCCGGCATGCCGAACCAGCCGTCCTTCGAGGTCCGGCTGTTGAACGTCGCGCCGACCACCGCCAGCGCCGGATCGCCGCAGCGCACGAGGATGTCCCAGGTGAAGCGCGGCGCGGTGTGATCGCGGTTGTCGGGGAGCATCTCCACGATGTGGCCGAAGCGGTTGTCGGCGCGCGGATTGGCCGGGTTCACCTGTTCCGCCGTGCGGCGGTTGTTGTTGGTGAGCATGACGTAGACCTTGTCGGTCGCCGGGTTGGCCTCGACGTCCTCCGGGCGGTCCATGCGGGTGGCGCCAAGGAGGTCGCCGGCCCGGCGCGCCTCGATCACCACGTCGGCCTGGCTGTGGAAGCCGTTGGCCGGGGTGAGCGGGCCCTCGCCGAAGACCAGCGGCAGCCAGTCGCCGGTGCCGTCGGCATTGTAGCGGGCAACCGACAGCGTGCCGGCGTCGAGCAGCGTCATGTCGCGGGCGCGCTCGCCCGAGACGCGGCCCTCGGTGACGAAGCGATAGACGTAGTCGAAGCGCTCGTCGTCGCCGGAGTAGAGGACATACTGGCCCGACCGCGCGGTGATGCCGGCAGCGCCTTCGTGCTTGAAACGGCCGAGCGCGGTGCGCTTCTTCGGCACGGAATTGGGGTCGAAGGGATCGATCTCGACCACCCAGCCGAAGCGGTTGGCCTCGTTCGGTTCCTTCGCGACATCGAAGCGGGCCTCGTAGTCGCCCCAGTTCATCCAGCGGCCGGGAATGCCCATGCGGCGGTAGTTGGCGGTCTCGGCATGGCCCTCGGGGAGGCGGCCGGAGAAGTAGCCGTTGACGTTCTCCTCGCAGGTCAGCCAGGTGCCCCAGGGCGTCCGCCCGCCGGCGCAGTTGTTGAGCATGCCGAGCACGCGGCGGCCGGCCGGGTCGGCGGCCGTCCGCATCCGGGGATGGCCGGCAGCCGGCCCGGTGATCTCCATTTCGGTATGGGCGGTGATGCGGCGGGCGTAGCGCGAACCCGCCACCACGGCCCAGGATTCGCCGTCGCGGCGGACCTCCAGCACCGAGCCGCCATGCGCCATCATCTCGACGGCGGCGAGTTCGGCGGTCATGCCGGCAAAGGCACGCTGCCGGCCGAGCGGTCCGCCGGCGTCCTGCCGGCCGAGGCCGGGGAACATCAGTTCCTCGTTGGTATATTCGTGGTTGACGCACAGAAGTCCGTGCCGGGAGCCATTGGCCGCGCCGGGCATCGGGAAATAGCCGAGATAATCGTTGTTGTAGCCGAACTGGCGAGCCTGCGACGCCGCGCTCTGCCGCGTCGGGTCGAAGGCCGGCGCCTCCGGCAGGACCGCGTCGCCCCAGCGGATGAGTACCTCGGCGCGATAGCCTTCCGCCACCTCGGTCCGATCGGTCGGCTGGGAGGAGAGTTCGGTGAAGGCGAAGGAGGGTGTCGGATTGGCCGCTGCGGGCTGCGCCTCGGCAAGGGCCGCGGGGCCGAGCGTCGCGGAAATCGCGCCGACGCCGAGCAGGCCGCGCATCAGGTCGCGGCGGTTGAAGCGCTCCGCGACGATGTCGCCGAAGGTCGCACCTGCGGCCGGGCTCAGGCCGGCATTCTCGGCCTCTTCGGCGGCCTGCGAACTGTTGAACAGCGGCGCGTTCGCGGCGGGCATCTGAACTGGATCCTGAGCCATGGCAATCATCCGTTTGGGAAAAGCTAGCCCTAGCCGGTCGATTGCGACAGGCCGGTGAAATACGGCCTGCGAGGATCCGGGTGAAACCGAAATGTCACAGCGCCGCCCAATCGCCGGCACGGCGGCGACATGGTCCGGATTTATCGAAACTTAAAGGCATCGTTTACGGGATGGCGCCTAGCATCCAGGCCTTGTGGAGCGAAGGCGTTCGGAGTTGCGTGATGGACCGAGTGCTCGGACTGGCCACTGTCGAAGCCGACATGGCAAAGCTCATGCGGGCCGCGGAACGGGCGGGCATCGCCCTCGGCTGCATCGACCCGGAAGAAACGGGGCTTGTCCTTCCGGGTGACCAGAAGGATCCATCCTGGACGCTCGGCCGCATCGGCGCCTGGGCGATCACCGGCGCGCTCGCGGCGGCCTTCCTGATACTGTGACCGCCTGACTGGCGCGGCCTCGCCGATCTCAAGCAGCAGACACAAAAACGGGCGCCGAGGCGCCCGTTCCGAAGTTGACCGCGCATTGCCACGCGGTTGGGAGGAAGTCTGAATTCCTGGCCCGGGGCCGGGGAGGGGCGAACCGTGTCCGGTCCGCCCCGTCCGGATCAGACCGAGTAGTACATGTCGTACTCGATCGGGTGCGGGCTCATCTCGAAGCGCATCACCTCGGTCATCTTCAGTTCGATGTAGCTGTCGATGAAGTCGTCGTTGAACACGCCGCCGGCCTTGAGGTAGGCGCGGTCCTTGTCGAGGCTCTGGAGAGCTTCGCGCAGGGAGCCGCAGACCGTCGGGATCTTCTTGAGCTCCTTCGGCGGGAGGTCATAGAGATCCTTGTCCATGGCCGAGCCCGGATCGATCTTGTTGGTGATGCCGTCGATGCCGGCCATCAGCATCGCCGCGAAGGCGAGATACGGGTTGGCGGTCGGATCGGGGAAGCGGACCTCGACGCGCTTGGCCTTCGGGTTGTTCGTCCACGGAATACGGCACGAGGCCGAGCGGTTGCGGGCCGAGTAGGCGAGCAGAACCGGAGCCTCATAGCCCGGGACCAGACGCTTGTAGGAGTTGGTCGACGGGTTGGTGAAGGCGTTCAGGGACTTGGCGTGCTTGATGATGCCGCCGATGTACCAGAGGCATTCCTGGCTGAGGTCGGCATACTTGTTGCCGGCGAACAGCGGCTTGCCGCCCTTCCAGATCGACTGGTGCACGTGCATGCCCGAGCCGTTGTCGCCGAAGACCGGCTTCGGCATGAAGGTGGCGGTCTTGCCGTAGATGTTGGCGACCTGATGGATGCAGTACTTATAGATCTGCATCTGGTCGGCCATGTAGGTCAGCGTGTCGAACTTCATGCCGAGCTCGTGCTGGGCGGAAGCGACCTCATGGTGATGCTTCTCGACCTTCACGCCCATCTTGGCCATGGAGGCAAGCATCTCGCCGCGCATGTCCTGCAGCGAGTCGATCGGGGGAACCGGGAAGTAGCCGCCCTTGGTGCGGACGCGATGGCCGAGATTGCCGCCCTCGTAGTCCGTGTAGGAATTGATCGGCAGTTCCGAGGAATCGACCTTGAAGCCGGTATGGTAGGGCTCGGCGGAGAACTTCACGTCGTCGAACACGAAGAACTCGGCTTCCGGGCCGACGAAGATGGTGTCACCGATCTTGGTCGACTTGAGGTAGGCCTCGGCCTTCTTGGCGATGCCGCGCGGGTCGCGGTTGTAGGGCTCGCCGGTCGAGGGCTCGAGGATGTCGCAGACGATCGACAGCGTCGTCTCGGCGAAGAACGGGTCGATCTGGGCGGTCGACGGGTCGAGCATGAGCAGCATGTCGGACTCGTTGATCGCCTTCCAGCCGGCGATGGACGAGCCGTCGAACATCGTGCCCTCGGCGAAGATCTCCTCGTCGATCATGGTGATGTCGAACGTGACGTGCTGCCACTTGCCCCGCGGGTCGGTGAAGCGGAGATCGACGTACTTCACGTCGTTCTCCTTGATCATTTTCAGGACATCCTTGGCAGTCGTCATAGTGCTTCCTCGTTGGTTTGCACGTTCGCTTCACTGGCGGGCGAGCCCGCCGGAACTTGGGTCAGATCGCGTCGAGACCGGACTCGCCGGTGCGGATCCGGATGGCTTCCTCGATGGTCGATACGAAAATCTTGCCGTCGCCGATGCGGCCGGTCTGCGCGGCGCGGCGGATGGCGTCGATCGCCTTTTCCACCATGTCGTCCGGCATGACGATCTCGATCTTCACCTTCGGCAGGAAATCCACGACATATTCTGCGCCGCGATAGAGCTCGGTATGGCCCTTCTGGCGGCCGAATCCCTTCGCCTCGGTGACGGTGATGCCCTGGAGCCCGACCTCCTGCAGCGCCTCCTTCACCTCGTCGAGTTTGAAGGGCTTGATGATCGCCTCGATCTTCTTCATTCCGATCCTGCTCCTGTAGTCCAGCCGCCGGCATTCGGCGCCGCCACCCAGACCGCCGCGTGGGCTAGCACGAGATGTGCCAGAGGCCGACGTTGCGGATTTCGCTGCATTTCCAGCGGGAAAGCAGCAGCAGGGCCGGAAGGGGCATCAGGCCGATGGCTGGCATTGATCAAAAATCATGCAACATGCGCGTTCCATAGGCAATTGTGTCACGCGCGCCGCGAGTGCATTGCGGAAGGGTGTGTGACAATCGCCTAATATTTAGGCAGCGTGGCCCGACCGGGCGCTCATTCGGGTCGCAGGCAGGCGTTGACCGCCGGTATTTCGAGCGCCGACACTCGCGCCATGCGCGAATTGCTGACACCCGCCGAAATGGCCGAAGCCGACCGCCTGACCATCGTCGCTGGCACGCCTGGCCATGTGTTGATGGAGCGCGCCGGCATCGCGGTCGCGGACGCTGTGGCGCGTCTGGCGCCCTTCGGCGGGCGTGTCGCGGTGCTCTGCGGACCCGGCAACAATGGTGGCGACGGCTATGTCGCCGCGCGCGTGCTGCGGCAAAGAGGATTTCGCGTCACCGTCGCCGCGAACGGCCCGCCGCGCACCGGCGATGCGGCGCGGGCGACCGAACAGTGGGGCGGCCCGGTCGCGCCTTTGGCCGGCTGGCGGGCAGGCGGGCCCGACATCGTCGTCGACGCGCTGTATGGCGCGGGCCTCGGCCGCGACATTACCGGCGAGGAGGCCGAGGTCATTGCCGCGCTGAACGAAGCGGGGTGCCGGGTGGTCGCCGTCGATATTCCCTCGGGGATCGACGGGCGGACGGGCGCGGTGCGCGGCGTCGCGTTGCGGGCGCATGAGACGGTGACCTTCTGCCGGCGCAAGCCGGGCCACCTGCTGCTGCCGGGCAGGGGCCATTGCGGCACGGTGCGAACCGTCGATATCGGCATCAGCGATGAGGCGGTCGCGAGGACCGGCGCGCGCGTCTTCGCCAACGAGCCGGCGCTCTGGCGAGATCTTCTGCCGCTTCCCCGCGCGGGAGGGCACAAATACGGGCGCGGCCATGTGGTGGTCGTGTCCGGCGGCATCACCTCGACCGGGGCGGCGAGGCTGGCCGCGCGCGGGGCGCTGCGGGTTGGCGCAGGGCTGGTGACGCTCGCCTCGCCCGCGGAGGCACTGCAGGTCAACGCCGCGCACCTGACCGCGATCATGCTTCAACCGATGGATGGCGCGGCGGGGCTGGGCGCGATTCTCTCGGACCGGCGGCGCAATGCCGTCTGTCTCGGGCCGGGCCTCGGCGTCGGCGGCGAGACGCGCGCGCTGGTCGCGGAGGCGCTGGCGAGCGGCGCGGCCGTGGTGCTCGACGCGGACGCCCTGACGAGTTTCGCTGACAACCCCGAACAGCTGTTCGCGGGCATCCGCCTGTGGCCCGACAGGCCGGTGGTGATGACACCGCATACGGGCGAGTTCAGCCGGCTGTTCGGAGCGGCGGAGGCCGATTCCAAGCTCGGCCGGGCGCGGCTGGCGGCCGGGCTTTCCGGCGCGGCGGTGGTGCTGAAGGGGGCCGACACGGTCGTCGCCATGCCCGACGGAAGAGCCTCGATCGCCGCGAATGCGCCGCCCTGGCTGGCGACCGCCGGTTCTGGCGATGTGCTGGCGGGGATCGTTGCGGGCCTGCTGGCGCAGGGCATGCCGGCCTTCGAGGCCGCCGGCGCGGGCGTCTGGATGCATGGCGAGGCGGGCAGGGCGGCCGGCATCGGCCTCATCGCCGAGGACCTGCCGGAGGCGCTGCCGCGCGTCTGGGCGGATCTGACGAGCGGCAACCGGGTCAGCTGACCTCGAACCACAGAACCCGCGGCGCAGGGTCGGCATTGATCGTCTGACAGGTCACCGGCCAGCGGCCGGCCATTTCGGCGAGGAAGGCGATGCGGCTGGTCGAGCGTGGCGGGCAGATCACCGTGTCGATGAAGAAGGGCTTCCAGCCGTCGTCCATATTGTCGAGCAGGCGGGCCGGGTGGCCGTGCCAGTGGACGGCGTGAAAACGGTCGGTTTCGTTCTTTAGCGCGACCATGACCACGGAGCCGCGCCGCACTCGGAAAGCAGGCGTCGCGGCCGGCGCCGCATCGGCGCGGCCGCCGAACAGGAATTCGCCGCCGGGCGCGCCCTGAATGGCGAGATCGAGACGCTGGGCGCGCCGGAAATCGAGGGTTTGCGCCAGTGGGCTGGCGGCAAGCGGCTCCAGCGGGGGCAGGGGCTCCGTGCGGACCGCCGCATCGTCGGCGATGGCGAGCGACCCCGTCAGGGAGGCGCCGCCGAGCTGGGCGAGGTTGACCGGAACGGATGCGCCGGGTTGGCCGGTGACGTCCCACATGGCCTCGGCGCGCTGGCCGGGGCCGAGCACGATGCGGCCGCCGTCGAGGCGGAATGGCTCGCAGGGCTGGCCGTCGAGCGCGACGAGGGTCAGCGTCTGGTCCGGCGCGGCGAACTGGACGAGCCGGTGCGGCGTGGCATTGGCGAGGCGCAGCCACAGGCGTTCGCCCGCTCTTGCCCGGAGCGCCATTTCCGGCCGCCCGTTCACGAGAATGCGCGGCTGGGCGCCGCTCCGAGGTGCGGTCTCCGCCAGATGCAGGACGACCTCGCGGGCGTCGGCCGGCGCCGCCGCGTGATCGACGATCAGGATGCCGGCGAGGCCGTCGCGCATCTGGCGCGGGCCCGTGCCGACCAGGCCCGGGTGAAAGAGGACGATGCCGGCATCGCGCGGGGTGACGGCGATGTCGGCGGTCGCGCCCGGCGCCACGGGGGCGAGACCGGGCAGGCCGGCGGCAGCGTCCTGAGGCCGCAGGCCGTGCCAGTGCAGCGACGTCGCCTCGGCGAGATCGTTGGCCAGACGGATCGCAAGCCGCTCGCCGCGCCGGACCCGCAGCACCGGCGGGATTCCGCCGGCATCGTAGGCGAGAGGAGACGTGTCCGGCGAGAGCTCAAGCCGCTGCGCTGTCATCAGCACCGGCTGCGGCTGCGCGAAAGCCCGGCGGGGTTCGAGCGCGGCCGCCGCTGCCGCCAGCGCAAGTCCGGATGCGAAGCGGCGTCGGTCGGGGTTGACGGGAGCGCGTCTGGCAGAGGGCGAGGGCATGGGGGGTCCGGCGGCCTTTCCGATGCGGCTGGTCCCTATCACGGCCGGGAAATCCCGTCCCGTTTCGGGATGGCACGAGGCTTGACTGGCAGGCTCCAGGTTTCCAGCTGGAGACGGACCATGGTCAAACTCGCGCTTGTCGCCGTCGCCGGATTGATGGCGGCGTCTCATTTCGGGCTCTTGCCGCACGGGCAGGCTGCCTTCGTGCTCAGCGCCGCCATCGGCACGGTGGTGATGGTCTGGATCGGGCTGTTCGCCCGCATATGACCGAATAGCGCAGCGCAAGCCGTCATTTTCTTGATGCAATGGCCGGGTGGCGGTGTTATGAGGCCGCGCCCGGCGGGTGACTTGCATCCACCGGGGCGAGAAGCTATTTCGAGCGGCCCTCGGCGGGCGTGGTGGAATTGGTAGACACGCGGGATTTAGGTTCCCGTGGCGAAAGTCGTGGGGGTTCAAGTCCCTCCGCCCGCACCAGCCTGCCCGGCCGATCCGGACACGAACACGAAAGAATCCAAGTCATGCAGGTGACCGCCACCCTGTCCGAAGGTCTGAAGCGCGAGTTTCGCGTGGTGGTTCCCGTGACCGACCTTGCCGAGCGCGCTGCCGCGCGGCTCGACGATCTCAAGGGCCGCGTCAACATCAACGGCTTCCGCCCCGGCAAGGTGCCGACCGCGCACCTGAAGAAGCTCTACGGCAAGGCCGTGCTGGCCGAGACCATCGAGGCGCTGGTCGGCGAGACCAACCAGAAGATCGTCGAGGACAACGGCTTCAAGCTGGCGCAGGAGCCGTCGGTGAAGCTGCCCGAGGCCGAGGCGGACGCCAAGGCCGTGTTCGACGGCCAGGCCGACCTCGACTACACCGTCGCCTTCGAGGTGCTGCCGACCATCCAGCTCGCCGATTTCAAGGGCATCAAGGTCGAGAAGCCAGTGGTTGAGCCGTCCGACGCCGACATCCAGTCGATGCTCGACACCATGGCCAAGCAGAACCGCCCGTTCGAGGCCAAGGCCGACGGCGCGAAGGCCGAGGACGGCGACCGCCTGACGATCGGTTTCGTCGGAACGATCGATGGCGAGAAGTTCGACGGCGGCACCGCCGAGGACATCCAGCTCGAGCTCGGCTCGAGGTCGTTCATCCCGGGCTTCGAGGACCAGCTCCTCGGCGTCAAGGCCGGCGAGGAAAAGACCGTCAAGGTCAAGTTCCCGACCAACTACATGGCCCAGAACCTCGCCGGCAAGGATGCCGAGTTCGCGGTGACCGTGAAGTCGATCGAGGCTCCGGGCGAGCGCGCCATCGACGAGGAATTCGCCAAGATGGTTGGCTTCGAGGACCTCGCCAAGCTGCGCGCGGCCGTCTCGGACCGCCTCAAGAGCGAGTATGTCGCCGCGTCGCGCCGCAAGGTGAAGCGCTCGCTGCTCGACGCGCTCGACGAGCGTCATTCCTTCGACCTGCCGCAGACCCTGGTCGACCAGGAATTCGACAGCGTGTGGCGCCAGGTCACCCAGGACATGGAAGGCCGCGGCAAGACCTTCGCCGACGAGGACACGACCGAGGAGAAATCCAAGGACGAGTACCGCAAGATCGCCGAGCGGCGCGTGCGCCTCGGCCTGGTCCTTGCGGAGATCGGCGAGAAGGCCCAGATCAAGGTGAGCGACGAGGAAGTGTCGCGCGCCGTCGTCGAGCGGGCGCGCCAGTTCCCCGGCCAGGAGCAGCAGGTCTGGGACTATTATCGCAAGAACGCCCAGGCGCTCGCCTCGCTCCGCGCCCCGATCTTCGAGGAGAAGGTCGTGGACTACATCCTGGAACTCGCCGACGTGACCGAGAAGACCGTCTCCAAGGACGACCTCTTCAAGGACAACGAAGACGAGGAGGCCGCCTGAACGGCGCCGCGAACGGACGATTCCTGATTGAGGGAAGGGCCGCCGCGAGCGGCCCTTCGCCGTTCCGGACCCGCCGGGATTCACCGTGCATGCGCATTGCCGTTAGGATGGCGTCAAAGAGATTCGGCCGAAACTCGGTGCGAATCGCGCCCCACGAGGACCAGAGACCATGAGAGACCCGCACGACACGCTGATGAACTATCTGGTCCCGATGGTGGTCGAGCAGACCAACCGCGGCGAGCGGTCCTACGACATCTATTCGCGGCTCCTGAAGGAGCGGATCATCTTCCTGTCGGGCCCGGTCGAGGACGCCATGGCGACGCTGATCGTCGCCCAGCTCCTGTTCCTCGAGGCGGAGAACCCGAAGAAGGAGATCAACATGTATATCAACTCGCCGGGCGGCGTCGTCACGGCGGGCATGTCGATCTACGACACGATGCAGTTCATCAAGCCGCCGGTGACCACCCTGTGCATGGGCCAGGCCGCCTCGATGGGCTCGCTGCTGCTCACCGCCGGCGCCAAGGGCCAGCGCTTCGCTCTGCCGAACTCGCGGATCATGGTGCACCAGCCCTCGGGTGGCTATCGCGGCCAGGTCACCGACATCCTGATCCATGCCGAAGAGGTCAAGGAACTGAAGTCGCGTCTCAACGGCGTCTACGTGAAGCACACGGGCCGGACGCTGAAGGAGATCGAGGACGCCCTGGAGCGCGACAATTTCATGTCGGCCCAGAAAGCGCTGGAATTCGGCCTCATCGACAAGGTGATCGAGGAGCGTACCGAGGAGCCGGACGCTGCCGCGAAGAGCTGATGGTTCCTGTGGGGGCTGGTTGTCGCCGACGTGTCGCATTTGGGACACCATCGGCGGCCCGGCCCTTGCATAGACTGGCTTCACGATGGCGTGTGGCCGCCTTCCCGATGGCGGCCGCGTGCGACAAATAGCGTTAATCCTTTCTTGATCCCGCGGGGAGCACCATGTTTGGCTAATCGGCCGACTGTGTTCCAGGAGGGAGCCGAGACCTCGGGGAAGGGCCCCAGCGGCCAATACCCAGTCAGTCGCCCAGGCCAGGTTCGGCGGGGGCGCATTGGAGAGAGACGATGAGCAAGGCCGGCAGCGACGCGAAGAACACGCTCTACTGTTCCTTCTGCGGCAAGAGCCAGCATGAGGTTCGCAAGCTCATCGCAGGACCGACGGTCTTCATCTGCGACGAGTGTGTCGAGCTCTGCATGGACATCATCCGCGAGGAGTCCAAGTCCTCGCTGGTCAAGTCCAAGGACGGCATCCCGACGCCGAAGGAAATCTGCAAGGTTCTGGACGACTATGTGATCGGCCAGTTCCACGCCAAGCGCGTGCTGTCGGTGGCGGTGCACAACCACTACAAGCGGCTGAACCACGCGACGAAGCACAACGACGTCGAACTGTCGAAGTCGAACATCCTGCTGATCGGCCCGACGGGTTCCGGCAAGACGCTGCTCGCGCAGACGCTCGCCCGCATCCTCGACGTGCCCTTCACCATGGCGGACGCGACGACGCTGACGGAAGCCGGCTATGTCGGCGAGGACGTCGAGAACATCATCCTGAAGCTGCTCCAGGCCTCCGACTACAATGTCGAGCGGGCGCAGCGCGGCATCGTCTACATCGACGAGATCGACAAGATCTCCCGCAAGTCCGACAACCCGTCGATCACCCGCGACGTGTCGGGCGAGGGCGTGCAGCAGGCGCTTCTGAAGATCATGGAAGGCACGGTCGCCTCCGTGCCGCCGCAGGGCGGCAGGAAGCATCCCCAGCAGGAATTCCTGCAGGTGGACACGTCCAACATCCTGTTCATCTGCGGCGGCGCCTTCGCGGGCCTCGAGAAGATCATCTCGCAGAAGGGGCAGGGCACCTCGATCGGCTTCGGCGCGACCGTTCGTGCGCCGGAAGAGCGCCGCACCGGCGAGATCTTCCGCGCGGTCGAGCCTGAGGACCTGCTGAAATACGGCCTCATCCCCGAGTTCGTCGGCCGCCTGCCGGTTCTGGCGACGCTCGAGGACCTGGACGAAGCCGCGCTGAAGAAGATCCTCACCGAGCCGAAGAACGCGCTGGTGAAGCAGTATCAGCGCCTGTTCGAGATGGAGAACGTCGATCTGTCGTTCCACGAGGACGCACTGGGCGCGGTGTCGCGCAAGGCCATCGAGCGCAAGACCGGCGCCCGCGGCCTGCGGTCGATCATGGAGAGCATCCTGCTCGACACGATGTACGACCTGCCCGGCCTCGAGGGCGTCGAGGAGGTGGTGATCTCCGAGGAGGTCGTGCAGGGCAAGGCCCGGCCGCTCTACATCTATTCGGAGAAGGAGAAGGCGCAGAGCGCCTGATCCGGATCGTCGTACCAGATTTCAGAAAGGCGGGCTTCGGCCCGCCTTTTTCGTTTCCAGGGCGGGGAAACGGGCCGCCGACAAAGAAAAGGCGGGCTCGAGGCCCGCCTGGAGGTGGAGGTCTGTAGCAGAGAGGCGTCAGTCGACGCTGAAGCGCGAGCGGCCGTTCCAGGTCACCGTGACGTTGGAGACCTCGCACAGGTTGATCTCGCGAGCCTCGCCGCGCTCGCCATCCGAATAGACGACGCGCAGATCGAACATGCAGGCCTGCGTCGAGCGCGGAAAGCGGATGTTGCGGGTGGTGCCGGACGGCATCACCTCGTCGCCGAGGATGTCGCGGCCCCAGCGGTCGTTGGCCGAGGGGCTGACATAGACCTCGTTGATCTGGTGGCCGGTGCGGTTGATCAGGCGGAAATTCTGCTGGGCCTGGGCGAAGGCCTCGCCAGCGGCCACCGACATGGCCAGAGCGGCGAGAGAGGCGAGAACGAAGCGACGGCGCATGTGAAGGGCTCCCGAGGAACTGTTTCGTGTCCGCCGCTTCCCCGTCCGATGCGGTCCGCTGCGGTATGGTCGAATGGTTAGATATCGATTGTTTCTGTGGCGAGGCGTGCCGCGCCACGGCATGTGCCGTCCCGCGGCGGATGTTTCCGGCCGGTTTCGCGGGTATTCCGGCGAGCCCGACCGTGGCCCTGCGGCCACCGGTCCACAGGCCCTGCATTCCACCGTCCGGCGGGCCGTGTGGCGTCCTTGACACCTTGGGTGTGCACCGCCACCTAATGGTGACCGACAGACCCCCGGGCAGGGATTTGTGCCCGAGGCCGGCCAAGCGCCAAGAGACCTCCTCAGGAAGCCGCAGAGCTTCCGATCCGGCCTCAATCCCGCCGCCGTCCCCGCGCGACAAAAGCGTAGTTCCGCGTCATCCTTGCCGGGAATCATCCGAGCGCCGCCGTCGGGCGGGCCCATTCGGGCCGTTTCGCGGCGTGTCGAGGAAAGGACGAGTGAATCATGAGCGAGACCAAGAAGCGTCCGCCCCTCAATCCCGGTGAAGTGAAGAGCTTCCCCGTGCTGCCGCTGCGCGACATCGTGGTGTTTCCCCACATGATCGTGCCGCTCTTCGTCGGCCGCGAGAAGTCGATCCGCGCGCTCGAAGAGGTGATGCGCGCCGAAACGCATATCCTGCTCGCGACCCAGATGAAGGCGCAGGACGACGATCCGGCTCCCGACGCGATCTACGAGATCGGCACGCTGGCCAGCGTCCTCCAGCTTCTCAAGCTGCCCGACGGCACCGTGAAGGTGCTGGTCGAAGGCGTGTCGCGCGCCAAGATCTCCGCCTTCTCGCCGCGCGAGGAGTTCTATGAGGCCGAGGCCGGCATCGTCGCCGACGAGATCGCCGACAAGGTGCAGGTCCAGGCGCTCGCGCGCTCGGTCGTCACCGAGTTCGAAGGCTATGTGAAGCTGAACAAGAAGGTCTCGCCCGAGATCGTCTCGGTGGTCGGCCAGATCGACGATCCCTCCAAGCTCGCCGACACCGTCGCCTCGCATCTCGCCGTCAAGATCTCCGACAAGCAGTCCGTTCTGGAGACGATCGACGTCGCCAAGCGGCTGGAGAAGGCGCTCGGCCTGATGGAGAGCGAAATCTCGGTGCTGCAGGTCGAGAAGAAGATCCGCACCCGCGTCAAGCGGCAGATGGAGAAGACCCAGCGCGAGTACTACCTCAACGAGCAGATGAAGGCGATCCAGAAGGAGCTCGGCGACGAGGACGGCCGGGACGAACTGGTCGAGCTCGAGGAGAAGATCAAGCGCACGAAGCTCTCGAAGGAGGCCCGCGACAAGGCCAATCACGAGTTGAAGAAGCTGCGCCAGATGTCGCCGATGTCGGCCGAGGCCACCGTCGTCAGGAACTATCTCGACTGGCTCCTGTCCCTGCCGTGGGGCAAGAAGAGCAAGATCAAGAAGGACCTGCCGGGCGCCCAGGCCGTGCTCGATTCGGACCATTACGGCCTCGACAAGGTCAAGGACCGGATCGTCGAGTACCTGGCCGTGCAGCAGCGCGCCAACAAGCTCACCGGCCCGATCCTGTGCCTCGTCGGCCCGCCCGGCGTCGGCAAGACCTCGCTCGGCAAGTCGATTGCCAAGGCGACGGGACGTGAGTTCGTGCGCATCTCGCTCGGCGGCGTGCGCGACGAGGCCGAGATCCGCGGCCACCGGCGCACCTATATCGGCTCGATGCCCGGCAAGATCATCCAGTCGATGAAGAAGGCCAAGACGGCGAACCCGCTGTTCCTGCTCGACGAGATCGACAAGATGGGCCAGGACTTCCGGGGCGACCCCTCGGCGGCCCTGCTGGAGGTGCTCGACCCCGAGCAGAACGCGACGTTCAACGACCATTACCTGGAGGTCGATTTCGACCTGTCCAACGTGATGTTCGTGACGACGGCGAACACGCTCAACATCCCGCCGGCGCTGCTGGACCGGATGGAGACGATCCGCATCGCCGGCTACACCGAGGACGAGAAGCACGAGATCGCCAAGACGCACCTGATCCCCAATGCCATCGCCAAGCACGGCCTGACCGAGAAGGAATGGTCGATCACGGACGAGGCGCTGATGACGGTGGTCCGGCGCTACACCCGCGAGGCGGGCGTGCGTAACCTGGAACGCGAAATGTCCAATCTCGTCCGCAAGGGCGTGAAGGACCTGACGCTGACCAAGAAGAAGACGATCAAGGTCACCCCGAAGGTGGTCGAGGAGTATCTCGGCGTGCCCCGCTATCGCTACGGCATGGCGGAGACCGAGGATCAGGTGGGCGCCGTCACGGGCCTCGCCTGGACCGAGGTCGGCGGCGAGCTCCTGACCATCGAGGCCGTGATGATGCCCGGCAAGGGCCGCATGACGGTGACGGGCAACCTGCGCGACGTGATGAAGGAATCGATCTCGGCGGCGGCCTCCTATGTCCGCTCGCGGGCTCTCGCCTTCGGCATCAAGCCGCCGCTCTTCGACAAGCGCGACGTCCACGTCCACGTGCCGGAGGGGGCGACCCCGAAGGACGGCCCGTCGGCGGGTATCGCCATGGCGACCGCCATGGTCTCGGTGCTGACCGGCATTCCGATCCGCAAGGACATCGCCATGACCGGCGAGGTCACGCTGCGCGGCCGGGTGCTGCCGATCGGCGGCCTGAAGGAGAAGCTGCTCGCGGCGTTGCGCGGCGGGCTGAAGATCGTGCTGATCCCCGAGGAGAACGCCAAGGATCTGGCGGATATCCCGGACAACGTGAAGAACGGGCTGGAAATCATCCCGGTCTCGCGCATGGACGAGGTGATCAAGCACGCGCTGATCCGCCAGCCCGTTCCGGTCGAGTGGGACGAGGAGGCCGAGCCCATCGCCTCGCGCAAGCCGGGCGAGGAAGACCCCGCCGGCGTCGTCGCCCACTGACGCTCCAGTCTGGAACGCTTCAAAAACCCCGGGGCCACCGCCCCGGGGTTTTCTGTTGAAATGCGTCAAAAACGTCCGGCGTCGCGCGAAGAATCCAGTGCCCGCCTTGCTTTTCGAGCCATTGCACGGCAAACGAGAAACCCCGCCGGCAACGGAATCACGGATTCCCGGCCCGGCGTAAAACGCAAGGAGAACAGCACGTGACCAAAAACGAACTGATCGCCGCGGTCGCCGAAGCGGCGAGCCTCACGAAGGCGCAGGCGGGTGCTGCAGTGGATGCAACCTTCGATTCCATCACCGCGACGCTGAAGTCGGGCGGCGATGTGAAGCTCGTCGGTTTCGGCGCTTTCTCGGTGACCAACCGCGCCGCCCGCGAGGGCCGCGATCCGCGCACCGGCAAGCCCGTCAAGATCAAGGCCTCGAAGGCGCCGAAGTTCTCGGCCGGCAAGGGCCTCAAGGACGCCGTCAACGCCTGATCGGCCTGACACGTTCCGCATTTCAGCGCCGTCGGGACAACCCGGCGGCGTTGTGCGTTTCAGGGCGAGGCCTGGCGCCGGGGGCGGACTTTTGCCGGATCGGTAGCCCCTCGAGAGGCCGGCGGGTCTTGCGGGCCGGGCAGGGGCCGTCTACATGGTCCGGTCCCGGCCGCTGGGCCGCAAGGGGCGGTTAGCTCAGTTGGTAGAGCGCCTGCTTTACACGCAGGATGTCGGCGGTTCGAGCCCGTCACTGCCCACCATTTCCCCGGCCTCTGGGCAAATTCCCGCACGTCGCCGGCTGCGCTCGGGATGCCTGCCGCTCCTGCCTGCCCCGACATCCGAAGACGGCTGATCCCCTCAAATCGGGAATGCTGATCGCCGATCTCGTGCTATTCGGCCTTCGGGCAGGGAGGGAACCGTTCGTGTCGAGTTGGCTTGCCGAGGTCCGCAGCGGCCTCGCCCAGTTTTCGCCTTCGGTCTTTCCCTACCGCGGCTTCGCGCTGGCGCTTCTCATCGGCATTGCCGGCGGCTGGCTGTTCTACAAGCTGCGGCTGCCGCTGCCCTGGATGCTCGGCGCGATGATCTTCTGCACCATCGCGGCGCTGGCGCGCCTGCCGGTGGCGGCATCGGGCGTGATCCGCTCGCCCATGTCGGCGATCATCGGCGTCATGCTCGGTTCGGGATTCTCGCCGGCCATCATCGGCCAGGTGCCGCAATGGATCGTGCCGCTCTGCGGGCTCGTCCTGTTCATGCTCGCCTGCGGCGTCAGCGTTGTCTGGTACTTCCGCAAGGTCGGCGGCTATGACTGGGTGACCGCCTTCTTCTCGGGCATGCCCGGCGGGCTCGTCGAGATGGTGATCTATGGCGAGGAGCGCGGCGGCGATGCGCGGATCATCGCGCTGGTCCATTCGACGCGCATCCTCATGGTGGTGATGACGCTGCCGTTCCTGATCCAGTGGAGCCAGGGGATCAGCCTCGATCGCGCTGGCGGCAGCGGCGCGTCGATGTTCGCGACGCCGCTGATCGCCGAGCTCTGGCTCATCGTCTGCGGCTTCGCCGGCGCCTTCCTCGGTCACATCCTGCGGCTGCCGGCCAAGACCCTGCTCGGCTGCATGATTGTCAGCGCGGCCGTCCACATTTCCGGCATCTCGGATTTCAAGCCACCCTACGAGATCGTCAATGCGGCCCAGCTGGTTCTCGGCGTCGCCATCGGCTGCCGCTTCGCCGGCACGGCAAGCGGCGTGCTCTGGAAGGTGCTGATCCTGTCGGTCGGCTCCACCGCCATCCTGATCTTCTGGATGATCGCTTTCGCGGTGGCGGTCTCGCAAGTCTCGGGCTTCAGTGTCGTGACGCTGATTCTCGCCTATTCGCCCGGCGGGCTGACCGAAATGGCCCTCATCGCCGTGGCGCTGAATGCGGAGGTCGCCTTCGTCGCGGCGTTTCACATCATCAGGGTGTTCCTGACGATGATCGCCGCGCCGCTGACCTTCGGCTGGCTGGGCAGGGGCGGGAAGGCCTGACCTCAGGTCAGGCCGCCCGCACCTCGGCAAGGAACTGCTCCACCGAGCGGCCGAGCGTCGCGGCCTGATCCGACAGGCTCTGCGCGGCCGTCAGCACCGCGGCGGCGGAAGCGCTGGTCTCGCCGGAAGCGGCCGTGACCGAGGCGATGTTGTCGACGACGTGAGCCGTGCCGCTGGCGGCGGCCTGGACGTTCTGGGAGATCTCGCCAGTGGCGGCACGCTGCTGCTCGATGGCGGCGGCAACCGCCGAGGCGTAGCTGGCGACCTCGGACATGGTGCCGGCGATGGTCTCGATGGACAGGACGGCCGTGGCGGTTTCCTCCTGCACGGCGCCGATCTGCGCGGCGATTTCCTCGGTCGCCTTGGCCGTCTGGCCGGCGAGCGACTTCACCTCGCTCGCGACCACGGCGAAGCCGCGCCCGGCCTCGCCCGCGCGCGCCGCCTCGATCGTGGCGTTGAGGGCAAGGAGGTTGGTCTGCTCGGCGATGGCGCGGATGAGCTGGAGCACCTCGCCGATGCGGGCGGCGGCTTCCGCCAGCGCCTTGACCCGCTGGTTGGCGCCGGCAGCCTCGGCGCTGGCGCGCTCGACCACCGTGTTGGTCTGGCCGATCTGACCGGCGATCTCGTTGATCGAGGCGGAGAGCTCCTCCGAGGCGGCTGCGACGGACTGGACGTTGTCGGATGCCCGCTTGGACGCGCCGGCGGCGCTCTCGGCCTGGCCGGAGGCCTCGGTGGCGATTCCGCTGAGGGTCTGGGCAGTCTCCTCCATGCGGCCGGCATTGTCGGAAACGCCGCCAAGGACCGTGCCGATCGAGTTGGAGAAGTCGGCGATGAGCGAATCGATGCGCGCCTGACGCCGCTGGCGCGCCTCGGCCCCGTCCGCGGTTTCCGCTTCGAGGCGGGCGCGGGCGACGGCATTGTCGCGGAACACCTCGACCGAGCGCGCCATGGCGCCGATCTCGTCGGTGCGCGCGGTGAAAGGCACCGGCGTCTCGTGCTCGCCGGCGGCAAGCGCGGTCATGCGCTCGTCGAGGCGACGGATGGGTGCGCCGAGATGGCGGGTCAGCAGCGTCGCGATGCCGATTCCGGCGACCGCGACGGCGGTCAGCACGGCCAGCAGGGTCAGCATGGACTGGTTGCGGGCGGCGACGAAGGCGCTCGAATCGAGCGCGACTTCCAGCGTGCCGATCGGCTGGCCGGAATAGTTGCGCAGCGGGCCGGACAGGACCGCGACCGGGTTGCCGCCAATGGCCGCCGCGCGCCAGCGGATCGGGCCCTGAAGGGCGGACTGGTGGGCCTCGGCCTCGATCAGGGTCTTTTCGGGGAAGGTCGCGCCGAGTGTTTCCACCTTGCCGTCGCGGACGAGATGCATGGCGACATCGACCTGATAGCGGCGCTTGAGGTCGGCGAGGAATTTCGTGCCGAGGACGGCGCCGATATCGGTGATGCCGACGATGCGGCCGTCGTGGCGGGTGGGGACCGTGCCGAAGATCGAGACATTGTCGCGACCGGGCTCGATGCCGACCAGCGGCCGCCCCGACTGGATCGCGTCGCGGACCATGTGGCGGCGGCCAACGACGGTGTCGCCGAACGCGTCGGGTGCATGGACGCGCGCGAGGTTCTTGCCGTCGATGCCCTGGAACGAGATCAGGCCAAGATCGAGCCCGTCACGCAAGGTCGGCATGACATCGCGGAAGGCGGCGATGATTCCGGGCCTGTCGGCCCGCGCCATGGTCTCGCCCGTGCGCGGGTCGTTGGCGACGATATGGGCGACGGCGAGCGCGCGCTGGCCCTGGTCGGCCATGGCCGCGACCACCGTCTCGTAGCGCTGCACCAGCGCCGATTCGATGGCGAGGTCGCTCAGCGCCTGCTGCTGGCGATAGCCCGCGTAGCCGACTGCGCCGGCTGCGACGAGAGCTGTCGCCGTCACAGAAGCCATCAGCTTCGCGCCGATGGTGCGAAGCTGGAACCAATTGCCGATCGTCATGCGCCGAACCCCCGGGGACGTCCCCACCGCCGCGATCCGGCCAAGTGCGGCCAGTATTGCGACATCCTCCGGGGGCATGACGCGGCATCGCGGTTAAAAAAGATTCAAGGCAGCGTCCCGCAGCGTGGAAACGCCGCGCCGGGCAGTCATGCAATCGGTTGATGCCGCAAGTTTCGACGCTGCTTTGGATAAGGTTCGTCCAGCCGGTCGAAACCGCCTTGACAGGGCAGGGTGCCTCCCGTAATTCCCGCCACCTCGACCGGCGCCGCCCTTTGGCGCCGAGCAGCGCGCGGGCGTAGCTCAGTTGGTTAGAGTGCCGGCCTGTCACGCCGGAGGTCGCGGGTTCGAGCCCCGTCGCCCGCGCCAGTTCTCCCTCGAGGTCGAGCCATTGGCTCCCTCGATCCGCTCGTCAGCGAAACCGACAGTCCCGATGGCCGCATCCGGCGCTGGCGGAGCATCGTCACGCGCAATGTGACATTCCTGCCCGTGGTCTTGCAGTCGGGCCGGATGGATCAGCGCAGCAGACGGCTTTGCCGGGGCGTGAACCTTTGGTTCTTAGCCGCGTCGAAGGGACGGCGGGAGAAGTCGCGCCCACAGCCGCCAAGATGATCAGAGCCGGCCGCCGTGGTTTGGACGGCGGCGCCGTTGTCGTGGCCGGGGAACGCCTGCGGGAACCGATCCGGCCGCCCCGCGTTGATACCGGCAATGCATCTGGGGGGATTTGGAATGGGTCGTTCGCCTGCTCTCGCATCGATTCTCGCCGACGACTTTCCGGTCCTCCAGCAAGAAATCATCCATCGCGCCTTCCGCGAGGCCGTCGGCATGCTGGGCATCCGGGCTCGTGGCGAGCTTGGCCGGTTGGTCGCGGTTTCGATCACGGGCGCCGTGCGCTGTGGCTGCCTGAAGCATGGGGAGCTTGTCGCGGTCGGGCTTGCGACGGCGCGCGGCGTCGCAAGGCAGCCCGATGACGGCGGCCGCTTGCCCAAACTGGCGCCGACAGCCGTCTGACCGCCTGATTGCCGGCCTGCGGAGACTCGGCCAGTCTGCACCTCATCGTCCTGCCGGCGGGGGGGCTCGGAGTGGGTCGCAAAGTGCTTCGGGCTTGTCTGGCATCCGGTGCGACGCTCGCCGTCGTGCTGGGATTGGCCGGTGCCGCGCCGTCCCGCGCCGCAGACTATGATTTTCCAGACTTCTCCGGCAGCGGCCGGCCGCCGAATTTCGTGGTGATCCCGGGAATCCGCATTGCCGCTCGCCGGCAGATCGATGCCGACACGTCGGTGGAGACCTATCTGCTGACCCAGATCGGGCTCGCGGGACGGCCGTTCATCATCGGCGCATCGGGTTTTTCGGGCGGCGTCAGCATCAGCCGGAACTTTGGCGACGTGTCCTGGTCGGTAACGGTCGAATCGACGCCCTCCTGGGACGGGCTGTTCAATTCCTACGCATCGACCGGCACGGAACTGCAGACCCAGATCTCGCGGACCTATGCCTTCGAGGGCACGCCCTGGTCGGTCTCGCCGCGCCTGTTCCTCGGCTATCGCTTCTCCACCGACAACACCAAGGAGCGCTCCAAGGTGCAGGTGGCGCTGCCGGTCTTCTATCGGGTCAACGCCAATCTCGACATCGTATTCGTGCCGAAGATCGACCAGCGCCACGTGCCGCACTGGACGACGGTGCGCAACGACGTGGTGGCGAATGTCGCAGTCGGCGCCCGCTACCAGTGGCGGCCGGGCGTGCAGCTATCGGCTTTCGTGGGCTACGAGAATCGATGGTCGAGTGCGCCGGAGGTGCGTTATTCGCGCTGGTTGATCGTGCCGCAGCTCAGCCTCAGGGCCGACTTCTAGAAACTCTCGCGGATTTCACAACGATTCCAGGCAGGGCAGGCTTTCCTTGCCTGTCATATGCTTGCACCGCAACAGGGGAGAGAGTAAGGCACGGGGAACAGGCCGGGCAGGGGTTCGCAGGAGCGCTTTTCCCGGCGGGCGAGGAGGCCTTCGATGCCGGGTTTGGCAACGCAGCTCGTGAATGACTATCTGCCGCTCGTCATCTTCATCGCGCTTGCCGGTGTCATAGGCGTCGCGCTGCTGGTCGCGCCCTTCCTGGTCGCCTTCTCGCGGCCCGATGCCGAGAAGCTCTCGGCCTATGAATGCGGCTTCAACGCCTTCGACGATGCGCGCATGAAGTTCGACGTGCGCTTCTACCTCGTGGCGATCCTGTTCATCATCTTCGACCTCGAGGTCGCGTTCCTGTTCCCCTGGGCCGTGGCCTTCAAGGAGGTCGGGCTGTTTGGCTTCTGGTCGATGATGGTCTTCCTCGGCGTGCTGACGATCGGCTTCGTCTACGAGTGGAAGAAGGGCGCGCTGGAGTGGAATTGAGAGTCTAGATCATGGCCACCACTGCTCTCGACCGCGGCAACCCCCTCGTCGCACCGGCCCCGAAAGGGATTCTCGGCCCGGATGGCAAGCCCGCGGGCTCGGCCGATCCGTTCTTCGCCGGCATCAACAACGAACTCGCCGACAAGGGCTTCATCGTCACGGCGACCGACGATCTCATCAACTGGGCGCGCACCGGCTCGCTGATGTGGATGACGTTCGGGCTCGCCTGCTGCGCGGTCGAGATGATGCAGCTGTCCATGCCGCGCTACGATGTCGAGCGGTTTGGTTTTGCGCCCCGAGCCAGTCCGCGGCAATCGGACGTGATGATCGTCGCCGGCACGCTGACCAACAAGATGGCCCCGGCGCTGCGCAAGGTCTACGACCAGATGCCGGAGCCGCGCTACGTCATCTCCATGGGCTCCTGCGCCAATGGCGGCGGCTACTACCACTATTCCTACGCGGTGGTGCGCGGCTGCGACCGCATCGTGCCCGTCGACATCTACGTGCCCGGCTGTCCGCCGACCGCCGAGGCGCTGCTCTACGGCGTGCTGCTGCTGCAGAAGAAGATCCGCCGCACCGGCACGATCGAGCGGTGAGGGGACATCATGTCGCTTGAAGAGCTTGGTGATACGATCAGGGCGGCGCTGCCGGACGCCGTCAGCGGCGCGAGCGTTGCCTATGGCGAGCTGACGCTGGAGGCGGATGCCGCGAAGATCGTGCAGGTGCTGACCCATCTGCGCGACGACGGCGCCTGCCTGTTCCGCAACATCATCGACATCTGCGGCGTCGACTATCCGGGCCGGGCCAGGCGCTTCGACGTCGTCTACCACCTGCTGTCGCCGAAGTTTAACCGGCGCATCCGTGTGAAGGTGCAGACCGACGAGACGACGCCCATCGCCTCGGCGACGGACGTGTTCCCCGGCGCGCTCTGGTTCGAGCGCGAGACCTACGATCTCTACGGCGTGCTGTTCACCGGCCATCCGGACCTGCGCCGTCTGCTGACGGATTATGGCTTCGACGGCCATCCGCTGCGCAAGGACTTCCCCACGACCGGCTTCGTCGAGGTTCGCTACGACGACGAGGTGAAGCGCGTGGTCTACGAGCCGGTGCGCCTGCCGCAGGAGTTCCGGCAGTTCGATTTCCTCTCGCCCTGGGAAGGCACTGACTACGTGCTGCCGGGCGACGAGAAAGCCAAGGCGAACTGAGCATGGCCGAAGCCGAGATTCGCAATTTCACCTTCAACTGGGGCCCGCAGCACCCCGCGGCCCACGGCGTTCTCCGTCTCGTCATGGAACTCGACGGCGAGGTGGTCGAGCGCTGCGACCCGCATATCGGCCTGCTGCATCGCGGCACCGAGAAGCTGATCGAGACCAAGACCTACCTGCAGGCGATCCCCTATTTCGACCGGCTCGACTATGTCGCGCCGATGAATCAGGAGCACGCCTTCTGCCTCGCCGCCGAGCGCATGCTCGGAATCGAGGTGCCGAAGCGCGGGCAGCTGATCCGCGTGCTCTACTCCGAGATCGGCCGCATCCTCTCCCACCTTCTCAACGTCACCACGCAGGCCATGGACGTCGGCGCGCTCACGCCGCCGCTCTGGGGCTTCGAGGAACGCGAGAAGCTGATGATCTTCTACGAGCGCGCCTCGGGCTCGCGCATGCACGCGGCCTATTTCCGCGTCGGCGGCGTGCATCAGGACCTTCCCGCGAAGCTGGTCGACGATATCGAAGCCTGGTGCGATCCGTTCCTGAAGGTGGTCGACGACCTGGACGCGCTTTTGACGCCGAACCGCATCTTCAAGCAGCGCAACGTCGATATCGGCGTGGTGACGCTGGACGAGTGCTGGGCCTGGGGCTTCTCGGGCGTGATGGTGCGCGGCTCCGGCGCGCCGTGGGATCTGCGCAAGTCGCAGCCCTACGAGTGCTATGCCGAGCTCGATTTCGACATCCCGATCGGCAAGAACGGCGACTGCTACGACCGCTATCTCATCCGCATGGAGGAGATGCGCCAGTCCGTGAAGATCATGAAGCAGTGCTGCAAGCTGCTGCGCGAGACGCCGGGCCCGGTTTCGGCCAAGGACCAGAAAGTGGTGCCGCCGAAGCGGGCCGAGATGAAGCGCTCGATGGAAGCGCTCATCCACCACTTCAAGCTCTATACCGAAGGCTTCCACGTGCCGGCGGGCGAGGTCTATGCCTGCGTCGAGGCGCCGAAGGGCGAGTTCGGCGTCTATCTCGTCGCCGACGGCACCAACAAGCCATACCGTTGCAAGATCCGCGCGCCGGGCTTCGCCCACCTTCAGGCCATGGATTTCCTGTGCAAGGGCCACATGCTGGCGGACGTTTCCGCCATCCTCGGCTCCATCGACATCGTGTTCGGAGAGGTTGACCGGTGAGCGTCCGTCGTCTCGCACCCGACGAGGTCCAGCCGGCCTCCTTCGCCTTCACGCCCGACAATCTCGCCTGGGCGCAAAAGACGATCGGCAAATACCCGGCCGAGCGTAAGGCTTCCGCCGTGATCCCGCTGCTCTGGCGGGCGCAGGAACAGCACGCCTACTGGCTGCCCAAGGCGGCGATCGAGTACATCGCCGACATGCTCGACATGCCCTACATCCGGGTGTTCGAGGTGGCGACCTTCTACACCATGTTCCAGCTGCAACCGGTTGGAAAGAAGGCGCATGTTCAGGTTTGCGGCACCACGCCCTGCATGCTGCGCGGCGCTGGCGAACTGATCAAGGTCTGCAAGAGCCGCATCCACCACGAGCCGTTCCACCTGTCGGACGACGGCGACTTCTCGTGGGAAGAGGTGGAATGCGCCGGCACCTGCGTCAACGCGCCGATGATCCAGGTCTTCTCGGACGTCTATGAGGATCTGACCCCCGAGAGCCTCGAAAAGGTGCTCGACGCCTTTGCTCGTGGCGAGAAGCCGAAGCCCGGGCCGCAGAACAGCCGCCACGGTGCCGAGCCCGAGGGCGGAGCCGTGACGCTGCGCGACCTGCCGTTCGATGCGGCTGGCCCGGCGAAGGCGGGCGCGGCGGTGGCCGAGAAGTCGAAGCCGGCGTCCGTGGCCAAGGCCGAGCCTGCTCCGGAAGCCGTTTCGTCCGCCGCGGCGGAATTCGCCGCGAAGGAAGAGGCCGAGATCAAGGCGAAGCTGGCGACGCTTAGCCCCGACGCGACGCCTGAACAGAAGGCCGATGCCGTCGGCACGCGTCCGACGGGTCTTGCCGCCGCGCGGTCGAACGCTGCCGACAAGCTGCAGAAGATCAAGGGCATCGGCCCGGTCAACGAGGGCAAGCTCCACGCCCTCGGCATCTTCCATTTCGACCAGATCGCTGGCTGGAGCCGCGAGGAAATCCGCTGGGTGGGCACCTACCTTGCATTCCCCGGACGGATCGACCGCGAGGAGTGGACGGTTCAGGCCAAGGCGCTGGCGGCCGGCGCGCCGTCGGCGAAGGAGTGACGTAGATGCTTGCCGACAAGGACCGCATCTTCACCAACATCTACGGCTTCCACGACAAGAGCCTGAAGGGCGCCATGGCGCGCGGGCACTGGGACGGGACCAAGGGCTTCATCGATCAGGGCCGCGACTGGATCGTCCAGCAGATCAAGGATTCGGGGCTGCGCGGCCGTGGCGGCGCGGGCTTCCCGACCGGCCTGAAATGGTCGTTCATGCCGAAGCAGTCGGACGGCCGCCCGCACTATCTCGTCGTCAATGCCGACGAATCCGAGCCGGGCACCTGCAAGGACCGCGAAATCCTGCGTAACGATCCGCATACGCTGGTCGAGGGCTGCCTCATCGCCGGCTGCGCCATGGGCGCGCATGTCGGCTACATCTATGTGCGCGGCGAGTTCATCCGCGAGCGCGAGGCGCTGCAGCAGGCGATCGACGAGTGCTATGAGGCCGGCCTTCTCGGCAAGGGCAACAAGAACGGCTGGGATTTCGATCTCTACGTCCATCACGGCGCCGGCGCCTATATCTGCGGCGAGGAGACGGCGCTGCTCGAGAGCCTCGAGGGCAAGAAGGGCCAGCCGCGGCTGAAGCCGCCATTCCCGGCCAATATGGGGCTCTATGGCTGCCCGACGACCGTCAACAATGTCGAGTCGATCGCGGTGACCCCGACCATCCTCCGGCGCGGCGCCTCGTGGTTTGCCTCGTTCGGCAGGCCGAACAATCTCGGCACCAAGCTGTTCGGCATTTCCGGCCATGTGAACAAGCCGTGCATCGTCGAGGAATCGATGAGCATCCCGTTCAGGGAATTGATCGAGAAGCATGGCGGCGGCATTCGCGGCGGCTGGGACAATCTGCTCGCCATCATTCCCGGCGGCGCATCCTGCCCGCTCATCCCGGCGGCCGATTGCGAAGAACTGATCATGGACTTCGACGGCACCCGCGCGGTGAAGTCGAGCTTCGGCACCGCCGGTGTCATCGTCATGGACAAGTCCACCGATATCGTCCGGGCGATCGCGCGCATCTCGTATTTCTTCAAGCACGAGAGCTGCGGCCAGTGCACGCCCTGCCGCGAAGGCACGGGCTGGATGTGGCGCGTGCTCGACCGCATGGCGCAGGGCCGCGCGCACAAGAAGGAGATCGACATGCTCCTGGAAGTGACGACGCAGGTCGAGGGCCACACGATCTGCGCACTCGGCGATGCCGCGGCGTGGCCGGTCCAGGGTCTGATCCGGCACTTCCGCGGCGAGATCGAGCGCCGCATCGACGCCTATTCGGCCAACCCGCACGGCGAGCCCGTGCGCATCGCGGCGGAGTGAAGCGCATGACCAGGCACGGCCTTCTCCTCATTGGTGCTCTCGCCCTCGGCGGTTGCATGACGGCGTCCGCCCCATCGGCGCCGCCGCGCCCGGCCGGCGAGACGGCGTTGCGCGTCACCGTCAATGCCACGCCCGACTACGTGCGGCAGGTCATCCTGTCGCGCGCGGCGGCGCGCGGCACGGCGGGCAGTTCGCCCAACGCCCGGACCATCGTGCTGGAGCGCCAGATGTCCGATACGACGCCGGCGCTGCAGGCTGTCTGCGGGCCGCACAAGCCGGGCCGTCGCGTCAGCGTGGTGATCACGACCGAGCGTGCCGGCAACCGCACGGCAGTCACCGAGCGGCGCTTCCTCATCGACGGCGACGGCACGCGCTGCGCCGTGGTGATGACGCCGGAGGACGTCGTGGCCGGCAACCGCGCCCTTGCCGAGCTCAAGGCCCAGGCCGAGAGCCAGATGGCCGGTCGCTGACGCCTCAAGACAAGAACGGACCTGGAAACGCATCGTGACGGCTCAAGTGCATCCCCTCAACCCGGACGGAGCAAAGGCCATGCCGCTTGCCGCCAAGGATGCGAGTGCAGTGAACCTGTTTTCGGGCGTGAATCCGGCTGAGACCATGGCCGGACCAATGGTGGCGGCGATGCTGCTACCGGCGACGCTGATGATGACCGGCTGGATGGCCTTCCTCGGCGCGAGCTTCGGGGCGGCGCGGGTCTTCGCCGGCGCGGCGCGCGACGAGGACCGGTCTGAGGCGGCACCTGTCGCGACCGTCGTCCCACCCGCGCCCAGTGCACCGCGGCTCGTCGTCTCCAATCCGGTGGCGGCCGAGCGCGCGCCGGCGCAGAAGGCTGTCGAAGTCGAGGCTGCTGCAAAGCCAAAGCCGGCCATCAAGGCCGCCAAGCCGGTTCCGGCCAAGCCCTCGGGCGTGCCGCCGAAGCCGTCCAGGCCGGGCGAGGCGCCGCCGAAGCCCAAGGCCGCCAAGCCGGTTCCGGCCAAGCCCTCGGGCGTGCCGCCGAAGCCGTCCAGACCGGGCGAAGCGCCACCGAAGCCCAAGGCGGCCGCAGCGCCGGAGCCGGCCAAGGCAGCGCCGCTGAAGATCGAGACCAAGGCGACGTCGAAGGGCATTTCGCTGCCCAAGGTGTCGATGCAGGACAAGCCGGGCGAGCCGGACAGGAACTGAGCGCTTCGCGGCCGCCAGGCGGCCGTGAGGCACACCATGTCGGAGCGGCGCCGCCGCTTCGCGATACGAACCCGAGGGAGCCGCGCCACGCGCGGTTCCCGACGAGACCGGATGGAATGAACCGATGGCGAAGGTGATCGTCGACGGACAGGAGATCGAGGTACCGGCCGAGTACACGCTGATGCAGGCGTGCGAGGCCGCGGGCGCCGAGATTCCGCGCTTCTGCTACCATGAGCGGCTGTCGATCGCCGGCAATTGCCGCATGTGCCTCGTCGAGGTGAAGGGGTCGCCGAAGCCGGTCGCGTCCTGCGCCCAGAACGTGCGCGACCTGCGCCCGGGTCCGAACGGCGAGCCGCCGGTCATCAACACCAAGACGCCGCTGGTGAAGAAGGCGCGCGAAGGCGTGATGGAGTTCCTGCTGATCAACCATCCGCTCGACTGCCCGATCTGCGATCAGGGCGGCGAGTGCGACCTGCAGGATCAGGCCATGGCCTATGGCGTCGACAAGTCGCGCTATGCCGAGAACAAGCGCGCGGTCGAGGACAAGTATATCGGCCCGCTGGTGAAGACGGTGATGACGCGCTGCATCCACTGCACGCGCTGCGTCCGCTTCACCACCGAGGTCGCCGGCATTTCCGAACTCGGCCTGATCGGCCGCGGCGAGGATGCTGAGATCACCACCTATCTCGAACAGGCGATGACCTCGGAGCTGCAGGGCAATGTCGTCGACCTCTGCCCGGTCGGCGCGCTGACCTCCAAGCCCTTCGCCTTCCACGCCCGGCCGTGGGAACTGCTCAAGACCGAATCCACCGACATGATGGATGCGGTTGGCTCGGCGATCCGCGTCGATGCGCGCGGCCGCGAGGTGATGCGCGTCCTGCCGCGCCTCAACGAGGCGGTGAACGAGGAGTGGATCTCCGACAAGACCCGCCACGTCGCCGATGGCCTGCGCACCCAGCGCCTCGACCGGCCCTATCTGCGCGAGAACGGCCGCCTGCGCGCCGCGACCTGGCCCGAGGCCTTTGCCGCGATCGCCGCCAAGGTGAAGGCGGCGGCGCCGGAGAAAATCGGCGCGATTGCCGGCGACATGGCGACGCTCGAGGAGATGTACGCGCTGAAGGGGCTCGTCGCGGCTCTCGGCTCGCGGAACATCGACGGCCGTCAGGATGGCGCCAGGCTCGACCCCTCGCTCGGCCGCGCATCCTACGTGTTCAATCCGGGCATCGCCGGCATCGAGGAGGCCGATGCGATCCTCCTCATCGGCACCAATCCGCGCAAGGAAGCCCCGCTCGTCAACGCCCGCATCCGCAAGCGCTGGCGCATGGGGGCGCTGAAGATCGGCGTCATCGGCGAGGTCGTCGATCTCACCTACAGCTACGACTATCTCGGCGCCGGCCCCGACACGCTGGCCGATGTCGTCTCGGGCAAGCATTCCTTCGCCGAAGTGCTGAAGGGCGCGAAGAAGCCGCTGGTCATCATCGGGCAGGGCGCTCTCGCCCGCGCCGATGGAGCTGCGATCCAGTCGCTCGCCGCCCATGCCGCGACCGCTTTCGGCGGCGTCGCCGAGGGTTGGAACGGCTTCGCGGTGCTGCACACCGCGGCCTCGCGCGTCGGTGCGCTGGACCTCGGCCTCGTGCCGGGCGAAGGCGGTGCCGATGCGGCGGCCATGGCGGCCGGCGGCGTCGACGTGCTGTTCAATCTGGGGGCTGACGAGATCGAGGTCGGGCAGGGGCCCTTCGTCGTCTATGTCGGCACCCATGGCGACCGCGGCGCGCACCGCGCCGATGTCATCCTGCCGGGCGCCACCTACACCGAGAAGAACGGCCTGACCGCCAATACGGAAGGCCGCATCCAGGTCGTCAACCGCGCGGGCTTCGCGCCGGGCGAGGCCAAGGAGGACTGGGCGATCCTGCGCGCGCTCTCGGACGTCCTCGGGGTGAAGCTGCCTTACGACTCGCTGGCCCAGCTCCGCGCCGCGATGGCGAATGACCACCCGCATACGCTGCGCGTCGGCGGGCTCGGGGCCGTCGATGCCGGCCAGATCGCGGCGCTCGCCGGCAGGGGCGGCAAGGTGGAGGCCGCTGCCTTCGCCCAGGTCATCGACGATTTCTACATGACCAACCCGATCGCCCGGGCCTCGGCGACCATGGCCGAATGCTCGGCCATCGCGAAGGGCGCCCACCGGCAGGCGGCGGAGTAAGGCAGAGCCATGGAATTCTTCTGGACCCAACTCTGGCCGCTTCTGCTGATCGCCATCCAGAGCCTCGCGCTGATGGTGGCGCTGCTGGTCTTCGTCGCCTTCATCCTGCTCGCCGACCGCAAGATCTGGGCGGCGGTGCAGCTTCGGCGCGGCCCGAACGTGGTGGGGCCGTTCGGCTTGCTCCAGTCCTTCGCCGATCTCCTGAAGTTCATCCTGAAGGAGCCGGTGATCCCGTCGGGCGCCAACAAGGGCGTGTTCCTGCTGGCGCCCTTCGTTTCGGTGCTGCTGGCGCTTGCCGCCTGGGCGGTCATCCCGCTCAGCGAGGGATGGGCCATCGCCAATCTCAACGTCGGCATCCTGTTCATCTTCGCGGTGTCGTCGCTCGGCGTTTACGGCGTGATCATGGGCGGCTGGGCGTCGAATTCGAAATATCCGTTCCTCGGCGCGCTGCGTTCGGCGGCGCAGATGGTGTCCTACGAGGTCTCCATCGGCTTCGTGATCATCTGCGTGCTGCTCTGCGTCGGTTCGCTGAACCTCACGGACATCGTCAAGGCGCAGGACAAGTCGATCGGCATGTTCGGCTGGTTCTGGCTGCCGCTGTTCCCGGTCTTCGTGATCTTCTTCATCTCGGCGCTGGCGGAGACCAACCGGCCGCCCTTCGACCTGCCGGAAGCCGAATCCGAGCTCGTCGCCGGCTTCATGGTCGAATATGCCTCGACCCCGTACATGATGTTCATGCTCGCCGAATACGTGGCGATCATGACCATGTGCGCGCTGACGACGATCCTGTTCCTCGGGGGCTGGCTGCCGCCGTTCCCGATCGCGCCCTTCACCTGGGTGCCGGGCGTCGTCTGGTTCGTGCTCAAGATATCCATGGTGTTCTTCATGTTCGCCATGGTGAAGGCCTTCGTGCCGCGCTACCGCTACGACCAACTCATGCGCCTCGGCTGGAAGGTGTTCCTGCCGATCTCGCTGGCCATGGTCGTCGTGGTCGCGGGCGTGCTGCAATTCACCGGCTGGGCTCCGTAAGGGGCCCGGCATGGACGGCTTGGCAAATCCGGCCGGTCTCATCGGCGCCGCCATCGGCGCTGGGGTCGGCTGGATCGACTACCGGATCGTCTCCGGGCTGGTCACGCGCAAGCTGAGGGAGACCGACCGTTCGGCGACCGAAGCCGAGCGGCGGGATTACGAGCGCCGGATCGTGCTGGCGCAGCGGATCCTGATGGTCGCCATCGTGCCCGTCTTCGCGGGTCTGGGTTACTGGCTCGGCCGCACGATCAGCGGCTGGGGCATTTGAGGAGAAGAGGTCCATGGCGTCGACGTTCCGGCTCGACCGCGCGGCCAAAGCCCTGTTCCTGACGGAGTTCGTCTCGGCGTTCTTCCTGTCGATGCGCTATTTCTTCAAGCCGAAGGCGACGATCAACTACCCCTTCGAGAAGGGGCAGATTTCGCCGCGGTTCCGGGGTGAGCACGCGCTCCGCCGCTATCCGAACGGCGAGGAGCGCTGCATCGCCTGCAAGCTGTGCGAGGCGATCTGTCCGGCGCAGGCGATCACCATCGAGGCCGGCCCGCGCCGCAACGACGGCACGCGCCGCACGACGCGCTACGACATCGACATGGTGAAGTGCATCTATTGCGGCTTCTGCCAGGAGGCGTGTCCGGTGGATGCCATCGTCGAGGGGCCGAACTTCGAGTTCGCCACCGAGACGCGCGAGGAACTCTACTACGACAAGGCCAGGTTGCTCGCGAATGGCGACCGCTGGGAGCGCGAGCTCGCGGCGAGCCAGAAGCTGGACGCGCCTTATCGCTGACGAACAGGGATGCGTCGGGACAGCTCGTCTGGACGCATTCCAACTTGAACCTTAAGAGGGGCGCGCGCGGGACAGTCTTTGAGTCCCGGAACGCGCCCTTCAGGATACGGAACGGGGCAAAGGGCAGATGCTCGCCGGTCTCTTCTTCTACCTTTTCGCGGGGATGCTGATCGCATCCGCGTTCATGGTGATCGCCGCGCGCAATCCCGTGCACTCGGTGCTGTTCCTGATCCTCGCCTTCGTCAACGCATCGGGGCTGTTCGTGCTGATGGGCGTGGAGTTCCTCGCGATGATCCTGGTGGTCGTCTATGTCGGCGCGGTCGCGGTGCTGTTCCTGTTCGTGGTGATGATGCTCGACGTCGATTTCGTCGCGCTCCGCCAGGGCTTCCTGCAGTACCTGCCGATCGGCGTGCTGGTCGGCCTGGTGGTGCTGGCCGAGCTGATCATGGTGCTCGGCGCCTGGACGCTGGGCGGCGCTACCCCGAAGACCCTCGCGGCACCGATTCCCGCCGGCATCACCAATGCCGAGGCGCTGGGCCAGGTGCTCTACACGAAATACGTCTTCTTCTTTCAGGTGTCGGGCCTCGTGCTGCTCGTCGCGATGATCGGCGCCATCGTGCTGACGCTGAGCCACCGCACCGGCGTCAAGCGGCAGGATCCGGGCGCCCAGGCGGCCCGCACGCCGGAGACGGCCATCGAGGTCGTCAAGGTCAAGACGGGCGAGGGGGTCTGAACATGCTCACCATCGGCCTCTCCCACTATCTCTCGGTCGCGGCGATCCTGTTCACGCTCGGCATGCTCGGCATCTTCCTCAACCGGAAGAACATCATCGTCATCCTGATGTCGGTGGAGCTGATCCTGCTCGCCGTGAACATCAATCTCGTCGCCTTCTCCACCCATCTCGGCGATCTCGTCGGCCAGGTCTTCGCGCTTCTGGTCCTCACCGTGGCGGCGGCGGAGGCGGCCATCGGTCTTGCCATCCTCGTGGTCTTCTTCCGCAACCGCGGCTCGATCGCGGTGGAAGATGTCAACATGATGAAGGGCTGACAGGTTCGCCATGTATCAGGCCATCGTCTTCCTTCCCCTCGTCGGCTTCCTGATCGCCGGCCTGTTCGGCCGGGCCATCGGCGCGCGCGCCTCAGAGGTCGTCACCACCGGCCTTCTCGGCATTTCGGCGCTGCTGTCGTGGTTCGCCCTCTACCAGGTCGGCTATGCCGGCCGCGGCACGACCGTCGAGCTGATGCAGTGGATCCACGCCGGTTCGCTCAACGTCTCGTGGACGCTGCGCATCGACACGCTGACCGCCGTGATGCTGGTGGTGGTGAACTCGGTGTCGTTCCTCGTCCACCTCTATTCCATCGGCTACATGCACGAGGACCCGCACCGGCCGCGGTTCTTCGCCTATCTGTCGCTGTTCACCTTCGCCATGCTCATGCTGGTGACGGCGAACGACCTTCTCCAGATGTTCTTCGGCTGGGAGGGTGTGGGCCTTGCTTCCTATCTGCTGATCGGATTCTGGTTCAAGAAGCCCACCGCCAATGCCGCGGCCATGAAGGCCTTCGTGGTCAACCGCGTCGGCGATTTCGGCTTCGCCCTTGGCATTTTCGGCCTCTACAAGCTGACCGGCTCGATCAGCTTCGACGCCGTGTTCGGCGCGGCGCAGGGCCTCGTCGGGCAGAAGATGGAGTTCCTCGGCTATCAGCTCGACGCGCTCACCGTCGTCTGTCTGCTGCTGTTCATGGGCGCCATGGGCAAGTCGGCGCAGTTCCTGCTGCACACCTGGCTTCCGGACGCCATGGAAGGCCCGACGCCGGTTTCCGCGCTCATCCACGCCGCGACCATGGTGACCGCCGGCGTGTTCATGGTGGCACGCCTGTCGCCGGTCTTCGAATATTCGCCGACGGCGCTGACGGTCGTGATGTTCTTCGGCGCGACGACCGCCTTCTTCGCGGCCACCGTCGGCCTCGTGCAGAACGACATCAAGCGCGTCATCGCCTATTCGACCTGTTCGCAGCTCGGCTACATGTTCGTGGCGCTCGGGGCAGGGGCCTATTCGGTCGGCATCTTCCACCTGTTCACGCACGCCTTCTTCAAGGCCCTGCTGTTCCTCGGTGCCGGCTCGGTCATCCACGCGATGCACCACGAGCAGGACATCCGGCGGATGGGCGGGCTCGCCGGCCACATCAAGTTCACCTATGCGATGATGCTGATCGGCACGCTGGCGCTGACCGGGTTCGGCCTGCCTTTCCTGCATCTCGGCTTTGCCGGCTACTATTCCAAGGACGCGATCATCGAGGTCGCCTATGCCGCGCACAGCGTCATGGGCCCCTACGCCTTCACGCTGACGGTGGCCGCGGCGGCGATGACCTCGTTCTATTCGTGGCGCCTCATTTTCATGACCTTCCATGGCAAGCCGCGCTGGGCCGAGGCGCATGCGGCTCACGACGACCACGCCCATGCGGCGCATGGTCACGACGATCACGCCCATGGCCATGCCAAGGCGGATGATCACGGCCACGCCCATGACGATCACGGCCACGGCCATCATGCCCACCAGCCGCATGAGAGCCCGCTGGTCATGCTGATCCCGCTCGGCGCGCTGGCGGCCGGCTCGGTGCTGGCCGGCGCCGTCTTCTCGAAGAAGTTCGCCTACGAGGACGGCATCAAGTCGTTCTTCCGCGAGTCGATCTTCATGCGTCCGGAAAACCACATCATCCACGACTTCCATTCGGTGCCGGGATGGGTGCCCTGGACGCCGTTCGTGATGATGGCGCTCGGCTTCGTGCTGGCCTGGTACATGTACATCAGGGCGCCGCACGTGCCGGCCGAACTCGCTCGCCGCCATCAGGGCCTGTACCAGTTCCTGCTCAACAAGTGGTATTTCGACGAGCTCTATGATCGCATCTTCGTCCGTCCCGCGCAGTGGCTCGGCCGCTTCTTCTGGAAGAAGGGCGACGGCTGGCTGATCGACGGCTTCGGCCCCGACGGCATCGCAGCGCGCGTCGTCGACGTCACCCGCGGCGTCGTGCGGCTCCAGACCGGCTACGTCTATCACTATGCCTTCGCCATGCTGATCGGGGTCGCGGCGCTCGCCACCTGGTTCATGTTCTCCGGCGGCGTGGCGGGGAGCCACTGATGTCCAACGCTCCGATCCTGTCGATCATCACTTTCCTGCCGCTGCTCGGCGCTCTGCTGATCCTGATGGTGCGCGGCGACGATGCCGCGGCGAAGCGCAACATCCGCATGATCGCGCTGTTCGCGACCGCAGTGACCTTCGGCCTGTCGCTGATCCCGGTGGCGCTGTTCAATCCGGGCACGGCGGAGTTCCAGTTCGTCGAGCGCGCGAACTGGCTTGGCGGCGTCATCTCCTACCGGATGGGCATCGACGGCATCTCGCTGCCGCTGATCATCCTGACCACCTTCCTCATGCCGTTCTGCATCCTCGCCTCCTGGCAGGCGATCGACACGCGCGTGAAGGAGTACATGGTTGCCTTCCTCGTGCTGGAGACGCTGATGATCGGCGTGTTCTGCGCGCTGGATATCGTGCTGTTCTACCTGTTCTTCGAGGCCGGCCTCATCCCGATGTTCCTGATCATCGGCATCTGGGGCGGCAAGCGGCGCATCTACGCCTCGTTCAAGTTCTTCCTCTACACGCTGCTCGGCTCGGTGCTGATGCTGCTGGCCATCATGGCGATGATCTGGACGGCGGGGACGAGCGACATCGCCGAACTGATCAAGCAGGGACCGACGGTCTTCTCGCGCGACATGCAGTTCTGGCTGTGGATCGCCTTCTTCGCCTCTTTCGCGGTGAAGATGCCGATGTGGCCGGTGCATACCTGGCTGCCTGACGCACACGTCGAGGCGCCGACGGCCGGCTCGGTGATCCTTGCCGGCGTGCTCCTGAAGATGGGTGGCTACGGCTTCCTGCGCTTCTCGCTGCCGATGTTCCCGGAGGCGAGCCAGTTCTTCGCGCCCTTCGTGTTCACGCTGTCGGTGATCGCCATCGTCTACACCTCGCTGGTGGCGATGGTGCAGGAGGACATCAAGAAGCTGATCGCCTATTCGTCCGTCGCCCATATGGGCTTCGTGACCATGGGCATCTTCGCCGGCAATGCCGAGGGCATCCAGGGCGCGGTGTTCCAGATGGTGTCGCACGGCATCGTGTCGGGGGCGCTGTTCCTCTGCGTCGGCGTCGTCTACGACCGCATGCACACCCGCGAGATCGCCGCCTATGGCGGCCTCGTGAACCGCATGCCGGTCTATGCGGTCATCTTCATGATCTTCACCATGGCCAATGTCGGCCTGCCCGGCACGTCCGGCTTCGTCGGCGAGTTCCTGACGCTGATCGGCACGTTTAAGGCTTCGACCAAGGTCGCTTTCCTCGCCTGTTTCGGCCTGATCCTTTCGGCGTGCTACGCGCTTTGGCTCTACTGGCAGGTGATCTGGGGCGAACTGACCAAGCCGGCGCTGAAATCCATCGCCGACGTCGATCGCCGCGAAATCGCCATCCTCGCCCCGCTGGTGGTGCTGACCATTCTGCTCGGCGTCTATCCGAAGCCGGTGCTCTCGACCTCCGAGGTCGCGGTCAATGCGCTGGTCGAATCCTACAACCAGGCCAATGCCGCCGCGGGCAAGACCGCAGCGGCCGCGCCGCGCTGACGGACGCCGATGATGAACGCTCCGCTGCTCGATCTCGTCCCCGCCATCCCCGAGCTGATGCTCGCGGGCGGCGCCATGCTGCTCCTGATGTACGGCGTCTTCGTCGGCGAGCGCTCCGCTGCGACGGTGACCTTCGCCTCCGTCGTGCTGCTGATCGCCGCCGCCGTCGCGGTGATGACCATCGGTGGTGCGCCGCGCCTGACCTTCGGCGGCTCTTTCGTGTTCGACGCCTTCGCGCGCTTCATGAAGGCCTTCGCCTTCCTGGGCGCCGCCGCGGCGCTGGTCCTGTCGCAGGACTATCTCCGACGGGAGAAGGTCGAGAAGTTCGAATTCCCGATCCTCGTGCTGCTGTCGACCGCCGGCATGGGCATCCTGATCTCGGCCAACGACCTGATCGCGCTCTATATGGGTCTCGAACTCATGTCGCTGGCGCTCTACGTCATTGCCTCGATCCATCGCGACAATGCCAAGTCGACCGAGGCCGGCCTGAAATATTTCGTCCTCGGCGCGCTGTCGTCGGGCATGCTGCTCTATGGCTGCTCGCTGATCTACGGCTTCACCGGCACGGTGTCCTTCGCCGGCATCGCGGCGGCGGTGAAGGCTGGTCCGGTCGGTCTCGGCCTCGTCTTCGGCCTCGTCTTCCTGATCGCGGGCCTCGCCTTCAAGGTCTCGGCAGTGCCGTTCCACATGTGGACGCCTGATGTCTATGAAGGCGCGCCGACGCCGGTCACCGCCTTCTTCGCGGCGGCGCCGAAGGTAGCGGCCATCGCCATCTTCTGCCGGGCCATGGCCTCGGGCTTCCCGGGCGCCACGCATCAGTGGCAGCAGATCGTGGTCTTCATCTCGGTCGGCTCCATGCTGCTCGGCGCCTTCGCCGCCATTGGCCAGACCAATATCAAGCGCCTGATGGCCTATTCCTCCATCGGCCATATGGGCTTCGCGCTGGTCGGTCTTGCCGCTGGCACCGCCAACGGCGTGCAGGGCGTGGCCGCCTATATCGCGATCTACATGATCATGACGCTCGGCACCTTCGCCTGCATCATCGCGATGCGGCGCGGCGACGAGCCGGTCGAGACCATCGACGACCTCGCCGGCCTGTCGCGCACCAATCCGATGATGGCGGCGGCGCTCGCCGCGCTGCTGTTCTCGCTGGCCGGCATTCCGCCGCTCGCCGGCTTCTTCGCCAAGTTCTACGTCTTCGCCGCGGCCATCGAGGCCAAGCTCTACACGCTGGCGGTGATCGGCGTGCTGGCGAGCGTGGTGGGTTGCTACTACTACCTGCGCATCGTGAAGCTGATGTATTTCGACGAGCCGAAGCCGGCCTTCGCGCCGGTTCGCACCGAGCTGAAGCTGGTGCTCGGCGCTTCGGCCCTGTTCAACACGCTGTTCGTTCTCTATCCCGCGCCGCTGGTCGCCGCGGCCGGAGCGGCTGCGCGCGCGCTGTTCTGATCTGGTGCCGGCGCTTTCCGACACCGCCACGGCGGCAGGCTTTCAACTGGTCCATCTCGCCGAGACCGGGTCGACCAATGCCGACGCGCTGGCGCGTGCCGCAGCAGGCGAGACCCGGCCCACATGGGTTGTAGCGGACCGGCAGACGGCCGGCCGCGGCCGCCGCGGGCGGGCCTGGACCTCCGAGACCGGCAACCTCTTCGCATCGCTGCTGATCGCCGACCCGGCCCCCGCGCCGCGCATCGCCGAACTCTGCTTCGTGGCAGCACTGGCGCTCGACGACGCGCTGCTGGCGCTCGCACCGGAACTCGAGGAGCGCTTCCGGCTGAAATGGCCGAATGACGGCCTTCTCGATGGTGCCAAACTCGCCGGCATCCTCGTCGAGGCGACGACGCGCGGGCAGGCGACCCAGGCCGTTATCGGCATCGGTGTCAATGTGGCGCATCATCCCGCTGACACGCCCTATCCGACGACCTCGCTTGCCGCCGCCGGCATCGCGGCCAGCCGCGACGCGGTGTTCGCGGCGCTGACCCGTTCCATGGTGACGGCGCTCGCCATCTGGAACCGCGGCAAGGGCTTCGACGCCATCCGCGCGGGATGGCTCGCCCGCGCCTACGGGCTCGGCGGCCCCATGGTGGTGCGTGCCGACGACAAGCGTATGGAGGGTGTTTTCGCCGGCCTCGACGGGCAAGGTCGTTTGATTCTCGATACGCCGGACGGCCGGCAATTTCTCAATGTCGGCGAGGTCGTACCCGCCGTCTCCGGAGCGCTCAACTGATGGCACGCGGCAAGCGTCCTCGCACCAACGAGGCCGGCCCCAAGGATGCTGGTTCCAAGCCGCAGGCGCGGCCCAAGGCGCCGCGCGGTTCGGCCGAGGAGTTCGTCTTCGCCCCGCTCGGCGGCGTTGGCGAAATCGGCATGAACCTGTCGCTCTACGGCTATGGAACGCCGGCGAAGAAAGACTGGATCGCCGTCGATTGCGGCGTCGCTTTTGCGGGGCCGGAACTGCCAGGCATCGACCTCGTCATGCCCGACCCCTCGTTCATCGAGGGCGAGAAGAAGCGCCTGCGCGCGCTGATCATCACCCATGCGCACGAGGACCATATCGGCGCTGTGGCCGACCTCTGGCCGCGGCTCGGCTGCCCGATCTATCTCACGCCTTTCGCCGCAGCGATGCTGGAGACGAAGCGCCTGTCGGAGGCGGGGGCGCCGAAGATCCCGATCCGCGTGATCAGGCCGGGCGAGCGCGTCGAACTCGGCCCCTTCGCCTTCGAGATGATCTCGGTGGCCCATTCGATCCCGGAATCGACCGCACTCGCCATCACCTCGCCGCTCGGCACGGTCGTTCATACCGGTGACTGGAAGATCGACCCGACCCCGGTGCTCGGCGAGAAGACCGATGAAGCGCGGTTCCGGGCGCTGGGCGATGCCGGCGTGCTCGCCATGATCGGCGATTCCACCAATGCGATCCGTGAGGGTTCGTCGCCCTCGGAGGCCAATGTCGCGCTGGAGCTCGAAAAGATCATCGCGGCGGCGAAGGGCAGGGTGGCGGTCACCACTTTCGCCTCCAATGTCGGGCGCATCAGGGCGGTCGCTCAGGCGGCGATGCGGGCGGACCGGCAGGTCGTGCTGGTCGGCCGCGCCATGGAGCGCGTCATCACCATCGCGCGCGAGCAGGGCATGCTGGAGGGCATTCCTCCCTTCGTCTCCGTCGAATCCTATGGCTACCTGCCGCGCGACAAGGTCGTGGCGGTGCTCACCGGCAGCCAGGGCGAGCCGCGCGCCGCGCTGGCGCGCGTCGCTAACGACGACCATCCCGAAGTGACGCTGGCCCCCGGCGATACCGTGGTCTTCTCCTCGCGCACCATTCCCGGCAACGAGAAGGCGGTCGGCGCCATCGTCAACGGGCTGGTCAAGCAGGGCGTGCAGATCATCACCGACCGCGATGCGCTGGTTCATGTCTCCGGCCATCCGCGTCGCGGCGAGATGGAGCAGATGTACAATTGGGTGCGGCCGCAGATCGCCGTGCCGGTGCATGGCGAGCCCTACCACATGGCCGAGCATGCGGCGCTGGCGAAGCGCATGGGCGTCAAGGAAGTGATCCTGGCCAATGACGGCGACATGATCCGCCTGGCTCCCGGTGAGCCCGACGTCGTGGACACGCTGCCGGCCGCGCGGCTGTTCAAGGACGGCTACCTGCTGATCGAGGAAGCGAGCCGGGTCGTGCCGGAGCGCCGCAAGCTGTCCTTCGCGGGCATCGTTTCGGTGGCCATCGCCATGGACGAGCGCGGCGTCGTGGTCGGCGACATCCAGATGGACATGGCCGGCGTGCCCGAGCAGGACGCGATGGGCGACGACCTCGCCGAACTCGTCGAGGAAACCGTGCTGGACTGCGTCGAAGGCCTGCCCAAGGCGCGGCGGCGCGACCCCGATGCCGTCGCCGAGAGCGTCACCCGCGCCATCCGCGGCACGCTCAATGCACGATGGGGCAAAAAGCCGATGTGCCATGTGCTGGTGGTGACGGTATAAGGCCGCCAGATATTTTCTCGGACCGCCGGAGCCAGCCATGATCGGACGCCTCAACCACGTCGCCATCGCCGTGCGCGACATCGAGAAGGCGAGCGCGCTCTATCGCGACACGCTGGGCGCCAGGGTGACCCCGCCGGTCGACCAGCCGGCGCATGGCGTGACCGTCGTCTTCGTCGAACTGCCCAACACCAAGATCGAGTTCCTGCAGCCGCTCGGTGCTGACAGCCCGATCGCCAAGTTCCTCGACAAGAACCCCGATGGCGGCATCCACCACGTCTGCTACGAGGTGGACGACATCCTCGCGGCGCGCGACCACCTGAAGGCGCAAGGAGCGCGCGTTCTCGGCGACGGCAATCCGAAGATCGGCGCCCACGACAAGCCGGTGCTGTTCCTGCATCCGAAGGACTTCAACGGCACGCTGGTGGAGCTCGAACAGGCATGAGCTGGGGCGCGTCCATCGCGATCTACTTCATCATCTGGTGGCTGGTCCTGTTCGCCGCCCTGCCGTTCGGCGTCCGCTCCCAGATCGAAGCGGGCGACGTGACGCAAGGCACGGAACACGGAGCGCCGCACCAGCCGCGTATGCTGCGCAAGGTGATCTGGACGACCATCGTGGCCGGCGTTCTCTTCGCGCTCTACTACGTGAACTACACCACCGGTTTCATCACGCTGGACGACATCCCGCTGCTGCCGCGCGGCCCCAAACTCTGATTGTCGCAAGGCATTGTCAGAATGCGGCAGGGCGCAAGGGGAGCTACGTATTCTCCCGGAGGCCTGTCGCTGCACTTTTTTTCGCCAATGACTGCCCAACTTGGTGACAAACCATTTTCCGTCGTCTAGCGTCCTTTTGCTGCAAGAAAGAGGCCGCCTTCAAACGACGAAGCAAGGTCTCGTGGCTCAGGTCTTGGGAGGAAGACCCCTGAGAAGGCACCCCGTCGGGGTGCAATCGAGGGTTACAACAACGGGGACGACAGGCGCGACTTCCGCGACATCGATTTCCGAAGCATTGCCTGGAAAAGGCGGGATCATCCGATCCCGCCTTTTCTTTTTTTGCGCCTCCGACCATCACTGCCCGGTCGCGTCAGGCCAGGCGCTTCTCCATCCGGAAATTGGTCAGCACTTCGCCCCGCAGCGGCACCTGCTGTTCGGCGACCACCGTGAAGCCGTGGCGAGCGAAGAACGGCCGCGCGGTCAGGCTTGCCTCGGTGAAGAGGCGGGGCAGGTTGATCATGCGGGCCTGTGCCTCGACGTGACGAAGCAGGGCAGCCGCGACGCCGCGGCCCTGATGGTGCGGATGGACGAACATCATGTCGATGTGGCCGTCGGGTTCGAGGTCGGAGAAGCCGGCCGCGACGCAGCCGATCTCGGCGACGTAGGTCGGACGACTCGCACGGCGCGCGGCCCATGCGGTGCGGTCGGGTGCGTCGGGCGCCCACGCGCGCGCCTGGGCACGCGTGTAGTCGCGACCGGCTGTCTCGCGAACCGCGGCGGTGAAGATCGCGATCAGATCGTCGAGATCGGCCGGCCTGTAGCCGCGAACGACGATGCTCCCCTGCGACGTCATGATTTCCCTGCTTCCGCCATGGTTCCGGCTTGCCTCGGCCGGAGAAAAAAGGTCAATTCCGCCCTCCCGCGCCGCAGCCGTGGCCGCCGCCTTCCCCGCCCGAGGTTCCGATGCGTCTGTCCCGCTACTTCCTGCCCATTCTGCGCGAGACGCCGAAGGAAGCCGAGATCGTCTCCCACCGTCTCATGCTGCGTGCCGGCATGGTGCGGCAGGAATCGGCGGGCATCTATGCCTGGCTGCCGCTCGGCCTGCGGGTGCTCAACAAGGTGCAGAAGGTGATCCGCGAGGAGCAGGACCGCTCTGGCGCCGTCGAGCTGCTCATGCCGACCATCCAGTCCGCGGACCTGTGGCGCGAAAGCGGCCGCTACGACGCCTACGGCAAGGAAATGCTGCGCATCCGCGACCGCCACGAGCGCGAGATGCTGTTCGGGCCCACCAACGAGGAGATGATCACCGAGATCTTCCGGGCCTATGTGAAGAGCTACAAGGACCTGCCGCTGAACCTCTACCACATCCAGTGGAAGTTCCGGGACGAGGTGCGTCCGCGCTTTGGCACCATGCGCTCGCGCGAGTTCCTGATGAAGGACGCCTATTCCTTCGACCTCGACAAGGAAGGCGCGGTCCACGCCTACAACAAGATGTTCGTCGCTTACCTCCGCACCTTCGACCGGCTCGGCCTGAAGTCGATCCCGATGCGTGCCGATACCGGTCCGATTGGCGGCGACCTGTCCCACGAGTTCATCATCCTGGCCGATACCGGCGAGAGCCAGGTCTATTGCCACAAGGACTATCTCGATTTCGCCGTGCCGCCCGCCGACACGAATTTCGACGATGTCGCCGGCATCAAGGGCGCGGTGTCCAAATGGACCTCGCTCTACGCGGCGACCGACGAGATGCACGACGAGGCCGCCTACAACGCGATTCCCGAGGCTTCCCGCGTTTCGGCGCGCGGCATCGAGGTCGGCCATATCTTCTATTTCGGCACCAAATATTCCGATCCGATGGGCGCTACCGTGCAGGGGCCGGACGGCAAGCCGGTGCCGGTCCACATGGGCTCCTACGGCATCGGGCCGTCGCGCGTGGTCGCTGCCATCATCGAGGCCAGCCATGACGAGGCCGGGATCCGGTGGCCTGCGGCGGTCGCGCCCTTCACGGTGGCGCTTCTCAACCTCAAGCAGGGCGACAGCGCCTGCGACGCGGCCTGCGAGGAGCTCTATCGCGCGCTGGGGGCGAAGGGCATCGACGTGCTCTACGACGACCGCGACGACCGCCCCGGCGCGAAATTCGCTACCGCCGATCTCATCGGCATCCCCTATCAGGTGATGATCGGGCCGCGCAGCCTCGCCGAGGGCAAGGTCGAGCTGAAGGTGCGCGCTACTGGAGACCGCGAGATGCTGGCGGCCGGCGATGTGATCGCCCGCGTGACGGGTGGCTGAGGTCGTCCTGCGCGCAGTCGGACCGGCCGATGCCGGCCTGTTCGCGCGCGTCGCGCCCGATGTCTTCGACGGGCCGGTGGTGCCAGAGCGGCTCGCCGCCTATCTGGCCTCGCCGGAGCACCTGATGGTGCTCGCGATCTCGGACGGTGTGATCGTCGGGCAGGTTGCGGGGGTCGTCCATCGCCATCCGGACCTGCCGACCGAGCTCTACATCGACAATCTCGGCGTGACGCCAGCGCTGCAGAGACAAGGGATCGGCCGCCGATTGGTCGAGGCCGTCATGGCCATTGGCCGCGAACGCGGTTGCACGGAGGCCTGGGTCGGCACGGAGCCGGATAACCTGCCGGCGAGGGCGCTTTACAAGAGGTTGCAGCCGAGGGAGGAGGAGACCTTCGCCTTCTATCTCTACGATCTCTGACGCAGTTCAGTTCCGCGGGGAGGCGCCGCCGCGCCGCTCAGCGGGCGAGGCGACCGCAGGACCGAAAGGTCCGGGTGCCAATGCGGAAGCTGGTCTCACTGAGGCGCGTCATCGTTCCCGTGGCAGTTTCCCAGCGCCCTTCCATATTGCAGCGCGTGCGGTAGCGCACGCTGTTGCCATTCACCTGGGCTGACAGCACGGTGCAGACCATCTCGTAGCCGTCGGTCAGTCGGTTGCCCTCAATGTGACGCACCATCAGGACGAGTTCGTCGCTGTAGCGGTCGCTGCGCTGGCGATCGGTCATGCGACAGAGACCAGGATCGGTCACGTAGGTTCCGTCCGGGAATGGCAATGGGCCTGCCGTCGCGGGCGCCGCCGATAGCGTGACAAGGGCCAATCCGGCCGCAAGCCGTGCCGCTGCCATCGGATACCTCCTTTGCGCGTAACGTGCCGCGATCGTAGCCGGCAGGTGGGCCTCGACATCAGCCGATCGGAGGGCAGGTCGCTTGCGCCGGAAGCGTATTGGCCCTATTTCAGAGGCGCGGGGACGACCCCGCATTCCCAGACAATTCAGCCGGTGGGGACGACCCTGCCATGACGGAGGGCCGCCATGGCCTGGATTTATCTTGCGTTCGCCGGCCTGTTCGAGATCGGCTGGGCCATCGGCCTGAAATATACCGATGGCTTCACCCGGCCGATGCCGACCATCCTGACGGTCGGCAGCATGGTCATCAGCCTCGGCCTGCTCGGTCTTGCGCTGAAGACGCTGCCGGTCGGCACTGCCTATGCGATCTGGACCGGCATCGGCACGGTCGGCACGGTCGCCCTCGGCATCTTCCTGTTCGGCGAGAGCGCCAATGCGATCAGGCTGGCCTGTATCGCGCTGATCGTCGCGGGCATCCTCGGCCTGAAGGCCGTCGCGCCGGAATGACGAGTCTTCGGAATCGCTTGGCGGCATTTGCTGCCAGATCGATTCCGGTTCCGGCGGGCTTGCCGCGCTGATTCATGTTGGCGCGGCAAGTATCTGATGGGGAACGGTAAAGCCGCTCAGGCGAGCGTGAAGGCCTCGTGGATGGCGCTCTTCACGCCGCCGCCCATCTGGGGGCCGCCGCCGGCCACGTAGATCGCGTCGCCTATCGCGACCGCGCCCATGCCGTGGCGTGGGGTGAGCATCGGGGCGTGGGCCTCCCAGCGATCGGCGGCCGGGTCGTAAGCCTCGTTCTGGCCGTGCACGCGCTGCCAGCCTTCGCCGCCCATGCAGAAGATCCTGCCGCGATAGAGCACGGCGCCATGGCCGGAGCGGGCGGTGGGCATGTGGTTGCGCGCCGTCCAGCGGTCCTCCTTCGGATCGTAGACGTGATGCAGCACCGAATTGGTATGGAAGGAATCGACCCGGCCGCCGATCAGGTGGATCAGGCCGTTGACCGTCAGCGTGCCGGTGTGGTCGCGCGCCAGCGGCATGGGCCTCAGCCGCTCCCAGCGGTCGTCCTTGGGATCATAGACGAGGTGCCAGTCGATGGACCGGCGGTTCTCGAAAGTGTTGCCGGTGGCCCCGCCGATCGCGTGCAGCCGATCGCCGACGGTGACGCAGGCAATGGCGCCACAGGCTTCGGGCAGGGGGCGGATCGGCGTCCACTTCTCGCCGTCCGCGCCGAAGACGAAGCACTCCGCGTGGGGCGTGCGGTTCTGCTCGATGAAGCCGCCTATGGCGTAGAGCCGATTGCCTGCGACCGCGACGCCGACATGGTTCGCGCCGCGCGGCAGGTCCGGTGCATCGAGCCAGCGGTCGGACGCGGCGTCGTAGATGTGGTGGTAGGGGCGATCGACGCGCTGTTCGGCATAGCCGCCGACAATGTGCATGCGCGTGCCGCGGCCGACGGCCCAGGCCATTTCCGTTCGCGGGATCGGCAGCGGCGTCTTGGCCAGCCACCGGCCCTGATTGGCCGCCCTGGGGGCGATGCTCGCCGTCTCGGCCTGGCTGTGGTGAATTTCCGGCAGATCGACGCGGCCAGGCGTGTTCAGCCGCTCGAACTGACCGTCGCGGTGCGGATGGTGCGGGCCGTGCCCGGCATGCGGGTTCTGGGCAAGGGCCGAGCCGGAGACGACGGCGAGGCCGCCTGACAACATGAAGCGACGGGACAATGCATGCATGGCGGTTACCTCGATGGCAGGCGGCAGGCGGCGCAATTGGGTCCGCCGCTATTGGAACGGAGTGCTGTCAGCGAAGCGTCTCCCAGCGGAACGGGCTGGTTGCGCCGGAGCCTGTGCAGTAGATCGAGTGAAAATGAAATCCTTGATGCCCATGCGCACGCATGGCGGCGGCGACATCTTGCGTGACTCCCGAAATCTTCTCGCAGTACACCGATTTCAGCCGGCCTATTCCCTCGATCAGGCTCTTGCGCGCATTTGCCACGGGCGCTCCGCCCTCGACGACCGGTCGCGAGAGTAGCTGCGCGTTCTTCTGAACGGTCTCCAGAAGTGCCTGATAAGCGGTCACAACCTCGCCGAACTTCCGGGTTGGGGCGAGGGAGGCGACCCGGCCAAGTACATTCAGGTCAAAATTGGCCGTCCGAAGAAACATGTCGACGAAGTGCGACAGGTTCGAGTGATCGCTCGAATACTGAGTGGTCACGGCCTGCTCGAATTCTCGAATGCGCACTTCGATCTGAGGCAGTCCGTGTTCGACAAGCACCAGCCCCGAGGTGGACTGCTCGCTTGCAGAGCGGCGCGCATTGGCATCGAGCGTATAGGCGCCGGTGACCGCGCCAATCATCGCCATGAGCGCGACATTCAGGAAACGCGATGAATTCTCGTAGAACTTGTCCTTCTGCTGCCGTTCTGCATCAAGGACGAGCCGATTATAGACGCTAAAGAGAGATGTCGCATAAACAAAAAGAATAAATATGATGGCGCTGATCGATATCCAATAATACGTAATCTGACTAAATATTGGATATATCAATATAATCAACAGCGCTGCCCCCACCAGCGCTGAGGCGGCATCAAATTTCGACACGTCTTTAAGAAATGGAAGGCAGGCAGCTCGGAGGTTTTCGATCACGTTCAGACCAACCCGCTGTTTTGCGAGTATGTTGATGCCGACTCTTTAAAGTCAACGACATGCAAGGGGCTTCGGTCGTCTGTTGGCCGCAGTCCTTCGACGGGGCATTTCGCATCGAGGGTAGCGGCGCTTGGTTGACGGGCTTGCAATCGATGGGGCCTTCGCCAGATTGAGCCGATGAGCGAGAAGAATCCCCTGGCCACAGGAAGCGCGACGCCCGCACAGGCGCGGGCCGGCGGCGTCGCGACCTCGGGCGCTGCCGACATCTCCGCATTCCTGAAGAAGGCCGCAACCGTAGGCGCGCCCAAGGTGCCGGGTGAGCGAGGCCGGCTGGTCTTCGCCCTCGATGCCACCGCCAGCCGCGAGCCGACCTGGGGCATGGCGCAGGAAATTACCGGTCAGATGTTCACCGAGGCCGCAAGGGTCGGCACGCTGGACATCCAGCTCGTCTTCTTTCGTGGCATGGGTGAATGCCGCTCGTCCGGCTGGGTGACGGAGGCGCAGCGGCTGAAGGAGCTCATGCGCAAGGTGGCCTGCGTCGGCGGCCAGACGCAGATCGGCCGGGTGCTGGCCCATGCGGCTGACGAGGCGGCCGACAAGCGCGTCCATGCGCTCGTCTATGTCGGCGACGCGATGGAGGAGAGCCTCGACGACCTCTGCGGTAAGGCGGGCCGTCTCGCGATGGCCAAGGTGCCGGTCTTCACATTCCTCGAGGGCGGCGATCCCGCCACCGAACATGCCTATCGCGAGATCGCCCGCATCACGCGCGGCGCCTTCGCCCGTTTCGATCCGGGCGCGGCGACCCAGCTGGCCGAGCTGCTTCGTGCGGTGGCGGTCTTCGCCTCGGGCGGCCGGCTGGCGCTGACCGATGCGGCGAAAGGCTCGCGCGGAGCGCAGCTTCTGCTCGGGCAGATGAAGTAGTATCCACGCATGACCTATTTCATCGCGGGCCTGATCGCCCTCATCGTCTTTTCCGGCACGCTGAACCGGGTTCTCGGCGCCAATCCGAAATGGCTGTCGAACCAGGTCAAGAAGGTCGGCGGCGTCGCTGTCATGGTGTTCGGCGTGTTCCTGCTGACCCGCGGCCAGTGGGAGCTGGCTCTGCCGGCCTTTCTCGCCGGCGCAACGCTGCTCGGCATCGTGCCGGGCCAGTCCATGCTGTCGGGTTGGGGGCAGGCGGGTTCGAAGACGCCGGGCCAGTCCTCCACCGTGCGCTCGCGCTTCATCGAGATGGTGCTGGATATCGATACCGGCGCGATGAGCGGCCGCTTCATCGCCGGCTCGCTTGCCGGGCAGACGCTGGAGCAGATCCCGCTGCCGCGCCTCATCCAGGCCTTCGCCGAGATCGACGGCGAGAGCGCGCAGCTACTCGAGGCTTATCTTGACCGCCGCGACCCCGCCTGGCGTGAACACGCTCAGGGCAATGCGGGTGCGGGGCAGGGCGGCGCGGCGGCTTCGAGCGCCATGACCGAGGAGGAGGCCCACCAGATCCTTGGCCTTCAGCCGGGGGCGGGTGAAGACGCTATCCGCACCGCGCATCGCGCGCTGATGAAGAAGCTGCATCCCGACCAGGGCGGGTCCACGTGGCTCGCGTCCCGCGTCAACCAGGCCAAGGACACCCTCTTGGAACGCCATCGCCGGAACTCCTGAAGCCAATCAAATCCGGTGACTGGTCCGCAAATCAGTTGCGGACCGGGATGCAGTCGTAGTCGCTGGTGCGCAGGGCGCGGCAGGCTGCGTCGGCGCTGGCGCGGTCGAAACCGGCGAAGCGGGCGCGGACCAGCGTCATGCCCGAGCGCTCCACCTTTTCGGTGTAGGGATCGGCGGCGCCGAGCTGGCGGCCGGAAGCCTCGCGTGCCTCGCGCAGGGTCGCCTGGGCGGCTTCTTCCGTGGGGAAGGCGCCGATCTGGATCGACCACTCGCCGCGGCGGCGGGCCGGTGCCTCGGCGACCGGAGCATTGCCGGCCGAGGCCATCTGCACCGGCCTCGGCGACACGGAGGCCGTGGTCAGCTGCGACGAACTGATGGTGCCGAGCACGCCGGGGCGCGGGTTCGGGTTGCCCGGCATGGCGACCGGGGCGGGCGCCGGGCGCGTCGCGGAGAAGGCGAGAGTCGAGGCCGGCATCGGGGCCGGAGGCGACTCGGCCCGGATGACCGGCCGCTGCGGCTGTGCGCTGGCGACAACGGGAGCGGCGGCAGACGCGCCGGTCGAGGCGCCGCCGCGGGTCTGGCCGGCGGCGACGACGGCCGCCGCCATGGGAGTGATCGGCATCGGGGCAGCGACAGGCTCGCGGCGGCCCGGCACGGGCACCTGCGCCGCGACGGCGATGCGGGTCTGGACGCGCGCCGGAGCCGGCTCGGAGGCGCGGGCGACCATCGGAGCGGTGCGGGCGCCGGCATAGGCGCGGGGGAAGAAGCCCTCGACCAGCTGGCGCATCCGCGCATCGCGTGCGCCGCCGGAGCGGCCACCGAGGACGACGGCGACGATCTGGCGATCGCCGCGGCGCGCCGAGGTCAGGAGGTTGAAGCCGGAGGCGCGGGTATAGCCGGTCTTGATCCCGTCCACGCCCTCAACCCGACCGAGCAGGCGGTTGTGGTTGCGGTGGTTCACGCCGCGATAAGCGAAGGAATAGGTCTGGAAATAGCGCCAGTAGCGCGGGAAGTGATCCTGGATCGCGCGGCCGAGGGTGGCGAGGTCGCGGGCGGTGGTCACCTGCTCGGCATCGGGCAGGCCGGAGGCGTTGCGGAAGGTGGTGCGGCTCATGCCGATGGCGCGGGCGCGGCGGGTCATGAGCTGGCCGAAGCTCTCCTCGTCGCCGGAGATGTTCTCGGCGATGACGACAGCGACGTCGTTGGCGGACTTGGTGACGAGGGCGCGGATCGCTTCTTCGACGGTAATGGTCGAGCCGGGACGGACGCCGACCTTGGAGGGCGGCTGGCGAGCGGCTTCCGCCGAGACCCGCAGCGGCGACTGCAGCGTGAAGCGGCCGGCCTCGATCTGCTCGAACAGCAGATAGAGCGTCATAACCTTGGTGACGGAGGCCGGGAAGCGGTGCGCATCGGCGCTTTCCGCGTGCAGAGTCTGGCCGGTCTTGGCGTCGATGACGATGGCGGAATAGGCCGGCGCATAGCCGCCATAGCGGCGCGGCCGGGCCTCCGTGCTCGTGGATGTCGCGAGAACCATGGCGGCTGCTGCAAGCGCCGCCACCCGCCAGCCGAAACGTGCTGTTCCGGTCCGCCCGGCGCCGTTGATCGTCGCCATTCCGCCACCCCTGACTCAATGACCGGGTGGCCTTCTGGCGCCGGTCTGCACACTCGTCCCTCGCGTGGCGCGGGCTCCGCTGCGACCGGAATGCAAGGCCGACGACCCCCTGAGGGCCGCCGGCAACGCAACACCATGATCGGCGATACGCAGCCGTACGCGACACGCCGCTCCCATCACGACGGGAGCGTTGACAAAGACGGTAAGCGTTCGCGGTTGCCAGGAAGTTAAGCCGGCGCGCGGGCTGTCACGAATGAGCCGCGAGGAGCGGGCGATGGCCGGGTGTCACGGATTTGTTGCGATGCAAAAGATGAATTGACGCATTGCGGAAACGGCGCTTCACTCATCTGGCGCCGGGGCGTCAGGAGCACCCGCGCATCCCGATCACGCAGCGGCGATTTCGCTTCGAGGAGGCACGCATGGCACAGAATCTGGAAGACGTGCAGAAGCTCGGCAAGGAAGGCCTGGACAGCGCGGTGAAGAGCCTGACGGCCGTTTCCAAGGGCTATCAGGCGATCGCGGCCGAGTTCGTCGACTACACCAAGAAGTCCTTCGAGGACGGCTCGGCAGCAATGGAGAAATTCGCGACGGCGAAGAGCCTCGACAAGCTGGTCGAGCTGCAGTCGGACTATATGAAGGCAGCCTACGAGGCCGCCATCGCGCGAGCGACCAAGATCGGCGAGCTCTATTCCGAGCTGTTCAAGGAAGCCTACAAGCCCTACGAGGCGACCTTCGGCAAGCTGACCCCGGCGAAGTAAGACCGGCTCGGCCCGATCAGGCAGACAAAAGGCCCGGCAATGCGCCGGGCCTTTTTCGTCGAATGCGAAGGCTCACTGGGTCAGGCGCAACTGGCCGATTTCGGCGGCGATGCGGGCGAAGACCGGCCCGAGCTCCGATGCCGTGCGCACGTCGTAGTACATCGATGTCTGGGTGGCGCAGCGGCGCAGAAGCGCGGCGTCGCCGTCGATGACGCGGATCGTGTAGAGGCGGATGCCGTTGGCCTTGACGTTGGCGCAGGCGAGGTCCGTGCGTGCGTCGATCAGCGTGCCGTTGGTGGTCCAGCGGTTCTGCGTGTTGTCGCCGTCGGTGAGCAGGATGATGATGCGCTCGAGGTCCGGCTCCTGCGCCAGCGTGCGGGCCGTGGTGAGCGGCTGCGACGGCGTCAGCATGTGAAAACCCCAGACCAGCCCGATCGTGACGTTGGTATTGCCGGCCGGCGACATTGCATCGACCTTGGAGCGCAGGGCGGCCCAGTCGGTGGTCAGCGGCAGGATGGAGGTGAGTGCGCTGTTGGTGCAGTTGCGCGCCGGGAACAGGGTCGAGGCAACGCCTGTGCTGGGCGTCGTGTCAGTGACGTCGTTGCTCTGGTCGCGGTCGGCGACGCAGCCGGTCCAGTTGCCGGAGTTCAGGCCGCTGACGCCTGCATAGGTCAGCCAGGACTCGTTCTTGTAGGTCGTGCCGATGCGAACCTGCACGTCGAACGGCACGATGCCGATGCGGATGGCGTCGGGCCGGTTCGAGACCGCCGCCATGGTGTTGATCAGGTTCTTGGCGGCGTCCTTGAGGGCGGCCATCTTGCCAGAGCTCGCCATCGAGCCGGTATTGTCGAGCACGAGGACGAGGTCGATCTTCTTGGTGCGCCACATCGCGCCGGCCGTGCCTGCCACCTGCAGGTTCGAGCCGCTGAGAATGTTGGCGATCATCGGGTTGAGCTGGCCCGAGCCGGTGACGCGCACGGAGGCGCCGTCCATCACCGCCGATACCGTGACGTTGAACATCTCGGTCGGGTTGACGTTGCCTTCGACGATCTGGCGGGCGGCGGCGCTGAGGTCGGCCGGCGTCTTGCCGTCGGCGACCAGGCGGGCAACGAACAGGGCGGCAGCGTCCAGGGCGGCCTGCAGGCGCGCCTGCTGCTGGCTCATCCGACTGAGATCCACCGCCGCGCAGATCATCATCATGATCGGATACATGGCGACGGCGAAGGCGACGGCGAGTGCGCCCCTTCGGTCCCGTGCGAATTCCCGGAATTTCTTCAGCATCGGATGATGCCCCCCAATCTGCGACCGGGGACGAGAATAGCGGGCACCAAATAAGCAAACGGAATCGGGCGTGATTCAATTGTGGGAAGATGCTGTCATTCCGATTAACCCGAAATTCAGCACATCTGCGCCGATTTTCCAGCAAACGCAGGGGAACGACACCTTCCGTAGCGTCGCCTTACGTCAGGAGGGCGCGCGTCGCTTCCGTAACGTCAGTTTGACGCATCAGGCTCTCGCCGACGAGCAGTGTGCGGATACCGACCTGTCTCAGGCGTGATACATCCGATGGGACAAAAATCCCGCTTTCCCCGACGATGATGCGGTCGGCGGGCACGCGCGGCGCAAGCCGCTCCGACGTCGTGAGCGAGACCTCGAACGAGCGCAGGTCGCGGTTGTTGATGCCGATGAGACGCGAGGGCAGGGCGAGCGCACGGTCGAGTTCGGCATCGTCGTGCACCTCGACCAGCGCGTCCATGCCGTAGTCGTCGGCGGCGGCGATAAGGTCGGCCGCCAACGCGTCGTCGACGGATGCCATGATGACCAGGATGCAGTCCGCCCCCCAGGCCCGGGCTTCGGCCACCTGATAGGTGTCGTGCATGAAATCCTTGCGCAGCGCGGGCAGGGCGCAGGCGGCACGCGCCGCCGTGAGGAACTCCGGCGCGCCCTGGAAGGACGGGGTATCGGTCAGTACGGACAGGCAGGCGGCGCCACCCGTCTCGTATGCGCGCGCAAGCGCGGGCGGGTCGAAATCCGGCCGGATCAGCCCCTTGGACGGGCTCGCCTTCTTGATCTCGGCGATGAGGGCTGTCTTGCCGGCCGCGATCTTCGCCTCGATGGCCTGTGCGAAGCCGCGGACGGGATCGGCGGCGCGGGCGGCGGCATCCACCACCCAGAACGGGCGCGAACGCTTGGCTGCGGCGATTTCGTCGCGCTTGTAGGCTTCGATCTGCTTGAGGATATCGGCCATCGGATCAGGTCGCGGAGGAAACGGCGACGAGCCGGTCGAGCCGTGCCGCCGCATGGCCCTCGTCGAGGCTCTTCTGGGCCAGCGCGAAACCGTCCGGCAGGGTTGCGGCCTTGCCGGCAACCACCAGCGAGGCGGCGGCGTTCAGCGCGGCGACGTCGCGATAGGCATTGCGCGCGCCCGCGAGAACCGCGCGCAGCGCGGCAGCGTTGAAGGCGGCATCGCCGCCCTTCAGGTCGGCGGGCGAACAGGGGGCGAGGCCGACATCGCCGGGACCGATCTCGAAGGTCGAGACGGCGCCGCCCTTGAGTTCCGCCACCTGGCTCGAGCCGGTGCCGGTCACCTCGTCGAGGCCGTCCGAGCCGTGGACGACCCAGGCGCGGGAGGAGCCGAGATTGTTCAGCACCTCGGCTAGCGGGCGCACCCATTGTCCCGAATAGACGCCGACCATCTGCCGCTTCACGCCGGCGGGATTGGACAGCGGACCCAGCAGGTTGAAGATCGTCCGCGTGCCGAGCTCGACGCGCGTCGGTCCCACGAACTTCATCGCGGGATGATGCGCGGGCGCGAACATGAAGCCGATCCCGGCCTCGCGGATGCAGCGGGCAATGGCCGCCGGGCCGAGGTCGATCTTGACGCCGAGCGCCATCAGGCAATCGGCCGCGCCGGAGCGCGAGGACAGGGCGCGGTTACCGTGCTTGGCGACCGGAACGCCGGCACCGGCCACGATGAAGGCAGCACAGGTGGAGATGTTGAGGGAATGGGAGGCATCGCCGCCGGTGCCGACCACGTCGACCGCGTCTGCAGGGGCCTCGACGGTCACCATCTTGGCGCGCATGGCCATGACCGCGCCGGTGATCTCGTCAACGGTCTCGCCGCGCACGCGCAGGGCCATCAGGAAGCCGCCGATCTGCGAGGGCGTGGCGTCGCCCGACATGATCTGGTCGAAGGCGGTAACGGCCTCCTCCCGCGTCAGCGGGACGCCGGTCGCGGCCTTGGCGATGAGGGTTTTGAACTGTTCCATCAGGGACGCTTGTGGCTGCGGTTCCACTCGGATGCAAGGGCGAGGAAATTGCCGATCATGCGGTGCCCATGCTCCGAGGCGATGCTCTCGGGGTGGAACTGCACGCCATGGACCGGACGCTCGCGGTGCATCAGCCCCATGACGACGCCGTCGTCGGACTCGGCGGTGATTTCCAGCGCATCAGGCCAGCCGGCCCGGTCGACCGTCAGCGAATGGTAGCGTGTCGCCTGGAAGCGGCCGTTGATGCCGCGGAACACGCTGCGGCCGGAATGGCTGATCTCCGACACCTTGCCGTGCATCGGCTTCGGCGCGCGAACCACCGCGCCACCGAAGACCTGGCCCATGGCCTGATGGCCGAGGCAGACGCCGAACATCGGGATCGTCCCGGAAGCCTTCTCGATCAGTTCGAGGCAGATGCCGGCCTCGTTGGGCGTGCAAGGGCCGGGAGAGAGCACGATGGCGTCGGGCTTGCCGGCGATGACGGCATCGGCCGTCGTCTTGTCGTTGCGGATCACCTCGACATCCGGCCGTGCGCCGTCGATCTCCTGTCCGCCGATATAGTGGACGAGGTTCCAGGTGAAGCTGTCGTAATTGTCGATGAGGGTGATCTTCACTGGCCCCTCCCGGCGCGCGCCGCCGTCTTCACCGCCTCGTCGGCGGCGTGGAGCAGTGCCTTGGCCTTGTTGACGCATTCGGCCTGTTCGGATGCGTTGACGCTGTCGGCGACGATGCCGGCGCCTGCCTGAACATACATCTGGCCGTCCTTGACGACGGCGGTTCGCAGCACGATGCAGGTATCCATGGCGCCGGTCGCGGAGAAATAGCCGACGCAGCCGGCGTACAGGCCGCGCTTCTCCTTCTCCAGTTCGTCGATGATCTGCATGGCGCGCACCTTCGGCGCCCCCGAGACCGTGCCGGCCGGAAAGCCGGCCGCCATGGCGTCGATCAGGTCGTGCTTCGGATCGATGTCGCCCTCGACATTCGAGACGATGTGCATGACGTGCGAATAGTGTTCGAGGAAGAACTTGTCGGTCACCTCGACGGTGCCGATCTTCGCGACCCTTCCGACATCGTTGCGGCCGAGATCCAGCAGCATGAGATGCTCGGAGCGCTCCTTCGGATCGGCGAGAAGCTCCTCGCCGAGGCGCTTGTCGTCGGCGGGCGTCGCGCCGCGCGGGCGCGTGCCGGCGATGGGACGGATCGTAACCCTGCCATCCCTGACCCGAACCAGTATCTCCGGTGATGAGCCGGCTACGGAAAAGCCGTCGAAGGCGAGATAGTACAGGAAGGGCGAGGGATTGACGCGCCTCAGCGCCCTGTAGAGCGAGAAGGGCGGCAGGGTGAAGGGCGTCGAGAAGCGCTGCGACAGCACGACCTGGAAGATGTCGCCGGCGGCGATGTACTCCTTGGCCCGGTCCACCATGGCCGAATAGTCCTCGACCGAGGTGTTCGAGACGAGGCCGTCCATGATCTCGGCGTGGTCGGGCAGGGGCGTCTGCTTGTCGAGCGGCGTGTCGAGCGCATCGACGACCCCGATCAGGCGGTCCACCGCGCGGTCATAGGCCGCCCTGGCGGTCTGGCCGGCCTGCGGGCGCACCGGCGTCACCACCGTGATCTGGTCCTTCACCGCATCGAAGACGAGGACGACGGTCGGGCGGATGAACAGCGAATCCGGCAGGCCGAGAGGGTCGGGGGGAACATCCGGCAGATGCTCCATCTGCCGGACCATATCGTAGCCGAGATAGCCGAAGACACCCGCCGCCATGGGCGGCAGGCGCTCCGGAATGTCGATGCGGCTCTCGGCCAGCAGCTTGCGCAGCTCGGCAAGCGGCGCATCGGGCAGCGGCGCGAAGGCGTTGCGGTCGGCAGACGGCCGGCGGTTGACCTCGGCGACCTGACCGCGGCAGCGCCAGACAAGGTCGGGTTCGAGGCCGAGGATCGAGTAGCGGCCCTTGATCGCGCCGCCCTCGACCGATTCCAGCAGGAAGGCATTGGTCCTCCCGCCGGCAATCTTCAGATAGGCCGAGACGGGCGTTTCCAGATCGGACACCAGCGTCGTCCAGACCACCTGCGGCCGGGCCGCGGCGTGGACGGGCTGGAAGGCCTCGAAGGCCGGTTCGATCTGCATGACATCCTCATGGACATGACCCGCCGATTGCTGGTCGCGGGCCTATTGCGCCGTTCCGCCAATGGCGCGGGTGAGCTGCGTCTGGTTGACCGTGGAGCCGAAATCGCGCTGGAGCCTGCCGATATACTGCGTCAGGACGTCGTCCTCGATCGACTGCTGCAACTGGTCGCGCGTGCGCTGGTCGAGCGCGGCGTTGGCGGGAAGGACGATATCGCCGGTCACGAAGACCAGCCGGTCGATGCCATCCGCAGCCGGCGCATTCGCCGCCAGGCCCTTGGCCGTGCCGAACAGCCGCTGCACGGCGACCGCGCCCCAGGAGCCGTCGGTGCCGCTGCGCGGCAGGGCCGGCGTCGTCCGGACTTCGAGCGACTTCGCCTGCGCCACCTCTGCGATCGGCTTGCCGCCAGCGATCTCGGCCGTGATCTCGTCGGCGAGCTTGCCGATGCGCTGGCGCACCTCGTCCTCGCGCCAGCGCGCTTCGACGCGATCCTTGACCTCGTCGAGCGTGCGGTCGCGCGCGGGGGTGATGCCGGCGACCTCGTACCAGACCCAGAGGCCGGACTGGCGGTTGTTGGCCGGTTCGTTTTCGAGGCCGACCTCGGCGCGGAAGGCGGGCGCGAGGAAATCGCTGGCGCCGACCAGATTGAGCTGCACGCCGGCGGGATCGTTGCCCTGTGCGTCGACGGCATCGACCGTGGTGACCGACAGGCCGACCTTGGCGGCGATGTCGGCGAGCGGCAGGCCGGAGGAGCGCTCGCGCTCGATCTTGTCGTGCAGGTCGTTGACGGCGCCGCGCGCCATGTTGCGGGCAAGGCCGAGGCGGGCCTGCTCGCGCGCCTGCTCGACGTTGAACGGATCGATCTTCGTCACGCGCAGGAGAACGGTGCCGAAAGCGCCGCGCACGGGTTCGCTGACGACGTTCTCGGCAAGGGCGAAGGCGGCGTCGCGCACGGCGGCGTCGGTGACCTGCGCGCGGGCGAGGTGGCCGATGGCGAGGTCGGCGGGGGCGATGTTCCGCTCCTTGGCGAGATCGTCGAAGGACAGCCCCTCCTTGACCTTCGCGGCGGCGGCGGCGGCCTCCTCGGCGTTCGGGAAGGTGATCTGCTGGATGGTGCGGCGCTCACTGGTCTCGCGCAGGCGCGTGAGCTCGGCCTCGACCTGCTCGGCCGGCACCTGCTGGAAACCGACCTGCTCGTCGGGCGAGAGCGTGAGCAGCACCAGCTTGCGGTATTCAGGTGCGCGGAAGACCGCCTTGTTGGCGTCGAAATAGGCCTGCAGGGCGGCGGCGTCGGGAGCGGGAATGTCGCCAACCTGTGCCGAGCCGACGACGACATATTGCGCCGTGCGGGTCTCGTTCTGGAACCGCGTCATGGCGTCGATGAGCGCCTGCGGCGTCGACATGCGGTCGGACACCGCGCCGGCGATCTGCTGGCGGACCGCAAGGCGGCGCTCGAGCTCGATATAGACCGGCTCGGTATAGCCGTTCTGGCGCAGAAGCTCCTGGAAGGCTGTGCGGTCGAACTGGCCGGTCGGGCCGCGGAAGGAGGGCGTGGAGATGATGCGGGTGCGGATCGTGTCGTCGTCGATGCCGAGGCCGAGCTGGCGGCCGCGCTCGTCCAGCGTCGCCTCGGTGAGGAGCTGGCCGAGAACGCGCTGGTCGATGCCGAACTGGCGCGCCTGGTCGGGCGTCACGCCGCGGCCGAGCATGCGGCCGAGGTTCTGAACCTCGCGATTATAGGCGGTCTGGAAGCTCTGCACCGAAATCTGCGTGCTGCCGACCTGGGCGAGGGTGGTGGACGAGCCGCCCCGGAAGATGTCGCCGATGCCCCAGACCGCGAAGCTCGCGACGAGCAGGCCCATGAGCGCGATCAGCACGCCGCGCATGATGCCCTTGGCGAAGGTGTTGCGAAGGCCGGTCAGCATGCCGGTCGATTCTCCGGAAGGCAGCGCCGGCCTGGACCGTGCACTGCGAAAGGGTCTGAAAAAGTCGGCGGAGCATAGTGACCGGCCCCTAGCGGGGCAAGCAGGCCGGACATTGCAGCCGGGAGCCCCGTAGGTAGCGCTGCGGGGAGGGTTCTGCTAGTCAGCCGCCGTCCCGCCCATGGAGCAATCGAATGAGCGTCCGCCCCCTCGTCGCCGGCAACTGGAAGATGAACGGAACGCGCTCGGCGCTCAAGGAACTGGGCCTGATGGCCGAGGGGTACGACGCCGCGCTCAGGGCCAGTGTCGATCTGATGATCTGCCCGCCGGCGCCGCTGGTCTTCCTCGCCGCCGGCGCCGCCATCGGCACGCGCATCGGCATTGGCGCGCAGGACTGCCACGCGGAGGCTTCGGGCGCCTTTACCGGCGAGGTTTCGGCCGAAATGATCGCGGATGCGGGCGCTGGCGCGGTGATCGTCGGGCATTCCGAGCGCCGGCAATATTTCAAGGAGACGGACGCCGTCGTCGAGGCCAAGGCCCGTGCCGCGATCCGGGCGGGGCTCGCGGCCATCGTCTGCGTCGGTGAGACGCGCGAGGAGCGCGAGGCCGGCAAGACGCTCGGCGTGGTTGGCCGGCAGGTCGCCCGCTCGGTGCCGGAGGGGGCGACGCCCGCAACGGTGATCGTCGCCTATGAGCCGGTCTGGGCGATCGGCACAGGCCTGACGCCGACGACCGCCGATATCGCAGAGGTCCATGCCCTGATCCGGAAGAAGCTGGTCGGCCGTCACGGCAAGCAGGCGGCGGGCATCCGCATCCTCTATGGCGGCTCGGTGAAGCCGGCCAATGCCAAGGAACTGATGGCCGTGCCCAATGTCGACGGCGCGCTGGTCGGCGGCGCGAGCCTCAAGGCGGCCGATTTCCTCGCCATCGCCGCAGCCTACCGGTAAGGGGCGGGGGCGATGGAGCCGGCCCGCCTGAAGGTCCTTCTCTGGATCGTCGCGGTCGGCTTCTTCATGCAGACGCTGGACTCGACCATCGTCAACACGGCGCTGCCGTCCATGGCGCGCTCGCTGGGCGAGAGCCCGCTCAACATGCATTCCGTGGTGATCGCCTATTCGCTCACCATGGCCATGCTGATCCCGGCTTCGGGCTGGCTGGCCGACCGCTTCGGCACCCGCACGGTCTTCCTTGGCGCCATCGTGCTGTTTGTTGCCGGCTCGCTCGCCTGCGCGAATTCGCAGACGCTGATGCAACTCGTCGCGGCGCGGGTGGTGCAGGGGGCCGGCGGGGCCATGCTCCTGCCGGTCGGCCGCCTCGTCGTTCTCCGCAACGTGCCGCGCGACCAGTTCCTCGCGGCCATGAGCTTCGTCGCGATTCCCGGCCTGATCGGTCCGCTGATCGGCCCGACGCTCGGCGGCTGGATGGTGCAGGCGGCCTCCTGGCACTGGATCTTCCTGATCAACGTGCCGGTCGGCATCGTCGGGGCGGCGATGACCTGGCTCTACATGCCGGACAACCGCGCCGTCTCCGCCGGCCGTTTCGACATGGTCGGCTATCTGATGCTGTCGGTCGGCATGGTGGCGCTGTCCTTCTCGCTCGACGGCGTCGCCGAACTCGGCATGGAGCGGGCGACCGTGCTGGTCCTGCTGGTCTTTTCCTTCGCGCTGATCATCGCCTACGGCCTGCATGCCCAGAGGCGGCCGGACCCGCTGTTTCCGCTGAGTCTGTTCCGCATCCACACCTATACGGTCGGCCTGCTCGGCAACCTGTTCGCGCGGATCGGCTCGGGCGCGATGCCGTTCCTCCTGCCGCTGCTCCTGCAGATCGGCCTCGGCCGCACGCCGATGGAGGCGGGCATGATGATGCTGCCTGTCGCGGCCATGGCGATGACCGCCAAGCGCATCGTGCCTGCCCTGATCGAGCGCCACGGCTACCGGCGGGTGCTGGTGTGCAACACGATCCTCGTTGGCAGCCTGATGGCCAGTTTCTCAGTTTCTCCGAGCCTGCCGCTCTGGGCCATGCTGATCCAGCTCGGGCTCTATGGCGGGGCGAATTCGATCCAGTTCACCGCCATGAATACGGTGACCCTGCGCGATCTCGACGCAGCGGGCGCGGGCAGCGGCAACAGCCTGTTCTCGATGGTGCAGATGCTGTCGATGAGCCTCGGTGTCACCGTGGCCGGGGCGCTGCTCGCGGCCTTCTCCAGCTATTTCGGTCGGGCGACGCCGGCCGAGGCGCTGGCGGCCTTCCGCGCCACCTTCCTGTGCATCGGCCTCATCACTTGCGCGTCGGCCTGGATCTTCTGGCAACTCGCGCCCGGAATCAGGGGCGGCAAGGCGCCGACCGAGCCCGGCGAGGCTGGCTAGGGCCCAAAGGCTTCCTATATGGGGCGCTGGCTGGTTGCGGCGGGGTAGGCAAGCCGGAACCGATCGTGTAGAGACCCGCATCTTTCAACGACAGGACCGTTTCGCGGCCATGCAGTCGGTTGTTCTCGTCATCCACCTGATGATCGTGCTCGCGCTGATCGTCGTGGTGCTCCTCCAGCGTTCCGAAGGCGGCGGTCTCGGCATGGGCGGGGGCGGCAATTTCATGTCGTCGCGCGGCACGGCCAACGTGCTGACGCGCGCGACGGCCATTCTCGCGGCCGCGTTCTTCTTCACCTCGATCGTGCTGGCCCTGCTGGCGACGCAGGGACGTTCGTCCCGCTCGCTGCTCGACCGGCCGGCGACGTCCGCCCCGACCGCGCCTGCAGCGCCCACGGCTCCCGCCGTGCCGGGCGCGCCGCAGGTGCCGCAGTCGGGCGGCCAGGGTGGCACCGGCATGCTCGAAGGCCTGCGTGGCATGTCGCAGCCCCCGGCGGCTCCGGCTGGCGGCTCGCAGCCGCCGGCGCCCGCGCCGCAACAGTAATCTGGGGACGGGAGGCTTTTCCTCCCGCCCGGCCGTTGCCCGAACCGGGCGACGAGCGCATGACGCATCGCACCAGGGCCGGGCGACCGGCCCTTCTCTTTTGTCCGGGGAGAAAGGGCAGCCACGCGCTTGCCTTGCTACCCGAATCGGCCGTGGCGCTTTAAAGAGGAGGCCCCATGACGCGGTATATTTTCATCACCGGCGGCGTGGTCTCGTCCCTCGGTAAAGGTCTGGCTTCAGCGGCGCTCGGCGCGCTGTTGCAGGCACGTGGCTACACGGTCCGGCTGCGCAAGCTCGACCCCTATCTCAACGTCGATCCGGGCACGATGAGCCCGACGCAGCACGGCGAGGTCTTCGTGACCGACGACGGCGCGGAGACCGACCTCGACCTCGGCCATTACGAGCGCTTCACTGGCCGGCCGGCGACGCGGCAGGACAACATCACCACCGGGCGCATCTACCAGGACATCATCGCCAAGGAACGGCGCGGCGACTATCTCGGCGCGACGATCCAGGTGATCCCGCACGTCACCGACGCCATCAAGGACTTCGTCCGCACCGGCAACGAGGGCATCGACTTCGTGCTGGTCGAGATCGGCGGCACGGTCGGCGACATCGAGGGTCTGCCGTTCTTCGAGGCGATCCGCCAGCTCTCCAATGAACTGCCCGAGGGCGACAGCATCTTCGTCCACCTGACGTTGCTGCCGTTCATCGCCTCGGCGGGCGAGCTCAAGACCAAGCCGACGCAGCACTCGGTGCAGGAGCTGCGCTCCATCGGCATCGCGCCGGACATCCTGCTGTGCCGCTGCGACCGGCCGATCCCGGAAGGCGAGCGCAAGAAGCTGGCGCTGTTCTGCAACGTCAAGCCGTCCGCCGTGGTGGAGGCGCGCGACGCCGCCTCCATCTACGACGTGCCGCTCGCCTACCATAAGGCGGGTCTCGACACCGAGGTGCTGCGCTCCTTCGGCATCGAGGCCAAGGGTGAGCCCGACATGCGCCGGTGGGCCGATGTCTCCAGCCGAGTCCACAATCCCGAGGGCGAGGTCAATATCGCCATTATCGGCAAGTACACGGGTCTGAAGGACGCCTACAAGTCGCTGATCGAGGCGCTTGCCCACGGCGGCATGGCCAACCGGGTCAAGGTCAATCTCGAGTGGATCGAGAGCGAGGTCTTCGAGCACGAGGATCCGTCGCCCTACCTTCAGGACGTGCATGGCATCCTGGTGCCCGGCGGCTTCGGCCAGCGCGGCGCCGAGGGCAAGATTCGCGCGGCGCGCTTTGCCCGTGAGCGCAAGGTGCCCTATTTCGGCATCTGCTTCGGCATGCAGATGGCGGTGATCGAGGCGGCGCGGAACCTTGCCGGTGTCGGCAATGCCAATTCCACCGAGTTCGGCCCGACCGCGGAACCGGTCGTCGGCCTTCTGACCGAATGGCTGAAGGGCAACGAGCTCCAGAAGCGCACCTCGGGCAGCGATCTCGGTGGCACCATGCGCCTCGGCGCTTACACCGCGCACCTGAAGCCGGATTCGAAGATCGCGTCGATCTACCGTTCCGACGTGATTTCCGAGCGTCATCGGCACCGCTACGAGGTCAATCTCGACTATCGCAAGCGGCTTGAGGACAAGGGTCTCGTCTTCACGGGCCTGTCGCCGGACGGCGTGCTGCCCGAGACCATCGAATATCCGGACCATCCCTGGTTCATTGGCGTGCAGTATCATCCCGAGCTGAAGAGCCGGCCTTTCGACCCGCACCCGCTGTTCCGCTCGTTCATCGAGGCGGCCAAGGTGCAGTCGCGGCTGGTGTGATGCGCGCCGGGGCGGCTGTCGTCGGTGTGGCGATCGCCGGGGCAGCCGGGCTCATGGCCTATCTCTGGATGTCCGGCGGCGAGTGCGGCGATGCGCCGGTCTATCGCTCCGTCGAGGCCTGCGTGGTCGGTGGGCGGACCGCTGGTGCCTGCGCCGACCTCTTGAGGCAGGCTGACGCCGCGCTTGCGCGTTCGGGGCCGGTCCACAACACCCGCGAGCAATGCGAGGATCGCTTCGTGACATGCCAGCGAAGCATTGGCGCGACAGGCTTCGCGCCGCGCGCTCAGGGCTTCTGTGTCAGGCGGGGACCACCCGAAACCGCCGTGCCGATCTTCGGCCCGCGAGGTGGCGGCTGACGCAGGGCCGGGCTAGCATCGAGTGCCTTCCTACCCAAGGGGAAATCGATGAATATTGCTGATTACCTGTCCGGATTTCCTGCCTTTATCGCTCACTTTATTCTCGCCATCGGCTATCTCGTCGCCTACCTCGCCATCTATACCGCCGTCACCCGCCATGACGAACTGGCATTGCTGAAACAGGGCAATGTCGCGGCGGCCATCGCGCTCGGTGGCAGCGTGCTGGGCTTCTCGCTGCCGCTCGCGGCTTCCGTCGAATATTCCGAATCGATCCTCGACAACGCCCTCTGGGCGATGGTGTCGCTGGTGGTGCAGATCGGTGTCTATCTCCTGATCAAGCTGCCGATGCGCGACCTGAACCGGCGGATCGAGAACGGCGAGATCGCCACCGCCCTCATCTTCGCGGCTCTCTCCATCTCCGCCGGCCAGCTCGCGGCCGCGTCGATGACGACCTGAGGAGGGCGCCATGACAGACAATCCGTCGTCCGCCCCGGAACCGGAACGCAAGCGCTCGCTTCTTCTCTCGCCTGTCGGCATCGGCGCCATGGCGCTGCTCGGGACCGGCACCTTCGCCGCCACCAACGGTTTCGGCCTCGGCGGGCGGCCCTGTGCCAGCCAGCAGATCGCGACCTCGGCCGCCCAGTGCCAGGCGCTCGGCGGCACGGTGGCGGCCTGTACCGCCGCCTTTGCAAGCGGGCCGCAGGCCATCGGGCTGACGCGGACCAGCAGCAGCTCGGCCTGGATACCGCAGCCGCTGCGTTCCCTGCCGGGCGGTACCTACCAGACCATGGGAGGGGCGGCCTTTTCGCCCTACAGCTGCTCGCGATCCTCGTCGTCTAGTCGGTCGTCGTCGAGCTTCTACTGGGGCGGCGGCTCGTCGGGCAGTTCGTCGTCCGGCGTCAGTTCGGGCTCCTCGTCGGTGACGCGAAGCGGCTTCGGGTCGACATCCCGCGGTTTCTCGGGAGGCGGCTGACATGCAGCGCATCGCCATGGCCGAGCGGCCGAACTGGCGCGACCTCGCGGCCGAATTCGGCTTCGACTATGCCCACCCCGACGGGCAGCGCTACTGGGACGAGCGCGCCGCCTACACGTTCACGCTGCGCGAGATCGAGGACGACCTGGAGGCGGCGACCAGTGAGATGGTCGGTCTCTGCGGCGAGTTCGTCGGCAAGGCGATCCGGGACGAAGCCTATCTGAAGCGGCTGAACATCCCTGAAACCCATTGGGAGTGGATCGCCGAAAGCTGGGATCGCTCGGACCCCAGCCTCTACGGCCGTTTCGACTTCGTCTATGGCGCGGGCGGGCCGGCGAAGCTGCTGGAATTCAACGCCGATACGCCGACGGCGCTCTACGAGGCGGCGGTGTTCCAGTGGTACTGGCTGGAGGACCGGATCAAGGCCGGCGCGCTGCCCGAGGGCGCCGACCAGTTCAACAGCCTGCACGACAAGCTGATCGCCCGCTTCACCGCGATGAAGCGGCAGGGCACCATGTACCTGACCGCCTTCTCGGCCGAGACCGAGGACCGCAAGACCGTGGAATATCTCGCCGAACTCGCGCAGGAGGCCGGCCAGCCGGTCGAATTGCTCGACATCTCGGATATCGGCCTCGACGGCAACGGCCGCTTCGTGGACGAGAAAAACCGGACCATCCACGCGATCTTCAAGCTCTACCCATGGGAATGGCTGCTGGCCGAACAGTTCGGCGCAGCCCTGCCGAAGGCCTCGACCATCTGGATCGAGCCGCCGTGGAAGATGCTGCTATCCACCAAGGCGCTGATGCCGGAGCTCTGGAAGCTCGCGCCGAACCACCCGAATCTGCTGGAATCCTATTACGAGGACGATCCGGCGGCGCGGAATCTGGGCAAGGACTATGTCGCCAAGCCCATCTTCTCGCGCGAGGGCGCCAATGTCGAAATCCGCAAGGGTGGCGTCACGGTTGCAGCCCCCGAGGGGCCCTACGACACCCTGCCGCGCATCGTTCAGGCCCTGGCGCCGGATGCGGTGTTCGACGGGATGCGGCCGGTGATCGGCTCCTGGATCGTCGATACGGAGCCCGCCGGCATCGGAATCCGCGAGGACAAGGGACTCGTGACCGGCAACCGCTCCTGTTTCGTGCCGCACGCCATCGTCGGTTGATCGCGGCGGCCTCAGGCCCCATCTCGGGTTGATCGCAAGGGGCGGGTCTGCCAGAAGGCCCGCTTCCGGAGCCGCCCGCCGGGCCGGCAGGAGATCGACAGCCGTGATTGCAGCCCTTGAACAGGCCACCGTTTCCGTCGGTGGCGTCAGCTTCGGCAATCGCCTGCCGCTGGCGCTGATCGCCGGCCCCTGCGCCATGGAGAGCCGCGCCCACGCGCTGGAGGTGGCTTCGGCGCTCAAGGAGATCACGCAGAGGGCGGGCATCGGGCTCGTCTACAAGTCGTCCTTCGACAAGGCCAACCGCACGTCCGGCAAGTCCTCGCGCGGCATCGGGCTGAAGGCGGCCATGCCGATCTTCGCGGAGGTGAAGGAGACGTTCGGCCTGCCGGTCGTCACCGACATCCATGAAATCGACCAGTGCGCGCCGGTCGCCGAGGTTGTCGACATCCTCCAGATTCCGGCCTTCCTCTGCCGCCAGACCGATCTTCTGGTCGCGGCGGCGAAGACCGGCCGCGCCGTCAACGTCAAGAAGGGCCAGTTCCTCGCGCCCTGGGACATGGCCAATGTCGCCGCCAAGGTGACGGAAACGGGCAACCCCAACGTCATGGTGACCGAGCGCGGCGCGTCCTTCGGCTACAACACGCTGGTTTCCGATATGCGGGCGCTGCCGATCATGGCCGAGACGACCGGCGCGCCGGTGATCTTCGACGCGACCCATTCGGTGCAGCAGCCGGGCGGCAAGGGCTCGTCCTCGGGCGGCCAGCGCGAATATGTGCCGGTTCTGGCGCGGGCGGCGGTGGCGGTCGGCGTCGCGGGCCTGTTCATCGAGACCCACCCCGATCCCGACAAGGCGCCGTCGGACGGTCCGAACATGGTGCCGCTGAAGGAAATGGAGGGCCTGTTGAAGACGCTCGTCGCCTTCGACCGTCTGGCGAAGGGCATCGCCTGAGCCCACAATCGCGCGACTTCCGAATCGGATTCGTCCATGACCGAACGCACCTGCCTCTCCATCGTGCTCGCGGCGGGCGAGGGCACGCGGATGAAGTCCGCCAAGCCCAAAGTCCTCCATGAAGTCGCGGGCCTTTCCATGCTCGGCCATGTGCTGCGGGCCGTTGCGGCGGCGGGCGGGACGGCGGCAGCGGTCGTCGTCGGCCCCGGGCGCGAGGATGTCGCCGCCGAGGCGCGGCGGCTGGTGCCCGACGCTTCCGTCCATGTTCAGTCAGAGCGTCTCGGCACGGCTCATGCGGTGCTGCATGCCGAGGAGGTGCTGGCGCGCGGCTATGACGATGTCATCGTCGCGTTCGGCGACACGCCGCTGGTGACGGCGGAGACCTTCGCCAGGCTGCGCACAGGGCTCGCCGAAGGCGCGGCTGTGGTCGCGCTCGGCTTCGAGGCCGCCGATCCCTTCGGCTACGGCCGGCTGGTGGTCGAGGGCGGTTCGCTTCTCGCCATCGTGGAGGAGCGCGAGGCCAGCGAGGAGGAGCGCGCCATCACGCTATGCAATGGCGGCCTGATGGCCCTGTCGGGCGCCTATGCCGTCGAAATCCTGAAGTGGATCGGCAACGCCAATGCCAAGGGCGAGTACTACCTGACCGACGCTGTAGCGATCGCCCGGAACATGGGCCTGCGGGCGGCCTTCGTTACCGCGGCGGAGGAGGACGTCCACGGCGTCAACGACCGCGTGCAGCTGGCGGCGGCGGAAGCGATCATGCAGGTGCGCCTGCGCGAGGCTGCGATGCGCGCCGGCGTGACCATGGCGGCCCCCGAGACGGTGTTCCTCGCCTTCGACACGGCATTCGGACGGGACGTGATGCTCGAACCGCACATTGTCGTCGGCACCGGCGTTACCGTCGAGGACGAGGTCACGATCCGCGCCTATTCGCACCTTGCCGGCTGCCACATCGCGAAGGGCGCGACCGTCGGGCCCTTCGCCCGTATCCGCCCGAAAAGCCGGATCGGGGAGGGCGTCCATATCGGCAATTTCGTCGAGGTGAACCGGACCTCGATGGGCGCCAGGGCCGAGGCCAACCATCTCGCCTATCTCGGCGACGCCACCGTCGGCGCGGGGACCAATATCGGCGCGGGCACCATCACCTGCAATTTCGACGGCGCGGACAAGAACCCGACGGTCATCGGCCGCGACGTCTTCGTCGGCTCGAACTCGACGCTGGTCGCGCCACTGACCATCGGCGACGAGGTGCTGGTCGCGGCTGGCTCCACCATCACGCAGGATGTCGTGGACGGTGCGCTTGCCTTCGGCCGACCGCGTCAGGCGGCGCTGCCGGGGCGCGGGGCTGAGAAGATCCGCTCGAACAAGGTGCGGCGGGCGGAACGCAAGGCAAGGGAAGCGGCTGCCAAGGCCTGAACGCGCGGGACGCCCGGCTCGGGAGGCCCACGCGTCATCCTCCGATCGATCCTTGCGCCGAGTTGCAACCGGCCTGTCTCATATCGTCACAGCATTTCATTTCCCGGCGGTATCTGCCCGCCGTTAAACCCCCTTTGACGCTGCATCGCTTACACCCAAGCGGATTCGGGGCGGATTGGAGCCAAAATCGCATGTGCGGGATCATCGGCATCCTCGGCAAGGAGCCCGTCGCGGGCCAACTCGTCGACAGCCTGAAGCGGCTCGAATATCGCGGCTACGACTCGGCAGGCGTCGCCACGCTCGAGGGTGGCGTGCTGACGCGCCGGCGTGCGGAGGGCAAGCTGCGCAACCTGGAGGCGGCGCTCGCCAAGGCGCCGCTGGCAGGGACCATCGGCATCGGGCACACCCGCTGGGCGACCCATGGCGCCCCGACGGAGACCAATGCCCATCCCCATGCCTCGGAAGGCGTGGCGGTGGTGCATAACGGCATCATCGAGAACTTCCGCGAGCTTCGGCAGGAGCTGGAAGCCAAGGGCGTGGTCTTCTCGACCCAGACCGACACCGAGACGGTGGCACATCTGGTCGGGCACGAGATGAAGTCGGGCAAGAGCCCGGCCGACGCGGTGGGGGCGGTGCTGCCGCGCCTGCGCGGCGCCTTTGCGCTGGCCTTCGTCTTCGAGGGCAACGAGAATCTGCTGATCGGCGCCCGCAAGGGCTCGCCGCTGGCCGTCGGCTATGGCGAGGGCGAGATGTATCTCGGCTCGGATGCCATCGCGCTGGCGCCCTTCACCTCCGCCGTCGCCTATCTCGAAGAGGGCGACTGGGCGATCCTCGACCGCACCTCGGTCGAGATCCGCGACGAGATGGGCCACGTGGTGCAGCGGCCGGTGATCCGCTCCTCGGCGACCGCCTTCCTGGTCGACAAGGGCAATCACAAGCACTTCATGCTCAAGGAGATCTACGAGCAGCCCGAGGTCGTGGCGCGCACGACGGCGCATTACCTCGACATGGCCAGCGGCAAGGTGCGCCTGCCGGCCGACCTGCCGTTCGACTGGGCGGCGCTGCCGCGCATCTCGATCGCCGCCTGCGGCACGGCCTATCTCGCCGGACTCACCGCCAAATACTGGTTCGAGCGCTTCGCGCGCATCCAGGTCGACATCGATATTGCCTCGGAATTCCGCTATCGCGAGACGCCGATGGTGCCCGGCGGCCTGATGATCGTCGTCTCGCAGTCCGGCGAGACGGCCGATACGCTGGCATCGCTGCGCTATGCCAAGGAGAACGGCCAGCACGTGCTCGCCGTGGTCAACGTGCCGACCTCCACCATCGCGCGCGAGAGCCACATCGTCATGCCGACGCTCGGTGGGCCGGAGATCGGCGTCGCCTCGACCAAGGCCTTCACCTGCCAGTTGGCGGTGCTCGCTTCGCTCGCGATTGCCGCCGGCAAGGCGCGCGGCTTCGTCAATGGCGAGGAGGAGGACAAGCTGGTGCGCGCCATGATGGAGGCGCCGCGCTACATGAACGAGGCGCTGAAGCTGGAGGAGCACATTTCAGGCATCGCCAAGGCGCTGTCGAAAGCGCGCGACGTGCTCTATCTCGGCCGCGGCACGTCCTATCCGATAGCGCTCGAAGGCGCGCTGAAGCTGAAGGAACTCTCCTACATCCACGCCGAGGGCTATGCGGCAGGCGAGCTGAAGCACGGTCCCATCGCGCTGATCGACGAGACCATGCCCGTCGTCGTCATCGCTCCCCACGACAAGGTCTACGAGAAGACCGTCTCGAACATGCAGGAAGTGGCGGCGCGCGGCGGCCAGATCATTCTCATCACCGACGAGAAGGGCGCGGAGCACGCGGAAGTCGAAACGGTCGCGACCATCGTCATGCCGGACGTGCCGGCGACCATCGCGCCGCTGGTCTATTCGGTGCCGATCCAGCTTCTCGCCTATCACACGGCGGTGGAGATGGGCACGGATGTCGACCAGCCGCGCAACCTCGCCAAGAGCGTCACGGTGGAGTGACGCGTCACTGGCCGCTTGCGAGGCCGCAACCTTTCCCCGTCATGGCCGGGTTTATCCCGGCCATCCACGACTTGAACACCACCGCCGAAAGGAAGTCGTGGATGCCCGGCACAAGGCCGGGCATGACGCTGAGGTTCCCTGATTCCCGTCGCCCCAAATTGCCGGGATCTCACACCGGTTTGCGCAGCACGATCATCCGGCCGAGCACCACGGCGAGATAGGCAAGGAACAGCGCGGCGAGCGTCGCGGGCATGCCGTGCGGCGGCCAGAAGTCCATGCCGGCGCCCGCCATCGGCGGGCCGACGATCAGGCCGATCGAATACATGACGACGAAGGCGGCATTGGCCTGTGCGAGGTCGGCGCCGCGGAACCGGCTGCCGAGATGGGCGAGGCCCACCGTATAGAGCCCGGTGACGATGCCGCCCCACAGGAACAGAAGCGCCATCAGCCCGACCTTCGAGAGCGGCAGCAGCGCCATGGCGGCCATGCCGGCCGCGCCGATCGTGGCGCAACACAGCAGAACCCAGCGGCGGTCGATGCGGTCGGCGACGAGGCCGATGGGGATCTGGAACAGGACGTTGCCGAGCACGAAGGCCGAGATGAGCGACACCGCGCCCATGGCGTCGAGGCCGATCGCCATGCCGTAGAGCGGCAGCAGTGCGATGGCGCCGGTTTCCGCCGCGCCGAAGGCGAGGGCTGCGAGCGTGCCCGCAGGCGCCGCCCACAGGAAGCTCATGACGCCGGTCGAGGGGTGGTCCTCGATGGCGGGAGCCTTGCCACCGGCGAACAGGACGGGCAGTGCCGCCAGTGCGAACAGCGCGGCGCCGGTGAAATAGGGCAGCGGCCCCGACGTGCCGACCAGCGCCAGGACCTGCGGGCCGGTGGCGAATCCGACGGAGAGGGCGGTTGCATAGGCGCCGAGCACCAGCCCGCGGCGGCCTTCGGGCGCGGCGGCGTTGATCCAGTACTCGGAGAGGACGAAGAGCACGGCGAGCGCCGCACCGAGGGTGAAGCGCAGGGGAAACCAGAGCCAGATCGGTTCCGCCACCTGGAAGGCCAGCAGCGATACGACGCCGAGCGCGATGGCCGCGCTGAGCACGGCCTGCATGCCGAAGCGGCGCGCCCAGCCGGAGATGAACGGCGCGCAGACGACTGTCGCTATGCCGCCCATCGCAGTGTTGATGCCGATCAGCGTTCGCGACGCGCCCTTGGCGTCCAGCGCGAAGGACAGGAGCGGGATCGACAGCGACAGGCCGATGCCCACCGCCACGATGCAGGCTATGGCCGCGGCGATGGAGACGACGCGGTCGCGGGAAAATGCTTCGGCAGGCGAGACTGATGCGGTCATGAGGCCGCCTCACATGGCGCGGCGACGCCATCATGACAAGGCGGACGAGGGCAGGTCTGTCAGGCGCGAGATCAGGCCGCCATGGGTCCGGCAGCTTGTTGCGTCCGCGTCCGCTGCGGTCGTCTGCGGAACCGCCGCTTCGCCCAGATGAGCAGACCGGTCGTCATCAGCGCGACGAAGGCGATGGAAATGACCACGTTCATCAGGCCGGACCAGATGCCCGCGAAATTCCCTTCATGCAGCAGGCGCGGCCAGTTGCGCGATGCCGGCTCAAGGCCATCGCGCGTGACGGCATGAACGCGGTACTCGCCATTCACGACAAGACGAGCAAGCAGCCGCCCACCGCGCCCGCGCAACCAGACGAGATTCGAAAGGTCGTGCCGCGCCCCGATGACGCGGACGGCTTCGGCTACGGCGAGCGGCTCCGCTCGACCGGTCGGCGAGCCCGCGAAGCTGATGCCCCATGCGAGGAACAGGCCCGTCAGCGGCGAGAGCACCAGCAGCGGCAGCAGGAACCAGGCGGTCGCCTTGTGCCAGCCCGACAGGGAGTTCGCCAGCCGCGGCCATCCCATGGCGATGCCGAGCACCACCAGCAGCAGCATGGCCATGGTCGAGACATGGACCAGCCAGCCGAGGTCCAGCATCAGCGTCTCGTGCAGAACGCGGGAATAGTAGAACAGGTTGGAAGCGGCACCGTCCTCGGTCAGCTCCGCGCCAGTGCGGACGTCGACGTCGATCGTGTCGTCTGGCCGCACGCCGCCGATGGACATGCGGTTCTCGTAGCTGCGGAATGTCAGCGAGCGGGCCTTGCCCTCGGGATCATGGCGGGCGAGGAGATCCTCGACGGTCGCGAGGGTGAGCGAACCGGGGGCGATGGACGTAACCTGAGCGACCGGCTCGAATGACAGAACGAGGCCGCTGAGCACGATCACCGCCAGCGGAATGGCAAAGACCAGCGTCACCCAGCGATGGAGCCTGAGCAGCCACGGCTTCCACATCGGCCCCCCCTATGAGCAGAACGCGTCATCCTGACGCACTAGTTAGGAGGGGAGCCGGGACGGGCTCAAATGAATTCGCGGTAATCTAGTCGATCAGCTCGCGCCGGAATTCCTTGCGGACCATGAAGTAGAACGGCACGGGCAGCAGCGGCGAGAACCCCTTGGCGATGCGCTCGCCAAGTTCCTCCAGCACCACCGTCGTGATGGTCGGGAGGTCTTCCTTGAGGGCTTCCTCGAGGGTCAGCCACTTCAGTTCGGTCAGCTCCGCATGCGGACCGACGACGCCCTCAAGGCGGTGCACGATCTTGTCGGCATCGCAGGCGAAGAAGCGCGTGTCGAAGCGCTTGGGACGACGCGGCGGAGTGATCGCGCGCGCGACGAACTGGAGCGATTCGAGATCGGGGAAAACGCCGTGCTCGGCGAAGGCTTCCCAGCCCTTCGGCACGGTCTCCGGCTTGCCGGCATCGCGGGTGCCGAGCAGCAGGCCGGTTTCCTCGCAGGTCTCGCGGATGGCGGTGAGCGCCAGCGAGCGGGCCCGCGACATGGAGGGACGCTGGACGCGCGCCATGAGTCGGGCCTGCGCCCGGTCGTCGAGCGTGCCGTAGACCGGCATGGCGCGGTCGTCGGGATCGCGTCGGCCGCCCGGGAAGACGAACTTGCCGGGCATGAACTTGAGATCGTCGCGGCGCTTACCCATCAGCACCTTCGGCTTCTTCGCCGTCCGGTCGATGAGGATGAGCGTCGCGGCATCGACGGGCTTCTGGTTGGCCCAGCGCTGTTCGCGTTCGGTCTTGGTCAGGCGCTCGGCGAGCGCGACGCCCTTATCGCTCATGCTGAAATGACTGCCTTGGCGGGGTTGGCGAGCTTGCGGTCTTCTTCGGCCTCGGCGCTGTGCTCGTCGAAACCGTGCATGCGCAGGGCCCATTGATAGCCGACGACAGCTCCCTTGATCGGCGGGAGCATCACCAGCGACATGATGAGCGTCAGTGGCAGCCAGAGAACGAAGTGAATCCACAGTTCCGGCTGATAGCGCAGCTCCAGCCACATCAGCATGGGGACGACGATATGGCCGACCACCATGATGGTCAGGTAGGGCGGGGCGTCGTCCGCCCGGTGATGGGAGAGCACCTCGCCGCAATGATCGCAGGCGGGCGCAACCTTCAGGTAGGAGGTGAAAAGATGGCCCTCGCCGCAAGCCGGGCAGCGCAGCATCATGCCGCGCCGGACGGCCTGCCAGAGGTCGCGGGCCGGGCGCTCCGCCGGCTGTTCGATCGCTTCGCCATGCAGAATCTGGACGCTCATTTCTTGCGGCCCTTCTTTTTCCACGGTGGTTTGGACGGCCGGTCACCCGGTCGCGCGCGCCGCCCGTCAGAAAAGCCGTCGTCGCGCCTGCTGCGGCGTATTTGCCCCTCGCGCCCCTGTCGCGCAACCCCGGCGCGGCCATCGCTCATCAGTTCGAAACGCAGGGCTCCCGCCACCGGCGCGGCCTCGACCAGCTTCACCGTCACGGTGTCGCCGAGCCGGTATGTCTCGCCGGTGCGGGTGCCGACGAGCGCCTGCAGGCCCTCCTCGTAGCGGAAATAGTCGCCGCCGATGGTCGAGGCCGGCACGAAACCGTCCGCGCCGGTGTCGTCCAGCTTCACGAACAGGCCGGAACGGGTCATTCCCGAGATTCGGGCGCCGAAAATGTCGCCGACGCGGTCGGCGAGGTGGGCTGCGATCAGCCGGTCGATGGTTTCGCGCTCGGCGGCCATGGCGCGGCGCTCGGCGGCCGAGATCTCGGCGGCGATCTCGGCGAGGGAGGACGCCTGTCCGTCCGGCAGGCCGTCGTTTCCGAGGCCGAGCGCGCGGATCAGGCCGCGATGGACGATGAGGTCGGCGTAGCGGCGGATCGGCGAGGTGAAATGCGCGTAACGGCGCAGGTTCAGGCCGAAATGGCCGATATTCTCCGGCGAGTATTCGGCCTGGCTCTGCGAACGCAGCACGACCTGACTGACCAGCTCGGTTGAATCGGTGCCTTTGGCGCGCGCGAGGATCTGGTTGAAATTCGAGGGACGCAGCAGCGCCGCCTTGGGCAGCGCGATGTCCATGGTCTTCAGGAACTCCTTCAGGGTCAGCAGCTTCTCCATGCTCGGCGCATCGTGGATGCGGTACATGCAGGGCGTGCGGTGCTTCTCCAGCGTCTCGGCCGCGCAGACATTGGCGAGGATCATCATCTCCTCGATCAGCCGGTGGGCATCGAGGCGCTGAGGCACCACGACACGGTCGACCGTGCCGTCGGGCTTCAGCAGGATCTTGCGCTCGGGCAGATCGAGGTCGAGCGGCTCGCGGTCGTCACGCGCGCGCTTGAGGGCCGCGTAAGCCTCCCAGAGAGGCTTCAGGATCGGTTCGAGGATGCCGGCCGTGACTTCGTCCGTATGGCCGTCGATGGCCGCCTGAGCCTGCGGATAGGCGAGCTTGGCCTCCGATCGCATGAGAATGCGGTGGAACGAGTGCGACTTGCGGCGCCCGTCGGCGCGGATCACAACCCGGCAGGCCATGGCCGGCCGGTCCTCGCGGGCCTTCAGCGAGCAGAGGTCGTTGGAGATGCGCTCGGGAAGCATTGGCACGACGCGGTCCGGGAAATAGACGGAGTTGCCGCGGATCGCCGCCTCGCGGTCGAGCGATGTCCCCGGCCGCACATAGGCGGCGACATCGGCAATGGCGATGGTCAGGATGAAGCCGCCGGGATTGTCGGGCGAGGGGTCAGGCTCGGCGTGGACGGCGTCGTCATGATCCTTGGCGTCGGCCGGGTCGATGGTGACCAGCGGCAGCTTGCGCCAGTCCTCGCGCCTGCCGAGGCTGACGGGCTCCGCGCGCTCGGCCTCCGCCAGCGTGTCGGCGCGGAACACATGGGGGATGCCGTGGACTTCGAGGGCGATCAGCGAGATCGCCCGCTCGGACTTCAGGTTGCCGAGCCGCTCGCGCACCTTGGCGACCGGCGGCCCGAAACGCGAGGTGCGGACGATGTCCACGGCGACGAGATCGCCGTCCTTCGCCTCGGCCGATGCCTCGTCAGGGATGATGAGCTCGCGGCCGACATTCTTCTTGTCGATGGGAATGAGCCGACCGCCATGGCCCGGAACGGCGCGAAACACGCCGATGGTGCGCGAGCGGCCGCGATCGAGGATCTTCATCACGCGCGCGACCGGGCGCGTGTCGTCGCCGGCCGAGCCGCCATCGGCGAGGCGCACCAGCGCGCGGTCGCCGAGGCCAGGGATGGGATCGCCGGGGCGCGGACGGCGGGGCAGGGCGATCACGATGTCGGGAGCGGCTCCGTGCTCCTCCTCGTCCCATTCGGCGGGCGAGGCGACGAGGTCGCCGTCGGCGTCGCGGCTGACGATGTCGACCACCAGGACCGGCGGCAGCGCGCCGTGTTTGGCCACCTTGCCGCGCCCCTTGGTGACGAGACCCTCGTCCACCGCGTCGCGCAGAAGCGCCTTCAAAGCCTGCTTGTCGGCGCCATGCAGGCCGAAATGGCGGGCGATCTCGCGTTTGCCCACGCGCCCCGGCTGGCTGGCGATGAAGGCCAGCACATCCTCGCGGCTCGGCAGACGCGAGCCTTCGTCAGGCGTTTCCTTGGAGAATTTGGGTCTGCGGGGCAATGCGAATCCGGCTGATGCGCCGCGCGACCGCCCGGCGAGGCCCCAAGGCTATCGCATCGGACGCTCAAGCGAAACGAGCAAGGCAGCGAAGCCGCCTCACTCCTTCGGCGCGGGGGCCTTTTTCGCAGCCGGCTTCTTGGCGGCGGACTTGGGCTTGGCGGGCGACTTCGCCTTGGCCGGCTTGTCCGCGGCCGCCTTGGTGCGCGCCGGCTTCTTGCCCTTGCCGCTGACCTCGGCCCGGGCCGCCAGCAGGGGCACCGCCTCGTCCATGGTCAGTTCGTCGGGGTTCTTGCCCTTCGGCAGGGTCGCATTGACGGAGCCGTGCTTCACATAGGGACCGTAGCGGCCGGCCATGACCGTGACCGGCCCGCCGAGGGTTGGATGGTCGCCGAGCGCGCGGCCGGCAGTGGCCGCCCCGCCGCGACCGAACCGGGCCTTCGCGCCGGATTCCTTGGCCACTACCAGATCGATGGCGCGGTTGGCGCCGATCGCCAGCACGTCGTCATCCTTCTCCAGATTGGCGTAGGTGCGGCCATGCTGGACATAGGGGCCATAGCGCCCGATGCCGACGAGGATCGGCTCGCCGCTTTCCGGGTGCTTTGCCACTTCCTTCGGCAGTTCCAGCAGCGCCAGCGCCCGTTCGAGATCGAGGCCAGCCGGCGTCATGCCTTTCGGCAGCGACGAGCGTTTGGGCTTGTCGCCTTCGCCGAGCTGCACATAGGGGCCGAAGCGGCCGTCGCGGACGGTGACTTCGAGGCCGGACACCGGATCTTCGCCAAGACGCCGCGTGCCATCGGCCGACGCGCCGGCAGGGCCGTCGCCAGTGCCGTCGGCAGGCGCCGACAGCTGGCGGGTGTAGCGGCATTCCGGATAGTTCGAGCAGCCGATGAAGGCGCCGAACTTGCCGAGCTTCAGCGAGAGGGCGCCCGTGCCGCAGGTGGGGCAGATGCGCGGGTTCGAGCCGTCCGCCTTGTCGGGGAAGATGTGGGGGCCAAGGCTGTCGTTGAGCGCGGACAGCACGTCGGAGACGCGCAGTTCCTTGGTCTCGTCGATGGCGGCGGCGAAATCGCGCCAGAAGTCGCGCAACAGCGCCTTCCAATCGAGTTCGCTGTTGGAGACGAGGTCGAGCTTCTCCTCCAGTGCGGCGGTGAAGCCGTACTCGACATAGCGGTCGAAGAAGTTCTCCAGGAAGGCCGTGACCAGACGGCCCTTGTCCTCCGGCACGAGCCGCTTCTTGTCGATGCGGACATATTCGCGGTCCTGCAGCGTCTGCAGCGTCGCGGCATAGGTCGAGGGACGGCCGATGCCGAGCTCTTCCATGCGCTTGACGAGGCTCGCTTCGGAATAGCGCGGCGGTGGCTCGGTGAAATGCTGGCTGGCGGCGATCGCCTGCTTCGCCAGTTTCTCGCCCACCGTCATGGCGGGCAGGCGCTTGGCGTCCTCGTCCTCGCTCTCGTCGTCCCGGTCCTCGGTGTAGAGGGTCAGGAAGCCGTCGAACTTCACGACCTGGCCGGTCGCGCGCAGCTCCAGCTTGCGGCCGAGCGAGGAGCCGAGGCCGCCGACGGTCGCGAGGATGTCGACGGTGGTGCGCTCGAGCTCGGCACTCTCCATCTGCGAGGCGACGGTGCGCTTCCAGATCAGGTCGTAGAGACGGGCCTGCTCGGGTTCGAGGAATTTGGCGACATCGCGCGGATGGCGGCGCACGTCGGTCGGGCGGATGGCCTCGTGGGCCTCCTGCGCGTTCTTCTGCTTGGACGTGTACTTGCGCGGCGCGCCCGGCAGGTAGCGCGCGCCGAAATCCTTGCCGATCAGGTCGCGGATGCCGGCGATCGCCTCGGGCGCGACGTCGACGCCGTCGGTTCGCATGTAGGTGATGAGGCCGACCGTCTCGCCGCCGATATCCGAGCCTTCATACAGGCGCTGCGCCACCTGCATGGTGCGGTTCGGCGCGAAACCGAGCTTGCGGCTCGCTTCCTGCTGGAGCGTCGAGGTGGTGAAGGGCGCGTAGGGGTGGCGGCGGGCCGGCTTCGCCTCGACCTCGGACACGGCGAAATGCGCGTCGTTCAGCGCCTTCTCGAAGGCGCGTGCCTCGTCCTCGGTGCCGACGTCGAGCCGCTGGATCTTCTTGCCGTCGGCGCCGACGAGCCGCGCCTCGAAGCTCTCGCTCCGCGGAGTCGCGAGGGTCGCCACCAGCGACCAGTACTCCCGCTTCCTGAACCGCTCGATCTCGGCTTCGCGCTCGCAGACGAGGCGTAGCGCCACGGACTGCACGCGGCCGGCGGAGCGGGCGCCCGGCAGCTTGCGCCACAGAACGGGGGAGAGGCGGAAGCCGACGAGATAGTCGAGCGCGCGGCGGGCGAGATAGGCCTCGACCAGCGCCTCGTCGATGGCGCGCGGAGCGGCCATCGCGTCCTGTACCGCCTGCTTGGTGATGGCGTTGAAGGTGACACGCTCCACCGGCATGTCCTTCAGCACGCGCTTGTCGCGCAGCGCCTCAAGGAGGTGCCAGGAAATGGCCTCGCCCTCGCGGTCGGGGTCGGTGGCGAGGATCAGCTTGTCGGCACCCTTGACCGCCTTGGCGATCTCCGTGATGCGCTTGGCGCCGCGCCCATCCGCCTCCCAGACCATCGCGAAATCGGCGTCCGGATCGACCGAGCCGTCCTTGGGCGGCAGATCGCGGACATGGCCGAACGAGGCGATGACCTCGTAGTTGGAGCCCAGATATTTGTTGATCGTCTTCGCCTTGGCCGGCGATTCGACGATGACGACATTCACGCCCACGCGCTTGTGCCCCTGAAAATCCGCGGCAAACCGATGATGCGGTGCCGAAAGTCGGCGGGAACATGGGCACAAGGCCGTCCCAAGTCAAATGGCCAGATTTCTGCACGGAATGATTGTATTTTATATTGACATATATTTATGATTGCAAAAGACTCCCTGACCTAGCGATGCGTGCATCGCCCAGCGGCCGGGAGGAAGCATGCCTGCAAGTCATCGGCGGCCCGTACCGCGCGCGGCGGGCGAGCTGCGGCCCGCAGCGACGCGGGCGGCCGGCTTGCCAGGTCCGGACCGGGCAGACCTTGCGGCCTATATCGGCAGCCTCGCAGCTGAACTTGCCGACCTCGCGCGCGCTGCCGACCTGCGCACGCTCCACTATCTGCTGGACATGGTGCGGCTGGAGGCGGAGCAGAAGCATGCGTTCCTCGAGGCGCGACGGGCGTCAGAGAGCGAGAGCAGGGACGGCGGTCAGACCAGCGATACCCGCCCCGCCGCGTCGCGGTGAAGCCGCGCGGCAAGCTCCAGTTCGAGAAGCACCACCCGCACGGTGGCGACCGGCATGCCGGAGGCGCGGACGAGGTCGTCGACTGCCGCCGGTACCGGCCCGAGCAGCATGGCGAGTCTTTCGCGAGCATTCTCGCCGGGATCGGCCGGTGTGAGCGGGCCGTCCTCGTCGGGTGAGGGCTCCGCGACGCCGCGGTCGAGGATCGGCCGCAGTACCGCGAGTATGTCCTCGACCTCGGTGACCAGCACGGCGCCCTGCTTGATGAGACGGTTGGTGCCAGCGGCGCGCGGGTCGAGCGGCGAGCCCGGCACGGCGAAGACCTCGCGGTCTTCCTCCAGCGCCATGCGGGCGGTGATCAGTGATCCCGAGCGGTCGGCCGCCTCGACAACCACCACGCCGAGCGACAGGCCGGCGATCAGACGGTTGCGGCGCGGGAAGTCGCGGGCGCGGGGTTCGTGGCCCATTGGCATTTCGCTGATTGCGGCGCCAGCCCGGACGATGTCATCGGCGAGCGGGGCGTGCTCGGCCGGATAGATTCGATCCTGCCCGCCGGCGAGAACGGCAACCGTTCCGGTGGTCAGCGAAGCCTTGTGGGCGGCCGCGTCGATGCCGCGGGCGAGGCCCGATACCGTCGTGAAGCCGGCCTGTCCGAGCCCCTGCGCCAGGATCGCCGCCATCTTGAGCCCGGCCAGCGAAGCGTTGCGCGAACCGACGAGGCCGATCATCGGGCGTTCGAAACAGGCGCTGTCGCCCTTCAGGGCAAGGAGCGGCGGGGCCGAGGCGATGCGGCGCAGGCGGTCGGGATAGTCGGGTTCGCCCAGCGCGACGAAGCGGACGCCATTGTGGGACGCGAGCACCATTTCCCGCTCTGCATCCGCCTGGCTGGCGATCCGGATCGCGCGCCCGCCGCCGCGCCGCGACAGGTCGGGCAGGGCGTCGAGCGCCGCGGCGGCGCTGCCGAACATGTTGAGGAGATCGCGGAAGGTGCGCGGCCCGACATTCTCGGACCGAGCGAGGCGCAGCCAGTCGAGGCGCTGGCGATCCGTCAGGCGGATCGCCGCTACGGGGCGGGCGAAGAGATCGTCGCCCCCGGCATTCATGCGGGCGGCGGCGCGGATTTCTCGCCGATCCGGCTTTCGGTGCCGGCAAGGAGCTTGGCGATGTTCTGGTGATGCTTGATGAAGACCAGCACGACCATGGCGATGACGGCCATGACCAGGAGCCTGGGCTGGCCCATGGCAAGCGCGACCACCGGCACGGCGAGGCTTGCCGTGAGCGCGGCCAGCGACGAATAGCGGAAGGCGAAGGCCATCGCGAGCCAGACGAGCGCGAAGGCGACGAAGGCTGGCCAGTGGAGCGCCAGAAGGACGCCGAGAAAGGTTGCGACGCCCTTGCCGCCCTTGAAGTTCAGCCAGACCGGGAAGACGTGGCCAAGGAAGGCCGCGACACCCGCGACGATGCCGAGATTCCATCCGAACCGGCTGGCAATCAGGACAGCGGCAGTACCCTTCAGCCCGTCGAGCAGGAGGGTCGCCGCCGCAAGGCCCTTGTTGCCGGTGCGCAGGACATTGGTCGCCCCGATATTGCCGGAGCCGATGGATCGGATGTCGCCCATGCCGGCCGCCCGCGTCAGCACCAGCCCGAACGGAATAGAGCCGAGCAGGTAGCCGAAGGCGGCTGCGGCGAGGATGGCGGGAAGCGAAGAGGTGAGCATGAATGCGGAACCCTGCGAGAGGGCTACACGCTAGGACAGAATCCCACTCGGATGAATGGGATTTGTTTTATCTTTCCGCCTTGCCGCATTGTGCACGCTGTCCGCGCGCTTCTCTTCACGCGAACCGGTCGCCACTTCGCTCGAAAGCGCTTCAACCGTGCACGGTGCGTCCGGCAACGAGGGTTCTGACCACGCGCCCGGTCATGCGCGCCTCGTCGAAGGGCGAGTTCTTGCACTTGGAATGCAGGTCGTCGCGGTCGAGCACCCAGGGCTCGTCGAGATCGATGACGACGAGGTCCGCGGGCGCACCGCGCGCCAGCGTGCCGCCGGGCAGGCCGAGAAGCTTTGCCGGCGCAGTGGATAGCGACTTCAGCAGCGCTGGCAGAGGCACGAGGCCGGCGTGATGGAGGCGCAACGCCGCCGGCAGCATGGTCTCGACGCCGACGGCGCCGGGGGCTGCCTCGGCGAAAGGCAGCCGCTTGGTCTCGACGTCCTGCGGGTCGTGGTCGGACACGACGATATCGACCAGGCCGTCCGCAACGGCGTCCGCAAGCGCGAGGCGGTCATCCTCGGTGCGCAGCGGCGGCGACAGCTTGCAGAAGGTGCGATAGCTGCCGATGTCGTTCTCGTTGAGGGTGAGGTGATTGACCGTGACGGCGGCCGTTACCGGCAGGCCCTCGTTCTTGGCGCGGGCGATGATCGCGAGCGAGTCCCGGCAGGTGATCGACGCGGCATGGTAGCGTGCGCCCGTCAGCTTCACGAGCCGCATGTCGCGTTCGAGCATGATCGTCTCGGCTTCCACCGGGATGCCCCCGAGGCCGAGGCGCGAGGAGAATTCGCCCTCGTTCATCACGCCCTCGCCGATGAGGTTCGGGTCTTCGGTGTGATGGACGATCAGCGCGTCGAAATCGCGCGCATAGGTCATGGCCCTGCGCATCACCAGCGCGTCGGTGACGGAGCGCGCGCCGTCGGTGAAGGCAACGGCGCCGGCGGCCTTCAGGAGGCCGAACTCGGTCATCTCGCGGCCCGCGAGTTTCTTGGTCAGCGCCGCCATCGGATGCACCCGCACGATGCCGGTGTCGCGGGCACGGCGCAGCAGGAAGTCGACGATGGCGGGGTCGTCGATCACCGGCTCGGTCGAGGGCTGGCAGACGATGGTGGTGACGCCGCCAGCAGCCGCGGCCTTCGTGGCCGAGGCGATGGTCTCGCGGTACTCGTAGCCGGGCTCACCGACGAAGCAGCGCATGTCGACGAGGCCGGGCGCCACGACGCGCCCCTCGCAGTCGATGGTCTCGGTGCCATCGGGAAGGCTGTCGGGCCGCAGTTCGGTGCCCTGGTCGCGGATGACGCCGCCTTCGATCAGCAGGCTGCCGGGCCGGTCGGTGCCGTCGGCCGGGTCGATCAGGCGGGCATTGGCGAGGAGCAGGGGGCGCGGATCGGTCAGCGGCATCTCGCCCTCTGGAGCGGTTTCGAGCGAAGTGGGTACCGGTTCGCGTGAAGAAAACGCGACAAGACAAAATCCCCTAGGCGTTCGGCAGGTTGCGGGCGAGGGCTTCCAGCACGGCCATGCGGACGGCGACGCCCATCTCGACCTGCTCGCGGATAAGCGATTGCGCGCCGTCCGCGACCGACGTGGAAATCTCGACGCCGCGATTCATCGGGCCGGGATGCATGACCAGCGCGTCGGGCTTGGCGTAGCGCAGCTTGGCCTCGTCCAGGCCGTAGAAGTGAAAGTACTCCTGCACCGAGGGCACGAAGGAGCCGTTCATGCGCTCGCGCTGAAGGCGCAGCATCATGACGATGTCGACGTCCTTCAGTCCTTCCTGCATGTCGCGATAGACCTCGACGCCGAGGCGTTCGGCGGCAGCGGGAAGCAACGTGGACGGGCCAATGGCGCGAACCCGGGCCTGCATGGCGTTGAGCAGGATGATGTTCGACCGCGCGACGCGGGAATGAAGGATGTCGCCGCAGATGGCGACGGTGAGGCGCTCCAGCCGGCCCTTGTTGCGGCGGATGGTGAGCGCGTCGAGCAGCGCCTGCGTCGGGTGCTCATGGGTGCCGTCGCCCGCGTTGACGACCGAACAGTCGACCTTTTTCGACAGCAGTTCCACCGCGCCCGAGGCGGCATGCCGCATGATCAGGATGTCGGGATGCATGGCGTTGAGGGTCAACGCCGTGTCGATCAGCGTCTCGCCCTTCTTGATCGAGGACTGGGCCACCGACATGTTCATGACGTCGGCGCCGAGGCGTTTTCCTGCGAGCTCGAATGAGGACTGGGTCCGGGTCGAGGCCTCGAAGAACAGGTTGATCTGGGTCCGTCCGCGCAGCGTCGTGCGCTTCTTCTCCACCTGCCGGTTGAGCGTGACGAATTCCTCGGCGAGGTCGAGGAGCCCGGTGATCTCTTGGGGGGAAAGGCCTTCTATCCCGAGCAAGTGCCGGCGGTTCAGCACGAAGGACGAAGGTGCGGAGGTCATGAGTTCCGGGCTTTAAGGGGAGTCGATCCTGCCCGCAAGGCCACAGCGCAACGTCGCAGGGGATATCGGCCCCGGCTGCGCGCCCACCCCAGAAATTTTTGAGCCGGCGGGAATCCATTTAGGCCGATGCGCCCTCTCAGCATGCAGGAGGTCGAATGGCCGGCCTCCGCACAGGAGGCGGATCATGGCGTTCTATCGGAAGAACATCGGCGGCGCGCAGCAGCTCGCGCGGATCGTGACGGGTGCAGCGGCTGGCATCGCGGTGCTCTGGTATCTCGGCGGAACGGCTGGCTATGCCGGGCTGGCTGCGGGGCTCATGTTTGCCGCGACCGGCATCGTCGGCTACTGCCCGATGTGCGCCGTCGCTGGGATTGGGGCGCGAGATCGGGCGTAGTCATGGCGGTGCCTGTTTCGGCGACGATGTTCGAGGCGGCGCGGCTCGGCGACCATGCCGCCATCGCGCGGCTGCTCGATCTCGCGCAGCCCGACATTCGCCGCTACGCCCGGCGGACCTGCCGCAGCTCCGCCGATGCCGAAGACGCCGCGCAGGAGGCGCTGTGGCTGCTCGCGCGGAGGGTTGGCACGATCCGGTCGTTGCAGGCTGTCTCTGCCTGGCTGTTCACGGTCGTCCGGCGGGAATGCCTGAAACTCGCGAGGCTTGCCGGCATCGGTGCGGCCGGCGCAGCCGTGCCGGACGAGGTGCCGCTCGACCGGCCGGACGCCGATCTCAGGCTCGATCTTGCCGCCGCCATCGAGGCGTTGCCGCAAGGCTATCGCGATATCGTCCTGTTGCGGGATGTCCGGGAACTGACGATCGACGAGATCGGCGGGACGCTGGGCCTGACACGGCAGGCAACCAAGGCGCGCCTGCACAGGGCGCGCCTGCTCCTGCGCGAATACCTGGTGAAATAGGGCGCGCGCGGCCTATTCCGCCGCATCCTTCTTGCCCAGCCGCTTGTCGAGATAGGTGCCGACGACGTCCATCAGGGGATCGACGGTGTTCTCGAAGAAGTGGTTGGCACCCGGCACCACCTGCTGCTCGATGACGATGCCCTTCTGCGTCTTGAGCTTCTCGACGAGCCCCTGGACGGCGGTGATCGGCACGACGGCATCCTTGTCGCCGTGGACGATCAGGCCCGAGGAGGGGCAGGGGGCGAGGAAGGAGAAGTCGTAGAGATTGGCCGGCGGGGCGATGGAGATGAAGCCCTCGACCTCGGGACGGCGCATCAGCAGCTGCATGCCGATCCAGGCGCCGAAGGAGAAGCCGGCGATCCAGCAGGTTCGGGCCTCGGGGTTGATGGCCTGCGCGTAATCGAGGGCGGAGGCCGCGTCCGACAATTCGCCGACGCCGTGGTCGAAGGAGCCCTGGCTGCGGCCGACGCCACGGAAGTTGAAGCGCAGCACCGAGAAGCCACGATTCACGAACTGATAGTAGCAGTTGTAGACGATCTGGTTGTTCATCGTGCCGCCGAACTGCGGATGCGGATGCAACACGATGCCGATGGGGGCGGAACGAACCTTGGCGGGATGATAACGGCCCTCGATCCGGCCGGCCGGACCGTTGAAAATCACCTCAGGCATGGAAAATCCTCGTCATTGCCCCGGTCGAGCAACCATTGCACTGCAATGCGCTCGATTTCGACGGATGTCTTTTCTTGACAGGTCAACCGTCGGGCTCTAGTTCTTAGAATTATTCTAAACAGAGCCGCTGCGCTGCCAAGAAGGGCGCTGGTGGTCCTGCCGCGTCGGGATCGGGCCTATAACACGATCCCGGCACGAAAAGCCAAGGTTTTCCGACAAGGTGTTCGAGCGCCATGACGCGCGCCTATCTCGATCACAATGCGACATCGCCGCTGCTGCCTGAGGCCCGCGAAGCGATGGTTGCTGCCCTGTCGGTAGCGGGCAACGCCTCGGCGACGCATGCCGACGGCCGGGCCGCGCGGCGCATCATCGAAGGGGCGCGAGAAGTTGTCGCGGCGCTGGTGGGAGCGGAGGCGCGCTGCGTGACGTTCACCTCCGGCGGCAGCGAGGCGGCGGCGACGCTGCTCGCGCCGGGCTTCGTCGGAAAGGCCGGGCAGACCGGCCACCGGACGCTGATTGTCTCCGCGGTCGAGCATTCCTGCGTGCTGGCTGGCGGGCGGTTTCATCCCGGCGCGATCCGCATCTGCCCGGTGGGGGCGGGCGGGGCGGTCGACCTGGCGGCGCTCGAGCGACTTCTCGACGATTCCCCGGGGCCCGCGCTGGTGTCGGTCATGGCTGCCAACAACGAGACCGGCGTCGTCCAGCCGCTCGATGCGGTGCGCCGGCTCTGCGTCGCCCATGGGGCGAGCCTGGTGGTCGATGCCGTGCAGGCCCTGGGCAAGCTGCCCCTGGACCTGTGGACCCTCGGGGCGGATGCGATCTTCGTCTCCGCCCACAAGATCGGCGGTCCGCAGGGCGTCGGCGCGATCATCCGCGGGGCGGAAACGGTCGATATCGAGCGCCTCGTGAGGGGCGGCGGCCAGGAAGGCCGGTTCCGCGCCGGCACCGAGAACCTCGTCGGCATTGCCGGCTTTGGTGCGGCCGCGAAGGTTGCAGCCGCTTCGATCGATGCCGAAATGCAGCGGCTCGGTGCTCTCCGGGACTGGCTGGAGGGGCAAATCGTCACTATTTCAGGGCAAAGCCGCGTTGTTGGCTTGCCAGCGGAGCGGCTGGCGAATACCAGCCTCACCGTGCATCCCGGCCTAGACGGCGAGACCACCGTGATCGCGCTCGACCTCGCGGGCGTATCGGTCTCGACCGGATCGGCCTGTTCCTCCGGCAAGGTCGCGCCGAGCCATGTTCTGGCTGCGATGGGGCTGGAGGGCGCGGAAGCAAAATCCGCGCTGCGCGTCACTCTCGGATGGTCGACCAGCCGCGAGGACGTGGAGCGTTTCGTGACTGCCTTTTCGGCCCATGCCGGGAAGGTCGCGGCCCGCGCCGCCTAGATGTGAGACCCGCGGCCCTTGAAGCCGTGCGGATGAGAAGGAGAGACCCATGCCCGCGGTTCAGGAAACCGTCGAACAGGTCCGATCGATCGACGTCGACCAGTACAAATACGGGTTCACGACCGACGTCGAGATGGAGCTGGCTCCCAAGGGCCTCTCCGAGGACATCGTCCGCTACATCTCGGCAAAAAAGGGCGAGCCCGAGTGGATGCTGGAATGGCGGCTCGACGCCTACCGCCGCTGGCTGACCCTGCGCGAGCCGGAATGGGCGCGCGTTCACTATCCGAAGATCGACTTCCAGGACCTCTATTACTACGCCGCGCCGAAATCGAATCCGGCGCCGAAGTCGCTGGACGAGATCGATCCGGCGATCCTCGAGACGTACAAGAAGCTCGGCATCCCGCTGAGGGAGCAGGAGGTCCTCGCAGGCGTCGCTCCGGAGAACCGGATCGCCGTCGACGCGGTGTTCGACAGCGTCTCGGTTGCCACCACCTTCAAGGACGAGCTTGCCAAGGCCGGCGTCATCTTCTGCTCGATCTCCGAGGCGCTGCGCGAGCACCCGGAACTGGTGAAGCAGTATATCGGCTCGGTCGTGCCGACGACCGACAACTTCTACGCGACGCTGAATTCGGCCGTCTTCTCCGACGGTTCGTTCGTCTACGTGCCGCCGGGCGTTCGCTGCCCGATGGAGCTGTCGACCTATTTCCGCATCAACGAGAAGAATACCGGCCAGTTCGAGCGCACGCTGATCATCGCCGACAAGGGCTCCTATGTGAGCTATCTCGAAGGCTGCACGGCCCCGATGCGCGACGAGAACCAGCTCCACGCGGCGGTGGTCGAGCTGGTGGCGCTGGAAGACGCCGAGATCAAGTACTCGACCGTCCAGAACTGGTATCCGGGCGACAGCGAGGGTCGTGGCGGCATCTACAATTTCGTCACCAAGCGCGGCGACTGCCGCGGCGCCCGCTCGAAGATCTCGTGGACGCAGGTCGAAACCGGCTCGGCGATCACCTGGAAGTATCCGAGCTGCATCCTGCGCGGCGACGATTCACAAGGCGAGTTCTATTCGATCGCGGTGTCGAACGGCGCGCAGCAGGTCGATTCCGGCACCAAGATGATCCATCTCGGCAAGAACACCCGCTCGCGGATCATTTCCAAGGGCATTTCGGCGGGCAAGTCGCAGAACACCTATCGCGGCCTCGTCTCTGCCCACCGCCGGGCGACCAACGCCAAGAACTTCACCAACTGCGACTCGCTGCTGATCGGCAACAAGTGCGGCGCGCATACCGTGCCCTATATCGAGAGCAAGACGGCTTCGGCGGTCTTCGAGCACGAGGCGACCACCTCGAAAGTGTCGGAAGACCAGATGTTCTACTGCATGCAGCGCGGTCTGACGCAGGAAGAGGCCATCGCGCTGATCGTCAACGGCTTCGTCAAGGACGTGCTCCAGCAGCTCCCCATGGAGTTCATGGTGGAGGCGCAGAAGCTGATCGCCATTTCGCTGGAAGGCTCGGTCGGCTGACGCCGGCGCCTTCGCCCTGATATCGCGGGCCGCGTGCGGCCCAGCCCCATTCCTGTACGGACCACCTCCATGTCGCTCCTTGAGATCAAGAACCTGACCGCCAAGCTCGCCGACGAGGACAAGCAGATCCTCAACGGGTTGAACCTCACCGTCGAGAAGGGGCAGGTCGCCGCCATCATGGGCCCGAACGGCTCGGGCAAGTCGACGCTGTCCTACGTACTCGCTGGCCGCGAGGACTACGATGTGACCGACGGCGAGGCGCTGCTCGACGGCGAGAACATCCTCGAACTGGCCCCCGACGAGCGGGCGGCCAAGGGCCTGTTCCTGGCCTTCCAGTATCCGATCGAGATTCCCGGCGTCGGCCAGATGACCTTCCTGAAGGCGGCCATCAACGCCCAGCGCAAGAAGAACGGCCTCGGCGAGATTTCGACGCCGGAGTTCATCAAGCTGGTCAACGGCAAGGCCAAGGAGCTCGGCATCTCTCAGGACATGCTGCGTCGCTCGGTCAATGTCGGCTTCTCCGGCGGCGAGAAGAAGCGCAACGAAATCCTGCAGATGTCGCTGCTTGCCCCGAAGCTCGCCATCCTCGACGAGACCGATTCCGGCCTCGACATCGACGCGCTGAAGATCGTCGCGGACGGCGTCAACGCCATGCGCTCGCCTGACCGCGCCTTTGTGGTCATCACCCACTACCAGCGCCTGCTCGACTATATCCGTCCGGACGTCGTGCACGTCATGGCGGGCGGCCAGATCGTCAAATCAGGCGGTCCGGAACTGGCGCTGGAGCTGGAAGCCAATGGCTATGCCGACATCGTCGGCAAGGCCGCGTGAGGTTGCCATGAACGCGGTTACCCCCATCCGCACGGCGGCCGAGCAGTCGCTGATCAGCGCCTATGCGGCGCTGCGTGCCGCCGGCGCGCCCGCGCCTGCGGTCGAGGACCTGCGCGCGCAGGGCTATTCGCGCTTCGAGGCGAGCGGCCTGCCGCACCGCCGGGTCGAGGAGTGGAAGTACACGGACCTGCGCGCCATGATGCGCGAGGCGAAGCCGCTGGCAGGAGCGCCCGATGCGTCGACACTGCTGGCCGCCAAGGTCGCGGTTGGCAATATCCCGCGGATCGGCGGCAGCCGGCTGGTCATGGTCGACGGCTTCTATTCGCCGGAGCTTTCCGACACCGGCACGATGCCTGACGGCGTCAAGGTGACCTCGCTTGCGAACGCTATCGTCGGCCGACCGGAAATCGTCGCGCGGCTCGCGGGCAGCGCCGCGGCGCAGGCCAATGCCGCCTTCGCGCTCAACGCCGCCTTCCTGACCGACGGTCTCGTCATCGAGATCGCTCCGGGCACTGACGTCGGCCACGTGCTCGACCTCATCTCGATCACCTCCGCGGGCGAGGCGCGGCTGATCAATGCCCGTGTCCTCGTGCTGGTGGGCGAGGGAGCCTCTGCCGGCATCGTCGAGACCCATGTCGGCCCGGCTGGCACCGACTACCAGAAGAACGTCGCGCTGCAGGTCGTCGTCGGCAACGGCGCGACTCTGGAGCACGGCCGCCGGCAGATCGAGGGCGACCAGGCGCTGCATCTCGCCACCCTCGACGCCGACGTTGGTGCTGGCGCGCATTTCGACACGCTGACGCTGACCACCGGCGCCGCCGTTTCGCGCAGCCAGCTGTTCACCCGTTTCGTCGGAGAGAATTCCAAGGCGACGCTGCGCGGGGTCACCATGCTGCGCGGGCGGCAGCACGCCGATACCTCGCTGCTGATGGATCACGCGGTGCCGCACTGCGAGAGCAAGGAACTGTTCAAGCACATCCTCGACAACGAGGCTCACGGCGTCTTTCAGGGCAAGATCATCGTTCAGCCCGTGGCCCAGAAGACCGATGGCCGCATGATGAGCCAGACCATCATGCTCGCCGAAGGTCCGGCCATGGACAACAAGCCGGAGCTGGAGATTTTCGCCGACGACGTCGCCTGCGGACATGGCTGCACCTGCGGCGAGCTCGATCCGGACCTGATGTTCTACCTCAAGGCGCGCGGCATTCCGCACGGCGAGGCCGAAGCCCTGCTGGTGGAGGCGTTCGCCCGCGAGGCCATCGAGGATTTCGGCGAGGGGCCGCTTGGTGTCGTGGAGGAACTCCGCGAGGCGATGCTGGCGACCATCCTCGACTGGATGCGGGCGAGGGCGTGACCATGGCCGCGACCGGCCTGCATCCCGCGGTTGCCGATGGCGGCTACGATGTCATGCGCATCCGCCAGGACTTCCCGGCGCTCGCCTTGAAGCCCTATGGCAAGGATCTCGTCTATCTCGACAATGCCGCCTCGGCGCAGAAGCCGAAGGCGGTGATCGACCGCATCACCCGCGCCTACGAGACCGAATACGCCAACGTCCATCGCGGCCTGCACTATCTCGCCAATGCCGCGACGGAGGCCTATGAGGCCGCGCGCGAAAGCGTGCGCGCCTTCCTGAACGCGCCTTCCGTGGATCAGGTCATCTTCACCCGCAATGCGTCCGAGGCGATCAATCTCGTCGCCGCATCGTTCGGCGGCATGGTGATCGGGGAGGGCGACGAGATCGTTCTCTCGATCATGGAACACCATTCCAACATCGTGCCGTGGCACTTCCACCGCGAGCGGCGGGGCGCGAAGCTCGTCTGGGCGCCGATCGACGACGAGGGCAATTTCCTCCTCGACGAGTTCGAGAAGCTCCTCGGCCCGCGCGTCAAGATGGTGGCGCTGACCCACATGTCGAACGCGCTTGGGACGGTTGTGCCCATCGCGGAATGCATCCGGCTGGCCCATGCGAAGGGCATTCCGGTGCTGGTCGACGGGTCGCAGGCGAGCGTCCACATGGACGTGGACGTGCAGGCGCTGGACGCCGATTTCTACGTCTTCACCGGCCACAAGGTGTACGGCCCGACAGGCATCGGCGTGCTCTACGGCAAGAAACAGCATCTCGACCGCATGCCGCCCTTCAATGGCGGTGGCGAGATGATCTCGGTGGTGACGACCGACACGGTCACCTACAACGATCCGCCGCACCGTTTCGAGGCGGGAACGCCGGCCATCGTCCAGGCCATCGGCCTCGGCGAGGCGGTTGAATACATGCGTTCCATCGGCCGCGATGCCATCCGCGCCCATGAGGATAGGCTCGTGCGTTATGCCCATGAGCGGCTGGGCGCGATCAATTCGATCCGCATCTTCGGCAATGCCCGGGACAAGGGCGCCATCGTCTCCTTCGAGATGAAGGGCGCCCATGCCCACGACGTGGCGACCGTCATTGACCGTTACGGTGTTGCCGTGCGTGCCGGCACGCATTGCGCCATGCCGCTCCTGCAGCGCTTCGGCGTTACCTCGACCTGCCGCGCCTCGTTCGGGCTCTACAACACGACCGAAGAGGTCGATCGCCTTGCGGAAGCCCTCCTGAAGGCCCAAATTATGTTCGGCTGACCTGCGCCGGAGGGCGCGGGTTTTTGATGCATCTTCTTGTTCGAGCATGAGCCAGCCATGCCGCCGGCCTCCGCCATGCGGGACATGCTCAAGGGACCTTGACCCCGATGGACGATACCCAGACCCTCAACACCACCGTGGGTGGCGACACCAACGCCATTCCGCCGGAAGAGCTCGACCGACTGACCGACGATATCGTCGCGGCCATGAAGTCGGTCTACGATCCCGAGATTCCGTCCGACATCTACGAACTCGGCCTGATCTACCGCGTCGATATCGACGATGCCCGCAAGGTCGCCATCGACATGACGCTGACCTCGCCGTCCTGCCCCGCGGCGGCGGAACTGCCGGGCATGGTGGAGAATGCGGTGGCCAGCGTGCCGGGCATTTCCGAGGTCAAGGTAAACCTCACCTTCGATCCGCCGTGGGACCAGAGCCGCATGTCGGATGAGGCGCGCGTCGCCCTGAACATGTGGTGAGTGCCGCCGGCATTCACCGGGCATTTAACTCGGGACGAGCAATCTCTATATTGAGCGCGGACGCTTTGAACGCCGGGCCTTGAACCCGGGCGCTTTGGAGAACGACATGCCCTTGCCGAAGATGCAGGCCATGCGCCTGACGGAAGCTGCAGCCGAGAGGGTGAAGTCCCTCATGGCCTCGTCCGACACGCCTAAGGCCGGGTTGCGGGTCGGCGTGAAGAAGGGCGGCTGCGCCGGCATGGAATATACGATGGAGTTCGTCGAGGCTCCGGCGAAGTTCGACGAGGTCGTCGAGGATCGCGGCGTGAAGGTTTTCATCGATGCCAAGGCGGTGCTTTACCTGCTCGGCACCGAGATGGACTTCGTCACCGACAAACTCGCCTCGAAGTTCGTGTTCAACAACCCCAACCAGACGTCGGCCTGCGGCTGCGGCGAGTCCATCGCGCTGACTCCGGCCAGACCCGAGGCGCTTGGCGCGGTCTGATGGCGGACGCCGCCTTTGATCCGGATTTCCTGATCGATCTGTTCGCGCCGTTCGCGCGCGTCACCGTCAAGCGGATGTTCTCCGGCCATGCCGTCTATCGCGACGGCATCGTCTTCGCGCTGGCGATCCAGGCCGGGTTGTTCCTCAAGGCGGATGCCGAGACGACGCCGCTGTTCGAGGCGGCTGGCATGCCGCCCTTCACCTATGGGCGGGCGAGCGGCGAGCGCATCGTGGCGAGCTATCGCCGCATGCCCGACGCCTGTTTCGACGACGAGGACGAGTTGCGGAAATGGGCGGCGATCGCCTGGGAGGCGGCGCGGCGCGCGCCGGTCAAGCCGAAGCGTTCAAGGTCGAAGGCGCCCAGGCAGGAGCGCTGATCAGGCGACCTTGACGTCGAGCATCTCGGCTTCCGGGTCGGTCTCGCAGACCACGCGGTTGCGGCCGTTGCGCTTCGCCGAATAGAGGCACTGATCGGCGCGATCGTAGAGCGTCGCGACGGTGTCTCCGGGCTTGAAGGCGGCGACGCCGAGCGAAATGGTGATGCGGCCGAGATTTTCGCTGGTGGAGCGCTTGATCAGTTCCTTGGTCATCACCGAACGGCGGATGTGCTCGGCGACCGTCACGGCCGCGCGCAGCGTCGTGTCGGGGAGGATAATGGCAAACTCTTCGCCGCCGTAGCGGCAGGCGAGATCCTGCGTCTTGACGTTCTGCTTCACCGACAGCGCGACGAGACGCAGCACCTGATCGCCCGTCAGGTGGCCGAACGTGTCGTTGAACTTCTTGAAGTGATCGATGTCGCTGACCAGCAGGCAGAGCGGCCGCTCGCTCTTGTTGGCGAGCGCGACGGCCTTGGTGATGGCCTGATCGTAGAATTTGCGGTTGCCGAGCGAGGTCAGCGGATCGGTCAGCGATTCCGTCCTGACCGCATCGAGATTTTCCTGCAACTGCTGGATCTCGCTGCGCGAGGCCTTCAGCCGCTGCTCCAGTGCCTTGTTGTTGGCTTCGATCTCGCGCGTCGAGCGGACGAGCGTCTCGATGATGGTGCGCACGCCCTCGGGGGTGCCGACGGCGGCGAGCCGGGCCGAGGCTCCGGCGAGATCGTTGCCGTAGGCCGACGCCTGACCCGCGGCGGAATCGATCATGGCCATGACCTGCTCGATCTCGTCCATGACGCGGTTGCCGACGACGTCGATCTTGTCGGTCAGCCGGTTGGGGGAGAGATGAGCCTCATAGACGCCGTCGAGCTGCTCCTGCGTGATCGCGCCGCGTTCGGACAGGATGACATTGATCGCGTCCGACAGTTCGGCGTGGTAGCCGGATGCGTAGGTGTACCAGACCTCGTAGTTGCGCGGCATGGCGTCGAGCCGCCGGCCCTTGATCTGGGCAAAGGCAAGGTCACCGAAGCCGTGGCTGCGCGCGACATCGTCATTGTGTTCTTGCATGTGCAGCAGCCGATTCTGGCGTGGAAGAGCACGCTTCCACGCACTCCGAGCTCGATGACCGGCACGGTAGCGCGCTAATGCTTTATCCCCGGTAAAATTCGGACCGATCCGGTTAGATCATTTCGCCTTGAAGGCAACCGGCCGCAGCAGGAATTGCGGCAGGTGCGACATGTCCGCTTCCTCCGATGCAGCCTGGCGGGGAGCGGGGCGGCTTGCTGCCGGGGGACGCCCGGATTCGGCGGCGCGCGGCGCGCGCTCGGTGCGATTGCCGGAGCGCCCTTCCGACGAGCGTCCCTCAGACGAGCGACCTTCGGGCGAGCGTCCCTCGGACGAACGACCTTCCGACCTGCGGGCCGGGCGCTCCTCGGACTGGCGTCCTTCCGCGCGACCGCCACGGGAGGAGCCACGCTCGCGTCCGCCGCGGCGCTCGCGACGGGCTTCGCCCGCTTCCTCCTCGGAAACGGCGTCGCCGGACCATTCGATCGACTGGCCGATGAGCTTCTCGATGGCGGCGAGCAGCTTCATGTCCTCGGACGTGACGATCGTGATCGCGGTGCCGAGACGCCCGGCGCGGCCGGTGCGGCCGATGCGGTGGACATAGTCCTCGGCATGATGCGGCGTGTCGTAGTTGAAGACGTGGCTGACATCGGGAATGTCGAGGCCGCGCGCGGCGACGTCGGAGGCGACGAGCAGCTGGGTGCGGCCGTCACGGAAGCCGGCGAGGGCTGCCATGCGCGCCGACTGGTCCATGTCGCCGTGCAGGGCGGCGACAGAGAAGTCGTGCTTCATCAGCGACTTGTAGAGGGTTGCGACCTCGCTCTTGCGATTGCAGAAGATGATCGCGTTCTTGAGGTTTTCGGCGCTGCGGATGAGTGCACGCAGCGTGTCGCGCTTCTCGAAATCCTTGCGGCCGGCGCGTACCAGGCGCTGCGTGATGGTCGTTGCGGTAGAGGCCGGGCGAGCGACCTCGACCTTCACGGGATTGTGCAGGAACTGCTCGGTGATGCGCTGGATTTCCGGCGGCATGGTGGCCGTGAAGAACAGCGTCTGGCGCGTGAAGGGCACCATCTTGCAGATGCGCTCGATGTCCGGGATGAAGCCCATGTCGAGCATGCGGTCGGCCTCGTCGATGACGAGCAACTCGACGCCGGTCAGCAGCAGCCGGCCGCGCTCGAAATGGTCGAGAAGCCGGCCGGGGGTGGCGATCAGCACGTCGACGCCGCGGGTCAGCTTGGCGTCCTGATCACCGAACGAGACGCCGCCGATGAGCAGGGCGACACTCAGCTTGTGGTTGACGCCGTATTTGACGAAGTTCTCCTCGACCTGCGCGGCGAGTTCGCGCGTCGGTTCGAGGATGAGGGTGCGCGGCATGCGCGCGCGGGCGCGGCCTTCTTCCAGCATGGTGAGCATCGGCAGCGTGAAGGCTGCCGTCTTGCCGGTGCCGGTCTGGGCGATGCCGAGCACGTCGCGGCGGGCCAGAACGTGCGGAATGGCCTGCTGCTGGATGGGCGTCGGATTGGTGTAGCCGGCCGCGGACACGGCCGATTGAACCTTGGCGCTGAGGCCGAGTTCGGAAAACAACATGGGTGGAGGGTATCCTTCAGGTCTCGGGGTCTTCTGACGATGTCTTGAGGCAATCGGCGCGAAACGGTTTCGCGCAGCGGCCCCTAGAACCCACGAGGCCGGACGGACATGACGAAGGGCTCATCGGACGAGCCATTCGATGCGGCGCAACATAGTCTCACGGCCCCGATTGTCAACGAATGACAGGCGTGCGAACCCTCTGCGACTGGCCGATTCGGCGGAATTCGGCATGATTGGTGAAGGATTCCACCCTCATGGCCAAACCCGCTCTCGTTCTCGTGCCGGGCCTCAACTGCACTGCCGACCTGTTCGCGCCGCAGGTGGAGGCTCTCTCGGACATCGCCGGTGTCACCATCGCCGATCATGCCAGCGACGACACCGTCGAGGAGATCGCGACGCGCCTTCTCGCCGCTGCACCGCCGCGTTTCGCCCTCGCAGGTCTGTCGATGGGCGGCTATGTGGCGCTTGAGGTCATGCGGCAGGCGCCGCAGCGAGTGCAGAAGCTCGCGCTGCTCGACACCCGCGCCAGCGCCGACATGCCCGAGGATGCCGAGATCCGCATGGCGGCGATCAAGATGGCCCAGACCGGCCGGTTCGACGACATTCATGGCGTGCTTTGGCCGCGTCTCGTCCATCTGAAGCGCGTTGGCGACAAGGAACTCGAGGCCGTCGTCAGGGGAATGGCCGACCAGACTGGTCCGGCCCGTTTCATCCGCCAGCAGAAGGCGGTGATCGCACGTCCGAATTTCGAGCCGGGCCTGAAGGCGATCCACTGCCCGACACTGGTTCTGGTTGGCGATCAGGATGCGATCACGCCGCCGTTCATGTCCGAGGACATGGCCGAGGCCATCCCGGGCGCGAGGCTGACGGTCGTGGCCGATTGTGGGCATCTCTCGACGCTGGAGCGGCCGGAGGCGGTCAATGCCGCGCTGGTGGAGTGGTTCTCGGCCTGACGAGTTGCTCTCACGCGTCTTGCGTGCTGATCGCGCCGCGCTCCGCAAGCGGACCGGCGCTCACTTCGCTCGAAAGCGCTCCGGTCAACGGCTGCCGGAGAACATGACCTCGCCCGGCGGGCCGATGGTCAACATGTAGCGCCGCTTCTGGCCGCTGGTCAGCACGACGCCGTCGAACATGACGCGCGCGCCGTCGACATCGGGCTCTATACGGTAGTCCTCGATCTTCACCCGCCAGTCGAAGACTTCGGGAATCTCTTCCGTTGCGACCACGCCGATCCGGCCGGTGCGCTGGTCGGCGACGGCGAGCCACTGGACGAACAGGCGCATGGCGCCGTCCGGCGCGTTGGTCCTGAGGAGCACGATGCGCGAGGGGCCCTCCCGATCGCCCTGCCGCCATTGGCCCGTGGCGCGCAGGAACATGACCTCGCCGGGGATGGCGGAGAGGATGCGCGTCGGATCGGGCGACTGGGCGGTGAGGGGGGTTGTTGCCGCAAGCGCGGCAAGCATGACGAGCGCCGCTGCCGCCCGGGCCATGGTCAGATGTCCAGTTCCTGCGCGAATTCGGCGCGCTCCTGGATGAAGGCGAAGCGCGGCTCGGCCTTGACACCCATCAGCCGCTCGACACTGTCCGAGGTCTCCGGCCGCTCCTCCGGCACGACATGGACGCGCAGAAGGGTGCGCACCTTCTTGTCCATGGTCGTCTCCTTGAGCTGGGCCGGCATCATCTCGCCGAGACCCTTGAACCGGCCGATCTCGACCTTCTGGTTGCCCTTGAAGGCGGTGCGCAGCAGTTCGTCCTTGTGGGCGTCGTCGCGGGCATAGAGCGTCTTGCCGCCCTGGGTCAGGCGGAAGAGCGGGGGCACGGCGAGATAGAGATGGCCGTGGTCCACCAGACGCGGCATCTGCCGGTAGAAGAAGGTGATCAGCAGGCTCGCGATATGGGCGCCGTCGACATCGGCGTCGGTCATGATGATCACGCGCTCGTAGCGCAGATCGTCGTCGCGATAGTGCGAGCCGGTGCCGCAGCCGAGCGCCTGGACGAGATCGGAGAGCTGTTGGTTCTGCGCGAGCTTGTCGCGCCCGGCCGAGGCGACGTTGAGGATCTTGCCGCGCAGCGGCAGGATCGCCTGGGTCTGCCGGTCGCGTGCCTGCTTGGCCGATCCGCCGGCGGAATCGCCCTCGACGATGAAGATTTCCGAGCCGGCGGCGGAGGTGTTCGAGCAGTCGGCGAGCTTGCCGGGCAGGCGCAGCTTGCGGACGGCGGTCTTGCGGCTGACATCCTTCTCGGCGCGGCGGCGCAGCCGCTCCTCGGCGCGCTCGATGCACCAGTCGAGCAGGCGGTTCGCCTGGTTCGGGTTGCCGGCGAGCCAGTGGTCGAACGGGTCGCGAATGGCGTTCTCGACGATGCGCGCGGCCTCGGCGGTCGCCAGCTTGTCCTTGGTCTGGCCCTGGAATTCCGGCTCGCGGATGAAGACCGACATCATGATCGAGCAGCCGGACAGGATGTCATCGGTGGTGATCTGCGCCGCGCGCTTGTTGCCGGTGCGCTCGGCATGATCCTTCAGGCCGCGCAGCAGGGCGACGCGCAGGCCCTGTTCGTGGGTGCCGCCGTCGGGCGTGGGAATGGTATTGCAGTAGGACGAGATGAAGCCGTCCTGGTCGCCGACCCAGCCGATGGCCCATTCGGCCGAGCCGTGACCCTGCTTGTCCAGCTTGCCCGCGAAAATGTCGGGATGGACCATGGTCGCGCCGTCGAGCGTCGCGGCCAGATAGTCCTTGAGGCCGCCGGGAAAGCGCAGCACGGACTTCTCGGGCGTGTCGGTGCCTTTGACCAGTTCAGGGTCGCAGGACCAGCGAATCTCGACGCCGCCGAACAGGTAGGCCTTCGAGCGTGCCATCTTGAACAGGCGCGCCGGCTTGAACGTGTGCGTTTCCTTGAAGATCTCCGGGTCCGGCAGGAAGCGGACCTTCGTGCCGCGCCGGTTCTGGATCCGGCCGAGTTCCTCGAGGCCGGTCTGGGGAATGCCGCGCGAGAAGCGCTGCCGATAGAGCATCTGGCCGCGGGCGACCTCGACCTCAAGCGACACGGACAGGGCGTTGACCACGGAAACGCCGACGCCGTGCAGGCCGCCGGACGTCTCGTAGACCTTGGAATCGAACTTTCCGCCCGCGTGCAGCGTGCACATGATCACTTCGAGGGCGGATTTGTCCGGGAATTTCGGGTGCGGGTCGACGGGGATGCCACGGCCGTTGTCGGTGACCGACAGCGAGCCGTCGGAGGACAGTTCCACCTCGATCCAGGTAGCGTGCCCGGCGACCGCCTCGTCCATGGCGTTGTCGATGACCTCGGCGAAGAGGTGGTGCAGCGCCTTCTCGTCGGTGCCGCCGATATACATGCCGGGACGACGGCGGACCGGCTCAAGGCCCTCCAGCACCTCGATGGCGGAGGCGGTATAACCCTGTTCGCCCGGCGTTCCCGCCGCCTTGGGAGCGGCCTTCGGCGCGGCGCGCGCAGGCGCTGCCTCGGCACGGGCAGGGGGCACTGCCTTCGCCGAATCCTTGGGGCCACCGAACAGGTCCGAATTGTCCATCTCTCAACCCATTTCCGGATGCTGCGGGCATCCGCGAATCACTTGCCCCGATCATGGCACAGCCGCCGGCCAGTGCGAACGGAACGGAAACGCGACCGTCGCCGGCCGGTGTTCCGGATGGCGGGCGGAGCGCGTTCCGAAGGCAAGGGCCGCGCCGGATCGACGGAACGTCGGCTTATCCCGCAGCGTTGGTCCATCGTATAGATCGCGAACGGCCAGAGGAAGCAGGGTGTGGACAGAGTGCGTGCGACAGCAGCGGGGTTGCCGGTCTATGGCCTGTTCCTGGCCTTGTACCTTGCGGTCGCCGCTGCGGGCAGCGTCGCGAGCTCGTATGGCCTTGCCGTCTGGTATCCCGCACTGACAAAGCCTGCCTTCAATCCGCCGGGCTGGCTCTTCGCTCCGGTCTGGACGGTGCTCTCTACATCATGATGGCTCTGGCGGGCGCGCGGCTGGCCTTGTCGCCAGCGCGCGATAAGGAGCCGGCGCTTTCGCTCTACATCGCCCAGCTCGGGCTCAACGCCGCATGGTCCTGGGTGTTCCTCTACGGTCAGGCCATCGGCGCCGCGGCGGTGGTCGTCTGCGTGCTCTGGCTTGCCATCGCCGCGACGATCTGGCTGGCATGGACGAAGGATCGGATGGCGTCGCTGCTGCTGATCCCCTATCTAGCCTGGGTGAGCTTCGCGGCCGTGCTCAACATCGCCATCTGGCGCCTCAACGGCTGAACTGAAGGCTTGAGGACCCATGTCCTTCTCCGCCCTCGTGCCGGTCGCCATCGGCGCGGTCGCCGTCGTGCTCGTGCTCGGCCTCATCAACATGATGCGCGGCGGTTCGCCCAACACGTCCCAGAAGCTGATGCGCTGGCGGGTCGGGCTGCAATTCCTCGCCGTGGTCGTGATCATCATCGCCATCTGGCTGAAGGCAAATGGGGGCTGATCCGGTATGGTGAAGCTCAACAAGATCTACACCCGAACCGGTGATGACGGCACGACCGGCCTCGCGGCGGGTCCGCGCCGGTTGAAGTCCGACCTGAGGGTCGAGGCCTACGGCGTGGTGGACGAGGCCAATTCCGCGATCGGCATCGCGCGGCTGCATACCGGCGGCAGCGAGACGATCGATGCCATGCTCGGGCGCATCCAGAACGACATGTTCGACCTTGGCGCCGACCTGTCGACGCCCGAGACGGGCAAGGACCTCGGCTACGAGCCGCTCAGGATCGTGGCGGCGCAGGTCGCGCGCCTCGAAGCCGAGATCGACCTGCTCAATGGCGAATTGAACCCGCTCAAGAGCTTCATCCTGCCGGGTGGCAGCGCCGCCTCGGCGCACCTGCACCTCGCACGGACGATCGTTCGGCGGGCGGAACGGCTGATGGTGGACCTCGCACGCCGCCCGGACGAGACCGTCTCTGCCGCCTCGCTGGAATATGTGAACCGGCTGTCGGATTTCCTCTTCGTCGCGGCGCGCCATCTCAACGACAAGGGCAGGGCGGACGTGCTCTGGGTGCCTGGCAAGAACCGGTGATGGTTCCGGCTCTCGAAACCGAACGTCTGCTGCTCCGGCCGCGCGCGGCCGGCGACATCGACGATTTTGTCGCGATGGATTCCGACCTGCAGGTGCGGCGCTTCCTGCCGCCCACCTTCCGGGACGGCTTCGACGCGGCGGCCTATCGCGCGGCCCTGCCGGAGCGGATCGCCATGGATCACGGCCCTGGCCTCGGTCATTGGACCCTCGTCGGCCGGGCACATCCGGAGGCGTTCGTCGGGACGGCCTTGCTGATCCCGGTCGAGGGCAAGGGGCCGGACGTCGAGATCGGCTGGCGCCTGCCGCGAACCCATTGGGGCAAGGGTTTTGCAAGCGAAGCAGCACGGCAGGTTGTCTCGCACGCCCGGGAGACGGGCCTTGCCGAACTCGTCGCGCTCATCCACCCCGACAACGCCGCCTCCATCGGGGTCGCAGGGAAGCTCGGATTTGCTCCCGACGGCATCAGGGACGCCTATGGCACGACCTTCCGGCTCTATCGTCTCGCTCTCGAAAATCCTTGACAGTCGCCGGCTTCCGCATCAGATACCCGCCCCATGAACATGATCGCGACCAGCACCCGACGCCGCCGTCTCATCCTGCGATGAGCGTGTGCGGCCGTGTGCCCTGATCGATCCGGTCGCCGCGCTCCACAGCGCGGCTTTTTTGTTTCCAGCCCCCCCAACGGCATCCCTTCCAAGCGGAGGACATCATGACCACGAAGGCCCGTATCGGCATTCTCGGAGCTTCAGGCTATACCGGCGCCGACGCCGTTCGCCTTGCCGCCCGCCATCCGCATGTCGAGATCGCCGCGCTGACCGCCAACACCCATGCGGGCAAGGCGATGGCCGATGTCTTTCCGCATTTCTTCATGCTCGACCTGCCGAAGCTGATCGAGTGGGAGAAGGTCGACTGGACCAGCCTCGACGCGGTGTTCTGCGGCCTGCCGCATGGCACGACGCAGGAGATCATCGCCGCGGTGCTGGCGGCCAATCCGAAGATCAAGATCCTCGACATGTCCGCCGATTTCCGCCTGCGTGACGGAGCGACCTATGCGGAGTGGTATGGCCACGAGCACCGCGCGCCCGGCCTCCAGAGCGAGGCGGTCTATGGTCTGACCGAACTTTACCGGGATGAGATCACGGCGGCCCGGCTTGTTGCCTGCCCCGGCTGCTACCCGACCGCGACGCTGCTCGCCCTGGTGCCCATCGCCAAGGCCGGCCTGATCCATGCCGACGATATCATCGTCGACGCCAAGTCCGGTGTCACCGGCGCGGGGCGTGGCCTCAAGCAGAACACGCTGTTCTCCGAGGCCGGCGAGGGACTCTCGCCCTATTCCATCGGCAAACACCGGCACGCGCCCGAGATCGAGCAGGAGATCGGCGTGGCCGTCGGGGCCAAGGTCGCGATCAACTTCACGCCGCATCTCATCCCGATGGCGCGCGGCGAATTGTGCACGTCCTACGTCAGGCTCAACGGCGCGACGGCCGACGATCTGCGGCAGGCGCTTTCCGACGCCTACAAGGACGAGCCCTTCGTGCATGTGGCGCCGAAGAACGTGGTGCCGCAGACGCAGAACGTGCGCGGCTCCAACTACGTGCAGATCGGCGTCTTTCCGGACCGTATTCCCGGCCGCGCCATCGTCATCTCGACGCTCGACAATCTCGTGAAGGGCTCGGCGGGACAGGCGATCCAGAACATGAACCTGGTCCTCGGCTATCCCGAGACGACGGGCCTGGAGCAGATCGCGCTGTTCCCGTAGGCGGATGCGGGCGAGAAGTCTCGCCCGCGCCTCACTTCATCCGGAGCGTCTCGAACTTGGCGCGCTGCGCGTCGTTCCACGGCGTCGAGCGGCGCAGCTTGAGGTCGATCTGCGCCGTCGTCGACGATCCCGACACGAAGCGCTCGCCGCCGACGAAGACCGCCTGGTCGAAGGTCAGCGACGAAGCGCCGACCCGCCGGATGCCGATCGCGATCTGGACGAAGCCGGGGTAGAGAATCTCGCGGTGGTACTCGATCTCCAGATGCACCAGCGAGATGCCGCGTCCCTCGCCGGTGAGGCGCACGCCTTCCTTGTCGAAGAATTCGGTGCGGCCGATCTCCAGATAGGTCGCGACCGCCGCGTTGTTGACGTGGTTGTTCGGATCGAGATCGCCGTAGCGGATCGGATGCACGGTGACGAACGGATAGACGTCGAGCGCCGGGCGCTCGCTCAGGGGAACACGCAACTTTCAGTCCTTCACTTTCACATAGCGCCCGGGGGCGTCTTCGATCGGCCGATGCCTGGCCGAGCCGATCTTGCGAGCGGGCACGTCCTTGCCGTCATGGTCGCGGATCCAGGCGCGCCAGTGCGGCCACCATGATCCCGGATGTTCGGTCGCCTTGGCGATCCAGTCCTCGAATTTCCCCGCGGGCGGGCCGCCGGTCCAGTGCTGGTACTTCTTCTTGTCCGGCGGGTTGACGACGCCGGCAATGTGGCCGGAGCCGGCCATCACGTACTCGACCGGGCCGCCGAAGGCTGCCGACCCCACGAAGACCGAGCGGGCAGGGGCGATGTGGTCCTCGCGCGAGGCCAGATTGTAGACCGGCACCTTGACCTTCTTCAGGTCCAGCTTCTCGCCCGCAACTTCCATGCGCCCCTGGCTGAGGTCGTTCTGCAGGTAGCAGTGGCGCAGGTAGAAGGAATGGTTGGCCGCCGGCATGCGCGGGGAATCGGCATTCCAGTAGAGCAGGTCGAAGGGCATCGGCTGCTTGCCCTTCATGTAGTTGTTGACGAAATACGACCAGATCAGGTCGTTCGACCGCAGCATGTTGAAGGCGTTCGCCATCTGCTTGCCTTCGAGATAGCCGGTCTGGGCCATGCGCTTCTCGAGGCTCAGGATCTGTTCCTCGTCGACGAAGACCTTGAGGTCGCCGGCATAGGTGAAATCCACCTGTGTGGTGAAGAAGGTCGCAGTCTTCACGGCATCGATCTTCTTCGCCGCCATGTAGGCGAGGGCAACCGCCAGCAGCGTGCCGCCGACGCAGTAGCCGATGGCATGGACCTTGTCCTCGCCGGTGATCTCCGAGGCGACCCGGAAGGCCGAGAGCGGACCTTCCAGCATGTAGTCGTCGAAGCTCTTGGTGGCATGGCGCTGGTCCGGATTGACCCAGGACACGACGAACACCGTCAGCCCCTGGTCCACCGCCCATTTGATGAAGCTCTTCTCCTGCGTCAGGTCGAGGATGTAGAACTTGTTGATCCACGGCGGCACGATGACCAGCGGCACGCGGCCGACCGACTTCGTCGTCGGCTCGTACTGGATGAGCTGGATCAGGTCGTTCTCATAGACGACCTTGCCCGGCGTCATCGCGAGATTGGTGCCGAGAGCGAATTTGGTGTCGTCGGACTGGCGGATGCGCAGGTCGCCGCCGCCGCGCTCGATGTCCTCCGCCAGCATGGTCATGCCGCGCACGAGGTTCTCGCCGTTCGAGCCGATGGTCTCGCGCAGCAGTTCGGGATTGGTCGGCACGAAATTGGAGGGCGAGAAGGCGTTGGCGATCTGGCGCGTATAGAAGGCCGCCTTCTGCTTGACGTGCTCGTCGAGCTCGGCATCGGAGACGAAGGTCTCAGCGAGATTGGTCGTCAGCAGGTAGAACTGCTTCAGGAAGTCGAAGAACGGGTTCTTCTCCCATTGCGGGTCCTTGAACCGGGCGTCGCGGGGATCCGGCTTCACGACCGGTTCGGCGGGCTCGCCAGCCATCGATTTCAGCGACTGGGTCCACAGTTCCATGTAGCGGCCAGCGATCTGCTGCTGGGCGGTCACCGTGCGGTTCGGATCCTTGAGCCAGTATTCGGCGACCTGTCCGAGGGTCTTCACGACATCGGCGACGCTATCGGGCGAATCGGAGGGATGGGCGCCGGTCTCGCGCGGCTTCATATAGGCGGCGAGCGCCTTGCCGCCGAGCTCCACCATGCGGGCGATGTTGCCCGAAAGGCGTTCGACATCCATGGCCTGGAAGCGGAAAGGGTCATCGGTGGCGGCATCGGCCTGCGGCACGAAGACCGGCTGCGGCGCAGGCGCCTGCCGGCCGGGTTCTGCCTTGTGAGGGAGGCTGTCGGACAACGGCTTGCGGGCACCTCCGCCCTCGATGGCGACGAGTTTCGGCCGCGTGGCGACGGGACGATCGGCCGCGGGGGCAAGCCGCTTGGCATTGGGCTTTTCGACATCCGGCGCCTCAGTCTTTTTGCGTGCGCGCGCCGGCTTCTTCACCGCCTGTTTCGCGCCGGAGCCTGCCGGACTGGCGGCTTTCGACTTGCCGGGCTTGCCCGTCGACCGTTTCGCCATGAGCGTGCCTCCGAAAATCGCCGCTTTCGTCCGTCACGAAATCGGTCCACTTTTCGATCTGAGCATATTAGGAAGGCGAAGCGCAGGCCGCCAAGAGAAAGATGGCGGCGCGCTTGGAGAGTGACATGGTCGGGACGATGCGTCGGTCGATGCTGAGACGGGCAGGTTTTGCGGCGGTTGCGCTTGCGGCCGTCGCCATGGCCGGCTGCCAGCATGCCGCGGATGGCTATCCCTCGCCCTACGGCCCGTCGACCCCGACGCCACTGCCGCCGGTGGCGGGCGGTGGCCTGTGGAACCCCGCGCCCGTGCGCGCTACCGGCTATGGCGCGGCGACGCTGATCACGCGCCTGCCGCAGCCGCAGACGGTGGCCCCGCCGCCGCGGTCCTCGGAAACGCCTGAACTGCTGACGCCCGAGCAGCAGGCGGCACGCCGCCGCTCGCTCGAAGGCGCCCGCGACAGCCACGGCGCCGCCATGGCGCGGCGGATCCAGTCGCAGGGCCGTGTCCGCGGTCCCGAACCCGGTTCGCGCCCCGCCATCGATCCGGCCGAGCGCGGCAGCGAGGACTAGGCCGAAGGTCGGTTGTCCGCGATCGCCGCAAGGCTATGCCGGCCGTATCGCCTTGTGATACGCCTTGCGTCCCGTTCAGCACCCCCCTGCGGCAGGGCCTGCCGCCAAACGCGAATCGATCCGATGAGCACGCCCCAGTTTCACCGCATCCGCCGGCTGCCGCCCTATGTGTTCGAGCAGGTGAACAAGGTGAAGGCCGCCGCCCGGGCCAAGGGCGTCGACATCATCGATCTCGGCATGGGCAATCCCGACCTGCCGGCGCCCGAGCACGTCATCGAAAAGATGAAGGAGGCCATCGGCAAGCCGCGTACCGACCGCTATTCGGCCTCCAAGGGCATTCCGGGCCTGCGCCGCGCCCAGGCCGCCTATTACGAGCGCCGCTTCGGCGTGAAGCTCGACCCCGAGACGCAGGTCATCGCGACCCTCGGCTCGAAGGAAGGCTTCGCCAACATGGCGCAGGCGATCACCGCGCCGGGCGACGTCGTGCTCTGTCCGAATCCGTCCTACCCGATCCACGCCTTCGGCTTCCTGATGGCCGGCGGCGTGATCCGCTCGGTGCCGGCGACCGCCGACGAGGATTATTTCCGGGCCATGGAGCGCGCCATTCAGCACTCCATCCCGAAGCCGATAGCGGTGGTTACCTGCTATCCGTCGAACCCGACTGCGCAGGTGGCTGACCTCGATTTCTACGCGGAGCTGGTTCGTTTCGCGAAGAAGCACGAGCTGATCGTGCTGTCGGACCTCGCCTATGCCGAGGTTTACTTCGACGACCGCTCGCCGCCGCCCTCGATCCTGCAGGTGCCGGGCGCGTTCGACGTGGCCGTCGAGTTCACCTCGATGTCGAAGACCTTCTCCATGGCCGGCTGGCGCATGGGCTTCGCCGTCGGCAACGAGCGGCTCTGCGCGGCGCTGGCGCGGGTGAAGAGCTACCTCGACTATGGCGCCTATACGCCTGTGCAGGTGGCGGCGACCGCAGCCCTCAATGGCCCGGACGACTGCATCAAGGAGATGCGTGCGACCTACAAGAAGCGCCGCGACGCGCTCATCGAGAGCTTCGGCAAATCGGGCTGGGAGATCCCGTCGCCGAGCGCCTCCATGTTCGCGTGGGTGCCGATCCCCGACCAGTTCAAGCCGCTGGGGTCGCTGGAATTCGCCAAGCTGCTGGTCGAGAAGGCGGAAGTGGCGGTTGCCCCCGGCATCGGCTTCGGCGAGCACGGCGACGACTATGTGCGCATCGCCGTGGTCGAGAACGAGCAGCGCATCCGGCAGGCCGCGCGCAACGTCAAACGGTTCTTCGACACCGCCGCCACGACGCTGCACAATGTCGTGCCGCTGGCTGCCGCCGGCCGCTGACATTTCAAGGGCATTCGCATGACCAGGATCGTAGTTGCCGGTGCATCCGGCTGGGTGGGGCGCGAGCTCGTCAAGGCGGTCGCGGCGGCGCCCGACCTCGCGCTTGCCGGGGCGGTATCGCGTTCGGCGGCCGGGCAGGACGCCGGCGAGGCAGCCGGTGCCGCGCGCCTCGGCATTGTGATCGCGGCGAGCCTCGAGGAGGCGCTGGCGGTGCCGAGCGACGTCGTCATCGACTACACCAAACCCCATGTCGTGAAGGGGCATACGCTGACGGCGCTGAAGGCCGGCCGCCACGTCGTCGTCGGTACGTCGGGCCTCTCCGCCGACGACTATGCCGAGATCGACGCGGCCGCGAAGGCCGCGGGCCGGGGCGTCATCGCCGCCGGCAATTTCTCGATCACGGCCTCGCTGCTGAAGCGCTTCGCGACCATCGCCGCCCGGCTGATCCCGGATGTCGAGATCATCGACTACGCCTCGGCCAAGAAGCCGGACACGCCGTCGGGAACCGGGCGCGAACTCGGCGAGATCCTCTCGAAGGTGCGGCTGGAGCCAACCTCCAAGCCGGTCGGCGAGCTCGGTGGCATCCGCGAGACGCGCGGCGGCGCGGTCAATGACGGCGGCATTGCGGTGCAGGTCCATTCGGTCCGCATGCCGTCCTTCGTGCTCTCGGCCGAGGCGATCTTCGGCATGCCCGACGAGCGACTGACCATCCGGCACGACGCGGGATCGTCGGCGGCGCCCTATGTGGCCGGCACGCTGCTCGCTGCCCGCCGGGTCAGCGAGATCACCGGTCTGGTGCGCGGCATCGACCATCTGATCGGCTAAGCCCATGGGCGGCCCCGCAATGGCCGGCCTGCGGGCCGGTTCCTTGCACTGGCCGGTCAAATCGGGCACAAGCCCGGCGCGGCGCATTGGCCGCAGCAGGGCGCGGATCGGCTTTTCATGCAGGATGTCTTGAAGCTCGGCATTGCCGGCCTCGGCACCGTCGGTGCATCGGTCGTGCGCCTCATCGCCAAGCGCGACAATCGTCTCGCCGAAGCGGCCGGACGACCGATCAAGGTCGCCGCGGTCACGGCGCGCTCGAAGAAGAAGGATCGCGGTGTTGATCTTGGCGCGGTGCGCTGGGTCAACGATCCGATCCAGCTGGCGACAGACCCCGAAATCGACGTGTTCGTCGAGCTGATGGGGGGTGCCGAGGACCCGGCCAAAGCGGCCGTCGAGGCGGCCCTTTCAGCCGGAAAGGCGGTCGTCACGGCCAACAAGGCACTGCTGGCGGCGCACGGCCCGGCGCTCGCGAAACGGGCCGAGGCGAAGGGCGTCGCGCTCAATTTCGAGGCGGCAGTCGCCGGCGGCATCCCGGTTATCAAGACCCTGCGCGAGAGCCTGCTCGGCAACACGATCGAGCGCGTCTACGGCATCCTCAACGGCACCTGCAACTACATCCTCACCCGCATGGCGGAGGAGGGAATCAGCTTCGAGGAGTGTCTGAAGGACGCCCAGCGGCTCGGCTATGCCGAGGCCGACCCGACCTTCGACGTCGACGGTTTCGACACCGCACACAAGCTGTCGCTGCTGACGAGCCTTGCTTTCGGCACGCTGGTCGACACCAAGGGCATTTCCATCGAGGGCATCCGGTCGATCAAGCCGGTGGACCTGAAGATGGCCGACGAGCTCGGCTACAGGGTGAAGTTGCTGGGCGTCGCGCAGCGCACCCATGACGGCGTCGAGCAGCGCGTCCACCCGACCTTCGTGCCGAAGGAAGAGGCCATAGCGCAGGTAAACGGCGTCCTGAACGCGGTCGCTATCGATGCGGATGCCGTGGACCTGACCCTCGTCGGCCCGGGCGCCGGCGGCGACGCGACCGCCTCGGCGGTCATCGCGGACATCACCGACATTGCCCGCGGCCATCGCACCGCGCCGTTCATCCGGCCAGTGGCGAGCCTTGAGAAGCCGACGCGCGCGCCGCTGACGCACCACGAGGGCGGCTACTACATCCGCCTGGAAGTGGTAGATAAGCCCGGCACGGCGGCACGCATCGCCTCGCGCATGGCGCAGAACAACATCTCGCTGGAATCGATCGTCCAGCGGCGCTCCGGCCCGGTGCGCGGCGGTACCGACCCGAGCCAGGCGGCAGCGCCCGCGCCGGTCGTGCTCATCACCTATGCGACGACCGAAGCGGCCGTCAGGCGTGCGCTGAAGGCCATGGAGGCCGACGGCATCCTGATCAGCAGCCCGCAGGTCATCCGCATCGAACGCAACTAAGAAACTCTACCGAAGGGGACCATCATGGCCGAGCAGGGGCTGTCCATTCCGAAGAATCTCGTGATCGAGCGCGTCCTGTCGATGGAGCTCGTGCGGGTAACGGAGCGGGCCGCGGTCGCCTCCGCGCGCCTGCGCGGGCGCGGCAACGAGAAGGCTGCCGACCAGGCCGCCGTCGATGCCATGCGCCGTGAGCTGAACAAGCTGCCGATCGACGGCCGCGTGGTCATCGGCGAGGGCGAGCGCGACGAGGCGCCGATGCTCTATATCGGCGAGGAGGTCGGCACCAAGCACGGCCCGAAGGTCGATATCGCCCTCGACCCGCTGGAGGGCACCACCCTCTGCGCCAAGGACATGCCTGGCTCGATCGCCGTGATTGCCATGGCCGAGCACGGCTCGCTGCTCTACGCGCCCGACGTCTACATGGACAAGATCGCGGTCGGGCCGGGCTTTCCGAAGGGCATCGTCGACCTCGACGCCTCGCCGGTCGACAACATCCATGCCATCGCCAAGGCCAAGGGCGTCAAGCCGAGCGAGGTGACAGCCCTGATCATGGACCGGCCGCGCCACGCCAAGCTGATCGAGGCCGTGCGCGGTACGGGTGCGGCGATCCGCCTGATCACCGATGGCGACGTGGCGGGTGTCATCCACACAGCCAGCGCAGCCGAGACCGGCATCGACATCTATCTCGGCATCGGGGGCGCGCCCGAGGGCGTGCTGGCGGCTGCTGCGCTGCGCTGCGTCGGCGGCCAGATGCAGGGACGCCTGATCCTCGACACCGAGGCGAAGGTCGAGCGCGCCCGCAAGATGGGCGTCATCGACCCGAAGAAGAAATACGCCATGGAGGAGATGGCCTCCGGCGACGTGATCGTCTCGGCGACCGGCGTCACCGACGGCGCGCTCCTGAAGGGTGTGGTGTTCGGCAAGGACATCATCACCACCGAGACCATCGTCTACCGCTCGACCACCGGCACCGTCCGGCGGATCTTCGGCGAGCATCGCGAACTGTCGAAGTTCCACCTCGATTGAGCCGATGAGCGAGCGCCGGCTGTTCCTCGGCGTCGGGCAATCGGTCCTCGGGCGCGCCTGGCGCGACCGGATGACCGATCCCGAGCGGGCGCAGTCGCTGGCCATCACGCAGGCGCACGACCTCCCGGACATTCTCGCGCGCGTGCTCGCGGGCCGCGGCGTGACGGCGGAGGCTACCGAGGCTTTCCTCGAGCCGACCATCCGGGATTCGATGCCCGATCCCTCGACGCTCGCCGACATGGACCGGGCGGTGGAGCGGCTCGCCAAGGCCGTGCTGGACGGCGAAGGCATCGCGATCTTCGGTGATTACGACGTCGATGGCGCGACCTCATCGGCCCTGCTGACCTTGTTCCTGCGACAGGCCGGGCTCGATCCCGCCGTCCGCATCCCGGATCGCATCTACGAGGGCTACGGGCCGAATATCGACGCCATCCGCGAACTGGCGGCGGGCGGCGCGACCTTGCTCATCACGGTGGACTGCGGCACGATCAGCCACGAGGTGCTGGGGCAGGCTGCAAGCCTCGGCCTAGACGTGATCGTCTGCGACCACCATCAGGCCGACGAGACGCTGCCGGCGGTCGAGGCGGTGGTGAACCCCAACAGGCAGGACGACCTCTCCGGCCTCGGGCACCTCTGTGCCGCTGGCGTCGCCTTCATGCTGGTCGTCGCCCTCAACCGGCGGCTCCGGGAGCGCGGCTTCTGGACCACGGCGCGACCGGCGCCCGACCTGATGCGCTTCCTCGACCTCGTCGCGCTCGGCACCGTCGCCGATGTCGTGCCGCTGAAGGGGCTGAACCGCGCCTTCGTCGCGCGCGGCCTCGGCGTCATGCGCCGGCGCGACAATGTCGGCCTGCGTGCGCTGATGGACGCAGCGCGGCTCGACGGGCCGCCGTCGCCCTACCATCTCGGCTTCCTGCTCGGCCCCAGGATCAATGCCGGCGGCCGGATCGGCGATGCCGGCCTCGGCACGCGCCTGCTGGTCACGGAGGATAGTGGCGAGGCCGCGCGGATCGCGGGCGAGCTCGACCGGCTCAATCGCGAGCGGCAGGTGGTGGAACAGGGCACCGTCGCCGAGGCCGAGGCCGAGGCGCTGGCGGCCCTCGGGCCGCTGGAGGAGGGCGCCTCGGTGGTCGTCACAGCCCGCGACGGCTGGCATCCGGGCGTCGTGGGGCTCGTCGCCGCGCGTCTCAAGGAACGGTTCAAGCGGCCGGCCTTCGCCGTCTCCTTCACCGGCGACACGGGAACGGGCTCGGGCCGATCGATCGCCGGCGTCGATGTCGGTGCCGCCGTGCGCCGGGCGGTCGCGGCCGGCATTCTTGCCAAGGGCGGTGGCCATGCCATGGCGGCCGGCATCACCGTCGCACGTGCGCGACTGGCGGATTTCCGCGCCTTCCTGGAGGAACGACTCGCCTCGGCTGTCGAGGCTGCGCGCCGCGAGCAGGCCCTGTTCGTCGACGCCGCGACGACTGCGGCCGGCATACGGCCGGAACTGGTCGCCATGCTGGAACGGGCAGGGCCGTTCGGCAGCGGCAATCCCGAGCCGGTGCTGGTGCTGCCCTCGCACACGGTGGTCTATGCGGAGGAGGTCGGCGGGGCGCATGTCCGCGCGCGCCTGAAGGCGGGTGACGGCCAGACGGTGGATGCCATCGCGTTCCGTGCGGCAGGGCAACCGGTGGGCAAGGCGCTGGCCGATCACCGGGGCAGGGCTCTGCACCTCGCCGGCGCGGTATCCCTCGATCGCTGGCAGGGCCAGGACAGGGTTCAGTTCCGCATTCTCGACGCCGCCGTGCCCCAGCGGTCCTGACGGTCGGACTTCGCCTTCTCCCTGCCGCGCCGCCAGCGGGCGAACAGGCCCGCTATCGCGCCCTGTCGCTTGCCAGCGGGGCTCGTGGGATTCGCCATGGAGCGCCCGGCCTCGACGGCGACACGGCGGGCGACGGCGGCGAGCGATGTGTCGGTGATCACCGCTTCCCTGAGCGCCCCGAGCAGGGCAGCCGCCTCGATCTCGGGGTCGATGCAGGTGCGTGCATCGTCGAGAAGCGCGGCGAAGGACGGCTTCCACAGGGGGTCGCCGAGCCGCCAGCGCACCAGTGCCGCGACGCCCTCATGCTGAGACGCTACCGCCGTGGCGGAAAAATCCGCAAACGCCGAACCCTTCATGGCGAACCCGAGACGCGAACTGTCACGAAATGAGTCGGCCGCAGCCGACGGAACCCAAGTCGATTCCGGTCGGACCTGCGCTGCAAGGCGGCGGTATGACGTTGCCGCACTTATCCACAACTGGCGCGCCAGCGGACGTTCTCCGCCGCCATGCGGAGCGGCTGGTCAGACGCCTGTCCGCTGGCTAGTCTCATTGCCCGTCTGGGTTGAAGGCCCGGGCCGCAGTCAGGAGGACAGCATGGGTTTCTTCGATTTCGTCAAGAATGTCGGCAAGAAGCTGGTCGGCGCCAGCGAGGCACAGGCAGCGCCCGCGCCGGAACTCGCCAAGGAGGTCGCGAGCCATGGCTTCGACGCCGGCAGCCTGCAGATTCAGTCGAGCGGCAACAACGTCCAGGTCTCCGGGCAGGTGAAGTCGCAGGAGGAGGCCGAGCGGATCATCCTGGCGCTGGGCAACACCGTCGGCGTGTCGCAGGTCGATACGAGCCAGCTGATCGTCAGCAACGAGGCGGCGGCCGCCAAGATGTACACGGTGAAGAAGGGCGACACGCTCTGGAAGATCGCCGAGGCGCATTACGGCAAGGGCTCCGAGTACCCGAAGATCGTCGCCGCCAACAATCCGCCCATCGTCAATCCCGACCTGATCCAGCCGGGCTGGGTGCTGCGCATCCCCTGATGCTGCTGCCCGGTCATCCGGTGGCGGGCACTGCGCGCTCATGCCACCGGATCGCCGGCGGACGAATACAGCGGGCGCGGTCGGAGCGGTGATTCTCCAGCCGACGTGTCGCGAAACGGCGCGGTGCGGAGGTGATCACCGTCGCTTCCAGTACCTTGCCGGCTCTTCCGACGCGGCTGCAAGCGCATGACCATCAAGGTTTTGCGTGAATATCCCGCCGCGGCGAAATGATCTGCCCGACAGCGCTTGATGGTGGCGACGAACACCCCTATAACGCCCGCCGCCGCCAAGCGGTTCGCTCCCTTCGTCTAGAGGCCTAGGACACCAGCCTTTCACGTTGGGTACACGGGTTCGAATCCCGTAGGGAGCGCCATTTTACATTGATATTGCTGCTTTTTTTGACCCAAGGGCATTTTCAAGGGCACTTTTAGGCGGCTGCTACGCAATGATGCAGCCTGACCCGCTATGGGACGCGGACAGTGGCAGAGACAGTCAATCCCGTCCCGCGAAAATAAACTGCTTGGCCGGTTTCACGACCATCTGCGCAAGCTGATAGCGGAGGTGATCATCATGACCGACGCGCTGCTAACTCTGGACATGGCCGGCAAGCGACTCAGCCTATCGCGAGCGACGCTCTACAGAATGAGCGACGCAGGGGAGATCGCACTCGTGAAGCGCGGCGCGCGCACGATGGTGCGCGAGAGCGAGGTGACCCGCATTGTCGATGCCGCTCGACCGTTCAAAGCACCCCCAACGAATGTTCAGGCCGCGATGGCCGCTGCGCAGCCCGCATTGACGAAATGGCAGAGGGTGAGTGCCAATTTGTCAAGTAAAATCAGTATGATAGAGCTTGAATCGGCGCTCAAGCTGTGCGCTTATCCGCCCGTCACGAATGGGGGCTAAGCCAATGACGACTGATTCCGATATTCTATCGCTCGACCTCGCCGAAGCGGGCGAACGCATCCTTGACCTGATGGTCAGCGAAACCCGCGCCAGTCTGCCGAATGCCGCGGGCATGGTGCTCGCGATGACGGCCTTGCGCGCCGCCGCGGAGGCTCATGGGCTGGATGCCGATGGCTTGTGGCGCGGCTCTAAACCCTCCTGAATGACGAAGGGGAGCGCCCCGCGTAGAGCGCTCCCCCTCAGTGCTGGCGCCGGGGCTCAACCAACCCCCTGCCTGCGCCTCAACCGGAGGACACCGGTCGAGGGTCTGCGCGGGATCACGGCCGGGCCGAACAGATAGCCGGCGGCTTCTCCCTCATCCCGCCCTTTCGGGCGAGGTAGCTGCGATGACGCGGCAGTGCATCCGTACCGTTGTCACCGCCCCCTGACGGGGAACCTCTACAGCCCAGTGCGCGGCGGCTTCCCAGCGGCGCGGCGCTGAGCGTCGCCGAAGCGGCGAGCGAATGCCTGCGCCTCGCTCACCGGCGGCGGGCGATGATCCTGCGGCGCATCGCGGCGGCGGCCGGTCATTCGCGCGTGGAGCGCAGCGTTGGCCTTGGCCTCGGCGACGCGGGCGGCGCTCATGGCGGACGGCGAGTAGAACGCAAGAATCTTCCTCGCGGCGTCGATGCTGTGCGCGGTGGTGGACAAGTCTCTTGCCACCAGCGGCGCGTAGGCCGCTTCGGGAAGGGCGAGGATGGCAGCGGCCTGCGCGCTGCGCTGTTCGGGTGTCAGTTTCTGTAGCGACATGGGCATAACTCCTTATCGGCCGACGCCGAGGTGAATGACTTCGGTGCGGGCGGGCTCGCCGTAGCCGTCCTCGACCGTCATGGGTGGCAAGGGGGCGAACACGACGCGCTTGCCGGCCGCTACTTCCTGCGCGACCTTGTCCCAGTGGACGACTTCGCGAAGTTCTCGGCGCGCCGCGCGGATTGCGCGGTCAAGCGACGTTGCGCGTCCGCGGATGAGATCAGGCCACTCGACGCCGCGCTTAAGCTCGTCTTTCAGCTTCGCGAGCTGCTCAGCCGTCAGGCCGGCAACCTTGCCGAGACGGTCGAGGCGTACGTAGTCGAACGTGCCGCTTTGGTCCTCGAACGGGCTAGAGCTTTCAACCTGATAGCCGAGGTGATCGTGCTCGCGAATGAATTGCTCAACGTCCAGCGGTGCCGGCAGGTCGCCGGACCAGCGAAGGTCGTTTGCGGCTTCGCCGACCGAGCGGGGGCTGTAATAGCGGATTCCGTTGACGATGATCATGCGGGCATCAGTTCCATCTGTCGTGCCAGCGGCAAGCCGGCGTCGCGTTCCCTCGCCATGCGGACGAGGTGTGCGTACTCGTGGTCATTGAATTGGAAGGCGGCGCGAACGCCGCTCGCGGTGACGTAGTAGTTCTGACCGATGGTGAAGTTGCCGCCGGGCAGCTTCTCAGTCATTTGGCGAACAGTTCGCCTTGAGACTCCAAGCAGAGCCTCAAGCTCGTTGACGCTGAACAGTTGCTTGGGGCCAAGCGTCCTCACTTCGGCGCGCTCCTTTCTTCAAGGAAATTGAGCGCCTTATCGGCGCGCGACATAGCGGCTTCGATGCGCTTTCGAGCCTCAAAGCTGCGGGAATGGGCGTGCTCAAGTCGCGCCTTGGCGGGAAGTAGAAACGCTGCATCCGTCGCGAGTTTTTCCCAGCGGAGCGCGTCCGCTTCTTCGATGTCTGCGCAGGCTTCTTCGTATGTCTTGTCGGTCATCGTGCTCCCTCGTCCGATGACTGGGGAGTTATGTTTCGCCCTCGACCAGCGGTAGGTCGCGAAGTGATAGAGAAGTGGACGGAGGGCTTTCGAGTGACTTTGGGGGAGATCAGGTGATCAGCGGAGATTCAGGAATGGACGCGCCTCGAAATCGCCTCTGCCACTGCCCAAGTTGATTGACGACGCAGCGCAATGGTGCGCCCGCACAAAAGAAAACCCCGCCGCGTGGTCAGCGCGAACGGGGTTGATTGGGAATAGAGAGAGTTCGCCATCCACAGCGATGATCCGAATATCATGCCGGATCACAGCAAAAACAAGGCGCAATCTCGACTGTTTCTGGTCTGAACCTTCCAGAAGTGGACAGAGACGTGCATACGACTTCGATTGAGCAACGAGACGACCTGACGCAGCTTGAGGCGCTGGGGTACACCCCCGCACCAATGATTCCCGGCGGGGATGGAGCCGTGGGCTGGGTGACCAGCGACGGAGGGGCGCGCGAGTTCGCTGAGTTCCTGCCGGCGCAAGCCCGCGCGCATCAGCCGGCCGGGGCGACCGCCGAGTCCGGCATCGTTGCTGGAAACGGCATCGTCATCGTCAGAATTGCGGGCGACAATTCCTCTGCGATGCGTTTGCCTTGGACACCTTTGTTGTGGGGGAACGCGGACGGCGGCTTTGCGGTCTACCGCGCGCCGGCAAAGCCCCTATCAGCCGAACGCGAGTTCGGTCCCTCAAGGTCGTTTGGCTGGACGTTCACCAATGACGGGCAGGGTTTCACCATCCTTGAGCGCGACGTAGCCGTGAAGCTGCCGGCGGGGCTAGCGGTGCCGCCCATCGCCAATCTTCCGATCTTCGGCGTGGACGATCTCGACAACCTCTTTGACGATCTCTTGAGGGATGGATGCCGCAGCTATGACATCCGCGTGCCGCACGATCCGGTTCGCTCGTGGGAAATCGTCCGCGGCGCGCACCTACGTGGCAAGCGCGTGCATGGTGAGTTCGCCGATGACGTGATGATCCCGGCCGGTTGCCCGGATGATCCCGACCGCGAGGCGATCCAAGCCGAGCACGCCGCCATGCGCGCCGAGGCGCTGGACGAGCTTGCGTGGTCGGCTCGCGCGCTTGCGGAGGCGGGCACACAGGCGGACGCGGCAAGAGCGCTTGCCCATCCGCTATGGAATCTGGACGAGGCGCGCCGCGAGCGCCTGCGAGATCAGGTCGCGGAACTGGCGATCAAGGCCGGCGCGAGGCCGGCGGAGGTCCCGGCCGCCGCAGCGTCAGCCGCACACCCCGCTTACAGTGCTCCGGCTTTGCTGCCTTTCAAACTGGAAATGATTACCGATGAGTCCGGCCTCATGGACTCCGTCCTGCCGCCGTCGCTTTACGGCAACGTGTTCAACCGAGGCGAGGTGTTCATTACCGGTGCGCTGCCGGGCGTCGGCAAGACCACGCTCATGATTGACGAGGCTGTGTGCCTCGCCTCGGGCCTGTCGCTTCTTGGCGTACCGGTCAACGAGCCCTGCAACGTGTTGCTCCTCAATCTGGAAGACCGTGTCGAACGCATCAAGCAGCGAGTCCGCGCGTTCTGCGAGTTGGCTAGCGTGATGCCCAGCCATTTCAAAGGGACGCTGCACGTGGCCGGCGCAGTCGAGATTGGCGGCGCGCTCATCATTGGCGGTGAGGAACGAGGCTCGTTCAAGATCAACGAGTCCGCGCTCCTCAATCTGCGCCGCATGGTCGAGGCGCACAGGATTGACGTGGTGATGATCGACCCGCTCGTCTCAATGCACCAAGGGAACGAGAATGCATCGGGTGCGATGGATGGCATTCTTAAGGCGCTCGCGCGCATGAGCATGGAACTGAACTTCGCTGTCCATATCAATCACCACGTCGGCAAGCTGCCGCGTGGAGCGACGGCTGTCACGCTTCATGATCTTCGCGGCTCGTCCGCTATCCTTGGCGCAATCCGAGGCGGCCGAGTCATCAACTGGACGAGCGAGGATGAGCGCGAGCGCGCTATGGATGCGGGCCAAACTGCTGAGGAAGTGAAGCGCCTCGTCCGCGTCAGCTACGAGAAGGTCAGCTACGGCGAGCCGCCGAGCGCAGAGTACTACGCGATCAAGGGCCATGACGTGGTGGCACCGGGCATGATGTTCCCGCCACTCTACAGGTCGAGTGGGATGGTCCGCGTGAAGCTCGCGAAATCCACGAGGCTGACCAATGACGAGGTTGTTCGCGTACACACCGGTATGGTGCCGCACTGGTCGCGCAAGAGCCCCAAGAGCCCGCAATGGGTAGGCATTCGCGTTGGCGCGCTTCTTGACCTCGACATGGGCGACAAATCCAACAAGAAGCGCGTCGAGTTCATTGTGTCCGACCTCATCAGGCGCGGCGTCTTGAAGGTAGTTGAGGGCCAGAAGGCGAACCGCGAGAAGACCGAGGACGTGGTTGCGAACTCCGACTGGAAATCCCCGGCGAACGCCCTGCAATCTGCCTATTCCGATGACGAGGAGGTTGGCGGTTGACCGGTGCAGCACCGGTGCACAATCGGGGCAGACCGGGGCACAACCAACGCGCCTAGCTTTGCACAGGTCATGCCCCGGATGAGTAAGGGTATATATACCCTACTCACCGGTGCACCGGTGCAAGGCGTTGGAGAGGTTCAAAATCGAAAAAAAAGCGACCGGGGCAAAAACCGTCGCACTCATCCGCCGCACTCTCGCCGACATCGTGTCAATGATTTTTAGGACAAAAGGTAGGAGAGCCATCGTGAACAATCACAGCATTGAGCTTCAATGCGACGCGCAGTCGATGACGTACGACTTCAACGCCCGCCAAGGCACCCTTGTCATGGGACGTGGTAGCTGCACCGACATGATGGGCGCGATAACGTTCTTCCGCCGCATCGATCCTGACGTGACGCTCATTCGGACGATGGATGGTGACAAGCCTGATGTCGATTATAGGCGCGGGTCGGATGGCCGATGGACTGCGTTCTGCCAGCATTCAGGGACCCGCGGCGAGCCGATTGAGGTCGAGTGGAGCGACGAGAACATTTTGTGCTCGGGCGAGCGGTATCAGCAGGATCGGCGCGTTGATGAAGGCGAGTATCGAGCCTTCCTTGTCGGCAAGCCATCGTCCGCCGAAGCGGTCGCTTGAGCCCCGTCACCTCACCGGAGCGCAAGAGTAGCCGGCACCTCGTCCAAGGCCACCCACCGGCCGCCGCTGGCCCGGCAAACGACAAGGGCGAGCCGAAGCCCGCCCTCAATCGTCATCGGCCTGTGACCGGCGGGGCGGGCGGCGGCCTCAAGGTCCGCAAACTTCGCGTCATCGACAGCGTCTTGTCGCCGTCCGCTGATCGCAAACGGGACTTGATCGGAATCCCGCGATTTCCGCTTCCACTCGCCCCAACGTGCACCGCACCGATACAGATGGGAGCCGATTTCTGAGCGTTTTCGGAAGTTTGTTCTATCTTATCAAGGGTTTGTAACGCAGAAAAATGACCCTCCTACGTCCGGGGACCGGGGGCAGCGAGCACCGCGACCGTTTCTCGACGGGGGGAGGACCCGTAGAAATAATACAAAGTCGCTGCCGGAAGCTGCGTGCTGTCCTATGACGTGATGGTGGCGTTCGTCGCCCCTCAACCTCGCATCGCGCTGATCGTCTCTCGCTGTTCGCGATCTCGCATCGTCGCTGCTCTCATCGTCATCGGTTCAGACATGGAACGGCCCCCGCTAGGCTCGACACCACCGGATGCCGCTAGGCGTATGGGCTAGGCTCTTAGCCCCACGCGGCGTCGTTGAATCCTGCATCGATCCTCGTGCGAATATCACCGCGCGACGAAAGCACAGTGCTAGCTTCCGCTCCGCGCTCGCTGCGCACGCGGATGTCCAACTGACCATCGAACGAGGCAGTGCGGGACATCGCCCCACCGGGGCGCACGTCGGCATCGGCGAAGCTGCGGAACGGCTGCACCACGGCCCCTTGGCGTCCCGGCGTGCCGCTCTCTGCCGGCGCGCTCTGCGCGGGCACTTGCGGAGCGACAACCTGCGGAATGGTGATCCTCATATTGCTGAGCGCCGACAGGCTGCGCGCCACGGCATCCAGATTGCCCGCCGCGGCCGTGGCCTGTGCCGCGATCTTGCCCGCCTCCGTCGCCAGAGCGCTTGCCGGCGCAGCCGCATCGCGCGTGCTGGTTTCGACCTGACGCATCGAACCGATGAGCGCGCCGACCTCTGCGCCGATGGCGGCACCGGGGAGCGTGGGAGCGGCGATGACAGGCGAGACGCCCACCGGCGGCATGGGTAGCGCGGGCATCGTCGCTGCGGGCTGGGTGCCGTCCGCAGCAGGCACGCCGCCAGCCCATGACGGGAGGCGCGAGCGGAGCGCGTCAAGCGCCCCGGTCACGCGCGCAACAAGTCGGTCGATGGCCCCGCTGATGCCGTCCACTACTGCCTGCCATGCGGCCTTGATCGGCTGCACGACATGCGAGTCGAACGCCTGCGCAAGGCGCGAGAAGCCGGCCGACACATTGTTGACCGCGGACTCAAACGCGCCGTTGACAGCGTCATAGATCGACTGGCCGACGCGCTCGGCCCACGCGCGGAAATCGGCTTCCATATTGCGCCCGAGATTGGCGGCGCGGCCCGCGACCTCACCGGCCCATGACTGAATGCCAGCCCATGCGGCTTGCAACGCGCCGAGCGCCGCGCGCCCGAGTGACTCGCCGAGCGACCACAGGGCAGAACCGATGCTGCGGAGCGCCGCCGCGCCAAGCTCCCCGGCTTTGGACCAATCGCCGCCGAGGGCAGCCTGCACGGCCGCCCATAGGCTCGCCAGCGCATCCTTGACGTGCTGCACGGCAGAGAGGAACGGCGCGAGCGATCCGCCGAGGTCGGACCAGATGGCCCAACCTGCCGCCGCGGCGACAATGGCTGCGATGGCGACCGGAATGCTCATCAGCGCGCCTGCGATGACTGCCACGGCTTTCACGACGATGGCCGCCGTCGCCGCGATGGCCGCGAACACCTTGACGATTGCCCACACGCCGAGCGCCGACACGCCGATAGTTGCGAGGATCGGCGCGAGGCCGATCAGCGAAGCTGCCGCGACGGCCGACACCTTCGCCATGTTGCGCAGGCCGTCGTTCGCATAGGAGCCGTCCGCGTTGCGCGCGGTGAGCTTGTTCGCGAAGGATTCGAGCGCGGACTCGGCGCGGCCCATGAGTTCTATCAGCGGCTCGCCGAACGTCGTGAAGAACGCGCGTTTGGCCGTGTCGAGCGCACCCGTCAGCCTTTCCAGCGCACCGAAGAACCCGGCCATGCGCTGCGCCTCTTGGCTTTCGAGATAGTTGGGCTGCGCAAGGCGAGTATTGATCTCGCCCGCGATGCGGCCGACCTCCGCACCTTCCATGCCGGCGATCTTGGATTGATGATATTTGCCGATGGCCTCTGCCAGCGTGGCGATGTTGACGCCGCGGGCCTCAAGGTCACGCAGCATGCTGTTTACGTCCACGCGCTCGGCGATGGCGTTCTGCTGCTCGCGTAGGACGCTGACCGCCTTGAGCGCGTCTTGGGTGCCCATGGCCGTGCCGCCGGCACCGCCGCGCTGCGCGATGATCTCGCGCGAGCGGTTGAACTGTTCGATGGCTGACAGCGCGCGGTCGGAGTAGACGCCCTGGACCTCGCGCTGCGCCGCCGGTGAGAGGTTAGGAAGCTGTCGGCGCAGGCCAGCAGCGATGCGGTCAGCGGCGTTCGGCGGAAGCACCTGATACTGCATCGGATCGATGTTGTTCGCCTCAAGGAATCGGACGGCCTTCGCCGGCAGCGCGCCGAGGCGCGAGTTCGTGGCCGCCAAACCACGGCCCACTTCCGAACCCGAAAAGCCGTTTTGAACACCGGCGGCAATCTGTGCCGTCAGGTTCACAAAGGCGCGCTTGAGTCCTTCCTCGACAAACTGCATGCGCTGGACGGGCGACATGTCATCGCGGCGGCCGGCCTCGCGCTCAAGCTGACGGCGTTCCGCGCCGAGGATGACCGGCGCAGAAAGTCGAAGCCCCTCGTCAATGTCGCGCACGCTTGCAGCGCTGGCATTGGCACCGGCGACGGATGCCGTGGCGACATAGCGGGACAGGTCGGCGGCGCGGACGGCATCCTGCACGGCGGCCGTACCGAAAACGCCACGGACCATTCGGGGCAGGGAAGCCGCAGCTTTCCTGATCGGCATTTCGGCCGCCTGCGCATACTGTGCGGCAAGCGGCAGCATGGCTCGCGCTGTGCGCTCGGCAATGCCACTAAAGGTCATATCCGAAAAGGCATCCGCGCTCTCAGCCGCCTTGAAAATGCTGGCCTGAGCGACGCGTTTGATCACGTCTTCCGTTTCGCGAAGTCGGCGAAGGTTATTCTGGTGGCGCGCTGCCTGCGCGGCTTCCGACTGCTGCCCGATGCGGCCTTCAAGGTCGCGCTGGTTTTCCGTGGCGACGGCGACGCGGTTGATCGCGCGGGACCAATCCGCTTCCGTTGACAGGAGGTTGCGAGCGAAATTCTGCAATGGCGCAGCGGCAGTCTGCACGGCCGTTGTCACCGCGACGGCGGCGGCAATCTGCGTTGAGCGCGCGATGCTACGCGCCTGCTGTTCGATGGTGCGGGCGACGCGCTGGAAATTGCCGGCGATGCCGCTGAGAACGCCGGATGCGGCATCCACCGCAGAGACGCGGATGGTGGCTTGATAGGTGGCCATGACGAGCCTTGTTGGCCGTCAGAGGGTCGAGCGACGGCGGATGATCTCGACATGGGCTCGCGCGGGCGCGGGCGCGAGGCGCAGGGATGGCGTGAACCGTGGACGAGGCCCACAATGGCAGCCGCAATCCTGTCATAGTGACGAGCTAGGGTCAGGTGTCGGTAGAAACGTGGGACCTTGCTCGGCACGGCCGGCTTGGAACAAACGAATTGTAAACACGTTCCGTCGATGCTAGGCGCAGCATCCAAAGGCAAGGGGTCCTTGCTAACAGCCATGCTATGTGCCATCTAACGCTTACTCCGGTGCGTCCCGCTACACTTCTGAGGCCGCAACGGCATAAAAAGGGCTCCTGCGGGAGCCCTTGCTATTTGGGGGGGAGCGTTAGGTGGAACGGTGCGCCGTCTTCGTTGACGCGGGATATCTGTTTGCTCAAGGCAGCACAGCCCTAACAGGTAGCAAAAAGCCCCGCAGCACCTTGGTTCTGGACCCAGCTAAAGCGATCTCGGAATTGAAGGCTGTAGTCCGGGCAAAAGCGCCGGACAGCAAACTACTCCGTATCTATTGGTATGATGGTGCCGTGGGTGGAGCCCGCCCGACGACCGATCAAGCCGCAGTTGCCAATCTAGACGACGTAAAAATCCGCTTGGGCTTCATCAACAGTCACGGGCAGCAAAAGGGCGTCGACTCGCTGATCGTCACTGACCTAATTGAACTGGCTCGGCTCAAATCGATCACGGATGCCGTTCTTCTATCCGGTGACGAAGATGTGAGAGTCGGTGTCCAGATTGCTCAAAACCACGGCGTTAGGCTGCATTTGCTCGGCATTGCCCCTAGTCGCGGCTCGCAATCTGCTCAACTCCTCCAAGAGGCCGACACCACGACTGAGTGGGCCGCGGAAACTATCGGCAGCTTCCTCTCTGTGCGAGAAGACAAGACTGTAGCGATTAGGGAAGTTGTCCGCCAAGTTGACGTGGTAGTGACTGCCCCGTCAGGCGATGCGCACGACCTTGGAAAGATCGAGATTTCAGTGACGACATTCGTTACCGGGCTTTCTGCCACGGATGTCGCTGGAATATCCGCATACTGGGAGACCGCTCGTGGTGTACCAGCCGACTTGGACAAGAAGATGCTACCGATTTGCGGTGCGGCTTTGGGCCGGAACCTAGATCGGGCAGAGATACGGCATATGCGAGGATGCTTTCAGAAAGCCGTCAAGGCCCGTATCGGTGGATGACCATACACCGACAAGCCTATTCCTTATGTTAAAGACACACGGCATTCGAGAACGACCCTAGGTCGTGTGGACAAACGGGATTCCCAAATCAGTTGATGTCTGATTCAACGCTGCTCTTTGAGGAGGGCAGCTGTGCTTCGCGGCTTGATGAGCG
>JAIUOO010000007.1 GCA_020161695.1 Pseudomonadota bacterium | reverse complement strand
TCGAGGCGGCTCAAGACACTGTCAGTATGGCTGTCCATACTCACAGTGCTCAACGATTTGCGTCACTCAGCGCAAGGCGGCCTTCGCCGGATGCATACGAATTGGGTGGTGACCCGGCACTTCCAGCGGCGGTGAAGCGTCGTTCGATATCGATCGCGATGACCGCCTGATCGCTAGTCCGTCAACCCCGCGCGGCGCGCGGCGTCATGAAACCGTGCCACGAAGTCCGGGGTGAGTCGCTTGCAAAAACCCCGGAAACGCCGTCAGCCAAGGCATCGAGCGCGTGGGCTGCACGGCCAGAAGAACCGCCAGCGTTTCAGTGACCTCAGCGGTTCGGCCGAGCTGCTCACAGGCGGCGAGTTTCATTTGCAGCGCGCGCGGATAGGGCGGCGCGACGGCAAGGACAGCCTTGGCGGCGCAAGGCGACGGCACAAGTCAGGACTTTCCTGACGTGCGTTACGGCGACGTTGCCGGCTGCGTACCTTTTCGCGTAGCCGTCCACTGCGCTACGGCTGCCGGTATGGCTATTGCAATGCCAACAAGGCTGGCTGTCAGGTTCGGGGCCATCAGCAGGAGGCCCGAGGCTGCCAGCGATAGCCGCTGCCAGCGCGGCATCCGAACCAGTGCATATCCGGTCAAGGCTGCCGCGAGTACAAAGACGCCGAGCGCGCATGTCGCCGTGATGATGATGAAGTCGGTCCAGGTGAACCCCTTCGTTACGATCAGCATGGCCGGGCCATAGGCAAAGACGAATGGCACCAGCGCCTTCGCAAGGCCGAGGCGGAAAGCCGTGTTGCCGGTCTTGAACGGGTCCGCACCCGCCATGCTTGCCGCTGCATAAGCCGCGAGCGCCACCGGTGGCGTAATGTCGGCCAGCACACCGTAATAGAACACGAAGAAATGCGCGACGATGGGCTCGACGCCGAGCAAAGCCAGCGAGGGCGCTGCCACCGTCACCATGATGATGTAGTTGGCCGTGGTTGGCACGCCGCAGCCCAGGAGGATACAGACGATTGCCGTCATCACCAGAGTGAAGAACAGGGTCAGCGCCTTAGCGTCGAACGCCCAGACGGGCAGGATCGCGCCTGTATAGCCCGCGAGTTGCGCCGCAAAGCTCGTGACGATGTTGGAGATCTTGAACCCAACGCCAGTGAGCGTCACGACGCCGACGATGATGCCCACCGTTGCCGCGGCAGCACCGACCGCGATGGCGTATTTGGCGCCGACGACGAAGGCGTCCACCATTTCCGCCGTGAGCAGCTTGCCTTCCGCATCGCGAATCGAGAAGGCGGCGCAGACAGCGGCGACACCGATGACAATGGCCACTGTCGCCCAGCCCTCATAGAGAAGGCCAGCGGCAATGGCTGCGATCATCACGGCGAGGAAGGTTACCGCAACGACCGGGTTGCGACGGGTAAAGCCGACGAGGATACAGGCCGTTATGCCCCAGAACGCCGCGAGGTACGGGGTGAAGCCCGAAAACAGGACCATCAACAGCACGACCAGCGGGATCGCCGCCGGCCAGTCGCGGGCGAGTACCTCTCGGGCTTTTGGCAAGTCGGCAACCGGAATGCCCTGCAGTCCGTTCTTCTTCGCCTCGAAATGCACCTGCCAGAACACGCCGAAGAAATGCATGAAGGCGGGAACGATGGCCGCCAGCACAATCGACTGATAGGGCAGATTGAGGAACTCGATCATCAGGAACGCGGCAGCACCCATGATCGGCGGGGTGATCTGGCCACCCGTGGAGGCCGTCGATTCGATCGCCGCCGCCGTGTGGCGCGGATAGCCGAGACGAACCATGGCGGGAATCGTCAGCGAGCCGACCGTTACTGTGTTGGCGATCGACGAGCCCGAGATCATGCCGAACATGGCCGAGCCGAAGATGGATACCTTGGCGGGTCCGCCGGAATAGCGTCCGGCAAGGGCTGTGGCGAGATCGATGAACAGGCGTCCGAGGCCGATCCGCGTCGCCAGAACGCCGAACAGGACGTAGTGAAAGACATAGGTCGCGACCACGCCGAGCGCGATGCCGTAGATGCCGTTGCTGGTCATGTAGAGGTGGTTCACCACGGCTTTCCAGCTGTTGCCGGGGTGGGCAAGGATGCCCGGCAGCGACTGGCCATACATGGCGTAGACCATCAACCCGATGGCGATAACCGGCAGCGGCCAGCCGACACTGCGGCGCGTGGCTTCCAGCAGCACGACAATGGCGATCGTCGCCATGACGACATCCAGCGGGTCGGGATTGCCGACCCGAAATGCGAGGTCGTCGTAAATCCAGGGCATGTAGAGGCTGGCGACGACGGCGGCTGCTGCCAGCAGCCAGTCATAGAGAGCGATGCCGCCGGGAGCCATCAAGCCGGCCTCCGTCTCGGAATGGCTGTCGCGCTTCAGAAGCGGGAAGACGAGGAAGATAAGGCCGAGCACGAAGGCCATATGGATGCCGCGGTGGGTCGCCTCGCGCAGCAGGCCAAAGCCGGCGGTATAGTAGTGAAAGATCGAAAGTGCGAAGAGCAGGCCGGCGACGAGCCAGGCCGTGGATGGAATGAGCGGCCGGAACCGCACTTCCGAGTCAAACTCTTCCTCCAGTTTCTGGATGGCGTTCGGGTCCAGCGCTTCGGTCTTCATCGCCGCCTCGGATGATCGGGCAGGATAGCCGCCCCGAATGAGAAGGCCGCGCCTTGGTCGCGCGGCCCTTGGAGGTCAGTATAGCAATGCGCCTAGCTTCAGCGCAGGAGGCCAGCCTCTTTGTAGTAGCGCTCCGCGCCCTCATGAAGCGGAATGCCAACGCCCTGTAGTGCAGTTTCTTTGCGGATGGCCTTGCCCTTGGCATGGCCGGCATCGAGGAGAGCGCGGGTTTTGTCGCTCCACAGCGCCTTAGTGACCTCATAGACAAGGTCCGCACTCATCCTGGTCGAAGTCACCCATTGCGCGCCGACAGCCAGGGTCTTGACGCCCTTGACGTCCTTGTAGGCGCCGTCTGGGATCTCGTCCTCGGCGAAGAACTTGAACTCGGCCATGATCTTCTTGGCAGGTTCGCCGTCGATCGGCAGCAACTCGATGCCGGTCGTCGTAGCAAGCTCGGTGAGGGCGGCGGTCGGCCAGCCAGTCGTCATGAAGAACGCGTCTAGGCCGCCATCCTTCAGCTTCTCGGCAGAGGGGCCGGGCTTCAAATTTTCGGCGCGATAGTCGCCATCGCGAATGCCATACCCGGCGAGGATCGCCTTAGCATTGATGATGGAACCCGAGCCCGGTTCGTCGATCGAAATCCGCTTGCCCTTGAGGTCGGATACCGAGCGGATGTTCAGGCCCTTCTTGACCACGACGTGCAGCGATTCGGGATAGAGGTTTGCTATGGCACGCAGCACTTCTACTTTTGGACGGCCTTGATAGACGCCGGTGCCAGAATGCGCCCAGGAAGCAACATCTGATTGGCTAAAACCCGATTCCATGGCGCCGCCGACGATGCCGTTCACATTGGCGACGGAACCGTTCGTGGCAACCGCAGACGCATCGATCATCGTGGTGGAAATGGCATTCGCGATGAGTCCGCCAACCGGATAATATGTTCCGGCGGTACCGCCAGTGCCGATCCGAAAAAATTGCTTCGCCTGGGCAACAGCACTGCCAGGCGTGAGCAATGCCGCAAGACCTGAAGCTCCTGTCAGCAACGCAAGCTGTCGCCGGTCGATGATCATGGGAAACTCTCCAGAATGAGAAATTGCGTGCGCCGCTGGTCGCGGGCAGTTCTGCGAACGGTGTCATGTGATCATATCGACGCAGTCAGCGCTACCTCGGCGACATCGACAATCTCGCGTTCGCAGTGACTGCCAACGGCCAGTTCTTGATCGGCTACGGTCCGCCTTGCGGAATGCCCGCTTCCCGACAAAGAGCCAATGTCCGGAATGCGGGCGCGAAGCCGAACGTCGCGCTCGACTTGGGCACCGTTGGGCCTCACGGCCGTGCTCGGAATGCTCCGGACCGCACTTTGAGGCAGTTGCGGTCGCGCATGCGGTAGCCTTCACGGAAGCAGTCATCGAGCGAGCGACTAGGGGCTGTGTGTTGACGCGGTAGACGGCATGGGTCGGTCGAGGCCCAGCCGCCTGTCGAGTGTACCGATCACCACCATCGCAGCCCGCTGATGGCCATCGCTAGAAGCTGCTCGTCGCCGCGACGGCACCGGCCACCCGCCCTTAGGTCGGTACTTGACGCTCTTCCGTAAGGTCAAGTAAATTGTAGCTCACTGAGCTACGCATGGAGAACGAAGATGAAGGCGTTGGTTGTCGCGGCGGGTGTGACCGTCGTCATCGCTGTCCCAATCTCTGCTGAGCCGGTGAGCGCGGCTGGGTGCGGAGGCTACGTGAACGTCTTCGTGTCCGGTTGTGCGCCATGGGACAACAATCCCCGGCGCATGCCGGGAACTCCCGGCTACGTGGCGCCTCGAGCAATCGCGTCGCAGCAGCAGCGTATCGTTGCGGCGCCGCGCATCGTCACTCAACCCACGAGCGGCTTGCTGGGCCCCGGCACCCGCAATCCCGGATTGATCGGCAATGACAGCGCCGGCCTTCGGAATCGCTCGGGCATCGTGTCCGATCATGGTGGCGGCCTTGTCGGCAATGCCGGCGGCACGATGCGCCGATGATGATTGAGCGGAGCATTGCGGGGCAGATCTCGTCGTGGCTCGTTAGAGGTCCGGCCCGCGGCATCGTGACCGGCATCGCCAAAGCCGGTGTCGGGGAGTGGTGGCCGCTGCGGTCGGCAGGCGCCTTCTCAAAGCACGGCCTGTTCGGCGTGGCCTTTTCGCTGATCCTTACCTGCGGCGCCATTGCTCAAACACCAACCAAACTGGCCCCATTGCCGAGCGGAACCAACCTTGCCGGCTGGTTGCGCGTCATGCTTGCGGAGGCGCTGGATGGCATGGTCAGCATCGAGCCTGTCCAGCGGCGCCCCGCGACATTTGCTGTCCGGTTCAATCAGCCGAGCCTTCCGTTCGTCATCATCTCCGCGACGGAGCTTACCCCGGCTCCGGGGATTCCGTCGGCTGCGGATATGTTCGCCCGGGATTTCCGCGCGCATTGCGGGACATGGCGACCTCTTGCAGAGAAGACCGAGGGTCAGCTGACGCTCGGCATCTGGGGGATCGACTGCCCCGCCATGCCGTCGGGCGGCCTCTATTACTGGCTGATGTTCCTCCAGGACGCGGACAGACTCCAGATGGTGTCGGTCGGGACCTCGTTGACGCATGCCGCACGGGTCCGGGAGCGCTTCAACAAAGTGGCTGCCGGGTTCGGCCTTCCGCTCTATCCCGAGGCGCGGTCGCTTGCTGAGGCGATGATCGTGCAGCAGATGTATGGAGGCGAGACCAACCAATATAGCGCGGCCAGCACCGCTCAGCCTTCACCCGGCCGCGCGATACATCGCACGAACGAACTGCCGCTCACCGGCAAACCCGGAGAATACGTTGTCGAGGCGCCGTCCTGTTCCGCTATTTCCGTTCGTGTCTTCGAGGACGGTCCACCCCGACGCCTCATCTCGGAGGAGCGGATCGATCTCGATCGCCTGAGCAGTCTCGTGACGCGCGACGGGCTTCATTTCCGGCTTCGGGCCGGGCGTTACGGCGAGCGCGTCTCTACGCTCGTTGCACGCAACCCGCCCATCGTCGACGCGCTTGAGGTTCAGGATGGCGAGATGCCGCCGTCGGCGAGCGAGCACCCGATCATCGAGTCGCTGCTGGATGTCCATGAACGCTTCTGCGCGAGCAGGCCGCGGCCCTGATCCATCCGGCATCTGTACGGCTAAGGGCCGTGCCGAGCGGATCGTTCGACCGCACCACGTCGATCCTCGTAGCGGGTAGCTCACGGAGCAATCGGCGGTGGATTCGCGCCATAGACGACGCTATGGCTATGGCATGACGCTCCGACGCTGCGCGCACGGACTTATGGCTGCCGTTGTCGCTGCTATGGCGATCGTGGCGGTATTGGTCGGTTTCGGCACAGCGCGGGCAAAGTCCGGAATCTTCGTCGGCGCTCACGCCGACTCCGTCGTCGATCGATCAGGGCGATGGACCATTGCGGACGTTGTGGGTCCGGAGGGAGCGGCGCGCTTTGCCCCCGCGGATGGGCGCAGGGCGGCAAATTACGGGGCAGCCAACGGCCCGCATGCTGCGATTTGGTTGCGCCTCGTCATACCGCGGGACCTTGCGACCGACGGCGGCCTGGTCGTTCTGACGGTCCGCGAATCGCGCATTCGCACGCTCGATCTCTATCGCGCGCATGGCGGCGGATGGGACGTCCGCAGATGGCGTCTGGGCGTCGTGCCGGAAGCGGCGCGGCTGGCTACGCGGTATCCGACTGTCACACTGCCGGAAAGCGCGCGCGGGGAGACGGTGCTCATCCGCTTCCATACGCCGTCGTCGATGCGGGCTTCGGTCTGGGTGCAGAACGAGGCGAGCTATCTCGGCGCCTATGCGGCTGAGATGATGTTCTTCGGACTGGTGCTCGGTGTTCTGGCGGCGCTGTTCGTGTATCTCGCCTCGGCCGCCATCGGGAGCCGGGATGCCGCGATGGGAGCCCTCGCGATCCTTGCTCTCAGTTTCATTTTCCACATTCTCGGCGATCAGGCGTTCCTCGAGACCTACCTCCTTCCCGGCGCGGCCGATCTGTCGCGGATCATCTCCATCACCGCGACGTTCGTCATCTACACGGCGTCGCTGTTCTATGCGCTGAATGTGCTTCACACGAAGGCTGAGTTTCCGCGGCTGGCGCGCATTCTGGGTGCGTCCGTCTGGGTCCTGGCCGCCCTGACGGTCGCTGCGGCAATCGCGACGGCGACTGGCTTTCTCATCCTCCGCCGTCTCAGCCCCCTCATCGGGCTGGCAACCATTGCCGCGATTCTGGGACTGGTGCTCGCAACGCTGATCAGGCAGCCGCGGACCGCGTTGCTCTTCATCCTGTGCTGGGTGCCGGCACAAGCGACGGGGATCGCGCGGCTGATACCTGACCTTGTCCCCCACGACGGTTTCAATCCCGTTCTGATCAACCTGTTCTATCCGGCTTTTGCCGCGTCGCTGCTGCTGGCCGGAATCGCCGCCGCGAGTGATATCCGCAGGCGCGAAAACGCCCTCACTCTTGCCGTTTCGGAAAACGCGGAGCGCTTGAAAGCCTTCGCGGAAAGCGCCTCCGACAGCTTTTGGGAAACCGATCCATCGGGTCGGATCGTTTTCGCGTCCGGGCCGGCCTGCGCGACGGCCGGGCTCGCGGTGGGCCTCGCCATCCAATCGGTATTGGAGCACGACGGAGGTGCGCGTCTCGAACCCGGAGCAGGCCTGTCGCGAGCACCTGTGCTGCGCGAAGACGCCGACCGCGGTCTCCGGCATCTGCGCCTGTCGGCGGTGCCGATCGCCGAAGGTGGATGGCGAGGCATCGTATCGGACGTGTCCGACGAGGTGATGGAAACAGAGCGCACCAACCGGCAGCGTCGCTTGGCGGCGATCGGGCAGATGGCGGGTGGCGTTGCCCATGAGATCAACAACCTCTTGCACCCGATGATCAACCTGAGCCGCCTTGCCGGCGAAAGCCTGGAGGAGAGTGACGGGCGGCGTCGATGGCTGGAGATCGTGCACGCGTCCGGCATGCGCGCAGCCGAAATCGTGGCGGCGCTCCTGTCGTCTGTGCGGCCCATTCCCAATGACGGCAGGCGCGCGCCGCTCGGCGCGGCTCTCGCCGAGATTGCGGAGGAACTGCGCGCGCTCGTGCCCGCATCGGCGCACTTCGAAACGCACCTCGAAACAGAGCGCGGCCCGATAGTTCCAGTCGCGGAAGCATTCCAGGTCGTCGCCAATCTGGTGACCAACGCTCTTTACGCCACGAGTGGTGGCGCGGTGAGCCTCAGCTATCGCCTCGTCCAGGGCGCTCAGGGTGGCTTGTTCGAGCTGACGGTGGTCGATGACGGCGTCGGCATGGACGAGGCAACTCTTCGCAGGGCCTCCGAGCCGTTCTTTACGACGAAGCCGCAGGGCGAAGGCACGGGGCTTGGCCTTTCGATCGTGCAGGGGTTAGCGTCGAAATGGGGCGCCGAGCTCAAGATCACATCGGTCTTGGGCAAAGGCACGCGCGTGACCGTATCGCTGGCGGCGGTGGAACAACTGGCATTGCACGAGGGGGACTTGCGTGAAGATTCTCGTGGTTGACGACGTGCCGGCCGTTCAGGTTTCCATCAGCACCGCACTTGAAGCAGCGGGCCATGCCGTGTCGCTGGCGTCGAGCGGAAAACAGGCGCTGTCGCGAATCGAGTCCGAAGCCTTTGACGTCGTCGTCACCGATCTGTGGATGCCCGATGGCGACGGCCTGCGGCTGATAAAGCAGTTGCGCGACCAATCCGGCGGGCCGCGCGTAATTGCCATTACCGGTGGGGGACCCAAACTCTCCATCGAACTTGCAGGTTCACTGGCCGAGGTATGGGGCGCCGAACATGTCCTCTTGAAGCCGTTCGACGACCGGCGTCTTGTTGCTCTCGTCGAGGGCCTCACGCCTCGGGTGTGAGGCCATCATCGCCGTCGGCATCCTGAAGCCGGAACACGATCGCCTCGAGCGCCACGGCGAGCGAGTGCCTGTCCGGCGCCGACAGCCCTTCAATCGCCTCGACAACCTCTGTCATCGGATCGCTGGCGAGCAGGGCTCGCCCGGTCTGGGTAAGCGCGACAAGCTCAAAGCGGCCAGGCGTGGCAACGCCAACCTTTCGCACCAGTCCCTTGGCGATCAGGGTTCGGACCGTGCGCGACACCGGCCCGAACGCCATGCCCTGGTAGGCCGCCAGGGCACTGGAGCTGCAAAGCGAGGGGTCAGCGCCAGCGAAGTAACGAAGGGCGGTCCACTGCGCTGGGAACAGTCCGTGGCTGTGGCCTCGGGAATGGATCGCGCGGCTCGTTTGCTCCACGAGCCGGGCCAGCACGGCAGTCTGAATGGTCTTTGTCGTCATCGACTGGCCTGACGTTCGACCTGCAGCACTATGTGACGCCGGATCGCAGCATCAAATGTTCCCCGGCAAAGAACGAGCGCCGCTCAGGGCCTGTTCAGGGTAACAGGATGCAGTTCCAACCCGACATCCCACGTTGGCCTGGTCCGCGCAAGTCGCAGAGCGGGTCGCGCTGCGCCGCGGTTCGTTTTGCGGCGCCGCGATGGAAACCGCACCCCGATTCTATGCTCCGCGCCGACGCCGGGTAAGAGAGTGAGCCGACCGAATGGAAACGCGCGCAAAGCCCAGACAGATGCCGCGCGGGCCGCACGGCGGCTCCCGTCTCCGTATGACGGCATGCCCGGCTCGGCCAACGAAGATTGCGGCGCGACGGCCGTCGGGCAGCCCATTCCGGCAACTCGCAGATGCGCTTGCATGACATAGCTCAGTGAGCTATCAATATGCTGCTCCAGCCCGATCTGGGCAGGAGCCGAATTCGAGCGAACGCAGCTAGCGGCGATCAACACCAATCGTCGGCATGCGACGTCACGGCTCGTTTCCTAAGGAAGCGAATGAGCCACTGAAGTCCGGTCGATCGTTGAGGGCTGGCCACAGTCATTGGGGAGCAACATGACAACAACCAGGGTGTCGTTCATTTTGTCGGCAGTCGCGCTGACCTTCCTGATGCCTCAATCGGCATCGGCTGCAGGATGCGGCGGCTATGTAAACGTGTTCGTTTCCGGCTGCGCGCCCTGGGACAACAACCCCCGCAGGATGCCCGGCACCCCTGGTTATCAGGCGCCCCGGCTGAGTGCCCCGGTGGTCCGGCCCCGGATTGTGCAGCCCCAGCCAGCGCCGCGCATCGTTCAGCCGACCACCGGCAACAGATTCATATCCGACCAGGGCGGCGGCCTGATCAGCAACAACCGCACCGGCCTGATCAGCAACAGCCGCGGGGGTTTGATCTCCGATAACGGCATCGGCGTACGTCGGTAGGAGGTCTCGCGATGAGAGGATTGCCTATCTTCACCGCCGCGCTCCTGACTGGGTGCGCCCTGTTGCCCGTGCAGGATGCTCAGGCCGCGGGCTGCGGCGGCTACGTGAACGTCTTCGTGTCCGGCTGCGCGCCCTGGGACAACAATCCCCGGCGCATGCCGGGCACTCCCGGCTATGTCGCGCCGCAGTCGCGCCGCCCGACTGTCATCTCCCAGCCGAGGCCGATCGTGGTCCAGCCGCCGGTCAGGAATTCGTTGATCAGCAACAATCGCGGCGGGCTGATCAGTGACAACGGTGCCGTCCTGAGGAACAGCCGCGCGGGTCTGGTCGGCAACGACGGCGCCAGTCTCATCGGCAATGACGGCAGCACAATGCGCCGTCGCTAAGACACGTGCCCCGGGAGTCGACCTCTTCCGGGGCAAGGTCCGGCGCGCAGACTGACCGAGAACGGCCGGAACGGCCGGTGCAGTGCCTGAACGCAGTCGTGGGGAAGTCATGGGTTTGAAGCGCTACATCGCGGTCATGGGCCTTGCCGCTATCGCGAGCCCGGCTGTCGGGGCGGATGTCTCCGCGCCGCCGGTCGGTTCGGTCGTGCAGGTATCTTCGGGATGGACGCTGACGTTTGACACCGAGGCCCGCTACACGGCCTGGTCTGGACCCAGAGGCTTTCCCAACAGCTATGCCCCCGGCGCGCCAGCCCGGGGCTCGCAGTTCCACATGCCTATGGCTCTCGCTGCGACGGGCCTCGTCGCTCCTGACCTCAAGCTCGAACTGCTCGCGCGGACTGGCTTCGTCGATTCCCGCCAGAACGCGGGCGGCGGCCTCGCTGGCAGCATTCAGACGCTGACAGACACAGTCGTTTCAGGAACCGTCACGTGGATGGGCACGCCGGGCGTCCAGCCCTTCTTCACCTTGAACGCCAATCTCCCAACGGGACGCGCCTATCTGAACGGAACGTCGGCCTTCGCCCGCATGGACCCGGATCTGGTGGAAGTGCCGACGTTTGGCGAAGGCTTCAATGTCGGCGGCACGCTCGGCGCCAACATTCCGATCGGCCAGAACTCGTTGGCGACGGTCAGTGTCAGCCACACGCATCGCGGCCCCTACACGCGTGATCCCACCGACATCTTTGGCGGGCCTGACACGCGCATTCAGCCCGGCGCATCGACGTCGGGAACCGTGCAGCTCGCGCATATCATGGGCGCTCTGCTGCTACGGGCTGCGGCGACATACACCTATACGAGCGCTACGCGGATCGACGGCGGTCTCGCCGTCATCCAGGGCGACTCGTTCGCCCTGACCGGCACGGCCGCCTATACCTGGACCCCTGAACATCAGACGACGTTCACTGCGGCCTACAACCACACGCGGTCGAACGCGAATTTCATACTCGCCGTGAACCAGTTCCAGCGCGAGGCCTTCAACTCCAACAGCAATGCGATCCGCCTCCGCCTCGACCACGCCTGGCGCGTGACACAGGACTGGACTCTCGGCGTCTACGGCAGCTGGTTCCACCGGGACTCCAACGCCTACATCCCGACGGCCTTTCAGTTCATCCCGGCGAAAACGAAATGGGGACTCGGCGGCTCCGCGCGCTACCAGGTGGCGCCGAACTCCGCCATTACCGCACGGGTCGAGCACTTCTGGGTGAGTCAGGCGAGCCGGCCCGACATCGATTTCGGCGGCGTGATTCCAGGGACGGCCATCCCCGCGCTCTCCTTCACCGGATGGACGCTGTCCCTCGGCGGCAACATCACCTTCTGAGGTCCCCAATGCGTAACGTCATTGCCGCAATCGGCCTGGTCCTGACAATCGCTCCCGCGGCTGCGCAGGTTGCCTGCCCGGAGGGCCGGACCTTGCAGGGCACTTGCGTGAACTCCGCCCTCGCGGCCACAGCCCGGACCATCGCCAATGTCAGGGGCGCGTCCCGTCTCTCGTACTTCATCCTGCCGGTGCTGCCGAGCCAGGACAACGCGACACGCGATCCGACGCTTCGCAACCTTCGCGCCTTCTACGAGATCGACGTCGTGCATCCCTGAAGGCTGCGGAACGGCTGATGGTGCAGCGCCTGTCCCAGGCGCTCCGGCGAATATGCTGCTCTCGGTCGAAATGGAGCCGACGATGAAGACGATGCTCGGTCTTGTAGCCACGGCATTGGTTGCAGGTGGCGCCCTCACCATCGCTCCGGCCCATGCCGCAGGATGCGGTGGGTACGTAAACGTCTTTGTCTCGGGATGCGCTCCGTGGGACAACAATCCCCGCAGGATGCCCGGCGCTCCCGGCTATCAGGCGCCGCGAGTGAGCGCGCCGGTGGTCCAACCGCGGATTGCGCAGCCCCAGCCGCCTCCCCGCATCGTTCAGCCAACGACCGGCAATCGGTTTATTTCCGACCAGGGCGGTGGTCTGATCAGCAACAATCGTGGGGGGCTGATTTCTGACCGCGGCGGAGGTCTCATCGGCAAAATCCGGTGAGTTGTGAAGATCATGGGTCCGAGCCTCGACCGGTTCGCGGTTCGGTCCAGGTCGCGAGAAGCCGACCTCTTGATCGGCTCATACCGCGCCGCTGAATTGACGCCACGTTGGGACTTCCGCCCCTTGTTCATGGAGAATGTCCGGATATGGCGCTGAGACAAATGTCCGCAATGGCGGCGCGAACTCAGCATCGGCTTCGTCGCCAACCGCCAATCCCAATTCGTCCCGCCCACGGCTCCGGCCTAATCCCGCGGACCCAATCGGCGAACGAGGGGATGAAGCAAAGATCCACCAGGCAGTGCTGCTCGCCGATGAGCCGCACCGGGCTGGCGCCGTTCGCGATGGTGACGCCGAAGATGCGCTCGGCGTGGTGACGAAGGGCCCGGAGACGAAAGTCGGCGATGATCGCCTGGATCTGACCGCTTTCGCAGGCATCATCGAACTCGACATTGACCGTAGCGACGCCGGTTGCGGCAAGGGGCGTGAACGGTGCGATCTTGTTGCCGGGTCGAAGCGCGGCCGCAAGTGCGGTACGGCGGGCGAGCATGACGCTGTAGTTGGAGAAGCCGTCACCGACGATGGTCATGATGAGCCCCGTCTGAACGCGAGGGAGTGCGGTCCGGCATGATGAAGCGCCGGACGGCTCGGACCGGCTTGAGGTCGGGATGATTGGCTAGGTGGCTTTGATCGTGACCGCTGGCGCCGGGCAAGACGACGGCGAAGGCGACAACGACGACCCGGGCAAGGCGCCCTGCTCACACACCACTTTGCTCAGCCGTTTTGGGTGCCTGGCGGTCCTCTGATCGCGTGGCAGTGGCGCCATCACACATTTGCCAGTCCGGGCTCGGCGATCAGCCCTGTCGATAGGACGGGTCTCCTGCGCCGGTGGGTTTCTTGACAACATATTATATATAAAATCAGATACAGGAAAATGACGGTCGTTAAGTCATCGCATGGAGGAAGCGTGGAGATGAATTGCAAGAATGGGGTTGGCCCGTCCCGGCGTAAGGTGCTGGGCGGAGCGGCCACCGCCTTGACGGCGATGGCGCTGGGCGTGGACGGGGCACAGGCGGACAGTGGGCTGGGGGCGAGCGGGGCGCCTGTCGAGCTCCGCGTCATCGCCAACAGTGCGTTCTCGCACACATGGCAGACCGTGCTCGTGCCCGAGTTCAACAAGGTCTACCCGAACATTCGCGTCACCATCGACGGCGTGCCCTACAACGAGCACCTCGCGAAGCTGATGCTCGAGGCGACCAGCACGAACCCCGAGTACGACGTTCTGGTCATCGACGACCCCTGGACGCCGCAGCTGGCGCAGCTGGGTGCACTGGTCGACCTGAAGGGCCCGAAGGTCGCGCCGATCACGTCGGCGGACTACGACTGGGCCGACTTCAATCCGGCGCCGCTTGCATCGGGCGAGTGGAGCGGCAAGCAGTACAGCATCCCGGTCCGCTCGAACATGTTGATGATGTTCTACAATCGGGCCCACTATCAGAAGGCGGGACTTCCCGAGCCGACGCCGGGGCTCACCTGGAAGCAGTATTTCGAACAGGCTCCCAAGCTGGTTCAGGACATGAATGGCGACGGCACCATCGATGCGTGGGCAGTCGATACATTCTTCGTTCGCGATCAGCTCACGCCGACGATTTGGCAGGCCATCATGAACTCCAACGGCGGCGCGCTGCTGGACGACAAGGGTAGCCCCATCTTCAACAACGAGATCGGTGTGGCCGCGCTCGAAATGCACCGGAAGCTGCTGGACTACGCTCCGCCCGGTTCCCTCGGGCATGGGCTCCAGGAATCGCTTCAGACGTTCCGCCAGGGCGCCGTTGCCACCATGTTCATGTGGGGTAGCGTCTACAAGGCTTCCGGTATCGATACGCGGGCATCCACCCTGACCCTGAAGGAACTGGGGATGCAGGTGATGCCGGTCGGCACGGCGGGACCGGGCACGCATCGCGGCATCTGGACAGCCGGCATCAGCGCCAAGACGCGGAAGATGAAGGCGTCCTGGGCTTTCGTGGAGTGGCTGACTTCGAAAAAGGGCGAGGCCGTCAATGCCGCGCTGGCAGGCTCGTTCCCGGCTCGCAAGTCGACGCTGACCCAGCCAAGCGAGGAGTGGATGAAGCCCGTCTACATCGCGCTTCAGCAGGCCTACGATGTTGCCGCGAATGGAAAGATGTGGCGCATCAGGAGCCCCCGCTCCGACGCGACGCAGCAGATTCTTGCGGATGAAATTGCCCGGGCTCTTGCCGGGCAGGTCACTCCCAAGGCGGCGCTCGATCTAGCCGCGCGGCGCATCAGCCGGATACTCCGGTAGTCCCCGCACGACCTCGCCCGTGGACATGCGGAGCCCGCGGGCGAGTCTTGCAGCTCTGGCTTTCCTGCCCCCGGCAGGGCGAGCCATGCGTTCCGTCACCTTACTGCTCGCCTCGGCTGCAGCCCCATCAGTCTCAAACCAAGATTGAGAATGTCATGACGACGAAGGCCCTCATCAAAGAGGTCAAGACCCTTTCCTGCAGCAATTCCTGGCGGAATTACTTCTTCCTGAAGATCACCACGCAAGATGGGATCGTCGGTTGGAGCGAGTTCGATCAGAACTTCGGATCGCCGGGCGTGGAGGCCGCGATCAATCAGCTCAAGCACCGTCTTATTGGCCAGGACGCGATGCATCATGAGCTGATCCGCGAGGATCTCCGCAATGTCACCAGGCCGGGATCGGGCGGCGTTGTCGGGCAGGCGCTTGGTGCAATCGAGAACGCATTGCTTGACATCAAGGCGAAGGCTCTCGGCGTTCCCTGCTATGCGCTGCTTGGTGGCAAGATCCGCGACAGGGTTCGGGTCTACTGGTCTCATTTCGTCTCGTACCGCGCGCGGACCGAGCATTTTTCGCCGCCGATCTTCGACATCAGTGGTGTTCGCCAGATCTCTCGCGAAGTCGGTGAGCGGGGCTTCACCGGTCTCAAGACGAACATCTTCAACTACGACGAAAACGATCGGATCTCCGGCTGGGCGCCTGGTTTCGGAAGGCCGTTCGAGGGTGGGCGGAATGTCGAGCGCCGACTGCGGAAGAACCTGCGGCGCCACCTGGAGGTGATCCGCGAAGAGGCCGGTCCGGACATCGACATCCTGCTCGATCTGAACTTCAACGCGCGGACCGAGGGCTATATCGAGATCCTGCGCGAGATCAACGATCTCGACATTTTCTGGGTCGAGCTCGACACGCTGGATCCCGAGGCGCTTGCGCTGATCCGCTCGAAGAGCGCTCATCCGATCGCATCCTGCGAGACTCTGATCGGCCTGCAGCAGTTCCTGCCCTACTTCCGTGCGCAGTCCGTCGACGTCGCCATCGTCGATACGCCCTGGAACGGCGTGTGGCAGTCCATGAAGATCGCTGCCGCGGCAGAAGCCTATGAAACCAACGTGGCCTGCCACAATTTCTATGGCCATCTCTGCACGATGATGAATGCGCATTTCTGCGCGGCCGTTCCCAATCTGCGGATCATGGAAACCGATATCGATCGGGTTGCGTGGGATCATGAGCTGTTCACCCATGTTCCTGAATTCGTCGACGGTCATCTCGTGATTCCGGATCGCCCGGGCTGGGGCACCGAACCGATCGAGGAGGCTCTGCTTGCCCACCCGCCCGTGAACGCGGGCTTTGTCCAGCAGATCGCCGTCGCGCGACTGGGCTCCTGAGTCGGTCGAGAGACGAGGGGAATCTGAGCGCAATGACGGGTACCGCCAACGATCCCGTGGACGTTCTCATCATTGGCGGCGGCGCTTCGGGCGCCGCCGTTGCCTGGAGTCTTGCCGACACCAGAATGAGGATTCTCTGTCTCGAGCAAGGTGACTGGGTCAAGCCGACGGAATTTCCGACGACGGGCCGCGACTGGGAGGCCCGGCAGTACGGCGATTTCTCGGTGAGCCCCAATCGCCGCGGACTGCCAGAGGACTATCCGATCAACGAAGACGAGAGCCCTATCAAGATCGCCAACTTCAATGGTGTCGGCGGCGGAACGATACTCTATGCGGGGCACTTCCCCCGCCTTCATCCTTCCGACTTCCGGGTGCGTTCTCTCGATGGTGTCGCCGACGACTGGCCGATCAGCTACGAGACGCTGGAGCCCTACTACGCCCAGAACGACGAGATGACGGGTGTTGCCGGACTTGAGGGTGATCCGGCCTACCCGCCCAAATCGGTGCAGATGCCGCCGCTGCCGCTGGGGCGCACAGGTGCCATGTTGGGTGGAGCGATGAACACGCTGGGCTGGCACTGGTGGCCATCCGATGCGGCCATCAACACGCAGACCTATGATGATCGCGCACCCTGCATCAATCTCGGGCATTGCCTTCATGGTTGTGCGCAGGGTGCCAAATCCAGCACCGACGGTTCGTACTGGCCGAAGGCCATTCGCGCGCGCGTCGAGTTGCGGACGCGGTGCCGCGTGCGCCGGATCGAGACCGATTCCGACCGGATGGCGACGGGCGCCCATTACGTCGATCCAGACGGCGTCGAGCGCTTTCAGCCGGCGGCGATCGTCATTGTTGCCTGCAATGGCGTGGGCACGCCGAGGCTGCTGCTGAACTCCGCTTCGGAACAGTTTCCAGAGGGGCTGGCGAACTCGAGCGGGCTCGTCGGCAAGAACCTGATGTTCCACCCCTATGGGCAGATCAGGGGCTATTTCGATCGGAAGCTCGATGCCTATCGGGGCCCGAGAATTGGCGCGTGGAGCATGGAGTTCTACGAGACCGATGCCTCGCGGGGCTTCGTGCGCGGCTATTGCTACCAGTTCTCACGCGGACTGGGTCCTGTTTCGACTGCGACCGCCGGGATGGCGGACGGGTTGATTCCGTGGGGTGAGGGACATCACGCGGGGTTTCGGCGGTTGTTCGAGCACAGCGCCGGCATGGTTTCGATCTGCGAGGATCTTCCCGAGGAAATCAATCGGGTCACGCTTGATCCCCAGCTCACCGATTCAGACGGCATCCCCGCGCCGAAGATCACGTATCGGCTCGGGGAAAACTCCCAGAAGATGCTGGACCATTCGATCGCCCGCGCGACTGAAATCCTCAAGACGGCCGGCGCGCGCGAGATCACCGTGAAGTCGCCGATGCCTTCCGCGGGTTGGCATCTGCTTGGCACGGCGCGGATGGGGCTCGACCCGCAGCGCTCGGTCGTCAACGACTGGGGGCGCAGCCACGACGTTCGCAACCTGTTCATCGTGGACGGCAGCGTTTTCGTGACTGCCGGAGGGGTCAATCCGACCTCGACCATCCAGGCAATCGCCCTCTATGTCGCCGATCAGATCAAGGCGCGACTTCATAACCTGTTCGACTGAGTGGTCATGACCAAGGTAACTGCCAGCGCCTTCGATGATGTTCAGCGGGAGACATTGCGTGCAATCGCCGCGGCGATGATTCCGCCGTGCCGGGAGTCAGGCCTGCCGGGTGCTGACGATCCCGCCATCATCGGCGATATCCTGGCATCCGCAGGACGCGACACGGCTGCGCTGGTAGGCGTCCTGGACGCGCTCCATTCCGCCGCCGGCGGCAATCTGGATGCCCTGCGAAGCGCCGAGCACGGGTCGGTGCTTGCGACTTTCCGGGCCGAGAATCCGGCCCTTGCAGGGGTTCTCGAGCTGGTGATCGCGCAATGTTACTACCGTGATGACCGGGTCCTGCTGATCATCGGGATGGAGCCGCGACCGCCCTTTCCCAAGGGCTATGAGATCGAGGAGGGCGACTGGTCGCTTCTCGATCCTGTGCGGGCGCGCGGAAAAATCTATCGGGACGCTGATGATGGGAGGGCGTCATGACGGATGCCGCTTTGGCCAGGCGACGCAACCACGGCAAGTGGAAGGATCTTCTTGTCCGCTGGTCGTTCATGCTGCCGACCATCGTGCTGCTGACAGCCGTTCTCGCCTATCCCTTGTTCTACACGCTGCAGATCAGCTTTTCCTATTTCGACATGTCGATCTTCGGCGCGGGTGAGTGGGTCGGATGGGAGAACTATGAAACCGTCATCAACGACTACCGGTTCTGGGAGTCGCTGCGCGTCACGTTGATCTATCTGATCATTGCTCTGCCGTTACAGGTCGCGCTCGGCTTCGGCATCGCCTTTCTCATCAACGCGGAGTGGGGCGGGCGCGGCCTGCTGCGCGCGCTCTTCATCATTCCGATGGTCGTGGCTCCCGTGGTTGCCGGCGGGGTCTGGCGCATGATCCTCGACCCGCTTTGGGGGACGATGAATTTCCTTCTCGGTCTCGTCGGCATCGGCCCGTTCGACTGGTTCGGCGACCCGCAGCTGGCGATGGCCACGATCATCATCATCGATACCTGGCGCTGGACACCCTTCATCGTGCTGATTGCCACGGCAGCGCTGCTTGCCCTGCCGCGCGATGTCTTCGAGGCGGCCAAGATCGATGGCGCAAGCTGGTGGGCGACGCTCTGGTCCGTCGCCCTGCCGCTTCTGGTGCCGATCATCGCTGCCACTTTCGTGATCCGGTGGCTCGGCGCAGTCAAACTGTTCGACATTGTGCTTGCTTCGACTTTCGGCGGTCCCGGGAAAGCAACCAGCGTCATCAATCTCTTCATCTACGAAGAAGCATTCCGCTCGTTTCACTTCGCTGAATCCGCGGCGATGGTCATGATCGTTCTGGTTTTGACGATGATCCTGACCGGGCTGTTTCTGCGCGGCAGCCGCAAGCTGGAGGAACTGTATTGACCATGGTCCAAGTTGCCGTCCAGCCGGAGCGTCAGGCGCGTCGCAAGCTCGGCGGGCGCCATGTCCGCATCGTTGCGGGCGTGGCCGTCAGCCTGCTCTTCCTGTTTCCGGTCTTCTGGATGGTGATGACCTCTTTCAAGCAGCAGGTCGATATCTTCACGACGCCGCCGAAGCTGTTCTTCACTCCCACGTTCTCGACCTATGCCGAGTATTTGCAGCGGGCCGATATCGTTCGACGGCTGATCAACACGGTCATTGTCGCTGTTGGCGCGGGGGTTCTCTCGATCATTGTCGGCGCGATGTCAGGCTATGCTCTCGCCCGAATTAAGCTGAGAGGCGCTCATACGTTCGGGCTACTGATCCTGCTTTCGCGCGGCGTCCCGCCGATTGCTCTGGCGGTCCCGATGTTCCTTGTTGCGCGCAAGATGGGGCTGGCTGACCAGCACATCACGCTCATTCTTGCGTACTGCACGTTCCTCATCCCCTATGTGATGTGGCTCATGCGCAGCTTCTTCGTATCGCTTCCTCGCGAACTGGAGGAATCGGCCATGATCGACGGCTGCTCCCGATACGGCGCGTTCTTCAAGATCATCGTGCCGATCTCAATGCCGGGCCTCCTGTCCACGCTGATCTTCAGCATGATCCTGGCCTGGGAAGAGCTGCTCTTCGCGCTCGTGCTCACCAACCGTTTTGCTTCGACGATGCCGGTCGCGATTGCGGGCATCGCAGGAGACACCGTCAACGGGGCGAACTGGGCCGCTCTGACGGCTGTCGGCACGATCACGGTAATTCCCGTCGTCATCTTTGCCCTGCTGGTTCAGAAGTGGCTGATTCAAGGCCTCGCGGACGGCGCCACGAAGGGTTAGACGGGATTGCGATGGATTAACCCGGATTGAACCCATGAGCCCGCCCACCGCCTACTTGACCAAGTCAGGTCTCGCGCACCAGCAGATCAAGCAGATGATCCTGTCGGGCGAAATGCGACCGGGCAGTCGCGTAAAGCTGGGCGAAGTGTCCCGAAGGCTCGGAATTAGCGAAACGCCGATCAGGGAAGCGATGACCGCGCTTCACGCTGAAGGCTGGCTCGACATGACGTCCCACGTTGGTGCGGTCGTGCGGGACATCACCGTCGAGCAGGTTCTCGAGATCGCCTCCATTCGCGGCCGGATCAGCGGCCTGGCGATCGAATTGAACGGTCCTCACTTCGACGAGGCGATGCTGCAGGAGCTCAAGGACAATGTTCAGGCGATGAGCGAAGCGGTGCGGCGGGGCGATCTGCAGAAAATGTCTGCAATCAATGACGAGTTTCACCGGCTTCTCTCCAACGGGCCGTTCTCTCCGTGGTGCGCCCGCATCATGGAGAGCGTCTTGGGCCTGACATCCTATCTGCGCCACGGAATCGTCCCCAAGGCCGAGCGCCTGCGAGAGCAGGTGCGCGAACACCGGAAGCTGGTGAAGCATTTGTGCGACGGGGACTTTCGCGCGGCCGCCGCTACGGCCGAACTTCATGAACGCAATGGCGGGCTTTTCCTGATCGGAGAGCTGAACAGGGCGAAGGCGAGTGAAGAACAGCACCCGCCGGTCAAAACCGCGCCCCGCAAGACCCGCCATCGATCACCTGCGTAACTCGAACACACATTTACATTCTGGAGTCGTCCGCAATGAGCACCGTGGACCTGATCAACGTTCGAAAATCCTATGGCAGTGTCGAGGTGCTTCACGGCATTTCCCTGCATATCGCGGACGGCGAGTTCGTTGCCCTTGTCGGACCTTCAGGCTGCGGGAAATCGACACTTCTGCGCATGATCGCGGGGCTCGAGGATGTGACGAGCGGTGAGATCATGATCGGTGATCGCGTGGTCAACGATGTCGCGCCGAAAGATCGGGACATCGCGATGGTGTTTCAGAACTACGCGCTCTACCCCCACATGAACGTGCGCGACAATATGGGTTTCGCGCTGAAGCAGCGGCGCGTGCCGCGCGCGGAGATCGAGGCTCGCGTCCTCAATGCGGGCCGGATCCTGGGTCTCGAAGCGCTGCTGGATCGCAAGCCGCGAGCGCTCTCGGGCGGTCAGCGGCAGCGTGTGGCAATGGGCCGTGCGATCGTCCGCGATCCCAACGTCTTCCTCTTCGATGAGCCGCTTTCCAATCTGGATGCCAAGCTCCGTGTTCAGATGCGATCCGAGATCAAGGAGTTGCATCAGCGGCTGGGCACCACGACGATCTATGTGACGCACGACCAGGTCGAAGCGATGACGCTGGCGGACCGGGTTGTCGTGATGAATGGCGGGGTGGTCGAACAGGAGGGGCCGCCGCTGGAGCTCTACGATCGACCGAGAACGGCATTTGTCGCGGCCTTTATCGGATCGCCTCCGATGAACTTCCTGGGCGGCACGATGGTCGATCGCTCCGTGCTCGAGCTCAAGGACGGGACGCGGCTGCAACTTCCTGCGCCGGATCCGCAGAATCGTTCCCGCGTCACCATCGGTGTCAGGCCCGAGCATTTCGTGCTTGCATCCGACGGCTGGCCTGCGACGGTCTCGATTGTCGAGCCGACGGGCTCGGAGACACAGATCACGGCGAGGCTGGGCGGTCATCTCATTCGCATTCTGGTTCGCGGCCGGACGGATGCGAAGCCGGGCGATTCAATCCGCCTGACCGTGCCGGCGGACCTGATGCACATGTTCGACTCAGCCTCTGCGCCCGAAGTTGCCGCGACCGAGGACGCCTGACGCGTCACGATTGAGGTTCGCGGGGGTCCCCTGGAAGCAGTTTGTTGGGGGCTGGTGAGGTGAGGGTAGCTTGCCGGCACGATGTTGTTCGCGACCAGGCTCTCGGAGGCAACGGAAAGCCGTGATTGCGCCTCGACACGTGCCGTTCGTCGTCGGCTAGACCGTCGCGCGATTGCCACAACGAGATGTCGGGCTGCACGGAACCTTCTGTTGGCAGCCAGTGGCGGTGGCAGTCAGCGAGGGGCACTTCCCGCGCCCGCTGACCTAGAGGCGGGTAGCGCTTCAAACCAACGGTCGGAACGAACTCAAAGCTGGATAAAGCCTGGGGGCAACGTCAGATGTTTCGATCCGGCGGGCGGACGTGGCTCCTTGTCGGCGCCTCCTTGCGACCTCGCTCGAAGCGGCTTCAGCTCCCCAAGTCGCCAGGCTCGCTGGGTGTTCGTGCGGCTTGGCGGCTGGTGAGAGTGGTGATTAAATACCACTAAGGCGCACCCGGACATGCAGGCACGGGATGACGCCGGTTGGAGGGGGGCATGAGCAGCCGGGCCGCCATTGTCTCCGCCTTCCTGTCTGGCGCGCTGCTCCTCGCTGGTTCTGAGGCAGCCGAATCTCAGTCCGTTTCGGTACCTGTCATCCGCTTCGATGCAGCCTCGGTCGGACGACCGGTCAACCCGCTGCTGTTCGGCGCCAACCACCGCTGGGTGGAAAATGCCAGCGGCAGCGCCGATCCGGCGACCGGGCTGACCTATCCAGCGGTTGTCGCCCAGATCAAGGATGTCGGCATCTCGATGATCCGCTATCCGGCCGGGCTGCTTGGCAACCTCTTCCGGTGGGAGAGGGCCATCGGACCCCGCGACCGCCGGGGCCTGCAGATCAGCGGGCTGGTGGTGGCGCCGGTCCCGTTCGACAGCAGCTTCGGGGTGGACGAATACGGAACCCTGCTGCGGCAGACGGGGGCGACCGGCAATCTGCTGATCAACTTCGGCACCGGGACTGCGGCCGAGGCTGCCGACTTCGTCGCCTATATGACAGCGCCGCAGGGAAGCCCGCCGGTCAACGGTATCGACTGGGCGGCGCGGCGGGCCGCGAATGGCCACCCGGAGCCGTTTCCGGTGGCCTATGCCGAGATCGGCAACGAGTACGAACCCTTCGTCCAGACGATGATCGACCAGAACTACTGGATCAAGGGCGAACCGGTTTCCATCAACCCGGCATGCGCCGAACACAAGATCGCCTGCCTATATGCCTTCGGCGGTTCGACCCGCTTCACCGACCAACCCGTTGTCGCCGACGCCGACTGGCGCCCTGCCACCTCGATCTCGACAGGCGCTCCCGGCCAGACCGTCTATGCCCGCTATCGTCCCGTGGCGCCGGGAAGCGAGACGGTGACGGTGGGTGGCAGGCCGTGGGCCGGTCGATCCGACCTCGCGGCCGCCCCGGCCGATGCGCAGGTCTATGCGATCGACCATCGAACCGGCGCCATCACCTTCGGCGACGGCGTGCATGGCGCCATCCCGCCGAAGGGAGCGGCCATCGCCGTCACATATGTCTCGGGTCCGCACGAGGGCTTCGTCGACTTCTACCGCGCCATCAAGGCCGCCAATCCCGCCGTCAGGGTCTGCTCGTCGATCCACGACGAGAGCTTCCTGAGGATCATGGGAGAGCGCTTTGCCTATGACTGCCTGCAGCAGCACCCCTACGCGATCGGAAACCCCGCCAGGGACACCCAGCCGACGGTGCAGGAATTCTTCGTCGCCATGGCCGCACGCATGGTCGGCCTCGGCGATCAGGTCCGCCATACCCAGCACCTCGTGGAGCGTCATGCCGGAGCCAATGCCGGCAAGGTCGAACTGCTGCTCTCGGAATGGGGCATGCTCGGGACGTTTCCGCCCTATGCGCGCCACTTCGCACGCAGTCAGGGCCAGTCGGTGATGGCGGCGCTGGCGCTGCGGCAGTTCATCCTCGCGGGTGTCGCCGCCGCCGACCGCACGGTGCTCACCGATTTCGTCTGGGCACCGATCCCTCCCGCACTCGCAGCCGTGCAGTCCTCCGATGTCCAGGCTGCCGAGGAGGCCATGCGGAACCCGGAAAATTCCACCTCCGGCGATTTCGCGCTGTTCGCCGGTCCGGGTCCCCGAACGATCGTGACGCCCCCGGCACTCGCCATGAAGCTGATGCGCCAGGCGACCGGCGGACTGATCACCGTCACCGTGGCAGCCACCCCCAGGCTGAAGACCGCGACCGGCGCCGAGGTCGAGGCGGTGCAGGCCTATGCCACCAGGGATGCCGCGGGGACCGTGTGGCTCGTCGTGATCAATGCCGATCCCGTCAACGACGTCGCGACACGTATCGAGCCGCGAAACCTGTCGGCGACTTCGGCGGAGGTTTCCGTCCTCGCCTCCCCCGCCATCACCGACGAGAACAATCCTTCCAACCCCGAACGGGTGGCGATCAGGTCGTCGCAGATCGCCATGCCGGCCGGTGGACTGTCCCACGTCTTTCCGCGCCATTCCGTCACGGCGATCCGCTTTCCGTCGCGCTGAACCGGCGTGATGCGCAGGCTTCCACGCATACCGAACGGGGAGTGCGTCATGATCAGGCGCCTTTGGGTGGTCTTTCTCACGCTCGTCGCCGGCACGACCCTGGCTCTCGCGCTGGTGACGCTGTTCTACGCGATCATTCCGATCGACTTCGCCGGTCCGGGGAAACTCGGCTTCGTGGCCTTGCTCTTCCCGCTCCACATGCTCGTTCCCGCTCTGGTCATGGCCGTCGTTGCGGTTCTCGCCTGGCGCATGGGCGCCGCATGGGCTCTTCGCCTCGGCGCCGGCGCGACGCTCGTCTTCGTCCTGCTCGCTGCGGTTCCGGCAATCCTCACCTGGAAGCACGCGACCGATATCGGCGCCGTGCCGAGTCTCGGAGCCTATCTTGCCAACGCCGCCCATCCCAATGTCGGCGGCCCGCGCCCGGAACGCACCGTCGTCTACGGAACGGCATCGAACGGCGATCAGCTGCTTCTTGACGTCTGGCGAGCGACCAATGTACCGGCCGGCCAGATTCGGCCGGCCATTCTCAAGGTTCATGGCGGCGCGTGGATCCACGGAACCCGCAGCGGATCGCCGGCGTGGAACACCTGGCTGAATGATCTCGGCTACGACGTCTTCGATGTCGAATACCGCATGCCGCCGCCCGACCGGTGGCGCGAGGAGATCGGTGACGTCAGGTGCGCGCTTGCCTGGATCGGTTCCCAGGCCGCCACGCTGAATCTCGACCTCAGGCGGATCAGCATCATGGGCTATTCCGCCGGCGGCAACCTGGCTCTGCTGGCGGCCTATGGTTCCACCTCGTCCGAGCTTCCCATGTCCTGCTTCGGTCAGCCCGTGCCGGTGAGATCGGTGATCAATCTCTACGGTCCTGCCGATCTGACCCTGTTCTGGTCAGACTCGGGCAGCCTCGCCTATGTCAGGCAGGCGCTGCAGCTCTACATCGGCCACGCCCAGCCCGAACAGCCTGACCGCTACCGGCTGCTCTCGCCGCTCACCCACATCGGTCCGTCGAGCCCGCCGACCATCACGCTCCAGGGCGAGAGCGACCGCGTCGTTCCCGTCCGCCAGCAGCGCGGACTGGACGAAGCGCTGCGCAGGGCCGGAGTGACGCATGAGCTCTATCTGTTCCCGGCCAGCGACCATGGCTTCGACGTGAACTGGGGAGGATTCGCCACCCAGGCCGCCAGAGAGAAAATCAAGGCGTTCCTCGAGAAGCACGGCTGAACATCGATGGCGGGCAAGTCCCGAGCAAATGGCCTGCCGCTGCATCGCGATACAGGCGACGAGTAAAGCCGCGCTGCCTTGTGATCCTGGAGCTGCCCGCTCGTCGCGATCTGCAGCGCGCGAGAAGGCCCGCAGCCGGCCGAAGCGGCCGCGGGACGCTACTCAAGCCCCGGGGCCTCAGGGTAGGCAAAACGGGGAGCGCGAGGCGACTCCCCGGCACGGTTCAATGCTACCGTCTCGCGAGGGCGCAGGTCGAGCTCGCGATCGGCTGGAAGGCCTGGTCTCCGGGGATGGTCGCAAGGCGCTTGTAATAGTCCCATGGCGCCTTGGATTCGGACGGCTTCTTGACCTCGTAGAGGCTCATGGAATCGTGCACCAGGCGGCCATCCGGCCTGATCCTGCCGTTCTTGTAGAAGATGTCGTTCACCGTGGTGGCGCGCATCGCCTCCATGACAGGACCGGAAGCATCCGTCTTCGCCGCGGCGACGGCCTTCAGATAGTGCAGGGTCGAGGAATAGGTCCCGGTCTGCAGCATGTTCGGCATGGCCTTCACCTTGTCGAAGAACTTCCTCGACCAGGCGCGCGTCTCATCGTTCGTGTCCCAGTAGGACGCTTCGGTGATCGTCAGGCCCTGCGCCTCGGCAAGGCCGAGGCCGTGGACGTCGTTGATGAAGCCGGCCAGCGTCGCGAGCTTCTGGCCGCCCTGTGTCAGGCCGAACTGCGCGGCCTGCTTGATCGAATTGATGGTGTCGGTGCCGGCGTTTGCGAGAGCCACGACCTTTGCACCGGACGACTGCGCCCTCACGAGGGCCGAGGCGAAATCCGCCGTGCCGACAGGGAGCCGGACGCTGCCCACCACCCGTCCGTTGTTCTCGGCGATGACCCGGCTCGACTGTTCCTGAAGCCCGTGGCCGAAGGCGTAGTCGGCGGTGACGAAGAACCACGAATCGAAGCCCTGGCGCACGAGCGACTGGGCCGTGCTCTGCGCGATCGCATAGGTGTCGTAGGCCCAATGCACGGCAAAGGGTCCGCAATTCTCGTTGGTGATCCGCGTCGATCCCGGCGAGGAGAGGGTGATGATCTTGCCCTTGTCCTTGGCGATCTCGATCACCGCCAGGGCGGGCGATGAGGAGGCGACGTCGAGAATGGCGTCGACCTTGCGCTCGTCGAACCATTGCCGCGCGATGGCGGCGGCGATGTCGGGCTTGTTCTGGTGATCGGCAAAGACGAGTTCGATCGGTTTGCCGAGCACCTGACCCCCCATCTCGTCGATCGCCATCTGGGCCGCGGTGACGCAGCCGATGCCGGTAATGTCCGCATAGACGCCGGACATGTCCTCGATCAGCCCGATGCGGACGACATCGTCCGACACGGCGGACGACTGCGCCCGTACGACGTACGGCGCGACCGTCATGGCTCCGGCGGCCATCAGCCCGAATGATCTCCTGTTCAGACGCATCTTGATCCCTCCCGAGACGTTTCCGGCCGGTCGAAGCCGGCCTTGTCGTGTCAGTCTCGGAGTGTCCGCGGGACTTGCTCAACGTCCGCGCCCGACATGCAGCCGCAGCGCTGATGTGGCTTTCAGACAGGCGGTGCGCTTCAGGTCTTGCCGCGGGCCGCGAAAGCGGCGAGACCGCGCCGGGCGTCCTCGCTGGTGAAGGTGCGCTGCCCGAGTTTGGCCTCGGCCGCGAAAGCCTCGCTGAAAGGCAAGTCCTGCAGTGTCAGCACGGCCTGTTTGATCGTCTGGATAGCGGTGGGGCTGAGCGTCGCGATCCGTGCCGCCAGTTCCATCGCGGCCGGCTCGACCTCGACGGCCGGCAGGACGCGGTTGACGACGCCGCGGGCCAGCATGTCCGCGCTGGAGAAGCGCTGTCCGGTCAGCAGGATTTCCATCGCGTGGGCGTGGCCGATCTGGCGGATCAGGCGGACCAGCGTGCCGCCCGCGGGAACGAAACCGTGGATCGGCTCGGGCAGCTGGAAGACCGCTTCCGTCGAGGCGATGCGGATATCGGTCGCCAGCATGATCTCGAAGCCGCCGCCGATGCACAGTCCACGGATTGCGCAGACCACCGGCTTGTAAAGCGGCACGTTCTTGAGATGGGCTGGATCCCAGGCGCTGATGTCGAACCGGTCGCTCGCGAGCGCCGGGATGGATTCGGTCAGGTCGGCGCCGACGCAGAAGGCCCGCTCGCCGGCACCGGCCAGCACGACGGACCTGATCGCGTCGTCTGCGGCAGCCTCGGCGAAAGCCCGGCCGAGATCGTCATACATGGCGAGCGACAGCGCGTTCAGCTTGTCGGGGCGCGCAATGCGGATCGTCGCGACCGCGCCGTCCCGTTCGACGTCAATCGCCATGTCAGACGGCTCCGCTATTGATCAGGCGGTCGATCTCCGCCTCGTCCAGCCTGAGGAAATCCGCGAGCAGGGCCCGCGTATGCTCCCCCGGGGCCGGGGCCTTGGCCAGCGGGATCTCGCCCGTCCGGGACAGCTTGATCGGTGACCCGAACATGCGCACGGCCTCGCCGGCCACCGGAACCTGCACGATCATGTTGCGGGCCGCGACATGCGGATCCTCGACGACCTCTGGAACCGTCCGGATGGCGCTGAGCGGAATCCGGTCGCCGGCCATCTCTTCCAGTTCGGCCTTGCCATAGGCGCTGAACCAGCGTTCGAGCAGCGGCTTGACGCGGCGTTCGGCGACTTCGGGATCGAATCGCTTCTCCATCGTGTCGATCTCAGGGTCGTTCGCGATATCCGGCTCGCCGAACATCTCGCAGGTGAGGCGCCAGAACTTGTCGGTGTAGCCGCCGAAGAAGACATAGCCGTCCTTGCAGGCGAACTGGCCATAGGGCCTCACGAAGGGATGGTCGTTGCCGAGCGGCGATGCGACCTCGCCCTTGGTCGTGTAGCGGACGACGGCATTCTCCGTGAGCGTCAGGATCGAATCCTGCTGCGACACATCGACGACCTGGCCCTCGCCCGTGCGCTCGGCGGTGCGGAGCGCGGCCAGCGTCCCGATCGTGGCATAGAGCGAAGCGGCGAGGTCGCCGATGATTGTGCCGACACGCACGGGCGGCCTGTCCGGATAGCCGTTCATCGACCACAGTCCGCCGACGGCCTGGCCGGTATTGTCGAAAGCTGGTCTGGAGGAGTTCGGACCCGTGCGGCCGAAACCGCTGATCGCGGTGTAGACGAGGCGGGGATTGCAGAGGCGCAGTTCCTCATAGCCGAGCCCGAGCTTGTCCATCGTGCCCGGGCGGAAGTTCTCGACCAGAATATGCGCCTGACCGACGAGCTGCTTGAGCAGCGCCTTTCCGTCCGCTGATTTCAGATTGACGGTGATGCCGAGTTTGTTGCGGTTGAACTGGGAGAAGAAGGCGCTTTCCTCCGTCTCGTCGCGGCCAGCCACCATGGGCGGGAAGGTGCGGGCGTAGTCGGGATCTTCGGGATGCTCGACCTTGATCACGGTTGCGCCGAGATCGGCAAGGAGCATCGAGCAGAACGGCCCTGCCACGACGCGGGTGATATCCAGCACGACGATGCCGGCGAGCGGCCGCGATGCATTGTGCGGATCGCCTCCCTGCGCGTCCGAAATTGCCATCGTGCTTCCCTTTTTCGTACCCGCGCCGGCCGCTCCCTGCGCCCGACCTTAGCGCTCCGACAGCCAGTCCACCGTAGTTTCGCGTCACTCTTGCGTCAGGCATCGACGGCATCAAATGGACCTAGTCGCCATGTATCGCTACCATCTATGTAGCAATCATCTATCAACTGGAGCGCTCGGCCGGGGATACCAGTTGGCAGGTGGTGCGGTCAGCGACGGGGGCCATGGGTTTGGATCAGCAGGCAACGGAGCTGATTTCTCCCGAGACCGCGCTGGATACGATCGCGGCCTTCTATTCCCGCCTGCTCGGGCTGCTCGACCGGGGTGCGATGCCTTCGGATTTCGAGGCGCTCGGGGCAGAGATACGGGCGCTCCGCCCCGACCTGGCTGAACGGTTCGATGTCGATATGGCGCTTGCGATCCGCTTGCGCGAGAACGTGGAACACAAGCTGAAGCGCGAGCGCGAGCTCATCGCCCTCAACGAGACGGCGCGCGACCTCTCGGCGGTCCGCGACACCGATCAGGTCCTTCAGGCGATCATCCGGCGCGCGCGGCAGCTGGTCGGCAGCGACATCGCCTATCTCTCTGCGGCTCCCGACGAGCGCAGCCCCTTCCATGTCCGAGCCACGGAAGGCGTTGTGTCGGAGGCTTTCGCCAGTATCATTGTCCCGCGCGATGTCGGCATCTGCGGCAGCGTGGTCAGAACCCGCAGGCCCTGGCAGTCGAGCCTCTACAGGTCGGACCAGAGCTTCCACCACGACCCGGGGATCGATACCGCCATCCTGGCCGAGGGCGTGGTCTCGATCCTCGGCATTCCCCTCGAACTCGAAGCGCATATCATCGGCGTCCTGTTCGTCGCCGACCGCTATGAGCGCGCCTACAACCCGCAGGAAATATCGGTCCTTCAGTCGCTGGGGACTTTCGCCGCGCTGGCCATCGAGAACGCGCGCCTGCTGGAGGAGGCGCAGCGGGCGCTGAACATGGCGCGGGAGGCCAATGTCGCGCTCCGGGCCAAGGCCGACGACATCGAAAGTGCCGCCGTCGCGCACGAACGGCTGACCGAACTGATCGTCCGGGGCGGGTCTATCGAGGATCTCCGCAACCGGGTGGCGAAGTTGCTGGGCGGCGATGCGGTCATCCTCGACGAGCGGCAGATCGCGATGGCCGGGGCCTTGCCGTCCAGCATGCCGGAACATGGCCTCGCATCCGCCATCCGGGAGAGCGTCCGGCTGGGCCGCTCGGTCCAGTTCGAGCCGGCTCCGTTCCAGACCGTCACCGTGGCGGCGGTCACCAGCGGCTCCGTGCGGCTCGGCGCGCTGGTCTTCTCCCGGTCGAAGCCCATGTCCTCGTCCGAGATCCGGACGCTGGAGCGGGCGGCGCTCGTGACGGGCATCGTGCTGCTGTCGATGGAGCGCGTCGCGGAAGCGACCTACCGGAACGTCGCCGACATCGTCTCCGCCCTCCTGCGGGGAACCTCGGACCCGTTCCGGCCGGAGGGCTCCAGCGCCCTGCCGGTGGGTGTCTCGCTGTCCTGGCCGGTCACGATCCTCCTCGTCTCCTGCAAGGACGGCTTTGCCGCGCATCTGCCGCAGGCCGTGCGTGCCGCAGCATCCGGACGGCACGTCATCGGCGCCGCCTTCAACGGCGATCTCGCCGTCGTGACGCCCGGCGACGACTGGACGGGGCTGGCCCGCAGGATCGCCACGGCGCTGGAGGACAGCGGACGCCAGCCCTACAACATCGTCGTGTCGCAATCCGTCTCGGATGCCTCGGCCGCCGCAGCCGAATACAGGAGCCTCCGGCGCGGCTTGGCGCTTCTCCGCAATCTCGGCCAAAGCGGCAGAATCGTGCCGGAGAAGACGCTTTCGCTCTATGCCCTGCTTTTCGACGGGCAGGGCGAAGAGGCGGCGCGCGCCTTCATCAAGGACACGATCGGTCCGCTCCTCGATCACGACCGGCGGCGCAAGGCCCAGTTGGCCTCGACCCTCTACGCCTATTTCGAAACCGGCCGCAGTCTTCAGCGCGCGGCGGACGCGCTCGGCATCCACGTCAACACGATGCGGCAGCGCCTCGATTCCATCGGCACATTGTGCCCGGACTGGGCGGAGCCCAATCGCGGGCTGGAACTGCACATGGCGCTCCGGCTGCTCAGGTTGAGCGAGACGCTGCCGTCCTGACGGAGTGTAGGACAGACACGGTCGGTCGTCGCGCGTGTATGGGCCCCCGCCATTGAGCAAAGCGCCCCGGACGCCTCTAACGCTGGTGATCCCAGCAGAGCGGAGTCCGTCGTCCATGTCTGTCAACAGCCGCCTTCCCGGCTTCTACAAGCTCTCGCCGGGCGATCGCCTGCGGAACGCCAGCCATGCCGCAGGGCTAGAGGCGGCTGACCTTTCCCCGCTCGTTCCGGCCGACATCGAGATGCTGGCTCTGGCGGACAGGATGATCGAGAACGTGGTGGGCACCCTGTCGATTCCGGTCGGCATCGCCGCGAACTTCACGATCAACGATCGCGACTATCTGATCCCGATGGCCACCGAGGAGCCGTCGGTCGTCGCGGCGGCGAGCAACATGGCCTCCGTCGCCAGGCATCATGGCGGCTTCCGCACCTCGAGCGATCTGCCGATCATGGTGTCGCAGATCCAGGTTGTCGGCGTCGCGGACCCGCGCGGCGCGCGCATGCGTCTCTACGAGGCAGAGGCGGAGCTGCTCGCCCTCGCCAACGACCAGGACCCGCTGCTGGTCAAGCTGGGCGGCGGAGCGAGAAGCATCGAGGTCCGCATCGTCGAGGCGAGCGAGGCCGTCTACGTGGTCCTGCACCTTCATGTGGACGTGCGGGACGCGATGGGCGCGAACGCGGTCAACACCATGGCGGAGGCTCTCGCACCCCGGGTCGCGGCTATCGCCGGCGGGCGCGTCCGGCTTCGGATCCTCACCAACAAGGCCGACCGGCGCCTTGCGCGCGTGCGAGCCGTGTTCGATCGCGACGCCCTCGGCGGCGCGGACGTGGTGACCGGCATCGTCGATGCCTACCGGTTCGCCGCTGCCGATCCCTACCGCGCGGCGACCCACAACAAGGGCATCATGAACGGCATCACGGCGGTCGTTCTCGCGACCGGCAACGACACTCGCGCGGTCGAGGCGGGCGCGCATTGCCACGCCGCATCGAGCGGCCGCTACACGTCGCTTTCGCACTATGAGATCAATGCCGACGGGCATCTCGTCGGCACGCTGGAAGTGCCGATGGCGGTCGGTCTCGTGGGCGGCGCGACGAAGACCCACCCCGCCGCCCGTGCGGCGGTGCGGCTGCTCGGCGTCCAGTCGGCCCAGGAGCTGGCGCAGGTCGTTGCCGCGGTCGGGCTGTCGCAGAATGTCGGCGCTCTCCGGGCACTGGCCGCCGAGGGCATCCAGAAGGGCCACATGTCGCTGCATGCCCGCAACGTTGCGGCGGCGGCCGGCGCCAAGGGCGACGAGATCGAAGCCGTCGTCGAAAGGCTCAAGACCGGAGGCCATGTGCGCCTCGACAAGGCGGAGGTCATCCTGGCGGAGTTGCGGGCCGGGGCGTCCTGAGCCGCCGACCTGTCGCGCCGCGATCCGTTGGGACAGCCCCCCGCGGCGGCGTGCACCACTATGTCCGGTGCGATCTGCCGAGCCCTCCGGCCGGGGAAAATGCGGCGACCGCGATCCTCGCCCGCGACCGCGCAGAGCGATGGCGCTGCAACAGCGTCAGGCCGACGATGACCAGGCAGGCGAACACGTTGCAGCCGAAAAGCGCCGCCATGACCGTGTCTCGGGCGACGACGGCCGTGTAGTAGACCGTCGCGAGATGCGACACCGCGAAGAGCCCCCAGGTTCCACACGACACGGCGCGCGCACCGTCGGCGTCCTGCGCAATGCGCAGGATCTGCGGCACATAGGCGAGCACGCGCAGAACATTGCAGAGCGTGAAGACCGCTGTTGCGAATTCCACCGATGTCATGATGGTCACTCCGCGCGTTGGAGGCGGCAGGATCACCGGCTGACACTGCCCAGCTGGGTCGTGACCCGCGCATAGATTGCGAGGGCTTCGTCGGAGCGGCCCGCGCGGCAGGCGCGCCGCGCTTCGGTGATCGCGAAGAAGGCGTCGGCCAGAGCCTGGGACGGAAGGCTTCGGGCATCGCCATGCTGCTCGATCAGGGTCCAGGCCGCGAGATCGGGGGCGGCGCAAGGGCGTGCCATCTCGGCAGCCGACCGGGCCGAGGCGGGGCCGGCGAGCGGGCGGACCGGGTCGACCACATCCCCGGATAGCGGGTGCCAGCAGTAGTCCTGCAGGACCGAGTAGCCCTGCGGGCAGGCATCATTGCCCCCTTGCGCGGCGGCCGGCCGGAGCCCGTGCGTCGATCCGAGCCAGGCGGCCAGTACGACGGCACCTGCCAGCCCGGTTCCCAGCGCCCACGGAATCGTTGCGGCGATCTTCATCACATATCTCCCGAATGACCCGAAGCGTTGCCTTCGACGCGAATGCAGGTTGCCGCGCGCCGCGGTGGTGGTGACGCACCGGCGGGCGCCGATGCCGCCGGTTCTGGATGGAGGGAGAGCCCGGTCCGGGCCTTCAGTTCAGCGCGGCCGCCACCCTGGCGATGCCAGCTCTCGCGCAGACTTCGTCCTTGTCGCCGCCGGGAGCGCCGGACACGCCCACCGCGCCGATCGGTTCCGACCCGGCCCGGATGGGCACGCCGCCGCCGATGGCGATCACGCCGGGAATCTGCCGCAGCGCCATCGCGTCGCCGCTCGCCGTCGCGGCGGCGAATTCCAGCGAAGTCTGATTGCGGGTCCGCGCCGTATAGGCCTTCATCCGCGCGAACTCGACGGTGTGGGGCGACGTTCCGTCGCCGCGCAGGACGGCCGATACCTGACCCGCCTTGTCGACGATGACGACGCTGACGCGATACGACGACTTCGCGCATTCCTCGACGACGCCGGCAATGATGGCTTGGGTCATGGACATCGACACGTTCCGCTCGGTCTGCGGGGCCTGCGCGTGGGCGCTGGCGGGCAGGCAAAGTCCGGCGAGGACGATGAGGGATCTCAGCTTCATGGTCGCAAACTCCCGATGTGTGGCGGTGCAAAAGACCGATGCTGGGGTGATGCCAAGATTGGGTTTGATCGGGTCAAGCAACCTCAGCCGAGACCCCACTTCCTCTTGATCTCGGCCACCCTTCCACCGGCATTCAGTTTCGACAGCGAACGGTCGAGTTTCAGGAGCAGGTCGGCGTCGCCCTTGCGCACGGCAAAGGCCAGATGGCCGACAAGGATGGGTTGATAGCTATCGACCACGCGGAAATCGGTCCGCCCGCTGGCACGCAGCCGAAAGGTGATCTGAAGCTCGTTCTCGATGATTCCCTCGATGCTGCCGGCCTCGAGCTTAGCGATCGAGTCAGCCGGAGATGCTGACAGCGAAAGAACGGCGCCAGCCTCCTCGAGCGGCCTGACATAGGAACTGCCGCGGGACGTCGCGATCTTCATTCCCGTGAGATCCGCGACGGACCTGTAGGTGTTCAGGTTCGACGCCCTGACGAGCAGCACGTCCCGGTAGCTGCCGTAGGGCTGGGTGAAGTCGACCACACGCTGTCGTTCGGGCGTGATGCCGAATGAGCCGGCGACGGCATCGACTCGCTTGTCGAGCAGCGAGGGTTGCAGTTCGCCGAACGGCATCGCGCGGAACTCGGGAACCAGTCCTGCATCGGCAGCCACGGCCTGCATGATCTCGACCGCGAAGCCTTCCGGCGCTCCGGTCTGAGGGTTCAGCCCGGAAGCGGGCTGTCCGGCCGAGGTGATGCCGACCTTCAGGACGCTCGCGACCTGGGCCTTGGAGGTCGCCGCCGCCGAGCCCACCATCAGAAGCGCGGTGAGCCCCTTGCTGATCTCTCGTCTGTTCATCGTCTGGTCCTCATCGGCACAGCGGGGATCCGCTGGAACGAGGCTGACGTTAGGCGCGGTCGAGAGTCTGAAACATTGTCCGGAGGTGTCGGGGTATAGGGCAGGCGTGGCCGGCAAATAACGTCTAAGCCGTTGTAATGGTGCGGAAAATTGAAGGGACGTTGGGAGTGTCGGGGTGCCGGCACCTAAGTATGCGCCGCTAGCAACATGGACTGCGTTCCGGCATGCTGTTGATGTTCCCGGAGGTCAGAAATGCGTAGTCGGCGCGAATTCCTGGTCCTGGCGGCCGGTACTGTCGCTTCTCCTGTTATCGCGAACGCTTCGGCGCGCCAGCGGCGCATCGGCTGGCTGACGGCCCAGCAGCCCGGGAGCCTGACCTCCTATCTCGAAGCCATGCGGCAGGGCTTGGCGGAGCAACGGCTCGTCGAGGGACAGAACCTCGAGATTCTCTATCGCTACGGCAATGACGATATGGCGCGCATGCCCGAACTGGCGCGCGACCTGATCGCTGCAGGCGCCGAACTCCTGGTCGTGCAGGGCGCGGCAATTCCGCAGGTCATCCATCTCAATCTTCCGGTGCCGATCATCTTCGTCACCAGCGCAGACCCCATCGCGGCGGGCTTTGCGAGGAGCCTGACAGAGCCGATCGGCAACTGCACAGGCGTCACGTTCATGGGCTTCGAGTTTCTCGGAAAGCGGCTGGAACTCCTGAAGGAGATCATGCCGGTGCTGAACTACGTGACGGTGCTCGGAAATCCGTTCCATCCAGGGTCCGAAATCGAACTGACCTCATCGGAATCCGCCGGTCGCCGGCTCGGCATCGCGGTCGACTTCATCGCCACGCCCACGCGCGATTCGCTCGAGGCGGCCCGGGCAACGCTCGCTCGGACCAGACCCAACGCCATTTCGCTGCTGCCCGATGGCTTCGCCATGGCCTATCGCCGCACGATCATGGAGATCGCCGGCGAATTGCGGATTCCCATTACATCCGGCTGGCCCGCCTTCGCGCAGGCCGGAGCACTCTGCACCTACGGTCCGCGCCTGCCGCTGATCTATCGCCGTGTCGCCCATTTTGTTGCCCGTATCCTCAACGGAACCAGGGCCGCCGACCTGCCGGTGGAGAGGCCGTCACAGTTCGAGCTCGTCCTCAACCAGGCGACGGCACGCTCGTTCAATCTGGCCTTCTCGCGCGCCATCCTTGCGCGCGCGGACGAGGTGATCGAGTGAACCGATCCATCGTCTGGATCCTCGCCCTGCCCCGCCGCGTCCTCGGGTCGTTTCGACGGCATCTCTCGGTTCAGGTCGCAGCAGCGATCATCGGCGTCGCCGCTCTTGTGCTCGGTGCGGCGGGCGGCTGGAGCCTCCATCTGTTTGCCAGCGCACAGATGACGGCGATCGCCTCGATGCACCAGCTGCAGGCCACGACCGCGGCTGCGAGCATCCAGCGCTTTGTCGATGACATCGAAACGCACCTGCGCTCGCTGATCGGTCCGTCCTGGACGAGCACCAGCGAGGACGACCGGCGCGTCGATGCCGTGCGCATATTGCGGGCGCTGCCCGCCGTCAGCACCTTGCGTCTCGTGGACCCGCAAGGCCGGGAGCAGTTGCGGGTGTCGCGGCTGGGGCCGGACATCGCGGGCTCGGGGACCGACCTCAGTCAGACGGAGGCCTATAAGGCTGCGCGCCAGCAGGGGCGTCACGTCGGCGCGGTCTATTTTCTGGACGGCTCGGAACCTTATGTGACGATCCACGTCGGTGGCGCATCCGACCGGCGCGGCAGCGTCGTGGCCGACGTCAATCTGAAGCTCATCTCGGACACGATCGCGGCCATCCGCATCGGCGACGCCGGCCGGGCCTTTCTGGTGGACTCGCAAGGCAGGCTGATTTCCCACCCCGACATCAGCCTCGTGTTGCGGCGTACGGAGGTTGCGTCGCTGCGCCATGTTCAGGCCGCGCTGGGGAGGTCGCCATCCGGCGAGGAGGGAAATCTCGTCGCCGGGCAGGATCTCGAAGGCGGAAGCGTCCTGTCCGCCCATGCTCTTCTGCCGTCGCTCGGCTGGAGCGTCATCACCGAACTGCCCCGCGCGGAGGCGCTTGCGCCGGTCAATACGGCCGTCCGGCTGTCCATGGCCACGCTCCTCGGCGGCCTGCTGGCAGCCGTCGCCTGCGGGGCTCTCATCGCCCGCGCCATGCTGCGGCCGATCGAAACCCTGACCGTGGGCGCGGCCAAGATCGGCGCCGGCGATCTGGATCACAGGATCGCGGTTTCCGGCGCCAACGAACTGGCGCAACTCGGCGACCGCTTCAACGACATGGCCGCGAGCCTGCAGGCCGAGCGCGATACGCTGGAAGAGAAGGTGCGGCTGCGAACGCGAGAGTTGGCGCTCGCCAATCAGGCCAAGTCGCGTTTCCTAGCCTCGGCGAGTCATGACCTGCGCCAGCCTCTGCATGCGCTGAGCCTCTTCGTCGACGAGTTGCGCGCGCGCCCGACCGGTGAGCGGCGTGCCCGTCTGAATGACAACCTGTCCGATGCGGTTGGCCGGCTCAATGACATGTTCGACGCGATCCTCGACGTGTCGAGGATCGAAGCCGGCTCCATCCGACCGCAGATTTTGCGCTTCCCGCTGGCACCGCTGCTGGCGGCCCTGCATGCGATCTTCTCACCCGCTGCCGCGGCCAAGGGATTGCGGCTGAGCATCGACGACAGCGCTGCCTGGGTCGAGAGCGACAAATCGCTGTTGCAGCGAATCCTCCAGAATCTGGTCGCCAATGCCGTCCGCTACACGGTCACGGGCGATGTCAGGCTCGTCTGCTCCGAAGCGGACGGCCAACTGACGATCGCCGTCATCGACACGGGCCCCGGCATATCGCCGGACCTGCAGTCCGAGATATTCCACGAGTTCTTTCGCGCATCGACGCCGGGCCAGAGCGGCGAGCGCGGACTGGGCCTCGGCCTGTTCATCGTCGACAACTACGCGAAATTGCTGGGCCATCCCGTCAGCCTGCGCTCCGAGCCCGATAGTGGGTCCTGTTTCGAGCTGTGCGTGCCGACCGTGCCGGCCGCCGCCGAGAACCCCTTGTCGCGACCCTCGCAACGGCAGCCGGCCAGTGCGCCGAGGGTGCAATAGGCGCCCGCCAGCGGAATTGCCATGCAGCTAGCGGATCTCGGGCAGCCGCCAGCCATAACGGGAGATGGTCAGCGCCGCCTCGGTGCGGTTCTGGACCTTGAGCGCGCGCATCAGCGACGTGACATGATGCTTCACTGTCACTTCGGCAATCGACAGCGACCGTGCGATGGCCTTGTTGCTGCGCCCCTCCACAAGCAGGGCGAGGACATGCAGCTGCCGCTCGGTGAGTCCGAGGTCGGCGGCCGTGGGCACCCGTGCATCTGGCACGGCCGTCGTGCCGGGCTGGCGGGCGGGCCAGACTTCCGGCGGAATATAGGTGCCGCCCGCCAGGATGAGGCCGAGGGCGCTGGCCATCACCGCGCGCGGCACCGATTTGGGAATGAACCCGGTGGCGCCGGCATCCAGCGCCTCAGCCATCACGTCGCGATCCGTGGTGCTCGACAGAACGGCGACGGTGGCCCTCGGTCGCCGCTCGCGAATGGCCTTGAGAAGCTGCAGGCCGTCGCTGTCCGGCAGCCCCAGATCGAGAATGACGATCTGATCGTCGGGCGCGCCTTCGACGATGCCCATCGCGCTGCGTGCCGAATCCGCCTCGACTATGACGGCATCGCGCGCGACCTCCGCGAGGATGGCGCGGAGCGCGTCCCTGATGAGCGCGTGATCGTCGACGAGGAGGATGTGCATTGGCACGACGTTGCCCGAGCGGCAGTGCGGACGCAAACAGCCACTTGTCCACGCGCCCGTGGTCTGGTCGCAGGCGGGCCTATCGCTGGCGGCCGGCGGCTGCGGCCGGCGACCCGTAGATGACCTTGTGCCGGCTGACTGTTTCCGAGCGAACCTGACTCAAGGTCGCGATCACCTGGTCGCGCGAGGTGTACATGATGTCCCACACCGCCCGCTCGGCAGCGGCCTCGTCGCCCGCGTGAACGGCGCGGCTCACCTCGGTCCAGATCGCCGCCGATTCGCGCCGCCGTTCGGGCGTCATGAAGTCGAGCGGTCGCTGGCGCCAGATGAAGCCCCAGATGGAGCGATCTCCCTGGTCGCGCAGGAAGTCGGCGAGATAGTCGCTGCCGCAATGGCGGTAGAGCGCCGCGCCGAGCCGTCCGTTGGCCATGGCGAACTCCATGGACCCGGTATTCGGGTCGCCGACTGCCCGTTCCAGCGCATCGGCGCGCGCCTTCAGATCCGCGAGGCCGGCAGCCGGCTGGAGGCGGGTAAGGTATGAGGCTGCGAGACCAAGCAGGCGCGCCCGGATGTTGAACATGTCGGCGATCAGGTCGAGCGACAGCGGAACCGCATAGGCCCCGCGGCGCGGATAGATGCGCACGAGGCCACGCGTCTCCAGCGCCCTCAGCGCGTCGCGGACCGGGCCGCGGCTCACCCCGTAGTCGTCGGACAGCTTCTGTTCGACGATGCGCTCGCCCTCGGCATAGCGCCCTTCGACGATGGCCATGCCGAGCTGCTCGACGATCTGCTCGGGCAGCGTCCTCAGGCGCGATCCACGCCCGTCGTCCGGAGCAGTCCGGGTCCGCTCGCCCGGAGCGGCGGAAGCCTGCAGTTGTTCTGTCGTCTCGAGGACCATGGTCGATCCGTTTGCGGCTCGGTACCGGCACGGAATTGTCCCGCGCATCGCAGCCGAGCATCTAACCCGTCATGCGCGCGCATGCCACTGCGCGGAGTCAAGCCATGCAACATCGCCGGCCAGTGTCTGTCAATTGTTAACAATTAACGGTTGACAGACACCGTGGGCAAGTGCTCGGATCACCCCATCGTGCTGCACGGCAATGGCCGGACAACGACAGCGCGGAAGACCTGGGAGAAAAACGCGATGCTGAGCAGGCGCGACCTCGTCCTGTCTGCGGCCCTTGTTGCCGCATCTCATCCCCTGAGGGCCCAGGGCGGTCCTGCGCAGGGCAGTCTCACCCTTGCCTTTGGCGCCGAGCCGACGACCCTCGACCCCGTGCGCTACTCCGCCGGCGTCGACACTTATGGCGTCGGTCAGCTGTTCGAGCAGCTCACCCGGCCCGATCCGTCGGGCACGATGCGGAACTGGCTCGCCGAGAGCTACGAGATCGTCGGCACCGAGGAGAAGCCGATCATCGACATCCGCATCCGCCGTGGCGTGAAGTTCCACAACGGCGATCCGCTCACCGCTGCGGACTTCGAGTTCTCCTACCAGCGCCTGCGTGATCCCGCGCAGAGCCGCTGGTCACATCTGCAGGCCGCGGTCGAGCGGTTCGAGATCGTCGACGACCACCGCTTCAAGCTGCATTTCAAGGAGCCGAACGCCGTCTATGTGGAGCGCTACCTCCAGCTCTGGGCCATGCCGAAGCGCTATTTCGAGCAGGTGGGCCCGGATGGTTTCGCGCGTGCGCCGGTCGGCACCGGCCCCTGGAAGCTTGTGTCGTGGAAGCCCAAGGAGGAGATGCAGCTCGAAGCCTTCGACGACTACTGGAACCGCGATCACCGGCCGGGCGTGAAATCGGTCACGATCAAGTTCATCCCGGAAGACCTGACCCGCGTCGCTGCCTTCAAGACCGGGGCGGTGGACTGGATCGACGCGGTGCCGCCGGCCCTCGTCGAGGAGTTCAAGGCGATGCCGAACGTCGAGACCTCTTCGGTCATCAGCGGCAACAATCTGTTCCTCAACTTCGGCACCCACATGCCGAACTCGCCGTTCAAAGATGTCCGGGTCCGGCAGGCCGCGGCCCATGCCATCAACTTCGACACGATCATCCGCCGTGTCCTGTTCGGTCAGGGCCAGCGCTATGCGGAGATCGGCGAGGGCTCGACCGGATACGATCCCGAACTGAAGCCGCTGCCCTACGATGTCCGCAAGGCTCGGGACCTGATGCGTCAGGCAGGCTTTCCGAACGGCTTCGACACACCGTTCTACAACCTCACCACGCCAAGGGAGCCGAACATCAAGGAGATGGGTGAGGCCTGCGCCACCTATCTCACCGCCGTCGGCATCCGCTGCCGCATCGTCCAGCTCGAATACGGCGCGTGGATCAATCTCGGCCGTCGCGGCCGCTCGGGCCCGCCGGACATGGACGGCATCATCTCGTGGATGTGGTCGCACGACGTTCCCGGTGATCCCGGAACCGCCTGGGCCGGTCATCTTCACAGCTTCAAGACCGGCCAGGGCTGGGGCAGCTACTCCTACACCGAGGACGACGAGATGGACGCCCTCGTCAAGCAGCAGCAGCGCATCATGGATCGCGGCAAACGCGCCGAGCTTCTGCGCAAGATCGCTCGTCGCAAACGCGACGAGGTGCTCGGCGGATTGACCACCTACCGGCCTCTGATCACCATCGCCTGGCGCAAGGACAAGGTCTCGTTCAAGGGCTGGCCCTGGCCCGGCTACTACCGGAACCTTCAGGAAATCGGCCTGAAGCGCTGAGCGGGCGGGAGCCATCGACATGGATGCGGCAGCTTACGATGCGCGCCTCGACGCGCTGTGGCGGAAGAACTGGCCGGCGGAGGTTTCGCCCAAACTCGCCTATCCCTTCGGCGAGATTCCGCTCGGCGACTATCTGCGCCGGCGGGCGATGGAAGCCCCCGACAAGCCCGCGCTGATTTTCTACGGCACGGTGATCACCTATGCCGAGCTCGACCGGCTGAGCGACAAATGCGCCGCGCTGCTGAGCCAGCACGGTGCGAAGCCCGGCGACCGCATCGCCGTGTTCCTGCAGAGCAGCCCGCAATTCGTCATCGCCTTCTACGGCATCCTGAAGCTCGGCTGCGTCCACGTGCCAGTGAACCCGATGTTCCGCGAGCACGAGCTGGAATACGAGCTCAACGACACCGACGCGGAAATCATCGTCGCGCAGGACTCGCTGGTCGATCTCGTCCGCGCCGTTCGCGACCGGACGAAGGTCCGCACCGTCTTCTCGACCAGCATCTCCGAAATGCTGCCGGCCGATCCGACGCTTCCCGTCCCTGCCGGCTTTGATCAGCCGCCGGTTGCCCACGCCGACGCGATCGACTTCCTGCCGGCCCTGCGCGCCGTCACGGAAGCCCCGCCGCGGGTTGAGATCGACCTCGATGCCGTCGCCGCGCTCAACTATACCGGTGGCACGACCGGCATGCCCAAGGGCTGCGTCCATACCCAGCGACACATGATCTACACCGCCGCGACCGTCTGCTCGCGCGACGGCGGGCAGTCGCAGGAACGGGTGCGCGTCAATTTCATGCCGCTGTTCTGGATCGCCGGCGAGAATGCCGGCCTGATCGTGCCTGTCTTCGCCGGCGCGACGCTGATCCTGCTTGCCCGCTGGGACCCCGTCGGCTGGATGGCTGCCGTCGATCGCTACAAGGTCGAGACGGCCGGCCTGCTCGTCGACAATGCCGTCCAGGTAATGGACCACCCTGATGTCGGCCGTTACGACCTGACCTCGCTCAAGACCACGACCTGCTCCTCCTTCGTCAAGAAGCTGAACCTTGCCTTCCGCGAGCGCTGGAAGGCTCTGACCGGCGCGACGCTGATCGAGGCGGCGTGGGGCATGACCGAGACCCACACCAACGACACATTCACCCTCGGCATGCAGCGGGACGACTGGGACCTGAAGACCCAGCCCGTCTTCGTCGGCCTGCCAGTGCCCGGCACGCGCTTCCGCATCTGCTCGTTCGAGACCGGCGAGATCGTGCCGCTCGGCACCGAAGGCGAGATCGTCGTCGCCTCGCCCTCGCTGCTCACCCGCTACTGGAACAAGCCCGAGGCCAGCGCCGAATCGATCCGCGATGGGTGGTTCCATACCGGCGATATCGGAATGCTCGACGAGGAGGGCTATCTGCACTTCCTTGGCCGCAGCAAGGAGATGCTCAAGGTCAACGGCATGAGCGTCTTCCCCTCGGAGATCGAGGCTCTGCTCGGACAGCATCCCGCGATCCTCGGTTCGGGCGTCATCGGCGTCGAGGACGAACGCCGCGGCCAGGCGCCGCTGGCCTTCGTCATCATCGACCGCGACAAGGCACCGGATCTCTCCGCCGACGACTTGCGCCAGTGGTGCGCGAGGAACATGGCGACCTACAAGGTGCCGGCGTTCCGCATCGTCGATGCGCTGCCGATGACTGCGACCGGCAAGGTCAAGAAAGAGGAGTTAAAAAAGCTCCTCGACCCGGTCGGGACCTAGCCGATGTGGCGCTTCGTCCTTCGCCGTGCCGGCAACGGCGCCGTCAGCATCCTCGGCGCCAGCCTGGTGATCTTCATGGTCTCACGGCTGTCGGGCGATCCGATCACGCTGATGATGCCGCCTGACGCGCCGCCCCAGGCGATCGAGGCCATGCGCGTGGCGCTCGGCCTCGATCGGCCGCTCTGGACGCAGTACTGGATCTTCATCACCAACGCATTGACGGGCGATTTCGGCACGTCCTACCGCTGGCAGCAGCCGGCGTTGAACCTCGTTCTGGATCGGCTGCCGGCTACCGTCGAGCTCGCGGTGGCGGCCCTGCTCTTCAGCGTCAGTGTCGCCGTGCCGCTCGGCGTCCTGTCGGCCGTCTATCGCGGCGGCTGGGTCGATCGGCTGGGCCGCATCCTCGCCATGCTGGGTCAGGCCATGCCGAACTTCTGGGTCGGCCTGATGCTGATCCTCGTCTTCGCCGTCGGCTTCGGATGGCTGCCGGCCTTCGGCCGCGGCGGCCCCGAACATCTCATCCTGCCGGCCATCGCGCTTGGCTGGTATCCCGTCGCTGCCCAGATGCGCATCGTTCGCTCGGGGATGCTGGACGTCCTCGAAAGCGACTACATCCGCCTGAGCCGCGCGCTCGGCACGCCCGAGCGCCTGCTGGTCTGGAAATACGCCTTCCGCAACGCCGCGGTTCCACTGCTCACCATGCTCGGCGTCTATTTTGCCGCCATGCTCGGCGGTGCTTTCATCGTCGAGGTGATCTTCGCCTGGCCGGGCATCGGCCGGATGGTGGTCGAGGCGGTGTTCGCCCGCGACTTCCCCGTCGTCCAGGCCGGCGTGCTGTTCTCATCGATCCTGTTCGTCATGTCGAACCTGCTGGTCGACATTTCCTACGGCATCGTCGACCCGCGGATCCGCAATGACTGACGTCGTGCAAGCTCCGATCCCCATGCCGCGCATGGCCTGGCTCGCCCGCCTGAAAGGCGCGCCAGTCATCCCGCTCGTCATTCTCGGCACGGTCGTCTTCTGCGCCGTCGCCGGGGGGCTCGTCGCACCCTTCGACCCCAACGATGCCGATCTTGACGCCGCCTTCCAGCCGCCCTTCTGGGCGAAGGAAGGGTCCTGGTCCCATCCGCTCGGCACCGACAATCTCGGCCGCGACATCCTCTCGCGGATCATCGCCGGTTGCCGCGTCTCGGTGATCGTCTCGCTCTACGCCATCGCCTTCTCGGGCGCGATCGGCGCGCTGGTCGGCATGATCTCCGGCTATTTCGGCGGGCGCGTCGATCAGGTCATCATGCGCCTCGTCGAAATCCAGATGTCGATCCCCTCGATCGCGCTCGCGCTGCTGCTCGCCGCGGCATTGCAGCCCGGTCTCGGCACCGTCGTGGTCGTCATCGTGTTCACCTACTGGACCTGGTACGCGCGCATCATCCGCGGCGAGGTCCTGTCGCTGAAGACCCGCGACTACGTCGCCTTCGCGCGTGTCGCCGGCGTCTCGACGCCGGTGATCCTCCTGCGCCACCTCCTGCCGAACATCATGAACACGCTCCTCGTGCTGGCGACGCTGCAGGTCGGTCAGGTCATCATCTTCGAGGCCTCGCTGTCCTTTCTCGGGCTCGGCATCCAGCAGCCCGACGTGTCCTGGGGCCTCATGCTGTCCGATGCGCGCCAGTACATCTCCAACGCCTGGTGGGCGATCACCATGCCCGGCATCGCGATCATGCTGACCTGCCTCGCCGCCAATCTGTTCGGCGACTGGCTGCGCGACCGCCTCGACCCGCGCCTGAGGCAGATGTGATGACCGCGCTCGCTCCCGTCCTCGCCATCGAAGGCCTCAAGACGTACATCCACCTGAAGCGCGGCGTGGTGCGCGCCGTCGACGGCGTCGACCTGACGGTCGGCGCGGGCGAGACGCTCGGCCTGGTCGGCGAATCCGGCTCGGGCAAGTCGATGACCGGGCTGTCCATCCTGCGCCTCCTGCCGAAGGGCGCCGGCAAGATCGTCGCCGGCTCGATCCGCCTCGATGGCGAGGAACTGACGACCCTTCCCGAGAAGGTGCTGGCGCGTGACGTTCGCGGCCGGCGGGTCGCGATGATTGCGCAGGATCCGATGACCTCGCTCAATCCGGTCTTCTCGATCGGCGACCAGGTGTCCGGTCCCTTCCGCTATCACGGCGGGCTGCCGCGACAGGAAGCGCGCGCAGCAGCCATCGACGTCCTCCAGCGCGTCCGCATCCCATCGCCTGAGAAGCGCCTCGGCGACTACCCCCACCAGTTCTCCGGCGGCCAGCGCCAGCGCATCGTCACCGCCATGGCCATCGGCCGCGGCCCGCGCCTGCTGATCGCCGACGAGCCGACCACAGCACTCGACGTGACGATCCAGGCGCAGATGATCGCCTTGCTGCGCCGGCTGCAGCAGGAAAGCGGCGCCGGCATCATCCTGATCACCCACGACCTCGGCGTCGCGGCCAGCCTCTGCAACCGGATCGCGGTCATGTATGCCGGCCGCATCGTCGAGACCGGGCCCGTGCGCGAGGTCTTCCGCAACCCGGCCCATCCCTATACGCGCGCGCTGCTCGCCGCGATCCCGAAGCTCGGCAGTCGTGGCCGCCGCCTCGTCGCGATCCCCGGCCAGCCGCCGAGCCTCATCGATCCGCCGGCCGGCTGCCGTTTCGCCGCGCGCTGCCCGCTGAAGGTCTCGGCCTGCGATGCCTATCCGCAGACCACGGCGGTCGGCCCGAACCACAGCGTCGCCTGCTGGCGCGCGGGGGAGGCCGTCTGATGCTCGTGCTCGACCAGGTCTCCAAGCATTACGGCGCCGTGAAGGCGGTGGACGGTGTAAGCCTCACCGTCCCCGAAGGTCAGACCCTGGCGCTGGTCGGCGAGTCCGGCTGCGGCAAGACCACGCTCGCCAAGCTCATCCTCATGCTGGAGAAGCCGACCACGGGTCGCATCCTGTTCGACGGCCAGGATCTCGCGCAGATGAGCCGATCCCAGCTCAAGGGCTATCGCCGGCAGGTGCAGGCGGTGTTTCAGGACCCCTATGCCTCGCTCAATCCGCGCCTGCGCGTCGCCAGCATCGTCGCCGAGCCGATCCTCGCCCATGAACGGCCCGATCGCGCCAGTCTGAAGAAGCGGGTCGAGGAGCTGCTGGACCATGTCGGCCTTCCTGCCTCGGCCGCCTCCCTGTTCCCGCACGAATTCTCCGGCGGCCAGCGGCAGCGCATCGCGATCGCGCGCGCGCTCGCTTTGCGCCCACGCCTCATGGTCCTCGACGAACCCGTATCGGCGCTCGACGTCTCGATTCGCGCGCAGGTGCTGAACCTCCTTGCCGATATCCAGCAGGAGTTTTCGCTCACCTATCTGGTCATCGCCCATGATCTCGCGCTGGTGGAGCACTTCTCCACGCAGACCGCCGTCGCCTATCTCGGCCGCATCGTCGAGCACGGGGCGACCGAGGACGTATTCGGAGCGCCTTCGCATCCCTACACACGCGCGCTGCTCGAGGCGGTGCCGCAACCCGACCCCGATCACGTCCTGCCGGACGCGGCCCTGCTCGGCGAGATCGCCAGCGCCCTCGACCCGCCCTCCGGCTGCCATTTCCATCCGCGCTGCCCCGTCGCTGTTCCGATCTGCCCGCGCGAGCGGCCGGCGGAAGTCAACGCTCCCGGCGCGGGCCACACCGCGGCCTGCCATCTGCTGGCGGCCGCCCGCCCGCTCGAACACGCTGCGTCATCGCCATGAGCCTCTCCTCGATCCTGATCGCCAACCGCGGCGAAATCGCCATTCGCATCGCGCGCGCCGCGGCCAGCCTTGGCCTGCGCTCCGTCGCCGTGCATTCCGCCGATGATTCAGGCTCGCTCCACGTCCTGCGCGCGGAGGAGGTCGTGGCCCTGCCGGGGCGGGGCGCCGCCGGCTATCTCGACATCGACGCGATCGTGGCGGCGGCGAAATCCGCCGGTTGCGACGCGGTCCATCCCGGATACGGCTTCCTCAGCGAGAACGCCGCCTTCGCCGAAGCCTGCGCAGCGGCCGGGCTCACCTTCATCGGCCCGACGCCGGACATGCTGCGCCTCTTTGGCGACAAGACGGCTGCCCGCGAGCTTGCCACCGCCTGCGGCGTGCCCGTGCTCGGCGGCTCCAGACGTTCGTCGGATGTCGCCTCGGCACAGGCTTTTCTCGCAGCGCTCGGCCAAGGCGGCGCGGTCATGGTCAAGGCCGTCGCCGGCGGCGGCGGGCGCGGCATGCGTGTCGCCCGCAGCGCTGACGAGCTCGACGAGGCCTGGACGCGTTCCTCGTCCGAGGCGCGGGCGGCCTTCGGCAACGGCGATCTCTATGTCGAGGAACTGATTGCGGAAGCGCGCCACATCGAGGTGCAGATCCTTGGCGACGGCCGCGACGTGGTGCATCTCGGCGAACGCGAATGCACGCTCCAGCGCCGGCACCAGAAGCTGGTCGAGGTCGCGCCAAGCCCGACGCTCGACCAGGCGCTGCGCAGCAGGATAACCGAGGCTGCCGTCACCATGGCGCGCAAGGTCGGCTATCGCAGCCTCGGCACGTTCGAGTTCCTCGTCGATGCCGCGCATGCGGATCGCTTCGTCTTCATCGAGGCCAATCCGCGTCTGCAGGTCGAGCACACGGTCACGGAGGCGGTGACCGGCATTGATCTTGTTCAGTCCCAGATCCGTATCGCGGCGGGCGTCAGTTTGAACGAACTCGGCCTGACCCAGTCGCAGGTCCCCGCTCCCCGCGGCCACGCCATCCAGCTCCGCATCAATATGGAGACCATGCAGGCTGACGGTGGCGCCCTGCCGGCGGGCGGCCATATCTCGGTCTACGAACCGCCGGGCGGCGCGGGCATCCGGGTCGACGGCTTCGGCTATGCCGGCTACCGGACGAGCTCGGCCTTCGACTCGCTGCTCGCCAAGCTGATCGTGCACGAGCCCGCACCGGACTATGCCGCAGCCATCCGAGCGGCGCGGCGGGCGCTGGGTGAATTCCGGATCGAGGGTGTCGCCACCAATGCCGCCTTCCTCCGGGCGCTGCTCGCCCGTGAGGACGTGTCGGCCAACCGCGTGACGACCCGCACCATCGACGCGCTCGCTGGCGCCCTCGTGGTTGAGGCGGCGCAGGAGAAGGCGCCCGCGCTCGCCGCCGCGCCGGGCGCCGCCGCTGCCGCGCCCATGGTCCAGGGCCCGCCCGGGACGGAGCCGGTCAACGCGCCGATGGCCGGCCTCGTCGTCGCCCTCGACCTTGCCGTCGGTCAGGAGCTTCGCCCCGGCGCGACGGTGGCCGTGCTCGAAGCCATGAAGATGGAGCATGTCATCGCGACACCGACCGGCGGCATCGTCCGCAGGATTGATGCGGCGAAGGGCGAGGTGGTCAATCCCGGCCAGCCGATGGTCCATATCGAGCCATGCGAGGTCGGTGCCGAGGGCGCAACGGAGACGGTCGCCGTCGATCTCGACGCCATCCGCCCGGATCTCGCCGAGGTGATCGCCCGCAAGCGGCTGACGCTGGACGAGGCGCGCCCGGAGGCGGTGGCGCGCCGCGCCAGGACCGGCGGGCGCACGGCGCGCGCCAATGTCATGGACCTCTGCGATCCCGGCAGCTTCATGGAGTACGGCGCCCTGGCCGTCGCCGGCCAGCGCAGCCGCCGATCGATGGAGGAGCTGCTGCGCGTTTCCCCCGCCGACGGCGTGGTCACCGGCTGGGGCACGGTCAATGCCGAACTCGTCGGGCAGGAGCGCGCCTCGACCGTGGTCGTCGCCTATGACTATTCGGTCCTCGCCGGCACGCAGGGCACGTTCGGCCACGGCAAGCAGGACCGCATCTTCAACATCGCCGCCGAACTGCACCGCCCGCTGGTGCTGTTTGCCGAGGGCGGCGGCGGCCGGCCCGGCGAGACCGACAAGGAGCACCTGAAATCCGCCTCGCTGGACGTGCCGACCTTCTCCGCCCTTGCGCAGCTGTCCGGGCTCATTCCGCTCGTCGGCGTCGTCAACGGCCGCTGCTTCGCCGGCAATGCCGCGCTGCTCGGCTGCTGCGACGTGATCATCGCCACCGAGAACTCCAATATCGGCATGGGCGGCCCCGCCATGATCGAGGGCGGCGGCCTCGGCGTGTTCAAGCCCGAGGAGATCGGCCCTTCCGATGTCCAGTGGCGCAACGGCGTCATCGACATCCTGGTGCGCGACGAGGCCGAGGCGGTCTCGGTGGCCAAGCGCTACCTGACCTATTTCCAGGGGACGCTGAAGGACTGGTCCGCCGCCGACCAGCGCCTCCTGCGCAACGCCATCCCCGAGAACCGGCTGCGCTCCTACGATGTCCGTGCGGTCATCGAGAACCTCGCCGATACGGGTTCGGTGCTCGAACTGCGGCGGGGCTTCGGCCATGGCATGGTCACGGCGCTGATCCGCATTGAAGGCCGCCCCATGGGCCTGATCGCCAACAACCCGCTTCATCTTGGCGGTGCCATCGACGCAGAGGCGGCGGACAAGGCCGCGCGCTTCCTGCAGATGTGCGACGCCTTCGACCTGCCGGTGGTCTCTCTCTGCGATACGCCCGGTTTCATGGTCGGGCCAGACGTGGAGGCGACCGCACAGGTGCGCCGCGTCTGTCGCATGTTCGTCGGCGGGGTGAATCTCTCGGTGCCCTTCTTCACCGTCGTGCTGCGCAAGGGCTACGGCCTCGGCGCGCAGGCCATGGCGGCCGGCTGTTTCCACAACCCGATGTTCAACGTGTCCTGGCCGACCGGCGAGTTTGGCGGCATGGGTCTCGAAGGCGCGGTCAGGCTCGGCTATCGCAACGAGCTTGCCGCGATCGAGGATCCCGAAAAGCGCGAGGCCGAATATCGTCGCCGTGTCGATGCGCTCTACGCCCGTGGCAAGGCCATCAACATGGCATCGCTGCTGGAGGTCGACGACGTGATCGACCCGGCCGACACGCGCAGCTGGATCAGCCGTGGCCTGATGACCGTGGCCCCGGCCCTGCCCCGCCGCGGCAAGAAGCGGTCCTTCGTCGATACCTGGTGATCGGGGCGTCGACCGCCGGATCCTGCGCTCGATGATCCCGCACCATGCCGGGCAATTCCGACGTGCCGCGTGGCGGCCCCGTCAGATCGGCCATTGCGCGCCCTGTACCAGTTCATCATCGGGCGGCAGGCGGACCGGATCGACCGGATGAGCCGATGCGGACCGGCTAGCGCCGCAACATTTCGCAACAGTTGGGCAACACCGCTGCAATGGTGCATTTTCAGGGTGTCCGGCCGTTTTGAGGACCCCGCCTGGAATGAACAGCTCCCCTTCCGAAAACCTGTCCGGGACGCATGTCCTGCTGGTCGATGATGATGCCAGTATAAGGCACCTCGTCGCCAAGTTCCTGCGCTCGCACGGTTTCAAGGTTTCGGTATCGGCCGACAGCCGCGACACCCGGGAGTTCCTGGCGCACAATGCGCCGCAGCTCATCCTGCTCGACGTGATGCTGCCTGGCGCCAGCGGCTTTGAACTGTGCAGGGAAATCCGCGCGAAATCCGCCGTGCCGATCATCATGTTGACCGCGCGCTCCGACGACACCGACCGCATTGTCGGCCTTGAGATCGGCGCCGACGATTACGTGACCAAGCCGTTCAATCCGCGGGTGCTGCTGGCGCGGATCAATGCCGTGATGCGGCGCAGCATGCTGCCTCGCGACGACGGTCCGGCCGGACTGCCCCGCCGCTACCGCTTTGAGGGCTGGACCGTGGACCCCCTGCGGCGCGACCTGATCAACCCTGCCGGCATCGCGATCGACCTGACCAGCGGCGAGTTCGACCTCCTGCTGGCACTGGTGGAGGCGCCCCAGCGCGTGCTGTCCCGCGACTATCTGCTGGATGCCTCCAAGAACCGCATCTCGACGGGTTTCGACCGGAGCATCGACGTCCAGATGAGCCGCCTGCGCAAGAAGCTCGGCGCGGGCGACGAGACGAGCTCCATGATCAAGACCGTGCGCGGCATCGGCTACATGTTCTCACCCCCGGTGCGCCGCGAATGATCGCCTCGCTGAACACGATCACAGCCAGGACGGTGCTGGTGCTGTTCGTCGCCATGGGCCTGCTCCATGTCGCGAGTTTGTCGACCTATCGTTCGGCGGTCGAGACGGAACTCGCCTCCAACAATCTCGTCCAGATGGCCGATAGGCTGGTCGGCATCCGCCGCGCGGTGATGCGGGTTGAGCAGCCGGAGCGGGAGAAGGTCGCCCATGCGCTGGCGGGCGGGCCGATCGACGTCCACTGGAGCCTCACCGAGCATGCGGTGACGCGCGGCCAGGTCGCGGAACCCCTGCCGAGCCTTCTGGAAGAGCTTCGGCGGCGGGAGCCGGATCTTGCGGGCGGCGGCCTCGTCGCCGGGGCAAGCTCGCCGCTTGCGGCCGATCCGCACGTCACCGTGATCTCGATGGGGCTGCCGGACCGGAGCTGGGTCAATGTCAGCATTCTGGACATTCGTGCCGGCCATACCTCGAGCCATGGCACGATCTATTCGACGACCGTGATGACGGTAGGCCTGGCCCTTGCTGCCATCGTGCTGGTGCGCTGGCTGACTGGGCCCTTGCGTGCCTTCGCTGGCGCCGCCAACCAGTTCGCCGCCGGCGCGCAGGTCGTGACCGTGCCCGAGCGGGGCCCGGAGGAGCTTCGGCAACTCGCCGCCGCCTTCAACGACATGCAGGTCAAGATCAAGAAACTCCTCGACGACCGCACGCAGACTCTGGCGGCGATATCGCACGACCTGCGCTCGCCGCTGACGCGGCTGAAGCTGAGCATCGAGGATCTGCTGCCCGCCCAGCGCGAGGAGATGACCGCCGCCATCGAGGAAATGGAGGTCATGATCGAGGGCACGCTGGCCTTCCTGAAGAGCGACCGCCTGGACGAGCCGGTCCGGGCCGTCGATCTGGTGTCCATCGTCGAAACCGTCGCCCTGGACTTCATGGATCAGGGCAGGCCGGTGTCTCTGAAGGTGCCCGACGCCCTCGTGGTCAACGGACGCAAGGTGGCGCTCAAGCGCGCGGTCACCAACGTCATTGACAATGCCCTGAAATATGGCGGCTCCGCCGAAGTCTCTGTGCGGCAGGACGAGGGTAAGGCGTTTGTCAGCGTTCGCGATCACGGACCGGGCATCCCGGCGGCCGAGCGTGAGACGGTCTTCGCGCCCTTCCATCGCCTCGAAGGATCCCGCAACAAGGAGACCGGCGGCGTCGGCCTTGGCCTCACTGTCTCGCGGTCGGTGATGCGCGCCCATGGCGGCGAGGTCACCGTCGGCGAGGCCGATGGCGGCGGGCTGCTGGTCGAGATGGAAATACCGCTCGCCGGACCTCCGTAACAATTTGCAATGAACGGGAAATACGCCCGGCTGAACCCGATGCTACCCATGCCGCCGAAGCATTGCATAAGGGCTTGGCATGTCGGTTTCCCGGTTCGCTTGGCGGTCAGCACTCCGCCCGGGTTTGGTCTTCGTTGCGGCGATCGGCGTCGCGGCCTGCACCGAGACCCGCTCGCCGGCCGGGATGGGCCTTGAGGCTGCCGATCCGGCGCTCGTCCGCCGGGCTCACTACGATCCGGTCGTGGCGGGCTTCACGCCCTACCGTCCCGTGGGCCCGGCAGACTGGCGCCGAAGCAACCAGAGCGTCGCTCCGTCCGGTTCCCAGGCGCGGTGACGATCATGGCTACGGAATTCTCCCCCGCATCTGCTCCCGCGCTGTCGCGCGCCGTCCGCAATTCGCTCGGTGGCGCGATGATCCTGGCGCTTGGCGGATGTGCCACCTACTCCCCTGACGGCGGGCTGAGTGTCGCGCGTGAGACTGCATCGCGCGAACTGCGCCAGGACACGGCGCGCCTGCGCGGCCCCGAGGACGTGGCGCGTGCCAATGAGCGTGTCCGTCTGCTGCTGCGATCGGCGCTGTCCGCCGACGCGGCGGTCCAGATCGCCCTGCTCAACAACCGCGGACTGCAGGCTGCCTACAACGATCTCGGCATCGCTGAGGTCCAGTACGTACAGGCGGGCTTGCCGCCCAGCCCGACGCTGTCGCTGGCGCGGCTGGTGAGCTCCGGCGGCACGCTGGAAATCGAACGGCAGCTGCTGGTCAACATCCTTGGTCTCGCGACCCTGCCGCAGCGCCGGGCGATAGCTGAAGTGCGCTTCACCCAGGCGCAGCTGCGCGCGGCCGAGGAGACCCTGCGTCTCGCCGGCGAAACCCGCCGCACCTATTACCGCGCCGTCGCTTCGCGCCAGCTGGTGGCGGCTCTCGCTCAGGCCCAGTCGGCCGCCCGCACGGCGTCCGAACTGTTCAAGCGCCTCGGCGAAACCGGAGCGGTCAACCGCCTCGATCAGGCCCGCGAGCATGTCTTCTATGCCGACGTCACCGCGCAGCTCGCGCGGGCGCGCCTGCAGGAGCGGGCCGATCGCGAGCGTCTCGTCCGCCAGCTCGGCCTGTGGAGCAATGTCGCGGACCTCAAGCTGCCGGGCCAGCTGCCCGGCCTGCCCGCCCGCGCGCTGATGCGCGAGAACATCGAGCGCGAGGCGCTGAACAAGCGCATCGACCTGCGTATCGCGAGGCTCGAGGTCGACGGTGTCGGGCGTCAATTCGACCTGACGCAATGGTCGCGGTTCCTCAACGTTCTCGAAGTGCGCGGCATCCTCAACAACGAGCGTTCGCCGGTCACGGAGACCACCTATCGCCTCGACAACGGCAATCTGGTCCAGGATCGGCACCAGGAGATCGAGCGGACGCGCATTTCGGGTCTGGAGCTGGAGTTCCAGATCCCGCTCGACCTCGGCGAAGGCCGCATTCGCGAGGCGCGTGAGGGCTACCTGCGCTCGGTGAACCGGCTGATCGAAAAGGCGGTCAACGTGCGCTCCGAGGCGCGCGAGGCCTATCAGCGTTATCGCGGCTCCTACGACTTTGCCCGGCACTATCAGGGCCAGATCCTGCCTCTGCGCCAGATCATCGCTGACGAGAGCCTGCTTCGCTACAACGCCATGCTGACCGACGTCTTCCCACTGCTGCAGGAGGCGCGTGCGCGCATTGCCGCCAATGCGGCCGCCATCGAGGCCCGCCGCGACTTCTGGATCGCCGCCACCGACCTTCAGCTGGTGGTCATCGGCGGCGCCGGTGCGGGTGGCGGAGGCGGCGAGGGCGCCAGCGCGGCTGCCGTCGCCGGCGCCGGCGGCGCGGCCGGTCATTAGGAGAAAGCCGATGTCAGTATCCCGTCGAGGATTCATGAGCCGCGCGGGCGCCGGCCTCGCTCTCGTCGGCGCGACCCAGGTCAGCGGCCACGCCCAGGTCGCGAGCCTGCCGGACCTCGCCACGATGGACAGCCCGCAGACGCAGGCCCCGCGGGCGCCGTCAACCGGGCCCGACTACCAGCCCGTGGTGACACTGAACGGCTGGACCCTGCCGTTCCGCATGAACGGCGACTGGAAGGAATTCCATCTGGTCGCCGAGCCCGTTGTGCGCGAGATCGCGCCAGGCATGAAGGCGCATCTGTGGGGCTATAACGGCCAGAGTCCCGGGCCGACCATCGAAGCGGTGGAGGGCGACAAGGTCCGCATCTTCGTGACCAACCGCCTGCCGGAGAGCACAGCCGTGCACTGGCACGGCCAGATCCTGCCGAACGGCATGGATGGCGTCGGCGGCCTGACCCAGCCGCACATCCCCGCCGGCAAGACCTTCGTCTACGAGTTCCAGCTCCAGAAGAGCGGCACGTTCATGTACCACCCGCATTCGGATGAAATGGTCCAGATGGCGATGGGCATGATGGGCTTCTTCGTGGTCCATCCGCGCGATCCCGCGCTGCATCGCGTCGACCGCGACTTCGTCTTCCTGCTGCAGTCCTACGACATCGACCCCGGCACCTACGTGCCGAAGGTCGCGACCATGACCGACTTCAATCTGTGGTGCATCAACAGTCGCACCTGGCCGGGGCTGGACGCGCTGGTGGTCCGCAAGAACGACCGCGTGCGGGTGCGTGTCGGCAATCTCACCATGACCAATCACCCCATCCACATGCACGGCTATGACTTCGAGGTCACCTGCACGGATGGCGGCTGGGTGAGGCCGGAGGCGCGCTGGCCCGAGGTCACGATCGACGTGCCGGTCGGCGCCATGCGCGCCTATGAGTTCCACGCAGTCCATGAAGGCGACTGGGCGCTCCACTGCCACAAGGCGCACCACACGATGGGCCCCATGGGCCATGACGTCAGGACCATGATCGGCGTCGATCAGCGTCAGGTCTCGCGGGCCATCCGCAACATCGTTCCCGGCTTCATGCCCATGGGCAGCGCAGGAATGGGCGAGATGGGCTCGATGGAGATGCCGCTGCCGGCGAACACCCTGCCGATGATGACCGGCGATGGTCCGTTCGGTCCGGTCGAAATGGGCGGCATGTTCACGACGGTGAAGGTCCGCGAGGGCATTGCGGCCGGCGACTACAAGGATCCCGGCTGGTACCAGCATCCGTCCGGCACCGTTTCCTACGAATGGAAGGGCGCGCCGCCGCCTGCGCCAGTGCGCGCCGCCGCGCCTCCCGGCCCGGAGCCGACCGCCCGTGTTCTCGATCGCGCAGCCCGCCGTGCACGCCGCAGCAATGGCGGCGGCGGACACCACTCGAACCACTAGCAACGGAGCACTTCCTTGACCCATTTGCCTCGGATCATGGCCGTCGCGGCCGGCATGCTGATCTCCACCGCGACCATGGCCCACGGGCCTGACGCGGCCGGCGAGGCCGGCAACCGCGCGCAGGTCAACAAGACCATCGAGATCCGGATGATCGAGCAGAACGGCCGCATGCTGTTCACGCCGCCGCAGGTCACCATCAACCGCGGCGACACCGTCCGCTTCATCGTCCGTAATTCGGGCGCGCTCGAACACGAGATGGTCATCGACACGCTTGAGGGAAATCAACGCCACAAGGTGCAGATGCAGGCCAATCCGGACATGGAGCATGCCGACCCGAACGCGGTGCGCGTCGAGTCCGCCAAGGTCGGCGAGATCGTCTGGAAATTCACCCATAGCGGCGTCTTCGAATACGCCTGCCTGATCCCCGGTCACTACGAAGCCGGCATGCATGGCCGCATCACCGTCCGCTAATACGAGCAGCAAGGAGAACGCGCATGAAGATCGCCTCGACCCTCGGTTTTGCCGGCGCCATGCTGGCGGCAAGCCTGTCCGTCGCCTCGGCCCAGTCGATCAACGGCGAGGTCGTGAAGATCGAGACGGACCGCGGCCGGATCACGCTGAAGCACGGGGCGATCCCCAATCTCGAAATGGACCCCATGACCATGGTGTTCCGCGTTGCCGATCCGGCCATGCTGCAGCAGGTCAGGCAGGGGGACCGCGTCACCTTCGAGGCCTCCCGCGTCAATGGCAACATCACGGTCACGCGCATCCAGCGCGCCCGCTGAGCGGCGGGGCCACGGTCAACAGCCACAGGCCTGCGGCTCATGCCGCGGGCCATCGGCATTTGGAGGAACCACAATGGATTTCATGTCGAGACGCCTGTTCGTCGCGGCCGCCGGTGCGCTGCTGGTCAATGGGCCCGCTCGGGCGAATGCCCGCACCCTGGTCGTGTTTCGCGACGAGAATTGCGAGTGCTGCGGCGCCTGGGTCGAGCACATGAAGGCGGCGGGCTTCGAGGCGGATGTCCGCATCGATCCACTCATGAACCGCAGGAAGACGGAGCTGGGCGTGCCGCCCGCGCTCCGCTCGTGCCACACCGCTCAGATCGGCGGCTATGTCCTTGAGGGCCACGTCCCGGCGGCGGAGGTGAGGCGGCTGCTGGAAACCCGCCCGCAGGCGAGCGGCCTGGCGGTTCCGCGCATGCCGGTCGGATCGCCTGGCATGGAGGCCCCAGGTGCCGAGCCCGACCGCTATGACGTCGTGCTGTTCTCGGGCGAGCGGATCTCGGTGTTCGCCACCTATCTCGGCGACCAGAAGCAGGCGCGATAAGGGCCGCGCAATGCTGCGCGGCCCCTCGATGGTCGATGCCGGCCGATCAGCGCGCCGGGCGGGGGATCGAGGCTGTGGAGTCCGGCGTCAGACCCTGCCGCTCCTCGATCTGCCGGACCGACTGGCGGTCGGCGCGCGGAACGCCGAAATGGCCGCCGAAAGATCGCTCCAGGCCGCTGGAGCGACCCCGCTGGGCGTCGAGGAACTCGTGGCGCTCCTGCTCCTCCTGGCTCAGCGTGGTCGGATAGGGGTCGGCCTGCGCGAGTGCCGGAAACAGGGCGAGAGCGAAGGCGGCAGAAGCGATATGCTTCATCTTGGTCTCCATACGTCCGTCATGGACTGCGGAGCTTATCGGCCGACAACCTCTCGTCCGCTTTTCCCGACGGTTTCGGAACCTGCCCCGCGCGTATCGTTTTCTTGCCGGCCGGCGACGGTTCGCGCCTTCGCCTTGGGTCTGACAGGGGGCGGGCGGTGATGATCGGCGAGCTCGTCCATGATCGGACAATGCGCCCGGTGTCCGGCGCGCTCGCAGGACGTCATCAGCCCCCTCAACGTGCCGATCATGCCGGTGATCTTCCTCGCCTGCGCCTCAAGCTCGGAAACGTGGGACGCAGCCAGCGCGCGCACCTCGCCGTTGCTGCGGCCGGTATTGCCCCAGAGCTCCAGCAGATCTTGGATGCGCGGGATCGAGAATCCCAGATCCCGGGCGCGCCTGACGAAGACCAGCCGATGCACGTCGTCCTCGGCATAATCCCGATAGCCGCTTTCCAGACGATCCGCAGACGGCACGAGGCCGATCGACTCGTAGTAGCGGATCATTTTCGCCGAGACGCCGGAACGCTTTGCTGCCTGCCCAATATTCATGGTCACAACCCTCTTGACCTTCCAATGATGGGAAGGCCTAGGGTGCCCGTCAAGAGAGGTAGAACATCATGAGCGCACACGATCACGCCATGCCGAAGGGCTCCTGCTGCAGTGGCGGCCATGGCCATGGCGGTCAGCACGACCATCATCACCATCACGGCCCGGGCGCGGTTGCCGATGTCGGCAAGGTCAAGGACCCCGTCTGCGGCATGACGGTCGATCCGGCGACCGCCAAGCATCGAACGACGCACGAGGGTCACGACCATTTCTTCTGCTCGGCGGGATGCAAGACCAAGTTCGAGGCAGATCCGCAGAAGTACCTGAACCCCGTTCCGGCCAAGGCCGAGGACGTGCCGGAGGGCACCGTCTACACCTGTCCGATGCACCCCGAGGTGCGGCAGATCGGCCCGGGCAGTTGCCCCATCTGCGGCATGGCGCTGGAGCCGCTTCTCGTCACCGCCGATTCCGGTCCCAATCCCGAGCTCGCCGACATGACGCGCCGGTTCTGGATCGGCCTCGTTCTGGCCGTCCCCGTCTTCTTCCTGGAGATGGGGCGGCACCTGCTGGGCCTCGACCACACGATCAGCGGCCAGACTTCGAATTGGTGGCAGCTGGCGCTGGCAACCCCGGTCGTCCTGTGGGCCGGCTGGCCGTTCTTCGAGCGGGGCTGGGCATCCATCGTCACCCGCAACCTCAACATGTTCACGCTGATCGCCATCGGCACGGGCGTCGCCTGGACCTACAGCATCGTTGCCACTGCAGTGCCGGGCCTGTTCCCGTCGGCCTTCCGCGGCCATGACGGCTCGGTCGCTGTCTATTTCGAGGCGGCGGCCGTGATCACCGTGCTGGTGCTTCTCGGGCAGGTGCTGGAGCTCAAGGCGCGCGACAGCACCAGCGGCGCGATCCGCGCGCTGCTCGACCTTGCGCCCAAGACTGCAAGGCGCATCCGCGAGGACGGCAGCGAGGACGAGGTGCCGGTCGATGCGCTGCAGGTCGGCGACGTGGTCCGCGTTCGCCCCGGCGAGAAGGTGCCGCTGGACGGCGTCGTCGTGGAGGGTCGCTCGGCGGTCGATGAATCGCTGGTCACCGGCGAATCCATGCCTGTCACCAAGATCGTCAACGAGAAGGTCATCGGCGGCACGCTCAACCAGTCGGGCGCGCTCGTGATCCGCGCCGAGAAGGTCGGCAGTGACACGATGCTGTCGCAGATCGTCCAGCTCGTCGCCAGTGCTCAGCGGTCGCGCGCGCCGATCCAGCGGCTGGCCGACCAGGTCTCCTCCTGGTTCGTGCCGGGCGTCATGCTCGTCGCCGTCGTCGCATTCTTCGCCTGGTACATGTTCGGACCTTCGCCGCAGTTCGCCTACGGGCTCGTCGCCGCCGTAGCCGTGCTGATCATCGCCTGCCCCTGCGCGCTCGGCCTCGCGACGCCGATGTCGATCATGGTGGGTGTCGGCCGTGGCGCGCAGGCCGGTGTCCTGATCCGTGACGCCGAGGCGCTGGAGCGGATGGAGAAGGTCGACACGCTGATCATCGACAAGACCGGCACGCTCACCGCCGGTCGGCCCGCGGTGACGTCCGTGGTTCCCGTCGGCGGGTTCGACGAGACCGAGGTGCTGGCGATTGCCGCGAGCGCCGAGAAGCCGAGCGAGCACCCGCTTGCCATGGCGATCGTCGAAGCGGCGCAGAAGCGGGGCATCGCGACCCGGCCGGTCGCCGATTTCGACTCGCCGACCGGCAAGGGCGTCATCGGTGTCGTGGACGGCAAGCGCGTGCTGCTCGGCAATGCCAAGTTCCTTGCCGAGCAGGGCGTGGCGACCGCCAGCCTGGCCGCGCAGGCCGACAGCCTCAGGGGTGACGGCGCGACCGTGATCTACGTCGCGGTGGACGGTGCGCCCGCGGGTCTCGTCGCCATCGCCGATCCGGTGAAGCCGACGACGCCGCAGGCGCTGGCGGAACTGCGCGCCGAAGGTCTGCGGATCGTCATGCTCACGGGCGACAACCGCACGACCGCCCTCGCGGTTGCGCGCCAGCTCGGCATCGACGATGTCGAGGCCGACGTCCTCCCGGACGGCAAGGCCGATGTCGTGGCGCGCTATCGCCAGCAGGGCCGGGTGGTCGCCATGGCCGGCGACGGGGTCAATGACGCTCCGGCCCTCGCGACTGCCGATGTCGGCATCGCCATGGGCACCGGCACCGACGTCGCCATGGAGAGTGCCGGCATCACGCTCCTCAAGGGCGACCTGATGGGTCTGGTTCGCGCGCGCAGGCTCTCGGCCACGGCCATGAGCAATATCCGCCAGAACCTGTTCTTCGCCTTCGCCTACAACGCGCTTGGCGTTCCCGTCGCCGCCGGTGTCCTCTATCCGGCCTTCGGTCTGCTGCTGTCGCCGATGATCGCGGCGGCGGCGATGGCGCTGTCCTCGGTCAGCGTCATCGGCAACTCGCTCCGCCTGCGCGGCGCGCGTCTCGACTGACCCGTCGGCACATCGCCGCGAGGCTGGCGCCGTCCAGCCTCGCGGGACCGGTGCGGGATCGACCTGCGTCGCTTTGGGCTAGTGGCCTGCAACCGGCGTGAAGCCCAGCGCTCGCAGGGCTTCGCTGGCTTCTCCGACAGCGGCCTCGAACAGCGCAACGGCCGGGTTCGGGGTCTCGCGCGCCACGGCAAAGTCATAGTGCTCTTCGGCGAGCGGGATGAAGGCGAGATCCAGTGCGGCCGCAGCCGGCGCGATGGCTATCCCCCAGTCGGCCCGTCCCTGCGCGATGGCCGCGACCACCGCATTGTGCGAACGCGGCTGGTTCCAGTAGCCGGGCGGCTGCCGTCCGCCGAGCAGCCCGTCGATCAGCACGCGCGTCCCGGCGCCCTGGTTTCGGTTGACCATCAGGCAGTCGGGATCGGCAAGCGCGGCGATGACCGCCTCGGCCGGGGAGGCCGCGCCAGCGAACCGGCTGTCACCGGCGCGATGAACCAACCCCTGCATGCGTCGCCAGCCCGGCACGAGGCGCATCGTCGTGGACAGGAACGGCGTGTTGTAGAGGCCCGAGGCGGGGTCGAGCAGATGGATCGGCGCGATGTCGCATTCGCCCCGCTTCAGTGCGGCGAGGCCGCCGAGGCTGCCGAGGGCGAGCGACCGCGCGGTGACGCTTCGGTCGGCGAGAGCCGAGATGACGGCATCCAGCCCGACGCAATGGCTCCCCGCGATCGACAGGTTAGGCATCGCCAGGTGCGGCGCAAACAGCGTCACGGAAGCGGCGCTGCCGGCGGGCAGGGCCTCGGCGAGGGCGTCGATGGTCAGGAACCCGTCCGCCTGGCTGAACGCGGTCACCGCGCCGGATCCCTTGCCGACCGGAAAGGCAACGGCGCCGTCCTGATCCCGGGACAGCGCGACCATGACGAATTCGGTGCGGCCGAGGTCGGATGGGATGCGGACGGGAACGCGCGCATCGACCGTCACCTCCGGGCGCTCGGCGAGCCCTGCGAGGATGCGCAGCACCGGCGCGACGATGTCGTGGAAGGTAAACATGGCCGAGGTCGGGAAGCCCGGCAGGATGACCACCGGCTTGCCGTTGCACACCGCAAGGCAGAGCGGCTTGCCCGGCTTCAGCGCGACGCCATGCGCGACGATGCCCGGCTCGCCCAGTTTCTCGACCATCCGGTAGGTAAGGTCGCCCGCGCCCTTGGAGGTGCCGCCCGACAGGATGACGGCGTCGCAGGTGGCATGCGCCTCGCGGATCGTCGCCTCGAGCAGGACCGCATCGTCAGGCACTGCGCCGAAGCGCACCGCGATGCAGCCATTCTCCTCGAGGGCGGCAGCGACGATAGGGCCGTTGGAATCGTAGATCGCAGCTGGGCGCAGCGGCGCGCCCGGCGGCACCAGTTCGTCGCCGGTGGAGATCACCGCGACGCGCGGCTTGCGCCAGACCGAGGCGCTGTCCGCGCCGACCGCGGCCAACATGCCGATCTCGCGTGCCCCGATGACCGTGCCGCGTCTCAGCAGGGTTTCGCCGCGCGCGATGTCCGATCCGGCAAAGGCGATGTTCTGTCCCGGCCCGACCGGGCGTGTCACCGCCAAACCCGTGTCCGCCTCGAAGCGGGTGTGCTCGATCATCACCACCGCGTCCGCGCCGCGCGGGATTGGGCCGCCAGTCGCGATCGGCGTGGCAGAACCAGTGGCGACCGCAACGCGCGGCTCCGTGCCGCAGGCGATGGTCTCGCCGTTGAGCGCAAGCCACGCCGGTCCGGTTTCGCTGGCACCTGCGACATCCGCGGCGCGGATCGCGAAGCCGTCCACCACCGAACGGTCGAAGGGCGGCGCGTCGACCGGCGCGGCGAGCGTCGCCGCCAATGTGCGGCCGGCGAGGTGATCGAGCCCGACCGTCTCCGCGCTGAGCGGCCGCAGCTGGAGCGCCGCGCGGAACCGGGCGACGGCCTCCTCGCGGGACAACACTTTCAGAAACTGGTCCTGGACGATGGCGGCGGACGGGTTCATTGCGGTTCGAAAGGCTCTCGGAGCGGGATGGCGTCGAGCGGCGTGCCGGCTGCGGCGCCCTCGCTGCCGGGATCGATGATTGCCGCCGCGTCGGCGGTCAGCAGGACCGCGAGCGGCGTCCTGCCGACGGACAGCGGCTCGTAGCCGTCGCCCGTGTCGCGCAGGAGCGCAATGTCGGTGAAACCGACCTGCGAGACAAGCTTGCGCGTCAGCGGCCGGGTGGCGCCGCGGAGCCTGCGCCCAGTTCTCGCCGCGATGAACGGCAACAGCACGCCAAGGAAGACCCCGGCCATGGCGTCGAAGCGCGGCGCGACGGTGACAATCGGCCGCGCCGCGCCGAGGTCGATCGCGGTCTCGCCGCCCGGGCTTAGCGCAAGCCCGGAAATGCGCGTCATGGACTGGCTGCCCGCGACGGCGTCGATAGCGCGCGTGACCTCAACGATCAGCTCCGCCGCGTTCGCCGCGACCAGGCGGCAGCCGGCGCCGGAAAGGGTTGCGCGCAGCCACTCGATGTCCGGCGATGCGCCGGCCTCGCCTTCCGGCGACGTCACGGCGATGGCGGGCGCGAGCGCCGATACCTCGTTGATCCCCGCGAGCCGGAGCGCCAGCAGGACGGCTGGCGTCAGCGTTTCGCCCGCGCGGACAATGGCCGAGCCTGCGGCGAGATCGGCGCCGGAAAGGACCGCGCCTTCACCGGGATAAGCCGGTTGCCCAATCTCGTGAAAGGGGCCGTCTGCGTTCACTGCGTCCAGTGGCAGGACGGCATCGCGCGAAGGCGGCAAGGCATCGCCCGGCATGACGGCCTGCGGCGGGACCGACAGCATCACCGGTGCGTAGGGCGATGCGCCAACCAGTTCGGAGGCCGTGACCGCCACGCCCCGCCGCTGTGCGATGGCGCGGGCCGGCACGGGGCCGGGGGACACAATGGTCGCAGCCGAAACCAGCCCGGCCGCTTCGCCCAAAGGCATGACCCGTGGCACGGGTGCCGGCAGCGCGGCCAGCAGCAGGGTCCTGGCATCCGACAGCGGCGTGAGGACGGTGGGGGGCAACATGACGCTCCCAGACGAAAGCCGCCGATTCTAGCGGTTGAGCCGGATGTTGCCAGCGTCGGCGATGTCATAGCCGCCGAGAACGCCGGCGCGCTTGCCGAACGCGGGTTGCCGCACCAGCGCGAAGAGGCTCTGTGCGGCGGGTTCGAAGAACGTCCGCCGCCGCAGAACGAGGTCGAAGCGTTCCCACAGCAGCGGCGCGAAGCTGACGCCGTGCAGGTCGGCGACGGCTCGGGTCGCGATGCCGCAGTCGATTTCGCCGTTGCGCAGGCCGAGGGCCAGGTCCGGACCGGTCGGATAGGGGGCGGCAACGCGGTTGAGGCCATCGATCCCGCAGCCGGCGCGCGCGGCCAGCGCTTCGAGAAGGAGCTGCGCCCCGGCGCCGGGCGGCCTCATCCCGACGCGTGCGCCGCTGCGGGCGGCGTCGCCGAGCGATGCAATGCCCCGCGGGTTGCCCGGTGCCACGAGCAGCCCCTGCTCTCGCCGGCAGAACGCGATCACCACGGCGTCATGCAGTCCGGCGCGCGCCGCGACACCGGCGAGGTTGGCCGCTTCGTCGTCGCCCTGCCCATGAAGGTGGATCGCTGCCGCCGCAACCTCGTTGCGCTCCAGCCGGTCGAGACCGGCCTCCGAGCCCTCCGCAAGCAGCGCGAAACCCGATCCTGACTGGCGCGCCGCCCATTCGAGCAACGGGTCATGGCTGCCGCCGATGATCGCCGGCGGCGCTTCCGCCACGAAGCCCTCCGGCCGCGCCATGCCCGCGGCGATCCAGCGGTCGAGCGCGACGCGAGGAAACAGCCATTTGCCGGTGACTTTCGCGCAAGGGATCGCGCTCTGCGCCACCAGTTCGTAGAGCTTGCGCTCCTTGAGCCGCAGGTAGAGCGCCGCCTCTTCCGTGGTCAGATAGACATCATCCTGCATATGACAGCGCCTGGATGCATAAATTCCACATTTGCGCTTGAATAGATCGAATTCGTAAGGTTCGCAAGAAATCTGGCACCAGCCGTGGCTTGGATCTCTTGGACGTCACTCAGGCTCTCTCAGCCGCCTTCGGGCTCGTATTCGGCGGCGATCACGCCTTCTACGCCATTGTCGGCCTGTCGCTGACGGTGACGTTGTCGGCCGTGGTTCTGGCGGCGCTGATCGGGCTGCCGGCCGGGGCGCTGCTGGCGCTGGCGCGCTTTCCGGGACGCGGCGCCGTCATCGTGCTGGTCAATGGCCTGATGGGCCTGCCGCCGGTCGTCGCCGGGCTCATCGTCTTCCTCGTCCTGTCGCGCTCGGGGCCGCTCGGCTCGCTCGGCCTGCTGTTCACGCCGGCGGCCATGGTGGTTGCGCAGACGCTTCTGGTCCTGCCCATCGTCATTGCGATCACCCGCCAGCTCATCGAGGACCTGCACGGCGAATATCGCGAGCATCTTGCCTCGCTTGGGCTGACGGGTATCCGCGCCATCCCGACGCTGCTCTGGGACGGTCGCTTCGCGCTGGCGACGGCGATCCTCGCCGGCTTCGGCCGGGCCAGCGCCGAGGTCGGCGCAGTCCTCATCGTCGGCGGCAACATTGCCGGTTACACGCGCACCATGACGACGGCGATCGCGCTCGAAACCTCGAAGGGAGACCTGCCGCTGGCGCTCGGCCTTGGCATCGTCCTCATCGCCCTGACGCTCGGTATCAACGCCGTCACCTATGCGGCGAGCCGCGTCGGCGCGCGCTTCGCGGGATGACGGCGATGCGCGACACGACCTCGATCCTGCCGCTGTCCGTGGAGGGGCTGACCTTCGAGGCGGGTGGCAAGCGCCTGCTCGACGGGGTCGGCTTTGCGCTGGCGCGCGGCGGCGTAACGGCGCTGATCGGCCCGAACGGGTCGGGAAAGTCGCTGACCCTGCGGATGTGCCATGGATTGATGCGCCCGTCCGCGGGCCACGTCGGATGGGCAGTCGCCGATGGCATTGTCGGTGGGCTGAAGCGCCATGCGATGGTGTTCCAGAAGCCGGTCATGCTCCGCCGCTCGGCGCGCGCCAACATCCTGCATGCCCTTGCCGCCATCGGCCTCTCGCGCAGCGACCGCAACGCGCGCTGCGTGGCCGCGCTGGAGCGGTTCGGCATGACCGATCTCGCAACCCGGCCCGCGCGCCTGATGTCCGGCGGCGAGCAGCAGCGGCTGGCCATCGCGCGGGCCTGGGCGATGGCGCCGGAAGTGCTGTTCCTCGACGAGCCGACCTCTCAGCTCGATCCGGGCGCGACACGGCAGGTCGAGGAGATGCTTCTGGCCCTCAAGGCGGAGGGCGTCACCCTCGTCATGGCCAGCCACGATATGGGACAGGTGCGCCGGCTTGCCGACCGCGTGCTGTTTCTCAACCGCGGCGGCCTCGTCGAGGACGCGCCGACATCCGCCTTCTTCGAGACGCCGGCAAGCGCGGAGGCACGCGCCTTCGTCGCCGGCGACCTCGTCTGGTGACCAACGAAAACCCAAGGAGAGACCGATGCTGACGAAGAGACACCTGATGACGGCGGGAGCCGCGCTTCTGGTTCTGGGCGCTGCCGCGGTGGCGCAGGATTCGCGCCCCTCCGCGACGACGGCCGCACCGGCCGGCACGCGCTTCATCACCGTCGCGTCGACCACGTCGACGGTCGATTCCGGCCTGTTCAACCACATCCTGCCGCTGTTCAAGGCCAAGACCGGCATCGAGGTGCGCGTCATCAGCCAGGGCACGGGCCAGGCGCTCGACACCGGCCGGCGCGGCGATGCGGATGTCGTCTTCGTGCACGCGCGCGCGGCCGAGGACAAGTTCGTCGCCGACGGACACGGCGGCCCGCGCCGCGCCGTCATGTACAACGACTTCGTGCTGATCGGTCCGAAGAGCGACCCCGCTGGCATCAAGGGCTCGCGGGATATCGTCGCGGCTCTCCGCGCGATCCAGACGAAGGCAGCACCCTTCGTCTCGCGCGGCGACCGCTCGGGCACCCATCAGGCCGAGCTGACGCTCTGGCGCGATGCCGGCATCGATCTCGCGGCGACGCGCGGCAGTTGGTACCGCGAGATCGGTCAGGGCATGGGCGCGGCGCTCAATACGGCTGGCGGCATGAACGCCTACGTCCTCGCCGACCGTGGCACCTGGCTGTCGTTCCGCAACCGTGGCGACCTCGACATCCTCGTCGAGGGCGACAAGCGCCTGTTCAACCAGTACGGCATCATGCTCGTCAGTCCGCAGCGCCATGCCCATGTGAAACAGGCCGACGCACAGGCCTTCATCGATTGGGTGGTGAGCCCCGAAGGCCAGAAAGCCATCGCGGACTACAAGGTCGGCGGCCAGCAGCTGTTCTTTCCGAACGCGACCGATAGCGGAGCGTGACATGCGTGGGCTCATCGTGGCGCTGGCGCTGGCCGTGACGGCCTCGCCGGCGCCTGCCGCCGATCCGGTGCTGCTGCATGCGGCCGGGAGCCTGCGCGGTGCACTCACCGAGGTGGCCGCGGCCTTCGAGTCGGCCGACGGGACGAAAGTCGTGCAGGCGTACCGTCCATCCGGGCTGATCCGCGACGCCATCGCGGGTGGAGAGCGCGCGGAGGTCTTCGCTTCCGCCAACATGGCTCATCCGCAATCGCTGGCGAGCGCTGGCAAGGCTGGTCCGGTCGTGCTCTTCGCTCGCAACGAGCTCTGCGCCTTCGTGAGGCCCGGGCTCGATGTGACGAGCGCGAACCTGCTGGAACGAATGCTCGATCCCGGCGTGAAGCTCGGCACCTCGACGCCGCGCGCCGATCCCGCGGGCGATTATGCCTATCAGGTCTTCGCCCGCGCCGAGGCAGTGCGGCGGGGGGCCCGCGCCGCGCTGGAGAGCAAGGCGCTGAACCTGACCGGAGGGTCGGATAGCGCGCCGGTGCCGCCGGGACGCAACGCCTACGGTCACGTCATCGCCGAGGGCAAGGCGGACCTGTTCCTCGCCTACTGCACCAATGCGGGTCCCGTCGCCCGCGAACAGCCGGGCATCCGCACGGTGCGCCTGCCTGCCGAACTCGCAGTCGGCGCAGACTACGGCCTGACCGTGATGAACGACGCCTCGCCGGCCGCCTACCGGCTGTCGCTGATGATCCTCTCGCCAGCGGCTCAGCGCATTCTGGCGAAGCACGGCTTTGCCGCGCCGGGTCTGCCGCGCGAATAGGGTGGCCGCCCATGCCTGATTGGCGCGACGCCCCGGCGCCGTGCTAGTCAGGCGGGGTCAATTCCTGTTCCGACGCCATGCCAGACAGCGCACCTTTCATCGTTCCCGACCCGTCCGATCCGCGCCTGACCGAGAAGGTCTCGGGCGTGAACGAGAAAGGCGAGCGGCTTGAAACCTCCGTCACCGTGGAGCGCCCCCTGACGCTCTATCTGAACGCGCAGGAGATCGTCACGATGATGACGATCGGCGACTATCCAGACTATCTCGCCATCGGCTACCTGCTGAACCAGAACATGCTGAAGCCGTCCGACGTCGTGACGGGCGTCGACTACGACGAGGATCTCGAAGTCGTTGTGGTGCGCACGGAAGAGCACACCAATTTCGAGGCGAAGCTGAAGAAGCGTACGCAGACCTCCGGCTGCGCGCAGGGCACGGCCTTCGGCGACCTGATGGAGGCGCTGTCGGAGATCGAACTGCCGAAGGCGGAATTCCGGACGTCCTGGCTCTACCGGCTGACCCACGCCATCAACACCATGCCCTCGCTCTATCTGGAGGCCGGCGCCATCCATGGCTGCGTCCTGTGCCGCCAGGACAAGCCGCTGGTCTATATGGAGGATGTCGGCCGCCACAACGCGGTGGACAAGATCGCCGGCTGGATGTTCCGCCACGGCGAGAGCGGTGCGGACAAGATCTTCTACACGACCGGGCGGCTGACCTCGGAAATGGTCATCAAGACCGTGCGCATGGGCATCCCCATCCTCGTCTCGCGCTCGGGCTTCACGGCCTGGGGCGTGCAACTGGCGCGCCAGTGCGGCCTGACCCTGATCGGCCGCGCCAAGGGCAAGCGCTTCGTGGCGCTCTCCGGCGAGGACCGCATCGTCTTCGATCAGGATCTCAGCTTCGTCGAGGAGGAGAGCGCCCGCCACCGCCGCAAGGGCGCCGAGGACTGACGCATGAACGACCTCGCCCATCCGCCGGCGCTCGGCGTATTGCTCGCGGGCGGCCTCGCCCGCCGCATGGGCGGCGGCGACAAGCCGATGCGCGCCATCGGCGGCCGCACGCTGCTCGATCGCGCCATCGGCCGGCTGGCGCCGCAATGCGACGGTCTGATCCTCAATGCCAATGGCGACCCCGCGCGCTTCGCGGCGACGGGCCTGCCGGTGGTCGCCGATACCGTGGAAGGCTTTGCCGGGCCGCTGGCGGGCATTCTCGCAGCGCTCGAATGGGCGCGGGAGAGCCGGCCGGACATCGACTGGGTCGTCTCGATTCCGACGGATTCGCCCTTTCTGCCGACGGATCTCGTCGCCCGGCTGCATGCCGCCCGCCTTGCGGCCGGAACCCCGCTTGCCTGCGCGCGCTCCGGCGACCAGACGCATCCCGTCGTCGGCCTTTGGCCCGTCGCGCTTGCGGCTGAGCTGCGGCACGCGCTGGTGGTCGAGGACATCCGCAAGATCGACCGCTGGACGGCGCTGCACGGCATCACCGAGGCCGTCTGGCCGCTCGAACCCTTCGATCCCTTCTTCAATGCCAATCGCCCCGAGGACCTCGCAGAGGCCGAGGCGATTCTGGCGCGGTATCCCGGCGCCTGACGGTCAGCGCAGCAGCGAGTAGCTGAGGAATGCGACCTGATCGCCGGGTGTCACCGTTTCGACCTTCTCCGGCAGCTCCACCAGCCCGTCCGTCTCGGTCAGCGAGGTGATGACGCCGGCCCCGTCGCGCGGGTGCTTTACCGCTTCCATCGTTCCGTCCGGCGCGCGCCGCAGGGCGACGCGGACATACTCTCGGCGGCCCGCCTTCTTGGCATAGGCGAAGGCCGCGCGAACCGGCAGCGCCATGGGCACCGACGGCCGGCCACCCGCCAGCACCGCGAGGAACGGCCGCACCACATGGGCGAAGGTGACGAAGACGGCGACCGGATTGCCCGGCAGGCCGATGAAGGCGGCAGCCTCGCCATTTGCTGAGGGGATGACGCCCATCGCCACAGGCCGCCCCGGCTTGATCGCGAGCCGCCAGAAGGCGAGGCTGCCGACCGCCTCCACCGCTGCCTTGACGTGATCCTCCTCGCCGGTGGAGACGCCGCCCGAGGTGAGGATCAGGTCATGCCCCGCGGCTGCCGCTTGCAGCGCCGTCTCGATGGCGCCCGGCTCGTCGCGGAGGATGCCGAGATCGGTGACGTCAGCACCCAACCGACGCAACAGCGCCTGAAGGGTGAAGCGGTTGGAATCGTAGAGCTGTGCGTCCCCGAGGGGCTGGCCGGGCGAGACGATCTCGTTCCCTGTCGAGAAGACGGCGACGCGCACCCGGCGGCGCACCGCGAGACGGGTCACGCCGAGAGCGGCGGCAAGCGCGATGGTTTCGGGAGTCATGGCCCGGCCGGCCATCAGGGCAAGCGAGTCCGCCATCAGGTCCTCGCCCGCCGGGCGGCAATTGGCCCCGGGCTTCAGGCCCGGCGGCAGCACGACGCGGTCGCCGTCGAGCCGCACGTCTTCCTGCATGAATACCGTGTCGCAGCCTGTCGGCATCGGTGCGCCGGTGAAGATGCGGACCGCCTGTCCCGCGACCAGCGCGCCCGCCTCGGCACCCGCCGGAACGCGCCCGCCGACGGCAAGGCTGGTTTCCCTGCCGGGCAAGAGGTCGGCGAAGCGGACCGCATAGCCGTCGACCGCCGAGTTGAAGAAGGGGGGCAGGCTTACGGGCGCGATGAGCGGCTCGCCGAGGATGCGGCCATCGGCATCGATCAGGCTGACCTCCTCCATCCCCTCGACGGGCCGGAGCCCCGCCGTGACCCGGTCGAGCGCATCCTCGATGGAGAGGAGCTGGCCGCCGAAAGCGAACTGATCGGATGAGAGCTGGGCCATGGGATCAGCCTGCCTTGCGCGGCGAGTGCGCCAATGCGGCTTCGGTCTCGAGACGGCGCAGGACGTCGCCGAGCGGCGCAGCCAGTTCCGCGAGGAGGTCGGCCGCGGCGGCATGGTCGTCGAGATGGGCGCGACGACCGGTCCAGCCGCTCGGATCGCTATCGGCGATGACGCCGACGATGCCGGTAAACTCGTCATGAAGCCAGGGCTTGCCGTTCGCGGTGCGATGCACCTCGACCTTCGGATGGGCCTCGCGTTTGAAGCCCTCGACGATCACCAGATCAACCGGCGACAGGCGCCCAAGCAGCGTCGCGAGGCTGGGCTCGCCCTCGTCCCGGAGTTCGTGCATCAGCGCCCAGCGCCGGCCCGATGCGACCAGGACTTCCGTCGCGCCCGCGGCACGGTGCTCGTAGGAGTCCTTGCCCGGACGGTCGATATCGAAAGCATGGTGGGCGTGTTTCAGCGTCGAGACGCGGAGACCCCGCCGCACCAGCAGCGGGATGATGCCGGCCAGCAGTGTCGTCTTGCCGGCGCCGCTCCATCCCGCAAGTCCGATGACCTTCATGGTTGCATCTGAGCTCAACATAATCTCCAAATTGCATCAGCTCAGGGGGGCTCTGTCATGTCGCACACGCTGGTCGCGGAATCCAATCATGTCGGTGGCGCTCCGAGACCCTTTGCCGTCGGAACCTTCAATCTGGAGAATCTGGCCCGGCCTGGCGTCGAGTTCTATCCAGGCGAGAAATGGACCGACGAGCAGGTCCGCAGGAAGAAGGCGGCCCTCGCCAATGTCCTGAGGAATTATCGGGCGGATGTCTGGGTCTTTCAGGAGGTCTGGGATGGCAGCCTGCTTCGCGAGGTCATCGCGGATGCCGGCATGGCTCCGGGTTTCAGCCTGATCGAGAGCGATCAGACGCGCACCAACACTCCGCGGGTCTGGCTGCTTGCCCGGGCCGGGATTGCCACCCGGAAAGTGCCGATGCCCAGCACGATGCCGACCCCGGTCGAGATCGGCGATCCCGAAAGGGACGGCTCGAAGCTGGTCGTCCGGGTCACGGAGTTCGAGCGGGCGCCCGTCGTCGCGGATGTCGACATCGCCGGCCGGACCATCCGCATCTGCGGTCTGCACATGAAGTCCAAGCGGCCCGCCTATCCCAAGACCGCTTCGATGACGGTCGACGGCACACCCGTCGCCTATGCGCCCGAGGACATTCTGCCCGACCTCGACCCACGCTCTCCCCCGGTCGGGCTGCTTCGCTCGTCGGTCCAGCGGCTGGCGGAGGCGGCTGCCGCGCGGCGACTGCTGGTTGACTGGATCGAGCGTGAGGGGCGAACCGTCATCGTGGCCGGAGACCTCAACGACACGCCCGAAGCCGTGTCGACGCAGATCATCCGGGGAGACACACTCCGTTTCAGCTTCCTCAAGGCGAAGGACAAGCTGAACCCGGTGACGGGCGAGCCCTACGACAATGCCGCGATGGCCGGCGCGGTGGCGCGGTTCGAAAAGGTCCGTTTCTTGGATGCGGCCGCGCTGTTTCAGGAGCGGGCCCGACGAGACGTGTTCTTCACTCACATATTCGGCGGCGACTACGCCACGATCGACCATATCCTCCTGTCGCGCGATCTCACCGCTCTGGACGCCGCCGACACGCTCCTGAGGGAGCGCTACGGGATTTCCGAGCGCGTCCCGATCGGGTCGCTCGTCTACGTCAACAACGTCAACGATCATCTGACCGACAAGGATGCCGGCCGTCCGCCGGACGCGGGCGATCGCGTCGTGTCGGACCATGGCGCCGTCATCGCCCATCTGTCGATCCGGCAGGCATAGCACCACGCCATCGCGGCAGTTGCAGCCGCCAGCCCCAAAAGGAAACGCCCGGCGGGAGGCCGGGCGTTTCGTCGAAACGATGATCGGCTGCGGCCTACTCGGCCGGCTGGCCCGCTGCGTGGGGGTGCATGGTGCCCTTGGCCACCTCCTCCGCGACCCAGAGCGAGTGGTGCTCCTTGGCCCAGTTGAGGTCCACCTCGCCGGTCGTCATGGCCTCCGACGCGCCCTCCATGCCCACCGTGCCGATATAGACATGGGCGAGGATGACCGCGATCAGCAGGACACCGGCAATGCCGTGGACGATGTTCCAGAACTGCATCGCCAGGACGCCGCCTGAGGCGAACGGGAACAGCAGGTAGATGCCCGACACGGACAGCGCCGCGCCACCGATCATCACCGCCCAGAAGATGCCCTTCTGGCCCGCATTGAACTTGCGGGCGGGCGGATGGTCGCTGCCGACGAGGCCGCCGCCGCGGCGGATCCAGTCGAGGTCCAGGCGCGAGGGGATGTTGTGGACGATCCACACCAGGAACATGCAGGCGAGCCCGAGCATGAACGGCCACGCCAGATAGTTGTGGGCGTATTTCGCCCATTGCGACATGGCCGCGAAGGCATCCTCGCCGATCAGCGGCAGCAGCAGGATCTTGCCGACCGTGACGTTGAGGCCGGACAGGCCGAGAATGATGAAGCAGCCGGCCACCATCCAGTGGATCATCCGCTCGAAGGTCGAGAAGCGCAGGATGCGGATGCCGGACAGCCCATGCTCGATGTTGATGCGACCGCGGATCAGGTAGAACAGGACCAGCACGGCGAGCATGCCGAGGATGGCGATGGCGCCGATCCAGTGCATCAGCCCCTGATGGACGCTGCGCCAGGCCTGCCCCTGCGGCTGGATCAGGTTGCTGGCATTGGCATCCGGAATGGTGATGCGGCCGTGAAGCGTGGTGCCGGTGCCCGGCGTGCCGGCCCGGAGCGCGTCCATGAGCTGGCGCTCCTGAACGGATGAAGCGGTCGGATTGACCGAGGACGGTTGCTGCGCGAAGGCCGGCGCGACGGCGAAGAGCGCCAGCACGACCGCGAAAGCTGCAACCAGAGACCGAAGCGAGCAGCGCATCGGGTGGTCCTCCCTGCGGGACGGTCCGCATCGGCGGCCGCCCGGAATTGACGATGCAGTGGCGACGGTGGCGGAACCTCCGTCGCGGCGGATCAGATGGCGATGGTTTCCTTGTAGGCCGTCTGCCAGCCCCAGGTGCCGGAGCCGTAGCCGCGCTTCAGCACCCGTTCCTTGTAGATGGTCGCGATCATGTCGCTGTCGCCGGCGAGCAGTGCCTTGGTGGAGCACATCTCGGCGCAGAGCGGCAATTTGCCCTCGGCCAGGCGGTTGGCGCCGTAGGCGGCATATTCGGCCGCCGAATTGTCGGCGAGCGGGCCGCCGGCGCAGTAGGTGCACTTGTCCATCTTGCCGCGCGAGCCGAAATTGCCGACGCGCGGATATTGCGGCGCGCCGAACGGGCAGGCGTAGAAGCAGTAGCCGCAGCCGATGCACAGTTCCTTGGAATGCAGCACCACCGCGTCGGCGGTGGTGTAGAAGCAGTTCACCGGGCATACGGCGGCGCAGGGCGCGTCCGTGCAGTGCATGCAGGCCATGGAGATGGAGCGCTCGCCGGGCCGGCCGTCATTGATCGTGACGACGCGCCGGCGGTTGATGCCCCAGGGCACGTCGTGCTCGTTCTTGCAGGCAGTGACGCAGGCGTTGCACTCGATGCAACGGTCGGCGTCACAGAGGAACTTCATGCGGGCCATGGATCGGTCCTCCCTCTCACGCCGCCTGGATCTGGCAGAGCGTGGCCTTGCCTTCGTGCATGCCCGTCACCGGGTCGTAGCCGTAGGTGGTCACCGTGTTGACGCTCTCGCCGAGGACGATCGGATCGGTCCCCTGCGGGTAGTTGCCGCGCTGGTCGGCGCCCTGGTACCAGCCGCCGAAATGGAACGGCATCCAGGCGACGCCCGGGCCAACCCGCTCGGTGACCAGCGCCTTGACGCGCGCCCGGCCGCCTTCGGGGCCTGCCACCCAGACCCAGCCGCCATCGACGACGCCGCGCGCGGTTGCATCGCGCGGGTTGATCTCCACGAACATGTCCTGCTGCAGCTCGGCGAGCCACTTGTTGGAGCGGGTCTCTTCGCCGCCACCCTCATATTCGACCAGTCGGCCGGAGGTGAGGATGATCGGGAACGAACGGGCGATACCCTTGTCCACGGCCCCCTTCTGGTAGGTCGTGTGCAGGTTGGGCATGCGCAGGTTCCGCTCGTCCGCGCGCGCCGGATATTTGGCGACGAGATCGGGACGCGGCGTGTAGATCGGCTCGCGGTGGATCGGCACCGGGTCGGGCAGGTTCCACGCGATGGCGCGGGCCTTGCCGTTGCCGAACGGCACGACGTTCTTCTCGAGGCAGACGCGCTGGATGCCGCCCGACAGGTCGGTGGCCCAGCTGACCGCGCCGGGATTGGCGCCGCCCTGACGCTCGATCTGCGCCTTCTCCTCGGCGGTCAGATCGGCGTCCCAGCCGAGCCGCTGGAAGATGGCGTAGGTGAACTCGGGATAGCCGTCCTGGATCGGCGAATCGACGTTCCACGAATTCTGCGCCAGCAGCGTCTCGCCGTTGCGCTCCAGGCCGAAGCGCGGGCGGAACGCGCCGCCGCCGTCCATCATCCTCAGATTGGTGTTGTAGAGGATGTGCGTGCCGGGGTGCCGTACCGACGGATTGCCCCAGCACGGCCAGGGCAGGCCGTAATAGTCGCCGCCGACATCGGCGAGTTCCTTCGGCGCGCGCAGCGAGACGATGTCGAACTTGTCCTGGTTCGCCATATGCGCCTTGAGGCGCTCGGGCGACTGGCCGGTATAGCCGGTCGACCAGCCGCCGCGATTGATCTCGCGGAGCAGGGATTCGGCCTCCGGCTCGTCGCCGAACTTGCCCTTCACCATCTTGATGTTCTTGAACATCTCGGCGGCGAAGCCGAGCTTCTGCGCGAACTTGTACATGATCCAGTAGTCGTTGGCCGATTCGAAGATCGGCTCGACCACCTTCTCACCCCACTGGAGCGACCGGTTGGACGCGGTCCGCGAGCCGTCGCACTCGAAATTGGTGCAGGCCGGCAGGACATAGGTGCCGTCGCGCCGATTGCCAAGCGAGACGAAATTGGTCGGGTGCGGATCGACCACGACCAGCAGGTCGAGCTTGCCGAGACCCTCCACGGCGCCCGGCACACGCGGAATGGTGTTGCCGCCGTGGCCCATGACGAACATGGCCTTGATATTGTCCTTCTGGTCGACCTGCTCGCCCGGCAGCAGCGTCGCGTCGAACCAGCGGGTCGAGGGGATGCCCGACACCTCCATGTTCTGCTTGCCGGTGCGCGCGGCGCGGCCGCCCTTGGCCGGCACGTCGTCGAAGCGCGAGACGAAATAGTCGTAAGGCACGTCCCAGACGCGGGCCCAGTGTCGCCAGGCGCCTTCGACGAGGCCGTAATAGAGCGGCAGGTTGCCGACATCGAGGCCGAGATCGGTCGCGCCCTGCACGTTGGTATGGCCGCGGAAGATGTTGGCGCCGGTGCCCTGCGCGCCGACATTGCCGGTGAGCAGCAGCAGCGTGCAGTAGGCGCGCACGTTGGCGGTGCCGACCGAATGCTGGGTGGCGCCCATGCACCAGATCAGCGTCGAGGGCTTCTCGGTGGCGAACAGCTTCGCCACCCGCTCAAGCTGGGCGCCGGGAACCCCGGTCACGTCCTCGACCGTCTTCGGGTCCCACTTCTCGACTTCCTTCAGCGCCTCCGACATGCCGTAGACGCGCTTGGCGAGGAAGTCCTTGTCTTCCCAGCCATTCTTCACGATGTGCCACATGATGCCCCAGATCACCGGGATGTCGGTGCCGGAACGGATGCGGACATATTCCGTCGCATGCGCCGCGGTGCGGGTCATGCGCGGGTCGATGACGATCATGTTGGCGCGGTTGATCTCCTTGCCGCTCAGCACATGCTGCAGCGAGACCGGATGCGCCTCCGCGGGATTGCCGCCCATGATGATCATGGTCTTGGAATTGCGGATGTCGTTGTAGGAATTGGTCTGGGCGCCGTAGCCCCAGGTGTTGGCGACCCCTGCCACCGTGGTCGAGTGGCAGATGCGGGCCTGGTGATCGACGTTGTTGGTGCCCCAGAACGCCGCGAACTTGCGCATGAGATAAGCGGCTTCGTTGGTGAACTTGGCCGAACCCAGCATGTAGACGGAATCGGCGCCCGACTTGGCGCGGATTTCCATCATCTTGTCGCCGATCTCGTTGAACGCCTGATCCCACGAGATGCGCTGCCACTGGCCGCCGACCAGCTTCAGCGGATATTTCACCCGGCGCTCGCCGAAGACGATCTCGCGCGACGAGGCGCCCTTGGCGCAATGGGTGCCGCGGTTGATCGGGCTCTCCCAGGCCGGCTCCTGTCCGGTCCAGACGCCGTTCTGCACTTCGGCCCGGATGGTGCAGCCCACCGAGCAATGGGTGCACATGTTCTTCTTCACGGTGATCGCGACGCCCGGCTGCGGGGCGGCGACCGCCTCCGCGCGGCGGACGGCGCCGAGCGTCAGCGAACCGACAGTGACGGCGCCGACGGCGGTGAGGCCGGAGCGGGCCAGGAATGTGCGGCGATCCATCACCCCGGAGGTGAGGCCGCCGGCAAGGCCGGCGAGGCGGGTACGGGCGGCGTCCTGGGACTTGCGCTTGATCAGCATCGGGGCGTCCTCAGTAGCGGTTGGTGCGGTAGAAGGCCTGAACGTGCGCGGAATTGGCCTGGTAGCGGGCCTTGGTGCGCTCGTCGCGGCTTTCGCGGGCGGGGGCCTGGGCTTCGGCGGTCTCCGAGCCGACCACAGCCGCGGCGGCTGCGGCCGAAGCGCCGGTCATGGCCTTCAGGAAGTCGCGGCGGGCCGGTGCGGCGGCGGTGTCCGGCTGCTTGGTGTTCCCCGACATTGTCGCGTCCTCCAGTTCGTCCCCCGCGCCGTCAGGCGTCGAAGGAGAAAGCCTCGTCTTCGATGTCCATGAACAGGCGGCCGACCGCGCCGACGGCGGCGTAGAAGGGTCGGTTCCGCATGGATTCCAGATCCGAGAAGAAACGTCCGGCCCAAGGCTTCAGATGCGCCTCGAAGAAGGCCTTCTCGGTCTCATAGCCTTCGCCTATCTGCCGCGAAGCGAGGTTCGACATGACGTCGAACAGCAGGGCGACGTGGTCCTCCGGCTCGCGCGAACTGTCGCTGCGGATGATGCCGAGGTCGACGAAGGACTGGCGCACGGCGGCCAGCGGCCGCTCGTGCAGGAAGCCGGTCAGATAGTAGGAGGCATAGGGCAGCAGTTCGCCGCGTCCGACGCCGACGAAAAGGTCGAAGAACTCCCGGCCCACCGCTTCGACATCCGTCTCTGTGGCGGCGCTTGCCAGCGCGAGATGCGCCAGGCCGAGCGGCGAGGCATCGCCCTTCAGCTCAGCGACCTGGCGCAGCACCTCGGCGGTCGGCACGCGGAACAGAAGCAGGGCGAGAAGGCCGTACTCGGCGGCTCGCAACTGGTCCATCTCGTCCACTTCGGCGTCGCGCTGCTTCAGCTGCGCGGCCTCCATGGCCAGAGCGATGGCCGATTTCGCCTCGGGATAGAGATCGGGGCGCAGGACGTGCCGGCCGACGCCGGAGGCCTTCTCGACCGCGATCACGCGTTCGGACGGCACGCGGTTCCAGCTCGAGACGGAGGGCTGCGAAATGCCGAGCGCCCGGGCGAGAGCGCCGACGCCACCGACTGCCTTGATCGCTTCCTCAAGTCCCTGTTCGCGCAATGACGCGTTCACTTCTGCCCTTGGCGTCTGGCCCCGCGGCTGTCATCGCCGCTTCGGGTCATAGCCTGCCCACATTTGCCTTAGAATAGGTACAAGCTATGGGGCACAGATACAAGGTGGAACTATCGTCGGTCTATCCCGGCAGGGCGCCGCCGTGACGACGGCCCGCAGGCCGCAACTCCTTCATTTCCCTATCACTATTGTGCGTCGCAGCATCGATTCGCGTAGCGTTGCCCTGCCACGGAAACCCCGCAGGACGGGAGGTCGCCGCGACCGGGGTCGGGCTGCCGTCCGGAGCGTCGGCACGAGTGCCTTCGGCATGCTGCGGTGCAATGTCTTGCGGCTGAATCCCCGCGGCACCTTGCGACAAATTGTCGTGACGCTCCGGAGCCTCCGCTGCCATCTCCTGTGCATCGCCCCGGCCCAGCGCGCGGTCGAACATTTCGGCGACCTCGCGAATCGCGTCGGACGACGTCTCCATCGTGCCGAAGCCAGGAGCACCGCCGGGCGTGTTGTAGTCGTAGGCATAGTCGAGGGCGGGGCTGACATAGTCGCGGATCGCCGGGTCGAGCAGCCACATGCGCTGGAGCGCGGCATTGCGGATGGGGGTGGGCACCCAGGGCTGCATGAATGCGGTCAGGCTCTGGCCGGGCACGAGGTCCTCGACGCGCGGCAGTTCGGCCAGCAGATCGTCGAGCGTCTTGCCTTCCGGCAGCGCCGGTTCCGGCGGCATTCCCTCGCCAGTGGCGGGCGCCGGCTTCACGCCGGCATCCGGCTCGCGCTTCAGCCGCGACCAGCGGGACAGGAAGCCTTCGCCGCCGCCGCTCATGTCCGCCGCCCGGGCGCCTGTCGCGCGGGATGGCCGATGCCATAGTCGGGCTCGGCATTGGGATCCTTGCGGTCGCGCTTGCGCTTGAAGAAGGCCTGCTCGACGTGGTGGGTATCGACGAAGGCCTGCAGTTCCACCGCGATCTCGCTCGGCATGGGCAGAGCCTCCACCCTGTCGTCCACGGCATCGACGAAGGCCTCGCCCTCGTAGGGGTCGACGGTGGCGCCGGCGACGTACCAGCCTCCCTCGGCATTCTCGCGCAGCGCCACCCAGACGGCCGGGCGGCCGGAGACGAGGTTGTCGCGGTAATGGGCGGTCTCGCCGGAATGGAAGATCAGCTCCGCCGGCCCGAGATACCAGCGCTCGGCTGTTTCCTCGGCCGCGATCCGCGTGCCGGGCTCGACGGCGGGCAGGCCGGGCAGGACCGCCTCGGGCACCCACTCGAAATCCACCCAGGGATTGCTCAGCTTGCGCTTCAGCGCGACGATCCCGACCGTCATGAACCGTACGGGCATGAGCGCCTCCTTCAGGCGGCGCGCCGACCCGCCAGGGGCAGGCCGACGATGAGGTTCTGCGGCTTGACGCGCAGGATCATGTCCTCGGTCAGCGCCATGATCAGATAGACCGGCTTTCCGGCGACTTTCGGGTCCATGGCACCGGGGTCGCGGAAGTCGAGCCGGAACAGGCCGCAGATGCGGCTCTGCTCCGCGGCATCGATCGCCTCGCCCCGCCACAGCCGGTTGCCGATGGCGGTCGCCTCGGCGTCAAGGCCGACGAACCAGCGCCAGTCGGCATCCTCGATCCGCTCCACGGCGGCGATGGCCGTCTCGACACCGAGCATGTGGGCGATCCAGGTTTCCAGCGCGCGGCAGAGCGCCTCGCGCGAGCGCGGATCGCCGCCGAGATTGAGCGCCATGGAGAAGGCGTCGGAGCGCGACCAGTAGGAGGCGGCCGTAGCGTCGGTCATCACCTCGATCTCGCCCATGGCGTCGGTACCCATCATGGCCGCGAGCGGCGATGTGCTGAGCAGCGCCTTCCGTTCGGCCTCGAACTCCTCGATCAGTTCGAGATCGGCGAGCAGCAGCGCCCCATCCTTGAGCGAGCCCTTCTGCGGACGGAACAGCAGTTCGGCGGCGCGCAGAACGAAGGGGTCCTCGCAGCCATCAAGCGCATTGCGCATGACGAGGTGGACGAGCTGATTGAGGAACAGCGGCGGCACGCCCCGGGCCCCGTCGCGGACGATGGCAAGATGGGCCGCCTCGACGCTCGGATGGGCGAGCAGCCGGTCGCGGAAGCCGATCATGAACTGCCAGTTCTCGCGAGCGTCTTCGTCCTTGATGGCGGCGACCATGGCCGCGGTCACCGGCCGGCGCGGCTCCTTCATGAGCAGGGCATGAAGCTCACGCTCGGCCGGGCAGGCTTCTTCCGGCGGAACCAGTTCGGGTCGGGCGAGATAGGCGAGCAGCATCTCGTCGGTGACGGCCAGGCCGCCGCCGTCCACGCGACGCGTCATGTGATGGCCGGACGAGACCCAGAACTCGGTGACGGTGCGGGTGTCCGTGCTCATCGGCGTGTCGCCATCATGTCGATCAGGTCGATGCGCTCGTCCGGCGCCCCGTCCTCGATCACCTCGTGGAATGTGAACGCGCGCGCCTGCGCGTGCAGGCTGTCGGCGCCGGCAGCCCGCTCGCGCGGCATCAGCGTGCGGTACTGCTCGCGGATTTCCCCGCCCTCGAAGGTGCGGTGCATGGCGACCAGCGTGCCCTCGTCGTGATCGGCGAGCGAAGCCGCGAAAGCGAGCTCCTCGGTCGCCGCGGCGCGCGCGGTGTCGATGTCCGGCGCGCCGAGCCGGTCGATCAGCTGGCGGGCGAGTGTCTCGACCGCGGCCTCATGCTCCTCGGGGCGGATCGGCTGGGCGACCACCAGCGTCGAGAAGCCGAGCGAGGCGATACCGGCAAAACCCGACCGGAAGGCCGCGCGCTCCTTGCCGGCAAGCGCATCGACATCGCGCCCCCAGAACAGGAACGAGCCGGTGACGGCCCATTCGCCTGGCTCGGCGGCGACCGGAAAGACGAAAGTGTCGGACGGATCGAGCCGGATTGTTCGTAGCATTTTCACAGCTTCGGCCCTCCGCTCTCGCGGTCGAGCCATGCAACGGCCTTCAGCCCGTCGACGAGCGACAGGCGCCGCTCAAGGTCGCCGACGGCCGGGCGGACGATCAGGTCGCCGGCCGGCGACAGCGACAGGGTGTCGCCGGGGCGATCCTTGCCGAGCCGGTTGAGATAGTCGGTGACGACCGGCGCGAAGCCGAGATGTTGCCAGCTATCGACCGCACGCAGGAAAAATCGCGCGAAGCTCTCGATCAGCATGGCCGGTCCGCCGCCCTCGAAACCTTCCTCGTCGAGCGCCGCGGCGGTCGGCGCCTGGCCCGGTTCCACCGTTCCCGCGAAGGAGACGCGCACCGTCGCGGCAAAGACCAGCCAGTCAGGCGCCGCGTCCTCGCCGCAGCGCTTCGGCCAGCCGAGCCGGCCGCCGCCGACGAGGCCGCCGTCGAAGCGGATCGTATCCGGGTAGGCGATGGTGACCGGCCGCTCCGGCGGGCACAGGGCGGCGATGGCGTCGGCGGTCGCGCTCATGCCCATGAACAGTGTCTTGCGCGCTTCGGCGAGCGGGGCCTCCGGCTCCAGGATCACCGCGAACTCCGCGACGTCGAAGCGCCGCACCCAGACGAGCGTGCCGGCGCCTTCGTCCGCCGCCGTCCGGCAGGCATGGGCGAAGGCATCGCCCGACTCGCGCAGCGCCACCGCCCGGAAGCCGGGCGGAAGGTCGAGGGACGTTGGAGTGCGCAGCGTGACGAGTGCCATGGGGTCGCTGGTCGTTGCGGGCGCGGCGGCAGCCCGGTCTGGTTCTTTCGACTGTTTCCAATATATGAAGATGCGGCGCGCCGGAAAGGTCCGCGGTTCGGAGATGGCGATGACGGCAGGCACCACGTTCCTCTGCTCCTGCGAGGAAACCATGCCGCTGCATGGCGAACGGGTCGCCAAGAGCTGCCGCACCAAGGTGCGCACGGCCGATCAGCTGTGCCGGAAGGAGCTCGATTTCTTCAAGGCGGTCCTGGCGCAGGAGAGTGACGTCACGGTCGCCTGCACGCAGGAAGCCCCACTCTTCGCCGAAGTCGCCGAAGACCTCGGCTATGCCGGGCGGCTGACCTTCGCCAATGTCCGCGAGCAGGCCGGCTGGTCGGCCGAAGCCGCGCAGGCTGGTCCGAAGACCGCGGCGCTGCTCGCCGCCGCGGCCGAGGAAATGCCGCCGATCCATGCGGTGACGCTCGAATCGAAAGGCGTCGCGCTGATCTACGGCTGCGACGAGGTGGCGATCGATGTGGCACGCAGGTTGGCCGCGTCTCTGGACGTGACCGTCCTGCTGTCGCGACCCGGCGAGGTGACGCCGCCGCACACGACCGACTTCCCGGTGGTCAAGGGCACGATATCGGCCGCGCGCGGCCATCTCGGCGCCTTTGCCCTCGATGTCGACGACTATGCGCTGCCCTCGCCGTCCTCGCGCCGCCACTACCTCTGGCAGGCACCGCGCAACGGCGCATCCTCGACCTCGGACATCGTCATCGACCTGTCGGGCGGCGTGCCGCTCTTTCCCGCTCCAGAACAGCGGCCGGGCTACCTGCGCGCCGATCCCCGCGATGCCGCCGCGGTCGAACGCCTGATCGGCGAGGCGGGGGGGCTCACCGGCACGTTCGACAAGCCGCGCTACATCACCTTCACTGCCGATCTCTGCGCGCATTCCCGTTCCAAGATCACCGGCTGCACGCGCTGCCTCGACCTCTGCCCGACCGGCGCGATTGTGCCGGATGGCGACCATGTGGCGATCGATCCCGCGATCTGTGCCGGCTGCGGTCAGTGCGCCGCCGCCTGCCCCACGGGCGCCGCGGCCTACGCCCTGCCGCCCGTCGATGCGCTGCTTCGCCGGCTTCGCGCCCTCCTGACGACCTATGCCGCCGCCGGCGGCACCGGGGGCGTCGTGCTGCTCCACGACGGCGAGCATGGCACGGCGCTGATCGATGCGCTGGCCCGCTTCGGCGCGGGTCTTCCCGCCCATGTGCTTCCGTTGCAGGTCAACGAGATCACCCAGGCCGGCCCCGAAGTCTTCGCCAGCGCCATCGCTTACGGCGCGGCGGGCGTCGCGGTCCTCGGCCGGGCAAAGCCGCGCCATGACCTGCTCGGCCTTTCGCGCACGCTGGACACGGTTCGCACGATCGTTTCGGCGCTCGGCTACGGCGACGACATCGTACGGCTCATCGAGACCGACGATCCCGACGCGCTCGCTGCCGGGATCGCACGGCCGTTCGCGGGCAAGGCTGGTGCAAAGCCGTCCACCTTCCTGCCAATGGGCACAAAGCGCGGCCTGCTCGAATTCGCCTTCCGCGAGCTGCACGCGGCGGCGCCCGCGCCCGTCGACCGGATCGCCCTGGACAAGGGCGCGCCCTTCGGCAAGGCCGACGTCAACGCCGAGGCCTGCACCCTGTGCCTCGCCTGCGTTTCGGCCTGCCCGACGGCGGCGCTTTCGGACAATCCCGACCAGCCGATGCTGCGCTTCACCGAGAGCCTCTGCGTCCAGTGCGGCCTGTGCGAGCAGACTTGCCCGGAGGACGCTATCGCCCTCGTCCCCCAGCTCGACTTCGTCGCCTGGCGCGAGCCGAAGCGCGTCGTGAAGGAGGAGGAGCCGTTCCATTGCACCTCCTGCGGCAAGCCGTTCGGTACGCGCTCGACCATCGAGCGCATCGCGGCCAAGCTGGAGGGGCACTGGATGTTCTCGGGCGCCAATGCCGCGCGCCGCGAGGCGCTGTTCATGTGCGAGGACTGCCGCGTCGAGCGGGTCGTCAACGAGAGCTTCGACCCCTATGGCGCGCCCGCGCGCCCGCAGGTGCGCACGGCGGAGGACTATTCTCCTGCCGCCACATCTCCCGCGGCCAAACCGGGCAAGGACGGCCTGAACTAGGCCGGCCGCGACGGGCGCTATTCCGCGCCGGTTGCCCGCGCGATGTAGTCGACCAGCGCCCGGAGGTCGTCGGGGTCGGTGACGCGTTGCTCCGGCATCTTCGTGCCGGGCGTATAGGCGTTGGGGCCGATCTCGAAGAGTTTCGCTATGGTGTCCCGGCTCCAGACGATGTCCATCCGCCGCAGGGCCGGCGAATAGTCGTAACCGGCGGCACTGCCGATGCGCCGGCCGATGACGCCGTGAAGGGTCGGTCCGGCCCGGTTGCCGCCATCGGGGTCGAGCGTGTGGCAGGCCGAACAGGCACGGAACACCTCCGCGCCCGGATGGTCGGCAAGGCGCGCGAGTGCCTCGGACGGGCGCTCCATGACCACGGCGCCGAGATGCTCGCCCGTGGAGGCGCGCCAGCGGCGCACCAGCCGGTCGCCGCCGCCCGTCACGAGCTCGTCCGTGCCGGGGCGGAAGGCCAGCGACCAGACGGGCAGGCCCGGTCCGACCAATGTCCGTTCGATCCGGCCCGAGGCCCGATCGACCAGCGCGACCGTTCCGCCGATGCCCGCCGCGGCAATTCGCCGCCCGTCCGGCGACAGTGCCACGGCCACAACCGGCGTCCCGGACGCCGCGACCTCGCGCGCGACGGTGAAGTCGCCAGCGATGAACCGCAGCCGGCCATCCGCACCGCCGGCAATGATCTCGCCATCCGCCGCCACGACGATGCCGTTGACGGGAACGCCGGTGTCGACGACCCGCCGTTGGCCGCCGTCCGGCCCGAACAGGCGTACCGCGCCGTCATGGCCGCCGGTGATGAGCGATTGCCCATCGGCCGCAAAGGCGACCGCGTTCAGCGGGCCACGCTGGCGCACGACCGCAGGAGGAGTCGTCCCCGAGAGCGGCGTCAGGCGTGCGGTGCCGTCCCACGACGCTGAGGCGAGTACCCCTCCGTCCGGCGAGACCGCGAGCGCTGCGACCGGCCCGGCATGGCCCTCGAGCCGCGCTTCCGGTTCCTGCCGGCCCATGCGCCACAGCAGGATCCGCCCGTCTTCGCCCGCCGTGGCGAACCGGCCGTCGGGCAGCGCCGCGGCGGCGTTGACGGAGCTTTCGTGCCCGCGCAGCACGGCGAGGGCGAGACCCCGCTCGATGTCCCAGAGGATCGCGGATGTGTCGAACGACCCCGACAGGGCAAGGCGGCCATCCGCCGAGATCGCCAGCGCCCGCACGGGCCCGCCATGGCCGCGCATCTCCTGCGCGGAGGCGGCGACTGGCGTGGCAAGGAACAGGACGAGGAGGAGACGGAGCATGCGCGGGTCCGGATTGCGGATGCCAAGGGTCGCCACAACGGCCGCGGCAATCAAGCCGGAAGTGGCGGCGTGGTTCCCTCGGACCGGAGCAGTCGGCCACTCGAAGGCGTTGCCTTGAACGGTGCCGCGCGCGTGCTAAGTAGTAGTCAGAAGCATTCTATTCTGAGGGGGAAAGACCATGAAGGTCATGTTGTCTGCGTTTGCGGTGGCGATCCTGATCGCCGTCGGTGCCGGCTATCTCCTGAACACCGGCTACCAGATGACCGCCGATGCGCGCTTCGTCGGTTCCGGCGCCCAGCTTCGCCACAACGAGGCTGGCTACAACCTCGTCGGCAAGGACTGGAGCGGGCTCAACCGGTAGACCTCGGCGCACTGATCGAGGCCGCCACCGGGTCGGGCGACGCGCCGGCCCGCCTTCGCTCCGTCGCGTCAGTTCGCCAGTCGCTCCTCGTGGGCGATCGCCTCGTCGAGGGCTGCGATCAGCTTTTGCGCCTCGGCGATGTCCTGCGCGCGGCCGATGAACATCACCGGGTAGGTCATGGCGTCCTGCGCGAGGTAGCGGCGCTTGTCGATCATCATCTGCCGAAGCTTCTTCAGATTCCCGACGGGATCGTTGGTCACTGACGGGTCGCCGAAATCATCCACCGGCCGGGCATAGGCCGAGGTGTCGGACAGCGTGTCATATGTCTCCGGGGGCGGGGGAGCCTTGAACATCTCTCTCTCCTTGCATTGTCTCGCGGAAGTGGCGGTCAGGCGGCCTGATGAGCCTGCTCGCGCGCCTGCCGGGGAATGTCCGCCTCGAGGATCGGCCTGAGCTTGGGGTCGGCGAAGAACACTTCGTTGTTCGGGTCGAGACGGCCTTCGGTGATGCCCTCCGCGAAATCCTGCGTGAAGTCGATCAGTGGCCGGATCCCGGCCTCCCAGCGGGAGAGCACGGTGTCGAGCGGACCTGCGTCGAAATTGGCGCTGCCCAGCGCATAGGCCGTCATCATCGACGAACAAGCGCCCTGACCGAGGGCCGGGGTCATCCCGTGTGCGGCGTCGCCGACGAGGACGCTGCGGCCGAAATGCCAGGCCGGCGGCTGGATGGAGTGATAGGCGTCGTAGTGCCCGCGCGTGCCCACGCGCGCGAAGAAGCGCCCGAGGGTGGGGAACGACTCCTCCCACAGCGCCGGATCGATCGGCACCGCATGCGCGGCCGCGTCGGCGCGCAGCGAGACGAGGATCATGTAGGAGACGGTGGTCGAACAGGGCAGGATGCCGACCCGCCGGCCGTTCGGGTGGTTGAATTCGCGGGCCATGTAGAGATTGCCGCCCGGGAAGTCGCTGGCATCGGTCGGGATCAGCATGCGGATCGCGCCCTTGCGGTGCTTGCCGAGCGTGAGGTCGCCGGCCACCGACCGGCGCACGGTCGAATGAATGCCGTCGGCGCCGACCACGAGATCGGCCTCCAGCCGCTCGCCGCCGTCCAGCAGCAGCGCCCCTGCGCGGTCGGCCTCGACGACGCGCGAGGCGAGCGCGATCTTCGCGCCAGCCGCGATCGCGGCACGCGACAGGAGGTCGACCAGCGCCTGCCGCTGGAACATGACGATGCGGCCGCCGGTTGCCTCGAACGGGTCGTATTCGATGACGGTCTCGCCGGTGTTGCGGCTGATGACGAAGCGGTTGAGCTGGTGGCCGTGCGAGACGACGTCGGGGTCGAGGTCGAGCGCTTCCAGCACGCGGATGCCGTTCTCGAAGATGGTGATGCCGTTGCCGCTGGCGCGCAGTTCGGGGCTGCGCTCGTGCACGCGCACCTGCCAGCCCTTGCGGGCCAGCAGGACGGCCGTGGTCAGGCCGGCGATGCCGGCTCCGGAGATTTCTGCGACGGGCATCAGTTGTTCCTTGAATGGACGCTGGACCAGATCTCGACGAGCGGCCCCTTCGGACCATGGAGCGGGTCGTTGGCGGGGATCGGCACGCGTTGGGCGCGGTCGGCGACGCGGGCATATTCGTCGGGGTAGCCGAGGCGGAAATCGTGGATCGCATAGCCGGCGGGGAAGGCGCCGGTCAGCCGCAGGTCCTCGGTGATGGATTCGCCGAAATGGCCGACGCCCGCCGGGATGACGATCACGTCGCCCGCCGTCACCGTGGCGCGCACGCCGTCATGACCGCCGAACAGGCCGACCATCGTGCCGCGCGTCACGGCGATGAGCTCGTGGGCGTCGCTGTGGAAGTGATGGCGCGGATACATGCCGAAGGAGCTGTGCCATTCGGGCGGCCAGTCGTTGCGGCGGATCTGTTCCTCCATCTCCGCGACGCCGACCTGTACCGCGCCGCGATAGATCAGCAGCGGCAGCCGCGAGTTCGGGATGCGGCCATTGCCCTTCAAATAGTGCGTTTCCACCGTCATCGCGCTTCTCCTCCGCGTCTCTGTCGGCTGGCTCGTCAAGGATCGGCGTCAGGACGGCTGCCGGACGATGATCCCCTCGAGGAAGATGTCGATGCCGTCGGCGAAGACCTGTTCCATCGTGCGCCCGTATTCGGCGGTCTGGCCGGTGACGCCGAGATTGGCGCTGCCCATCCACTGCGCCCACAGGGCGAGGGTCACCGCGCGTGCGTCGATCGGCCTTGCCTCGCCGCGCTCGATGCCGAGCTTGATGGCCTCCTCGATCGACAGGATGCCGTCGGCGAGGCGGCCCTCGATCGTCGCGGAGGCCTCCTCGGGAAGCGGCTCGCGGCGGCCGGGGAAGAAGTAGAACGACAGAGTGGCGAAATATTCCGGATGGCTCCGGAAGAAGTTCATGTAGGACGTCGCCATGCGGAACAGATTGTTCCTGACGGTGTCCGTCCTGATCAGCGAATCCGTGAGGCCGGTGATCAGCGTATCCATGTCGCGCAGCAGGACGCCTGTGTAGACCTCCTGCTTGCTCTTGAAATAGAGGTAGATCGTCGCGCGCGAGAACGCCGCGGCTTCGGCGATCTCCTCGATGGTCACGGTGCTGAAGTCGCGGTCGAGGAAGACCTTCTTGGCGGCGTCGAGGATTTCCGAGCGCCGGCGTTCCGTCCTGACGGACTTCCGGCGCTCCTTCACATCCTGTGGCGTGGGCTTAGAGTCCGAGATAGGCACGGCGCAATCCATCATCTTGGAGCAGATCGCGGCCATTGCCCTGCATGACGCAGTGACCGCTTTCGAGGACATAGGCGTAGTCGGCGCATTCCAGCACGTGAACGACCTGCTGCTCCACGATGAGCACGGGCACGCCGTTGTCGCGGATGGCGCGGACGAGGCGGAAGATCTCTTCCACCAGCATGGGCGCAAGACCGAGTGTCGGCTCGTCCAGCATGAGCAGTTTCGGACAGGACATCAGGCCGCGTCCGATGGCCACCATCTGCTGTTCGCCGCCCGACAGGGTCACTGCCAGCTGCTGCCGCCGTTCGGCGAGCTTCGGCAGAAGGGTGAAGACGTAGTCGAGCTGTTCCTCGCGCCGGACCCGGGCAGCGCGCCCATAGGCGCCGAGCTCGAGATTTTCCTGCACCGTCATGAAAGGGAACAGCCGCCGCCCCTCGGGCACGTGGACGATGCCCTGGGCGACGATGTCGTGGGCGGCGAGCGAGGTCAGGTCCTGGCCGGCCAGATCGACATGACCGGTCCGGCCCTTCACGAGGCCGGAAATGGCGGCGAGCGTCGTCGACTTGCCCGCGCCGTTCGAGCCGACCAGGCCGATGATCTGGCCGGCATCGACGGAGAAGGAGAGCTTCTCCAGCGCGAGGACGTCGCCGTAGCGCACCGAGAGGTCGCGGACGTTCAGCATGCCGCTTCTCCCGCCAGCGCGAAGTTCGGCCCGAGATAGGCGGCGAGAACCACCGGGTTGCGGGAAATCTCGGCCGGCGTGCCGGTTGCGATGGGCTGGCCGTTCTGCAGCACCAGAATCTGGTCGGAGAGCTGCATCACCGCGCTCATGTGGTGCTCGATGACGACGACGGTGAGGCCGCGGTCGCGCAGCGCCTTGATGAAGGCGATCATGCGCTTCACCTCGACGGGGATGAGGCCGCCCATCACTTCGTCGAGAAGCAGCACCTTTGGACCCGTGGCCAGCGCCTTGGCCATCTCCAGGCGCTTGCGGTCACCGATCGGCAGGCTGCCGGCGGGCGTGTCGAGAAGCGAGAGCATGTCCAGTTCCTCGAGCACGCGATGGGCGACAATGCGCGCCGCCTTGACCGAGCCCGCGCGCAGCATCGCGCCCATCACGACATTGTCGAGGACGCTGAGGCCCTTGAAGGGCTGGACGATCTGGAAAGTGCGCACCAAGCCCGCCTCGCAGCGTGCCTCCGGCGAGAGGCCGGCGAGCGGCTTGCCGTCGAGGCTGGCCGAACCCTCGTCGGGCCGGAGGAAGCCGGTCAGCAGGTTGAACACCGTTGTCTTGCCGGCGCCGTTCGGCCCGATGATCGAGAGAATCTCGCCGGGCCGCGCCTCGAAGCCGACATCCCTGACGGCGGTGAGGCCGCCGAAGCGCTTGGTCAGCCCTTCGGCCTTCAGCGTTGCCATGCGAGCCTCCTCTGGACGAGGCGGCCGAGCGCCGGACCGAGACCGGCCGGAGCGGCGAGCAGCACGGCGATGACGATGCCCGAATAGGCGATCTGGGTGAGGCCTGAAATCTGGTTGCCGAGATAGGCCTGCATGGCAAAGGAGACCGCCGTCACCAGCATCGCGCCGATGATCGGGCCGTGTGCCGTGCCGAGCCCGCCGACGATCGCCATCAGGGCGAGGTTCAGCGACAGGTTGAGGCTCATGACGCTGTCGGGGTCGATGTAGAGGAAGTACTGCGCGTGCAGCGTGCCGCAGAGGCTGATCATCGCGGCGGAGAGCGCGAAGATGCCGATGCGGACGGGCAGGGTGCGGATGCCGAGGGCCCGCGCCGCATCGTCGTTCTCGCGGAAGGCGACCAGCGCATAGCCGATCTTGCTGGCTGCAAGCGCGCGGGTCAGGACGTAGTAGGCCGCGACGAGGCCGAGCGCGACATAGGCATAGGCGAGCTTGTCTGCGAAGACGAGGTTGCCAAGGCTCGGCTGCAGCGGGATGGCAAGACCCGACGAGCCGCCGGTGACGTCGCGCAGGTTGACGGCCGTGATGTGGACGACCGCGCCGAAGGCCAGCGTCGACATCACGAAGAACGAGCCCTTCAAACGCATGGTGATGGCGCCGAGGGCAGCCGCCGACACCGCGCTGATGGCGGCGCCGACCCACATGCCGATCAGCGGGCTGATGCCGGCCTTGAGGAAGAGCAGCGTCGAGGCATAGGCGCCAATGCCGAAGAAGGCGGCATGGCCGAGCGAGAGCTGGCCGGCATAGCCGCCGGAGAGGTTCCAGGCGAGCGAGGAGGCCGCGCCGATGAACGACAGCGTCACCATGCCGAGCGTGAACGGCTCGCGGAAGACCAGCGGCAGGAGCGCCAGGGCGGCGAAGCCGAGCGCGGGGCGCCACAGCGTGCCGGCGATGGTCGGGGCCGGGGGGCTCATCAGGTCACATCCATGACTTCGGCGCCCTTGCGGCCGAAGAAGCCGACGGGCCGGATGGCGAGGATCAGCATGAAGCAGATGAAGTAGACGAACTGCTTCATCTCTCCGCCGAGGAAATAGCTGGAGAAGGATTCGACCACGCCGATCATGAGGCCGGCGAGCACGGCGCCGCCGATGCTGCCCATGCCGCCGAGCACGACGATGACGAAGGCGACGAGGATCATGTCCGCGCCCGTGTAGGGGTTCACCGGGAACAGCGGCGAGAGCAGCACGCCGGCGGCTCCGACCAGCGCGCAGCCGAGCGCGAAGGTGATGGCATAGACGCGGTCGACATTGATGCCGACGAGGCGGGCGGAGCGGCGGTCCTGCGCCGTCGCGCGGATAGCGCTGCCCATGTAGCTGTATTTCAGGAACAGGGCGATGCCGACCGCCAGCGCGATGGCCGCGAGGAAGGCCGCGAGCCTCAGCCAGGACACGTAGAGCGGCCCGATCTGGAAGGCGGCGGTGGCATAAGCCGTGCGCACCGAGCGGAAGTCGGAGGTGAACAGCGCCAGCAGCACGTTCTGCAGGAACACCGACAGCGCGAAGGTGACGAAGACCTGCACCACATGCGGAGCGTCGAGCGTCGGCCGGATCAGCAGTCGCTCGGTGACGAGGCCGAGCAGGAACATCAGCGGCACGACGATGACGCTGGCGAGGAACGGGTCCAGACCTGCCGTGTGGAACAGGAAGTAGGTCATGAACATGGCGATCGTCAGGTACTCGCCGTGGGCGAAATTGACGACGCGCAGCACCCCGAAGACCAGCGTCAGGCCGACGCTGATCAGCGCGTAGATGCCGCCGATGAAGAGCCCTGACAGGGCGAGTTGAAGATAGATGTCCATGGACGGGGGATTCCCGGCGACGGGCCGCGCGGTTCGGGCGCGGCCCGGTCCGTTGGGTCAGCGGGCGTTCCAGGCGGGCAGCGGAACCATGATCGGCTCCTTCAGCTTGCTCGCCTGCGGATAGACCGGGATCATGCGCTGGTCCTGCCACTGCACGACGCTGCCGAAGGCGCGCTGGTTCTGCCCCTTCTCGTCGAGCTTCATGCCCCAGCCGTTGATGTAGCTGCCGACCGGCACGTCTGCCTTTACGGCGGCCTCGCGCAGGGCCGGCGCGGTGACGTCCGAGGCATTGGCGACGATGTCGCGCAGCAGCGACAGGCCGACCACGAAGCCGAGCGATTCCTGCACAGCCGGCGTCACGTTGTACTTCGCCTTGTAGCGCTTGGTGAATTCCTCGAGGTCGGCGCGCGTTGCCGCCGTCAGCGATGCGGGGTTGGCCTCCAGCGGGAAGGACGACGAGAAGATGCCGTTGACGTCCTTGCCGATGGCCTCGGCGAAGGAGATCGTCGAATGGCCGGCGCTGGTGCCGATGAAGGCCTTGGGCGCGAAGCCCATCTCCTTCATCTGCCGCTGCAGCAGGATGGCGTCGTTGATGAACTGCGTCGCGATGATGACGTCAGGCGCCAGCGACCGCAGCTTGAGCACCAGCGGCGACAGGTCGGTGGTGCGCGCCGAATAGAGCTCCTTCAGGCCGATGCGGATGCCGAGCTTCTCGGCCTGCTCGATCGCGGCTTTCGAGACGTCGGTTCCGAAAGCGGAGTCCTCGGCGATCACCGCCACCTTCAGGTTCTTCGGATCGATCTTGAGCAGCGGGGCGACGACCTCCGCCGCGTAGAGCGGCGCCGGCTGGCCGAGCCCGGAGGCATTGAGGCCGACGCGGAAGGCATGTTTGAAGCCGCGCTCGGAATAGCCGTTGGCGACCGCCATGCCCTCCCAGTAGAAGGCGCCGTTGCGCTCGGCTTCCTGGCTGCCGACCATGCCGGCGGCGCTGGTGGAACTGCCGACGAAGATCCGCACGCCCTCGCGCGACATCAGGCGATTGGTCTCGCTGATCGCGCCTTGCGGGTTGTGGCCGTCGCCCTTGAACAGCGCGACCTTGCGGCCCTTGACGCCACCCCGCTCGTTGACGAGGTCGACAGCGATGTCGACGCCCTGGAAGTTCTGGTTTCCGAAGACGGAATTGGCGCCGGTCAGCGGAAAGATCGCGCCGATCTTGATGACCTCCTGCGCGATGGTTCGACGGCTAAGCAGCGTCGCTGCAGGCACGCCGATAAGCAGGCCCGACGCAACGCGCCGGGACATTCCCGGTTTGGATAGAGACATTTCATTCTCCTCTGGAGTGCCGCGGCATTGGGTGCCGTCTTGTTGGGGGGGGGCGAACTGGGGGAAGGCTCAGGGCGCCAGACGATAGCGTCATATCAGATTCATTTTTTGGACGTGTCAACAGATATCGTCTAAAAATTGGCATCGCCAGGCGAGCGGCGCGATGTCGCGCGCAGGTGATGTGGAACAGCGTTCCCAGGACCGCCTGGCCAAGCCCTGGACGATGCGCGCCGGGCTCGCGTTTCGCGCGTTGAAACAGGTCCAGTTCGCTCCCGCCGTCGGGCGTGCCCTGCGATGATCCGTCGAGGTTCGCGACGCCGGCCGGCCGCTTGCGCGTCACGCATGTCGCAGCGCCGCAAGTGACCTCGTGCCGGTGCGGCGGTCCGGTCCGGCGGAGGCCGCGACGCAGAGGAGTTCAGCATCATGTCCGATACGCCCGGCCGTCCGATCCAGCGCGGCTCGCGGGAGAGCGAGATCGCCAGCCTTCTCGTCGGTGCGGTCGACCTGCATTGTCACAGCGGGCCCGCGGCCATGCCGCGCATTCTCGACCATCACGACGCCATGATGGACTGCGCCGCCGCCGGATTCCGGGCGCTGCTCTACAAGGACCACTTCTATCTCGGCACGGCCCACGCCATCCTGCTTGAGAAGCTCGTGCCCGACACCGGCGTGCGCCTGTTTTCCGGCATCGCCCTGAACAATGCCTCCGGCGGCTTCAATCCCCACGCGGTCGACCATGCGATCAAGCTTGGCGGCCGGATCGTCTGGATGCCGACCCTGTCGGCGAAGAACCATATCGATGTGCTCGCCGCCGGAACGGTGAAGACCTTTCCGAAGACCGCCAAGAAGATGCTCGATCCCGTGCCGCTGACGCCGGTCGGGCCCGACGGCAAGCTCATCGACGCGGTGAAGCAGATCCTCGACCTGATCGCGGCCGACGACATCATCCTCGCCGGCGGCCATCTCTCGACGCCGGAACTGTTCATGGTGTTCGAGGAAGCGAAGGCGCGCGGCGTGAGGAAGCTCCTCGTCAATCACCCGACCTATCTCGTCAACAATTGCAGCGACGCCGAAATCCGCGGACTGGTCGCGCTCGGCGCCACGATGGAGCACTCGATCTGCATGTTCGTCGAGGGCAAGTCGAAGAAGTTCGAGCCCGCCGAACTCCGGCGCGTGATCGAGGTCGCGGGCGTCGGCCGGACCATCCTCTCATCCGACCTCGGACTGGTCGGGTCGCCCCGCCCGGTCGACGGCTACCGGGAGGTCGTCGGGCATCTCATCGACCTGCAATTCTCGGCAGCCGAAATCCGCGCGCTGGTCGGCGACAATGCCGCCGCCATGCTGGATCTGGACGCGGCGGCCTGACGCTCCTCCACGGGAGCCCTCGCTTACTGCAGCGAGATGTTCGCAGCCTTGATCACGTCTTCCCATTTGGCGATCTCGGCCGCCTGCGCCGCCCTGACCGCCTCCGGCCCGCGGCCGAGCGGGCGGACGCCGATCGGGTCCAGCTTCGCCAGCGCCTCGGGGCTCTTCACATAGGCCGAGACGATCGCGGAGAGGCGCTCGACGATTGGCGTCGGAAGACCCTTGGGACCGACCATCGCGAACCACGACGAGGCGTTGACGCCCGGCAGGCCGGCTTCCTGAAGCGTCGGCACGTCGGGGATCTGCGGCGCGCGCGTGTCCGCGGTGACCGCCAGCGCGCGCACCCGGCCTGCCTGGATCAGCGGCAGATAGCCCGGCAGGAAGTCGACGGCGACATTGACCTGCCCGGCGACGAGGTCGTTGGCCAGCGGCGCCGAGCCGCGATAGGGCACGTGGGTCATCTGGAATCCGGCCCTGCGTTGCAGCAGCTCGCCGGCGATATGGCCCATCAGGCCGAGGCCGGGGCTGCCGAAGGTCAGCTTGCCCGGATTGGCCTTGCCGTAGGCGATCAGCTCGGCGAGCGTCCTCGCTTCGACCGAGGGATGCACCACCACCGCGACATTGACGTCGCCGATCAGGGCAATCGGGTCGAAATCGACCAGCGGGTCGTAGGCGAGGTTGCGATAGAGCAGCTTGTTGGTCGCGATCGGACCGGCGGAGGTGACGAATAGCGTGTAGCCGTCGGGCGTCGCGCGGGCGACGCCGCTCGCCGCGATATTGCCTCCCGCCCCGACCTTGTTCTCGACGATGAAGCTCTGCCCCAGTTCGGTGCGCAGCTTCTCCGCCAGCAGCCGGGCGACGACATCGGTCGAGGCACCGGCGGGGAAGGGCACGACGAGGGTCACGGGGCGCGCCGGCCATTGCTGGGCGAAGGCGCTGCCCGTGCCGGCCGCGATGCCGGCGCCCATGATCGAGGCCACGCAAGCGCGGCGGGACAGGCTGGTCATGGTTCGTTTCCTCCGCCGCCGCGTCGTTCCGCGCAGCAGTCGGATCGAGCTTAGAAAACCCAGGGCCGGCCGTGCCGTCGGACCGCGGTCATTTCTCATCCTGAAACGCCGGGCCCAGCGATCGCGACATTTCGCGGATCTGGTCCTCGATGCGAGCCTTGGCCTTCATGAGCGGCCGGATGATCCGCGCCTTATCGTCGGGCGTGGTGATGACCGACCGGAAGAAGGTCACGCCGAAGGTCGCGAGCACCCGCTCGCCGAGCATCAGCGGCACTGCGATGGTCGCCGAATTGCGCGGCTCGACGTCGGGGTCGCGCTCAGCGAAGCCGCGACGGCGCGCCTGGATCATCAGCGCCTCGCACTCCGCGTCCGTCATCGCGCGGTTCTCGGCGATGGATGAGGCGGCCATGGCGGCGCGCAGGATGGCGCGCTCCTCGTCCGGGCAGAACAGCAGGTAGGCGCGCCCCAGCGCCCGCCCGCCGAGCGGCAGCCGGTGGCCGAGAGTGGCGTGGAACGGCGAAACGGGACTGTCGAGGATGGTGCTGAACCGCACCACGACGGCGTCGCAGTCGAGCAGGCACACCGAGCAGGGCCATTTGATCTGGCGCGTCAGCGCCGTCGCCCAGGGGCGCGCGGCCTCGATGACCAGCGGCGCGCCGTGGAAGCCTGCGCTGAGGCGGCCTACCGCCGAGGTGACCTGATAGCCGCGCATCCGGTCGTCGCGCGCGACATAGCCGGCCTCGATCAGGGTTTCGAGCAGGCGGACGATGGTCGGCTTCGGCAGGTTCAGGCGGCGATGCAGTTCGCCCACCGTCGCGATGCCGCTGCGGTTGATCTCGGCGAGGAGATCCAGTGCCTTGACGACGGATCTGACGGGGGCGAACGAGGGCAAGATCTGGCCGGACCGCGAGAAGACGGGCGCCAGACATAGGCCATTCCGCCGCCGGACGGAAGGAAGCGGCGCTGCGCCTCAGGCCCCGACCGCCAGCACGACCTTGCCGACCTGCTCGCCGGCATCCATCAGGGCATGGGCGTCGCGCACGTCGCGCCAGTCGAAGACCGCGCAGATGTGGTTCTCGATCCGGCCGGTCTCCAGCAGCGGCCAGACCTCGCGGACGAGTTCGGCGGCGAGCCGTGCCTTGTAGGCGGCGGAGCGGGGCCGCAGCGTCGAGCCGGTGAGGGTCAGGCGCCGGCGCACGATGTTCCGGACATTGACCTCGGCCATCTCGCCGAGATGGCTCGCGATGAGAACGACCCGGCCATCCGGCGCCAGCAATTGGAGCTGCTGTTCGGTATAAGGCCCTGCCTGCCCGTCGAGCGCCACGTCGACCTGCTGCGCGCCGATGGCATCGACGACCGCCGTCGCCCAGTCGCCGCGATAGCTGACGGCGTGGTCCGCTCCGATGGCACGGCACTTGTCGAGCTTCTCTTCGGTGCCGGCCGTCGCGACGACCCGCGCCGAGCGCAGCTGCTTCGCCATCTGGATCGCCGCCATGCCGACGCCGCTGGTGCCGCCCTGGACCAGCAGCGTCTCGCCCACCGCGAGGCGGCCGAGCCACATGACATTGTTCCAGGCGGTGAAATAGGCCTCCGGCAGCGCCGCTGCCTGGACGAAGTCCGCCCCCTTCGGCAGTGGCATGCACTGTCCGGCCGGCACGGCGCAGAATGCGGCATAGCCGCCGCCATTGGCCAGCGCGCAGACGGCATCGCCGGGCTTCGGCCAGGACACGCCGGCGCCGGCCGCCTCGACGATTCCCGCGACGTCGAGACCAGGCAGGTCGGTGGTTCCGGGCGGCGGCGGATAGAGCCCGCGCCGCTGCTGCACGTCCGGCCGGTTGACCGCCGCGGCCGCGACGCGGATCAGCACGTCGCCCGGTCCGACCTCGGGCATGGGGCGCTCGCAGAAGGACAGGACCTCCGGGCCTCCGGGGCGCGTGATCTCGATCGCTCTCATCGACTCTGGCCGCTCATGGATGCGCCGGTCAGCCCGACCGGACGGATTGCAAAATGTCCGACAGCCGCGCCGTGGCCGAAGCCTGAAGGCGATCATAGACCGACTCGCCGTGGGCATCGATCGCGACCGTCACCGGCCCGAGCCCGGCGAGGCGGATCCGGTTCAGGCGGAACTGCATGATCAGGTCCGGCCAGGCCGCCTCGACCACCTCGGTCACGCCGAGACTGAGCAGCGCCGATGCGCCGCCGACGAACGAGAAATAGACGCAGCCGACATCGCGCATCGCCTCGACGCTGTCGCGCGACAGGCCGCCCTTGCCGCCGACGGCGGTGAGGCCGAACCGGCGGATCAGCGTCGGCATCATGCCGTTGAAACGCGTCGACGTGGTGGGATTGACGTAGTGCAGCCGCCCGGGCCCCGAGGGCTCCTCATCGTAGCAGACGCCCATGTGGAAGAAGGCGCCGCCGTCCATCGGCGTCGGCATCGGCCGTCCCGCTTCGATCTCGGCGATCATGCGCCGGTGCGTCGGCATGCCGACGGTGGCCAGCGCCTCACCGTCGAGCAGGACGAGGTCTCCGGCCTTCAGCCTTCGCGCCTCGTCCGGGCTCATCGGCAGCCTGACGCGCGGCAGGCCGGATTCGCTTGTCCCGAGGCCGGTCATTCGATCCGCTCCACGCGACCGGAATTGTAGATGCGCGCGCGGGTGCGCCGGTTGATCCAGCAATTGAACGAGACGGCGATCGGCGTGAAGCCGTGGCCGGCGGCATATTCGATATGGACGCCGAAGGTGGTCGTCGATCCGCCGACGCCCATTGGGCCGAAGCCGGTCATGTTGACGGCCCGGGTCAGCCGTTCCTCCATCGCCGCAACCAGCGGCTCCGGATTGCGTTCGCCGAACGGCCTGAGCGTTGCGTCCTTCGAGAGCTTCGCCGCATGGTCGAAGGTCCCGCCGATGCCGACGCCGATCACCACCGGCGGGCAGTGCTGGCCGCCGGCCCTGAGCACGATCTCCATGATGCAGCGCTCGATGTCCTCGATGCTCGGACTGACGAGGATTTCGATCGCTGCCCAGCGTCCGCCGCCGAGCGCCTTCGGCGCGCAGGTGATGTCGAGGTAGTCCACCTCGCCGATCAGTTCGTAGGACACCAGCGGCATGTCCTTGCCGCGGTAGCTGCGCTCGTTGGTCAAAGGGTTGGTGACGAAGCGCAGGATCGGCGGCTCGATGGTCTGAACGAGATGGTCGAAACCGTCGACGATCGCCTGCCGGATGTCGCCCTCGAAACGCGCGGCCGAGCCGATCTTGACGGTGTAGCTGGGCACTCCCGCGTCGGAGCACAGGAACCGGCCGGTCCGCTCGGCGGTCTCGGCGCTCTCCAGCATGAAGGCCAGCGTCTGGCGCGCCTGCGGAACGGTTTCTGTCTCGACCGCGCGCCGCAGTTCGGCCTTGGACGATTCCGGGATCTGCCGCAGCGACCAATCGTAGAGATTGGCCGTCACTTCCCTGACCAGATCGTATGTGATCGCCATATGCCCAAATCCGATTGCGGCGAACGCTATCACCCGGTGCGCCGGCAGCCGGCCCGCCGCCCGCCGCGTTCCATCAGATGAAATGATCGGGCCCGACGGCCGCTGCTCGAGGCGCGTCCGGACGGGCTCCCGTGTGACCCGAAATCGTCTCGGGCTGCGCGGAATGAGACGACGCGTGGCGGGGTTTTTCGTAGGATGCATGGTGCGCAAGTCCGCGTGAAGCCGGAGGCGCGGGGCAGGCAGGGGTGTTGCATGCGGGTTTCGTTGGTATCGGCGGCGCACCGGGCCATCGCGCATGTCCTGCTGGCGACGACGGCGCTCTGCGCCCCCGCATCCGTGCTCGCCCAGGACGCAACCTGGCTGGCGAATCCCGGCTCCAACGTCATGTCGGTCGGCAGCAACTGGTCCGGCGGGTCGGTGCCGACCGGTACCGCGACGTTCGGCGCGTCCTCCACGACCTCGCTGATCGTCAACACCGACATGGTCATGGGCGGCATGTATTTCGCCGCGGATGCGCCGGCCTATACGATCAGCAGGGAGGATCCGTCCTACCTTCTCATCCAAAGGATCCAGCTCACGGGTGCCGGCCTTTCGGCAGCGGCCGACTACACGCTGACGCTCACGGGTTACGCCAGCCTCGAATTCCGCAACTCCGCCTCGTCCGGATCGGTAGGGCTCCATGCCAATGGCGCCACGGTCTATTTCCGCGACACCAGCACCGCCGCCGCATCGCGCATCACGATGACCGGCGGAACCGCCTATTTCTACAACAGCTCTTCTGCGGCAAACGCGACGATCACACTCATTAACGGAGCCGTGCAGTTCGAGAATTCCTCGACGGCCGCCAATGCCACCATCAACGGGCAGAGCGGCACCCTGATCTGGTTCAGCGAAGATGCGTCGGCCGGCTCGGCCCATATCACCATGTCGGGAATTGTCCGGTTCTACTTTCAGTCCACCGCCGCCAATGCGACCCTCGATCTCAGCGGCAACACGGATTTTTACAATCAATCGTCCGCCGGTTCCGCATCCATCATCAACAGGGCCAGCGGAAATCTGGGTTTCTCCTCGAACAGCACGGCAGATCAGGCAACCATCCTCAATCTCGGCAGGTTGAACTTTTTCGGTCAGGCATCGACGGGCACCGCGACCATCGACAATCGCGGTTACATGTCCATGTCGACCAGCAATGCCGGCGCGGCCCTCATCCTCAACAGCGGCGACCTGTCGGTTTCGAGTGGTTTCTCCGGAGGGCTGGGGCAGACGACGGTGATCAACACCGGCACCGTGGCGATGTTTGGCAGCGGCCAGAATGCCACGATCGTCAACCGCAGCCAGGGCGATCTTCAGTTCCTGGCGAGCGGGACCGGTGGTTCGGCGTCCATCGGCAATGCCGGCACAACCACCTTCTTCCACAACTCGACCGCCGGCTCGGCGACGATCACCAATACGGGCCTGCTACGCTTCCAGAACGCTTCCTCCACCGGCACGGCGACGATTACCTCATCCGGGCGTATCCAGATGGCGACGACCGACACCGCGGGCGCAGGCACATTGACGCTGCAATCCGGCGGGTCGCTCACTGGCTTCGGCGCCATCGGCAATACGACGGTTCAATCAGGCGCGACCTTCGCGCCAGCCGGCGGCACGATGACCGTCAACGGCAATCTGACGCTGAACGCAGGGTCGACCTTCGCCTTTAAGGCAGGCGGCCCGACGGCCGTCAGCGGCATTGCTTCGCTCGGCGGTGCGAACCTCACCTTCAAGGCGCTGAGCTTTTCCGACCAGACCTATACGGTGCTCACCCATGGCTCGCGGACCGGTACGTTCACGCTGGCGCCTGACGGAGCAGCGGCCACCATCGTCTACAACGCGAACGACGTGCAGCTGACCGTGAAGGGCTACCGCGCCGGCACGGCGCTTGCCGGGCAGGGCGGGCGCAACGCGGCGGGTGTTGCGGGCGTCATCGACAAGGTCATCGATGCGACCGGCACGCAGCCGACGCTCATCACGCCCTCACTGATCGGCCAGACTGGCGCGCCGCTGGCCCGCCAGCTCAATGCCATGTCCGGCGAGGCCGGCACGGGCGCTGTTGCGACCGGCCTTTCCGGCGCCTCGGCCTTCCTCGGGATCATGCTGGATCCGATGGGCGGCTCGCGCGGCGGCACGGCCTCTGCACCGGGGTCGTCGTTGATCGAGATGGCCGATATGGGTGCGGCCCGCACGCCCGCCGCCCGCGTCGAGGCGGCCTGGTCGATCTGGACCAGAGCCTATGGCCAGGCCGGCCGCACCGCCTCTGATGCCGGCCTCGGCGCTGCCGGCACGGCCTCGTCGACCTACGGCGTCGCGGCCGGTGCCGACAAGCTCGTCGCGCCGAACCTCGTCGTCGGCTTCGCGCTCGCCGGTGGCGGCACGAGCTTCGGGCTCGGCACGCTCGGCTCCGGCACCGGCGACTTCGCGCAGGTCGGCGCTTACGCGTCCATGCGGCTCGGCCCCGGCTATCTCTCCGCGGCGCTCGCCTATGGCTGGAACCGCTTCGACGTCACCCGCAATGTCGCAGTCTTCGGCGTCACCGAAACCTACCGCTCCGGGGCGGTCGGCCACACGTTCGGCGGCCGCATCGAGACGGGCCGCCGCTTCGCCCTCGGCGCCTATGGCGTGACCCCCTATGCCGCCGCCGAAGCCATCGCCTACATCGCGCCGGGCTATCGCGAGACGTGGGTCGCACCCGCCACCGGCGCCTTCGCGCTCGCCTATTCCGGCCGGACCACCGGCACGCTGCGCGCCGAGCTCGGCGCTCGCGCCGATGCGCGCGTCGCGTCCGCCGAGACGGGCGATCTCATAGCCTTCTCGCGCCTCGCCTATGCTATCCAGTCCAACACCCAGCGGGCGGCCGAGGCGCAGTTCCAGGCGCTGGCCGGCTCGACCTTCACCGCCTTCGGCGCGCGGGCTTCCACCCACACCGCGCTTGCCACCCTCGGGGTCGAGGCCCGGTTCCGTCAGGGCCTCAACGCCTCCCTCGCCCTCGACGGCGAGCTCGGCGACCGCCATCGCTCCATCCGGGGCAGCGTCGCCCTCCGGCAGAGCTGGTAGAAGCGGCGGCAGGGTTCTGGCCGTCGGCGATCGGCGTCACCATGTTGACGACCATGGGCCGGTATTCGTCGCTGCGCGGACGCTTTCCGTGCAGGGTGGCGAGCCCGGTGCCCTTGCCGGCGGCATTCCCTAAGGTTATGTCGCCTTCGATATCGGCCGCATGAGGTGACATGATCCGCTTCCTGTTCCGCCTCATCGGGCTCGTGCTGATCGCCGTCGGCTTCGTCGCGCTGGTCATCGACGGCACGCGGTCGATTGCCGGCCAGCGGCTGATCACCACGTCTGGAGCCGACAGCTGGCGCGCTATCCACCCCGCGAGCCTCGGCGAGGTGGAGAAGCTGCTCGTCGCCCGCGATCTCGGCTGGGTCTGGGACCCGGGCCTGCTGGCCGTCCTTGCGGTCCCCACCGCCGTCACGGGCCTCCTGCTCGGCGCGATCATGATGCTGATCGGCCGGAGGAACGAACCGCAGATCGGTGTGATCGGCAGGCGCTGAAGACCCCGCGCACATCCGGTTCGCGTGGAAGCGCGTCAGGCGACGACGATCTCGAAGATGAAGCGCGGCACGGCCCCGCCCTCCAGCCGGGCAGTCACGGCGTCGCGGGCGTTCTCGTCGGAGAGCGATCGGAACAGGCCGTCGCGGGCGTTCATGGCCTCCCCGGGGAAATACATCTGCGTGACCAGTTCCGGCCGTCCTTCCACGAGGACGCGGAAGTGGATGTGCGGCGTGCGCATTCCGGCGCCGGACCCGTAGAAGCGCGGCCGGATGGTGCGGAAGAAATAGCCGCCGTCGCCATCCGATCGCACGGCGCCGAAACCCTGAAAGTTCGGATCGGCCGCGCCGGCGCTCTCGCGCGGATGGTGATAGCGCCCGTCTGCGTCGGCCTGCCAGATCTCCACGGTCGCGCCCGGCAGCGGCCCCGACCGGGCATGCAGCACGCGCCCGGTCACCTCGATCACCTCGCCGCGGGCACGGCCCTGCCTGCCGGCGACCTGCGTCAGGTCGAGGTCGGAATCGGTCGGCCTGGTCGCCGGATAGAACGGCCCGCGCGTCTGCCGTGGCGTCGGCGCCAGCTGCGCCGCCGCCGGGCGGGCGGCAAGCACGATGGCGGGCGCCGCCACCAGCCAGCGGCGCGACACGGGCAGGGCAACGGCCCGGTTCGGGTGATCCTCTCGATGCATCGCGGCACCTCCTTTCGCGTGATCCTGCGCGCGCAGCGCGGCGCGACCCAGCCACGATCCGGTGAACTGACGCGTCCGTGATGGGCTGGCCCGCCGGACAGCCATGTTCCCATCACGCGCCTTGGCGAGTAACGTCGGGGCCTGTCCTGCCGAACTGAGGGCATCGAGGAGGTATCCGATGTTCAATCTCAGGAAGAAGCTCTCCCTGCCTGCCGCCGGCGAGGCCCTGCCGGGCCGCGCTGCGCCGATCCCGACCGCCGAGCGCCATTTCGTCAACGGCCGCCCCCTCAAGGGGCCCTATCCCGACGGCATGGAGCAGATCGTTGTCGGCCTCGGCTGCTTCTGGGGCGCCGAGCGCAAGTTCTGGCAGTTGCCCGGCGTGTTCGTCACGGCGGTTGGCTATGCCGCCGGCACGACGCCGAACCCGACCTACGAGGAGGTCTGTTCCGGCATGACCGGCCACAACGAGGTGGTGCTGGTGGTCTATGACCCCGCGCAGGTCTCGACCGAGGAGGTGCTCAGGACCTTCTGGGAGAGCCACGACCCGACGCAGGGCATGCGCCAGGGCAACGATGTCGGTACGCAGTACCGTTCCGGCATCTATGTCACGAACGCCGCCCAGCGCGCCGCTGCCGAGGCGTCGAAGGTCGCCTATGGCAAGGCGCTGGCCGGGCAGGGCTACAGCCCGATCACCACCGAGATCCTCGACGCGCCGGCCTTCTATTTCGCCGAGGACTACCACCAGCAGTACCTCGCGAAGAATCCGCGCGGCTATTGCGGGCTCGGCGGCACCGGCGTCTCCTGCCCGATCGGCACGGGGGTCGCTGCGTGAGGCCGGTCGCGGAGGCGAAGGACCTGGCGCTCGCAGCGGGCGCGCATGCGCGCGCGGCGGGCCGGCTCATCGCCACCCAGAAGGACACGGTCAGGGCAGTGCATCTTGCCCGCCGTCACATCAAGAGGGCGCGCAGCCTGCTGCGCGCCCTGAAGCCGCTGGCGAGGGACGCCGTCGAGCGCGAGAACGGCTTCCTGCGCGCCTTCGCCCATGCTCTTGCACCGCTCCGCGATGCCCATGCGCTGGCGGAAGCAGCGCGTGCCGTCGGCGCGACAGGCCCTGGCGAGGGGCAGGGCTCCCGCGTTGATCTTCCCGCCCTCGGTCGCGCACTCCAGCGGCAGGCGCGGGTCATTGCCCGGCTCGCGCCGGCCGATGTGCCGAAGTACTACCTCGCCAAGGCCGTCGCGCGCTCCTATTCCCGGGCGCGCCGTGCCTATTTCGCCTACGAGGATCACCCCTCCACCGAGCCGCTGCACGAGGCGCGCAAGCGTATCAAGGACTGCCTGCACCTGGTCGAGGCGCTGGACGACCGGCGGCCGAAAAAGGCCGGACCGAAACCGCGCAAGCTCGACCGTATCGGCGAGCTGATGGGGGCGATCCGCGACCTCGACCTGCTCGCCGGGCGGATGGACCGGGGCGAGGCCGGACGCGCCAAGCTCGCGCGCATCGCCGCGCGCCACGTGCGTCTCGAGCGCGAGGTTCAGCGGACCGGCGACAAGGCCTTCGCTGCAAAGCCCAGTGCCATCGAGAAGGCCTGGCGGCGCGCGTGAGTGTCACCGGATGAGCTTTTCCTGGCGTGGTCTGACCGCGACCGACCTCGACGCCGTCGCGCGGATCGCGGCCATGGTCCATCCCGCCTTTCCCGAGGACGACGCCGTCTTCGCCGAGCGCCTCGCGCTGCATCCGGCCGGCTGCCGCCTGCTGATCGTCGCGGGCGAGCCCGCGGGTTATGCGATCAGCCATCCCTGGCGGCTGGGCACGCTGCCGGCGCTGAACGCCCTTGTCGGCGCGCTGCCGGCCGAGGCGGACACCTATTACATCCACGATCTCGCGCTTCTCCCTGCCGCGCGTGGCACGGGCGCGGCGGGTGCCCTCGTGCAGGATCTGAAGCGCCATGTGCTCGCCCTCGGCCTCCCCGCCCTGTCGCTGGTCGCGGTCAACGATTCCGGTGCCTTCTGGCGTCGGCAGGGCTTTGCCGAAATGCCCGCCGGCGTGGCTGCGGAGAAGCTCGCCAGCTATGGCGACGATGCCCGGTTGATGACGTGTCCCCTCTGATCCGCACGATCGTGTGAACCCGCCTCGATGCCTCTCCGCCCATCTGCCACCGTGACAGCGGCGTCATAATCTGCATCATGCCGCGACTTTCGCGCCCGCCGGCGGCGGGCGTCCTCTGCGAAGGGCTGTGTGCCGATGAGTTCCTTCACGCTCGCCGAGCTTGAGACGATCGTCGCCTCGCGCGCCGCTGCGCCGCCCGCAGAAAGCTATACTGCGGCTTCGCTCGCCAAGGGGCCGGTGCACTGTGCCAAGAAATTCGGCGAGGAGGCGGTCGAGGCCGTCATCGCCGCGACGCAGGGCGACCGGGCGCCGCTCGTCGCCGAGAGCGCCGACGTGCTGTTCCACCTCATGGTCGTCTGGAAGTCGCGCGGCATCGCGCTGGGCGAGGTGATGGCCGAGCTGGAGCGCCGCACGGTCCAGTCCGGTCATGCCGAGAAGGCATCCCGTCCCAAGTCCACCCCCTGAAGCCCGCAACCCGATGAACGAGCGTCCGATGCCAGCAAGCCTCGCTGCGGCGGCCCCCGTGCCGGAGACCAACGGCAATCCCTCGCCCTACCGGATGTTCACGCGGGCGGAATGGGCCGCCAAGCGCGCCGACACGCCGATGACGCTGACGCCGGAGGAGATCGCCCGGCTGAAATCGTTCACCGACCAGCTCTCGATCGAGGAGGTGGAGGCGATCTACCTGCCGATCTCGCGCCTCCTGTCCTTCTACGTCGCCGCCCAGCAGAAGCTGTCGCGCGCCTCGCAGTCGTTCCTCGGCGCGAAGGACGTGAAGATCCCCTTCGTCATCGGCGTCGCGGGTTCGGTGGCGGTCGGCAAGTCGACGACATCGCGCGTGCTGCAGGCGCTGCTGTCGCGCTGGTCCAACACGCCCAAGGTCGACCTCATCACCACCGATGGCTTCCTCTTCCCCAACGCTTATCTGGAGCGCGAGGGGCTGATGAAGAAGAAGGGCTTCCCGGAGAGCTACGACACCAAGGCGCTGCTGCGCTTCCTCGCCGCCGTGAAGGCTGGCGAGCGCCATGTCCATGCGCCGATCTACTCGCATCTCGTCTATGACGTGGTCCCCGGCGGCGGCGTTGCCGTCGACCGTCCCGACATCCTCATCGTCGAGGGGCTGAACGTGCTCCAGACCGGCCGCCCGCCGCGCGACGGCAAGGCCATCCCCTTCGTCTCCGACTATTTCGACTTCTCGGTCTTCATCGACGCCGAGGAGGACGTGCTGGAGCGCTGGTATCTCGAGCGCTTCATGCGCCTGCGCGAGACCGCCTTCCGCGATCCTCAGAGCTATTTCCGGCGCTATGCCGAGAAGTCGGAATTCGAGGCGATGAAGACCGCGCTGGCGTTGTGGTACGGCATCAACCTCGTCAACCTGCGCGACAACATCCTGCCGACGCGCCATCGCGCCAAGCTGATCCTCAAGAAGGCCGACGACCACCGCATCGAAAGCGTCAGCCTGAGGCGGGTCTGAGGCGTCGCGCGCCATCCCATCCCCCATCGGACAGGATGACAGGCCCGCCGGCCTCGGCTAGCTCTCGCGCCACAACGAACGACACGATCGGGAGCCCTCCATGGCCTACGAGACCATCATCGTCGAGACGCGCGGCAAGGTCGGGCTGATCACGCTCAACCGCCCGAAGGCGCTGAACGCGCTCAACAGCCAGCTGATCGGCGAACTGAACACGGCGATGGACGGTTTCGAGAAGGACCCGGCCATCGGCTGCATGGTCGTCACCGGCTCGGAGAAGTCCTTCGCCGCCGGCGCCGACATTCTCGAAATGCAGGCCAAGACCTATCCCGAGAGCTATCTCGAGGACTTCATCACCTCCTGGGACCGGGTCGGCCAGCGCCGCAAGCCGATCATCGCAGCGGTTGCCGGCTTCGCCCTCGGCGGCGGCTGCGAGCTCGCCATGATGTGCGATTTCATCCTCGCCGCCGATACGGCCCGGTTCGGCCAGCCCGAGATCAAGCTCGGCGTCATGCCGGGTTCCGGCGGCACCCAGCGCCTCACCCGTTTCGTCGGCAAGTCCAAGGCCATGGAAATGTGCCTGACCGGCCGCATGATGGATGCAGCCGAAGCCGAGCGCGTCGGTCTCGTCTCGCGCGTCGTTCCCGCCGCCGACCTGGTCGAGGAAGCGGTGAAGGTCGCGACCCAGATCGCCGACCTGTCGCTGCCGGCCGTCATGATGACCAAGGAATCGGTGAACCGCGCCTACGAGACCACCCTTGCCGAGGGCGTGCGTTTCGAGCGGCGCGTGTTCCACGCCATGTTCGCCATGGCCGACCAGAAGGAAGGCATGTCGGCCTTCGCCGAGAAGCGCAAGCCGGCCTTCAAGAACCGCTGAAACGGCATATCAGCCGAGCATTCCCATTGCGCGCGGGTGCCCTGCGGATGGCCGGGGTGCTCCCGCACGCTTTCTCGTCCCAGATGGGACGCTGATCGCGGCGCGCCCGTTTGAGGATCCCGACATGCCCGTTTCGCTCGCCGACATCGCGACGGCCAATGCCAGCCGCTATCTCCAGCAGCTGTGCAAACACTGGAGCCACAAGTTCCAGGTGACCTTCGACGACCACAGCGGCAAGGTGCCGTTCAGCGATGCCGCCGAACTGACCCTGACCGCCAATGGCGACGTGCTGAGCCTGAAGCTCGACGCGTCCGCCGACCGCCTGCCGACGCTGGAGGAAGTCGTCGCCGAGCACCTGAAGCGCTTCGCCTTCCGCGAGGAGCTGCGGATCGACTGGCAGCCGGTGGGCTGAGCCTTCCCGGTTGAGGCGTTCGGCCGCGCCGGAAAGGGGCTCGCCGCAACGCAGCATCCTGTGGCACGATGCTCGCCCGAGGCCGCCTCTGCTACGGCCGTGGAGACCGGACGCATGACCTTCGTCACCGATCTGCTCGCCACCGTTTCGCGCCGCTCGCGCGAGCTCATCGGCTGGAAGCCGGCCGAATTCGAGCCCCGCACGGCCGCCGACATCCTCGCGCTCGCCCGCACGCTGCTGTCCCGCCGGGGCGAGGCATCGGGCACGGCGCTCGCCCGCGACATCCTCTCCGGCTATGCCCGGCTCGACGCCGAGGGCCGCCTCGCGGTCCTGCGCGAGTTAGCCACCGGCTTCGGCGCGGACAAGGCGAAGCTGGATGCCGCGATCGCCGCCTACCAGGCCGACCCGACCGGCGCCGCCGCGCTTGCCTTGCACGAAGCGGCCGAGCCGCGCCGGCAGGAGTTGATCCGCCGCCTCAATCTCGCGCCCGGCGGCACGCTGGCGCTGGTCCGGCTCAGGGACGATCTGCTCGCCCATGTCGGCGCCTCGGCCGAACTCCAGCTTCTCGACACCGACCTCGTCCACCTGTTGTCGTCCTGGTTCAACCGGGGGTTCCTCGTCGTGAAGCGCATCGACTGGTCGACGCCGGCCAACATCCTCGAGAAGATCATCCGCTACGAGGCGGTCCACGAGATCCGCGACTGGGACGACCTGCGCCGCCGCCTCGAACCGGAGGACCGGCGCTGCTACGCCTTTTTCCATCCCCGGCTCGAGGACGAGCCGCTGATCTTCGTCGAGGTGGCGCTGACCGCCGAGATTCCCGCCGCCATCGGCCCGCTGATCGCCGAGGGGGGCGCGCCGCTCGCCGCCGACGATGCGCGCGTCGCGGTGTTCTATTCGATCTCGAACTGCCAGACCGGCCTCGCCGGCATCTCCTTCGGCTCGCTGCTGATCAAGCAGGTGGTGGAGGAACTGAAGCGCGAACTGCCGAAGCTGACGACCTTCGTGACGCTCTCGCCGGTGCCGGGTTTCGCCAAGTGGCTGGCGAAGGAGCGCCGGAGCGAGACCGGCTTCCTGCTCGATGAGGAGAAGGACCTGTTGGCCGCGCTCGACGCGCCCGACTGGCGCGCCGACGGCGTGCGGGCGCAGAAGATCGACCGGGTGCTTGCGCGCGCGGCCGCGCGCTACTTCACCGCCGCCAAGACCGGCGGCAACCGGCCGCTCGACCCCGTGGCGCGGTTCCATCTCGGCAATGGCGCACGGCTGGAGCGGATCAATCCGGGCGCCGACCTCTCCGCCTCCGGCCTCAAGCAGTCGCATGGCGTGATGGTCAACTACCTCTACGATCTGCCGCGCATAGAGGAGAACCACGAGGCCTATGCCGAGCGGCGCGAAGTGGTCACCAGTTCGGCGGTGAAGAAACTCGCCGCACCGGTCTGACGGCCAGGCCCCGTCATGTAACGATATAACGATCCTCACCGATCTGTGTCTTGGCGCGGATTACGCTCCGTCACAGGCTTCCGCGCATGCCGGCGGAAGGCCTCGAATGGCCAGGGCAGATCGGCGGGAGGATCGCGGACATGACCATGACGAAAAGCCTCGTGATAGCGGCGGGCGCGCTGGCCCTGATGGCCGCACCGGCCATGGCCCAGCAGGCAGCCCCGATGGGCTTCTTCATCACCTCTGCGCCGCTTCAGGGCGGCAATCTCGGCGGGCTCGAGGGCGCCGACCGGCATTGCCAGGCGCTGGCGACGGCAGCCGGCGCCGGCGCGCGCACGTGGCGGGCCTATCTGTCGACGCAAGGCGCGAACGCGGTCAACGCCCGCGACCGGATCGGCCGCGGGCCCTGGGCGAATGCCCGCGGCGTGGTCATCGCCAGTTCCGTCGCCGAACTGCACGGCACCAACAACCTGACCAAGCAGACAGCGCTCACCGAGGCCGGCGCGATGGTCAACGGCCGCGGCGATACGCCGAACCAGCACGACATCCTCACGGGCAGCCAGGCCGACGGCACGGCCTTCTCCGGAGATGCCGACCGCACCTGCGGCAACTGGACCAAGGGTGGCGAGGGTTCGGCCATGGTCGGCCACCACGACCGGCAGGGCCTGAACACCGAACCGCCGGCCCTGTCGTGGAACTCCTCGCATCCCTCGCGCGGCTGCGATCTGCCCTCGCTGCGCGCCACCGGCGGCAACGGGCTGATCTACTGCTTCGCGGCGAACTGAAGCGGCGGTGCACTCCTCGATCAGGGGGGCGGCCTGCGGGCCGCCCTTTTCCGTGGTCCGGACAAGTGCGTGCGCGTTTCGATGTGGCGCCCTGTGGCGTGGGCGATGCATGTCGCGCGCAATGGTAGAAACATGGATGACGTAAGGGAAATATTAGGGACTGCCGACCAGTATCCCGGCACCTTCGAGAACCGAAGGTCCCCCAAGGATCGGGGTGTCGCATGAACCTCCCAGAAGCGGAGGAACCCTAGAAAAGGGGTTGCGTCCATGTCCGGCATTACCATTTCTCGTGGCGTCCGTTCGAACCTTCTGGCGCTACAGAACATTGCCTCGCAGCGCGAGACGATCCAGGGCCGCCTTGCCTCGGGCAAGAAGATCAATTCGGCCCTCGACAACCCCACAAACTTCTTCACCTCCGCCGCGCTGAACGCGCGCGCGAATGATCTCGGCTCGCTGCTGGATTCGATGTCCAACGGCATCAAGACGCTCGAAGCCGCCGACAACGGCCTGAAGTCGATCACGCGGACAGTGGAATCGCTGCAGTCGTCGATCCGTCAGGCGCGTCAGGACAAGTCGTTCAAGAGCGAGGCCTACAAGATCGATGGCGCTGCAATCGGCAGCGTCACGACAAAGAACCTGTCCTTCTCCGGCGGCGCCATCGGCACCACGCCGGTCGATGTCGCGCTGAATTCGGTCGGCGCGAGCCCCGAGCCGCTACTGACCGCCTCCGGCAATTTCATCAATCTCGATGTCTCCGGCGGTCAGTTCTACACGTTCGATGTCGCCGCGGAGAGCGGGCCATCTGTCTTTGTCAGCCTCAATTCGCTGACCGCCGACACGAATACTGACGGTGCCGTCGATCTGGCGGAAGCGATCGTCCACACGAATGACCGGCTGACGTCGCTCGGATCAGATGTGCGCGCGCGCGACAGCCTGACCCAGCCGGGCAGGATGGAATTCTATATCGCCTCAGGCACGCATACCGGACCGACCTCGTCGATCACCATCTCCAATATGACGGCCATGGGAGGCAGCCCTTCCCCGATCGCCAATATGGGTTTCGGCGGTGGTGCGAGCGCCAACGGCTCCAGCGGCGGCGGAACCGGTGGCGCGAAGTCGGTGGAGCAGCTGGTTTCCGACATCAACGGAAACAGCAGCCTGCGGAACAAGGTCCGCGCCACCAACGACAACGGCAGGCTGCGTATCGAGAACCTCTCGACGTCCTCGATGACGCTTGCCGGCATTGGCGGCGACGGCGAGATCGACGGCACGGCCGGCACCGGCGCGGTTGGCGGCAACGATATCCGCGCCGACCTGATCCGCCAGTTCAACGATCTGCGCCAGCAGCTCGACCGCACGGCCGAGGATGCCTCGTTCAACGGCATCAACCTGCTGCGCGGCGACGCCCTCGGCATCACCTTCAACGAGACGGGCTCGTCGTCGCTCACGATCCAGTCGAAGGGCGGCAAGCCGATCAATTCGACCAATCTCGGCATCGACGCGCAGGCGGTGTCGGCGGCGGACGCTGATTCCTCGCTCGATGCCATCCTCGGCAAGCTCTCGACCGCGCTCGGCTCGCTCCGTTCGCAGTCCTCGTCCTTCGGCTCCAACCTCTCGATGGTCCAGAACCGCCAGGATTTCACCAAGGCGACGATGAACACGCTGAGGGGCGGCGCCGACAATCTGGTGCTCGCCGACCAGAACGAGGAGGGCGCCAACCTGCTGGCGCTCAACACCCGCGCACAGCTTGCCACCTCCGCCCTGTCCTTCGCCTCGCAGGGAGACCAGCAGGTCCTTCAGTTCCTCCGCTGACGCCATAGCCCGCCTGCGGTAGCAAAAAGGGCGGCCAATTGGCCGCCCTTTCGCATGTCCGGTGCCTCGCGAGGCGCGCAGATCACTCCGCGGCGTCGCCCTCTTCGGCCGGGGCTTCCTTGGCCTTCTTCTCGAGATCCTCGCCGGTCGCCTGGTCGACGACCTTCATCGACAGGCGCGTCTTGCCGCGGTCGTCGAAGCCGAGCAGCTTCACCTTCACCTTGTCGCCTTCCTTGACCACGTCGGTGACCTTGCCGACGCGGTTGTTGGCGAGCTGCGAGATATGGACGAGGCCGTCGCGCGAACCGAAGAAGTTCACGAAGGCGCCGAAATCGACGACCTTCACCACGGTGCCCTCGTAGATCATGCCGAGCTCGGGCTCCTGCGTGATCGACTTGATCCAGTTGACCGCCGCGCGGATCGACTCGCCATTGGCGGAGGCGACCTTCACGGTGCCGTCGTCCTCGATGTTCACCTTGGCGCCGGTCTTCTCGACGATCTCGCGGATCACCTTGCCGCCGGTGCCGATGACTTCGCGGATCTTGTCGGTCGGGATCTTGAAGCTCTCGATGCGCGGGGCATGCTCGCCGAGCTCCGAACGCGCCGAGGCCAGCGCCTTCGCCATCTCGTCGAGGATGTGCTCGCGGCCGCCCTTGGCCTGTTCGAGGGCGACCTTCATGATCTCCTCGGTGATGCCGGCGATCTTGATGTCCATCTGCAGCGAGGTGATGCCCTCGGCCGTGCCGGCCACCTTGAAGTCCATGTCGCCGAGATGGTCCTCGTCGCCGAGGATGTCGGAGAGCACCGCGTAGCGCTCACCCTCGAGGATCAGGCCCATGGCGATGCCTGCGACCGGCCGCTTGATCGGCACGCCCGCGTCCATCAGCGCCAGCGAGGCGCCGCAGACGGTGGCCATCGACGAGGAACCGTTCGACTCGGTGATCTCCGAGACGACGCGGATCGTGTAGGGGAACTCGTGCTTCTCCGGCAGCATCGGGTGGACGGCGCGCCAGGCGAGCTTGCCGTGACCGACTTCGCGGCGGCCCGGACGGCCCATGCGGCCGGCCTCGCCCACCGAGAAGGGCGGGAAGTTGTAGTGAAGGAGGAAGTTCTCCTTGTAGGTGCCGGTCAGCGAGTCGATGAACTGCTCGTCCTCGGCGGTGCCCAGCGTGGTGACGACCATCGCCTGCGTCTCGCCGCGGGTGAACAGCGCCGAGCCGTGGGTGCGCGGCAGGACGCCGACATCGGAGACGATCGGGCGGACCGTCTTGAGGTCGCGGCCGTCGATGCGGCTCGACGTGTCGAGGATGTTCCAGCGGACGACCTTGGCCTCCAGCTCCTTGAACACGCCGGCGACCACCTGCTTGTCGTGCTTGCCCTCGCCCTCACCGGCGAAAGCCTCGACGGCCTTCTTCTTGACCTCGCCGACGGCGGCGTAGCGGGCGGTCTTCTCGCGGATCGAATAGGCGGCGCGCAGGTCGCCCTCGACCAGCGCCAGCATCTGCTTCTCCAGCGCCGAATGGTCCGGCGGCGTGAAGGCGCGGGGCTCCTTGGCGGCCTTGTCGGCGAGGTTGATGATCGCGTTGATGACCGGCTGGAAGTACTTGTGGCCGAACATCACGGCGCCGAGCATGACCTCCTCGGAGAGCTCGGAAGCTTCCGACTCGACCATCAGCACGGCGTCGGTCGTGCCGGCGACGACGAGGTCGAGCTTCGAGTCCTTCATGTCGTCGACATAGGGGTTCAGCACGTACTCGCCGTCGATATAGCCGACGCGCGCGCCGCCGACCGGGCCCATGAAGGGCACGCCGGAGAGGGTCAGCGCGGCCGAGGCGGCCACCATGGCGAGGATGTCGGGATCGTTCTCCATGTCATGGGAGAGCGTGGTGACGATGACCTGCGTCTCGTTCTTGTAGCCGTCGACGAAGAGCGGACGGATCGGGCGGTCGATCAGGCGGGAGATGAGCGTCTCGCGCTCGGTCGGCTGGCCTTCGCGCTTGAAGTAGCCGCCGGGAATGCGGCCGGCCGCGAAGAACTTCTCCTGGTAGTTGACGGTCAGCGGGAAGAAGTCGATGCCGGCCTTCGGCTCGAAATTGGAGACGACGGTGGCGAGCACGGTGGTCTCGCCATAGGTGGCGAGCACGGCGCCATGGGCCTGGCGGGCGACCTTGCCGGTTTCGAGGACGAGCTTGCGACCACCCCAGGTGATCTCCTCGCGATGGATATCGAACATTTCTTCTTTCCTTTCTCGGACGTACGGACGGCGGATGGCCATGGGCAGAACGGCGAGAGGCCCGCGAGCGGGCCGGCTTCAGGACGCGTTCGCGTCCCCGGCTCGCTGCGATCCTGCCATGGCGATCTGGTGGTCCAGTGGTCTGGCCTTGTTGAGCCGGGCCTCGCGATCTGCGCAGAGGCCCTTCGGTTGGGGCGCCCGGGATCGGGATAGCCCTTCTTGACGGGGCATGGCCCGTCGCGTTGGCCGCTCATCGGCCCCGCACGGGATGCCCGGATGCGAAACGGCCCCGCGCGTGCGGGGCCGGTCCTTGAGATCAGCGGCGGATGCCGAGACGCTCGATCAGCGTCTTGTAGCGGGCCTCGTCCTTGCGCTTGACGTAGTCGAGCAGGGAGCGGCGCGCGGAGACCATCTTCAGGAGGCCACGACGGGAATGGTTGTCCTTCGTGTGGCTCTTGAAATGCTCGGTCAGGTTGGTGATGCGCTCGGTGAGGATCGCGACCTGGACCTCGGGCGAACCGGTGTCGCCGGCCTTGGTCGCATATTCCTTGATGAGCTCGGCCTTGCGGGCGTCGGAAACCGACATCGGGCTATTCCTTCTGAACGGAGGGGTCTTGCGGCCGGCGCCGGGATGTCGTCCAGCGCGGTCGGATGGCCATGCACGCCGTGAGGGCGCATGGTCCGGCAGCCATCGGGCCACCGAAGGCGCGGCTTATACACGAAAATGGCAGCAAGGGAAGCGAACGCGAATGTTCCCGTTTCATTCCCGCCAGGAATGGGCGACAATACGGCAATGAACCCGCCCGCCGCCGCATCCCTCGTCCCTCCCGTCGATGGCCGCCAGTCCGAACGGGCGCTCGCCATCGCTCGCGGCGTGACGCGCCTGTTCGCGGCCATGGACATCGCGGTCGTGCCCGAGCTTCCGCTGCCCTCCGGCCGGCGCGCCGATCTCACCGCCCTGTCGCGCACCGGCGCGCTCTGGATCGTCGAGATCAAGTCCTCGGTCGAGGATTTCAGGGCCGACCGCAAGTGGAACGACTATCGCGCCCATGCCGACCGGGTGTTCTTCGCGGTCGCGCCGGATTTTCCCGTCGATATCCTGCCCGAGGATGCGGGTCTCATCCTCGCCGATGCCCATGGCGCGGAAATCGTGCGGGAAGGGCCCTCGCAGGCGCTGCCCGGGCCGACGCGCAAGGTGATGATGCTGCGCTTCGCCCGCGCCGCGGCAGGCCGCATGACGCTGCTCTGTGACCCGCAGGCGCTGGGCTTGAGCGACCTGTGACGGCTCAGCGCGGCGCGCGTTTCGCCAGAATGCGCTGCAGCGTGCGGCGGTGCATGCCGAGCCGGCGCGCGGTTTCCGAGACGTTCCGGCTGCACAGCTCATAGACCCGCTGGATGTGTTCCCAGCGCACGCGGTCGGCCGACATCGGGTTCTCGGGCAGATCCGCCGACTTGGCGCCGGTGGCCATCAGCGCCGCGAAGACCTCGTCGGCATCGGCGGGCTTGGCCAGATAGTCGACGGCGCCGAGCTTCACCGCCGTCACGGCGGTCGCGATATTGCCGTAGCCGGTGAGGATCACGCCGCGCGCGTCGGGCCGGGCGCTCTTGAGGGCGGAGATCACGTCGAGCCCGTTGCCGTCGGCAAGGCGCATGTCCACCACCGCGAAAGCCGGCGGCTTGGCGGCGACGGCGGCCAGGCCATCGGCAACGCTCTCGGCTGCGGTGACGGCGAAACCGCGCGCCTCCATGGCCCGGCACAGCCGCTGCAGGAACGGCTTGTCATCGTCCACCACCAGCAGCGACCGATCCGCCGGAAGCGCCATGGCCAGGGCGGTCGGGGCGGTCTCGATCTCCGGCATCGGGGTCTCCTCTGGGGCCCCATCGGGGCAATTCAGCGTTGTTTCTTGCGGGATATGTAGGGCCTGGCGCCCCGTCTCTCAAGTCGGCGGCCAGGCGTGCGGGGCCGCAGGCGATGTCGCGGCTGCCCGCGTGCCGCTGGTCCCGAAGGCCGAGCGAGGCCAGGAAACCTCCACGAGCGCGCCGGTTTCGGGGCCTGGCCGGTTGCGGTAGGCGATGCGCGCGCCGGAGCGCTGGAGCAGGGTCTTGGCGATGAACACGCCGAGGCCGAGGCCGGACTGGTCCTCCCCCGGCTCGGCCTCGGCGCGGGACCGGCCGCCGCGCCCCTTGCCACGCCGGGTGAAATAGGGTTCGCCGATCCGGTCGATGATCTCGGGCGGAAAGCCCGGCCCGTCGTCCATGACCGAGACCTGAACCGTCTCCTCGTCCCAGCGCGCGGCGATGGTCACCGCCGAACGGGCGAAATCGACCGCGTTCTCGACGATGTTGCCGAGGCCATAGAGCAGGCCGGGATTGCGGCCGATCACCGGCTCGTCCTCGCTCTTCTCCGGCAGCTCCACCGTGATCGTCACGTCGAAGAAGCGATGCGGCTGCGCCACTTCCTCGATGAGCTGGGCTAGCGACATCGTGTCGAACGGCGCATCGCCCGACGACAGGCTCTTCAGTTTGGCAAGGATGTCGCGGCAGCGCTGGACCTGTTCGCGCAGCAGCGCCATGTCCTCGCCGATCGGGCCATCCTTCGGCAGCTCGCCGGCGAGCTCCTTGGTGACGAGCGCGATGGTGGCGAGCGGCGTGCCGAGCTCGTGGGCGGCGGCGGCGGCGAGCCCGTCCAGCTGCGAGAGATGCTGCTCGCGCGCAAGGACCAGCTCGGTCGCCGTCAGCGCGTCGGCGAACTGGCGCTGCTCTTCGGCGACCTGCCAGGCATAGATGCCGATGAACGAGATGCAGATCAGCAGGGCCGCATAGACCCCGACAAGATAGAGCGGCGGCAGGCGCAGGTCGTCGTGCCACTCCCACGGCAGCGGCAGATGTGCATAGGCGACGACGGTCGCTGAAACGACCACGAGGAGGCCGAGCATCAGCGTCACCCGCGGCGGCTGGGACGTCGCCGAGATCAGCACGGGCGCGATGAACAGGAAGGCGAAGGGGTTCTCGAGGCCGCCGGTCAGGTAAAGCAGCGTCGCGAGCTGGACGATATCCCAGGCGAGCGACGCGCCGGCCTCGAAGGGCGACAGGCGGTGATGCGGCGGATAGCGCAGACGCAGCGCGATATTGACCCAGGCCGAGGCGGCAACGGTCAGCAGGCAGAGATCCAGCGGCAGGTCGGAATTCAGCGCCCAGTAGACCGTGACGATGGCCGTGGTCTGGCCGACCACCGCGAACCAGCGCAGGCGGATCAGGGTTTCGAGACGCAGGCTCGGATGCCATGTCGCGTCGGTCAGGGTCGGCAGGCGCAGCCGCTGGAGCATGGCCGCAACCTAGAGCATGAACCCGAAAAGTGGGAACCGGTTTTCGGGCCATGATCATGCGACATCGAGACCACGACGCCGCACCAAAACGCCACTGGCCAGCGACGCTCGGTCGCGGCCGGTGACCGGAACATCGCGCGGGCGCTCCGGTTAGGCTGCGCCATGGCCCTCCGCCTCGCCCGTGCCGTGACCGGCGGTCTCGCGCTTCTCGTGCTCGGGCTGATGCTGCTCGTCGCGGCTGGCCGCATCACTGTGCCGCCGGAGGCCAATCCCTTCGCGCCGCTCGACATCCGTGACGAGCCGGGCTTTCTCACCGCGTTCAAGGTCTCCCGCGCCCGCGCCGATCCCGGTCTCTGCCGTGCGGCGCTGGACCGCGCGGACCTGCCCTTCGAGCCGGTGGCGGATCAGGTGACCGGGGATGGGTGCGGCTTCTCCAATGCCGGCCGTATCGCGCGCCTCTCCCGCGCGGCGCTGTCCTCGCCGGTCGTGCTGTCCTGCCGGGCGGCTCTGGCCCTCGCCCTCTATGAGCGCCACGGCCTTGCGCGCGCCGCCCGCGAACATCTCGGCAGCGACGTGGCGCGGATCGAGCACATGGGCACCTATTCCTGTCGCAACATCAACCATGCGCCCGGCGGCCGGCGCAGCCGTCACGCGACGGCCGACGCCATCGATATCGGTGGCTTCGTGCTGGCGGATGGCCGGCGGCTGACGCTGGTCGGCGACTGGTCGTCGGAGGATGCGACCCGCGCCGCCTTCCTGCGCGATGCGCGCGACGCGGCCTGCCGCTGGTTCGACGTGACGCTGTCGCCCTTCTTCAACGACCTGCATCGCGACCACTTCCACCTCGACATGGGCGGCGGGCGGGCGTGCCGTTAGTCGAGTCATAGCGTTTTCGAGCGAAGTGGGTACCAGTTCGCGTGAAGGGAAGCGCGCGGGCAGCGTGCAAAACGCGTTCAGTCCAGCCTAGCGAGGTCGGCGACCACCGCGTCGAGCACGGGAAAGCCGAGCGCCGTCACCTTGAGCCGCTCGCCGGGCAGGCGCTGCACCAGCCCCTCGCCTTCAAGAAAGTCGATGCGTTCGGCATCGAGCGGCTGTCCCGACAGCGCCTCGTAGCGCGCGAGGTCGATGCCCTCGGAAAGGCGCAGGCCCATCACCAGGAACTCGTCGGCATTCTCGATCTGGACGAGATGTTCCTCGGCGATCACGCCCGATCCCTGCCGCTCCACCAGATCGAGCCAGGTCTCCGGGTGCCGTTCGGTCGAGGTGGCGACGCGGCCATTGCCGAGCGTCAGGCGGCCATGGGCGCCGGGACCGGCGCCGACGAAATCGCCGGAGCGCCAATAGATGAGATTGTGGCGGCATTCCGCGCCCGGCCGGGCGTGGTTGGATATCTCATAGGCAGGCAGTCCCTCGGCCGCGCAGATGTCCTGCGTCAGGTCGTAGAGCACGCGCCCCGTCTCCGGGTCGGGCATGGCGAGCTTGCCGGCCTTGTGCAGCGCCTCGAACACCGTGCCGGCCTCGATGGTCAGCTGGTAGAGCGACAGGTGCTCGGCGGCCTCCGATATGGCGCGCCGGAGCTCCGCTTCCCACGCCTGCGCCGTCTGGCCGGGCCGGGCATAGATCAGGTCGAAGGAATAGCGGTCGAAATGCCTGCGCGCGACATCGACGGCGCGCAGCGCCTCATCCACCGAATGCATGCGGCCGAGGCTCTTGAGGTCCTTGTCGTCCAGCGCCTGCACGCCGAGCGAGACGCGGTTGACGCCCGCCGCGCGGAAGCCCTTGAAGCGCTCGGCCTCGACGCTGGTCGGATTGGCCTCCAGCGTCACCTCGCAATCGGCCGAGACCGGCCAGAGCCGGGCGATCTCGTCCAGAACGGCCCCGACGGTCGCCGGCTCCATCAGCGAGGGCGTGCCGCCGCCGAGGAAGATCGAGGACACCGTGCGCCCCGGCGTTCGCCGCGCATTGACGCCAAGCTCGCGCGCGAAGGCGGCCACGAAGCGCTGCTGGTCCGGCGCGACATGCCGCACATGGCTGTTGAAGTCGCAATAAGGGCATTTGGAGGCGCAAAACGGCCAGTGGACATAAACCCCGAAGCCGGGATCGTCCTTGGCGCCCATGCCCGGAAGGTCGGTCGTCATCGGCTGTATCTAGGCTTTGCCCGCCGCGTCACCAAGCACCGATTGCGCCAGCTTCATGAAGGCGCGTGCCCGGTGCGACAGACCCGCGCCCTTCGGCGGCAGGCCGTGCTTGGCCTCGGGGCCCATCTCGCCGAAGGTCAGGGTGTGGCCGTCGGGGAGGAACATCGGGTCGTAGCCGAAGCCCTTCTCGCCGCGCGGCGGCCAGACCAGCGTGCCGAAAACCCGGCCTTCGAAGATCTGCTCGGTGCCGCCCGGCCAAGTCAGGCAGAGCGCCGAGACGAAATGCGCCTTCGCGCCGGTCGTCTGAACACCGCGCAGCAGAAGCTCCCGATCGACACGCGCCATGGCGGCGGCGAAATCGCGGGGATTGCCGGCCCAGTCCGCGGTGAACAGGCCCGGCGCGCCGTCCAGCGCGTCGATGGCGAGCCCGGAATCGTCGGAGATCGCCGGCAGGCCGGTGGCCGCGGTCGCCGCCCGCGCCTTGATCGCGGCATTCTCGGCATAGAGCGTGCCGGTCTCGGCCGGCTCCGGCAGGCCGAGTTCTCCCGCCGAGGTCAGTGCGATGCCGTGAGGGCCCAGAAGGTCGCGGAACTCGGCGAGCTTGCCCTTGTTGTGGGTCGCGACGACGAGCTTCGTGCCGGGGGCGAGGCGGGTCATGCCACCGCCGTCTTCTGGAGGTCGACCAGCTTGGCGCAGCCGTCCTTGGCCAGCGCCAGCAGCCGCAGCAATTCCTCGTCGGTGAACGGTGTCTTCTCGGCGGTGCCCTGGATCTCGACGATGCCGCCCTTGCCGGTGATGACGAAATTGGCGTCGGTATCGGCCTCCGAATCCTCGGCATAGTCGAGGTCGAGCACCGGCGTGCCCTCGTAGATGCCGCAGGAGACCGCCGCCAGGTGGTCACGGATGGGGTTCGCCTTGAGCATCGAGCGCGCCGTCATCCAGGCGATGCAGTCGTGCAGCGCCACCCAGGCGCCGGTGATGGAGGCCGTGCGCGTGCCGCCATCGGCCTGGATCACGTCGCAGTCGATGGTGATCTGCCGCTCACCCAGCAGCTGGAGGTCGACCACGGTGCGGAGCGAGCGGCCGATCAGGCGCTGGATCTCCTGCGTGCGCCCCGAAGGCTTGCCCGACGTCGATTCGCGGCGGGTGCGCTCCAGCGTCGCGCGCGGCAGCATCGAATATTCGGCCGTCACCCAGCCGCGACCCTGACCGCGCAGCCACGGCGGCGGCTTTTCCTCGAGCGACGCCGTGCAGAGCACGTGGGTATTGCCGAACTTCACGAAGCACGAGCCTTCGGCGTAGCGGGCGACCGCACGTTCCAGCGAGACGGGGCGCAGTGCGTCGGGCGCGCGTTTGGAGGGTCGCATCGGGGTGTCCGGCATTCGTTGAGATCGCGGGGTCATAGGGCCGGATGGCCCGCGCGGCAAGGACAAGCCGGTTGGAGCGCTGCCGATCACATGCCGGTCGATCCGTATTCCCACCAGTAGAAGAGGAGAGGAGGAAACAATAGGAAAGAGTGCAATTGGCCATTTCTGCTCGTTAACGTTGCGCGGGGATATGTCATGCGGCGAGCCTCTCGGATTGCATGTTGGCTATTGCTGATTGCTCTTGGGGTGCCCCTCTTCGCGCCCGCACCGGCATTGGCAGAGGCCCGCTTCGTCGGCGTGCTGAAGCTCGTCCCGAGCGGGTGCGCGGCAACTGGAAAGTGCCTGCTCGACGAGAATTTCGGCTTCATCGATGGCCGCGGAGTGGAATGGCAGGCGCGCAAGGGACTGGAGACCGATGGCGCCTCCATCCCGCCCTGGGCCCAGCCGTTCGTCGGCGCGCCCTTCGACGAGGCCTTCATCCGGGCGGCCGTGATCCATGATCACTATTGCATCCGGCAGGTCCGGGAATGGCGCGTCACCCACCTTGCCTTCTACGAGGGGCTGCGGGCGAGCGGCGTCCCGGAGGGCAAGGCCAGCCTGATGTACTATGCGGTCCTCGTCGGTGGCCCGAAATGGATCGAGCTGATGCCGGGAGCGCCCTGTGGCTCCGGCGGAACCTGCATCAATCAGGTCGACGTGAGCGCACAGGTGCGGGGTTCGTTCATCGCCATGAATGGCGAGGGACAGGCTCTGGTGAGAAGGCCTGCCCTTTACGGAACGCCTGGCTTCTCCGCTGCGCTCGAGAGATTCCAGGCGGAGCACGCGGCCAATCCGGCCGGGCCGACCAGGGAACAGGCCGAGGCGGCCGCCGCACGTGACATGAGCGGCGATTTCTTCTTCAGAAATGGCCGGTCCATCGGCACCAGCCTGAGATTGCGAATAGAGGTTCGGTAAGTCTGACCGTGGGTATGGGGCTGGGCAGGTCTGCCCGCGCTTGATCTAATGTCTCGGCCGAACCAAATTCGGCGGCGGAGGTCACCCCTTGTCTGCCGAAGTTCCGCGTCCGCCGACGAACCTTTCCGCTCTCGCCCAGCTGGACGAGCGTTCGCGCGAGATTTTCCGCCAGATCGTCGAGAGCTATCTTGCCACCGGCGAGCCGGTCGGTTCGCGCAATCTGTCGCGCATCATCCCGATGCAGCTGTCGCCGGCATCGGTCCGCAACGTCATGCAGGATCTGGAGGAGGCGGGGCTGATCTATGCGCCGCACACCTCGGCCGGCCGCCTGCCGACCGAGACGGGCCTGCGGTTCTTCGTCGATGCCCTGATGCAGTTCGGCGACCTCGCTGAATCCGAGCGCAACGCCATCGAGGCGCAGGTAGCGGCCTCGGCGCGTCAGCAATCCATGGAAAGCGTGCTGTCGGACGCCTCCCAGCTCCTGTCCGGCATGTCGCGCGGCGCGGGCGTCGTGCTGACGTCGAAGTCGAACGTCCGGCTGAAACATATCGAGTTCGTCCGCATCGAGCCGGAGCGGGCGCTGGTCGTGCTGGTCTCCGAGGACGGGCAGGTCGAGAACCGTATCGTGCCGATTCCGGCGGGCATGCCGCCCTCGGCGCTGGTGGAGGCCTCGAACTTCCTGAACGCCCATATCCGCGGCCGCACCCTCGCCGACGCGCGCGTCGAGCTGCAGAAGTCGCTGGCGACCGCCAAGGCCGAGCTCGACGGGCTGACCCAGAAGCTGGTCGAGGCGGGCCTTGCCTCCTGGTCGGGTGGCGAGCCCGACGAGCGCCGCCTGATCGTGCGGGGCCAGGCGAACCTGCTCGACGACCTCCGGGCCATGGAGGATCTCGAGCGTATCCGCCTGCTGTTCGACGATTTCGAGTCCAAGCGCGAACTGGTCGATCTGCTGGGGCGGGCGGAGACGGCCGAAGGCGTCCGCATCTTCATCGGCTCGGAGAACAAGCTGTTTTCGCTGTCCGGCTCATCGATGATCGTCGCGCCCTACCGCGATGCCCAGAGCCGCATCGTCGGCGTGCTCGGCGTCATCGGCCCGACCCGCCTGAACTACGCACGCATCGTGCCGATGGTCGACTACACGGCGCGGGTGCTGTCGCGGCTGATCAAATAGGGCCGATCGGAGAGGCATTGCGCCTCATTGTCGCCCGCCTGCAATCGGACCATGCTGCAATGCCGTTGACGGTGGGGAAAGCTCCCTCCGCGCGCATCTGAGGGAGGACCGCATGAGCGGCAAGTTCAACTGGAACGAGTTGATGACCGACGACATCAACCGGGCCAAGGCCTTTTACGGGCAGGCGCTCGGCTGGACCTTCGAGCTCTTCCCCATGCCGGACGGCGAATACTGGATCGCCAAGGCCGCCGACGGCACGCCGACCGCGGGCCTCATGCCGATGGACCCCGAGGACAAGGAATCGCAGCCGGGCTGGCTCTCCTACGTGCAGGTGGAGGATCTCGAAGGCCGCCTTAACGCCGTGCGCTCCGGCGGTGGCAATGTCCTGCAGGAGCCGCTGGATATCCCCAATGTCGGCCGCATCGCCGTGGTCGAGGATTCCTCCGGCGCCGTGCTCGGCTTCATGATGACGGCGACCGCTCCGCCGACGGCGTGACGGCAATCAGGCGGCCGGCTTGGTCACGCGCCTGAGCGTGAGGTTGATCCGGCCGCCATCCTTCAGGAGCGCGCTCGACCCCGGCACAAGCCGGTCGACGCCGTGATAGGCGAGGCGCGCCTCGCCGCCGAAGGCCAGCACGTCGCCCGAGGCGAGCTTGACCGACTGCGTCTTGCCGCCCCGGCTCGTCCCGCCGATGCGGAAGATGCCGGTCTCGCCGAGCGATACCGAAACCACCGGCGCATCGAAATCCTCCTCGTCGCGGTCCTGGTGCAGGCCCATTTTTGCGCCGGGCGCATACCAGTTGACGAGGCAGGCCTCCGGCGGGTGCGGATAGCCCGACACCCGTGTCCAGATCGCCATGATCGCGGCGGGGATCGGCGGCCATGGCCGGCCGGTTTCGGGATGCAGCGGCTGGTAGCGGTAGCCCTTGATGTCCGACACCCAGCCGAGGCTGCCGAGATTGGTCATCCTGACCGAGAAGGGCTTCCCCGTCCGCGGCATGACCGGCTGGAACAGCGGCGCCTCGGCGATGAGGCCTCGCAACGCACCGACCATGGCCTGCTGCGCGCTCGCGTCGAGATAGCCGGGATACCAGGTGCAGCCCGGGACGACGGGCAGCGGCGTCATCTGAGCGGCAGCGGCGCCGAGGCGGGAGCCGGCGCGGGCGGCCGCGGCTGGGCCGGGCGGGGCGCAGCGGGACGCCGGGCGGCCGGTGGCGGCGCATCGGTGGAAATGCCGAGCCGGGAGGCCAGCGTCTCCGCGCGCGCCTCGGTATATTTGAGCTGGCAATAGCCGGGGCCGATATCGGACGTGCCGTAGTTGCGGCAGACCCGCTCGCGATTGGCCGGGAAACCCGCCTGTTCCTGCAGGAAGGTGCGGCCTTCCGGCGTCGTGCGCAGGCGCTGCTGGAGCGCACGGCGGGCATCGTTCAGCCGTCGCTCGGCGACGCCGCGCGCACGCTCGATCTCGCGGTCGGCGGGAATTTCGCGGTCGCCGGGGCCCCAGATGCCGGTCGGATCAACCACGCATTCATCGGCGAAGCGGCACGCGCCTTCGGGAGCGGAGACGAAGGCGACCTCGGAAAGGACGTCGATCATCATCGTGCAGCCGGGAAACGCGGCCTCGAACCGCGCCATGCCCTGCGGCCGGCCGACCGGCTTCAGCGTCACCGTCTGGCCGTTGTTCAGGTCGGGCGTGCAGACATTGCGGATATCGTTGCCGCGCCGGCCGACGCCGGTGGCGGTGATCGTGTAGCCCGCGCCGGCCCGCGTGATCACCATCGAGCCCTGCTGCCCGAGAAAACGCAGCGTGCGGCCGGGCAGGACATCCTCCCAGCGCCTGAGGCCGGAGGCGCCGATGCTGCGCGGCACGGCGCCGCCCGGCTGCTCGGCCCCGGGCGCACGGGGCGCCGCCGACCGCGAGCTCGGCGTCGAAGCACCCTGTGGCGTCGGCGCGACGGCCCCGGGAAGCTGGAGCTGCGCGCGCGCGCCATCGGCTCCGCCGACGGCGAAGGCGAGGGTGGCGACCAGGGCGACGGCAGGCAGCATCGGTGATTCCGAACAGCGGACAGGGGACGACACATAGCCCGGCGGGAGGGCCGGGTCATCCCCGCCTGCCCATTCGTCACGCATGGCCTGCCCGATGTTGCGCCGGGGCCGCACTGCGGGGTCATGAGACCGGCGACAGGACAGGCGCGCGGCGCCATGCGCGCAACGCAGTCCGGCGGGCATTTACTTCACAGCGACGTGACATGGATGCTTGCGGCGACAAATCGCCCCCCCTATATCCGGCGCAACCGGCGGAACACCGAATTTTCGGGCGGTTCCGCCGAACCAAACCCCGAGATGCTAGGAGGGGTCGGCGCGAGCGGGCTTGAGGGGAAATCATCTTCCCTCGGGATCGCGAGCCCCGCGGGTGCTTCGGGCCCGGCCGATCCGCTTGAAAAGGAGAAGACCATGGGCAAGGTCATCGGTATCGACCTCGGCACGACCAATTCCTGCGTGGCTGTCATGGAAGGCAGCACGCCGAAAGTCATCATCAATTCGGAAGGCGCCAACACGACGCCGTCCATCGTCGCTTTCACCGACGAGGAGCGCCTCGTCGGCCAGCCGGCCAAGCGCCAGGCGGTGACCAATCCCGAGCGCACCATCTTCGCGGTGAAGCGCCTCATCGGCCGTCGCTACGACGACCCGACCGTCGCCAAGGACCAGAAGCTCGTCCCCTACAAGATCGCCCGCGCCGGCAACGGCGACGCCTGGGTCGAGGTCGAGGGCAAGAGCTACTCGCCCTCGCAGATCTCCGCCTTCACGCTGATGAAGATGAAGGAGACGGCGGAGGCCTATCTCGGCCAGAGCGTCGATCAGGCGGTCATCACCGTTCCCGCCTATTTCAACGACGCCCAGCGCCAGGCCACCAAGGATGCCGGCAAGATCGCCGGCCTCGAGGTGCTGCGCATCATCAACGAGCCCACCGCAGCGGCGCTCGCCTACGGCCTCGACAAGAAGTCGGCCGGCACGATCGCGGTCTATGACCTCGGCGGCGGCACGTTCGACGTCTCGATCCTCGAGATCGGCGACGGCGTCTTCGAGGTGAAGTCGACCAATGGCGACACGTTCCTCGGCGGCGAGGACTTCGACATGCGCCTCGTCGACTATCTGGCGGCCGAGTTCCAGAAGGAGCAGGGCATCGACCTGCGCAAGGACAAGCTCGCGCTGCAGCGCCTGAAGGAAGCGGCCGAGAAGGCCAAGATCGAGCTGTCGTCCTCGACGCAGACCGAGATCAACCTGCCCTTCATCACCGCCGATGCCTCGGGCCCGAAGCATCTCCAGCTGAAGCTCACCCGCGCCAAGTTCGAGGCGCTGGTCGACGACCTGATCCAGCGCACCATGGAGCCCTGCAAGAAGGCTCTGAAGGACGCCGGCATCTCCGCGGGCCAGATCGACGAGGTCGTTCTCGTCGGCGGCATGACCCGCATGCCGAAGGTCCAGGAAGTCGTGAAGCAGTTCTTCGGCAAGGAGCCGCACAAGGGCGTCAACCCGGATGAGGTCGTCGCCATCGGCGCGGCCATCCAGGCGGGCGTTCTGCAGGGCGACGTCAAGGACGTGCTGCTGCTCGACGTCACCCCGCTGTCGCTCGGCATCGAGACGCTGGGCGGTGTCTTCACGCGCCTCATCGACCGCAACACCACGATCCCGACCAAGAAGAGCCAGGTCTTCTCCACCGCCGACGACAACCAGAACGCGGTGACGATCCGGGTCTTCCAGGGCGAGCGCGAGATGGCGGCCGACAACAAGATGCTGGGCCAGTTCGACCTGATGGGCATTCCGCCGGCTCCGCGCGGCATCCCGCAGATCGAGGTGACCTTCGACATCGACGCCAACGGCATCGTCAATGTCCAGGCCAAGGACAAGGGCACCGGCAAGGAACAGCAGATCCGCATCCAGGCCTCCGGCGGCCTCTCGGACTCCGACATCGAGAAGATGGTGAAGGATGCCGAGGCCCACGCTGCCGAGGACAAGGGTCGCCGCGAGCTCGCCGAGGCGAAGAACCAGGCCGACGGCCTCGTTCACTCGACCGAGAAGGCGCTGGCCGAGCATGGCTCCAAGGTCGCCGAGGGTGACCGCAAGGCCATCGAGGACGCGCTCGCCGCGGTCAAGGAAGCCGTCAAGGCCGAGGATGTCGAGGCCCTGAAGGAGAAGACCAACGCGCTGGCTCAGGCCTCTATGAAGCTCGGCGAGGCCATGTATGCGGCCCAGCAGGCGGAGGCCGGCGCCGAAGGCGATGCTCCGAAGAAGGACGATGTCGTCGATGCCGACTTCACCGAGGTGAAGGACGACAAGAAGAAGAGCGCGTAAGGCCCATCCGGCTTTACCATCGAGCCCCCGGATCACATCCGGGGGCTGTCGCTTGACGAGGGGCGAAAGCGCGGTCGATGTCCAAGCGCGACTATTACGAAACTCTGGGGGTCGGCCGCGATGCCGACGACGGCGCGCTGAAATCCGCCTTCCGCAAGAAGGCGATGCAGTGCCATCCCGACCGCAATCCCGGCGACTCCAAGGCCGAGGCGGAGTTCAAGGAGCTGAACGAGGCCTATCAGGTGCTCTCGGACGGCCAGAAGCGTGCGGCCTATGACCGGTTCGGCCATCAGGCCTTCGAGAATGGCGGCGGTGGTGGCCATCCCGGCTTCGGCGGCGACTTCTCCTCCTCCATGTCCGACATCTTCGAGGAGCTGTTCGGCATGGGCGGCCGCCGGCGCGGCCCCGGCGGGCGCGAGCGCGGCGCGGACCTGCGCTACAACATGGACATCACGCTGGAGGAAGCCTTCAACGGCAAGGCCGCCCAGCTGCGCATCCCCACCACGGTCTCGTGCGAAGCCTGTTCGGGCACCGGCGCCAAGCCCGGCTCCAAGCCCAAGACCTGCGGCACCTGCGGCGGCCACGGCCGCGTGCGCGCATCCCAGGGCTTCTTCTCGGTCGAGCGCACCTGCCCGACCTGTCAGGGTCGCGGCCAGGTGATCGAGGACCCCTGTGGCAATTGCTCGGGGGCTGGCCGCATCACCAAGGAACGGGTGCTCTCGGTGAACATCCCGGCCGGCGTCGAGGACGGCACGCGCATCCGCCTCGCCAACGAGGGCGAGGCCGGCTTCCGCGGCGGCCCGCCGGGCGATCTCTACATCTTCCTCTCCATCCAGCCGCATTCCTTCTTCCAGCGCGACGGACAGGATCTCTACTGCCGCGCCCCTGTCTCGATGGTGACGGCCGCCATCGGCGGCTCCTTCGAGGTGCCGACCATCGACGGCGGCCGGGCGCAGGTGAAGGTTCCCGAGGGCACGCAGTCGGGCAAGCGCTTCCGCCTTGGGGGGAAGGGCATGCCGGTGCTGCGGTCGAAATCCGTGGGCGACCTCTACGTGCAGGTCGACGTCGAGACGCCGCGCGCGCTGACCAAGCGGCAGAAGGAACTGCTCGCCGAGTTCGACAAGGAGAGCTCCGGCGCGACCCAGCCGGAGACGGCGGGCTTCTTCGCCAAGGCCAAGGCCTTCTGGGACGGGCTCGCCAAGGAAGGCTGAGTCGAAGGAAGGTTGAAGGATCCTCGAAGAGACTTCGATCTCACCGCGTCATGCCCGGCCTTGTGCCGGGCATCCACGAATTCTGGACGAAGCCGCCCCAGGCAAGTCGTGAATGGCCGGGACAAGCTCGGCGATGACGAACAGGTTCCGGCTTTCAGGCAGCCCCTTGGTCCGTTTCGTCACAGCCGCAGCGTCACCAGGAAGGCCGTCAGGTCGTCGGTGACGAAGTCGACATGGTCGTCGTCGCGTCCCTCGAATTCCCAGGCCTCGCGGAACACCTCGCGCGTGCGCTCCGGCACCACCAGCACGGTCTTCATGCCGAGCGCGTGGGGCGCCTCGAGATTGCGCGGCAGGTCCTCGAACATGGCGGCGCGGGTCGCATCGACGCCGTGGTCGGCGAGGAACTTTTCGTAGGTCACGCGGTGCGGCTTCGGCAGCAGCCCGGCATCGACAATGTCGAACACCCCGTCGAAATGGTTCTCGATGCCGAGCCTGCGCGTCACCGCCTGCACATGGCTGTGGGTGCCGGAGGTGAACACGAACTTGCGGCCGGGCAGGGCGGCGATGGCCGCGCCGAGTTCGGGATTGGCCTGCAGCGGCGAATGGTCGATGTCGTGGACATAGGACAGGAAGTCGTCCGGGCTCATGCCGTGCTCGATCATCAGCCCGCGCAGCGAGGTGCCGTAGTGCTTGTAATAGTCCTTCTGGAGCCGGAAGGCCTCGTCGGTCGAGATGTTCAGGAGCTTCGCGACATAGCCCTTGATGCGCGCGTCGATCTGCTCCCACAGCGACAGATGCGCGGGGTAGAGCGTGTTGTCGAGGTCGAAGATCCAGGCCTCGACATGGGCGAAGGCGGCGCGGGCCTCTTGAGGGGCGGTCATCGTCACTCCCGGAAGCGGACGGAGGCGCGGCGGCGGCCGTCGAAGGTGACGGCAAGGAACTGCACGCGCGTCGCGCCGTGGGCGGCGCAGTCGTCCGCCCCGGCGATCTCGAATTCGGCGGGCCTGACGCAGCCCGGCACGTTGCCGCCGAAGGTGACGGGGCGGCCGTCCTTCTGCACCGGCTGGCCCTCGGCATCCACCGCCTCGGCGAAGGAATAGATACTGGCGGGCGCGCCCTCCAGCGGCGGTTTCAGGCAGGCGCCGGCCTCGATGCGGAACCAGCCGCGCGTGACGATCCGCCCGTCCTGATCGGTGCCGAGCGCCGCCATGACGCGGCGGCCGGTGTCGTTGCACCAGGCGAAGCCGGGGCCTTCGCCCGCCCGCATGGCGGCGAGCAGAAGATCGAAGAAATCCGCCTGCATATTGGCTTCGGCCGGCAGGTTGCGGTCGGCGATGAAGGCGCGCAGCGCCGCTTCCGTCTTCGGTCCGTCGAGGCCGTCGATGGGGCCGGGGTCGTAGCCCATCCGCGTCAGCAGGCGCTGGATGCCCGCCCGTCGTGCCTGCGGCAGGTCGTAGTCGGCCTCCTCGGACAGGAACAGCACGGCGATGCCCTCGGCAACCGTCGGCCGCACCTCGGCGAAGGCGGCGAGGCGCGCGTTCGGCTGGTTGCAGGTCCGCGCGCCTGCGATCAGGAAATCGCCCTCGCCGACGCAGAGGGAAATCTGCGCGGGCTGGCCGAGTTCGGTTCCCGCCGGCTCGCCCATGGGGCGCGAATGCAGGAACAGCCTGCCCGGCATGTCCGCGGTCTGGAGGATCGCCCGGCATTGGCCGGGGTCGAGCCGGAACCAGCCGCGCGTCGCTGCGGCCTCCTCGACGATGAGCCCGATGGCGGCCTCGGTCACGACGCTCGTGCGGTTGCACAGGCGCGTTTCGGCGGAGGCGCCCGGAGCGAAGGCGAGACAGCCGGCGACAAACGCCAGCGCTGTCAGGAAGGACCGCTTCGCCTCCCCCCGGCGGGGGGAGGTCGACGGCGGAGCCGTCGGGAGAGGGGAAGGAGACCCGACGGACAGACCTGCGCCCCCTATCCCAACCTTCGGTCGACCTCTCCCCGCCGGGGAGAAGTGGAGGTGCAGCGCTTCCGCGCGTCGCAATCCAGCCTCACGCGTGGATGAGTGTGCCGGCACCGCCATCGGTGAGTAGCTCCACCAGAACCGCGTGCGGGGTCTTGCCGTCGAGGATCACGACGCCCTCGACGCCGCGCTCGATGGCGTAGATGCAGGTCTCGATCTTCGGGATCATGCCGCCGGTGGCCGTGCCGTCGGCGATCAGCCGCCGGCAATCCTCGACCGACAGCGACTTGATCAGGTTCTTGTTCTTGTCGAGCACGCCGGGAACGTCGGTCAGCAGCAGCAGCCGCTTGGCCTTCAGCGCGCCGGCAATGGCGCCCGCGAACGTGTCGGCATTGACGTTGTAGGTGTCGCCCTCGACCGAGGTCGCGACCGGCGCCAGAACCGGCACCAGATCCTTGCCGAGCACTGTGTCCAGCACCTTGGTATCCACCTTGTCGGGCTCGCCGACGAAGCCGAGATCGACCGCCTTCTCGATGTTGGAATCCGGGTCGCGGGTGGTGCGGGTGACCTTGGCCGCCTTGACCATGTCGCCGTCCTTGCCGCAGAGCCCGATGGCCTTGCCGCCGGCAGCGTTGATGAAGCCGACGATCTGCTTGTTGATCGAGCCGGCTAGGATCATCTCGACGATCTCGACGGTCTGCTTGTCGGTGACGCGCAGGCCGTCGACGAACTCGCTCTTGATGCCGAGCTTGGCCAGCATCTGGCCGATCTGCGGCCCGCCGCCATGGACGACCACCGGATTGATGCCCGACTGTTCCAGCATGACGATATCGCGGGCGAAGGAGCGCGCGCCGCTCTCGTCGCCCATGGCGTGGCCGCCATATTTCACCACGACGATCTCTTCGTCGTATTTCTGCATGTAGGGCAGCGCCTCGTTGAGGACGCGGCCGATATCCTGGGCATCGAGCGGGGCTGTGGGCGACATGAGCGGCTCCGGCCGCCGCGTCTTCCCGCGCGGCGTGGCCGGGTCTTAGCCGATTTGGCCTGCGCGGTGAAGGCAGCGAAGGCGCTGGGCGCCGATGCACGGGAGCGCCGATCGGCCTGCCGCCTTAACTGAAATTCAACCATGCGACGGTACGTGGTTACGCAGGGCCCTTGCCGCATTGGTCGCCCGCACCAGCCTTCGGACCGACCTGCCTGCCCTTGCCTCGCGCCCTCCTGCAATCTCGACCCGACCGCCGGGCACGCCGGCTGCTTCCGCTCATCATCCTGGCGGGCCTGGTGCTTCCGGCATTCGTCGCGGTCATGCCGCGCGAAGGGCGGCCCGTGGCGGTATTCGCCTGGTCGGCCGAGGCCGGCGGCGCCGCCGCCATCGCCGCGCGCGCCAATGGCGAGCTGCGTGCCACGAACCGGGGCAACCGCATTGCCATAGCCTCGTCCGAAGCTTCCGGCTTCGTCTCCCGCCTCTATGGCGCGGGGGCCGCGCTCGTGCTCGACGCGACGCTCGCCGCCGCCTGCCTGTCTCCCTTCCTCGCCCTTGCCAAGGACCCTGCCCGATGATCGCAGCCCCGGCCGCCGCATCGATCATGCCTTCATCGACCCTCGACCGGCTGCGGTCCGCGGTCGCCCCGGTCATGCAGGGGGCCGTCGTGAGCATCGCGATCGTCATCCTGGCCGTCGCCGGCCTGCGCGGCGCGAATGCCAACGTGGTCGTCGCGCTCTGCGCGGTGGCGGTCGCGGGCCTCGGCATGCTGGCGATCGGCAGGCGCCGGATCGACATCACCGCGCGCGTCGGCTCCGCCGTGTCGGCGGCGGCGCTCGTCGCCCTGCTGACCTTCGCGCTCGAAGGCTCGGTCTATCAGATCGACATGCACATGATGTTCTTCGCCGGCCTCGCCATCGTCGCGCTGTGGTGCTGCTGGCTTGCGATCGCGGCCTTCACGGCGGTGGTCGCGATCCATCACCTCGGCCTGAACCTCGTCTATCCCCTTGCCGTCTTCCCGCAGGGCGGCGATTTCGGCCGCGTCGTCATCCATGCGGTGATCCTGGTCGCCCAGGCCGTGGCGCTCGCCTGGCTCTGCAACCGGCTCGCCACCGCATTCGCCGTATCCGACGCGGCTGTCGCCGAAGCCAATCTCGCGACCGAGCGGATGGAAGCCGCGGCCTCCAGCGAGCGGACGCTCGCTTCGGCGCAGAACGACCAGCGGGCCCGGCTCGATGGCGCCATCGCCGATTTCCGCGACCATGTCGCAGGCGTGCTCGGCGAGGTGCGTGCCGGCATGGGCGAACTCGGCCGGTCGTCGGGCACCCTGCGCGCCGCGGCCGACAGCACCGCCGGGATGACCGGTCAGGCCGCCCAGTCCTCGCGCGCCGCGGTCGAGACCATCGGCGCGGTGGCTGCCGCGAGCGACCAGCTTTCGACCTCGGTCGACGATCTCGCGGGCAAGGTCCACGAGACGGCGTCGGTGCTGCGCGAGCTGGCGGGCGAGGCGGCGGCCGCCAATGGCAGCATCAGCGAACTGTCGGGCGCCGCCGAGCGGATCGGCACCGTCGTGGCGCTCATCCAGTCGATCGCGGAACAGACCAACCTGCTCGCGCTCAACGCCACGATCGAGGCGGCCCGTGCGGGAGAGGCCGGCAAGGGCTTTGCGGTGGTGGCGAGCGAGGTGAAGTCGCTGGCGGTGCAGACATCCCGGGCGACCGGCGACATCGCCCAGCAGATCACGTCCGTGCAGCAGCTCACCAGGGGCGCGGTCGGCGCCATCGACGGCATCTCCACCCGCATGGACCAGATCGACCGGAATGCCGGCGCGCTCGCCGCCGGCATCGAGGAACAGGCAATGGCCGTGCGCGAGATCAATCGCAGCATCGGCGAGATGCGCGAACTCGCCGGGGTGATCGAGACGACCGTCGGCGACATCGCCGAGAAGGCGCGCGCCAGCGCGACCTCTTCCGAGGCGATGACCCGCACCACGGCAGCTGTCGAAGCCTCGGCTGGCGGCCTCGGCGCGGCCGTGGAGGACTTTCTGGGCAAGGTCGCCTGACGTGTCGGCCGGCCGGGCGCCGGGTCAGCGCCGGCTGGCTGCCCGCCCCGCGCCGTTCGGTTCGTTCTTGACTTCGCCGCACAGGGGCACAGGTTAGAACGCCGGCCCGTTGGCGCCGGGCTCGCCCGAGGACAGCCCGCCATGCCCTATCCCGACCGCTTCTATCCCGTCGTCGACAGCATCCGCTCGCTGATCGAATTGTCGAACCTCGGCGTCGGCACGATCCAGCTCCGGGTCAAGGATCTGGAGCACGAGCAGGCGACCGCCCTGGCGCGCGAAGCCGTGGAATCGGTCGCGGGCACGGCAACCAGGCTGGTGATCAACGACTACTGGCAGGCCGCCATCGCGGCTGGCGCGGCCCATCTCCATCTCGGCCAGGAGGATCTCGCCACGGCCGACGTGGCGGCGATCCGCCGCGCGGGTCTCACCCTCGGCCTGTCGACCCACGACGAGGCGGAGCTTGAAGCGGCACTCGCCCACAAGCCCGACTACATCGCGCTCGGACCGATCTATCCGACGACGGTCAAGACGATGCGCTTCGGCCCGCAGGGTCTCGACCGCATCACAGCATGGAAGAAGCGCATCGGCGCCATCCCGCTGGTCGCCATCGGCGGCATCACGCTGGAGCGCGCGCCGGCGGTCTATGCGGCCGGCGCCGATTCCATCGCGGTCGTCTCCGACATCGCCAATGCCGATGATCCCGAGACGCGCGTGCGCGACTGGCTGGCCCACGAGCCGGCGGGGGAATAGACGCCTTCCGAAAGACTTCGCGAGGATTGCGGTTTTCCCGGACGCGCCCTGCGCGCGCCGCCTTGCGCTTCGCCGGCCAAAGGTCCAGATTGGACCTCGTCCAAGGGGGGCCCCGACGAAGGGGCTGAGAGGCTGCAACGTTCCGAAGGGAACCCCGTAGCGACCCTTGAACCTGATCCGGGTCATGCCGGCGGAGGGATGGGACGCATGCTGACTTCGGTCTATCTGGCCAGACTTATCGGCCCCGTCATGCTGGCGGCGGGCATCGGCGCGATCCTGACGGTCGCCGGCTCCTGGCCGCAGACGCCTACACCCTGATTCTCACCCCTTCACGCTGCCCTCACGCGAGGATTCCCTCATGAACGCCCCGGTCAAGGACATCAAGGCCGCCGTCACCACCGGCGCTCTGCCGGCTTCCCGCAAGGTCTTCGCGACGCCGGATAGTGCTCCGGACATCCGCGTGCCGCTGCGCGAGATCGTCCTGACCGAAGGCTCCGGCGAACCGCCGCTGCCGGTCTACGACACATCCGGCCCCTACACCGATCCGAACGTCGTCATCGACGTGGAGAAGGGCCTCTCCCGCGTGCGCCAAGCCTGGGTGATGGAGCGCGGCGGCGTCGAGGCCTATTCCGGCCGGGAGATCAAGCCGGAGGACAACGGCAATGCCGGGCGCCATCTCGCCCGCGCCTTCCCGGTCGCCAACCAGCCGCTGCGCGGCGTCGGCGACGCGCCGATCACCCAGTACGAATTCGCGCGGGCCGGCATCATCACCAAGGAGATGATCTACGTCGCGACGCGCGAGAATCTCGGCCGCAAGGCCATGCTGGATCAGGCGGAAGCCAAGCTCGCCGACGGCGAGAGCTTCGGCGCTGCCGTTCCCGCCTTCATCACCCCGGAATTCGTCCGCCACGAGATCGCCCGCGGCCGCGCCATCATCCCCGCCAACATCAACCACGCCGAACTCGAGCCGATGATCATCGGCCGCAACTTCCTCGTGAAGATCAACGCCAATATCGGCAATTCCGCCGTGTCCTCCTCCATCGAGGAAGAGGTCGACAAGCTGGTCTGGTCGATCCGCTGGGGCGCCGACACGGTGATGGACCTGTCCACCGGCCGCAACATCCACAACACCCGCGAATGGATCATCCGCAACTCGCCGGTGCCGATCGGCACGGTGCCGATCTATCAGGCGCTGGAGAAGGTCGGCGGCGACCCCGTGAAGCTGACCTGGGAGCTCTACCGCGACACGCTGATCGAGCAGTGCGAGCAGGGCGTCGACTATTTCACCATCCATGCCGGCGTCCGACTGCCCTACGTGCCGCTCACTGCCAGGCGCGTCACCGGCATCGTCTCGCGCGGCGGCTCGATCATGGCCAAGTGGTGCCTCGCCCATCACCGCGAGAGCTTCCTCTACGAGCGGTTCGACGAGATCTGCGACATCATGCGCCGCTATGACGTGTCGTTCTCGCTCGGCGACGGGCTGCGTCCCGGCTCCATCGCCGACGCCAACGACGCCGCGCAGTTCGCCGAGCTGGAGACGCTGGGCGAGCTCACGCAGATCGCGTGGAAGAAGGGCTGCCAGGTGATGATCGAAGGCCCCGGCCACGTGCCGATGCACAAGATCAAGATCAACATGGACAAGCAGCTGAAGGAGTGCGGCGAGGCGCCGTTCTACACGCTCGGACCGCTGACCACCGACATCGCGCCGGGCTACGACCACATCACCTCCGGGATCGGGGCGGCGATGATCGGCTGGTTCGGTTGCGCCATGCTCTGCTACGTCACGCCGAAGGAGCATCTCGGCCTGCCGAACCGCGACGACGTCAAGACCGGCGTCATCACCTACAAGATCGCGGCGCATGCGGCCGACCTCGCCAAGGGCCATCCGGCGGCGCAGCTGCGCGACGACGCTCTCTCGCGGGCGCGCTTCGAGTTCCGCTGGGAGGACCAGTTCAATCTTGGCCTCGACCCCGACACGGCGCGCTCCTACCACGACGAGACCCTGCCGAAGGAGGCGCACAAGGTCGCCCATTTCTGCTCCATGTGCGGGCCGAAATTCTGCTCGATGAAGATCACGCAGGACGTGCGCGACTATGCGGCGACGCTGAACGACAAGCAGGCCGGCATGGACGCGATGAGCGAGAAATTCCGGGAGATGGGCGGGGAGGTCTACGTCGAGACCGCCGAGGCGGTAAGGGAGAGCAATCGGTCGTTGTAGGCAACCGCAAGCCGCTCACGTGCAGACGTTGTAGGCATCGATCGTCTGCTGCTCGGTGTTGCAATCGAACACGATCGTGACCTGTTCCCAGTCGCCGCTTCCCCACAGGCTCAGGCCGATCGTGGCGGGCGGCGGCACCGCCACCAGCAGGTCGCCCGAGGGCCGTTCCGGCAGATTCGGAAAACGCTGGGCGAAGGCCGAATAAGGACATGGGCGGGTTTGCGCGAGCGCCAGCGGGACGTAGGGCAGCAGTGGCGGAAAATGGCGATAAGGGTAGTTCTCGCTTGATCCCGCAGGCTGCATCGCCAGAACTTCGACCGGTTCGGCGACCCGCATCCGATAGGTCATCTGGCAGCCGTCATAGGCCATGCCGTAGATGAGCGGCAGCCCGAACAGATGCGGGCCGGATAACCCTGGAATGTGGCGCCCGCCGAGCTGTCCGATGAGGTGCAAAGGGGTGGGGCCATAGGGAACGCCGACAATGTCACATTCCATGGGCCCGCCAAAATGCAAGGAGGCGAGCTTTCGCGCGGCGGCGAAAACATACTCAATCCCATCGTGATGGGCATAGACAAGCCGTTCGCGCGTCATGCGATTTCCTCCGCCGCGCCTCGTCGAATTTACGCCGCCGCCGGCAGGTCCTTCTCGAACCTGCGCGCCAGTTCGGCCGTCGCATCGGGCGTCATCTCCTCGCCGGATTCGCAATCGAAAACCCAACCGCCCGTCGCCCGCGCATAGGCGCTGGCCGCGGCGAAGACGCCGAACAGCTCGTGCTCGCTGCCGCCCCAGCGGAAGGCGAGAATGTGAGCCTCGTCCTTGATGAAATCGCCGTTCTCGGGGTCGTCGCGCTTCAACGCCTGCGCATCCCAGTGATTGACCTCGAAACCGGCCAGCGCCGTGCCGTAGTGGGCCGGCAAATATCCGTCCAAAGCCTTGAACTCAGCGGCTTCGTCCAGTTTCAGCCGAAAGCCTTCCCGGTCGATCGCGGCCTGCCATTCCGCGATCGACGCGAGCTTCCGGTCGGACAGCACATAGAGTTCCATGGACATGACAAACCCCTCCCATGCCGCGCGGCGCATTGCCCACGGTTCCTTCCCTCAATCTGACTGTCATGCGGATGCTGCTCCGGCCCTCCGCGCGGAAATCGACCTGCGCGGGAGAGATGCCGTCAAAGGCATGAATGTTCTATTTTTGTTCTGATCCGGAAGTCAAGGCTGTTCCTCAGCCATCCTACATCCGGACGATCCCCAATGCCTCGTCGTCGTGCTTTGCTGGCCCGTCAGCAGCAACCGGGGTCGATCCCATGCCCACCTCCCGCCGCGTCGTCCTCGCCGCCCGTCCCGACGGCATCCCGCAATCCCAGCACTTCCGCATCGAGGCGGCCGACACCCCGGCGCTGAAGCCCGGCGAGATCCTGGTCCGCAACCAGTTCCTTTCGGTCGAGCCGGCCATGCGTGGCTGGGTCTCGGCGGTGGCGAACTATGCGCAGCCGGTCGGCATCGGCGAGGTCATGCGCTCCTTCGCCTCCGGCGAGGTCGTGGCCTCGGAACATCCGGGCTTCGCGCCCGGCGACAGGGTGACGGGCCTGTTCGGCTGGCAGGAACTGGCCGCCGTGCCGGCCTCCGCCGTCCAGCGCAAGGTGACGGAAACAGACCTGCCGCTCTCCACCTCGCTCGGCATCATGGGGATCAACGGTCTCACCGCCTATTTCGGCCTTCTCGACGTGGGCCTGCCGAAGCCCGGCGACACCGTGGTCGTCTCCACCGCCGCGGGCGCGGTCGGCTCGGCGGTCGGGCAGATCGCGAAGCTGATGGGCTGCCGCACGGTCGGCATCGCCGGCGGCGCGGCCAAGGTTCGTCAGTGCCTCGAGGATTTCGGCTTCGACGCGGCCATCGACTACAAGGCGACCAACGACATCGTGGGCGCCATCGCCGAGGCCTGCCCGAACGGCGTCGACGTCTATTTCGACAACACGTCGGGCGCGATCTCCGACGTCGTCATGCGCCACCTCGCGGTGAAGGCGCGCGTCGTGGTCTGCGGCACGGCCTCGGTGCCGAGCTGGGACCCCTGGCCGACCGGACCGCGGCCGGAGCGGCACCTGCTGGTCAAGCGGGCGCGCATGGAGAGCTTCGTCATCTTCGACTACGCCCACCGCTTCGGCGAGGCGCTGCCGCGTCTCGCCGCATGGGTGCGCGCGGGCCGGCTCCGTTATGCCGAGGACGTGCTGGAGGGCATCGAGGCGGCGCCGGACGCTATCGCCTCGCTCTATCGCGGCGAGAACCGGGGCAAGCGGCTGATCCGCCTGCACCCGTAGCGACGCTGCGCGTCAGGCGGCGCGCGGACGCTCCACCGGCGGCGTGCCGACATGCATCGCGCCCATGATCGCCTTCCTGAGGTCCGGCGTGTCCTGGTATTTGTGGACGGTCACCGCATGCTGGACGGCGGCCTCCAGCAGTTCCTTGTCGCTGTCGGCGCTGATCGCGATCGTGCAGGCCATCTCGCCGGGCATTTCGCGGCAGTCGATGAATTTGCGTGACATCGTGTCCTCCGCAAAGACGCGACACCGGCCCGGTGCATGGCCGGAGCCGGTGCCTGGAAGCGCGGAAGGCTAGTCCCGCCCCGTTGGCGGGCCAATGCGGAGCAATCCTGAAACAGGGACGCGCGAACCGCGCGCCCTGTTGCGTCATCACCCCTTCTGCGGGGCCTCCGCCAGCAGCGCCTGAAGGTCGAGGCGGCGCGTCACCATGGCGAGCGTGCCATCGGCATTCTTCGGCCAGTCGGCCGGTTGGCGGTCCCAGTAGAGCTCGACGCCGTTGCCATCGGGGTCGGTGAGGTAGAGCGCCTCGGAGACGCCGTGGTCGCTCGCGCCGTCGAGCCGGATGCCGGCCTCCACCAGCCGGCGCAGCGCATCGGCGAGCGCGGCCCGGTCGGGATAGAGGATGGCGGTGTGATAAAGGCCGGTCGTGCCGGGCGCCGGCGGGCGGCCGCCCTTGCTCTCCCAGGTGTTGAGCCCGATGTGGTGGTGGTAGCCGCCGGCCGAGAGAAACACCGCCTGGTCGCCGTAGCGCTGGGTCACCTCGAAGCCGAGCACGTCGCGGTAGAAGCCGAGCGCGCGGTCGAGATCGGCGACCTTGAGATGGACGTGACCGATCCGGACGCCGGTCGTGATCGGGTCGCGGGGCGTCTCGGCGGAGACGATGGCGCGGGCGTTCTTCTCGGCGGACTTTTCAGAGACGGCAGTTTCAGCGACGGACATGGCAAGCCTCCTCGGCGCGGGGGATCGGCGGACCAGTGTCCGCCCTCGCCGATGAACATGCGCCGCGATGGGTCGCGGCGCGAGTCGGGCAATCCGATTCTTGCAAAGGCGCAAACCGGGCTTGCGGTCAGGAGAGCCGGCTCGCGAGGATCTTGTCGATGCGTCGGCCGTCGAGGTCCAGCACCTCAAAGCGCCAGCCGGCCTTCTCGAAGCTCTCGCCCACCTGCGGCAGGCGCTGCATCTCGGCAAGGACAAAGCCGGCCACTGTCTGGAAATCGGCGTCGCGGTCGATCTGGATGCCGAGCTGCGCCGCGAATTCGTCCGCAGCCATCCAGCCCGAGATGATCAGCGAGCCGTCGTCGCGGGTGACGATCGGCAGTTCCTCGTCGGCCGCTTCGGGCAGCGCGCCGATGATCGCCTCCAGCACGTCGTTGGCGGTGACGATGCCCTCGAAATGGCCGTACTCGTCGAAGACCAGCGTCATGTGGACGTGGCTGGCGCGAATGGCGCGCAGCACATCCAGCGCATGGGTGCGGTCGAGCACGATGGGCGCTTCCTGAACGAGGCTGGCAAGGTCCGGCCGGGCGCGGGCGGCAAAGGCCTCCAGCACATCCTTGGCCAGCACCACGCCGATGATCGAATCGGCGTCGCCGTCCTGCACCGGCAGGCGCGAGCGGCGCGAGGCGCGCACGCGCTGGCGGATGGTTTCCAGCGGTTCGGCCAGATTGACCACCTCAACCTCGCGGCGCGGCGTCATCAGGGCATTGGCGGTGCGGTCGGCGAGACGCATGACGCCGGCGATCATCTCGCCCTCGTCGCGCTCGATGACGCCGGCCGTCTCCGCTTCGGCGATGATCGTCTTGACCTCTTCCTCGGTCACCCCATCGCTGCCGCTGCCGCGCTGTCCGAGCAGCATCAGGATCAGCCGGCCGGAATTGTCCAGCAGCCAGACCAGCGGCGCGCCGAGCCGGGAGAGCACGTTCATGGCCGGTGCGACCCTGGCGGCGACGCGCTCGGGGTCGCGCAGGGCGATCTGCTTCGGCACCAGTTCGCCGACGATCAGCGACAGATAGGTGATCAGCACGACGACGACGCCGACGCCGAGCCATTCCGCGACGTTCTGCGACAGGCCGACATCCTGCATCCAGGCCGACAGGCGCACGCCGAGCGTCGCGCCCGAGAAGGCGCCGGAGAGCACGCCGACGAGCGTGATGCCGATCTGCACGGTGGAGAGGAAGCGGCCGGGATGCTCGGCGAGGCGGATCGCCACTTCCGCGCCGGTGCTGCCCTGATCCGCGAGAATTTTCAGACGTGCTGGCCGGGACGAGACGACCGCGAGTTCGGACATGGCGAGAACGCCGTTGACCACGGTCAGGATCAGGATGATCGCAATTTCGACTAGCACGAAGGCTCGCAACGTTGCGGTCGCCGCAATCGATATCGGCCCGCTTCCGGCTGCTGCATATAGGATGAGGGGTGCCTCTGGCTATGCGGCTGAGCGCGCATCAATGCCCCGCCCGGTTCCGTGCCGCTTCGCTTGACAGGGGCTGGACGCCCGGAGACAAGGCCCGGACGCTCGCAATCGAGCCAGACATCCAGCGCGGAACCCTCCCATGTCGCAAGCCCAGCTCCAGTCCGTCATCGAGGCCGCCTTCGAGAACCGCGCGTCGGTGGACGCTTCGACGAAGGGCGAGATCCGCGACGCCGTGGAAACCGCGCTAAACCTGCTCGATACGGGTGAGGCGCGGGTCGCCCAGAAGTCTGGCGGCGAATGGGTGGTCAACCAGTGGCTGAAGAAGGCGGTGCTGCTGTCGTTCCGCCTCAACGACATGACCCCGATTTCCGGCGGCCCCGGCGGCTCGACCTGGTGGGACAAGGTGCCGTCCAAGTTCGACGGCTGGGGCGCCGCCGAATTCGGCAAGGCCGGCTTCCGCGCCGTGCCGAACTGCGTCGTCCGCCGCTCCGCCTTCATCGCGAAGAACGTCGTGCTGATGCCGTCCTTCGTGAATCTCGGCGCCTATGTCGACGAGGGCACCATGGTCGACACCTGGGCGACCGTCGGCTCCTGCGCCCAGATCGGCAAGAACGTCCACCTCTCCGGCGGTGTCGGCATCGGCGGCGTGCTGGAGCCGCTGCAGGCCAACCCGACCATCATCGAGGACAACTGCTTCGTCGGCGCCCGCTCCGAAGTGGTCGAGGGCGTCGTGGTCGGCGAGGGCTCGGTCATCGCCATGGGCGTGTTCATCTCGTCCTCGACCAAGATCGTCGACCGCGCGACCGGCGAGGTCTTTGTCGGCCGCGTGCCGCCCTATTCGGTGGTCGTCTCCGGCAACCTGCCCGGCAAGCCGCTGCCGGACGGCACGCCCGGCCCGTCGACCTATTGCGCCGTCATCGTCAAGCGCGTCGACGCCCAGACCCGCTCCAAGACCGGCATCAACGAGCTGTTGCGCGACTGAGCGCGGCGCGAGCAAGGGCGGCCGGCCATGGCGCGGATCGACTGGACCGACCGGCAGATCTGGCTGGAGCCCGGCGCCTGGTCCTATCTGTTCCTGTCCTTCGAGGGCCGCATTCCCCGCCTGCCGTTCTGGGCGGGGGCGGTGGTGCTCAACGTCTTCGCCTATATCGGCGACCGCCTGGCCATGGATTTCGGCGGCCACCCCGCCGCCGCCGTGGTGGGGCTTGCCTTCCTCTATCCCTCGCTGGCGCTGTCGATCAAACGCGCGCATGACCGCGGCCATTCCGACCTCTATCTCCTGTTCTTCTTCCTGCCGGCCTTCCTCGTCAGCTTCCTGCAGGTGCTCGGCTACATGGATTCCCAGGGGCCGATGGGGCCGGTTCTGTTCATCCTCGGCCTGTGGGTGCTCGCGGCGCTGATCGCTCTGGTCATCGATCTCGGCCTGATGCGCGGCGAGGAGGGTTCCAATCGTTACGGGCCGGACCCCCTTCAGTGACACGCCGCTGAAACCTTCGGCGTTGACGAGGGGATCCGATGCCCGCCACTGTCCGGCGCGGCGACTGACGATCGGAGACGGCAATGCAATTCCTCGGTATCGACTTCCAGAAGCTCCTGCTCACCGTTGACGGCCGCATCGGCCGTCAGACCTTCTGGATCGGTTTCGCCGCGCTGTTCGTGGCCGGCATGATCAACGGCCTGATCATCGGCTCGATCAGCCTGATCCTCGCCACGCTCGTCAGCCTCGCCCTCGCGGTGCCGGCCTATTGCGTGTCGATCAAGCGCTCCAACGATCGCGGCCATCCCCAGGTCTACGTGCAGGGCTTCTTCATCGCGTCGATCGGCTTTCAGGTTCTGACGCTGATCGGCGTGTTCGGCTTCCTCGGCTATTTCATCGCCGGCCTGTTCGGCCTGATCATCGGCGCCGCCGCCATCTGGCTCTTGATCGATCTTGGCGCGCTGGAAGGCACCAAGGGCCCGAACGCCTACGGCCCCGACCCCCTCGAGACGGTTCAGGCATGAGTGCAGATCCGGTCGCGCTGACGCGCGCCCTCGTCCAGTGCCCTTCGGTCACGCCTGAGGAGGGCGGCGCTCTCGCCGCCCTCGAGGCCGTTCTGCGGCCGGCGGGTTTCGCCGTCGAGCGGGTGACCTTCTCCGAGCCCGGCACGCCGGACGTCGAGAACCTCTACGCCCGCATCGGCACGGGCGCGCCCTATCTCCTGTTCGCCGGCCACACCGACGTCGTGCCGCCCGGTGATCACCAGCAATGGAGCCACGGCCCCTTCGCGGGCGAGATCGCGGATGGCCAGCTCTACGGCCGCGGCACGGTGGACATGAAAGGCGGCATCGCCTGTTTCCTTGCCGCCGCCCTCGACCATCTCGCCGCGAACGGCGGCACGCCCAGGGGTTCCATCGGCTTCCTGATCACCGGCGACGAGGAAGGTCCCTCGGTCAACGGCACGGTCAAGCTCCTGGAATGGGCGCATGGGCGCGGCGAGCGCTTCGACCATTGCATCGTCGGCGAGCCGAGCAACCCGCAGGCTCTCGGCGACATGATCAAGATCGGCCGGCGCGGCTCGCTCTCGGCCATCGTCACCGTCGAGGGCAGGCAGGGTCACGTCGCCTATCCCGATCGTGCGGCCAACCCCATCCCCGTCCTCGTCGATATCCTCGGCCGGCTGACGGCGAAGCCGCTCGACGCCGGCAACGCCCACTTCCAGCCGTCCAATCTCGAGATCACCTCGGTCGATGTCGGCAATGCCGCGACCAACGTCATCCCGCAGAAGGCGGTGGGGCGGTTCAACATCCGCTTCAACGACGAGCATACGCTGGATGAACTGAAGAGCTGGATCGAGAGCGTGGTTGCGGCCTGCGCGAAGCCCGGCATCGTTCCATCCGTCACCTATGCCCGTGGCAATTCGCAGAGCTTCATCACCAGGCCGGGCTCCTTCGTCGACATGGTCGCGGCCACCATCGCCGACGTCACCGGCCGGCGGCCCGAGCTCTCGACCTCCGGCGGCACGTCGGATGCGCGCTTCATCAAGGACTATTGCCCGGTCATCGAGTTCGGCCTCGTCGGCCAGACCATGCACGCCGTGGACGAGCGCGTGCCGGTGGCCGACCTCGTGGCGCTGACCGCCATCTATCGCCGGATCATCGAGCGGTATTTCGGCGGGTAGCGCGCGCAAACCCGTAGCCCCCTCCCATGGGGAGAGGGTGCCTGCGGAGCAGGCGGGCGAGGGGAGCGCCCTCATCGAATTGGTCACGGCTCATTCGGGTTGAATGGAAGGGTTCGAACCCCTCATCCGGCGCCTGATGGCGCTACCTTCTCCCCATGGGAGAAGGTTAGATGACCGCCCCTACTTTCCTTCCACCGCGTCCGGCAGCGGCGCCCACGTCGCAGGATAATCGACCTGCGTCAGGTAGAGCGCATGCGGTGGCCCCACCGTGCCGCAGGCCTTGCGGTCGCGCGCCTCCAGCGCCTCGGCGACATCGGCAGCGGTCCAGAGGCCCTCGCCGGCGAGCTTGATCGTCCCGACCATGGAGCGCACCTGATTGTGCAGGAACGAGCGCGCGTCGAGCCGGCATTCGATGCCGGTCTCCGTGCGGGCGACGTCGAAACGGTCGAGGTTCTTCACCGGCGACTTCGCCTGGCACTCCGTCGAGCGGAACGTCGTGAAATCGTGCCGGCCGACCAGCACGCTCGCCGCCTCCTGCATGCGCGCGACGTCGAGCGGCTTCGGCGACCACCACGCGCGCCGGCGGTCGAGGGTCAGCGGCGGCCGGCGGTCGATGATCCTGTAGAGATAGTGCCGCCTGACAGCCGAGAAGCGCGCATCGAACGCGTCCGGCATCTTCTCGGCGGCGACCACCGCGATGGCGTCGTCCTTGAGATAGCGGTTGGTGGCGTCGCGCACCACCCGGTTCGGCCAGTCGCGCGAGAGGTCGACATGGGCGACCTGCCCCGTCGCATGGACCCCTGCATCGGTGCGTCCCGCGCCGGCCACCGTCACCGCCTCGCCGGAGAATTCCGCAATGGCGCGGGCAAGCTCGCCCTGCACCGACTTGCCGAAGCTCGCCCCTTGCATCTGCCAGCCGATATAGGGCTCGCCGTCATATTCGATGGTCAGCTTGTAGCGCGGCATCGGAGCGTTCTCCGACTAACCGAGGACCGTGCCGGGGCCGATCTGCGCGCCGCGGAGAAAATCGGCCGCCTTCATCGCCTTCGATCCCGCGCGCTGCACTTCCACGAGCCGCACCGCGCCATCCCCGCAGGCGATGGCGAGCGCGTCGTCCAGCACCGTGCCAGGTGCGCCGCTGCCCGTGGCGAGCGACGAACGCAGCACCTTGACGCGCTCCTTGCCCTTGCCGAGGTCGGCCTCGAACCACGCGCCGGGAAAGGGCGACAGCCCCCTGATCCTGTTGTGCACCTCGGCCGCCGGCTTCTGCCAGTCGATGCGCGCCTCGGTCTTGTCGATCTTGGCGGCATAGGTCACGCCGTCGCCCGCCTGGTCCGAGAAGGCGAGCGAGCCCCGGTCGAGCGCTGCAAGCGCCCGCACCATCAGGTCGGCGCCCAGCACGCTCATCCGGTCGTGCAGGTCCTGCGCGGTCATGTCGGGCGTGATCGCGATCTTCTCGACCATGCCCACCGGCCCGGTATCGAGCCCCTCGTCCATCTTCATGACCATGACGCCGGTCTCGGCGTCGCCCGCCATGATCGCGCGCTGGATCGGCGCCGCGCCGCGCCAGCGCGGCAGCAGCGAGCCGTGGAGGTTCAGGCAGCCGAGGGCGGGGGCCTCCAGCACCGGCGGGGGCAGGATCAGGCCGTAGGCGACGACCACGGCGACGTCGGCATTGAGCGAGGCGAAATCGGCCTGCGCCGCCGCGTCCCGCAGCGTCCTGGGCGTGAAGACCGGGATGCCGAAACGGTCGGCCAGCCTGTGCACGGGCGTCTTCTGCTCGTCCATGCCGCGACCCGCCGGCTTCGGCGCACGGGTATAGACCGCGACCACGTCATGGCCCTGGCCGATGATCTCGGAGAGCGTCGGGACCGCGAAATCCGGCGTTCCCATGAAGACGACGTTGAGGCTCACGCCGTCGCCTCGCGCTTGGCGGCCTTGGAATATTTCTTCATCACCCGGTCGCGCTTCAGCCGCGACAGATGGTCGATGAACAGCACGCCGTTGAGATGATCAAGCTCGTGCTGCACGCAGGTCGCCAGCAGCCCCTCGCACATCAGCTCGATGGTCTTTCCCTCGAGGTCGAGATAGCGGACCATGCATTTCGCCGGCCGCTCCACTTCCTCGTAGTACTCGGGAATGGACAGGCAGCCTTCCTCGTAGACGGAGAGCTCGTCCGAGGTCCAGGTGATCTCCGGGTTGATCAGCACGATCGGCGCCTTCGGCTCGTCCTTGCGGGCGAGGTCGATGGTGACGATCCGCTTCGGCACGGCGATCTGGATGGCCGCGAGCCCGATGCCCGGCGCCTCGTACATGGTCTCCAGCATGTCGTCGGCGAGCCGGCGCACTTCGGCGTCGACGCCGGCCACCGGCTCGGAGACGAGCTTCAGGCGGGTATCGGGAATGACGATGATCTCGCGGAGGGCCATGGGAGAGGGTCTTCGGGCGGCGGATGACGCGCCTGAGTTAAGCGCCCGCGCCGCGGGGGTCAATCGGCGGCTGGCGTGCCCAGCCGGATCAGAAGTCGCAGCAGCTCGGCCCGCTCGACCTCGCTCAGGCCCGCCGCGATGCGCGCCTCGTGGGCCGCGACGATGACCCGCCCCTGCCGCAGCAGCGCTTCGCCCGCCTCGGTCAGCGCCAGCGCGTGGCTGCGCCGGTCGGTCTGCGAGCGGTGCCGCCGGGCAAGGCCGCGCCGCTCGAACTCGTCCATCATGGCGACGAAGTTCGGCCGCTGGATGCCGAGCGCGGCTGCGATCTCGCGCTGGCTGCGGCCGGGATTGGCCTCGATCAGCACCAGCGCGCTGAACTGCGCCGGCTTCAGGCCCAGCGGCGCGAAACTCGCCAGGAAATCCTCGAAGACCTTCAGCTGCGCGCGCCGCAGCCGGTAGCCGACGAGGCCGCCGAGAACGCCTTCCGACAGGCCGCCTGCATCCTCGCCGCCTTTCGCCGCTGCCGCCGTCATGTCAGGCTCGCTCCCGCCGGGAATTGCCGTCGCGGGGATAGTTGTGCTCCCCGGCGAGATAGTTATAGTTCATATCTAATTCACGCGGAAGCGCCCGACAGAGGCGAATCGTGAAAGGGAGGACGATGACCGTGACGGCCCGGCCGTTCCATGCGGACTGCGCGGCGGCGCGCCCGGCAAGCCCGGCGGCGCGGGGCGGGGCCATCCATGGATAGCACGATCCTTCTGTTCCTGCTGCAGGACGGCCTGACCAACGGCGCTATCTATGCGCTGCTGGGTCTCGCGCTCGTTCTGGTCTTCGCGGTGACGCGCGTCATCTTCGTGCCGCAGGGCGAGTTCGTCGCCTATGGCGGGCTCACTTTCGCGCTGCTGGAGGCCGGCAAGCTGCCCGGCACGGCCTATATGGTCGTCGCCTTCGGGGCCGCCGCCTTCGCCATGGAGCTGGTGTCGCGGCGGCGCGAGCTGGCCGCAAGGCTCGTTGCGCGCGAGGCCGCCTTCAAGCTCGGCCTGCCGCTCGCCATCCTGTTCCTCGCCAAGGCGGTCGTCGCCGCCCAGCCCGGCGCGGTGGTCAACCTCGTGCTGACCATCGCCATCGTCGCGCCCATCGGCCCCTATCTCTACCGCGTCGCCTTCCAGCCCATCGCTGATGCCTCGGTGCTGGTCCTCCTGATCACCGCCGTCGGCGTCCATCTCGCCATGACCGGCATCGGCCTCGTCTTCTTCGGCGCCGAGGGCCTGCGCGCGCCGCCGATCTCCTCGGCCGTGCTGCCGGTCGGCCCCATCGTCGTCACCGGCCAGAACCTCGGCATCTACGCCATCACCGCCGCGCTGATCGTCGCGCTCTACCTGTTCTTCGGCCGCACCATCACCGGCAAGGCGCTGCGCGCCACCGCCATCAACCGCATCGGCGCGCGGCTCGTCGGCATCCGCCTCGCGCTCTCCGGGCGCATCGCCTTCACGCTCGCCGCGGTCATCGGCGCGGTCTCCGGCGTGCTGATCGTGCCGATGACGACGCTCTACTACGACACCGGCTTTCTCGTCGGCCTGAAAGGCTTCGTCGCCGCCATCATCGGCGGCCTCGTCAGCTATCCGCTGACCGCGGCAGCCGCCCTCCTCGTCGGCGTCGTCGAGGCCTTCGCCTCCTTCCACGCCAGCGACTGGAAGGAGGTCATCGTCTTCACCCTGCTGCTGCCGGTCCTCCTCATCCGCTCGTGGACCGACCCGCATTCGGACGAGGAGGAGTGATGCACCGCCTCGCCCTTCCCCTGTTCGCCGCCATCGTCGCGCTGGTGCCGCTGGTACCCGGCGTCTCGGTCTTCTGGATCACGCTGCTCGACAATATCGGCCTCGCCTCGCTGGTCGTCATGGGCCTCGTCCTCCTGACCGGCGTCGGCGGCATGACCTCGTTCGGCCAGGCCGCCTTCTGCGGCTTCGCCGCCTACACCACCGCCGTCATGACCGCGAAATTCGGCTGGTCGCCGTGGCTGAGCCTGCCCGTGGCGCTTCTCGTCACCGGCCTCGCCGCCGTGGTGCTCGGCCTCGTCACGGTGCGCCTCTCCGGCCACTTCCTGCCGCTTGGCACCATCGCCTGGGGCATCGCGCTCTACTACGCGTTCGGCAAGCTGGAGATTCTCGGCCGCCACGACGGCATTTCCGGCATACCCCCGCTGTCGCTGTTCGGCATCTCGCTGGTCGATCCGCGCGCCGCCTACTACGTCATCTGGGGCGCGGTTCTCGGCGCCGCGATCCTCACCATGAACCTGCTCGACAGCCGCACCGGCCGCGCCATCCGCGCGCTGCGCGGTGGCCGCGTCGCGGCGGAGGCCTTCGGCATCGAGCCGGCGCGCATGAAGCTTGCGGTCTTCGTCTATGCGGCCTTGCTGGCGGGCCTTTCCGGCTGGCTCTACGCCCATGTCCAGCGTGCGGTGAACCCGACGCCCTTCGGCGTCCATCCCGGCATCGAGTACCTGTTCATGGCGGTCGCCGGCGGCGCCGGTCAGGTCTGGGGCGCCATTGTCGGCGCGGGGCTCGTCACCTTTCTCAAGGACGCGCTCCAGCGCATCGTGCCGGCTTTGTTCGGCACGTCGGCGCAATACGAGACCATCGTCTTCGGCCTGCTGCTCGTCGTCATCCTGCAGGTCGCGAAGGACGGTCTCTGGCCGCGCATCGCCGGGCTGTTTCCCTCGCCGCCTCCCGCGCCGGTCGATATCGCCGCCGAGCCGCTGCCCGGGCGCGCGAGGGCGACCGCCGAGCCGCTGCTGGAGGTCGCCGACATCCGCAAGACCTTCGGCGGCCTCGTCGCCGTCAACGATGTCTCGCTGCGGGTGAAGCGCGGCGAGATCGTCGCCCTGATCGGGCCGAACGGCGCGGGCAAGAGCACCACGTTCAACCTCATCACCGGCGTCCTGCCGGCAAACGGCGGCAGCATTTCCGTCTCGGGCGAACGCATCGACGGCGCGCGCCCGCAGGCCATCGCGGCACGCGGCGTCGCCCGCACCTTCCAGCACGTCAAGCTGCTCCCCGAGATGAGCGTGCTCGACAATGTCGCCATCGGCGCGCATCTGCGCGGCGAGGCCGGCTTCATCAGCGGGCTTCTTCGTCTCGACCGCGCCGAGGAGCGGCGCATGCTGGGCGAGGCAGCCCGCCAGATCGCCCGCGTCGGCCTCGCCGAGCACATGCACAAGCCGGCGGGGTCGCTGGCGCTGGGCCAGCAGCGCATCGTCGAGATCGCCCGTGCCCTGTGCCTTGCGCCCGACCTCCTGCTGCTCGACGAGCCGGCTGCGGGCCTCCGCCATTTCGAGAAGGCGGCGCTGGCCGACCTCCTGCGCCAGTTGCGCGCCGAGGGCGTCGCCGTGCTGCTGGTCGAGCACGACATGGGCTTCGTCATGAGCCTCACCGACCATGTCGTCGTGCTCGATTTCGGCACCCGCATCGCCGAGGGGCCGCCGGCCGAGATCAAGCGCAACCCGGCCGTGCTCGCCGCCTATCTCGGAGCCGAGGCATGAGCGCGCTTCTCGCCGTCGAGCATCTGTCGGTCGCCTATGGCCGCGTCGAGGCGGTCAGCGACGTCTCGCTATCGGTTGCGCCCGGCGAGATCGTCACGGTCATCGGCGCCAACGGCGCCGGCAAGTCGACGCTGCTCAACGCCGCCATGGGCCTTCTGCCGGCGCGTGGCCGCGTCGTCTTCGATGGCAGCGACATCGGCTCCGTCGAGGCCGAGGACCGTGTCGCGCTCGGCCTCTGCCTCGTCGCCGAGAAGCGCGAACTGTTCGGCGCCATGACGGTCGAGGACAACCTGATCCTCGGCGCGTTCCGCACCGGACGCAGCCTCGCCGCCGAGACGCTGGCCGAAGTCTTCGCCCGCTTTCCGCGCCTCAGGGAGCGCCGCGCCCAGCTCGCCGGCACGCTGTCCGGCGGCGAGCGCCAGATGCTCGCCATGGGCCGGGCGCTGATGAGCCGCCCGCGCCTCCTCATGCTGGACGAGCCGAGCCTCGGCCTCGCGCCGAAAGTGGTCGCCGACATCTTCGCCATCATCCGCGACCTCCGCGCCACCGGCGTCGCCATCCTGCTGGTCGAGCAGAACGCCCGCGCCGCGCTCAACGCCGCCGACCGCGCCTATGTCATGGAACTGGGACGGATCGGACTCGAAGGCCCGGCCTCGGAACTCGCCAGCGACCCGCGCATTGCCGAGAGCTATCTGGGGCTGGGCGGCTGACGATCGGACATGACGTCGGTCGCAACGACACGACCCTCTCCGTCATGGCCGGGCATAGGCGGCCTTCAGGCCGCCGTCCTTCAGTCTGAACGCCGAGGCTCTGCCAGCCATCCACGACTTGAACGCAGGATTGAAGGGAAGACGTGGATGCCCGGCACAAGGCCGGGCATGACGCGGTGAGATCTGGCGGGCTTGATTGCCCCTGAGACGATCAAGGCGCACCTGTCGAACATGCCGGAAACCTATCGCACCAGCGTTACGCTGTCAAGGACAAAAATCCTCTGATAGGTCCATTGTCCGCATCAATGCGGCAGGCCCACATAGTTCTCCGACAGCGAGGTCATCGCCGCCTGCGACGCCACGAGATAGGCGAGGTCCGCCTCCTGGATCTTCTGGTCGAAGGGCGTCGCGTCGGGGAAGCGGTGCAGCATGGTGGTCATCCACCAGGAGAAGCGCACGGCCTTCCAGATGCGGTTCAGAGCGCGAGCCGAATAGCGGTCGAGCCCGGCCGCCGACTTGTCCGCGTAGTGCTCGATGATCCCTTCCGAGAGATAGCGCACGTCGCTGACCGCGAGGTTCAGGCCCTTGGCGCCGGTCGGCGGCACGATATGGGCGGCGTCGCCCACCAGGAACAGCCGGCCGAAGCGCAGGGGCTCGGCGACGAAGCTCCGGAGCGGCGCGATGGATTTCTCGAAGGACGGGCCGGTGGTGATCTTCTCCGCCGTCTGCGGATCCACCCGCCGCCGCAGCTCGTCCCAGAAGCGCTGGTCGGACCAGTCCTCTATCCTGTCGCCGATCGGGCACTGCACGTAGTAGCGGCTGCGCGTCATCGACCGCATCGTGCACAGTGCAAATCCGCGTGGCGAATTGGCATAGACCAGTTCGTGGTCGGCCGGCGGCACCTCCGCGAGGATGCCGAGCCAGCCGAACGGATAGACCCGCTCGTAGGTGGTCAGCGCCGCCTGCGGCACACTCTGTCGCGAGACGCCGTGGAAGCCGTCGCAGCCGGCGATGAAGTCGCAGGCGATCTCGTGGGTGACGCCGTCCTTCTCGTAAGTCACGCGCGGCGAGGTGCCGTCGAAATCGTGCGGCGTGACGTTCTGCGCCTCGTAGATGGTCGGCGCGCCGAGTGCGGCCCGCGCATCCATCAGGTCGTGCGTCACCTCGGTCTGGCCGTAGATGGTCACCGATTTGCCGGACGAGGCCGTCAGGTCGATGCGGTGCAGTTCGCCGTCGAAGGCGAGCGACAGGCCGTGATGGACGAGGCCCTCGCGGTCCAGCCGCGCGCCGAGGCCGGTCTCGCGCAGAAGGTCGGTCGTGCCCTGTTCGAGCAGGCCGGCGCGCACCCGCGCCAGCACATAGTCGGCGCTTCGGTTCTCCAGGATGATCGTCTCGATCCCGGCCCGGTGCAGGATATGCCCGAGCAGCAGTCCGGACGGTCCCGCGCCGATAATGGCCACCTGCACGCGCTTCATCGAAATGCCCTTGAAAATCACGCCACAGCGTTTTCGAGCGAAGTGGATACCGGTTCGCGTGAAGAGGAGCGCGCGAGCCGCGTGCAAAACGCGTCAAACCAAAGCCGAGACGCGGCGGCCTTTTCGGGGCCGCCGCGTCGCTTCATCAGTTCACCAGCGCCCAGTTGCCGTCCTTCACCGTGATGAGGATGCGGGCGCGGTCGTCGACGCCGTAGCGATCGGTCTCGGTAAAGTTGAACACGCCCTGGCTGGCGAGAATGTCCTTCTCGGTCAGCATGGCCTTGCGGATCGCCTCGCGGAACTCCTGCGTGCCCGGCCGCGCCGCCTTGATCGCAACCGGCACGACGCGTTCCAGCACCTTGTAGGCGTCGAATATATGCGCGCCGAACTGGGTTCGGGTGTGCTGGCCGTATTTGCCCTCGTAGGCGGTGACATAGGCAAGGCCCGGCGCCTTCGTGGCGGCGCCGGCGGGCAGCAGTTCCGGCGCGATGACCGGGCCAGACGCCATGATCACGCCCTCGGCCGAGCGTCCGGCGATGCGGATGAAGTCGCGCGTTACCGCGCCGTGGGTCTGGTAGATCGGCCCCTGGTAGCCGCGCTCGCGCAGGGCGATCTGCGGCAGCGCCGCGCCCGTGCCGGAAGCGGCGACGAGCACCGCCTGCGGCCTGAGCGAGACGATCTTCAGGGCCTGACCGGCGACCGAGGTGTCGGCGCGCGCATAGCGCTCGTCGGCGACGAGCTGCATGCCGCCCGGTTCCGCCTGCGCCTTGAATTCGCGCAGCCACAGGTCGCCCCACGAATCCGAGAAGCCGATCATCGCGACCGTCTTCACGTTGTTCTTCTTCATGTGCTCGAACAGGGCTTTGGCCATCAGCGCCACCGGCTGCGGCATGACCACGCTCCACTTCTGCCGCTCCGGCGGCACCGGGATCGGCGCGAAGGAGAAGTGCGGAATCTGCGCTTCCGCCGCGACGTTGGACACGGCGATGCCGGGCGGCGTCGTCGACGAGCCCATCAGCACGTCGACCTTGTCCTGCGTCGCGAAGCGGCGGGCATTGGTGGTGGCGGCGGTCGGGTCGCCGGCATCGTCGAGCACGATGGGACGGATCTTCACGCCCGCGATCTCGGTCGGCATCAGCTCGACCGAATTGCGGATCGGAATGCCCAGCGCCGCCGCCGGACCGGTGATCGAAATGGTGATGCCCACCGTCATCTCGGCGGCCTGGCCGAAAGCGCGGCCGCAAAGGCCGGAAAGGCCCAGCGCGGTGCCGCCGAGCAACGTGCTGCGTCGTGAAAGCGTGATCATCTGAAGTCCTCCCGGGGGTGTCGAAGGCCGTTTGGCGCGGCCTCTTTTGTCATTTCCATCAGACAAGCATTCGCCGCCGCCTTTGTCATCGCCCCTCGGCGGAAATGACGCGGGACGGGCGGGGTTCGGCATAGAGTTCCTCGACCAGGGCGGCACGCCCGGCGATCACCGCGCGCTGGTTCACCGAGCCCTTGTCGGTCAGCTCGCCGCGGTCGATCGACAGCGGCCCGTCCAGCAGGGCGATGCGGGCGATCCGCGTGGCCGAGCCGGTGGCGGCGGCGGCGAAGTCCGTGAGCCTTTCGGCATAGAGTGCGCGCAGCGCCGGATCGGCAGCCATGGCCTTCAGGTCGGCCGCGCCCCTGAGGTGCGGGCACGCCTCGCGGACCCCGTCGGGGTCGAGGATGACGATGCCGGCGAGGTCGTCGCGGTCGAGACCGGCGATCACCACGTCGCGGGTCATTGGCGCGGTCGCCGCGATGAAGCGCGCCCGCAGCGGCCCGACGCTGACCCATGTGCCCGTGGCGAGCTTGAAGTCCTCGGCGATGCGGCCGTCGAAGTCGAAGCCCCGTGAGAGGTCGGACGGGTCGGCCGGCCGCAGCGCGTCGCCGAAGCAGTAGAAGCCCTCCTCGTCGAAGGATTTCGCGGTGACGTCGGGCTGGCGCCAATAGCCGGGCGTGACGTTCGGGCCCTTCACCCGCGCCTCCAGCTTGCCCCCCGACGGCACCAGCTTCACCTCGTTGCCGGCGACCGGCAGGCCGACATGGCCGGAGCGGCTGCCCTGCGGCGTGACCGACAGGGAGAAGGGCGCCGTCTCGGTCGCGCCGAGGCCGGTCAGCATCGGCAGCCGGTGGCCGGTCTCCATCACCGCGAGCTCGTCCAGCGCGCGCCAGACATGGGTGGCGAGCGAGGCGCCCGCGAAGAACAGGCATTGCAGCCGCGAGAAGAAGGTCCGCCGCAGCGCCTCGTCCGCCCGCAGATGCGCCACCAGCGACTCGTAGCCCTTCGGCACGTTGAAATAGACCGTCGGCGCGATCTCGCGCAGGTTCCTGACCGTCGCCTCGATGCCGCCCGGCACCGGCTTGCCGTCGTCGATATGCAGCGTGCCGCCGTTGTAGAGCACGAGGCCGTAATTGTGGTTGCCGCCGAACGTGTGGTTCCACGGCAGCCAGTCCACGATGACCGGCGGTTCCTCCTTCAGGAAGGCCAGCGTCTCGCGCAGCATGACCTGATTGGCGCAGAGCATGCGCTGCGTGTTGATCACCGCTTTCGGATTGCCGGTGGAGCCGGAGGTCAGCAGGAACTTGGCGATGGTGTCGGGGCCGACGGCCGCGTGGGCCGCATCCACCGCCGCAGCGTCGGCATCGGCGGTCAGCGCGGAGAACAGCGTCGCCGAGCGGCCCGGCAGGCTGCCCTGGCCGATCGCGACTTCCGTCCCGCCCGGCACCGCCGCCGCGATGGCCGGCGCGAAGGTCTTCGCGTCGTCTGCGAAGACGAGGCCCGGCGTCAGCAGCTCCATCACGTAGCGCAGCTTGGCGAAGTCGCTCGACACCAGCGAATAGGCCGGTGACACCGCGCAGAAGGGCACGCCCGCCATCAGCGCGCCCAGCGCCATGAGGCCGTGGCGCACCGAATTGCCGGAGAGGATGACGAGCGGCCGTTCGGCCGAGAGCCGCCGGCGGATCAGCGCCGTGGCGATCGCCCGCGCCGTCCGCAGCGCCTCGGCATAGGTGACGGAGCGCCAGCCCTCTCCCGCCCGCTCCGCAATGAACACCCGGTCGGGCGTCTCGCGCGCCCAGTGCAGCAGGCGGTCGGTGATCCGGTCGGGATAGGGCGGCAGCGTTTCGCGCGGTCGCAGCAATATCATGCCGTCCGGCCGATGTTCGACATCGACCGCCGGATCGTTGAACCGGAGCGGGCGCAGCGGATGCGCCGTCACGGCATTCATGGCGTCCTCCCTGTCCTCCTCGTGCCGCGCCTCTTGCCGGGCGCGTGCACCGTCGTTCCGGCCTAGCCGGGCCTGACCTTGCCCGCCTTCTTCGCGAGGAAATCGCGCATCCGCGTCTTGGCCTCGCCGTCGCCCTGCGCCACGGCGGCCATCAGCGATTCCATCAGCAGGCCCGCCTGCGGGTCGCTGTCGGCGATGCGCGGCAGCGCCTGGATCACCGCGAAATTGGTCATGGGCGCATTGCCGGCCATCTTGGCCGCCAGCTTCTGCGCGAGGTCGAAGCCCTCGCCGGCGCCGGCCAGATATTGCGAGAAGCCGAGCGGCACGCCCTCCCCGGCCGAATAGGTCCGGCCGGTGAGCATCATGTCCGCCATGCGCGCGACGCCGACGAGGCGCGGCAGGCGCACCGAGCCGCCGCCGCCGACGAAGATGCCGCGCTGGCCCTCGGGCAGGGCGTAGAACGTGCCGGTTTCCGCGACGCGCACATGGCAGGCCGCGGCAAGCTCGAGGCCGCCGCCGATCACCGCGCCCTTCAGCGCCGCGACCACCGGCACCGGGCCGAACTGGATGCGGTCGAAGGTGCGGTGCCACATGCGCGAATGCAGCATGCCGTCGGTGACGTCGCGCTCGGTCAGTTCGGAGAGGTCGAGCCCGGCGCAGAAATGATCGCCGACGCCATGGATGACGACGGCGGCGATGCCTTTCGGCAGCGTGGCGAAGCAGTCTTCGAGGGCGAGAACCGTCGCGTCATCCAGCGCATTGCGCTTGGCCGGCCGGTTGAGCCCGACCGTCATGACGCCGCCGCTCACCGTGATGGCGAGCGGGCCTGACGCTGGCGCGGCGGCCGCGGATATCGGCATGGTCCGGCTCCGGATAGCGATAACAGTTATATTGCATAACTAAATCGGAACGGCAAGGCGCCGCACCTGCCGCTCGCATGGCGGCGGCCGTTCGAATCTCGAACACGATCGGGAAAGGGGGGACGCGAAAGCCCGGGCCGCGACGAAGACCGGATGGCGGCTGCGTCGAACCGCCGGCTCAGGCGAGCCAGCGCTTGCGGCGGCGATAGTGCTTCACCGCATGGTAGTCGACCCGCTGGTGACCGCCGAGATAGGCCTCCGCGACATCGGGATTGGCGCTCAGTACCTCGGCCGTGCCGTTCATCAGGATGCGGCCGTTCTCGATCAGGTAGCCGGAATGGGCGATTTCCAGCGCGGCGGTGGCGTTCTGTTCGACCAGCAGCACGGCGACGCCGCTCTCGGCGTTGATCTTCTTCACGATGTCGAAGATCTCGTCGACGAGGAACGGCGCGAGGCCGAGGCTCGGCTCGTCGAGCATGAGCAGCTTCGGTTCGGTCATCAGCGCGCGCGCAATCGCCAGCATCTGCTGCTCGCCGCCGGAGAGATAGCCGGCCTTGGCCTTGGCGCGCTGGGCAAGACGCGGGAAGGTTGTGAACATCTGGTCGAGCAGGCGGTTCACCTTGGCCCGGTCGTTGTGCATGGAGGCCGCCGCGAGCAGGTTCTCCTGCGGCGTCAGGTGGCCGAACACGCGCCGTCCCTCGAGCACGTGCGCGATGCCGCGCCGGACGCGGTCGGGCGGATCGAGCGCGAGAATGTCCTCGCCGGCGAACATCACCTCGCCGCGCGAGACCTCGCCGCGCTCGGGCTTCAGGAGGCCGCTGACCGATTTCAGCACCGTGCTCTTGCCCGCGCCGTTGGCGCCGAGCAGCGCCACGAGCCCGCGCTCGGGAACCTCGATGGAGACGCCCTTCACCGCGAGGAAGACGCGGTCATAGGCGACTTCGACATTGTTGAGGATCAGCAGCGACATGGAGGCCTTCGCTTGTCGGAGGCGACCGGGCCGCGCGGATGCGGCCCGGTCGTTCGTGTCGGCCTGACGGTCAGGCCGGAGTGTTCACTTGCCGGTGCGGCGGAACTCTTCCGAGTACTTCTTCACCTCGCCCCAGACGACATCCTGGTTGGCGGTGAACCAGCCGGTGATCGGCACGAACTTGGTGCCGTCCCACTGCGAGATGCGGCCCTGCCCGCCGCCCTGATGGTCTTCTTTGGTCACGGTCGTCGGCGGCAGCATGCCCTCCGCCGTGAAGTTGGAGATCGAGCGCAGACCCTCGTTGAGCCAGGCGCCGGTGATCGGGCCGTTGGGCGACTTCTCGAACGCCTTGCGGACGCCCTCGACCATGAGCGAGGCCATCTGGACGCCGTAGTTGTAGTAGGCCGTGCCGATCTTGGCCTCGGGACCGGCGCCTTTGCCCTTGGCGACCACCTCGGCGAGAATGTCCTTGATCGGCTTCGGATCGCGGCCGGAGGCGCAGGGCTCGACCTTCATCACGCCCTTCGCCGCCGCCTTGCCGACCACCTCCATGTCCGATTCCGACATCCAGACGGACGAGGACACGCGGTCCATCGGCAGGCCGTTGCGGATGGCTTCGGTCATGGCGACGGTCTGGCCGACGCCGGCGCCCCAGAACATCACGAAATCCGGACGCGCGCGCCGGACCTGCGGCCAGATCGCCGCCTGGTCGTTGCCGGGCGGCGTGTAGGGGAAGGTCACCAGCTCGAAGCCCTGGCGCTGGGCCAGAACCTGCAGGATCGGCAGCGGCTCCTTGCCGAAGGGCGTGTCGATGTGGACGAAGACGATCTTCTTGCCGCGCAGGCTGCCGCCGGCCACCTTGGCGAAATGGTCGACGATCAGGCCGGCCTGCGTCCAGTAGTTGATCGACAGCGGCAGCACATAGGGGAACGCCGAGCCGTCGGCCGCGTCCGAACGGCCGGAGAAGGCGGTGATCAGGTTGATCTTGTCCTCGAGCGCGCGCGGCACCAGCGCGCGGGCGACCGGCGTCGACAAGGGATCGCAGAGCACCGCGCCCTCGCGCTTGCCGCGCTCATAGGCCTCGATGGCGCGCGGCAGGTCGTTGGCGTGGTCGGCGACGTCGGCCTGGATGCGGTGGCCGTTCACGCCGCCGCGCTCGTTGATCAGCGTGAAATAGTCCCGCTGGCCCTGGCTGTATTCCGAGGTCACGAACGTGTAGATGCGCGTGAAGTCCTGGGCCATCGTGAAGCGGATGACCTTGTCCTGCCCGAAGGCATGGGACGGGATCAGGGCCGGGGCGGCGAGCGTTGCCGCCGTGCCCGACACGAAGATGCGACGGTTGACTGCCATTGGGTGTTTCCTCCGCCCCGTTGTGATTTGTTGAAGGCCGTCACCGCTGGGCGTGGCGGAACGGCCAGACGAGCATGTAGTTCCTCAGATTGGAGTAGATCTTGGCGAGGCCGAGCGGCTCGTAGAGCAGGAAGCCGATGACCAGCGCGCCATAGGCGATGAGCGGAATGTGGGCGCGCAGGTCGATCGGAATGGCGAGCCCGAACGAGGTCGCGACGAGGCCAGTGAGGTTGTTCAGCACGATCGGCGCGAACAGGATCAGCGCTGCGCCGAAGAACGGCCCGAGCACCGAGCCAAGTCCTCCGACGATGACCATGGCGAGCAGCTGGATCGACAGCTCGATGTGGAACTGGTCCGGCGAGATGGCGCGCAGGTAGCAGACCGCCAGCACCGAGCCGACAACGCCGCCGATGAAGGACGACACCCAGAAGGCCAGCAGCTTGTACTTGAACACGCTGACGCCAAGGATCTGCGCGGCGTAGTCCTTCTCGCGCACGGCGGCGAGCGCCCGGCCGAAACTGGTGCGGCCGACATTCAGCATGAACAGCGCGATTAGGAAGCAGACGAACAGCGCGAAATAGTAGGTTTCGGTATCGCCGCGCAGGCTGATCCCGAGGAAGCTCACCGGCGGCACCTGGATGGTCGCGAGCGAACCGCCGGAAATGGCCGGCGTCTGCGAGATGACGAAATCGACGATGTACTGCATGGCGAGCGTCGCCATGGCGAGATAGATGCCTTTCACCCGCAGCGCCGCCGCGCCGAAGACGATGCCGATGGAGGCGGACATCAGGCCGCCGGCGATCATGGCGAATTCCAGCGGCACGCCGGCGCGCACGAGGTGCACCGAAGTATAGGCGCCGATGGCCATCACCGCGCCGTAGCCGAGATGAATTTGCCCGGCGCCGCCCATCAGCAGGTTGAGGCCGAGGGCGGCGCTCGTCCAGATGAGCCATGGGATCAGATAGCCGGCAAGGTAGAAGCGATCGAGCAGGAAGGGCGCCGCGATCAGCAGTGCCAGCACACTCAGGATCAGGAACCGGTCGAAGCCGAGCGGAAAGAGCTGCCGCTCGTCCTGGTAGCGGGTGTGGCGGATGCCGGCGCGGCGATAGAACATGGCGGCCTCACACGCGCTCGATATGCTCGCGGCCGAACAGGCCGTGAGGCTTCAGAAGAAGCGTGACGAGAATGATCACCGAGGCGACGATGTCGCGGGTGCCGCCGCCGACCAGAGGGTCGATGATCCCGGTCGCAAGGCTCTCCGCGACGCCGACGATCAGCCCTGCCAGCAGCACGCCCGGAATGGAATCGAGCCCGCCGAGGATGGCGATGGCGAGCGCCTTCACCAGCAGCAGCGACAGCGACCAGTCGACGCCCTGCGTCGCGCCCCAGAGGATGCCGGCGGAGGTCGCCATGACCGCGCCGAGCCCCCAGGCCACCGCGATGGCGCGCTCGACCCGGATACCGACCGACCACGACGCCGTCTGGTCGTCGGCGACCGCCCGCATGACCACGCCGTAGCGCGAATTGAAGAAGGCGAGCGACAGGACGATCAGGCCCAGCGAGATGACGCCGCCGATCAGCGTCGCGCGGTTGATCAGCAGTTCGCCGAGGAACAGCGGCGCCTGCGGGATGCCGATGTCGAGGCGCTTCACCGCCGCGCCGAACACGCCGGGCATCAGGCCGCGCAGCATGATCTCGATGCCGAGGGTGAGCATGATCGTCATGATCACCGGCTGGCCGATCATCCGCCTGAGGGCGAGGCGCTCCACCATCATGCCCGCGCCGAACATGACGACGAGCGCGGCCATGATGGCGATCCACATCGGCGCGCCGAGCCCGGCCGCGATCGCCCAGGTCACGTAGCCGCCGGTCATGGCCATCGCTCCCTGCGCGAGGTTCACGAGGCCCGAGGTCTTGTAGATCAGCACGATGCCGAGCGAGACAAGGGCGTACATCAGCCCGACGAAGAGGCCGGAGACGGCGAGTTCCGCGATGAGGATGTAGTCCATCAGGCCGGGACCTCTGTTATCGTCAGGGTGCGGCGGATGACGCCGCGCTCGCCGCTCTCGTAGGTGATGGTCGCGTCGTAGACGGTCTCCCGCGCATCGCTGTAGAGCGCGGCGATCAGCGGTTCGTAGGTCGTCTCGATGATGTTGCGGCGGAGCTTGCGCGTGCGGGTGATCTCGCCGTCGTCGGCGTCGAAATCCTTGTGCAGGTTGACGAAGCGGCGCACCCGCAGCGTTTCCGGCTGGGTCTCGTTGACATGCGCGACGACGCTGCCGATGAGCTCCTGAACCTGCGGCTTCTGCGAAAGGTCCGCATAGGACGTGTAGGAGATGCGCCGTTCCTCGGCCCAGTGGCCGACCGCCTCGAAATCGATGCAGACGATGGCGGTGAGGATGTCGCGGCCGGCCCCCAGCACCGCGACATTGCGGATGTAGGGCGAGAACTTCAGCCGGTTCTCGATGAAGTTGGGGATGTAGCGTTCGCCGCTTGCGGTGCGCACGACTTCGCTGACGCGGCCGAGCACGATCAGGTCGCCGTCCGCGTCGACCCGCCCGGCATCGCCGGTGTGCAGCCAGCCGTCGACGATGGCCTTGGCCGAGGCCTCCGCATCGTCGAAATAGCCGTCGATCACCGAGGGCGAGCGGACAAGGATTTCGCCGGAATCGTCGATCCTGATCTCGACGCCCTGCATGGGGCGCCCGACCGTGTGCAGCTTGACCGTGCCTTCGCCCTGCGCGGCGGTCAGTGCGCAGGTTTCGGTCTGGCCGTAGAACTGCTTGAGCCGGATGCCCAGCGCCCGGAAGAACAGGAACGTGTCCTCGCCCAGCGCCTCGCCGCCGGTGAAGGCGCGTTCGGCGCGGGCGAGGCCGAGATAGTCGCGCAAGGGCGCATAGACGAGCACGTCGCCGACGGCATGGATCAGGCGCTCGCCGAGCGTCGGCGTGCCGCCCGCCAGCCGCTTCTTCTCCAGCGCCACGGCGCGCGGCATGAACATGTCGAACAGCTTCCGCTTCAGCGGCGTCGAGTTCTTGATGCCGACCTGGATGCGGGTCAGCATCTGGTCCCAGGCGCGCGGCGCGGCGAGGTAGAAGGTCGGCGAGACCTCGCGCAGGTCGTGGAGCACCGTCTCCTGCCGCTCGGGGATGTTGATCGTCGCGGTCAGCATCAGCCCCGCGCCGAGGGTGAAGACGAAGTCGCCGACCCAGGCCGTGGGCAGATAGGCGAACAGCTCCTCGTGCTGGTGGAAATAGCCCGACGCCGCCGCGTTCAGCACGCCGCGCGTGACGTTGTGGTGGCGCAGCGGAATGCCCTTCGGCTGGCCGGTCGTGCCCGACGAATGCAGCAGCACGGTGATGTCGTCGGCGCCCGCGCGGCCCACGAGCTCCGCGACGAGGCCGGGCTCCCGCTGAAGGCGCGCGCGGCCCTCCGCGATCAGTGCCTCGATGGACAGGATGCCCTCGTCCGCATAGGCGGCAAGGCCGCGCTCGTCGTCATAGGCGATGGTGGTGGGGCGGCCGATCTTGCCGCGCAGTTCCAGCAGCTTGTCGACTTGCTCCTGGTCCTCGGCGAAGGCGACGGTCGGCGCGCCGTGGCGCGTCGCGGCGATCAGCTCTTCCAGCGGGATGTCGGGATAGGCGGGCGAGGGATAGGCGCGCAGCATGTTGGCGGCCATCATCGCGTAGTAGAGGCGCGGGCGATTGTCGCCGATGACGGTGAGGGCGGAGCCGGCCTTCAGGCCGCGCGCTTCCAGCCCGGCGGCGATGGCGGCCGTCTCTTCCAGCACCTCGGCCCAGTTCTGCTCCTGCCAGACGCCGTATTTGCGCTCGCGGAAGGCGATGCGGCTGCCGAACTCGGCGGCGTTGCGGGCGAGCGCCGCGACGAGGGTCGCGGGCTGGCCGTCCGGCATCTTCGGCCAGGCGATGGCGGCGGGGGGCGTCGCATGCGCGGTCATGACGCCACCTGCTGCTGGTGACGCTTGGCGGCGCGCTCGCCGAGATAGGCGGAGACGACCTTCGGATGCGCGATGGCCTCCTGCGGCGGGCCTTCCGAGATGATCTCGCCGTAGCTCAGCACCACGACGCGGTCGCAGATCGCCGTCACCACGTCCATGTGGTGCTCGATGATCAGGATGGTGACGCCGCGCTCCTCGCGGGCATCGAGGATGAAGCGTGCGATATATTCCTTCTCCTCCTGGTTCATGCCGGCCATCGGCTCGTCCAGGATCAGGAAGCGCGGCTCGGCGACCAGCGCGCGGGCTAGCTCCACGCGCTTCTGCAAACCGAGCGGAATGACATCCACAGGCTCGTCGCGGATGTCCTGGAGCTGCATGAACTCGATGACCTCCTCGACGATGCGGCGGTTGGCGAGTTCCTCCCTCTGCGCCCACCACCAGTAGAACAGCGTGCCGAGCGCCGAGGGGTGCATGTGGGTGTGGCGGCCGATCAGGATGTTGTCGAGCACGCTCATGCCCTTGAACAGGGCGAGGTTCTGGAACGTTCGCGCCACGCCCTTGCGGGCGATCCGGTGCGGCGCGACATGGGTGATGTTCTCGCCGAACAGCGTCACCGTGCCGGCCTCCGGCGGATAGAAGCCGGTGACGACGTTGACGAGCGTCGTCTTGCCCGAGCCGTTCGGGCCGACGAGGCCGAAGATCTCGCCCTCGCGCACGTTCAGCGTCGCGCCCTTCAGCGCCTTCAGGCCGCCGAAGGAACGCTCGATGGCGTCGCAGGCAAGGACGATGGGACGATCTGACGATGGTGTGCCGTTTGCGGTCATCGCGCCCTCACATCCTGAAGACGCCGTAATGGGGATCGCCGCCCGGCGCGTTGAGCGCGGCCGAGAGGGTGATCGCCAGCGCGTTGCGGGTATCGACGGGGTCGAGGATGCCGTCGTCCCAGATCTCGGACGTCGAGTAATAGGCGCTCGACTGCCGCCGGTACTCCTCCAGGATCGGCTCGCGGATGGCGGCGATGCCGGCCGCGTCCAGCTTCTCGCCGTGGCGGGCGAGCTGGCGCAGCTTGATGTCGGCGAGCACGTTGGAGGCCTGCTCCGCGCCCATCACCGAGATCTGGCTCTGCGGCCACATGAACAGGAAGCGCGGGTCGAAGGCGCGGCCCGACATGCCGTAATTGCCGGCGCCGAACGAGCCGTTGACGACGACGGTGATCTTCGGAACCTCGAGGCCCGCCACCGCCATGATCATCTTGGCGCCGTCCTTGGTGATGCCGCGATGCTCGTAGTCGCGGCCGACCATGTAGCCGGTGATGTTCTGCAGGAACAGGATCGGCGTCTTCTTCTGGTCGCAGAGCTGCATGAAATGCGCGCCCTTGAGCGTGGAGTCGTTGAACAGGACTCCGTTATTGGCCAGGATTCCGACAGGACAACCCCAGACATTGGCGAATCCGCAGATCAGGCTGGTGCCGTAGGCCGGCTGGTATTCGTGAAAGCGCGAGCCGTCGACGATGCGGGCGATCACCTCGCGCATGTCGAACTGCACCTTGATGTCGCGCGGAATGATCCCGTAGAGCTCGGCTGGATCGTAGGCGGGCGGCTCGGGCGTCGCCCATTCCACCGCCGCCTTGGCGCGCTTCGGAAAGGTGCCGACGATCTCGCGCGCGATCGCGATGGCGTGCCGCTCGTTGGTCGCGGGATAGTCGGCCGTGCCGGAAATGCGGGTGTGGACGTCGGCGCCGCCGAGCTCCTCGACGGTGACTTCCTCGCCGGTCGCGGCCTTCACCAGCGGCGGGCCGCCGAGGAAGATCGCGCCCGTTCCCTTGACGATGACGTTGTATTCGGAGAGCGCCGGCACATAGGCGCCGCCGGCCGTGCAGTGGCCGAGCACGATGGCGACCTGCGGAATGCCCATCTTCGACAGGATCGCCTGGTTGCGGAAGATGCGCCCGGCGAGATAGCGGTCGCCGAACAGTTCCGCCTGCAAGGGCAGGAAGCCGCCGGCGCTGTCGCAGAGGTGCACCACCGGCAGGCGGTTCTCGATGGCGATGTCGAGCGTGCGGACGATCTTCTTCACCGACAGCGGATACCAGGCGCCGCCTTTCACGCTGGCATCGTCGGCGTGGATGATGACCTCGCGGCCGGAGACGATGCCGATGCCGGAGACGATGCCGGCACCGGGCACGTCGCCCTCATAGGCCTGATTGGCGGCGAGCGTGGAGAGTTCGAGGAAGGGCGTGCCGGGGTCGAGCAGCGCTTCGATCCGGTCGCGCACGAACATCTTGTTCTGCCGCGCGAGGCGGTCGAGGTCGCGCTGCGGCCGCTTCAGGCGCGCGCTATCCTGCGCCGTTTTCAGCTTGGCGGCGAGGCCGCGATTATGCGCGACATTGGCGGCGAATTCCGCCGAGCGCGTGTCGATTGACGAGACGATCCGGCGCATGTCAGGCCGCCTCCGCCGCGAGGGTAACGAGAAGCGCGTCTCGGTCGAAGCTCTGGCCGGCCGCGACATGGATGTCGGCGACGATGCCGTCGTGCCAGGCGCGGATGGTCGTCTCCAGCTTCATGCTTTCGATGACCACGAGCGGATCGCCGGTCGCGACCTTCTGGCCCGCCGCCACGTCGATCCGCACGACCGTGCCCGGCATGGGCGCGCGCGCGACATCGGCGCCACCGCTCGCATCGCCATCGGCGAAGCGGCGCGCGGGATCGAGATGGCGCAGCGTGTAGTTGCCGCCGGCGACATGGACATGGATGGTCTCGCCGTCGAGGACGACAAGCGCCTTCTCGGTGAGGCCGTCGAGGTCGAGCACCGCTTCGGCGCCGCGCTGGTTCAGCGCGACACGCGCCTCGCCTGCGTCTCCGTGCAGCCGGTAGGCGTCGCCGTCCCGCGCGAGCCAGACCTCGGTCTCGATGCCGCCGATCTCAAAGGCGTGGCGCATCAGTTCCTCCACCCGCCCATGGCGGCATGCAGCGTCGGCACGGCATCCGCGCCGTCGCGGATCGCGCGCGTCGCCAGCGCCGCGATGGCCGCAAGCCTGGCGCGCAGGTCCGGGGCGATCTCGGGATCGGCGGCGAGCGCGGGATTGGCGTCGAGCCAGCCGGTATGGACCACGCCGGCGGCAAAGGCGGAATCGGCGATCAGCCTGTCGAGGAAGCCGATATTGGTCTCGCAGCCGAGCAGGGCGAAGCCGGCCAGCGCGCGGCGGGCGCGCCGGATCGCCTCGTCCCGATCCGGGGCGTGAACGATCAGCTTCGCCAGCATCGGGTCGAAATTCGTGGTGACGCGCTGGCCCTCGGCAATGCCGACATCGACACGAACGCCCTCGCCGGACGGCAGCCTCAGCGCCAGCACCGAGCCTGTCGTTGGCGTGAAACCGCGCGCTGCGGATTCGGCATAGACGCGCAGTTCGATGGAATGGCCGCTCGCCCGGATGTCCTCCTGCGCGAAGGCGAGCCTTTCGCCGGCCGCGACGCGCAGCTGCGCCTCGACCAGGTCGACCCCCGTGACCTCTTCGGTCACCGGATGCTCCACTTGCAGGCGCGTGTTCATCTCGAGGAAGTAGAATTCGCCGCGGCCGTAGATGAACTCCACCGTGCCGGCGTTGCGGTAGCCGGCTGCGCGGGCGATGCCGGCCGCCGCCTCGCAGATGCGCCGGCGCTCGTCGGCGCTGAGGGCAGGCGAGGGCGTCTCCTCGACGATCTTCTGGAAGCGACGCTGGACCGAACATTCGCGCTCGCCGAGATGAATGACGGTGCCGTGGGCATCGCCCATCACCTGCACCTCGATATGGCGCGGTTGCTCGACGAAGCGCTCGACGTAGAGCCGCCCGTCGCCGAAATAGCGCTCGCCCTCGCTGCGCGCCTGCGCGATCTCCTGGTCCAGCAGCGCCATGTCGCGGACGATGCGCATGCCCTTGCCGCCGCCACCAGCGGAGGGCTTGACCAGCAGCGGCGCTCCGAGCGCGCGGGCACGCGCGGCGAACGTCGCGGGATCATCGTCCTCGATCGCGGAAGGCGCGACCGGAAAGCCGTTCTTCGCGACGAAGGCGCGGGCGCGCACCTTGTCGCCCATCAGGTCGATGGCCTCGGGTGTCGGGCCGACGAAGCGGATGCCTGCCTCCGCCACCGCTCGCGCGAAGCCTGCGTTCTCCGACAGGAAGCCGTAGCCGGGATGGATCGCGCCCGCGCCTGTCTTGCGCGCGGCCTCGATGATCTGCGCGCCATCGAGATAGGCGGCGACGCCGGTCTTGCCGTGGATCGGAACCACCACGTCGGCAGCCGCCGTCGCGGGCGATCCGTGGTCGGCCTCGTGGGCGACGACCACCGTGCGCAACCCCAGCCGCTTGGCGGTTCGGATGATCCTGAGCGCGATCTCGCCGCGATTGGCGATCAGCAGCGTGTCGAAGGGAAGGGCGCTCATCGTCCGGACCTCTTCGGGCGCGCCATCAGGCCATAACGCAGCAGCTCGACGAGACCCTTGGCGGTGGCGTCGATGTCGAGCGGTCGGCCGTTCACGGCGGCCCAGGTGCGGTGCTCGATGGCGCCGAAGATCACGTCGCGCACAAGGCGCATCTCAATGTCGGGCCGCACCTCGCCGGACGCGATGCCGCTCTCGATGATGCGGACGAGGATCGACGTGTAGCGGCGGTTGAGCTGCTGCACGGGCGAGCCCTGGTAGTCCGCGGCGGTCCGCACTTCCGAGATGAACAGGCGGCAGGCATCCGCATCGCGCACGAAGGCTTCGATGTGCCGGTGAATGATGTCGTGCAGACGCTGCTCGAAGGACGCATCGCGTCCGGCGATGACATCGAGGTCGTCCATGGTGCGCTCGTAGAACTCGGTCAGCACCGCGTTCAGGAGGTCGCGCTTGTTGGCGAAATAGCGATAGACGAGGCCATCGGAGACGCGCGCGGCGCGGGCGATGTCGGCAATGGACGTGCCCTCGAAGCCGCCCTTGGCGAAGGCTTCGCGCGCCGCGGCAAGGATCGAGTCGCGCCGATCCTGCATCTTCTGAGCGCTGATCACGGGCATGCGCGTGCAGCAAGCGCGGCGGGGCCGCGCTCCTCCCTGTCCGTTGCGTTCCTCCTCGGCTGCGCCTCTATCGAATGCCTCTCTCGCGAAAGGCCCGGGCGCTTGCCAAGATGACAATACTGAATATCATTCACTGAAGCATGTCAACACGCCGCAACAGGCGGAACCGTCCTGGGGAGGACACCATGACCACGGCCGCCGCCGAGGGGCGCAACAGCCCCCATTCCGCCTTCGATCTGACGCCCGACCAGCGCGAGATTCTCGACCTCGCCTCGCGGTTCTCGCAGGACGAACTGCTACCGCTGCAGCAGCGGATGGACGACGAGGAATGGTGGCCGCCGCAGGCCATGCCGAAGCTCGCGGAGATGGGTTTTCTCGGCGTGACCGTGCCGGAAAGCCTCGGCGGCTCGGGCTCGGATTTCTTCACCTCCGGCCTGATCACGCAAGGCCTGGCGCGCTACAATCCCGCCGTCGCGCTCTCCTACGTGGCGCACGAGAACCTCTGTCTCAACAACATCGCCCGCAATGCCGGCGAGGCCGTGAAGAAGCGCTTCGTGCCCGGCCTCTGCGATGGCACCAGGATCGGCGCGCTCGGCCTGACCGAGCCCGGCGCCGGCTCTGATGCGCTCGGCTCCATGGCGACGACGGCGCGCCGTGACGGCGACGACTACGTGCTCAACGGCCGCAAGCTCTACATCACCAACGGCCCGGTCGCGGACCTCGTTCTCGTCTATGCCAAGACCGACAAGACGAAGGGCGCCAAGGGCATTTCCGCCTTCGTGGTGGAAAAGGGCACGCCTGGCTTTGCGGTGGCGCAGAAGCTCGACAAGATGGGCTTCCGCGGCTCGACCACGGCCGAGCTGACCTTCGACGATTGCCGCGTGCCGGCAGCCAACATGGTGGGCGAGGAGAACCGCGGCGTTGCCGTCGTCATGAGCGGCCTCGACCTCGAACGCGCCATCGTCGCCATGATCAATGTCGGCATGGCCGAGCGGGCGCTGGACCTTGCCATCGATTACGCCAAGACCCGCCAGCAGTTTGGCCGCCCCATCGGCGAGTTCCAGCTGGTGCAGGGCAAGCTGGCCGAGATGTATGTCACCGTCGAGGCGATGAAGTCGCTCTGCTATCGCACGCTGGCGCAGGCCAACGATCTCGGCGAGGGCGACGGCGGGCGCGGCGAGATTCACAAGGTCACCGCCGCCGCCATCATGTTCGCTGCCGAGGGCTGCACGCGGGTCATCGGCGACGCCGTGCAGATCTTCGGCGGCGCCGGCTACATGCGCGAGACCGAGGTGAACAGGCTCTACCGCGCCTCCAAGCTCCTGGAGATCGGCGCCGGCACGACGGAGATCCGCAAGCTGATCATCGCGGGCGAACTGCTGCGGAACTGACGCGGGCTCTGAAGGTTGTGCGGCTTCTGCGCCAGCCGCGTCATGCCCGGGCTGGTCCGGGGCATGACGTTGAACCTTGTGCCCTCTCACGCGAGGGCAGGGTCGCCTCTGCGCCGCCTCAACCCGGAAACTTCGTCGGGCGTCGCTCGACAAAGGCGGTGATGCCCTCGCGAAAATCGGCCGTGCCGGCGCGCTCGACGAACGACGCCTTTTCCGCATCGAGCTGTGCGTCGAACGAGGCCGATACGGCATCGCCGACGAGCCGCTTTACGGCAGCGGTGGTCGCGGCCGAAGCGTCCTCGAACGTCGTGGCAAGGGCGATCGCCGCCCGTTCCGCCTCGCCGGCGGGCACGACCCGGTTGACGAGGCCCCAGGCGAGCGCGGTCCTGGCGTCGATCCGCTCATTGGTGAGCAGGAGGTCGAGCGCGCGCCGGCGTCCGACGAGCTGCGCCAGCGACCACGACAGGCCGCCGTCCGGACTGGTGCCGAGCTTGGTATAGGCCGCGAGGAAGGTCGCATCCTCCGTTGCCACGACGAGGTCGCAGCCAACCGCCAGCGAGAAGCCGCCGCCCGCGACCGGCCCGTGGACGGCCGCGATCACCGGCTTCGGCATCAGCGCGATGCCGCGCAGCGCGGTGTGGAACAGGTCGATGAGGTCGGCTGCGGAATTGGGCGCGCCCGCGAGGTCGCGGTGGAACAGGCCGAGGTCGCCGCCCGCGCAGAAGGACCGGCCGGTGCCGGACAACACCACCGCGCGCACCGCTTCGAGATCGGCGGCCGCGTCGACCGCCGCGACGAGGCCGCGGCCCATGGCGGGATCGAGCACGTTGAGCTGTTTCGGGCGGTTCAGCCTGATGATCGCCACCGAGCCGACAATGTCGAACAGGACGGGGCTGTCGGGCGATTGATCGGTCATGGCTTCCTCCGTTCGGCCCGTTCTACCGGCCTTCTCCGCCCTTGCACACTCGGCGATTTGAGGTACAGTCCATGAAAAATGAATGATATTCAATAGGGAGAGAAACGATGGGCGAGGTGCGCCTTGAGCAGCGCGGCGCGGCGCTGTGGCTCGTCATCGACCGCGAGGAAAAGCGCAACGCGCTGGATGACGCGGTTCTTGCCGAGCTGATCGCCGGCGTCGAGGAGGCCGGTCGCCGCGAGGGGGTTCGGGCGCTGGTGCTGACCGGCGCGGGCGCCAAGGTCTTCTGTGCCGGCGGCAACCTGAAATCCGATGCCGACGGCGATCCCTTCCGCGTCGATCCGAACCGTCTCGACAATCCGGTGGCGGTCTTCCTTCGCGCGCTCGAGAACTGCCCTGTGGCGACCATCGCGCGGGTCAACGGGCACGCGCTCGGCGGCGGCTTTGGCCTCGTCTGCGCCTGCGATTTCGCCATCGGCGCCGACCACGTCAGGCTGGGCACGCCCGAAATCACGCTCGGCCTGTTTCCGCTGATGATCCTGCCCTCCATGCTGCGCGTGCTGTCGCGCCGCGACGTCATGCGCCTCTCGGCCACCGGCAAGCCGGTCTCGGCGGCGGAAGGCGTCGCCATCGGCGCGTTGAACGAAGCCGTGCCGACGGCCGATCTGGACGCCCGTATCGACGAACTGGTCGCGACGCTTGCGGGCGGCGCGCCGACCGCCATGCGCTTCGGCCGCAGGGCCCTGAACACGATTGCCGAAATGCCCTATCTCGAGGGCGTCGAATATGCCCAGCGCGTGCTGCCGCTGCTGGCGAAGACCGATGATGCCGTGGAGGGCTTCAAGGCGTTCAACGAGCGCCGCCAGCCCCGCTGGGTGGCGTCATGAGTCGTTCTGCGGGAACTTCGAAGATCGTCCGCGTCGGGGGCGCGGCCGGGTTCTGGGGCGACAGTCCCGAGGGCGCGCGCCAGCTCGTGACGCGCGGCAACATCGACTATCTCGTCTTCGACTATCTCGCGGAGATCACGCTGGCGCTGCTCGCGCGCATCCGCGCGAGGAAGCCCGACCTCGGCTATGTCCCGGATTTCGTCGAGGTGGTCGGCGGCTTGCTGCCCGAGATCACCAGGCGCGGCATCAGGGTCGTCTCGAACGGCGGCGGCATGAACCCGCAAGGCGCTGCCGCCGAACTCGCCCGCCGCGCCGCTGCACTCGGCCTGTCGCCGAAGATCGCCGTCGTCACCGGCGACGACATGCTGTCTCAGATCGAGGCGATCCGCGCGGCCGGGACACGGGAGATGTTTACCGGCGCGCCGATGCCCGAGCGCTTCGCCAGCGCCAATGCCTATCTCGGCGCGGGCCCCATCGCGGCCGCGCTCGCAGAGGGGGCCGAAATCGTCATCACCGGCCGCTGCGTTGATTCCGCCGTCACCCTCGGCGCGCTGATGCACGAATTCGGCTGGGACGCGGACGATTACGACCGCCTCGCGGCGGGTAGTCTTGCCGGCCACCTCATCGAATGCGGCGCGCAGGTGACGGGGGGCATCGCCACCGACTGGGCCGAGGTGCCGGGCTGGGACGACATGGGCTTCCCGGTCGTCGAATGCCATGCCTCCGGCGCGTTCGTGGTGACCAAGCCTGATGGCACCGGCGGCCGTATTTCGCCGCTGACGGTCGCTGAGCAGATGCTCTACGAAATCGGCGATCCCGCTGCCTACCTGCTTCCCGACGTCGCCTGCGACTTCCGCGCGGTGACCATGGTCCAGGACGGGCCGGATCGCGTGCGCGTGGCGGGCGCGAAGGGCCGGCCGCCCTCCGGCATGCTCAAGGTCAGCGCGACACATCCCGACGGCTTCCGCACCATCGGCACGGTGACGATCGGCGGGCGTGATGCAGCCGCCAAAGCCGCCCGCACCGGCGAGGCCATCCTGAAGCGTGCCGGCCGATTGGCGGCGCAGGCCGGGCACGCGGATTTCACCGAAACCTCCGTCGAAGTGCTGGGCAGCGAGGCGACCTATGGCGACAATGCCCGCCCCGGCGCGCGCGAGAGCCGCGAGGTCGTGCTGAAGATCGCCGCTCGACACCGGGAGGAAAAGCCGCTTGCGATCCTCGCGGGTGAGATCGCCCCGGCCGCGACCGCCATGGCGCAGGGGCTCACCGGCTTCTTCGCGGGGCGGCCGGGCGTGCAGCCGGTGTTCCGTGGCTATTCGTTCCTCGTGCCCGCAGACAGCGTCACCGCGACGGTGACCGTCGGCGACGAGAGCTTCGTCGTCGCGGTGCCGCAGGGCGGGTCGAGCCAGCCGGAGCCGATCGAAACGGTGGCGGCGTCGGCGGCCCGGGGCGAAGTTGCGACCCTGCCGCTCGTCGCGCTCGCCGTCGGGCGCAGCGGCGACAAGGGCAATTCCGCCAATATCGGCGTCATCGCCCGCCGCGCCGGGGACCTGCCGCTGATCAAGGCGGCGCTGACGCCAGAGGCCGTCGCCGCCTATTTCCGCCAGACCGGCGTCGGGCGCGTCGAGCGTTTCGACCTGCCCGGCATCGCCGCGCTCAATTTCGTGCTGCACGACTGCCTCGGCGGCGGTGGCGTCGCATCGCTGCGCATCGATCCGCAAGGCAAGGCCTTCGCGCAGATGCTGATGGACTTCCCCGTTCCCGTTCCCGCCGGCTTCGTCCCGCCGGCCCGTGGAGGCTGACCCGATGACCGATGCCGCGTCCTATGACTCCCTCACCGCCCCGTTGACCTACCGCGACGATCTTCTGAAGGATCAGGTCGTCCTCGTCTCGGGGGCCGGCAGCGGCATCGGCAAGGCCATCGCCATCCAGTGTGGCCGGCTGGGTGCGAAGGTCGTGATCTGCGGCCGCAAGGTCGAGAAGCTGGAGGCGACCGCCGCCATGCTGCGCAGCATCGGCGCGGAGGTGATGGTGCGGCCCGCCACCATTCGCGACGCGGAGGATGTCGACCGGATGCAGGCCGAGATCTGGGATCGTTTCGGCCGGCTGGACCATCTCGTCAACAATGCCGGCGGCCAGTTTCCGCAGGCCGCCATCGACTATTCCGTGAAGGGCTGGAACGCGGTCATCGACACCAACCTGAACGGTTCCTGGTACATGATGCAGGCGGCCGCGAAGCGCTGGCGCGACGCCGGTCAGGCCGGCTCCATCGTCAACATCGTCACGGTCGTCTGGCGGGGCATGCCGGGCGTAGCGCACACCTGCGCAGCGCGCGCGGGCGTGATCTACCTGTCCAAGACCCTCGCCATCGAATGGGCGCCGCTGAACATCCGGGTGAACTGCGTTGCGCCGGGGGCCATCGCGACGGAAGGCATGGACGTCTATTCCGAGGAGGCCCAGCGCGACCTGCCGAGCTCGAACCTGATGCAGCGCTTCGGCCAGGCGCGCGATGTCGCCGATGCCGTCACCTATCTGGTCGGTCCGAGCGGCGCCTTCGTCACCGGCGAGGTGATGGTCGTCGATGGCGGCAACCAGGTCTGGGGCGACCAGTGGACCATTCCGCGTCCGGATTATTTCCGGCAGGGTCGCTGACGGTCGGCACGGGCGAGGGACTGCGCGACCTATCGCCGCGCGCCTTTGATCAATTGAACCCGGAGGCAGCTCGCTACGCGCGATGCGGGAGGAAACGCACGTTTTCCCGCAAGGTCATGCACGAACCGAAAGTTCCCCACCTTAGCGCCTCGTCGCGACAAATCTACCCCGGCCCGGACGAGGGAGCCCGGCGCGTCCACAGCTTGCACCACGGCGAAACAGCGTGCCAGTTTCCGAAACGATCGTATTGGAGACTGCATGCCGATCCTTCCCAAGGCAGATGTCGTTCTGCGCGGCGGCCGCGTTTTCGTCGCCTATGGTGAGCCCGTCGCGGAGGCCGTGGCCCTGTGGTGCGGCAAGGTGCTGGCGGTCGGCTCGTCCGCCGACATGGAACCGCTGATCGGTCCGGGCACGAAGATCGTCGAACTGCGCGGCCGGCTGGCGACGCCGGGCCTGTTCGAGGCCCATGCCCATCTCCTGCCCATGGGCGTGTCCATGGCCGAGGTCGATGCCCGGCCTCAGGCCGCCAACACGCTCGACGGGCTGCTGCAGCTGATCAAGGACGCGGCGGCCAGGAAGAAGCCGGGCGAGTGGATTCTCGCGCGCGGCTACGACCACTTCCAGCTCGACGTGCGCCGCCACCCCCACCGCACCGAGCTGGACGCGGCTGCCCCCGACAATCCCGTCTATCTGGTGCGCACCTGCGGCCATCTCGCCGTGGTCAATTCGCTGGCCCTGAAGCTTGCGGGGGTCACCAAGTCCTCCCCGGTTCCGGCGGGCGGCGCCATCGAGCAGGTCAATGGCGACCTCACCGGCCTTCTCGCGGAGAACGGCCGCCTGCCGGTGAAGGCCGTGCTGCCGGCAGCTTCCGACGAGGAGCTGGTCGCGGCCATCGAGCGCGGCGCGCAGTACATGAACTCCTTCGGCATCACGTCGACCATGGACGCGGCCGTCGGCATCCACTCCAAATATCGCGAGATCGTCGCCTATCGCACGGCGGTCCGCACCGGCCGGCAGCCGATCCGCGTCACCCAGTGCCTGCTCGACATTCCCGACGGCATCCTCGACCAGTGCCACGGCGAGGGCCTGATCACCGGCTCGGGCGACGACATGCTGCGCATCGGGCCGGTGAAGATCTTCACCGACGGTTCGGCAGGCGGCAAGACCGCGGCGATGACCGCCCCCTATGAGGGCGAGGAGCAGACCCACGGCATCTACTGCCTGACCGACAAGGAAATGGAAGAGGCGACCATGGCCGTGCATGCGCGCGGCTATCAGCTCGCGGTCCATGCCATCGGCGACGGCGCCATCGAGCAGACCCTGGTCGCGATGGAGAAGGCACTGGCGAAATATCCCGACGCGGACCGCCGCCACAGGATCGAGCATTGCGGCTTCAACACCATGGATCAGATGAAGCGCATGCGGCAGGCCGGCATCGAGCCGGTGCCGCAGCCGGTCTTCATCTATGATTTCGGCGATCTCTATCAGTCGGTCATGCCCGACGAGCGTCCAGCGACCAGCTATCCCATGAAGACCTGGATCGACATGGGCTTCCGGCCGGCCGCCTCGACCGATGCGCCGGTCTGCGACGCGAATGTCTGGCCGAATTTCTACACCATGCTGACGCGGAAGACCTCCCGTGGCACGGTGGTCGGCGGTGGCGAGGCGATCTCCATCGAGCGCGCCATCCAGGCCTATACGGAATTCGGAGCCTACGTGAACAGGTGCGAGGACCATCGTGGAACCCTGCGGCCCGGCCAGGCGGCCGATGTGGCGGTGTTTTCGCGCGACCTGCTGACGGCGACGCCGGAACAGCTGCTGTCCGGGACGCGCTGCGACCTGACTATTCTGGGCGGCGCCTGCGTCCACGACGCGACCGGCGAATGGAAGGGCTGACCGCATGGGCACCCATCTGATTCATCGAGCGGTGTTGTCTGTACCGGTGTTGTTTGGTGTTCTGCTGCTTGGCTTCATGCTGCTGCAGCTTGTGCCGGGTGACGTTGCGCAGGTGATCGGCGGCCCGCAGGCGACGCCCGAGGTGGTCGAGCAGATCCGGCGGGATCTCGGCCTCGACCGGCCGCTGG